>JANQRP010000014.1 GCA_028284495.1 Longimicrobiales bacterium | reverse complement strand
GGAGATGGTGATGCCGGGCGACAACGTGCAGATGGAGGTCGAGCTGATCACGCCGATCGCCATGGACAAGGAGCTCCGCTTCGCCATCCGCGAGGGCGGCCGCACCGTCGGTGCGGGCGTCGTCACCGAGATCATCGAGTAGGGGACCGCAGACGATGGCCGACAGGATTCGCATCCGTCTCAAGGCGTTCGATCACTGGATCGTGGATCAGACCGCGGCAGATATCGTTCGTACCGCCCAGAAGACGGGGGCTAACGTGCGGGGCCCGATCCCGCTGCCGACGAGGCGTGAGCGGTGGACGGTCCTGAAGGGACCGCACATCGACAAGAAGTCCCGCGAGCAGTTCGAACTTCGGACGCACAAGCGCCTGATCGACATCGTCGACAGTCGCCCGCAGACGATCGACGCGCTCACCAAGCTGGATCTCCCGGCGGGTGTGGACGTCGAGATCAAGGTCGATTGAGCATGGCCGGAATAATCGGAAAGAAGATCGGCATGACCCGGATCTTCGATGAGTCGGGGGCGCAGGTGCCCGTGACGGTCATCGAGGCGGGTCCGTGCCCGGTCACGCAGATCAAGACGGTCGAGACCGACGGCTACGAGGCCGTCCAGGTCGGCTTCGGCGCGAAGAAGGCGAAGCGGTCCACCCGGGCGGAGCTCGGTCATGTGGCCGCCGCCGGGCTCGAGGCCGCGCCCCGGATCGTGCGCGAGTTTCCGCTCAACGGGGACGCCGAGTACGAGCTCGGACAGGAGCTGACGGTCGAGCAGTTCGAGGTCGGCGACCGGGTCAACGTCACCGGTACGTCGAAAGGCCGGGGCTTCCAGGGTGTCGTGAAGCGCTACGGCTTCGCGGGTCGCCCCGGCGGTCACGGGCACCCGATGTCCCGGAACCCGGGTTCGCTCGGGCCGGGCACCGACCCGTCCCGCGTGATCAAGGGCAAGAAGCTCCCCGGGCAGATGGGTCAGACCCGGAAGACGATTCGGAACATCCAGGTCGTGCGCATCGATGGCGAGCGGAACCTCCTCTTCGTGAAGGGCGGAGTTCCGGGATCGCGTGACAGCTACGTCCTGATCCAGAAGTGATGACCATGTTCAAGGCAGCCTACTACAAGAACGACGGCAAGAAGGGAAAGGCCCGGGCGCTGCCCGAGTCGATCTTCGACGGCGTCGTGAACGAGCCGGTCCTGCACCAGGTGGTGAAGGCGTACCTCGCCAACCAGCGTCAGGGCACGGCCGCGGCCAAGAACCGCTCGGCGGTGAAGGGCGGAAGCCGGAAGCCGTGGCGGCAGAAGGGTACCGGACGCGCCCGTCAGGGGACGATCCGGGCGGCGCAGTGGGCCGGTGGTGGCCGAGCGTTCCCGCCGATTCCGCACTCGTGGCGCCAGAAGGTGCCCCGGAAGGTGAAGGCGCTCGCGCGTCGCTCCGCCTTCAACGCGCGGGCCGAGGCCGAGCGCGTGGTGCTGATCGACGGCCTTTCGATGGACGCGCCGAAGACGTCCGATCTCCGCGACTACCTCGCGCAGATCGACCTCGGCGGCCGGAAGGTCCTGCTGCTCACCGACGGCGTGAAGGAGAACGTCTACCTCTCGGGCCGCAACCTGCCCGAGGTGGAGGTCCAGGCGTTCGGATCCGAGTCCGTCTACGACATTCTCCGGGCCGACACGGTCGTGATCGAGCGCGAGGCGCTCGAGTCGCTCGCGGCCGCCGGATCCGATGGAGGCGACGATGCGTGACCACTTCGACGTGATCGTCCGTCCCGTGGTGACCGAGAAGTCGGCCCGGGACATCGAGGAGCGCAACGTCTACACCTTCGTGGTGGACGAAGGCGCCAACAAGCACGACATCCGCCATGCGGTGGAGAAGATCTGGGACGTGTCGGTCGAGGGTGTTCGGACGATGCGGTACGCCGGGAAGGCCCGTCGGGCGTTCCTCGGCCGCATGAGCCGCGAGCGCACCATGGGCCGGCGCCCGTCCTGGAAGAAGGCGCTGGTGACCCTCGCCGAGGGTGACCACATCGAGTTCTACGAAGTCGGGTGAGGAGCTGACCCATGGCGATCAAGAAGTTCAAGCCGGTGACGCCGGGAGCACGTTTCCGCTCGAGCCTGCAGACCGACGAGGTCACGCGTTCGAAGCCGGAGAGGTCGCTCACCGAGTCGCTGTCGAAGTCGGGGGGACGCAACCACCATGGACGCATCACGTCGCGTCGGCGGGGCGGCGGCCACAAGCGGAAGTACCGCAGGATCGACTTCAAGCGGAACAAGCTGGGCATGCCCGGCCGGATCACCGAGATTGAGTACGATCCGAACCGGACGGCGAACATCGCGCTCGTCACGTACGAGGACGGCGAGAAGCGCTACATCCTCCACGTCCGCGACATGAAGGTCGGGGACGTGATCGAGGCCGGTCCGGACGCCGACATCAAGCCGGGCAACGCGCTGCCGCTGGAGCGGGTGCCGCTCGGGACGCAGCTCCACAACGTCGAACTCAAGCCCGGCAAGGGTGGCCAGATGGCGCGCTCGGCGGGTGCATCGGTCCAGCTGGTGGCGCGCGAGGGCGACTACGTGTCGCTCCGACTGCCGTCGACCGAGGTGCGCCGGGTCCACAAGACCTGCTACGCGACGGTCGGCCAGATCGGCAACGTCGAGCACGAGCTCACGTCGATCGGAAAGGCCGGCGCGGCGCGCTGGCGGGGCCGCCGGCCGAAGGTTCGCGGTGTGGCCATGAACCCGGTCGATCACCCCCTGGGTGGTGGTGAGGGCCGGACGTCGGGTGGACGCCCGCCGGTGTCCCCCTGGGGCACGCCGGACGGCAAGAAGACGCGCAAGCGCAAGAAGCGGTCGAACAAGTTCATCGTCCGCGGGCGCAAGCGCGGCAAGGCCACGAAGTCGTAAGGGGATTCCGACATGGCGCGCAGCATCAAGAAGGGACCGTACATCGACGACAAGCTCCTCCTGAAGGTGGAGCGCATGAACGCGTCCGGTGAGAAGAAGGTGGTGAAGACCTGGGCGCGCGCGTCCACGATCTCGCCGCAGTTCGTCGGGCACACCGTCGCGGTACACAACGGCAACAAGTTCATCCCGGTCTACATCACCGAGAACATGGTCGGCCACAAGCTGGGCGAGTTCGCGCCGACGCGGCTGTTCCGCGGCCACGGCGGCAAGCTCGCCGACAAGAAGGCCGGCCGATGATGGCGACCGAGACCCCGGAGCAGACGATGCAGGCACGAGCGATCGCACGGCACGTGCGCATGAGCCCGCGGAAGGTGCGGCTCGTCGTGGACCAGATCCGCGGCAAGAGCGTGAACCAGGCCTATCAGATCCTCCAGTTCTCGCCGAAGGCCGCCGCGGAGCCGATCTCGAAGACGCTCCGTTCAGCCGTGGCGAACGCACAGTACAAGGCGCAGGACGCCGGCGAGGTCCTCGACGTGGACGACCTCGTGGTGAGTGCTGCCTACGTGGACGAGGGCCCGACCCTCCGGCGCTACCGCGCCGCCGCGATGGGACGCGCCGCGCCGATCCGCAAGCGGACGAGCCACATCACTGTGGCCGTCGACCTCAAGGACGCGTAAGCGAATGGGACAGAAAGTACATCCGACCGGTTTCCGTCTGGGCATCGTCTCCGACTGGAAGTCGAACTGGTACGCCGAGAGCGACTTCCCTCGTCTCCTGAAGGAAGACGAGACGATCCGGAAGTACCTCCACCGTCGCATGTCGCACGCGTCGGTGTCGCGCATCGACATCGACCGGAAGCCGAGCAAGATCGTCATCACGATCCACACCGCACGTCCGGGCGTCGTCATCGGGAAGAAGGGCTCCGAGGTCGACAAGCTGCGCGACGAGCTCGCCGTTCTCACGAACGCCGAGGTCAGCGTGAACGTGGAGGAGATCAAGCGCCCCGAGATCAATGCCCACCTGGTGGCCGAGAACGTCGCCCACCAGCTCCGGCAGCGGGTTTCGTTCCGTCGCGCCATGAAGCGCGCCGTGCAGGCCGCGATGCGCTCGGGCGCCGAGGGCATCCGGATCCAGTGCTCCGGCCGGCTCAACGGTGCCGAGATCGCGCGGACCGAGGGCTACAACGAGGGGCGGGTGCCTCTGCACACGCTTCGCGCCGACATCGACTACGCGAACGTCGAGGCGCTGACCACCTTCGGTGCGATCGGCGTGAAGTGCTGGGTGTTCAAGGGCGAGGTGGTCGACGAGCGGCGCGGTCGCACCTACTCCACCGGATCCTGAGAGACGAGGACTGAACGATGCTTTCGCCGAAGCGAGTCAAGCACCGGAAGACCCACAAGGGAAAGATGCGTGGGAAGGCCCACCGCGGTAACAGGGTCTCCTTCGGTGAGTACGGGCTCCAGGCGCTCGACGCGTCCTGGATCACGAACCGCCAGATCGAGGCCGCCCGTGTGGCCATGACCCGCCACATCAAGCGTGGCGGGAAGGTCTGGATCCGGATCTTCCCGGACAAGCCGATCACCAGCAAGCCCGCCGAGACCCGCATGGGCAAGGGAAAGGGAAATCCCGAGAAGTGGGTCGCGGTCGTGAAGCCGGGGCGCATGATGTTCGAGCTCGAGGGCGTGCCCGAGGACGTGGCTCGCCGCGCGCTCCAGCTCGCGTCCGCGAAGCTGCCGATCAAGACCCGATTCGTGGTTCGCGAGAACCAGATCGGAAGCTGAGGGAACGAAGGAGCCGATGACATGAGGGCCGACGAAATCCGCGAGTGGGACGCGACCGAGCTGAACGCACGGCTCGCCGAACTCAGGGAGGAGCGTTTCAAGCTCCGCTTCGCGAGCGCCACGATGGAGCTCGAGAATCCGAAGATTCTCCAGTCCATCCGCCGCGACATCGCGCGCATCAAGACCATTCTCCGCGAGCGTGAGCTCGCGGGTACGGACAGCTGAACAGAGACATGGCCGAAGAGCAGACGAACGCCGAGACCGCCGCCGCAGAGCCTGCCGCGAGTGACGCCCAGCAAGGGCGCTCCCGCCGCAAGACGCGCCGCGGAGTGGTCGTGAGCGACAGGCAGCAGCGCACGGTGACCGTTCTCGTCGAACGGAAGTTCCCGCACCCCCTGTACGGGAAACAGCAGACGCGGACGAAGAAGTACCACGCGCACGACGAAAACGACGAGTACCAGGTAGGCGACGTGGTTCGGATCGTCGAGACCCGGCCGCTGTCGAAGACCAAGCGGTGGCGCGTGGTCGAGCTCATCGAGCGCCCGGCCTGACGGAGACTGACGAATGATTCAGCAGGAATCCGTACTGCACGTCGCCGACAACACCGGCGCCAAGAAGGTGCTGTGCATCCGCGTGCTCGGCGGCTCGCGCCGTCGCTACGCGCGGGTCGGCGACGTCATCACGGCGACCGTGAAGGACGCGATCCCCAACGCGCCCGTGAAGAAGGGTGACGTCGTGAAGGCAGTCGTGGTCCGTACGAGCAAGGAAATGAAGCGGCGGGACGGGACCTACATCCGGTTCGACGACAACGCCGCAGTGATCATCAACCCGCAGGGCGAGCCCCGCGGCACGCGCATCTTCGGGCCGGTCGGCCGAGAGCTTCGGGAGAAGCGCTACATGAAGATCGTGTCGCTGGCCCCCGAGGTGCTGTAAGCGATGGCGAGGCGAACGATCGTGAAGGGTGACCGCGTGAAGGTCATTCGTGGAAACGACCGGGAGAAGGAAGGGACGGTTCTACGCGTTCTGCGCGAGAAGGACCGGGTCGTGGTCGAGGGCGTGAACGTCCGCAAGCGCCACACCCGTCCGTCCCAGAACGATCCCGACGGCGGGATCATCTCCTTCGAGGCGCCGATCCACCTGTCGAACGTGATGCTGATCGACCCCGCCTCGGGCGAGGCCAGCCGCGTGCGCACACGGGTGGAAGAGGACGGCGTGAAGGAGCGGATCGCCGTGAAGTCCGGAAATCCGGTTCCCAAGCCTTGACGGCTGGAGAGATAGAGAGATGAGCGAGAGCACGCCCCGACTGCTGAACCACTACCACGAGTACGTGCGGCCGAGGATGGCCGAGCAGTTCGGGTTCGACAACCCGATGCAGGTTCCTAGGATCGAGAAGGTCGTGGTGAACGTCGGTGTCGGCGAGGCCAGCAAGAACCAGAAGCTGCTCGAGTCCGTGATCGAGGAGCTGGAGATGATCACCGGCCAGAAGCCGGTCGTCACGAAGGCGCGCAAGTCGATCTCGAACTTCAGCCTGCGCGAGGGCATGCCGGTCGGAGCGTCGGTGACGCTTCGTTCCAGCCGGATGTACGAGTTCCTCGACCGACTGGTCAGCGTCGCCGCGCCCCGGATCCGCGACTTCCGCGGCCTTCCGACCCGGTCGTTCGACGGTCGCGGGAACTACACGATGGGCGTGAAGGAGCAGATCATCTTCCCGGAGATCGAGTACGACAAGGTCAATCAGGTGCACGGGATGGATATCAGCGTCGTCACGACGACGACGAAGGACGACGAGGGATTGGCTCTTCTGCGGCTGATGGGATTCCCATTCCGCGGCGAGGATCCGGTCACCATCGGCGTCGCCGGCTGAGCGGCGACGCCCACACGACGCAGACGTCACGACACGACGCACGACTCGGGAACCAGGAAACGACGATGGCCAGGAAGGCTCTGATCGAGCGCAACAACGGCAAGCAGAAGTTCGAGGTGCGCCGCCGCAACCGCTGCCAGCGGTGCGGCCGCCCCCGTGCATACATGCGGAAGTTCGGCCTGTGCCGTGTCTGCTTCCGCGAGATGGCGCTCCGGGGCGAGATCCCGGGCGTCCGCAAGTCCAGCTGGTAAGGGCTGAACAACCATGATGACTGATCCGATTTCCGACATGCTCACCCGCATCCGCAACGCCGGACAGGCGGGGCACAAGTGGGTGGACATGCCGGTTTCGAAGCTCAAGATCGAGATCGCGAAGATCCTCACCGAGAACCACTACGTCTTCGACCACAAGGTGCTCGACGATGGCAAGCACGGGGTTCTTCGCGTCTACCTCAAGTACCACGAGGGGAAGCCGATCATTCGGCATCTCCAGCGCGTGTCGAAGCCCGGACGGCGTTCGTACGTCGGCTCCGCCGATATCCCGCACGTCCGCAACGGTCTCGGCATGGCGATCATCTCCACCTCGAAGGGTCTCATGACCGATCGCGTCGCGCGCCAGGAAGGCGTCGGTGGCGAGGTCATGGCACTCGTCTGGTAGGGAGCGTCCGATGTCTCGTATTGGAAAGATGCCGGTCGAGCTGGCGAAGGGCGTCGAGGCGAAGCTCGACGGCCGTCACCTGACCGTGAAGGGGCCGAAGGGAGAGCTCGAGCTCGACATCGTCCCCGAGATGAAGGTGACGATCGACGAAGGCCGGATCGTGGTCGAGCGACCCTCGGACGCACAGCGTCACAAGGCGCTGCACGGCCTGACCCGGTCGCTGATCGCGAACATGGTCGAGGGCTGTTCGGAGGGATTCCGGAAGACGCTCGAGATCCAGGGCGTGGGCTACCGTGCCGACATGAAGGGCAGCACGCTGAACCTGCAGCTCGGTTTCTCGCATCCGATCGACTACCAGCCGCCCGAGGGCGTCTCGATTCAGACCCCCGACCAGACGACGATCGTGGTCGAGGGCGCGGACAAGCAGGCGGTCGGACAGGCCGCGGCGGTGATCCGCGGATACCGGCCCCCCGAGCCCTACAAGGGGAAGGGAATCCGGTACCAGGGTGAACATGTCCGGCGGAAGGCCGGTAAGACCGCAGGGGCCTGATCATGCGAAAGAAGAAGCTGAAGTCGCGTCAGGCGTCGCGGGCGCGCCGCCACACGCGAATCCGGAAGAAGGTGTTCGGGACCTCGGAGCGTCCGCGTCTCGTGGTCTACCGATCGCTTCGCAACATCGAGGGTCAGCTCGTGGACGACCACGAGGGCCGGACGATCATCGGACTCTCCACGCTCAGCGTCGATCTCAAGCAGATCGAGGCGGCCGAGGAGGAGACCGGTGGGCGTCAGGCGAAGGCCTTCGCGGCAGGGAAGATGCTCGCCGAGCGGGCGAAGGAGGCCGGTGTCACCGCCGTCGTCTTCGACCGGGGCGGCTACAAGTATCACGGTCGTGTGAAGGCATTCGCGGATGGAGCACGTGAGGGAGGTCTGGAGTTCTGATGGCTGACAACAACAGTTCGGGCGGCGGACGCGGCCAGGGCGGACGCGGCGGCCGGGACGGCCGCGGTCGTGGTGGCCGGCGCGACAAGCGCAACGAGCGCCGGAGCGACCTCACCGAGAACGTGATCCACATCAACCGCGTGGCGAAGGTCGTGAAGGGAGGACGCAACTTCTCCTTCTCGGCGCTCGTGGCGGTGGGGGATCAGAAGGGCAAGGTCGGGATCGGCTTCGCCAAGGCCAACGAGGTCGCCGAGGCGATTCGCAAGGCGATCGACAAGGCCGGCAAGGAGATGGTCGAGGTACCGATCCAGAACGGCACGCTCCCCCACGACATCGTGGGCGAGCTCGGGGCGGGACGCGTCCTGCTTCGCCCCGCGGCGCCCGGTACGGGCGTGATCGCGGGTGGCCCGGTCCGGGCGGTGCTCGAGGCGGCCGGAGTGACCGACGTGCTCTCGAAGAGCCTCGGCTCGAACAATCCGATCAACGTCGTGCGCGCCACGATGAACGGGCTCACCAACCTCGTGACGGCCGAACAGGTCGCGCGGGAGCGGGGGATCACCGTCGAGGCGCTGGGCGAGGGGATCTACCATGCCTAAGCTCGAGATCACACAGGTCCGGAGCGGCATCGGGCAGCAGGGCGTACAGCGCCGCACGCTCGAGGCGCTCGGAATCAGGCGTCACCAGCAGAGCGTGATCCAGGAGGACACTCCCGCGATCCGCGGGATGATCCGCAAGGTCGAACACCTCGTCTCGGTGGCCGAGATCGAGGATCAGGAGTAGATCGATGGCCGAACTTCATGATCTGAGCCCCGCCGAGGGATCGCACCGCGACCGCAAGCGCGTGGGTCGCGGTCCCGGGTCCGGGCTCGGCAAGACCGCGGGCCGTGGCCAGAAGGGTCAGAAGGCCCGGAGCGGCGGGGGTGTGCCTGCCGGCTTCGAGGGTGGACAGATGCCCCTCCACCGTCGGATTCCGAAGCGTGGATTCCGTCCGCGGAATCGCGTCGAGTATCAGGTGGTGAACCTCTTCCAGCTCGAGGGCTTCGAGGGTGAGGTTACGCCGGAAACGCTGCGGGCCGCCGGACTGGTGCGTTCGACTCGCCGACCGGTGAAGGTTCTCGGCGAGGGCGAGATCGCGAGCGCACTGAACGTCACGGCCCACGCGTTCAGCGCCAGCGCGCGCGCGAAGATCGAGGCGGCCGGTGGTACCGCCACCGTCCCGGATGCCGCGCCGGCGGAGGCGGCGGCGACCGAGGCGGAGGCGCAGGTGGACGAGGAGGCTCTGGCCGTCGAGGTGGCGGAGTCCGACGACGAGACCGAGGCGGAAGAGCAGGCCTGACGGCATGGACAGCAACCCGATCGTAAAGCTCTGGCAGACGCCGGAGATCCGCGAGAAGCTGGCCTTCACGGTCTTCATTCTTCTCGTCTACCGGATCGGTGCGCACATCACCGTTCCCGGCCTGAACCTGACGGCTCTCGAGGCCCAGTTCGGCGCGCTCGAGGGGACGCTTTTCGGCGTCTACGACATGTTCACCGGGGGCGGCCTCTCGCGTGCGACGATCTTCGCGCTCGGGATCATGCCGTATATCTCGGCGTCCATCATGTTCCAGCTGCTCGCCGCGGTGGTCCCGACCATCGAGAAGATGCAGAAGGAGGGTGAGGACGGTCGCAAGAAGCTCACCCAGTGGACGCGCTACACCACGATCCTGCTCTCGGCGATGCAGGCGTACGGGTACGCGATCTTCCTCCAGGGGTTCGGGCAGGGGGGTGTACGGAATCCGGGATTCGGATTCGTGTTCACGACGGTGCTGGCCCTCACGGTCGGTGCCGTGTTCGTCATGTGGCTGGGTGAGCAGATCACCGAACACGGCGTCGGGAACGGGATGAGCCTGCTGATCTTCTTCAGCATCATCCAGGGTCTCCCGGTCGAGATGTTCAACACGTACGAGTCGTGGCAGCTCGAGCAGATCAGCGGGTTCGCGCTCATCGCGCTGATTCTCACGCTGATCGGGGTGACCGCGGGCGTCGTGTACATGACGATGGCCGCCCGGAAGATCCCGGTGCAGATCCCGCGGAAGGTCGTGGGGCGGGGAAGGGTGCGTGAGGGCCAGAAGAGCTTCGTGCCGCTCCGCGTGAACTCCGCGGGCGTCATGCCGATCATCTTCGCCCAGTCGTTCATCATCGTGCCCGGCACGCTCGCTGCGTTCAGTTCGATCGGCTTCCTGTCGGCGCTGGCCGACATCTTCCAGCCGAACAACTGGTATTACTACACGACGTACGCGGTCCTCATCTTCTTCTTCACGTACTTCTACACCGCGATCATCTTCAATCCCGTCGATCTCGCGGAGAACCTGAAGAAGCAGGGCGCGTTCATCCCCGGCGTGAAGCCGGGTGCGCGCACGGCCGAGTACATCGATCGGGTGCTCACGCGCATCACGCTCTGGGGCTCGTTCTACCTGGCGGTCATCGCCCTCGTGCCGTTCTGGATCTTCGACATCTTCGGCATCACCACCTTCATCTTCGGTGGTACGAGCCTGCTGATCGTCGTGGGTGTCGGCCTCGACACCGTGCAGAAGATCCAGCAGATGCTCCAGGTCCGTCACTACGACGGATTCATGAAGAAGGGGCGCGTGAAGATGCGCGGCCGCCAGCGGTACATGTGATGACGGGCTTCAGCCCGTCGCGCCCTGTCGCGTCCCTGTTCGGCACCGGTCGATGATCGTCATCCTTCTCGGTCCTCCCGGCGTGGGGAAGGGGACCCAGGGCAAGCTGCTCTGCGAGGCCGAGGGTCTCGAGCACCTCTCGACCGGCGACCTGCTTCGGGCGGCGCGGCGCGAGGGCACGGAGCTCGGGCTTCAGGCCCAGGCCTACATGGATCGCGGCGAACTCGTCCCGGACGACGTCATCGTGGGAATGGTCCGCGAGAAGCTCCGGAAGCTGGGCCCCGATGCGGGCGTCGTGTTCGACGGATTCCCCCGGACGGTGCCGCAGGCCGAGGCGCTCGCGCGGACCCTCGAGGACCTCGGTACCCGGCTGGACCGGGTCGTGGTCATGACCGCGGACGACGGCGTGCTGGTCCGACGTCTCAGCGGACGCCGGAGCTGCCCCGCGTGCGGAATGGTGTACAACGTCTACACGTCGCCACCCGAGCAGGAGGGAATCTGCGGCGAGTGCGGTTCAGAGCTCGTGCACCGCAAGGACGACGACCCCGCGACGGTCCAGAACCGTCTGGACGTGTACCGGCAGCAGACCGCTCCGCTCATCGAGTTCTACGAGAGGCAGCCCGCCGTGCCCGTCGTCGAGGTGGACGGTGCGCAGAAGGTGGAGGACGTCCAGACCGCGCTCCGCTCCGCCATGCGGGAGGCCCGATGATCCATCTGCGTACCTCCCGCGAGATCGACGCGATCGCCGAGGGTGGCTCCATCATCGGACGCCTCTTCGAACACCTCGCGCAGTTCGTCCGGCCCGGGATCTCCACGAAGGGGCTGGACGAGGAGGTGGAGTCGTTTGTCCGCAGCCACGACGGTGCGGTTCCGGCGTTCAAGGGCCTGTACGGATTCCCGGGCGCCGCCTGCATCTCGGTCAACGAGGAGGTCGTCCACGGGATCCCGAAGGACTCCGTCGTCCTCGGCGAGGGCGACATCGTGACCGTCGACGTCGGCGTCCGTCTCGATGGATGGTGCTCCGATTCCGCCTACACCTACCCGGTAGGCGACGTGGACGCGGACACGCAGCGGCTCTTGGACGCGACGCGCGCCTCGCTGGATGCCGCCATCGAGGCCGCGGTCGAGGGGAATCACGTGGGCGACCTCGGTGCGGCGGTCATGGCCACCGTGGAGGGCCGGGGAATCGGCATCGTCCGCGACCTGGTCGGCCACGGGATCGGTCGGGAGGTCCACGAGGAGCCCCAGATTCCGAACATCGGACGTCCGGGGCACGGACCGAAGCTCCGGGCCGGCATGGTCCTGGCGATCGAGCCGATGCTGTCGCTCGGCTCGGACCGGATCCGCACGCTCGAAGACCGCTGGACGGTCGTCACGCGCGATGGGTCGAGGTCCGCCCATTTCGAGCATACCGTGGCCGTCACGGCCGACGGCCCCCGGGTGCTGACGGGCGCCGGACGGGAAGTCCCGAACCCCGTCTGACGCGGCGGGGAGACGGGGCGATCGCCCCCGGCGGAACCCGCTTTACCACCCCGAAGGCCTTGATTACATTAATAAGCTCTGCCAGAAACGCACCTGGAGCGGATCGATGAAGGTTCGAAGCAGCGTCAAGCCGATTTGTGAGCACTGCAAGGTGATCCGTCGACGAGGTGTGGTCCGGATCATCTGCAGCCGGAATCCGAAGCACAAGCAGCGTCAGGGATAGAGAATGGCTCGTATCGCAGGTGTCGACCTTCCGCGCGGGAAGCGGATCGAAGTCGCGCTCACGTACATCTACGGAATCGGGGACGCGCGTGCGCGTGCGATCCTCGACGCGACGGGTATCCCCGCCGAACTCCGCACGCACGAGCTGGGTGACGAGGAAGTCAGCCGGCTGCGCCGAGAGATCGAGGGGAGCTACAAGGTCGAAGGTGCGTTGCGCTCCGAGGTGTCCATGAACATCAAGCGTCTCATGGACATCGGCTGCTACCGCGGGCTCCGGCACCGTCGCGGTCTCCCGGTGCGCGGGCAGCGTACGTCGACGAACGCACGGACCCACAAGGGCAAGCGCCGTGCGATCGCCGGGAAGAAGAAGCCGCCGCGGAAGTAGCGGGGCGGGGCGCCTTCCGGGGCGCGCGTGGTACCCCGGCGGGCGTGCGGCCGTCCGGGCAACATCGTTGGATGCGGCGCGGCGCCGGTAGGCAACGGCTCATCGCCGCATCTCTCGTTTGATCGAGAGACGGCGGTACGGGGGCTCCGCTCCCGACGCCGCCAGAGACTCCTGAAGGAATCAGCGAACGTGGCAACTGCAAAGAGCGGCACGAAGCGCGGCAAGCGTCAGAAGAAAGTCGTCGAGGCGGAGGGCGTGGCCCACGTCCGCGCGACCTTCAACAACACCATCGTGACCATCACGGACACCAAGGGGAATACGGTGGCGTGGGCGAGCGCGGGTAAGGCGGGGTTCAAGGGCTCGAAGAAGTCCACTCCCTTCGCAGCTACGCTCGCGGGCGAGATGGCCGGCAAGGATGCCCACGCCATGGGCATGAAGCGCGTGTCCGTCCGCGTGCAGGGTCCCGGTTCCGGCCGCGAGTCCGCCATTCAGGCCCTCGCGGCAGCCGGGCTGCAGATCACGTCGATCCAGGACGTCACGCCGCTCCCGCACAACGGCTGCCGTCCCCCAAAGAAGCGTCGCGTCTGAGGATCTGAAGAGATATGGCTCGTTATACCGGACCCGTCTGCAAGCTCTGCCGTCGTGAGGGGCACAAGCTCTTCCTGAAGGGGCAGAAGTGCTACACGGAGAAGTGCCCCGTCGATCGACGCAGCTACCCGCCCGGCCAGCATGGCCCGGCCAACTCGCGTCGCCGCAAGCAGTCCGACTACGCCACGCAGCTTCGTGAGAAGCAGAAGGTGAAGCGGATGTACGGGCTTCCCGAGAAGCAGTTCCGCTCGCTCTTCGAGACGGCCAGCAACCAGTCCGGCGTGACGGGCGAGAACCTCCTCGTTCTGCTCGAGACGCGACTCGACAACGTGATCTTCCGCATGGGCCTTGCCGCGTCGCGCAATCAGGCTCGCCAGACCGTCCGGCACCGACACGTCGAGGTGAACGGCCGGGTCGTGGACATCCCGAGCTACATCGTGAAGCCCGGCGATGAGGTTGCGATCCGTTCCGGTTCGCGGGACCTGCTTTCGGTGCAGGCCGCGCTGGAGGCGCGCACGCGCCCGGACCTCGCGGAGTGGCTCACGATCGACGAGGGCAAGAAGATCGGACGGATCGTGCGCAGGCCGACCCGTGCGGACATCCCGCTCGCGGTCCAGGAGCAGCTCATCGTCGAGCTGTACTCGAAGTAATCCGCACGGCGCGCGCCGCCGAGGCCGCGCGCGCCGTGTTCGATGCATACATGTGTGACCCGCAGGAGGAACAGTGGAAATCGATCTGACCGGACTGGTACTTCCCGAGCGCATCGAGGCCGTCGACGCCTCGGAGGACGGCACGTCGGCACGCTTCGTCGTCGAGCCGCTCGAGCGCGGATTCGGTCACACGCTCGGCAACTCGGTGCGCCGCGTGCTGCTGTCGCAGCTCCGTGGCGCCGCGGTCTGGGCCTTCCGGATCGACGGGGTCGTCCACGAGCACCAGACGGTGCAGGGCGTGGTGGAGGACGTGCATCAGATCATCCAGAACCTGAAGTCGCTGGTGGTCGTTCTCGACGACGACGTCGACGAGGCCACCATCGAGATTTCCGCGTCCGGCCCCGGTGCCATCACCGCCGGCCTCGCGTCGCCGCCCTCGGGTGTCGAGATCCTGGATGGGGATCACCACATCCTCACGCTCCAGGACGAGCGCGATCTCAACATCGAGCTGTACGTGAACAAGGGCCGCGGTTTCGTTCTGGCCGACGCGCACGCCCTGCCCAAGGGGTCGCCGGTCGACCTGGTCCGGATCGATGCGATCTACAACCCGGTCCGGCGCGCCAACTTCGGCGTGGAAGAGACGCGGGTGGGACAGCGGACCGACTTCGATCGGCTCACGCTGCAGGTCGAGACGGACGGGTCGGTCGACCCCGAGACCGCCGTCCGATATGCGTCGGCGCTCGTGCGGAAGCACCTCGAGTTCATGATGTACTTCGGTGAGGGTGGCATCCCCCAGGAGGCGCCTCCGGGTGCCGTCGCGGTGTCCGACCAGCTCCAGGAGCTCTTCCGCCGTCCGATCGAGGACCTCGCGGAGCTCAGCGTCCGCTCGCGGAACTCGCTTCAGAAGGAGAACATTCGCGCGCTGGGGGATCTCGTGCAGAAGACCGAGGACGAGATGCTCTCCATCGAGAACTTCGGGAAGAAGTCGCTTCAGGAGATCCAGGACTTCCTCGACGAGCAGGGCCTGCGTTTCGGAATGCGCCTGAAGGAGGGCGACGAAGGTCGTCTCTTCTTCATCGAGGACGAAGCAGAGGAGATGGCGGACGCCGAGTGACGGCGACCTCCGACCACGGGCGGATATAGACCATGCGTCATCGCAAGAAGGGCAGGAAGCTCAACCGGACGGCCAGCCATCGTCGCGCCATGCTGCGCAACATGGCCTCGTCGCTGTTCATCCACGGGCGAATCGAGACCACGACGGCCAAGGCGAAGGAGCTGCGGCCGTATGCCGAGCGCCTGATCACGCTGGCGAAGCGGGGCGACCTGCACGCCCGCCGGCTCGCGGCGGCCAGGATGCAGGGTCGTGATGCCGTCGGGAAGCTGTTCGACGAGATCGGCCCTCGTTTCCAGGATCGGCCGGGTGGGTACACGCGGATCCTGAAGCTCGGCGCCCGGAAGGGTGACGCTGCGGAGATGGCCCTGATCGAGCTGGTCAGCTAGGTTGCCGGGCTTCGGCCCCGACAGCGCCCGCCTCAACCACAGGAACCACGACGACATGTCCGATCGCCGCGGAGCATCCAACCTCGGAATCCCCCTCATGCTCGGCACTCTGGTGCTGCTCGGAGGGTTTCTGTACTGGCTCGCGACGACCGCCGAACCCACGCCCCCACCGGTGATCGAGGAAGATCCGGACGAGGAGGTCGGGCCGGCCGCGATGGCCGTGAACGTGGACTCGGTGAACATTCTCGGGGCGTCGCTCCAGGGGCAGACCGTGCGCGTCCAGAACGCGTCGGTGGGTCAGGCACTCGGGGAGTCGTCCTTCATGGTGCAGTCGGCTCAGCCGTTCGTGGCCGTGATGAACGCGGACATGATCGCGGCGGCCGAACCGATGCCGTCCGGAACGTTCACGCTCGTGGGCACGCTCCACGCGCGGTCGGACAGCATCCTGGCCGTATGGCTGGAGGACGGAACGGTCACCCCCGCCAACGAGATGATCGCGGATTTCGCAGACTTCTACGTGATGATCACGTCGATCGAGTACCCCGACCCGCCTGCGGACGCCGCCGCGCCGGGGAACGGACAGGACTGAACACGCATCCCGGCCGACGAACGGCCGGAGCACATAGAGGAACGAACGATGGCACGAGTCTGCTACGTCTGCGGAAAGAAGCCCGGCACGGGCAACAATCGCAGCCACGCCAACAACAAGAGCCGGCGGCGCTGGCTGCCCAACCTCCAGTCGGTGAAGATCATCACCGAGGATGGGGAGCGGAGGCGCGTTCGCGTATGTACCTCGTGCATCAAGGCCGGAAAGATCCGGAAAGCCCCCCCGATGAGCCTGGTCCAGGCCTGATCACGCTCGCCATCGGGCATGCCCCTGTGCCGACTCCGGCGGTGACCGGCTCGGAGACCCCCGCACGCTTCGGCGTGGCGGGGGTCTCGTGGTTCGGGGCCCGGGCGACACGCCCTCGTCAGCGATCGCGCCGTTGACCCGCCGCCGGGACGGCCGCTCGGCCGACCTCGAGCGCATCCGGGAAGCGCTCCTCCGTGCGGCGGAGGCCGTACGGCCCTTCACGTCGGGTGCGGTCGAGTGGGCCTCGAAGGCGGAGCGCGGCGATCCGGTGACCGCGGCCGATCTGGCGATCGATCAGGTGCTCCGAACCTCGTTGCCCCGGCCCGACGAGGGATGGCTCAGCGAGGAGACCGTGGACGACCGCGCCCGTCTCGGCGCGCGGCGGGTCTGGATCGTCGACCCTCTGGACGGCACGCGCGAGTTCATCGACGGGATTCCGGAGTGGAGCGTCTCCATCGGCCTCGTCGAGGACGGGATGCCCGTGGCCGGAGGGGTTCTCAACCCCGCGACGGAGGAACTCGTACTGGGTGCCCCCGGTCTGGGTGTGACGCTGAACGGTGAGGCGGCGGCCCCTGCGCATCCCGGCACGGGGCTCACGGGTGCCCGGGTGCTGGCGAGCCGCAGCGAGGTAGCACGCGGCGAGTGGGATCGGTACCGAGAGGCAGGCTTCGAGATCGTGCCGTGCGGGTCCGTCGCCTACAAGCTCGGGCAGGTGGCCGCCGGCCTGGCAGACGCGACCTGGACGCTGGTGCCCAAGCACGAGTGGGACGTGGCCGGGGGTGCGGCGCTCGTCCTCGCCGCGGGACTTCGCCTGAGCCTTTCGGACGGGTCGACCCCCGCGTTCAACGCGGCGGACCCGAAGCTTCCGAACTTCCTGGCCGGACCCGCGCCGCTGCTCGAGACGTTCCGCGCGCACTGGGTGGGGTAGATCTCCCGGGGATCGTGCCTCAGCGGCTCCACATCAGCATCACGCCGAGGCGGACGTTCCCGTCCCACGACGGATTCGTCTCGTCGAGGAACAGCCGGTTGTGCCGGGTCCCGATCTCGAGTTCGCCGCGCGCGCGGAACGCGCCGACGGTCCGCTCGTGGAGGAGGCGCCCGACCATCTCGACGTCGTAGCCCTCGTCGCCCAGCGGCTCGCCGAGCACCTCCGTGTAGGCGTCGGTGTTGAAGCGCAGCCGTTCGATCTGGACCGCCGTCCGGGACGCGCGATTCCAGCCGACCTCGAGGAACTGGCCATCACCGCCGGGGCCGACGATGGCCCCCAGGAGCTGCCCGCGGTGGGTGTGTCCCTCCCGGACCTGGGAGTGGGTGTAAAGGATTCCCCGACCGCCGACGTCGTCGGTCGTGGCGGGGCGTGTGTTCCGGGTTCGGGCGACTTCGAGATGCGCGAAGAAGGAGCCGGTCCGGTGTTCGACCGTCTGGCGGAGGCCGAAGGTGAGCCCCGAGCCCTTCCCGGGCTCCAGCAGGAGGTGGGTGACGTCACGGTTGAAGTCGTCCTTCACCACCTCCACCCAGAGGTCCAGCCCGGCGTCCGAGTTGCCCCACGCGAGCCACACGTGTCCGACTCCGTTGCCCGGGCTGCTCTCGGCAGCGTCCTGGGTAGGGGACTGAAGCCAGTCGAAGGCAGAACTGGCGGCGAACTGATCCGAGTCCTGATGGTGGAGCGACGAAATCCCGAGCGAGAGCCCCGGGAGGATCCCCACGCTCCACGCTAGGGCCAGGCCGCCGAGCACGCGATTCTCGGCGTCCAGCTCGTTGAACCAGTCCGACGGTGTCAGACGCGCCCAGAACAGGCTGAAGTCGAGTGTCCCGAGTCCGCCCAGATCCAACGGGCGCTCGGTGCGGAGTCCGAGTCGGGGCAGCGAGGTATGCTGCCCGGAGAGGAGCAGCGGGTAGCGGCGGGAAGGCCCCCACCGCACCGGCTCGGCGTCGAGGCCAACGGACAACTGTCCGGCGTGCAGGCGAATTCCGGAGCGGCCCGGTCCGATCAGGGCGAAGCTCTCCGGACCGAATCGGAAGGGGTAGTCGACGGATGCCCACCGATAACCGAACTCGCGCGAGTCGGCGAATCTGGATCCCGGGATCTCGACGTCGGCGTTCTGATGCCAGGCGACCTCGGGCATCAGCCGGAGTTCCACAGGTCCGCGACGTAGCAGCACGCCGCCGGAGGCAGAGAGCACCGCTCCCACCCCGGGCGCCGCGAGGCCGTCCGGACGGGACGATGCGAATGACGACGCCCATGTGGCTCGCGTCCAGGCTGCGTACGTCGTGGCGCACAGGTCCGCCTCCCGCCGGCCCGTGGTCCACGCGTGTGCGCTGCCGCCACCCCCGTACGCGGCTGACCAGAGGGGCTCCTCGAGGCCGCAGTTGGCGTCCGATGCCTGAGCCGACGAGGGAGCTGGCGCCAACAGGAGCGCTAGAGCGAGAACCCGGGCTTGCGCCCGCGTGAGTCTCACGTCGGGTCCCCGAGCCGCGCCCTCGCCGGGTCTCGGTCCCTGGAGTCCCTCCGCTCGCCGTCTTCCCCGTAGTAGTACTGGTAGTAGTACCCGTAGCGGCCGTACCGGCTGCTGTACCGGGAATCGCGCCTGTAGTCGACGTCGTTCAGCACCGTCCCGAGGACTGGCGCGCGCACGTTGCGGAGCTGCTCCACCGAGTATGTCAGGGCGCCCTTCTCGGTGCGATTGGCGCGAGCCACGAGTACGACTCCATCCACCTTGGTACCCAGGACGGCCGCGTCCGTCACGATGGTGAGCGGCGCGGAATCGAGCAGCACGAAGTCGTAGCGGGACTCGAGCTCCTCGATGAGTGCTCGCATCCGGCCGGAACCCAGCAGCTCCGCGGGATTCGGAGGGAAGGGGCCCGAAGGCATGAAGTGGATCGATCCCGAATGGCCGAGGCGCACCTCGTGAATCGCGTCGTCGATCTTCGCGTGCCCCGCGAGCACGTTCGAGAGTCCCGGTTCTCGCTCACAGCCGAATACGTCGTTGAGAACGCCGCGCCGGAGGTCGGCGTCCACGAGAAGCGTCAGGTGTCCCTGCTGCGCGAGGGTGATTGCGAGATTCGAAGCCGAGGTCGACTTCCCGTCTTGCGGCAGCGGGCTCGTGACCACGACCACGCGCGGCGGGTCGTCGGGGTGGGAGAAGGTCAGGTTGGTCCGGAGTGAACGATAGGCTTCCGACACCGGATTCCGGGGATCCCGACCCGCCACGAGGCGGTCCTCGAGATGGCCCGTGTCCCCGGCGCCGGCACCCCGCCCCGCCGTGCGGCTCCTGCCGCTGATCCGGGGGATCATCCCCAGGATCGGGGCGTCGCCGGTCGCCCTCATGACGTCCTCCCGGGTGTGGATCGTGTCGTCCATGTACTCCCGAGTCAGTGCGATTCCGACTCCCAGGAGCCCACCGAGGACGGCGCCGAGGAGAAGATTGAGGAGCATACGGGGCCGCACCGGGTGCGGAGGCAGGATCGCCGGATCCACGACGCGCACGGACGGATCCTCGATCGCCGTAACGATACGTGCTTCCTCGAGTCGGTTGGAGAGGAGCGTGAAGACTGAGCTCAGGACCTCCGTCTGGCGCCGGAGCCGGAGCTGGTAGAGCCGCTGCTCCGGGATGCGTTCCAGCTCCTCCTGAAAGCCCTCGAGCTGCCGATCCAGGTTGGTGACCTGGCTATTGAGGCTGCTGAGGTACCCGAACGACAGGTCGCGCAGCTGCTCCTCGATGCCGCGGATCTGTTGCGTGAGGTTCTGGACGTCCTCGTCCGCAGGCAGTCGCTGGCGGAGCAGCTCGGTCCGCTCGGTGCTCAGGGCGCTGAGCTGGCTGAGCAGCTGACTCACGCCCTGATTCTGGAGGAGGGGCGGGAAGGCGCTCAGTCGCCGGTACGGGGAGGGAGCCATGGGATCGCCGGCCTGCTCCTGCTGCTCCACCTCGTCCACGAGGTCCTGGAGCGTCTGGCGATCGTTCTCCACCGAGAGCCGCCGCGCCTGGAGGTTCGCGAGCTGCGTGACCTGCGCGTCGGCCTCGGCGCCGAGGCTGACGATCTGCCCCTCCTGTTCGTACGCCACCAGCGCGTCCTCGGCCTCCGCGAGCTGGAGCGCGAGAGTGTCGATCTGCTCCTCGAGGAACGCTACCGTGGATCGCGCGCCGGTCGTCTGCACCTCCTGGCGACGGTCCATGAAGCTTCGGGCGAGGAGGTTCGGAACGGCGCTCACGAGCATCGTGTCCGTCGACTCGTACCGGAGCGTGATGATGCCCGCGTCTCGGTTCGGGCGCGAGATGGTGACGTGGCGGCGGAGGGCCTCGACGGCTTCCGCGAAGCCGACCACCTCGAGGTGGATCTCTTCGTACCGCTGCGCCGCCCGGCCGGCCACCAGGAAGCTGGCGCCGGGCACCGAGCCTCGCTGGCTGTCGGACACCGTGCCGAACTGCTCGCCCGTCACCATGTCCTCGATGGTGAAGGCATCGCCGGTCCGGACCAGACGGTAGTTGGCCGCGGGCGACCACGGCTCGATGAAGAGGCCGGCCACGACCGAGCTGCGCCCCACGCCCTTCGGATGGGTGGGCCGGAGCTTGAGGCCGAGCGAATCGACCACCGTCTCGGCCAGGATCCGGCTCCGAAGCACCTCCATCTCGGTCTCCACCTCCGAGCCGGCTGAGAGGTCCTGGAGGATGTCGAGCACCGGGACGTTCGGACCGTTGTCGTCCTCGATACGGAGCGTCGCCACCGACTCGTACACCGGGACCGAGAGGGTCGAGTAGACGTACGCGCCGCCGGTCGTCAGCACGACGGCCAGCACGATGACCAGCCAGTTGCGGACGAGGAGGTTCCACACGTCCCGCAGATTGCTCTCGTAGTGGTCCGCCGACGGACCGAGACCGTTCAGCGAGGGCTGATCCTGGGACATGGGGCGTGACGGCGGATGTGGGCCGCGGAGCAGAGCCCGCGGCCGCAGGGCGGCGCTTTTTCACGCCGGATGGGGACCGTTAGAATCTATTCGCCGATGCGCCTCGTGTACAACATGTGCCACCCCCTTGGACGGAGCCCCGACCCGATTGGCTTCGCCCGTAACGGGAGGGGCGCCAACGTGCTATCATTCACCTCGGAAGAATGAGGGAACATCTGCCGCAGGGCAGGTGCGTCCGGCCGTGGAGCCGCCCTCGGGCCTCGGCCTCTCTCTCGCCTCCGTCACACAACCAAGGTGGATCGAGTCCCCATGTCGTCTGCTGTCGACCAATTCCGATCGGGTGATGTCACGCTGGGCGTGATCGGCCTCGGGTACGTGGGGCTGCCCCTCGCCGTGGAGGCGGCGGGGGCGGGGATCGACGTAGTCGGATTCGACGTCAAGCAGTCGGTCGTCGACGGCGTGATGGCTGGCACCAGCCACATCCAGGACCTCACCGACGACCAGATCGCCGGATGCGTGGACGGAGGCTCGCTCGAGGCGACGAGGGACGTGTCTCGACTCTCCGAGTGCGACGCCATCTCGATCTGTGTTCCCACACCCCTCTCGAAGACCGGCGATCCCGACGTGTCGTACATCGTGGCGGCGACGGACGCTGTGGCGGCAGCGCGACGCCCGGGGCAACTGATCGTGCTCGAGTCAACCACGTACCCGGGCACGACGCGCGAAGTCCTCCTTCCCGCACTGGAGAGCGACGGCGCGCGCGTCGGCGAGGACTTCTTCCTGTGTTTCAGCCCGGAACGGGTCGATCCGGGGAACAGGGTCTGGAAGACGAAGAACACCCCCAAGGTCATCGGAGGCGTGACGGAGACGTGCACGGAAGCGGGTGCTGCGCTCTACGGACGGATCGTCGACACCGTGGTGCCGGTCAGCTCCAGTGAGGCGGCCGAGCTCACGAAGATTCTCGAGAACACGTTTCGGGCGGTGAACATCGGGCTGGTCAACGAACTCGCACTCATCTCGGACAGGCTCGGCGTCGATGTGTGGGAGGTCATCGAGGCCGCGAGCACGAAGCCGTTCGGCTTCATGAAGTTCACGCCGGGCCCCGGGCTCGGTGGGCACTGCATTCCGGTGGACCCTCACTACCTCGCGTGGAAGATGCGGACCCTCAACTACACCACGCGGTTCATCGACCTCGCTGGGGAGATCAATGGCGAGATGCCACGGTTCGTCGTTCAAAAGGTCCGCGACGCGCTGAATCGCGCTCGGAAGGCGGTGAACGGGTCGCGTGTGCTCGTGCTCGGTGCGGCATACAAGCCGGGCGTGAACGACGTACGAGAATCGCCGGCGCTCGATATTCTCCAACTGCTGCGTGCAGACGGAGCGGTAGTTTCCTACCACGACCCGTTCGTGCCCGAACTCAGGCTGGAAGGGGACGAATCCGACCCGGGACTTTCGCTCGCCTCGGTTGCTCTCCACGACGAGGCGCTCGACGGAACCGATTGCGCGGTGGTCGTCACGGACCACTCTGGTGTGGACTACGCTCGGGTTGTCGAACGTGCCGCGGCCGTCGTGGATGCACGAAACGCCGTCGGACGGGCCGGCATCTCACCCCGCGACGGAGCCGATGCGAGCCGCTGGGTGGTGAAGGCGTGATCGAGTCTCGGGTCACGCGGCTGTTCGGGCGAGCCTATCCGCACCTCGCCAAACGCAGAAAGTGGGTCGCCCTCGGTGTCTATTCGGTTGTCACCGCGTTCTCGTTCATTGCCGCCTATCTGCTTCGTTTCGCTGGAGAGATCCCCGCCGCGTATGCGGAGACCCTGATCCTCGCACTGGCGCTGCTGGTGCCGATCCGAGTCGGGTGTCACCTCGCCTTCGGCGTGACGACGGGGCGATGGAGGTACGCGAGCCTGACCGACCTCGGTCGCCTGATGGTCTCCGTGACCGCCGGCAGCCTTCTGTTCGTCGGCCTCACGTGGGGTGTGGCGCAGTTCGGCCCGCGCGTGCCCGTCGGGGTCATACTGATCGAATGGATACTCACGGCCTACCTGATCGCAGGGCAGTGGGCGGTCTACCGGACGGCGTACGAGTGGATCCGGCACAGCTCGCCGGGTGCCGACCTTCGCCGCGTGCTGATCGTCGGGGCCGGGGAGGCCGGCGACCAGCTCCTCCGCGAGCTGCAGCGCGCAGGTCGCGGCGTTTACGACCCGGTGGGGTTCATCGACGACGACCCCCTCAAGTCCGGGACCTCGATGCAGGGAGTTCGGGTGCTCGGGCGGGTGGACGAACTCGGCGACGTGGTCGCAGCCACCGACGCCGACGAGATCATCGTCGCGATGCCCTCGGTCGGGCCCCGTGCGATGCGCCGAATCGTATCCGCATGTCAGAAGACCGGCGTGCCCTATCGGGTTCTCCCGGGCATCGCGGCCGTCCTGAGCGGGTCCGTCTCACTCGACCAGCTCAGGCAGGTCAGGATCGAGGATCTGCTGGGGCGTGAGCCGATCGAGCTCCAACTCCCGAGCCTTGCGGCGGATGTGGGAGGCCGTGTCGTGCTCGTGACGGGCGCCGCTGGGTCGATCGGCGGCGAACTCTGTCGTCAGATCGCACTGCACGGACCGGCCTGCCTGATCCTGCTCGATCAGGCGGAGAGTCCGCTCTACTTCACGCAGCGCGAGCTCGCCGCCGACCATCCCGACCTCCGGCTGGTCACGATCATCGGCGACGTTCGTGACACCACGGCCGTCGCACGGGTGTTTGACCGGTTCGGCCCCGACCGTGTCTTCCATGCGGCGGCCTACAAGCATGTTCCGCTCATGGAGGAGAACGTCCGTGCCGCGATCGAGAACAACGTGATGGGCACACACACGGTGATTCGCGCCTCCGAGAGGGCCGGCGTCGAGAAGCTCGTCCTGATTTCGACGGACAAGGCCGTGCGGCCCTCCTCGGTGATGGGTGCCTCGAAGCGCGCGGCGGAACTGCTGCTGCTCCGTGCGGCCCACCGCTGTCCGGGAACCGCCTGGTACGCGGTGCGCTTCGGCAACGTGCTGGGGAGCGCCGGGAGCGTCATTCCCCTCTTCAAGAAGCAGCTCGCTACGGGAAAGCCGATCACGGTGACGCACGAGGAGGTGACTCGATACTTCATGACGATTCCGGAGGCGGTCCAGCTGGTGCTCCAGGCCTCGCTTCTGGATGAGGCGCGCGGCCGGATCGCGATGCTGGACATGGGTCAGCCGGTGAAGATCATGGATCTGGCCCGGGACCTCATCCGACTGGCCGGACGTGTCGAGGGCGTCGACGCGGAGATCGAGATCGTCGGTCTGCGGCCCGGGGAGAAGCTCCACGAGGAGCTGACCGCCCCGCAGGAGCGGGCCGTCCCCACGGCGGTGGACAAGATCCACGTCCTGCTGGATCCCGACGGCCCGCTTCCTGATCCCCTCGAGCGGCTGTGTCCGGAGGTTCCGGGGGTTCTGGCCGAGGTGCCGGAGGCCCAGCTTCGTCGTCTGCTCATGGCGCTCGCGAACGAATCGCACGACGCCGGAGCAGTCGCGGCCGAGCACCCCGCATCAGCTTGATTCCCGCCTCTGCAGGTCCGGCGACGGCCTGATGACTCCGTCCGATCGTACCCACCTGGACCAGCTCGAGTCCGAGGCGATCTTCGTGATGCGGGAGGTGGCCGCGCAGTTCGAGCGACCCGTCGTCCTGTTCAGCGGCGGCAAGGACTCGATCACGATGGTGCACCTGGCCCGGAAGGCGTTCCACCCGGGCCCGATCCCCTTCCGTCTGATGCACGTCGACACGGGTCACAACTTTCGCGAGACCATCGAGTTCAGGGATCGGCTGGTGCGCGACGTCGGCGCCGAACTCGTCGTGAGTCGGGTGCAGGACGCCATCGACGCGGGCAGGGTGGTCGAGGAGACCGGTCCCCACGCGAGTCGAAACGCCCTTCAGACGGTGGCGCTGCTGGACGGCCTGCGGGAGCACCGGGTGGACGCCGCGCTGGGGGGCGGTCGCCGCGACGAGGAGAAGGCGCGCGCCAAGGAGCGCTTCTTCAGCCACCGGGATCGATTCGGGCAGTGGGAGCCCCGCAACCAGCGCCCCGAGCTCTGGAACCTGTTCAACGGACGCATGGCCCCGGGCGAGCACTTCAGGGTCTTCCCCATATCGAACTGGACCGAGATGGACGTGTGGCAGTACGCGGCACGGGAAGGAATCGAACTCCCTTCGCTGTACTTCGCACACGAGCGTGAAGTGGTTTCCCGCGACGGCGTGCTACTCGCGCAGACGGAGTTCCTGTACCCGGTCGAGGGCGAGACGGCCGAGACCAGGACGGTCCGCTTCCGGACCATCGGGGACGCCACCTGCACCGGCGCCATCGAATCCCGCGCCGCCACGGTGGACGACATCATCGCCGAGGTCGCGGCTGCGCGGGAGACCGAGCGCGGGCAGCGGTCCGACGATCGCCGGTCGGAGGCCGCCATGGAGGATCGCAAGCGGCAGGGCTACTTCTGATGACGGACGCAGGGGACGACGGTGAGCCGAAGATGGACCTGCTCAGATTCACGACCGCAGGGAGCGTCGACGACGGAAAGTCTACCCTGATCGGGCGCCTCCTCCACGACACGAAGTCCATCTTCGAGGACCAGCTGGAAGCGGCGGAGCGCGCCAGCCGGAGTCGAGGCGAGAGCGAGATGAATCTCGCGCTCCTGACCGACGGCCTCCGCGCCGAACGGGAGCAGAGAATCACGATCGACGTGGCCTATCGGTACTTCGCGACGCCGCGGCGGAAGTTCATCATCGCGGACACTCCCGGGCACGTGCAGTACACCCGCAACATGGTGACCGGCGCCTCGACGGCGGAACTGGCGGTCATCCTCATCGATGCGCGCCGGGGTGTACAGACGCAGTCGAAGCGACACGGGTTCATCGCCAGCCTCCTGGGGATTCCACACATGGTCGTGGCGGTGAACAAGATGGATCTCGTGGACTGGCGGGAGGACGTCTTCGCGCGGATCGTGAGCGAGTACGGGCGGTTCTCCGAAAAGCTCGACGTCACCGACCTGACGTTCATCCCGATGTCGGCGCTTCGGGGCGACAACGTGGTGGACGACAGTGCGCACATGCCGTGGTACCACGGAGCGACGCTGCTTCACCACCTCGAGCACGTGACGGTCGGCACCGGACGCAACCTGCGCGACTTCCGCTTCGCCGTGCAGACGGTAATCCGGCCCGATCAGCACTTCCGCGGATTCGCGGGGCGAGTCGCGTCCGGGACGGTCTCCCCCGGAGAGGAGGTCCTCGTCCTACCGAGCGGGACGAGGACGAGAGTCCGCACGATCGAGACATTCGATGGTCCGGTGCGGGAGGCCTCCGCGGGTGACTCCGTCGTCCTCACCACGGTCGACGAGGTGGACATCGGGCGCGGGGATCTCCTCGTGCGGGTGGCGAACCTGCCGCTGTCGAGCCGTCGCATCGAAGCCATCGTCTGCTGGATGAGCGACGTTCCGATGGAGGTGGGGCGGGAATACGTTCTGCTGCACGGGACCTCCGACCGACGCGCGGTGGTGGAGAATCTCAGCTACCGCATCGACGTCGACACGCTCCACCGCGAAAAGGTCGAGCAACTGGCGCTCAACGACATCGGTCGGGTCCAGATCGAGACGGCGCAGCCGCTGTTCTTCGATCCGTATGCGGCCAACCGCCAGACGGGCGGATTCGTGCTCGTCGACCCGCAGACCCATGCGACGGTGGCTGCCGGCATGATTCGGTCCGAGGTTCGCGAGCCGCCCGCTACGACCTCGCGTCAGGCGGATGGCGGGCCGGCACGCGCGGCCTCACCGAACGTCGTGTGGGAGCCGTGGAACATTCCCCGCGCCGAACGTGAGATTCGAAACGGGCACTCGGCGAGGGTGCTCTGGTTCACCGGGATCAGCGGTGCCGGAAAGAGCACGATCGCGCGTGAGGTCGAACGCCGCCTCTGGTCGGCCGGCCGGCAGACGGTGCTTCTCGACGGCGACCAGGTGCGGCACGGACTGTGCGGCGACCTCGGCTTCGGTCCGGCGGATCGAGCCGAGAACGTCCGACGCGTCGGCGAGGTCGCGCGGCTCTTTCATGAGGCCGGCTTCATCGTGGTCTGCAGCTTCGTGTCTCCGCAACGCACCGACCGCGATCGGGTCCGTGCCCTCGTGCCGGAGGGGGACTTCGTGGAGATCCACGTGGACGTCGATGTCGAGATCGCCCGCGACCGGGATCCCAAGGGGCTCTATTCACGCCAGGCGTCGGGCGAGATCACGGGGTTGCCGGGGCTCGACGCGGACTACGAGCCGCCGGATGCTCCGGAGATCGTGCTCCCGACGGATTCGATTGAGGTACAGCGCGCTGTCGATCTCGTGCTCGGATACCTTGAGGAGGTGGAGGAAGAGTGACTCGCGAGGCGTTCCGGTCTGCGGCAGGACGATGCCTCCTCGTGACGGGTGGCACCGGGTCGTTCGGATCGACCGTCGTCCGCAGGTTCCTCGACTCGGAGGTCGCGGAGATCCGGGTGTACAGCCGTGACGAGAAGAAGCAGGACGACATGCGGCGGGAGTTCCGCGACGACCGGATCCGCTACTACCTGGGCGACGTGCGAGACGAGACGACGCTGTCGCTCGCGCTGCGGGGGGTCGACTTCGTCTTTCACGCGGCCGCACTCAAGCAGGTGCCGTCGTGCGAGTTCCATCCGATGGAGGCGGTCCAGACGAACGTCGTCGGCACGCGAAACGTTCTCGCGGCCGCCGAACGCAATGGGGTCGAGCGGATCGTGTGCCTGAGCACCGACAAGGCGGTGTATCCCATCAACGCGATGGGGATCTCGAAGGCGATGATGGAAAAGGTGATGGTGGCGCAGTCTCGTGAGGCCGAGGGGACGACGATGGTCGCGACGCGCTACGGCAACGTGATGGCGTCGCGCGGGTCGGTTATCCCCCTCTTCCTCCGCCAGATCCGGGAGGGTCTCCCGCTGACCGTGACGAACCCGGACATGACCCGCTTCATGATGTCGCTCGAGGACTCGGTGGACCTCGTCCTGTTCGCCTTCGAACACGGCGAGCCGGGCGAGATCTTCGTCCAGAAGTCGCCTGCGACGACGATCGGCACGCTGGGCCGTGCACTGCTCGAGCTGTTCGAGTCGCCCGTTCCCGTGGAGATCATCGGGACGCGCCACGGCGAGAAGCTGTTCGAGACGCTGCTGACCCGTGAGGAACGTCTCCGGTCGGAGGAACTCGACCGGTACTTCCGAATTCTGCCCGACGTTCGCGATCTCAACTACTCGAAGTTCGTCACCGAGGGGGACGCCGGCGTCGAGTCGCAGGACGACTACACGTCCCACAACACGACCCGCCTCGATCTCGAAGAGATGAAGCGACTCCTCGGCGGGCTTCCGGCAGTACGGGCCGCACTGGAGGAGCGGGGCCCATGACACGCGTCGCCGTCACCGGCGCGGAGGGGTTCATCGGCCGCAACCTCCGCGAGGCACTGGCCCACTCCGAAGTGACACCGGCGGCGATCACGCGGCAGACCCCGCGGGACGAGCGGCGGAGCATACTCCGTGGCGTGGACGTCGTGGTTCACCTCGCCGGGGTGAACCGGCCGGACGACCCCCGTGAGTTCAGGCGGGTCAACTTCGGCGCGACGAGGGAACTGGTCGACACTCTCCTCGACGGCGGGACGCGTCCGCGCCTCCTCTTCTCCTCTTCCACCCGTGCGGTGGACGACACCGAGTACGGTCGTAGCAAGCGGGCCGCAGAGTCCGAAATCGAGCGGTACGGGTCCGCCGGAGGCGAGGCGGTGGTCTACCGTCTGCCGAACGTGTTCGGGAAATGGTGTCGCCCCGACTACAACTCCGTGGTCGCCACGTTCTGCCACAACGTTGCGAACGGGCTCGCGATCGATGTCCATGACGCGAGCGCGACGCTCGAACTCGTACACGTGTCGCATGTCGTGCAAGAGCTCCTCGAGGCGGCGACGGTGGCCTCGCGCGGCGCAGGCGTCCGGTTCGACACGGTCGGTCCGACCTTCGACACGACCGTCGGACACCTCGCCGATCTGGTCCGCTCGTTCCCGGCGATCCGCGAGGCGGGCCTGCTCCCGGATCTCTCCGATCCGTTGACCCGACTCCTCCACTCGACGTACCTCTCGCACATCCCCGACGACGAGCTCCAGTATCCCCTAGTCGAGCGGACGGACGACCGCGGCCGACTCGCCGAGTTGATCCGAGGTGACCAGTTCGGTCAGATCTTCGTGTCGACGACCCGGCCCGGCGTGGTCCGAGGCGACCACTCGCACCGGGTGAAAGTCGAGAAGTTCGTCGTTCTGTCCGGGGAGGGCGTCGTGCGGATCCGCCGGGCCGGCGGGGAGGGGGTGCGGGCGTACGAGGCGTCCGGCGCGCGCTGGTCGGTTGTCGACATCCCGCCTGGCACCGTTCACAACATCGAAAACGTGGGAGACGACGAGATGATCGTGCTGTTCTGGGCCGCCGAGGTGTTCGACGCGGACGCTCCGGACACCTGGACCGGGAGGGTGTGACCGATGGCGCCGCTCAAGGTCATGACCATACTCGGCACCCGGCCGGAGATCATCCGCCTCTCCCGCGTGATCGCACGTCTCGACGCGTCCGAGGTCGTGGACCATGTACTGGTGCACACCGGTCAGAACCACGACTACGCACTGGATCGGGTGTTCTTCGAGGATCTCGAGCTCCGTGAGCCCGACGAGTACCTGAACGTCGCAGAGGAGTCGCTGGGGCGGACGCTCGGGCGGATCCTGGTGCGGTCGGAGGAGGTGTTCCGCGCGCACGACCCCGACGCCGTGCTGATCCTGGGCGACACGAACTCGGCGCTCGCGGCGGTCATTGCGCGTCGCATGAAGATCCCCGTCTACCACATGGAGGCTGGCAACCGGTCGTTCGACAGGAATGTGCCAGAGGAGACGAACAGAAGGATCGTCGACCATGTCGCGGATTTCAATCTCGCCTACACCGAGCACGCCCGCCGGCATCTCCTTTCGGAGGGCCTCGAGCACCGTCGGGTCTACGTGACCGGATCACCGATGGCCGAGGTGCTCGACACCCACAGGGGACGAATCGATCGCTCGACCGTGCTCGACGAGTTGGGGCTGGAGGAGGAGCGCTACGTCGTCGCCTCCGTCCACCGCGAGGAGAACGTGGACCGGAGGGACCGGCTCCTCGCCGTCACGGCGATGCTGGAAGCCATCGTGCGGACGTTCGACATGCCGGTCGTACTCTCCCTGCACCCGCGTACCCGAAAGCGACTCGACCAGCTCGGGGGTGCCGCGCGCCTCGACGAGCGAATCCACGTGGCCGAGCCGTTCGGGTATTTCGACTACAACCGCCTCCAGTCGCGGTCGTTCTGCACGGTGTCGGACAGCGGCACGGTGGCCGAGGAGGCCACGATTCTCGGGTTCCCGGCCGTAACCCCTCGCGACTCGATCGAGCGCCCGGAGGCTATGGACACGGGAGGCATCGTGGTGACCGGGCTCGCCACCGAGGATGTCGTGCGCGGGATCCGGCTCGTCACGTCGAGGGCCCGCGCCGACACCCGGACGATCCCCGAAGACTACCGGATCACAAACGTGTCGGGACGGGTGCTGGCGCTGATCGTGGGCACCGCCCGGCTCTCGAACCGATGGGACGGCATCCGGATGAATGACCTGGGCTGACCGGCGCCGCGTCCGCCAGGCGAGATCGTGAGCGAGATCCGCATCTTCCTGTCGCGGCCCCACATGTCGGGTCGCGAGATCGAGGAGGTTCAGGCCGCTTTCGCCTCGAACTACGTGGCCCCGCTGGGACCCAAGGTTGACGAGTTCGAGGCGCTCCTTGAGGACTATCTCGGGGAGGGGTCACGCTGCGTCGCCCTCTCGTCGGGGACTGCCGCGCTCCATCTCGCTCTCCGCACCCACGGGGTCGGCCCCGGCGACGAGGTCTGGGTCGGATCGATGACGTTCGCGGGGGGGGCGTTTCCGGTTCTCTACCAGGGCGCGACCCCCGTCTTCTTCGACGTTGCGCCCGCGCACTGGACCCTCGACCCGGACCCCGTGTCGGAACGGCTCGCGGACGTCGCACGAGGTCGGCGTGGCCGCCCGGCCGCCGTCCTGGCGACCGACCTCTATGGACAGAGCGCCGACCTCGAGCCGCTCGAGACCGCCTGTCGTCACGCTGACGTACCACTGATCGTCGACTCGGCCGAGAGTCTTGGTGCGTGCTATCGGGACGGCCGACGCTGCGGGTCGGGCGGCGATGCCGCGATCATCTCGTTCAACGGAAACAAGATCATCACGACGTCCGGGGGCGGGATGCTCGTGACGACGTCGGAGGAGACCGCGCATCAGGCACGGTTCCTCGCCACACAGGCGCGCGATCCAGCTCCGCACTATCAGCACTCGACCCTCGGCTACAACTACCGGCTCAGCAACGTGTCCGCCGCCATAGGCGTGGGTCAGATGTCCGTGCTGGACGACCGGGTGGCGCGGCGCAGGAAGATCTTCGCCACCTATCGCGAGCGGCTCGCGCCAGCCGGGGTCGACTTCATGCCCGAGCCGGACGGATACCGGTCGAGCCGCTGGCTGACCGTGGCCAGGATCGACCCGGCGCGATGCGGAGTGACCCGCGAGGACGTTCGACTGGGGCTGCTCGATCGGGGAATCGAGGCGAGGCCGATGTGGAAGCCGATGCACCTGCAGCCTCTGTTCGAAGGGACAGAGTACATCGGCCGGGGGCTGGACGAGGCGCTCTTCGAGGAAGGACTCTGCCTGCCCTCGGGAAGCGACCTCACCATGGACCAGTTGGACGAGGTGATCGGCACCGTGGAGGCCTCGATACGGGCGGGCCGCGGGTAGCGCCGTGCACATCTGCCTGTTCGCGCCCTGGGTGCGACCCGGTGGCGGGCTCACCGCGGTGAACCAGATCCTGGACGCCCTCGGGTCGACTCCGGGGGTGTCGGTGACCGCCGTCCTCGACGCTCACGACACCCGTCGCGGCGCCGCCGGTGTCGTGAATCGGCACGAAGGGGTGCGGGTCGCGCCGCTCGTGCCGGGTGCGCCGTCGTCGGCGCGATTCCTCCTCGCGAAGGTGCTCGCGCCTCTGCGCACCCGACGGACCGATCTGGTCCTCTCCATCAACTACTGGGTTCCCGTCTCCAGACCGCTGGTCGTGTACCACCTCAATCTGCTGAACTTCGTTCCCCCCGACCGTGACTCGCTCCCGTGGAAGCTCCGCCGACTCGACGCGCGGCTGGCCTGTCGGCGAGCCGGCCGGAACCTCTTCGAGTCGGAGTACGTTCGCGCGGCGGCACGTCGGGCCGTGGCGAATGTGCAGGGCGAGGACCTGCTCTACCTGGGGATCCGAAGCGAGTTCGCGTCGCGGATCGGGACCCCGTCGGCACCTGTGCCCGGGCGGATCGCGCTCGTTACGAGCCCCCTCTCGTACAAGCGCAACGACCTCGCGTTTGCCACGCTCGCCCGGGTCGCTGCGGATCACCCGGACTACGACTGGGAGCTCAGGGTGATCGGGGGATCCCCGCGCGACGCTGGATGGGCCGGGGTCGTCGCCGCCGCCGAGTCGGCGGGCGTGGCGAACCGGGTGACCTTCGTCGGGCGGCTCGGCGCGCACGCTCTGGCGGCCGAACTCGCCACAGCCAGGACGCTGATTGCGCCGAGCGAGATCGAGTCGTTCTACATGGTCGCCGTCGAGGCGATGGCGTGTGGCTGTCAGGTCGTCGTCCAGGACGTCACGTCGGCGCGAGAGAGTGTCGGGGACGGAGCCTTCATCTGCCCGCCCGGCGATGTCGGTCTGCTCGCGGCCGCGCTCCACACAGCGGAATTCGACCGCGCAGGCGGACAGGAGAGAGTCCGCGCGGGCTTCGAATGGGCCCGTCGGTTCACCCCCGGGCGTTTCCGGGTCGACCTCCTGGACGCGATCGGCGCGTGAGGGAGGGCGTGGGGCGGTATGCTGCCGCCGTCGTGACGAAGGGCGTGTCGGCAGCGGCCCTGTTCGGCAGCCACGTAGCGCTCAGTCGACTGGCCGGATCCGTGGACCACTACGGGACGTTTTCGTACGCCTTGTCCCTGGCAGGCGTGCTGGGACTCGTCGGCGTCTGGGGTCTCGATCGTTCGCTCGTCCGGCTCGTGTCACTCGGGCATCAGCTCCGTCCAGCGGCGGTCGCCACCGCGCTGGCGTTCGCCTCGATCGTCGCGGTGTTCGGAGTGACGGCGTTCGTCGCGATCGCCCGGGTCGACATGCTCACTCCCGCATGGATCGGCGCCATCGCGATGATCGTGGTCGGAACGGCGGCATCCCGCTCGTTCGCCGCGGTTCTCCGGGGCATCGACCGAACCGTCACATCGGAGGCGATCCTCCAGGTGGGCCGTCCGGCGCTCCTGCTGCTCGGCCTCGGTGGGGGCGTGGCGCTCGGGCTCCGCAGTCTGGATGGGCTCTCGATGGCCATGCTGTTCGGCGCCAGTCACCTCCTCACCGCCCTCCTCCTCCTGGCCGGTCTGGTCGTCTGGGCGTCGGGAATCTTCGCCGGGCCTCCCGACGCTGAGCCGGGCCACCGGCCCGCGGCGCTACTCCGGTTGTCGACGCCCTTCCTCCTGTCCGGCATGGCGCTCCCCCTTCTCGCCAACGTGGACATCCTGATCATTGGCCAGTTCCTGCCCGACGCCGACGTAGCACTCTACGCGGCGGGCGTCCGGGTGGTGTCGGTCGCGGCGATGGGCCTGCTGGCCGTCGGCATTCTGCTTTCGGCGCGGATCGCTCCCCTCGTCCGGGAGCGGAATCGCGGAGAGTTGCAGCGACTGCTCCGCGAGAACATGGGGGTCACTCTCGCGGTGTCTGCCCCGCTCGTCGGCGCGCTCCTCGTCTTCGGCGAGCACGCGCTCGCGTTGTTCGGTGAAGAGTATCGAGCAGGGTTCCCGGCCATGCTCGTGCTGCTGATCGCCCAGCTGGTTAACGTTCTCTCGGGTCCCGTCCACCTCGTCGCCACCCTCTCCCTTCCGCAGCGGTCGATCGTGTTGAGCGCCGTCGTCGCCGTCCTTCTGCTGGCCGTCGTGTCGGTCATCGCCGTGCCGACCCTCGGGATCGCGGGTGGGGCACTCGGTCACGCGGTGGGGCTCACCACGTTCAACCTCCTTCTCCTGAGGTCGATCCGCGGTGCCCTAGTGGTCGACCCGTCCGCCCTGGCCCTGCTGCCGGGCCGCCACCGACCGGCACCGTGAGCACGACACCCTTTCTCGTGGTAGGGTGCGCCCGATCGGGCACGAGCCTCCTCAGGGCGATGCTCGACAGTCACCCGCGCATCTTCCTGCCGCCGGAGACCTTCTTCTTCGTCAGCTTGGCACCGCGCATCGACGCGGACCCGGCGGCGGACCCGGAGCGTGCCGCCGCGCAGATCGCGTCCCGTTGGTGGATCCGCGACATGGGCCTGTCGGTCGCCGATATTCTCCGCGCGCTGGAGCCGGGTGAGACGTCCTGGCTGGCCCTGTTCGTGGCCGTGGTCCGGGCGGCGGCTCGCGGAGCCGGTGCCGACGATCACGTGCTCGGTGAGAAGACGCCTCGACACGTGCGGATCGCCGAGTGGTACCTGGAGTCGGCGGAGGATGCGCGCGTGGTCCAGATCCTGCGTGACCCCCGGGCCGTCCTCGCCTCCTTCCGTAGAATCAGGATCGGGACCAGCTCGGCGGCAATCGTGGGGGACGAGTGGGTGCACGCGGTGGACGTCCACCGGCGACTGCTGGACCACCCGCGCTACCTCTCGCTCCACTACGAGGCGCTGGTACATGACCCTGAGTCGGAGATGCGACGCGTCCTCGAGTTCCTGGGACTCGCCCTCGACCCGGCGGTGCTCAGGTTCAATGAACGCGAGCGCCCCGGATTCTCGCCCCGGCAGCCCCATCACCAGGCGACGCTCGCTCCACTCACGCGGTCGCGGCTCGATGCGTGGCGGGACGAACTCGACGCACGGGCCATCCGGATCGTCGAGACCGTCGCGGGCGACCGGATGGCCGAGTTGGGTTACGCCCCGGCCTTCCCGCAGCACCCGGCGCGTCCATTCGAGGTGGGTGCGAGCCGCGCGGCGGGCGTGGTGCATCGCTCGACGGCGCTGCGCCTCCGGCAGCTTCTCAAGCGTTTCCGATGACGCGGCTGCACACGGCATGAATCGCCTCTCACGCGTCGCAATCGTTGCCGCGACCTGGTGTCTTCCGTTCGTACCCGTCCGGGTGCCCCTGATCGGAGGCTCCCTCCCCGTCGCGGTGTTCGGGATCGCTGGCGTGATCGGCGTCGTGTCGTACGTGACCACGTCGGGCATGCGCCCGATGGAACTCCTGGACGGACTCGATCTCGTGCTCGTGCTGCACATCGCCCTGAGCGCGCTCTCGACTTTCTGGTCACCGAGTCCGTGGGCCCCCATCGCCCTGCTCAAGTCGTCCGCCTACTTCGCCTCCTACGTCGGTCTGAAGTGTCTCCTGGTCCGCTACCGCGCGCAGGAGCTGCTTCCCCTCGTGCGATTGGGGGCACTCGGAGGCATCGGCACCCTTCTGGTGGGCGCCGTGATCGCGGCCGAGAGGATCGGGCTCGAGAATCTCCTCTCCGGCCCGTTCGGCTACTGGACCTTCACCTACGTCCTCTTTCGGGAGGCGCTCGCCGGAGACGCGACCGCGGGATTCACCGGAGCCGACGTGATGATCAATGCGGTCGGTGAAGGGGCGGCCATGTTCGCCGTCCTCCTCCTTGTGGGGTCCTCCGGTCGCTGGACCGGAGCGGGGAGGCACACGGCGTTCGCTCTGGCGTCGCTGCTCGCGGTACTGACGTTCTCGCGTCGTGCCGTCCTCGCGCTCGTCGCCGCGCTCGCCGGGCGCGTCGTGGCGGGGTCGGCCACACCGCAGGCTCGATTGCTCCGACTCATTGCACTCGCCGCTGCCGGGGTGTTCGTGGTCGCGGCCAGTGAGGTGGCCGGCGGATTCTTCGACGACCCCACCCGCGTTGCTCAGGCGCAGGAGGTCTACTCCGCGGTCGCGGACGCGCCGCTCACCGGGGTCGGGTACGCGAGTCGAGTGTCAGGCGACCGGTACGTGCACAACTTTCCCGTCGGAAACCTGTACGCACTCGGGATCCCGGGCTTCCTCGTCGCCGTCGCGATCGTGGGGGTGATCGCGGTACGCCTCGTCCGCGGTGTCGTCGTTCGCCGGGACGAGATCGCTCCACTTCTCGTGTTTCCGCTCGCCGGCCTTGCTGTCGCGAGTACCGTCGAGGGGATCATGACGCTGGCGAACTGGTTCGTGCTCGCGCTCTACTGGCGACTCTCGATCGCCCGGACGAAGGTCGATGCGCACGCTGATCGATAGGCTGGCGCGTCGCCACGGCACGCGGCCGTGGCAGGCGCCGTTCCACGAGCTGTTCACGCGGGCGTATCAGACGCCCGTCCGCCCGCTGCTCCGCGGGGCGTTCGGGAGGAAGGAGCCGAGCGGCCTCGTGTTCGTGGTGGGGTGCTACAACTCGGGCACGACCCTCTACCGCGACCTGTTCAGCATTCACCCGTTGGCCGGCGGGCCGCCGGTGGAGGGCGATTTGCTCACGGGGCACTTGGGCACGCTGGAGGACGGCGGATATCCTCGAGGGATGTACGCGAATGCCGACACGGTCATTGCCGCCGAGCGCCGGAGGAGAGTCGACCGTGACACCCTCCTCTCCGACTGGCGTCCGTGGATCGCCGATGGACGGCTGCTGGTCGAGAAGTCGGTGTCCAACTCCATGCGCATCCTCGGGCTTCGCGAAGCTTTTCCGGAGGCTCGATTCGTCTGGGTGGTCCGGGACCCCTTCGAGGTCGCGGAGGGCATTCGTCGACGAAGTCGCCCCAGAGGCGGCGCGGCCTACACCGTGGAATTCCTCCTCCGCCAATGGCTCTTCTTCAACCGCACGATCGCGGAAGATGCGGATCCCGGTCGCACCCTGGAGTGCACGTACGGCCGGCTGCTCGCGGATCCCGCGGGCGTCGCGCGCCGGGCCTTCGACTTCGCCGACCTTCCGGACGTCGACCTCGACGTCACTTCGACCGGACTTCGGGTCGACACGCGTGTTCTTCCGATCCGGGGGATTCGTTCGGAATCGTGCACGGCGGGCTCGCCCGCCGACGATCGCGCCCGCTGGACGGCGCGGGTCGAGGCGGCGCTCGGCACGCCCGATCCAGACGTTGCACGGTTCGACCCCCCGATCCAGTGAACCGCGTCGTGGTACTCAGTTTCGACTGTGAGCTCGGATGGGGTCGACTGGAGGACGGGGGATGGGCTGAAATGGAGCGGGCCGGCGTGTATCGGCGCACGCGGACGATCGTGGCTCGCCTGGTCGAGAGCTTCGCCGAGCGTGGCCTCGAGTCGACGTGGGCGTTCGTCGGGTCGCTCGTGGGCGACCCCGACGAGTCTCCCCCCGTCGACCACCTCCCGCCGCAGTATCGGACCGCCGTGCAGCGCTTCGTCGCGGACAGCGACCCCGCGTCGCGGTCGCTCGCGGACTTGACGCCGGGCCTTGCGGGGCTCGGCACCCTGCTCGATCTCGGCTCGCACTCTGCAACCCACGTGAGGCCGCGTACGGCCGGCGCGGACCGCGAGGCGGTCGTCGCCGACTTCCGCGTGTCGCTCGAGCAGCTTGCTGGTGTCTTCGGGCGTCCCGTCCGGTCGATCGTCTTCCCGCGGGACGAAATCGACCATATGGAGGCCGTGGGCCGCCTCGGGCGGCTCTCCATGCGCGTGCCCGGCAGTTCGTACGGCACCCCCGGATCGTCTCGAGGTCACCGGATGTGGCGGATGCTAAGAAGACTTCGACGGGGTCCCGAGCCCGCGATCACGACCGTACTGGACTCCGGTGTCCGCACCCAGACCGGATCGCTCTACTATAACTGGGCCATCGGCGGCACGGCATCCCGAGCAGTACGTCGCCGGCTGCTGAAGGCGACCGTCGATCGGATGCTCCGCGGTGCCGGAGGGGAGGGGCGGGTATTCCACGTCTGGGTCCACCCCTTCAATCTGGGGGAGTCGCGCGTTCTGCTCGACGACTTTCTGGAGTTCATGGATCGAATCAGCCGACTCCGCGACCGTGGCGAGCTCTCCATCGAGGGTATGGCGCCCCACCACGCCCGGAGCCTGAGCAGCCGGTGAAGATCCTCTACCTGAGCCAGTGGTTCGATCCTGAGCCCATCCTGAAAGGCCACGCCTTCGCGGCGGCCCTCGCGGCGACGCATGACGAGGTGGAGGTGCTCACGGGCTTTCCGAGTTATCCGCTGGGAACGTTCCACGAAGGATGGTCGCCGGAGGCGTTCCGGAGCGCCGACGAGGACGGGCTGCGCGTCCATCGGGTTCTCTCGTACCCGAGCCGAGACGACTCGGTCGCGCGGCGGGCGCTCACCTATCTTTCCTTCGCGCTGATGGCGTGTCTTGGCGTGATCCGGATCCGGCGCCACTGGGACGTCGTTTACGTGTACCACCCCCCGATCTCCGCGATCGTCCCGGCACTCCTGGCCGCCCGACTCTCGGGAGCCAGGCTCGTGGTGGACGTACAGGATCTCTGGCCGGAGACGCTTCGGGCGACGTCGATGGTCGGCGGGGGGAGGCTCTACCGCCTCGTCGGCCGGTTGTGCGACTTCCTGTATCGTCGCGCGGACCGGGTCGTCGTGCTTTCGGACGGCTTCCGCAACACCCTCGTCGCGAGAGGGATCCCCCGATCGCGCGTGACGGTGGTACGCAACTGGTCGAGGTTCGACGCCGACGGGCGAAGTGGCGCCGTTGCCGCGAGCGGGCGCTCGCGGCTGGGAGGCGAGGGCGACGACTTCGAAGTCCTGTACGCGGGTGCGGTCGGGCCGGCCCAGGGACTGGAGGTCGTCCTCGACGCAGCTGAGCGGGTCGAGCGGAGGGGGCGCCGGATCGTGTTCCGGATCCTGGGTGAGGGGATCGAGAAGACGCGACTCGAGAAGGCGGCCAAAGACCGGGGGATTGGCAATGTGGAGTTCCTGCCCGGTGTGGACGTTGGGAAAGCGCTGAGGCGGATGCGGTGCGCCGACGTCCTGCTGATTCATCTTCGCGCCGACCCGCTCTTCGACATCACCATCCCGTCGAAGGTTCAGGATTGCCTGTCGCTGGGTCGCCCGATCGTGGCGGGCGTGCACGGGGAGGCCCGCACGCTTCTCGAGCAGTCCGGAGCGGCGACCCTCTTCGACTCGGGGGACGGCGAGGGGCTTGCCGCTGCGGTTCTCACGGTCGCGTCGATGTCGATCGGCGACCGGCACGCTCTCGGTCGCCGTGCGCGCGAATACTACGAGCGGGAGCTTTCGCTCTCCCGCGGTATCGAGGAGACGCGCAGGGTACTCACGCGCGCGGTCTCGGAGGGGGCGGTTTCAGCGTGACGGGACACTCCGCGCGATCGTCGGTCGGCCTCGTCCAGCGAGTCGCGGCGCTCTGCCTGATTGTCCTCCTGAGCCCGCTACTCGTCCTGATTACCGGCATCCTCACGGTCGTCAACGGGTGGCCGCCATTGTTCGTCCAGACGCGGGCCGGGCACCTCGGGCGACCGTTCGATCTGGTGAAGTTCCGGACCATGACGGGCGACGTCGGGCCGGATGGCGAGCTGCTGCCGGACGCGGAGCGACTGACATGGCTCGGACGCCTCCTCCGCAGCACGAGTCTGGACGAACTGCCGGAGTTGTGGAACGTCCTCCGTGGGGAGATGGCGTTCGTCGGACCGCGTCCGCTCTTCTGCGAGTACACGCGTCACTTCACGCCGCGCCAGGCGCGCCGACTCGAGGTGCCTCCGGGGATCACCGGCTGGGCGCAGGTCAACGGCCGCAACGCGCTCGACTGGGACGCCCGCCTCGAGCTCGACGTCTGGTACGTCGAGCACCGGACGCCGTGGATCGACGCCGTGGTGCTCTATCGCACGATCCCCGTCGTCTTCGGCCGTAGAAACGTGAGCCGGGAAGGGCACGCCACGATGGAGCGATTCGATGAGCAGGAGTAGGCAGTCGGTTGTTCTCTGGGGGTACGGCGGACACGGGCGTGTCGTGGCCGAGATCGTCGAGGCGGGTGGCGGTGAGGTCGTCGGGATCGTCGACGCCGATCGAGAGAAGCTCAGCGGGCAGTTCGAACTCGAGTATCTCGAGTCCGACTTCGTGACCCGGATGCGTACCGATGGCCACGGCGTCCTGAGGCACGCTGGACTCCTCGTCGCCTTCGGCGACCGCGCCCGCCGCCTGGAGCGAGTCGTGGAGTTCGAGCCGCACCTCGCCGACGCCGTGGTACATCCGTCGGCCTTGGTCGCCCCCTCCGCCCGACTGGCCGCGGGCGTCACCGTACATCAACTCGCGCTGGTGAACACGGGTGCCTCGCTCGAGGCCGGCGTGATCGTCAATTCGTGTGCCGTCGTCGAGCACGACTGTGTCGTCGAGGCTGCGGCCCACATCGCTCCGGGCGCGATCCTGGCGGGCGGTGTGCGCGTGGGCCGGGGCGCCTGGGTCGGGGCCGGCGCAACCGTCGTCGGTGCCTGCAGTGTGGGTGCCGGCGCGGTCGTGGGCGCCGGCGCAGTGGTCGTGCGGGACGTGGATCCCGGATCGGTCGTGGCGGGCGTCCCCGCCCGAGCGACGGGGTCGGGGGAGCGCGCCACCTCCTGAGTCCGCGCCGGATGGACCCGACGTCGGTGCGGGTTCGTGACGCCCCTTGAAGTACCCGGCAGGCCCGTCGAGCTTTCGTTCGAGGCGCCGTGGAGGCGTCGGAGCCACGTCGCTTGCCACGAACTCCCGCTCGCCCAGCCATGAACGTCGCAGTCGTTGGAACCGGATACGTCGGCCTGGTGGCCGGCGCCTGCCTCTCCGAGACGGGGAACCACGTGACCTGCGTGGATATCGACGAGGAGAAGGTCCGGAAGCTCCGTGAGGGGATCGTCCCGATCTACGAGCCCGGACTCGAGCCCCTGGTCGAGCGGAACCTCGAGGAGGGGCGCCTCCGGTTCACGACCGATCTTCCGGAGGCGGTCGAGGAGGCGGACGTGATCTTCATCGCCGTCGGAACGCCGCCCGACGAGGACGGGTCGGCCGACCTCCAGCACGTGCTGGCCGTCGCCGAGTCGATCGGTCGGTCGATGAACGACGAGAAGGTCGTCATCACGAAGTCGACGGTCCCGGTCGGGACCGCCCGCCGTGTCCGGGAGACGATCGAGGCCCAGACGGACCATCCGGTGCACGTGTGCTCGAACCCCGAGTTCCTCAAGGAGGGGGCGGCGGTCGACGACTTCATGAAGCCGGACCGGGTCGTCGTCGGCGTCGATCATCCCGAGGCGGAGCGCGTGCTCCGTGAGCTCTATGCGCCGTTCCTGCGCACGGGGAACTCGATCCTCGTCATGGACGTGCCCGCCGCCGAGATCACCAAGTACGCCGCCAACGCGATGCTCGCGACCCGGATCTCGTTCATGAACGCGATCGCGCACCTCTGCGAGCGGACGGGTGCGGACGTCGACGCGGTGCGCGCCGGCATCGGCTCCGACGGACGCATCGGCCCGTCCTTCCTGTTCCCGGGCGCCGGCTACGGTGGCAGCTGCTTCCCGAAGGATGTGAAGGCGCTGGTCCGCACGATGAACGACCTCGGTGCGCCCGCCGCCATCCTGGAAGCGGTCGAGGCGGTGAACGAGGCGCAGAAGCGTGTGCTGCTCGAGCGGATCGTGGCCCGATTCGGCGAGGACCTGTCCGGCCGCACCTTCGCCGTCTGGGGCCTCTCGTTCAAGCCGAACACGGACGACATGCGGGAGGCGCCCTCACTGGTGACGATCGAGGGCCTCCTGGAGCGGGGGGGGCGCGTGGTGGCGCACGATCCGGAGGCGATGCACGAGGCGCAGCGGGTCCTCGGCGACCGGATCGAGTACCGCGAGAAGGACTACGACGTCCTCGCCGACGCGGACGCCCTCGTGATCCACACCGAGTGGCTCCAGTACCGACGACCCGACCTCGGCCGCATCCGCGACGCGCTCCGGACGCCCATCGTGTTCGACGGCCGGAACCTCTACGATCCGGCGAGGATGGCCTCGGCCGGATTCGAGTACGTGAGCATCGGCAGGCCCCAGCCGGCCGGCGGCCCGGAGATCGACGCATGAGAGTTCTGATCACGGGTGCCGCGGGGTTCCTCGGCTCTCACCTCGTCGACCGCTTCCTGGAGGGGGGTCACGACGTGGTCGGGCTCGACAACTTCGTCACCGGGTCGCCCGACAACGTCGCGCACCTCGCCGACCATGACCGCTTCCGGCTCATCGAGCACGACATCTCCCGCCCCGTCGAGCTCGAGGGCGAGCTCGACGGCATCCTCCACTTCGCGTCGCCGGCCTCGCCGGTCGACTACCTCGAGATGCCGATTCAGACCCTCAAGGTCGGCAGTCTCGGCACGCACAACTGTCTCGGCATCGCGAAGTCGAAGGGCGCCCGGTTCCTGCTGGCGTCCACCTCGGAGGTCTACGGAGATCCCCAGGTGCACCCCCAGCCCGAGAGCTACTGGGGGCACGTGAATCCGATCGGCATCCGGGGATGCTACGACGAAGCGAAGCGGTTCGCGGAGGCGATGACGATGGCCTACCACCGCGCCCACGGGATCGACACGCGCATCGTCCGGATCTTCAACACCTACGGGCCCAGGATGCGAGCCGGCGACGGCCGCGTCGTGAGCAACTTCATCGTCCAGGCGCTCCGCGGCGATCCGATCACCGTCTACGGCGACGGGTCCCAGACCCGCTCCTTCTGCTACGTGTCGGACGAGGTCGAGGGGATCTACCGGCTGTTCATGTCGGACCACACCGAGCCGACCAACATCGGGAATCCCGGCGAATTCACGATCCGCGAACTCGCCGAGATCGTCGTCGAGGAGGTCGGGGGCGAGAGTCGGGTCGAATTCCTCCCGCTTCCGCAGGACGATCCGAAGGTCCGCCGTCCGGACATCTCGTCCGCGCGTGAGCGGCTGGGGTGGGAGCCGACCGTGGACCTCCGCGAGGGTCTCCGCCGGACGGTTCCCTGGCTCCGCGCCGCGGTCGAGGACGGGGCCCAGGCCGCCCGGACGCTGCACGACTAGGGCGAGAGCTTGACGGAGGACACCCTCCGCGCCCTGGTCGCCCGGGGCGCCGCCGCGCTCGAGCAGGAAGAGTTCGGACGGGCGCTCGCGCTGTTCGACACCGTGGTCGAGAGCCGACCCGGTTTTCCGGACGTGCACAACCGGCGCGGGTTGTGCCTGGCCATGCTCGGACGGCCAGATGAAGCGCTCGAGGCCTTCGAGGAGGCGGTGCGGATCGCACCGGGATACGCGGAGGCTCACCTGAACCGCGGTATCCTCCTCCAGCAGCTGGGCCGACACGACGCGGCGAAGGTGGCGCTCGGGCAGGCGTCGCACCTCGACCGCCGGCACGGAGGCGACTTCCCGAGCGAGGTCGGCAACGAGATCGCGCTCGGTCACGCGCGCGTCGGGGACCTCTACCTCGTGGCGGGTCACGCGGAAGAGGCGGCGCGGGAGTACGAACGGGCGCTCGCGGTCCGACCCGGGTACCTCGACATCCGGACGCGCTGGGCCGAGGCGCTGCTCGCGCTCGGCGACCTGGAACGGGCAACCGCGGAACTCCGGGGCGTCCTCGAGCGGAATCCGCGCTTCACGCTCGCCCGCCTGAGGTACGGCACCGCACTCCACCGCGCGGGCGACACCGAAGGCGCGGTCGAGCACTGGCGTCGCTGCGTCGCGGAGGCGCCCGACGACCTGCGTGCCCGCGCGTACCTCGCCTCCGTCGGGGCCCGCATGGACGTGGACCGCACCGGCCCGGGCGAATCCGCGACCTGACGCCCGGCGTGCCCGTCCGTGGGCAGCGTGCACGGTTCTTGCTGCTCGTGGCGGCTGTGCCGAGCTTCCCGAAGCCGCCGCCCGGGTGGAGCCCGGCTCCCCGGAACATCCGCGTCCCACCTCGAGTCCGACACCGCATGACCTCCCGGAAGCCCAAGCGCGTCGAGAAGCCCTGGGGATGGGAACTCCACTGGGCCGACACCGACCTGTACGTGGGGAAGATTCTCCACGTGAACGCCGGGGAGGCGCTGTCGCTTCAGTACCACGAACGCAAGGACGAGACGATCTGCGTCCTGTCCGGCGAGATCACGCTCCTCGTCGGTCCGGACGCGGACTCGCTGGAGGAGGTGCACATGTCTCGGCACGACGTCTTCCGCATCCGCCCCGGGGTGGTCCATCGCATGGTTGCGATCACGGACTGCGACGTCATGGAGGCCTCCACGCCTCACCTCGACGACATCGTTCGCCTCGAAGACCGTTACGGAAGGAGCTCCGACGATGCGTACTGATGTCGCGTTCGTCTCCGTCCTTCTGATCTCGGCGGCGTGTGTCCAGGCGCCCGCCGACGACACCGCCGTTCAGCGCGGCGACCTGGCGTTCGCTGCGGGCGAGATGGAGGAGGCGCTCGCCGAGTACCGGCTGGCCGCGCGTGACGAGCGCGTCGGGGCGTACGTGCTGGCGCGGGTCGCCCACGCCTACGCGCGGCAGGGCGAGGTGGACGAGGCGGCCGAGTTCTACGCCCGAGCCGTGGAAGCGGACCCCGACTGGTCGACCCAGGCCGTGTCCGACCTCATGACCCTCGCTGCCGAGGCCGGCGCGGCGAACGACGACTTCCGGATGGCGTCCGCGGTGGACGCGGCCCGTCGCATCGAGCCCGGACTCGGGCTGGAAGGCCTCGCTCTGCCGTTGGCGAGGCACCACTTCGAGAATGGCGAGTTCGGCGCGGCGCTGCCGCTCTACCAGCGGGCCCTCGCCACGGGTGCCGACACGCTGCCGGCGATCGTCTTCGAGATCGGTCAGGCACACGAGGAGATCGGAGACTGCGAGCGGGCGCTCGTCTTTTTCGAGCAGTACCGGGAGTCGGTGCGCGCCTGGGAGCGCTCGGAGGTGGACTGGTACATCGGCAGCTGCTCCTTCCAGGTGGCCGAGGGGCTTCACAGCGGCGAGAACCTGTCGGAGCGCACGCTTCTCGACGCGCTCGCGGCCGTGGACCGGACCATCGAGATGGGCGAGCCGCGCAACCTTCTGGGTCGGGCGTGGTTCGAGCGGGGGGCGATCCTCGAGGATCTCGGGCGCTGCGACGACGCGGTGGACGCGTTCCGGCGGGTCCTCGACGTCGAGGCAAGCGTGGAGGGGGCCCTCGCCACGCGGGCCCAGGAGCGGCTCGACCGGGTCCGCTTCCGGAACGACGTGTTCCGGAACGACGCGCGCCGTCGCTCGAATCGCCCGGGGTGCTGAGCCCCCTTCGATATCCGTCGATTCGGCGTACCTTTGAGGGCTGATCGCATTTCCCCCGACGGAGCCGAATCCGTGGCCGTACCCCTTCTCGATCTCGGAGCGCAGTACCAGTCGATCCGGGAGGAGCTCGACGCCGTCCTCATGGAGGTGGTCGAGTCACAGTGGTTCGTGATGGGGCCCAACGTGGATGCGCTCGAGGCGGAGATCGCCGAGTATCTGGGCGTGCCCCACGCGATCGGGTGCGCGAGCGGGACGGACGCCCTTCTGCTGCCGATGAAGGCCATCGACCCCGCCGTCACCGGCGACGGGCCGGGCGACGACCGGCGTGACGTGATCGTGCCCGCCTTCACCTTCTTCGCGACCGCCGGCGCCGTCTGGAACGCCGGGTTCCGGCCCGTCTTCTGCGACGTGGATCCGGTGACCTTCAACGTCACCCCGGAGACGCTCGAGCCGGCGTGGACCGACCGGACGCGCGCCGTGGTGCCCGTGCACCTCTTCGGCCAGATGGCCGGAATGGCGGACATCAACCGCATGGCCGAGGAGCGCGACGCCATCGTCTTCGAGGACGCCGCTCAGGCCATCGGCGCGCGGCAGGAGATCGACGGCGAGACCGTGATGGCCGGCGCCGCGGCGACGGTCGGGGCGATCTCGTTCTTCCCGACCAAGAACCTCGGCGGATTCGGCGATGGAGGCATGGTCACCACCCACGACGACGAGATCGCCGAGCGTGTCCGGAAGCTCCGCGTGCACGGCGGGCGCCAGATGTATCACCACGAGATGGTCGGTACGAACTCCCGCCTCGACGCGCTGCAGGCCGCCGTGCTGCGCGTGAAGCTCCGCCACCTGGACGCGTGGGCCGACGCCCGCCGTGCGAACGCCTGCATGTACCACGAGCGCCTGGCCGACGTCGACGGCATCACCCTGCCTGCGACGGCGGACGGCAACTGGCACGTGTACAACCAGTACACGATCCGAACCGACCGCCGGGACGAGCTCCGCGCCTTCCTGAACGACCGCAACGTCGGGTCCGGCGTCTACTACCCGGTTCCGCTTCATCTCCAGGCGTGCTTCTCGGCGCTCGGCGGGGCCGAAGGCGATCTTCCGGTGTCCGAGCGTCTCTGCAACGAAGTGATGAGCCTCCCGATCTTCCCCGAGCTCGGCGAGGATCGGATCGACGAGGTGGCGCGGACGATCCGCGAGTTCTTCGGCGCGGGTCCGGCCGGTTGAACGATCGAGCCGCCAGGGGAGGCGACCCCCTGAACACGCTGCCCCGAATCGGGTACGTTGAACGGATGTTCTCCCGAATCTGCACCACTCGAATCGCTCCGACGGTCGCGTTGACCGGCACCGTAATGGTGGCCGGTGCCTGCGGGGGTGCGTCCCGACACGAGGGGATGGCCGCGCCGGATCTCTACCGGCTGGCGCAGCAGGAGATCGCGGAGGAGGACTGGGGCGATGCGCAGGAGACGCTCGACCGCCTGCTGGTGCGCTTCCCGGAGTTCGACTCGGCGTCGACGGCGTCGCTCCTGCTTGGCGACATCTACTTCCAGGACGAGAAGTACATCACCGCCGCCGCCCAGTATGCGAGCTTCGTCTCGCGCTATCCGAACAGCCCCGACGTGCCGCGCGCCAACTTCCGGGTCTGCGAGGCGTACGGCGAACTGTCCCGCGTGTCCCAGCGCGATCAGACCGAGACGCGCCAGGCGCTCGACGTCTGCAGGGCGGTGGCCCGGAACTTCTTCGGTACGGAACTCGCGGACTCCGCGGCCGCCGTCGCCGGACGCATGATCTCGACGCTCGCTCAGCGGGAGTTCGAGATCGGACATCACTATCATCAGCGGAACGGCTTCGACGCGGCGATCATCTACTACGAGCGTGTCGTCGAACTCTACCCGGACACCGAATGGGCGCCGCGCTCGCTGATCGAGATCATGGACGCCTACGGCGAGATCGCGGAGGACAGCCCCGGCCTCGGGTACGAGCAGGAGGTCGAGATCGCGCGCGAGCGGCTGTTGACCCAGTACCCCCTTTCCGCCGAGGCCGACCGGGTCCGTGCAGAGATGGCGCAACGCGCGCAGAGTCAGCCGGGAGACACGGTGGCGGCGGCGGGTGTCGGCAACCGGGGCGCTCGTACCGTCCCGAGCGGGTAGCACGATGAGAATCGGCGTCTTCGGAGGAACGTTCGACCCGCCGCACGTCGGCCACGTCGTCGTCGCCGAAGACGCCCGGACCCGGCTCGACCTCGACCGGGTTCTCTTCGTGCCCGCGCACGTTTCGCCGTTCAAGGTGGGCGAGACCGGCATCACCGATCCGGAGCTTCGCCTGCGGATGACGAAGGCGGCGGTGCGCGGTCGTGCGAGGCTCTCGGTGGATCGCATCGAACTCGACCGCGATCCGCCGAGCTTCACCGTCGACACGCTTCGCGCTCTCCGGACGCGAATGCCCGACGCCGAGTTCCACCTGCTGCTGGGCGCCGACCAGTGGGCCTCCTTCGGCCGCTGGAAGGACGTCGGGGAGATCGGCGCACTCGCCGAGATCGTCGTGATGGCGCGGGACGGGCGGGACCCCTCGGACGTCGACCCGGGGTTCGCCCCCGGCATGCACGTCCCCTGGAGATCCGTCGACGTGCGCCGGATCGACGTGTCGTCCACCGAGATCCGCGAGCGCGTGCGCGCCGGAGCGTCCATCGACGACCTCGTCCCGCCCGCCGTCGTAGACATCATCCACGAACACGAGCTGTACCGCGCCGCATCCGCGGCGAACACCGCCTGAGACCGACATGCTGAAGAACCTGATCAAGAAGGTCGTCGGAGACCCGCACGAGCGAGAGGTCAAGCGCCTCCAGCCGCTGGTCGACGAGATCAACGAGTACTACGCGCAGTACGAGTCCCTGACCGACGACCAGTTGCGGGCGAAGACCGACGAGTTCCGCGAGCGGATCGCGGACGCGACGGCAGAGGTGCGTGACGACCTCGAGGCGCTGCGGGCGCAGAAGCGCTCGAGCGAGGACGCCGACGAGCGCGAGCAGTTCTCCGTCGAGATCGGTGAGCTCGAGGCCCGTCACCTGTCGATCCTCGAGGACACGCTCGAGGAGATCCTCCCCGAGGCCTTCGCGGTCGTGAAGGACACCTGTCGGCGGCTCGTGGGCGTCGAGGTGGCGTTCGCCGGCACCAGCGCCGTCTGGGACATGATCCCGTACGACGTCCAGCTCGTCGGAGGCATGGCGCTCCACTACGGGAGGGTCGCCGAGATGCAGACCGGTGAGGGAAAGACCCTCGCCGCGACGATGCCGGTGTACCTGAACGCGCTCACCGGGCGGGGCGTGCACGTGGTCACCGTGAACTCGTATCTCGCCCAGCGCGACGCCGAATGGATGGGGGCGATCTACCGCTGGCACGGCCTCACGGTGAACGTGATCGACGGGTACCAGCCCGGAAGCGCCGAACGTCGCGCCGCCTACGCCGCGGACATCACGTACGGCACGAACAACGAGTTCGGGTTCGACTACCTCCGCGACAACATGGTGCACACGCTCGAGCAGCGGGTGCAGCGGGAGCACGCCTACGCCATCATCGACGAGGTGGACTCGATCCTGATCGACGAGGCGCGCACGCCGCTCATCATCTCGGGTCCCGTGGCGAAGGATTCGTCGGACGCGTTCAAGCAGTACAACCCGCTGGTGAGCTCCCTTCACCGCAAGCAGTCCAAGCTGGTGAATCAGCTCGTCGGCGAAGCCGAGACCGAGCTGGAGGAGAACGGCCAGACCTTCGAGGCGGGCGAGAAGCTCCTTGCCGTACGCCGGGGTGCACCGCGCCACAAGAAGCTCATGAAGATGCTGGCCGACGAGCCGGCGCTTCAGGGACTCGTGCAGAAGGTCGAAGCCGACTACATGCGCGAGAAGAAGCTCTACGAGGTGGACGAGCTGCTCTTCTACGCGATGGACGAGAAGGGCCACAACGTGCACCTGTCCGACCGGGGACTCGACGAGCTCAGCCCCAACGACCCCGACGCCTTCGTCGTGCCGGACCTCTCGGCGGTTCTCGGCGAGATCGAGAACGACCGGAGCCTCGGTGTGGACGAGCGGAACGAGAAGCTGGCCGAGGTCGAGGCGGGGTATGCCGAGAAGAACCGCCGCCTGCACGTCATCCACCAGCTCCTCAAGGCGTACACCCTGTACCACAGGGACGAGCGCTACATCCTCGGGGACGACGGCAGCATCGTGATCGTCGACGAGTTCACCGGCCGTCAGATGCCCGGGCGGCGCTGGAGCGACGGCCTGCACCAGGCGGTGGAGGCGAAGGAGGGCGTCGAGGTGAAGGGCGAGACCCAGACGCTCGCCACGATCACCATCCAGAACTACTTCCGCATGTACGACAAGCTGTCGGGCATGACGGGAACGGCGGAGACCGAGGAGAACGAGTTCCACCAGATCTACGACCTGGACGTGCTCGTCATCCCGACGAACCGTCCGGTCATCCGCGACGACCAGAACGACCTGATCTTCCGCACGGCGCGCGAGAAGTACAACGCGCTCATGGACGAGGTGGAGCGCCTGAACCGCCTCGAGCTGCCGGTACTGGTCGGTACCACCAACGTCGAGGTGTCGGAGACGTTCAGCCGCATGCTCAAGCGGCGGGGCATCAGGCACAACGTCCTGAACGCCAAGCAGCATCAGCGCGAGTCGGAGATCGTGGCCGAGGCGGGGCAGCCCGGCGCGGTGACGATCGCGACGAACATGGCTGGGCGCGGGACCGACATCAAACTCGGCGAGGGGGTCACCGACACGCGGACCGTGGGGTGGGCCCGCGAGCGCGGACTCGAGCTCAACGACGTGCAGCCGGTCGATCCCACGCGGTGGGACGACAAGATCGAGAGCCGCTCCGACGATCACGAGATCGAGATGGGTGGCCTCCACATCCTCGGCTCGGAGCGCCACGAGTCGCGTCGGATCGACCGTCAGCTCCGTGGTCGCGCCGGCCGGCAGGGTGACCCCGGCGCCTCGCAGTTCTTCCTCTCGCTCGAGGACAACCTGATGCGGTTGTTCGGCGGGATGGAGCGCATCGCGAACGTCATGGAGAAGATGGGCGCCGAGGAGGGCGAGGTCATCACCGCCGGCCTCGTCACCAAGTCGATCGAGCGAGCGCAGAAGCGGGTCGAGGGCAACAACTTCGAGCAGCGGAAGCGGCTTCTCGACTACGACGACGTCATGAACCAGCAGCGCGAGGTGGTCTACGACCTGCGCCTGTTCGCGCTGGAGGGTGGCGAAGACCTCAAGGGCGAGGCGTTCGAGATGATCGAGCGCGCGCTCGAGGATCGCTTCGGCGACTACATGCCCGAGGAAGCCAATCCGGAGCACTGGGAGCTGGCGGAGCTCAAGGAGCGCCTGGTGCGCGACTTCCTCATGGTCGTGAACGAGCTGCCCGACGAGAACGACCCCGAGCACGAGCTGGAGCGCTGGGAGATCGAGGGGTGGGTCAAGGCCGCGGCGCGGGAGCACTTCCACCGGAAGCTCGACTCCTTCGCGAACGCGAACCCCGAGGCGGACGTCGACATGGGCGAGCGCGTTCTCGCGATCGTGCTGCTGACCACCATCGACGAGAAGTGGAAGGACCACCTGTACGATCTGGACCACCTGAAGGCCTCGATCGGCTTCCGGGGGTGGGGCCAGAAGGACCCGCTCGTCGAGTACAAGAAGGAGGCGTTCGACATGTTCGTCGACCTCCTCGAGGACCTTCGCTCGACGTTCTCGACCCGGTTCTTCCGTGCGCAGCTGAACGCCCAGCCGCAGCGGATGCAGCCGGCGCCCCGCATGACGCTGTCGGGGCCGAGCGAGCCGGGCACGGGTTCGCTCGGCGCCGTGCCGCCGCAGCAGGGCGGGCGCGTGCAGCCGGCGCGGCAGCCGCAGGTGGATCCCACCGGCATCGCCGCCGCGGCGCGGGCCGACGAGGGCGGGGGGGCCGCCGCGGCGCTCGGGGGCGGTCCCGACGTTGCGCGTCTCCAGACCAACCGGGCCGGTGGGAGCGCCGGCACGAGCAACGAGCCGGTGACGGTCGAGGACGAGCCGGGCCGGAACGATCCCTGTCCGTGCGGCAGCGGCAAGAAGTACAAGAAGTGCCACGGGCGATAGGCGCGTGGCGATCACCTCCCGATCGACGTGCCGGTGGTCGCCCGGGCTCCGGGACGGGGCTGAACAGCGGGCCGACTCGCGCATGGGGTCGCCCCACGGCGCTCGCGATCGTCGTCCATGCCCGATTCAGCCCTCACCCGGTCGGCGACACCCCGCCGCGCGGTCCGCGAACGACCCCGAGAGCGCCTTGTCCGACTCGGTTCGAGGGCGCTCGCTCCGCGCGAGCTGATCGCGGCGCTGATCGGCAGCGGGACCGCATCGGCGTCGGCGGTCGAAGTGGCCGACCGGATTCTCGCGAGTTGCGACGGGCGTCTCTCCCTCCTGGCCCGCCGCTCGGCGGACGCGCTGGCGTCGGTGGACGGGATCGGTCCGGCGACCGCGGCCCGGCTGGTGGCCGCGCTCGAGCTGGGACGGCGCGTGGCGACGGAGGACGGCGTCGTGGGTGACCGGATCCGGGGCCCCCGGGACGTCTGGGCGCGCATGGGCCCGGCCCTCCGACACCTCGCCCAGGAGGAGTTCCATGCACTCCTGCTCAACGCGCAGCACGTCGTGCTCCGCGAGGTGCTGGTCACTCGCGGCATCCTCGATGCGTCGCTCATCCACCCCCGCGAGGTGTTCCGCACCGCGGTCGAGGCCGGCGCGGCGGCCATCGTCCTCGTCCACAACCATCCGAGCGGCGACCCCTCTCCCAGTGCGGAGGACCGGGCCGTCACCCGGCAACTCGCGGCGGCCGGACGAGCGCTCGGAATTCCGGTCCTCGACCACGTGATCGTGGGGGACGGGACGTACCGCGCGTTCAGCGACGAGCCGGGAGGGGTGGGGTAGGGGCCAGTCCGGAGGGCGTGGATGCGCGCTCCGTCCCCGTCGAAGACACGGCGCGCGGCCGGTGGCTCAAGGCCTTCGCCGCGGTGTACCTTCCGGCATGGCCACCGGCACCTCCTCCTCGGCCCCCGTCACGATCCGGGGGATCCCCCGCGAACTCGCGCGCTCCATGGAGGCGTACGCCGGTCGCCTCGATGTCGAGATGGTCAAGGCGGCCCACGATCTGGCGGTCGAGGCGCACGCCGGACAGCGTCGCGCCTCCGGCGAAGCCTTCGTGACCCACACTATCGAGGTCGCGACGATCCTCGCCGGGCTTCGACTGGATACGGCATCGATCGTCGCCGGACTGATCCACGACACGGTCGAGGACACCGCCGTGACGCTCGCCGACGTCCGCGAGCGCTTCGGCGAGGAGGTCGCGACGGTGGTCGACGGCGTGACCAAGATCGGTCGCGTCGAGTTCCGTTCGCACACGGAGCAGCAGGTCGAGAACTACCGGAAGCTGCTGCTCTCGATGGCGGAGGACGCGCGGGTCATCCTCGTGAAACTGGCGGACCGTCTGCACAACATGCGGACCCTCCACCACCTGCCGGAGAACAAGCGTCGCCGGATCGCACTCGAGACGCGCGAGATCTACGCGCCGCTGGCCCACAGGCTCGGGATCTTCTCGATCAAGTGGGAGCTCGAGGACCTCTGCTTCAAGTACCTGGAGCCCGAGGCCTACGAGGAGCTTTCGAAGAAGGTCCAGCAGCGGCGCCGCGAGCGTGAGCGGCAGATCCTGCAGATGCGCATGCCCCTCGAGGACGCACTCGAGGATGCGGAGATCCGCTCGGAGGTCACCGGTCGTCCGAAGCACCTCTGGTCGATCTACAAGAAGATGCAGAAGCGAGGCGTGCCGTACGAGGAGATCTACGACCTCATGGCGATGCGCATCATCACCGACGATATCCAGAGCTGCTATGCGGCCCTGGGCGTGATCCACTCGAAGTGGGCGCCGGTGCAGGAGCGGTTCCACGACTACATCGCGACGCCCAAGTCGAACATGTACCGTTCGCTCCACACGACGGTCGTCGGGCCCGGCGGTCGCCGCTACGAGATCCAGATCCGGACCGAGGAGATGCACCGCACGGCGGAGTACGGCATCGCCGCGCACTGGAAGTACAAGGAGTCCCCCGCGGGCGGCGAGCGGGCCGACCGGGACGAGGTCGACGAGGCGCTCACGTGGTTCCGGCAGGTGCTGGAGTGGCAGCAGGACACGGAGGAGCCCGAGGAGTTCATGGAGTTCCTCCGCATGGACCTGTTCCAGGGCGAGATCTTCGTGTTCACGCCCAAGGGAGAGGTCAAGCAGCTTCCTGCGCTCTCCACGCCGATCGATTTCGCCTTCGCGGTGCACACCGAGGTCGGACTGCACTGTGCCGGCGCCAAGGTGAACGGCCGGATCGCACCGCTTTCGCGGGAGCTCCAGAACGGAGACACCGTCGAGATCCTGACCAACGCACGTCAGTGGCCCACGCGCGACTGGCTCGCGTTCGTGAAGACGTCGCGCGCGCGGGGCCGGATTCGACAATGGATCCGCCGTCAGGAGTTCGAGTCCGCGCACGAGCTCGGTCGGGAGTTCCTCGATCGGGAGCTCAAGCGCGCGCGGCTCACCCTGCCCGACGAAGAGTCCCGCGAGCGGATCTCGCACGATCTCGGCTACCCCGACTTCGAACACGCCGTCGCCGGTATCGGGCGGGGAGACGTCGGGCCGCAGCAGATGATCAAGCGGCTCTTCCCGGACCACGAGCCGCAGGAGGCCAAGGAGCCGTCCGCGCTCAAGCGGCTCGCCCAGAAGCTCGTCCGCTCCAACAAGGGTGTCCGGATCCAGGGCATGGACAACCTCATGGTCCGGTATTCGCAGTGCTGCCAGCCGGTCCCGGGCGACCACGTGGTCGGCTACATCACGCGGGGCAGGGGCGTCAGCATCCACCGAACCGACTGCCCGAACGTGCTGGCGCTCCCCGACGCCGAGCGCCGCATCGAGATCGAGTGGGCCGCCGAGAAGGACGAGCGGTTCATGGTCCGGATCCGCATGGTCGGGACCGACCGCCGCGGCCTTCTCTCGGACGTGGCGAAGGCGATCACCGACACCGGCACGAACATCCAGCACGCCGACATGAACGGGTCCGACGGCGGCATGATCGGACAGTTCGTCGTCGAGGTCCGCGACCTCAGCCACCTCCACAAGGTGCTGGCGCGGATCAAGGCGGTGAACGGGGTGCTCAAGGTGGAGCGCCGGGAGAGCTTCTCCGAAGAGGATATGGGGGCGTGAGCCTCTTCGAACTCCACAGCCCGTACGAGCCGGCCGGCGACCAGCCGAGGGCGATTGCGGAGCTCGGCGAAGGACTCGACCGCGGCGATCGCCACCAGGTACTGCTGGGGGCCACGGGCACCGGGAAGACGTTCTCGATCGCGCACGTGATCCGGGAGCATGGGCGCCCGACGCTCGTGATGAGCCACAACAAGACGCTCGCCGCGCAGCTCTACGGGGAACTCAAGCAGCTCTTCCCGACCAACGCGGTCGAGTACTTCATCTCGTACTACGACTACTACCAGCCCGAGGCCTACGTCCCCTCGAGCGACACCTACATCGAGAAGGACTCCTCGATCAACGAGGACATCGAGCGCCTCCGGCTGCGCGCGACGTCGTCGCTGATGGAGCGGGACGACGTGATCGTCGTGGCCTCCGTGTCCTGCATCTACGGCCTCGGGAACCCCGCGGACTATCGCGGGATGATGCTGCACCTCGCGGTCGAGGACGAGATGCCGCGGAAGCAGATCCTCGAGGCGCTCGTGAACATCCAGTACAAGCGCAACGACTACCTCTTCGAGCGCGGTACCTTCCGCGTCCGGGGCGACACCATCGAGGTTCACCCCGCCTACGACGAGCAGGGGATCCGGATCGAGCTCTGGGGCGACGAGATCGATCGGATCACGCGCTTCGACCCGATCACCGGGGAGACCATCACCCGTCTGGAGCGGACCGCGATCTACCCGGCGTCGCACTACGTCACGCGGCGCAGGACGATCGAGCAGATGGTGCCGCTGATCCGCGAGGAGCTCGACCGGCAGGTGAAGAAGTTCCAGCTCGAGGGGCGCCTGCTGGAGGCGCAGCGGATCGAGCAGCGGACCAACTTCGACATCGAGATGATGCTCGAGATCGGCACCTGCCCGGGCATCGAGAACTATTCCCGCTACACGTCCATGCGCGAGGAGGGGGAGCGCCCCGCGTGCCTCTTCGACTACTTCCCCGAGGACTTCCTTCTCGTCGTGGACGAGAGCCACGTGAGCGTGCCGCAGATCGGCGGCATGTACAACGGTGACCGCGCCCGGAAGATCACCCTCGTGGAGCACGGGTTCCGGCTGCCTTCGGCGCTCGACAACCGCCCGCTCAAGTTCGAGGAGTGGGAGAGCCTCGTGAACCAGGCGATCCACGTGAGCGCCACACCGGGCGACTGGGAGCTCGAGAAGGCGGGCGGCGTCGTGGTCGAGCAGATCATCCGGCCGACCGGGCTCGTGGATCCGACGGTCGAGGTCCGGCCCGTGAAGGGGCAGGTGGACGACCTTCTCGCCGAGATCCGCGAGCGGGAGAAGCGCGGCGAGAGGGTGCTGGTGACGACCCTCACCAAACGGATGGCCGAGGACCTTTCGGAGTACCTGCACTCCGTCGCCGTGCGCGTCCGCTACATGCACTCCGATATCGACTCCATCGAGCGGATGGACATCCTGCGGGCGCTCCGACTCGGGAAGATCGACGTCCTCGTGGGGATCAACCTCCTGCGTGAAGGGCTGGATCTGCCGGAGGTATCGCTCGTCGCGATCCTGGACGCCGACAAGGAGGGCTTCCTCCGCAACACGCGATCGCTCATCCAGACGATCGGGCGCGCCGCGCGGAACGTGAACGGCGCCGCGATCCTCTACGCCGACCGGATCACCCGTTCGATGCGTGAGACGATCGACGAGACCGAGCGCCGTCGAGAGATCCAGATCGCATTCAACGAGGAGCACGGAATCACGCCCGAGACGATCCGGAAGTCGATCGACGAGATCCAGTTCTCGACGCGGATTGCGGATGCCCGCGCGGAGAAGACGGCGAAGGTCGCGGAGCGGGTGGCGGAGTACGCCGACGAGATCGAGATCGAGGAGGCGCTGAAGATTCTCAACGCCGAGATGAAGCAGGCTGCGGAGTCGCTCGACTTCGAGCGGGCCGCCTCACTGCGCGATCAGATCCGCGAACTCCAGGAGAAGCAGCTCCAGGAGAGCTGACCGCACCGGCGCCGGCCGCGCAGGTCGACGGTCAGCGCGAGAGGGCGACCACCAGCGTGACGACCGCGCCGATCCCGGCGGCGATCACGTTCGTGTTTCGACTGAACCACGAGCGCTGCGGTACGAACAGCTCGTCGCCGCTCCGCAGCGGCGTATCGACCAGCAGCCGGTTCGCGTCCAGTTCGGCCACCACGGTCTCGCCGGCCCGCCGCAGCTGGATCTGGTCCTGCTTGCCGTCCGGTGTGACGCCGCCGGCCAACGCGAGGGCGTCGGCGATCGTGATCGTCGCGTCCACGTTGTACAGGCTCGGATTGCGCACGGACCCGATGATCCGGACCCGCTTGAGGACCGTGATCGTGATCGACGGATTCCGCAGGAACTCGCGGTACCGGGCAAGCAGTTCGGCCTCCAGCTCGGCGGCGGTGAACTCGACCACGCGGATCGCGCCGAGCCGCGGGAGCGTGACGTTGCCGGCCTCGTCGACCGTGAAGTCCCCGGAGAAATCGGGTTCGCGCCAGACGTCGAGCTGCACCATGTCGCCGGGCTTCAGCGTCTGGGCTCCCGTCGCCGGGCTGGCCGCTTCGGACTGACCCGAGACGGACACCGGTACGAGGAGGAGCGCGAGCAGTCCGAGGAGGGCGGTGCGAGTGGCCATCGTGATGGGTGGTAGGCCGATGGGGGTCCGGAGGATCCGCGATTCGGGCCCGGACGTCGTCGGCTCATGAAGATATCCCGAAGGCCCGCCGACCGTCCACGGCCGTCGGGGCTGGTGCGGGGACGACCGTCTCGCCAGCTTGCCCCGACACATCCGTCCGCTCGGGACGCGCGCCGCTCGACCCTCTCCACGCTACCCGATGCATCTCGTCGAAGACGACCTCGTTCGCTGGGGCCGCACCATCGGTCGGCAGGCCGAGGGCTCCGTGTTCCTCGCCCTGCGCGGTCCGCTCGGGGCGGGGAAGTCGGTACTCGCGCGCGCGATCGCTCGAGGAGCGGGTGTCGAGTGCGCCATTCCGTCGCCCACCTTCAATCTGCTCTTCCGCTACCCGCTGGCCGACGGGCGCGAACTCGTCCACCTGGACCTGTATCGCCTGTCCGACGCCGACGAGGTGTGGGAGCTCGGTTGGGAGGAGCTCGGTGGCGACGACCAGATCGTTCTGGTCGAGTGGCCCGAGCGAGCGGAGGAGCTTCTTCCCGGGCATCGCTGGGACGTCCGCCTCGACCCGGTCGCGGGGGACGTGTTCAGCCGGCGTATCTCTGTCGATCGCGTCGGGCGGCCGCCGGACCTCCCCGCGTTCCCGCTCACGGTCGCCAGCACCGCGCGACCTCGCCGGCCCGTGGTACCTGGCACCGAGGAATGAGCGTCTTCCATCGACTCCTCGCGATCGAGACGGCCGGGCCGGTGGCGTCGATCGTGCTGGCCGAGGGAGGGAGGGTGCTCGCCCGGCACTTCCTCGAGGAGCCCCGCACGCACGCGGCCGGGATGATCCCGGCCATCGAAGTGACGCTCGGGAAGGCGGGTCTGGACCGGCGGGAGCTGACCGCGGTGGCCGTAGGTGCCGGACCCGGGTCGTTCACCGGTGTTCGGGTCGCGGCCGCGACCGGGAAGGGGCTGGCGCACGCGCTGGGGATTCCGCTGTTCCCGGTCTCGTCCCTCCTGGCGGCGGCGCTCACCGAGCAGGTCGCCGCCGAGACCTTCGCTGGCGTCGCCGACCCCTCCGACGCCGCGCTCTCGTCCGCGGCGCCGCCGATCGGCCTGCGCGTGGTTCTGTTCGATGCACGCGGAGAACGGCTCTTCATGGCGGCGTACCGGCTCGGGGCCGACCTGCCGGCGGTCGTCGAGGAGCCGCGGTTCGGGACCCTCCCCGACGTCCTCGCCGATCTGCGGTTCCGGGGCGCGGCGTTCTGCGGAGACGGAGCGATTCGCCACGCCCGGCGGCTCGCGGAAAGCGGGGGCACGATCCTCGCCCCGCCGATCGGGTTTCCCTCCGCGGATGGACTGGTCCGCGCACTCGACCTCGACCCGGACCCGCGCCCCGCGCCCGACCCGCACGTGTGGGAGCCGAGCTACCTCCGCGACACCGGCGCCGTGCGCGCGCGCCGGGCCGCCGGGAACTGATGGGCGATGGAGGCACGCCGCGTACCGCCGTCGATGTCCGCCCGGAGGCCGCTGCAGGGGCCGATCCAGGGTGAGCGCATCCGTTCGATGGTCGAGCGTGACGTGGAGGGCGTCGCCGAGCTCGAGGCCGCCGCGTTCGGCTCGCCCTGGGAGGCCGCCACGTTCCGTCGGCTCCTCGGCCGGAGCGGGGCGGAGCTGCTCGTGGCGGAGGTGGGGGGTGAGCTCGTCGGGTATGCCGTGCTGTGGTGCATCCTCGACCAGGGCGAGCTGGCCAACATCGCCGTCGATCCGGCGTGGCAGCGGCGGGGCGTGGGCGGCCGCCTCCTCGAACGCGTGCTGGAGCGTGCACGGGAGCGCGGCGTCACGGACCTGTTCCTCGAGGTCAGGGAGAGCAACGCCGTGGCCCGTGAACTCTACCGGCGGCGTGGCTTCCGCCAGATCGGCGTCCGGCGGAACTACTACGATTCGCCCCGCGAGGACGCCTGCGTGCTCCGCCTGGAGCTCTGACGCGTCGAGCCGTCCCTCCGGCCCGCGAAAACATTTGTAGTCACGCCGCCGCCCGCGTATCTTTGAGGCTGGTCGGTACGAACTCGTCCCGAAGTCCCGCATTTCAGGAGGCGATGGCTTCCATGCTCCGCAACATCGCGGCCGGTCTGGCCATTTCCCTCGGCGCATCCCTCGCGCTGTCCGCCCCCGCGTCCGCCCAGGCGGTCGCACAGGGCGAGCATCTCGTGGTGCGTGGCAACACGCTCTGGGATCTCGCGCAGTCCTTCTACGGAAATCCGTTCGAGTGGCGGCGGATCTGGGAAGCGAATCGCGACCGCGTCCAGAACCCCGACCTCATCTACCCCGGTCAGATGCTTCTCATCCCGGATGCGGACGGCAACCTGATCGAGGTCATGGTCGCGCCCCGCGGCGCGCCCGGCGACGCTGCGCCGATGCAGACCGCGCAGTCCGCCGAGCCGGAGAGGACCATCTGGTGGGAGCAGGACGAGGAGATCACCCAGTTCGGCGAGTACCAGGACAACGTGCCGGCCGTCCCGGCGCAGGTGGTGGAGGGCTCGCCCTTCGTCGTGCAGGACCCCGGCGAGGATATCGTGGGCACCGTCGGCGGCTTCGGCGGCGCGACCGAGGAGCGGATCTCGCGCGAGTCGGCCCGTCGGTACGATCGGCTGTTCGTCGAACTCGACCGGCCGGTCTCCCCGGGGACGCGCCTCCAGGCCTACCGGGTCGGCGACCACGTCGCCGGTCTCGGCCACGTGGCCCGTCCGACGGCGGTGATCGAGGTGGTGGCCACGGCGGGCGATCGCCCGGTGGTGGAGGTCGTCCGGGTCTTCGGACGCCTCCTCGAGGGGGACCGCCTGCGGCCCGCGCCGGTGTACCGTGAGCGGATCGGTGTCTTCCCGGAGCGCGTGGCCGGCGGTGGCGCCGTCGCGATCGTCGAGTACGCCGAGACGGACGACCAGCTGCACGGTCCCGGTGGGTACCTCTTCATCGAGCGACCCGCGGGCGTCGCGATCGGCGACGAGTACGAGGTCCGCCTGCCCGGGTCGGGCGAGTGGCCCGAGGGCGTGTTCACGATCGTGAACGTCGGTGACGACTACGCGACGGGACGCATCATGAACCTCCAGAATCCGATCTTCGAGCGCGGCGTGGAGGCCACGCTCGCTCGCAAGATGCCCGCCGGCTGACGACCCCGTTCGCCCGGCTGAGGAGATGCGCCTCGTCGACCCCGTCGACGGGGCGCTTCTTCTTTGTACGTTTTCGAATCCCTCCCCTTGGACACTCAGCCCGACAGCGGAATGACCGACTCTCCCCGACGCGTTCTCGTGACCGGCGGCGCCGGCTTCATCGGCAGCCACGTGGCCGACGCCTTCATCGACCTCGGCGACGAGGTCTGGATCGTCGACGACTTCTCCAGCGGGAAGCCCCAGAACGTGAATCCCGACGCGCATCTGCTGCAGGCGGACATCCGCGACGAGTCCGTGGCGCAGCTCTTCCGCGAGGTTCGCTTCGATCTGGTTTCCCATCACGCGGCGCAGATCGACGTCCGGGTCTCGGTGGACGACCCACGCCGCGACGCCGGCGTGAACGTCGACGGACTGCTGAACCTGCTGGAGTCGGCCCGCGCCGTCGGCACCCGCCGTTTCGTATACGTGTCGAGCGGCGGCGTCGTCTACGGCGAGCCGGAGCAGCGACCGACCCCGGAATCGGCACCGAAATTGCCTCTCTCGCCGTACGGGGTGACGAAGCTCGCCGGCGAGCAGTACCTGCACTACTACCGCGAGGTGCACGGCCTCGAGTACGTGGCGCTCCGGTACGGCAACGTCTTCGGTCCCCGACAGGATCCACACGGTGAGGCGGGCGTCGTCGCGATCTTCAGCAGCCGTCTGATCCGGGGCGAGGAGCTCAAGATCTTCGGGGACGGGGAGCAGACGCGCGATTACGTGTACGTGAAGGACGTGGTGGCGGCGAACGTGATGGCGGCCGGCATGGACGCCGTCCGGACTCCCGCGCTCGGGCTCGACGACGTGGCGTTCAACGTCGGCACGGGGCAGGGAACGAGCGTGAATTGCCTCGCCGACGTGCTGGAGGAGGTCGCCGGACGCGACCGCGACCGCCGCCAAGCGGACGCGCGGCCGGGCGAGCTGCGCCACAGCACGCTGGACATCGGGAAGTTCGAACGGGCGGGGTGGAGCCCGGGCCACTCGCTGGAGGAAGGCTTGAAGGAAACGTACGAGTTCATCGCGGCGCGGATGCGGGCCGAGACGGGCGTCGGGGTGGATGGCGCCGGGGAGGGCAGCGCGTGATCGGACTCATCCTCGGGGCCGGCCTCCCCACGAAGGTCGTGCTCGCCGTGCTGGCGGTGTTCTCGCTCGCGAGCTGGTGGATCATCCTCTGGAAGTCGCGGCAGTTCCGCGACCTTCAGGCGCTCGGCGACGACTTTCTCGACGCCATCGAGCGCGCCCGCGGCCTGGGCGACGCGTACAAGTCGATCCTGACGCTTCCCGAGTCGCCCTACGGCCGGGTCTTCCGGCAGGGCGTCAACTTCTTCTCCGAGCTGCGGCCGGGAGCGCTCCGGCAGGATACGCCGATTGGCGAAGGGCTCTCGATGACGCAGCTCGAGGCGCTGCGGCTCGTGATGGAGAAGGAGGAGGCGGAGGAGCGGGACGAACTCGCGCGCGGCATCAGCTGGCTTGCGATCATCGGGTCGGTCTCGCCGCTTCTCGGCCTGCTCGGAACGGTCATCGGCATCATGAACGTGTTCCTGGGCATCGCAGAGGCCGGCTCCGGCAACATCAACGCGGTGGCGCCGGGTGTGGGCGAAGCGCTCATCACGACCGTGGTCGGGCTGTTCGTCGCGATTCCCGCGGTCATCGCCTACAACCATTTCGTCACGAGGCTGAACCTCGTCACCGGCGAACTCGAGGGCTTCTCGAGCGAGTTCATCGGCACGCTGGCCCGCGAAGGACGGGTCTGAGCGATGCCCCGGCGCCTCTCGAACGGAGACGACGGTCTCTCCCTCCAGGCCGACATCAACATCACCTCGATGGTCGACGTGGCCTTCACGCTGCTGGTGATCTTCATCATCACCGCGCCGATCCTGCAGGGCGGCATCCAGGTGAACCTGCCCGAGGCGGACGTGGCGCCGCTTCAGCCCACGGAGGACCCCGTCTTCGTGTCGATCGACGCGGACAATCGGATCTTTCTCGAGGAGACGGAATTCGAGTCGGTGGCGGCGTTCCGCGACGTCTTCGCGGAGCTCGCGGAGGCCGGAAACTACGAGGTGGTGTACGTGCGGACGGACGCGGCGTCGAATGCGTCCGCGCTGCTTGGTGTGCTGGGCGCGATCCAGATGGCGGAGGGTGTGACGGCGTCGCTGGTGGCCGAGGAATGGGACGGAGGACGGTGACGCGACGATGAAGTGGAAGAATCGGGACACGCGCGAGGAACCGCCGGTGTCGGCGTTCTGGGGCTCCGTGCTCGTGCACGGCGTCGTGATCGCCGTCGCCGTGGGTCTCTCGCTCGCCCGTCCCGAACCGCTCGACTTCATCACGTACGAGATCGACCTCGTCTCGCCGCCGCCCGCCCGCTCCGAGATCGAGCAGCAGGCGCCGCCCGTGCAGGAGCTCGAGATCGACACACCGGACGACCCGGAGCCCGACCCCGAGGACGTTCCGCCGCCGGATCCCGACCCCGAGCCGGAGGAGACGCCGCCGCAGCCGGACCCCGAGCCGGAGCCGGACGAGACCCCCCCGGAGACGCCCCCCGACTCCGTCCCGACCGAGGCCACCTCCGAGGACGCCGAGGAGCAGCCCGAGGAGACGGGGGAGGACATCGAGGTCAGGATGGAAGGGCTGAAGCGGGACTACCCTCGCTACTACAACAACATCGTCCGCCAGATCGACCGCTGCTTCCGGCCGCCGCGGAACCTCCCCGACGGCCTCGAGACGACGATCTACTTCGTCATCCGCCCGGACGGGACCGTTACCGATGTCCGGTTTGTAGAACGGTCGGGCGCGAACGCGCTGGACTACGGGGCGATGGAGGCCATCGGCGGCTGCGCCAGCGGACGATTCGGTGAGCTGCCGGAGGATCTTCCCTTCGAGCGCCTCCCGATCCTGTTCAGGTTCTCGCCGGCGAGGGAACTCCCGTCGGCGCCGACTCCCTCGATTCCCTCCACGCTTCCCGACGCATGACCCGACGCGCCGCCCGGCTGCCCTTCGCGCTGATCGCCCTCGCTTCCCTCGCCCCCCTCGTCGCGGCCGCGCCCGCCGCCGCCCAGCAGGAGGACTTCGAGGGGGTCAGTCTCGGCCTCGTCTACGAGAATGCGTACGTGCCGGCGCTGGGCATCCAGCAGTTCTCGGGCCGTCTCGGGGGCGACGCCATCGCCTCCGAGGTCCAGGCCATCGTCGCGCGGGACCTCGAGTACTCGGACCGGTTCGCGATCCTCGACGATCTGCCGATCAACGTCACGGCGGACCAGGTCGACTACTCGCTCTGGGACGGCCTCAACGCGACGTGGGTGGTGAAGGGCCGGATCGAGGGCGCGGGGACGAACGAGTTCGTGCTGGTGCTCGAGCTCCACGACGTCCTCTATCGGCGGATCGAGCAGACCGGCCGCTTTCCGCTGCCCAACCACCAGACCGACAACGCCGCGTTCCGCATGGCGGTGCATCGCGCGTCGGACCAGGTGGTCGAATGGGTCTTCGACGAGCCCGGGATGGCGGCGAGCCGGATCACCTTCTCGATGCGTCGAAACGACGGCACGAAGGAGGTCTACATCGTCGACTCGGACGGCGAGAACCTGACGCGGCTGACGTCCCACGCGAACCTCACGGCCTCGCCGGTCTGGTCGCCGGACAACACGCGCATCGCCTACATGACGTACGACGACGACGGGCAGCGCATCTACGAGCGGAACCTCGCGACGGGCGAGACGAAGCGGATCGGAGCGATCCGCGACGGCAACTACATGACGCCGACCTACTTCCCCGATGGCGACAACATGGTGTTCTCGGTTCACACCGGGGCGCGCAGCGGCCTCTTCACGTACGACGCCGAACGGGAGTGCTGCCTCACCAACCTGACGGAGAGCCCGGCGGACGACTTCTCGCCGACCATCTCGCCGGACGGGCGGTGGATGGCATTCAACTCGACCCGGCTCGGGTCGGGGATTCCCCAGGTGTACGTCATGGAGGCGCGGGCCGGCGCCCGGCCCGAGCTCCTCTCGCCGTACCAGTACGGGCAGAGCAGCTTCTTCTCGGCGCCGGACTGGTCGCCCGACGGCGAGAACATCGCTTTCAGCGGGCGGTATCAGCGATCGGGCCGCTACCACATCCTCGTGGCCAAGATGGGAGAGGGGCGCCGGCTGCAGCAGCTCACCTTCGAGGGCAACAACGAGGCCCCGTCGTGGGCGCCGGACGGGCGCCACATCGTCTTCACCGGCGAGCACCGGTGGGGCAAGGGGCTGTTCGTGGTCGACAGCGCGAGCGGCACGATCCGACCGATTCTGACGGGTGTGGACGTGGCCGATCCGGACTGGTCCGGAGGGATGTGAAGGGCGCCCCGACCCGTGCACCGACGCCCCCACGGGACGTGCGCGGACCGGGGGGCTGGAAGTCTTTGCAAAACAACGCATCTTGGGGTATGTATCGGGTGCGCCCCGCCCCGGTCGTGAGCGCGCGTGCGCCCGTGACCGAACACCACAATCCAACCGATTTTCGGGAGCTGGAATGATTCACCGCCGCCTCATGGTCCCGGCCGTTGCCGCGCTCATGGTTCTTGCCGCCGCCTGCGGGAGCGATCCCGAGCCGGAGGAGATCGTCCCGACGGGCCGCTCGCCGCAGGAGATCGCCGATTCGATTCGTGCGGACTCGCTCGCTCGCGCCGAGCAGGCACGACTCGATTCGATCGCGGCCGCCGAGCGCGCCGCCGCCGCGGAGCGGGCGGAGATGGAGCAGCGCATGGCCCGCGCCCGCGAGACCCTCACGCAGACGATCTACTTCGACTACGACGAGGCCGCGATCACCACGCAGGCCGAGCAGCGCCTCCGTGCCAAGCTCGACATCCTGCGCAACAGCCCCGCGGTGCGGATCCGGATCGAGGGGCACGCCGACGAGCGCGGCACGAACGAGTACAACATCGCGCTCGGAAACCGGCGCGCCGAGTCGGTGCGCCAGTTCCTCACGGGCTTCGGCATCGACGAGAACCGGATCTCGATCGTGTCGTATGGCGAGGACCAGCCGGCGATGATGGGCAGCACCGAGACGGCATGGCGGCAGAACCGCCGCGCCGAGTTCGTGATCACGGCGGGAGCCGACCAGATCAACCCGGGAATGTGACCTGCCGGGGGCTTCCGCGGATCTTCGCCGCGGGAGCCCCGGTAGCACTCCACATGCGACACTCCATTCCGATCCCGATCTCGCGCGGCGCCGTTCTGGCGCTGGCGCTCGTCGCCGCCTCCGCGTGCGCGACCAAGAACGACGTCCGTGACCTGCAGGCGGATCTCCAGGCCGAGCTGCGTGAGATGAGGGAGGCCCGGGACGAGTTCTACTCGTCGCTCGTCGCCACGCAGGACGCGACCCAGGATGCGACCGAGCGGGAGCTCCTCGACACGCGGGGCGAGATTTCGCGCCAGCTCCGCGACCTCACGCAGGAGTTCCGCCAGCTGGTCGAGTTCACGGGGCAGATCCAGATCTCCGTGGACAACCTCGCGGACCGCATCGATCGGCTCGAGCGCAGCGGCGCGAACGCGTCGCGTCCCTCCTCCGGGTCCGCCTCGGGGCAGCCCCGCGACGGGCTGCTCGCTCCGGGTGTGGGCGGCGACGCCGACGCGGACTACGCGACGGCGATGGAGCTCTACCGGACTGGGCAGTTCTTCGGGGCCCAGGCCGCCTTCGACGACTTCCTCGCGGACCACCCCAACGACGAGCTCGTCCCCGCGGTTCACCTGAACCTCGGCGACGTCCACTATCGGAACGGCGATCCCGACGCCGCGATCGCCTCGCTCGAGCGCGTCGGCGAGCTGTTCCCGAATGCGCAGGAGGTCGTGCAGGCGCAGTACCGCATCGGCACGATCCATATGGAGCAGGATGACGACGACGCGGCCCGAGAGGTGTTTCGGCGGATCATCAACACGTGGGCCGACGATCCCAGTGCCCTCGCCGCCGGGATCGTGCAGGACGCGCGGGATCGGCTCGAGGAGCTCGGAGGCTGATTCCGGCTCCGGAGGGATCGGATGCGCTGCCCGGAGTGTGACGCCACCGAGAATCGCGTCGTCGATACCCGCACGAGTCGGGGTGGTCGTGCGGTACGGCGACGTCGCGAGTGCCTCGTCTGCGAGACGCGCTTCACGACCTACGAGTACATCGAGGAGCGCCCGATCCAGATCCTCAAGCGGGACGGTAGCGCCGAGGAGTTCGACCGCTCCAAGCTCCTCGCCTCACTCAAGCTCGCCTGCGCCAAGCGCCCGGTATCTCCGGCCCGCATGGAGCAGATCGTCGAGTCCATCGAGGAGCTGATCAGTCGGGAGGCGGGGGTCGAGATCGCCAGCGAGCGCATCGGCGAATGGGTCATGGAGGCGCTGAGCCCCATCGATCGGGTGGCCTTCGTCCGCTACGCCTCCGTCTATCGCAACTTCCAGGACGCGGGCGAATTCCAGGAGGTCGTCGAGGAGCTCGAGGACCGGCATCGCCTGGCGCAGCTCCGGCGCAATCAGGTCGAGATCAAGTTCCGGTAGGCGGCTGTTGAAGAACTGGGGTGCGGCCGCGCGCGAGGAGATTGCGGTATCAGACAAGGAAGCGCGACGAATGCGATGCACGAGCATCGGGGAGGAGCGATGACGCCGTATGGTGCCGCAATCCCCTCGCGCCCGAAGGACCACCGCTGGCGCGGCGGTGCCCGGGGCGGCACGACCCCGTCTTCGTCGTTGGCACGTCTCGACGTAGCGCACGGCTATGTCTTCGACGCGTCGCCTCGAACCCGGGGTCGTGGCGCTCCCAACGCGGCTCGCCCCAGTTCTTCAACAGCCGCCTAGGCTGGGCGCGTGAACCCGATGGAACGGAACGAGCGCGGGGAGATGCCCTTCCTCGATCACCTCGAGGAGCTGCGCTGGCGGATCTTCAAGGCGGCGGGCGCGCTGATCGTCTGCACGCTGATCGGAGCCTGGCTCATCATCCGCTTCGACGCGCTGACGCTGCTGGTCGAGCCAGTGGTCCCCTTTCTCCCCGAGGGTCAGACCAGGCTCAACTACCTGAACCCGGTCACGCCGTTCTTCTTCATCATCAAGACGAGCGTGCTGGTAGGGCTCGTCGGCGCGCTCCCGATCATCGTCTATCAGATCTGGGCCTTCCTCTCCCCGGCGCTCGAAAAGCGGGAGAAACGGCTGATCGTACCCGCACTCTACGGCGGGTTCGTGCTCTTCGCGATCGGCGTGTGGCTTGCGTACACCATCGCGCTGCCGGTCAGCCTGCAGTTCCTGCTCGGGATCCAGACGGACGTGCTGCAGCCGATGCTGACGGCCGACGAGTACCTGTCGTTCGTATTCCGTCTGCTTCTCGCGTTCGGGCTGATCTTCGAACTGCCCGTCGTCATCCTGATCCTCAGTGTGCTGGGTCTCGTGACGCCCGCCTTCCTGCGCTCGAAACGTCGCCACGCCATCGTGATCATCACGATCCTGGCGTCGCTCCTGAGCCCGGGCGACGTGCTCGCCGTGACCGTCATCATGATGGGGCCGCTGGTCCTGCTCTACGAGTTGTCGATCTGGATCTCCGTTTTCGTGTATCGATGGAAGCGGGACGACGAGGAGCCGACGATCCTGGCACCCGAGCCTCCGAAGGCCTCGGTGAGCCTGGGGGACGACGAGGAGAGCAGGTGACGCGAAGCGGGGCGGGCACGACGAGAGCCGACGGGGTGCGAAGGGCCGGATCCTCGACGTTGGCCGTCGCGCTCGCGGTGGGCGCCACCCTCGTCGCCTCGCCGCTCGCCGGCCAGCAGGCGGCGGACACCGCGCAGACCCGCGAGCAGCGCCTCCAGGCCCGCCAGGACTCGATGCTGGCCCGCATGCAGGAGCAGCTGCTCCTCCTTGGCCGTGGCCCGGGCGCCGATTCGGCGACGATCGCCGCGGACTCGGCTCGCCTGGCGGGCCCGCCGCCCGAACAGCGGACGGGTCTGGCCGGGATGCAGTCGCAGGACTCGATCGCCGGTCTACTGCTCGACCTGCCGGGCTACACTCCGACCTACTACGTCGGCACCGAGGCCGTCTACGACACGGAGGAAGGGCAGCTCGTGCTGTTCGGGGACTCGGCCACGGCGGCCCGCACCCTCCGCGACGGAACGGAGCTGACCGCGGCCGAGCAGCTCGTCTACGACAACGTCCGTGGACAGATCCGGACCGTCGGCGTGGCCACGCTCTCGCCTCCCGACGGGTCTCCGACGACCGCCGCGGGGTTGACGGTGGACACCGAGAGCGAGCTGGCGTCGGCGCGCGGCGCGCGGACCCTGATCCAGCAGAACGCGGAGTGGTACCTCACCGGGGACCTGCCGCTCGTGTACTCCGAGGGCGGCTGGGGCCACGACCTGCAGTTCACCACGTGCGAACTGGACGAGCCCCATTACCACTTCCAGGCGAAGGAAGTGAAGTTCCTACGCGGCGCCGACTCCGTGCTGGTGGCGAGAAACGTCACGCTGCGCTTCGCGGAGGTGCCCGTGCTGTGGCTCCCGTTCTTCGCGCAGAACACGGGGAGCGGGCGCCGTTCGGGGCTCCTCACGCCGACCTTCAGCGCGAACGACATCGTCCGGAGCAGCGGCAGCTACAACCGACGGCTGTCGAACCTCGGCTACTACTGGGCCATCAGCGACTACATGGACGCCTCCGCGTCGCTCGACTGGTTCTCGGGCAACTTCACCGCGCTGAACGGGTCCTTCCGCTACAACTGGGAGCGGCAGTTCCTCTCGGGCTCGGGCAACGTCAAACGCTTCTGGCGCGCCGACGGCGGGAGCGAACTGACGCTTGCGACGCAGCACCAGTGGACGATCTCGGAGCGGACCAGCTTCCGGGCGAGCGCGCGCTACGCCACCAGCACCGACTTCGTGACCCAGAACTCCTTCGACCCGAGGGAGGTCACGGGGTCGATCACCTCGGAGGGAGGTCTGGACCGCCGCTTCGACTGGGGCCGCCTGAGCCTGTCCGGGAGCCGTCGTCAGTTCCTGAACGACGACCGGGTCGAGACCCAGTTCCCGCAGGCGAACCTCTCGCTCAACACGATCACGCTGCTGCAGGCCTCCCCCGCGCAGGCCCGGTGGTACAACAACATGGCGATCGGAGGGAACGTCCGCTTCAACGCACAGAGCACCGACCGGTCGCAGGATCCCGACATGTACGTCGCGGGCCAGGAGGACCTCACGCGCCTCACGGGATCCGCATCCACCTCGCTCAACCTCGGTGGCTTCAACCTGAGTCCGTCGCTCAGCTTCGAGCAGGGGACGCGCTCGGGCATCCCGTTCGACTCGCTGCCCTTCTTCGCCGACGTGTTGGCCGACGAGGGGGCCGGGGCGCTCACGAGCCGTCGCGGCATCGCCGCCATGACCGGCGTTCCCTTCGCCAACGCGATGTCGGGGGATCTGGTGGACGTGACCCGGACCACGCTCGACTGGAGCGTGAGTGCCGGCTACCAGCAGACGCTCGTGTCGTCCACCACGCTCACCCCGCGCATCTCGCTGTCGAGCACCTGGCTGCGCTCCGACACCGTGGACGTCGCGCAGGAATTCGTGGCGAGCCCGACCCGGGTGTCGTTCGGCGCACAGCTCCGCGGGGATCTCTATGCCTTCTTCCCGGGGTTCGCGGGATACGATCAGATCCGGCACAAGGTAAGCCCCCAGTTCAGCTACGACTACGCCCCCGCCACCGACCCGACCGAGCTCCAGGCGCGCGTGTTCGGTTCTGCCGCGACCCGCGCCCAGAACGTGCTCGCCGTCACGCTGAACCAGACGTTCGAGGCGAAGCGTCGGCCGGAGCAGGGGGAGGAGGTGGATTCGGCGGGGGCCGGACCGGTCGCGACGGGGGGCGCCGAGCTGCTGGGCGGCGACGGGGAGACCCTCCGCCGGCTGGAGCAGGGCGAGGTGGTGTCGCTCCTCGCGCTTCGGACGAGCGCGATCCAGTACGATTTCGTCGAGGCCGATTCGACGGGCCGCTTCATCGACGGCTTCCGCACGACCAGCATCAGCAACACCCTCTCCTCGGACGTGCTGTCGGGGTTCTCGGTCCAGATGCAGCACGACCTGTTCGATCCGGGGGAGGAGGGCGAGGGACGGAGCTTCTCGCCCAAGCTGACCCGCCTCAACTTCGGCTTCCGGCTCGACAACAACTCGCCGGTGGCCAACCTGTTCGGTCTTCTCGGCGGAGGCGACGACGAGGCGCGGACGCCCGAACAGATCGCGGCCGACTCCGCCGCCGCGGCGGCGCTGGACGAGCCGTTCTTCGGGGGGGACGAATCGGGGTTCGCAGGCGGCGCCGAGTCGGCGATCGTGCCGGATGCGGACGACGTGGGCGGGCGGCGACCGGGGCAGGCGTTCGGGGGCAGCGTCGGGCGGTGGTCGGCGGACCTCCAGTACGCGCTGACACGAAGCCGGAACGACACCGGGGGCAGCCAGACCATCCAGGCTCGATTCCAGCTGAAGCCGACCGAGCAGTGGGAGATGAGCTGGGCCACCGGCTACGACATCGACACCGGCGAGTTCTCCGACCACCGGGTCCGCCTCACGCGCGACCTGCACCGGTGGGAGGCCAACTTCGACTTCGTCCAGACCGCCACGGGCAACTGGAGCTTCCGGTTCGAGGTACGCCTGAGCGATCAGGAGGACCTGAAGTTCGACTTCGAGCAGCGGAGCCTCCAGGACGGCTTCTTCGACCGCTTCCCGTCGAACTGACTCAACGCGGCGTTCGGGGTGTCCTCCCAGGGTGACACCGAGGGCACGAGCCTACCGCCGGGGATGGCGTAACCACACGGGTTCCGGGTTGGCACGACCCCTGCGCCTGACCGTGGATGGGCCCCGGTCGGTGGACCGGGCACTCCATCGACAGGGGGGGATCATGCGGACGGGTGCGAAGCTGCGGCGACGGGTCGCGGGACTGCTGGTCATGGTCGGGGGCGTAACCGCCTGCGAGGAGACCCTGGTGGTGGGTCCGGGGCCGGGCGGCGCACCCGACGCGCCCCGCGCGTTCACGGCGTCCTACTACGCCGGCGCGGTGACGCTGGGGTGGGAACTCGGGCCCCTCTGGGACGGCGAGTCGTTCCGGGTCTACGGCAAGCGTTCCACCGACGCGAACTACTTCCGGATCGCCGAGGTCACCAACTGCTCGAACGCGCTGTGCAGCTACACCGACATCAACGTGGTCGGCGGTCGCGCCTACGACTACTACGTGGTCGCTGTCAGCGCGAACGGAATCGAGACGGCCACGGACCAGGCGATCCGCGTGGACGTCCCGCAGCCCGTGCCGCCGGCGGTTCCGACGGCCCTCGAGGCGATCGCGCTGGACAACGCGGTCTACCTGCTGTGGGCCGACGTGGGCCGGGAGTCGGCGGACTTCTCGTTCTATCGTGTGTACCTCGAGCTGCCGGACGGGCCTGTGCTGGTGGGCGAGACCGACTCGCCAGCGTTCCTCGACCGACTCGCACCCAACGGGTCGACGATCGAGTACTCCGTCTCGTCCGTCGACGATCAGGGCCACGAGAGCGGGCTGTCGGCCATTGTCGCGGGCACGCCGCGGCCCGACTTCCACGGCGAAGTGGTCTACGACTGGTTCGACCGGCCGTCGCTCGCCGGCTTCCGCTTCCGCGCCGACGAGGGCACGAACCCGATCGTGGGCGGGACTGATCCGTCGAGGCATTTCCGGCTCGAGACGGACTCCAACGGCTGGTGGCTGGTACCCGGGCCCGGGGCCCGCGTGTATCCGCAGGGATTCATCACGACGGCGCTGCGCTGCGGGCCGGCGGCCGACGCGGGGTGTGTCGAACTCACGGCGGCGCCCGCGTCCGGCTATGTGGCCGCGGACGTCGGCATCCTCCCGCAGACGACCTACGTGCTCGAGGTGCCCGGGGACGACGGGCAGTACCGCTATGCCGCCATCCGCGTCGAGCTGGTCGGGTTCGACCAGAACGACGACGCCCTGATGATCTTCGACTGGGCCTACCAACTCCAGGTGGGCAACCCGATGCTGTCGCGGGAGCGGGGAGCGCGCGCGCTTCAGCAGTGACGGACCGCTGCCGCCCCCGACGCCCGGCGCGTCGGGGGCGGTGAATGCGTCTATTCTCGCGGGCGCGCCCGTGTCTTAAGTTTCATTGATGATCCCGGTTCTCGAAGCCGTCCCGAATTTCAGCGAAGGTCGTGACCGCGCCGTCGTCGACGCCATCGTCGAGGCGATCTCGGCCCACGACGTCGAGGTCCTCGACACCTCGATGGATCCGGATCACCACCGGTCGGTCGTCACCTTTATCGGGCATCCCGCGGCGGTCGAGGGGGCGCTGGTCGATGCGGCGGCGATCGCGCTGGAGCGAATCGATCTGCGGCGGCACGCCGGCGTCCACCCTCGCGTGGGTGCGCTCGACGTGTGCCCCGTGGTACCGGTGCACGGCCTGGAGATGTCCGACGCGGTCGAGAGCGCCCACCGGGTCGGAGAAGGCATCGCCGAGCTCGGGATTCCGGTCTTCTGGTACGGGGAGGCCGCCGCAGAGCCGGGCAGCGGCCTGGCTCCGCTCAGGAAGGGCGGGTTCGAGGAGTTCGTCGGCGGCTGGCCGTCGGGGCGCGTGCCCGATCTGGATGCGGGGCGAACGGCGGCGCATCCCACGGCGGGCATCACCTGCGTCGGTGCCCGCCCCGTCCTTCTGGCTTGGAACGCCTGGGTCGAGGGCATGGAACGAGAGGCGCTGGCGGAGATCGCGGGCACGATTCGCGAGCGTGATGGTGGCATTCCCGGGCTCCGGGCGCTCGCGCTCGAGGTGCCGCGGCAGGGCGGCCTTCAGCTCTCCATGAATCTGGAGGGCGTGCAGGCCCGCGATCCTTTCGACGTCTTTCTCCGCGTGGAGGGCCTCGTCGAGGAGGCCGGCGGGCACATCTCCCGGACCGAGGTCATCGGCATGATCCCCGATACACTTGTTTTCCCCGCCGCCACCCACAGATTACGTCTCTCCGAGCCCGACCCCGCCCGGATGTTGTCGGCCCGTGTCCAGCGCCATGCGCTCGATCGCACGGAACGCGACCTCGGAACGGTGGTCGAGTGGGTGCTCGGCGCGGGATCGGAAGTGCCCGCGGACATTCGCGACGCGGCCCGGCTTCTCGCCGGCCGCGCGACTACGAAGCCGAGTCCTGGCGAGGACGCATGAGCAGCATCGAGAGCCTCAAAGAGGCGGCACGCCGCCACGAGCAGCGGGAAGAGTGGCAGAAGGCCCTCGACCTGTACGGCAAGGCGATCGACAAGCTCGACGATCAGGAGTCGCCGGACATCGGGCTCTTCAACCGCGTGGGCGACCTCAACACGCGGATCGGCCGTCCGGAGGCCGCCGTCGAGCACTACGAGCGCGCGGTGGACCTCTACGTCGAGTCCGAGCTGCCGAACAACGCGATCGCAGTCTGCAAGAAGATCATCCGGAACCTGCCGGGGCGGTACACGGCGTATCTCAAGATGGGCCGGGTCCGCGCGCGCCAGGGCTTCCTCGTGGACGCCCGGAACAACTTCCTGACCTACGCCGAGCGCGCGCAGGCGGAGGGCGAGAAGGACGAGGCGCTCCGGGCACTCGGCGAGTTCGCCGACCTCGCTCCCGAGGACACGCGGGTGCGGATGGTTCTCGCGGACCAGTACGCCGCGAACGAGCAGCCCGCCGAGGCGCTCCAGCAGCTGGCCCTGGCCCATTCCGTGCTCATGTCGACGGGCGAGGCAGAGAAGGCTGCGGCGTTCCAGGCCCGAGCGGAGGAGATCGATCCCGACGCGGACCTCTCCTCGATGGCGGGCGCGGTCGCGCCTCCCGCTCCGGATACGGGCGCTACGGCGCTCGAGACCGACGTCGTCGATCTGACGCCCGTCCCGGCATCGTCCGACGACGACGGGGGGTTCGAGGCGGACTTCGGCGACATCGACTTCGGTGGGTCGGACGCCGGGGATGAGGACGAGGCCGACGAGATCGAGGCCGATTTCGGGGACATCGGGTTCGACGATGACGACGACGCGGCCGCGGACCTGCCGCTGACCGGCTTCGGTGGGGACGCCTTCGGAAGCGACGATTCGGACGACGCCCTCGACGACGAGGACATGGGCGGCGACCTGCCGCTCGTGAGCTTCGACGACGAGGCCGACGAGGACGAATTCGGTCTGGGCGATCCGTTCGCGTCGGACGACGTGGCGGACGACGCTCCGGAGGCGGACGAGCCGACGGACGTCGACGAGCCGTCGGAGGCGGACGAGGCCATCGAGGCGGCCGCGGAGGAGGCGGCGGTCGAGGAGATCGCGCCCGACGAACCGGAGGACGAGCTTCCCGAGGATCCGGCCGAGCGCTTCGAGCACCTCGCGGGCGCGGCGGCCGAGTCACCCGGAGATGTCTCGATCCCGCAGAGGATGGTCGAGGCGGCCTACCGGATGAACGACGACGGCGCGATGGCGCGGGCCTACCTGGCTCTCGCGGGCGCGCTCGTCCGCACCGACGAGCCCACCAAGGCCAAGTCGGTCTTCCAGCAGGTCCTCGCCATCGACCCGGACAACGAAGAGGCGATCAGCGGTCTCGCCGACATCGGTGGCACCACGCGTCGGGTCGAGGAGGTGGCCGCGTCGGAGGACTACGTGGACCTCGGCGCCCTCATCCTCGACGACGAGGAGGAGAAGACCACGCGGTTCACGGTGGCCTACGAGGAGCCGAGCGGCGACGAGGACGCCGACTTCCGCAAGATGCTCTCCCAGTTCAAGGCGAAGGTCGCCGAGAACTTCGACGCCACCGACGTGAAGGCGCACCACGACCTCGGTACCGCCTACAAGGAGATGGGCCTCCTGGACGAGGCCATCGAGGAGTTCCAGCAGGCCCTCCGCGCGAGCGCCGACCATCTCCCGACGTACGAGCTGCTCGGGCAGGTGTTCATGGAGAAGGGCGAGCCCGAGGCCGCGATCAACACGCTCAAGCGTGCGCTCAAGAAGAGTGACGAGGTCGAAGACGAACTGGTCGGCATCTACTACTACCTCGGACGCGCGCACGAGGAGATCGGCAAGCAGGCCGAGGCGGTCGAGTTCTATGACAAGGTCTTCGCGCTCGACATCAACTTCGCCGACGTGACCGAGCGTCTGCGGACGCTGCGGTGACGCCGGACCCACCGCACGGGATGCAGGACGTCTCGACACCCTCGCTCGACGAGATCCAGGCCCCCGTGGCCGACCGGCTGGACCTCGTCATGGACGAGCTCCGGCGGATCATCACCTCCGACTTCGATCGCATCGAGGAGGTGAACGACTACCTGGCGCTCCTTCGCGGCAAGCTGTTCCGCCCGGCTCTGCTGCTCCTCGCCAACGAGGTTGGATTCGCGCCGGACGACCGCGCGGTGACGCTCGCCGCAGTGGTCGAACTCGTCCACCTGGCCACGCTCGTTCACGACGACGCCGTCGATCACTCGGTGCTCCGGCGCGGACAGCCAACGGTCAACTCGATGTGGACGCACCAGGTCGCGATCATCATGGGCGACTACCTGTACAGCCGCGCGATCATGCAGCTCGCGCGGATCGGCCTGATGGACGCCGTCGACGTGATGGCGAACGCGGCGAACGAGATGAGCGTCGGGGAGATGCGCCAGCTGACCGCGTACGACGCGCTCGACTTCTCCGAAGAGGACTACACGCGGCTCATCGCGGCGAAGACGGCGTCGCTCATGAAGGCTGCGTGCGAGCTCGGGGCGCTGGTCGGCGACACCGAGTGCCGGGCCCCGCTCGCACGGTACGGCCACTCGCTCGGCATGGCGTTCCAGGTGGCGGACGACATCCTGGACTACACGGCATCGGAGGAGGAGACGGGGAAGCCCACGGGCCATGACCTGCGCGAGCACAAGGTCACCCTCCCTCTGGTCGGTGCGATGCGAGGCGCCGACGAAGCCGGGATGGCGCTGGTGCGGCGCGTCTTCGACGATCCGGAGCCGAGCGACGATGCCATCGCCGAGGTCGTCGACTGGGTGCGCGACCGGGGCGGCGTCGACTACGCCCTCGACTGGGCGGACCGATACGCGAACCAGGCTGCGGCCGCGCTGTCGGAGGTGCCGCGAGGTCCCGCTACCGACGCCCTCCACGCCGCCATCGCCTACGCCACCCGTCGGACCCGGTAGGAGCGCGCATGCTCGTCGACACGCAGCGCCGGAGCGCCACGCGCGCTCTCTGGACCCTCGTACTGGGGTTCTTCCTGGGCGGGATCTTCACGGTTCTCGCCGAACAGTTCCTGCCCTCGAGCGCCGCACGGACCTTCCTGACCACTTCGGTGGAAGCATCGGTGGGGCCGTTCTCGATCGATCTCGTGGCCCTCGCATTCACGCTCGGGCCGCTGTCGGTGGATTTGAACGTTCTGACGCTCGTCGGCATCTTCCTGGTAGCGCTGGTGGCGCGATCCTGGATCTGAGCCGGCGAACTTCGACAACGCGGTCGGGAATCACTCCGACCTGGAGGACATGATGGGACTCGGTGGACTCGGAATGACGGAGATCATCCTGATCTTCCTCGTGGTGCTGCTGCTCTTCGGAGCCAAGCGACTGCCGGAGATCGGGTCCTCCCTCGGGAAGGGAATCCGCGAATTCAAGAGCTCCGTGCGCGACATCGAGAAGGAGATCAAGTCGCCCGGGGACAGCCGCAGCCTCCACACGCCGCCGCCTGCCGGGCCGGGTGCGCGGTCCGACGAGTCGGAGGCGCATGCGGAACCGCGGCGGCTCACGACGTCACCGGGCGGAGACGACCCCCAGTAGAGCCCGGCGCCGGACGACCGGACGGGATGTGACGAGGGGGCGACCGGGATTCCGGTCGCCCCCTCGGTCGTTCGGCCGGTGCCCTGCGGGCCGGTCCGGCGTGGCGTCAGAATCCGAAGCCGCCGCCGCTTCCCATCGAACCGTACCCGGGCTCGGGCATGTTCTCCTGGAGGTCCTCGAGCGCGGCCCGGAGGTCCTCGATGTCGGCCCGCTCGCGAAGTCCCTCGATCCAGGCGTTGAGCCGGTCCTGACCCAGCGACCGGGTGAGCTGCTCCCGCTGGAACAGCTTCTGTGCCTCCCAGGCGGTGCTGTCGGCGGGGGTCCGCGCGAGGACCTCGATGATGAAGGAGTTGTTGGCGATCGAGACCACGTCCGTGATCTCGCCGGGCTCGATCCCGAAGGCGGCACCGATGGCCGCGTTCTGGCGACCCAGGCCCGCCGCGAAGTCCACCCGGGAGAACGGCCCCGCGGTCCGCACGTCGTAGCCCAGCTCGTCCGCGACGTTCGGGAGCGGCTCGCCGCCACGGATCCGCTCCACGATGGCCCGGCCCTCCTCCTCCGCGCGTGCCTGCTTCTTGGCGAACCGCAGCTCGTTCTCGATCGAGACGCGCGCGATCTCGAGCGGCATGACGCCGGCCGGGGTGGTACGGACGAGTTCCACCGCGTAGAACGCCGTGCCGGTCTCGAATACGGGGCTCACGTCTCCGACCTCGGCCTCCTCCAGCGCCCAGTCGGCGCCTTCGGACACGTCGCCGGCGCCGCTCAGGACGGCGAGCTCGAGGGTCACGTCGAGCTCGGTGGTCGCGAGCCCGAGCTGCGCGGCGGCCTCCGTGAGCGGAAGCGTCTCGCCGAGCTCCTCGAGCGAGTCGGCCATCGTGAGCAGCCGGAGCTCGGAGTCGTCGGTTCGGGCGTGCGGGATCAGGATGTGACGGGCGGACGCCGAATCCTGCCCGAAGCGCTCGGTGACTTCGATCAGGTGATTCCCGAACTGCGTGATCACCGGGCCGAACGGCTCACCCACCGGACCCGCGAAGACCGCAGAGTCGAACGGCGCCACCATCGTTCCGGGCCGGAAGGTCCCGAGGGAACCGCCCTGGGCCGCGGACACCTCGTCCGTGGACTCGGACTCCGCGGCCTCCTCGAAGGTCTCGTCCCCGGCGCGGATCGACTCGAGGATGTCGACCGCGAACTGATACTGCGCCGCCGTGTCCGCCGGGGTGGGCGTCTTGTCGAGCACCGTGGCGAGCACGCGGGCTCGGGCGGCCTGCTCGAACTCCGCCTGGTTCTGCTCCCAGTACTCGCGAATCTCGGCGTCCGTGACCGGGATCTCCTCGTCGGGGATCCGCGATTCCGGATCGAGGGGGATGTAGCGCACCTGGACCGTTTCCTGCTGGTCCTGCCACCGCCGCCAGAGCTCCTGGTCGGTAACGTAGACGCCCGCGGAGACCTGACGGAGGAGCTTCGAACGCGGGATCACGTCCCGGTAGTAGGCCTCGAGCTGGAGCAGGAACGCCTCCGGCTGCGCGGCGAGGAACTGCTGGTACTTCTGGAGGTCGAACTGCCCGTCCGTCATGAGCGCGGGCTCGCCCATGAACTGCGGTGGCGGGCTGAACTGCGCGGCCTGACGAACCTCCTGGTCGGTCACGCGGATGCCCCGACGATCGAGCTCCTGCTCGATGAGGATCTGCGTCACCAGCTCGTTGAACGCCTGATCCTCGAGCTGCTTGATCTGGAGCGACGTGAGCGGGATGTCCCCGTTCTGCTGCTGCGCCTGCTGGTAGAGGTTCTGGTAGGCGAGGTTGTACTGGTTCGCGGGGACGGACGTCCCGTTGACCTTGCCGACCTCGCCGCCGCTGGCGCCACTCTGGCCGCTGGCGTCCATGCCCCACTCGAACAGCATCAGGGCCGCGAAGGCGAGCGCCGTCGCGATCATGATGATCTTCGTGTTCCTCCTCATCTGCGCCATAACCAGCATGGGCACTGCTCCTCGGGGTCGTGCGAAACCGCTCGAATCCATGTTGTGACTCGCCGGCGTCGACGCGTGCGACGGGGGCGGGTCGGGTAGCCTGAAAAGCTAACCGTGCGCGGGGGGGCTCTCAACCGATTCTCGCCCCGATACGCCGCGTTGACACTGGTTTCCGGGGCCGCCTATCTTCCCCGACTCTGCCCCGACCCATCCGGATTCGACCAAGGCATCGCCGGTGTCAGACGCGCTCCAGCAGGAAATTCGACACCTCGAGACCCTCGAGGGATCCGAGCGCGACCCCCGCGACCGGGTGTTCCTGCCGCTCGCCGACGCGCACTTCCGCAGCGGCGAGTTCGACGCCGCGGCCGACATGCTCAGGGAGGGGCTGACCCGACACCCCGACTTCGTGGCCGCGCACGTCCTGATGGGCCGGGTCCTTGCCGCGCGGGGCAACCTCGACGAGGCCGAGGAGACGTGGGCGGCCGCGCGGCGGCTCGACCCCGACAACGCCGAGGCCCTGCTGGCCCTCGGGCGCATGCTCGTGGCCCGCGGTGAGCCCGTCGGCGCGGAGCTCATCCTCCGGGCGCGTGCACTCGATCCGACCGCGGGCGGGCAGGAGCCCGACGCCGACCTCGTGTCGATCGCGGAGCTGGCACCGCAGGTCGCCGCGGCGGTCGAGCACGATCTGGCGCCCGACGCCGACGCCGACCTCAGTGCCGACGCTGAGGCCGACCCGTACGCCGGCGTGGTCTCGATCGCCGATCTCGCTCCCGACGGGCCGGTTACGGCCGTGCCGGAGTTCGAGCCGGAGTCCGCCCTCGGCGACGACGCGGAGCCGGAGCTGGAGCCGGAGCTGGACTCGGCGGCGGGGTCGGAGTCGGACGCTCGATCGGAGCCCACCCGCGACCCGCCGATCATCGAGGGTCGGGTCGTGACGCGCACGCTGGCGGAGCTGCTCGCGTCACAGGGCCAGCGGGCTCGCGCGGCCGAGATGTACGAGGAACTCGTGGCACGGACGCCGCACGATCCGGTGCTCCAGGACCGCCTGCGCGAACTCTCCGAGGCGGCGGACGGCTCACCGATGGTCGAGGCCGAGACGGCGGAGGCGGCGGAGGTGGAGGCGTTCGAACCGGAGGCGGACGGGTCGCACGCGGGCTCTGAGGACGTCGACGACCACGAAGTCGACCACCGCCTCTCGCGACCGGATCCCGATCCCGACACGCCCACGCCGTTCGCGTGGACCGGCGACGGGCACCGCGGGGAGGAGCCGTTCGCGGCCGCGGATGCGGGTGCGAGCACGGACGACGTGGCGCAGGGGGCGCCCGGGGACGCGTCCGACGAGGACGGGCCGGAGCCGGACGCGTCGATCGCGGACTACCTCGGCGGCCTGCTCTCGCGCTCCCCATCCTCGCCCGGAGAGACGTCCGGCTCGTGAGAATCGCGCTCCTGCACGGCCCGAATCTCGATCGCCTCGGGGCGAGGGAGCCCGAAATCTACGGATCCCTCACGCTGGCCGAGATCGACGCGCGAGTCGTGGAGCTGGGTCGCGAGCTCGGCGCCGAGGTCGCGCCCTTCCAGTCGAACTTCGAGGGTGCCTTCCTCGATCACGTCGCGACCCTGCCCGCGGCCGTGGACGGGATCGTGATCAACCCGGCCGCCTGGACCCACACCAGCGTCGCGCTTCGGGATTCCCTTGCCGCCACCGGACTCCCCTTCGTGGAGGTGCACCTCTCGAACGTCTCCGCCCGCGAGGAGTTCAGGAAGCACTCCTACCTCTCCGACCTGGCCATCGGCGTGGTTTATGGATTCGGGGTGGAGAGCTATCTTCTTGGCTTGCGTGGACTCCACAGCCACCTCACGGCGACCTGATCGGCTTCCGCCTTACCTATTACATGGCAAGCACTTCCGACTTCCGTAACGGGCTCACCCTCGACATCGACGGGGATCTCTGGAGCATCACCTACTTCCAGCACGTCAAGCCCGGGAAGGGCGGCGCGTTCGTGCGGACCAAACTGAAGAACATCCTCACCGGCGCGGTCGTCGAGAAGACGTTCCGGTCGGGTGAGAAGGTGACCACGGTCCGGCTCGAGCGCCGCAAGGTGAACTACAGCTACACCGACGGTCAGCTCTTCTTCTTCATGGACGCCGAAACCTTCGAGATGGTCCCGCTCTCGGGGGAGGTGATCGGCGAGGAGCAGCTCCGGTACCTCAAGGAGAACATGGAGTGCGAGGGGCTGGTTCACGACGGGACGGTGATCTCGGTGGACCTGCCTCAGTTCGTCGAGCTCGAGGTGGTCGAGACGGACCCGGGCGTACGCGGCGACACCGCGCAGGGGGGCACGAAGCCGGCCACGCTCGAGACGGGTGCCGTGGTGAACGTCCCGCTCTTCGTCGAAGAGGGGGAGGTGATCCGCGTCGATCGCACCGAAGACAAGTACCTCAGCCGGGTCTCCGAATGATCGACCTCGAATTCCTCGAGCGGCTCATCACCGCCATCGACGAGAGCAGCCTCGACTCCATCGAGCTCGAGCGAGGCGGGACGCGCGTCCGTCTTTCGAAGACGCCCGAGCAGACCGTGACGGTCGGCGCGGCTCCCGTCCAGGCCGCCGCGGCTCCCGCCGCGCCGGCTCCGGCCGTCGCTTCGTCCGGTGGCGGTGCTTCGTCCGGAGCGGCCGAGGCCCCGCCGCCGGCCGACTCGCACCTCGTCGATGTCACGTCGCCGATGGTCGGCACCTTCTACCGAGCGCCGGCGCCGGATGCGCCGCCGTACGTGGACGTGGGCGACAGCGTGGCCGAGGGTGCGACGCTCTGCATCATCGAGGCGATGAAGCTCATGAATGAGCTCGAGGCCGAGCTTTCCGGCACCGTCGCCGAGATCTGCGTGGACAACGCCGAGCCGGTCGAGTACGGGCAGGTTCTCTTCCGCATCGATCCGTCCTGAGCCCACGCTGCCGGGTCCGGACGGGCCGGCGTGGCCCGGTGAGCCCGGCGTGCCGACGGGTGTGCCTTCGCGACGGGGAGTGACGACGTGTTCGAAAAGGTTCTGATCGCCAATCGGGGCGAGATCGCGCTGCGGATCATCCGCGCCTGCCACGAGCTCGGGATCCAGACCGTCGCCGTGTACTCCGAGGCCGACCGTGAGTCGCTGCACGTGCGGTTCGCCGACGAGGACGTCTGCATCGGCCCGGCGCCCAGCCGCGAGAGTTACCTCAACGTTCCGCGGATCATCGCCGCGGCGGAGGTGACCGGCGCCGACGCGATCCATCCCGGCTACGGCTTCCTGGCCGAGAATGCCGAGTTCAGCGAGATCTGCTCGCGCTCGGGGATCACCTTCATCGGCCCGACCCCGGATCAGATCCGGTCGATGGGCGACAAGGCGACCGCCCGCGAGACCATGATGCGCGTCGGGGTGCCGACCGTGCCGGGCACCGAAGGGGTCGTGACCGACCCGGCCGAGGCGGTGGCCGCCGCGAGTGAGATCGGCTTCCCGATCATGATCAAGGCCTCGGCCGGCGGGGGTGGGAAGGGCATGCGGATCGCCCACGACGCGGAGACGTTCCCGAAGCTTCTGCAGGCGGCCCAGAACGAGGCGCAGGCGGCGTTCGACGACCCCGCGGTCTATCTCGAGCGCTGCATCCTCAAGCCGCGCCACGTCGAGTTCCAGGTCTTCGGTGACACGCACGGGCGCGTGATGCACCTCGGCGAGCGGGACTGCTCGATCCAGCGCCGCCACCAGAAGCTCATCGAGGAAGCTCCGTCCCCGGCGCTCGACGAGGACCTGCGAGAGGCGATGGGCGAGGCCGCGGTGAAGGCCGCGAAGGCCATCGACTACGTCGGGGCCGGCACGGTCGAGTTCCTGCTCGACGAGGACGGCTCCTTCTACTTCATCGAGATGAACACCCGGATCCAGGTGGAGCATCCGGTGACCGAGGTCACGACCGGGCTCGATCTGGTGAAGGAGCAGGTCCGCGTGGCGGCCGGCGAGCCGCTGTCGTTCCCCGGCGACGTGAAGCTCCGGGGCCACGCCATCGAGTTCCGCATCAACGCCGAGGATCCCGAGCGCAACTTCGCCCCGTCGCCCGGACGGATCACGACCTTCCACGCGGCCGGCGGTCCGGGCGTGCGTACCGACACGCACATCTACGACGGCTACATGGTCCCGCCGTACTACGATTCGCTCCTCGGGAAGCTCATCGTGAGCGGAAACTCGCGGGACGAGGCGCTCTCGCGCGCTCGGAACGCGCTGGCGCACATGGTGATCGAAGGGGTGCACACCACGCGCGATTTCCTCGCCGAGATCGTTCGCGACGACGACTTCGTGGCGGGCGACGTCGACACGCACTTCATCGAGCGCTTCATGAAGCGCCGAGCGGAGGCCGCCGACGACTCATGAGGGTCCGCGTCCGGTTCACGGTGCCGGAGGTCGATCCGGCCGAACTCGGAGGAGCCACGGCCGTGGTGATCGACGTGCTCCGGGCCACCTCCACCGTGACCGCCGCACTCGCGGCGGGAGCACGGGGGATCTACCCCGTCGCGAGCACCGAGGAGGCGCTCCGGCTGGTGCAGTCGCTGGGTCGCGACGACACGCTCCTCTGTGGTGAACGGAAGGGCGCGCGCATCGAGGGCTACGACCTCGGGAACTCACCGGGGGAATTCACGCCCGAACTCGTCGACGGAAAGCGCGTCGTCATGGACACCACGAACGGCACACCGGCGCTTCTGGCCGTCGCGGAGGCCGACCGCGTCGTCGCGACCTGCTTCGCCAACATCGCGGCAACGGCGGCCGCGCTTCACGACGCCGCCGACGTCCTGGTGGTCTGTGCCGGGAGCGAGGACGCCTTCGCGCTCGAGGACGCGGTGTGCGCGGGGGCGCTCGTGTCCGCGCTCGGCGGGCCCGGTCGGCACGCCTTCGACGACGGCGCCCGGGCCGCGTACGTGCTCGCAAGCCGCTGGCGGGTGGACCCGGAGTTCCTGGCGGGGACGTCGGCGGGGCAGGGCCTGATCGGGCTCGGGCTCGAGGCCGACGTGCGCTGGTGCGCCCAGCGGGACGTCGTCGACCTCGTGCCCGAGATGCGCGATCGGGTCGTCGTCGTCGGAGGCGGCTGATGGCCCGCGGGGGCGGGTCCAGGAAGCGCGGGTCCGGAACGCGCGGGTCCGGGAAGAAGCGCGGCTCGTCGTCCAGCGACGCGCTCTTCACCCCCGAGCAGCAGCGGGACATCCTCGGCGTGGGGCTTCTCGCGCTCGCGCTCTTCGTCGCTCTCGCCCTCACGCCGCCCTCGTGGTTCGGCGCCGGTGACCGCTTCCCGAGCGACAACCTCGTGGGACCCCTCGGCACGTTCGTGGGGGGCCTGCTGCGCGGCGCGATCGGGGGCGCGGCGCCGCTGGCGCCCGTCCTGCTCGCCCTTTCCGGGCTCCGGACCGCGGGGTGGCTGGAGCGGTTCGCGAGCGTTCGAACGCTCGCGTTCGTCGGTGGCCTGGCGGTCCTCCTCCCCGTCGGATTCGCGGTCTGGATCGGGCCCGACGCCGGCGGGTGGGTCGGCCGACTGGTCGCCGAGCCGCTCGTCGGGTCGATCGGGGGCCTGGGCGCCACGATCGTCGAGGTCACGGCGCTGGTGGCGCTCTCGGTCGGGACCATCGGCTGGAATCCGGTGCGGACGGTGGTGGCCGGGCTCGTCGGGGGCGGTCGGCTGGCGCAGCGTGGCGTCGAGGCCGCCAGCGACCGGATCGAGACGTGGCAGGAGGAGCGGGAGCGGCGGGCCCGCGAGGAGGCCGAACGGGCCGCCGCACTCGCCGAGGAGCTTCCGGACGAGGAATGGACCGGCCCGGAGACGGGCGACGAGGAGCCCGAGGGCGCGATCGGCGCCGGCGAAGGGCCCGTGGATGGAGTCGTCGGCGGGATCGGCGACGCCGAGCCCGATCCGGAGCCGATCGCTCCGCCCGAGCCGAAGCCGGTCCGGACGGCCGACGAGCTGCTTCCCGACCCTGCGGATCCGCGCGACCTCGAAGGGGGCGAGCTCCCCGCCGACGAGCTCCTCACGTGGGAGCAGTCGGAGGATCGCGCGAAGATGGAGGCCGACCTCGACCGCCTCGGAGAGGTGCTCGTCGAGAAGCTCCGGACCTTCAAGGTCGAGAGCGAACTCGGCGGACGGACCACGGGTCCGATGGTCACCCAGTTCGAGGTGATCCCGGCCCCGGGCGTGAAGGTCAACAAGATCGCGAATCTCGAGGCGGACCTCGCACTCGCGATGAAGGCCCCCAGCATCCGCATCGTGGCGCCGATTCCGGGGAAGGGGGCCGTCGGGGTCGAGATCCCGAACCCGCAGCCCCAGATGGTCTTCCTCCGAGAGATCCTCGAGTCGACGGAGTACCGGAAGGCCAAGGGCACGCTGCCGCTGGCGCTCGGCAAGGACCTGACCGGGCGCTGCTACGTGGCCGACCTCGCCAAGATGCCGCACGTGCTGATCGCGGGTGCCACCGGCTCGGGAAAGTCGGTCTGCAACAACACGATCATCACCTCGCTGATCTACAAGCACACGCCGGAGACGCTACGGTTGCTGATGGTCGACCCGAAGATGGTCGAGCTCTCCGCCTACGCCGATCTTCCGCACCTCCGTCATCCGGTGATCACCGACCCGCAGGACGCCGCCGGCGTGCTCAAGTGGGCGGTGATGGAGATGGAGCGTCGCTACCAGCTTCTGAGCGTCAACGGCGTCCGCTCGATCGCGGAGTTCAATCAGCGGGTCCGGGGCGGACTCACGATGCGCCGTCCGGAACCGGAGGGCGACGAAGGCGATCCCGACCGTCACATCTACGGCGACGGACCGCTGCCGTACATCGTGGTGATCATCGACGAGCTGGCCGATCTCATGATGCAGGTGCAGAACGACGTCGAGAAGCCGCTCGCGCAGCTCGCCCAGAAGGCCCGAGCCATCGGCATCCACCTGATCGTCGCCACCCAGCGTCCGTCGGTGAACGTCGTGACCGGGCTCATCAAGGCCAACTTCCCGACCCGGATCGCGTTCCGGGTCGCGTCCAAGACCGACTCGCGGACGATCCTCGACCAGAACGGCGCCGAGGCGCTGCTGGGCAACGGCGACATGCTCTTCCTGCCGCCGGGGCAGAACGACGGCGTGCGCATCCAGGGCGCGTACCTCTCCACCGAGGACACCGACCGGCTGCTCGGCTGGTACCGCATGATGGCCGACCAGCGCAGCGCCCTCGAGCTCAAGCAGGCGCTCGAGGAGACCGACATCCTGGAGGAGCTGCAGAGCCACCAGATGGCCGAGGCCGGCGCGGTGCAGGAAGCGATCGCGACCGAGTGGGACGAACTGTTCCGCGCCGCCGCGGAGGTGTGCATCGCCAACGGGGGCGGTTCGACCTCGCTGCTCCAGCGGAAGCTCAGCATCGGGTACGGACGGGCCGCGCGCATCACCGACCAGCTGGAAGAGGCGGGTGTCGTGGGGCCGCCCGACGGCTCCAAGCCCCGGGAGGTGCTCGTCACCATGGACGAGCTGGACCAGCTCTTTCCCGGCACCTGATGGGCCAGGAGTCGCTGCGCGGCCGGGCACCGGCGGAGGAACGGCGGCGCCCCGACGGGCGTACATCCCGCATGGCCAGACACCGAATCGTGCCCGACGCCGCAGCACTCTCCGCGGCCTTCCCGTCCCGCGTCGTCGGGGGCGCCTGGGCGACCGCGCTGGCGGTGCTCGTGAGCGCCGCCCCGCTCCTCGCCCAGGCCGCCGCCGCCGACCCGCCCGCCGCCCGCGAGGCCGTGGCCGCGGCCGCCCAGCGCTACACCCAGTTCTCGTCGCTGTGCGCGGACTTCCGGCAGTCGCTCGTGGCGGGCGTGCTCGGCCGCGAGACGCGCAGCGCCGGGCGACTGTGCCAGCGCAGCCCGAACCTGTTCGAGATGGCCTTCTCAGAACCCGCGGGCGACCGGATCGTGGTCGACGGCCGGCACGTCTGGGTCTGGAACCGGTCGATCAACCCGGAAACGGTCATCCGGCTGCCCCTCGACCCGACGCGCGGCGGGGCGTTCGACTTCTATCGCGAGTTCCTGAGCGACCCGCTCGAGCGCTACGAGATCTCGGGGGGATCGACCGAGGAAATCGGGGGCGTGGCCACGGTCGTCGTGGAGCTCGTTCCGCGCGAATCGCGCGGCTACGTGGGAGCGACCGCCTGGATCGACCCGGAGACGGATCTGATCCGCCGCATATCCATCGAGGAAGAGAGCGGCAACGTCCGGACGGTCACGCTCCACGACCTCAGGCTCGATCCCGCGATCCCCGCCGGCACCTTCGTGTTCGAGGTGCCGGAGGGCGTCTCGATCGTCGATCCCCGGGGCCGCACTCCGTGACATCCCGGCAGCTCCCGGTCTTCCCGGTCACGTCGGAGCCCGTGCGCCCCGACGTTTCGCCCCATGTGCTGCCCATGCACCGCGACCTCGGTGAGGCCGGGCCCGCCGACGGTCCGCGCATCGCGCTCGTCACGCTGGGGTGCGACAAGAACACCGTCGACTCGGAGCGCATGATGGCGGCGCTCGTGGGGAACGGCGCGCACGTGTCGGCCGACGTCGACGCGGCCGACGTGGTCATCGTGAACACCTGCGGCTTCATCGAGGCCGCGAAGGAACAGTCGATCGAGACGATCCTCGCTGCGTGCGACCTCAAGGAGTCCGGCGGGGTGAAGGCGGTCGTCGCGGTGGGCTGCATGGTGCAGCGGTACAAGGACGAACTCGCGGCCGAGATCCCCGAGGTGGACCTCTTCATGGGGCTGACGGACCTGCAGGGACTCGTCCCCGAGCTCCGGTCGCGCGAACTCCTGCCGCCGGAGGAGGCTGTATCGACGATGGAGCGGCCCCTCCGGATCCTGTCGACCGAGGGTGTGCACACGTCGTTCCTGAAGATCAGCGAGGGCTGCGACCACACCTGCGCCTTCTGCGCGATCCCCCTCATGCGCGGGCTGCATCGGTCGCATCCGCTGGAGGAACTCGTGCTCGAGGCGCAGGGTCTGGCGGCGAGCGGCGTCCGCGAGATCAACGTCATCTCCCAGGACACGACGTGGTACGGGCGGGACCTCCGACGGCGCGACCGCGCCGCGCCCCTGCTACCGGACCTGCTCCGGGCGCTCCTCGACCGGACGAGCATCGACTGGTACCGGCTCTTCTACATGTATCCGTCGGGCACCACCCGCGAGATCGTCGACCTCATCGCCGAGGGGGGAGCCCGCACCCACGGCCCGCGGATCGTGCCCTACCTGGACATGCCGCTCCAGCACGGCAGCGACCGGATCCTGACGGCGATGCGGCGTCCCGAGCGGCGGAGCACGATCCGCGAGCGGGTGGGCTGGCTCCGTGAGGCGATCCCGGACCTGACCCTCCGCACGACGGTCATCGTCGGGTTTCCCGGCGAGACGGAGGAGGACTTCGAGGAGCTGATCGCCCTGGTCGAGGAGATGCGGTTCGACCGCGTCGGCGCGTTCGCCTACTCGGTGGAGGAGGGCACGCGTGCCGCGGAGATGGAGAACACCGTGCCCGAGTCGCTGGCCCGCGAGCGGCTCGAACGCCTGATGGACGTGCAGCGATCGATCTCGTACGAACTCAACGAGGATCGCATCGGGCAGACGGTGACGGCCATCGTGGACAGCGTGTTCGACGAGGACGAGCACGGGTTCGTCGGCGTGGCGCGCACGGAGGCGCAGGCCGTCGACGTGGACGGCGTGACCCATCTGGTGCCGGGTGCCGCGACGCAGCCGGGCGAGATGGTGCGGGTGGAGATCATGGAGGCCGAGGATTACGACCTGATCGGGAGGGTGGTGGAATGACGAAGCGGTTCGGGAACGGAGGCGCCGGACTGCGGCGCCTGTCTGGGCGGCATGTGACGACGGTGTGTGCGGCGGTGACGCTGCTCGCGGCCACCGCGGGCACCGCGGAGGCGCAGGGACTCGCCGACTACGACTACGACCAGCTCTCCTTCCGCGGGCTCGGCGCCTGGGTGGGTGGAAACTGGCCGACCCGGGTGGAGTCGACGGCGACGTTCGGGATCCGCGCCGACCTCGGCTATGCGGGCCCGGGCGTCCGCATCATGCCCCACGTCGGATACTGGTCGTCCACGATGGAGGGCGGAGAGGTCGCGGATCTCGAGACGCGTGTCGAGGAGCTGCTGCTCCAGCAGGATCCCCCGGTCTCGGCGGACGTCGACCTCGGCGCGATCGACTGGTCCGACTTCGTGATCGGGCTCGACGCCCACTTCGTGTGGGCGGTGCCGTTCGACTTCCTCACCTACGCCGGGGCCGGCTTCTCGGCGCACGTGACCAACGGGTCGGGGCCCGGGATCGACGGGACCTTCGTCGAGGACCTCATCGACTCCTTCTCGGCCGGGATAAACGTTCACGGCGGTGTGGAGTATCTGGCGACGGATCGATTCCGCGTCTTCACGGAGGCGCGCTACGAGCTGCAGGCGGATCTCCGCTATCCGGAGGTCCGGGCCGGCATCACGTTGTACCTGTCCGAACCCGCCACGGGAGAAGAGCGAGGTCGATGAGTTCAGGTGATCCCATCCGCATCGGTGTCGTCGGTGGCGGCGCCATGGCTCAGCTGGTCCATCTGCCGCTGCTGTCGGACCGCTCGGATGTCGAGATCCATGCCTTCGCCGACCCCGACGGGGTCAAGCTCCGCGCGTTGGGGGCCCGCTTTTCGATCCCGAACCTGGTGGACGACGACGCGCTCTTCGGCGACCCGTCCATCGACGCCGTACTCATCCACACGCCGAACCACCTCCACGCGGAACTCACCCGGCGCGCGCTCGAGGCCGGGAAGCACGTCCTCACGGAGAGCCCGCTCGCGATGTCGTCCGCCGACGCGCGTGCCCTGCTCGAGCTGGCCGACGAACGCGACCTGAATCTCGGAGTCGGATTCGGGCATCGTTTCCGTCCGGACGTGTCGGCGATCCGCGCCTTCGTCCACGAGGGTCGGGCGGGGCAGATGTACGCGGCCCGAGTTGCCTGGATGAATCGGTCGACGCTCCGCCGGCGCAACTTCTGGCGCTCGAGCGGCGACACGCTCGCCGCGGGTGCGCTGGCCGACCTCGGTCTGCGCGCGCTCGACCTCCTCATGTGGATCCTCGACGATCCGGAGATCGCCTCGGTGTACGCCGTCCGATCCAGCGATACCGAGACCCCCGAGGACGCCGCCTCGCTCATGATGAAGACGCCGTCCGGCGCGGCGCTCTCGCTGGAGGTCAGCTGGTCGCTCTACGCCTCCGAGGACCGTCACTACGCCCGCGTCCTCGGCACCGAGGGATCCGGGCAGATCGAGCCGCTGGAGCTCTTCCACTGCGTCGGCGGTCGCCCCATGGACGTCACACCGGATCAGTCGCACGGCAAGCGGAAGGGCAACCGGTTCCTGAACGCGCAGCGTCGGGAGCACGACCACTTTCTCCGTTCCGTCCGCGGGTTCGGCCCCCGCATCCGTCACCCGGAGCAGATCCGCCACCTCGAGATCCTCGAGGCCGCGTACGTCTCGGCGGCGGAGAACCGGAGTGTCGATCTCTAGACCGCCTCGCGGGCTTCTCAGGGCGGCCGCTCTGGCCGCCGGCGTCACACTCCTCGCGTCGTCACCCGGGACCGCGACCGCCCAGGCTCCCGGGTTCGATCGATACACCATCCACCTCGTCACCATGTCGCCGGGCGAGGCGGTGTGGGAGCGCTTCGGGCACAATGGGATCTGGGTGGAGGACCACCTGACGGGGACGAACACGTTCTTCGAGTGGGGCGTGTTCAGCTTCCAGCAGGTGAACTTCGTGGCGCGGCTCATCCGCGGCGAAATGCTCTACCGGATGGACGTGACGTCGCTGGAGGAGAAGCTGGCCCTCTACCGGTCGCGCACCGTGTGGGCGGACGAGCTCGCGCTCACGCCCACCCAGGAGACCGACCTGGTGGCGGCGATGGTCGCGAACTGGGACGACAGTTTCGGCGAGTACATCTACGACTACTACGACGACAACTGTTCGACACGCGTGCGGGACATGCTCGATCAGGACGGCGTGCTCGGCGGCGCGCTCTTCGCGGTGGTCGACGGCGAGACCACCGACCGATCGTGGCGGTGGCACACGCTCCGCCTGCTTCAGGGCCAGCCCTGGGCCTACTACGGCATCCACATCGCCTTCGGCCAGCCGGCCGACCGCGCCATCGACCGGTGGGAGGAGACCTTCCTCCCGCTCAAGCTCCGCGACGTCGTGCGCGCGGCCCGGGTTCCGGACGGCGCGGGCGGGATGCGGCCACTCGTGGTGGGGGAGCGGCTGCTGTCGGACGCCGGTGAGCTCCCGCCGGCGCGGAAGCCGGCATGGCTGCTGCCCGCCGCGCTCGTCGGACTCGCCCTGGGTGCCGGTCTGATGCTGCTCGGTGGGTGGGCCCGGCGCGCGGCGGCCGGGCGGGTCTTCCTCGGCATGGTCGGCTTCGTGACCTCGGCGTTCCTCGGGGTGGCCGGCACGGTGATGCTCGGCCTCTGGTTCTTCACCGACCACGATTCCGCCGCGTGGAACGAGGGCGTGCTTCAGGCCACGCCGCTCCACTTCGCCCTGGCCGCCCTCGTGATCCCACTGGTCGTCGGCCGACGACCCGGCGAGACGACCATCCGCCTCGCGCGCTGGCTGTCGGCGCTCGCGCTCCTCGGGCTGCTGCTCAAGGTGCTGCCGTTCTTCTCGCAGGCGAACCTCGAGCTGCTCGCGCTCACGCTCCCCATCCAGCTCGGCCTCGCCGGGGCGCTCGCCCGCGCCGCCCTCGCGCCGCCGGCGTCCGGTCCCGTTGATCGGGCTTGACGCCTTTTGTAGCTTTCGAGGCTACGAAATCAGCGCGCCATCCCGGCAGGGGGCGTTCCTTCGGGCTCCGGTGCCTGCACGACAGGTCCGCGGCCCGTTTCGATTCCGACGGGAGAGGGAATCATGAAGCAGGGCATCCACCCCGAGTACGTGGACGCGACGATCATCTGCGGGTGCGGCCACCGGATCCAGACCCGGTCCACGCGGCCCGAGCTTCACGTCGAGGTCTGTTCGGTCTGCCATCCGTTCTACACGGGCAAGCAGCGCCTCGTGGACACGGCGGGTCGCGTCGAGCGGTTCAACCGCAAGTACGGGACGGCCGGCGCGAAGACGGCGGACGCCGCCGACGAGGCCGCCGAGGCCGAGAAGACCGCCGAGACGGCGGAGGCCTGACGCGGAGGCCGTCTCCACGGCCTCTCGTCCGGCCCGATCTGGCACCGCGGGGTCCGTGAGCATGACCGTCGACGGGATCGATCCGAAGCTGCTCGAGCGCCTCGACGAGGCGGAGAAGCGATTCGGTGACCTCGACGAGCAGCTCGCGGACCCCGCCGTGCTTTCGGATCCCGACCAGCTGCGCGAGCTGGGGCGGGCGCGGACCCACCTGGACGAGGTGGTTACCGCCGGACGCGCCTTCCGGAAGCTCCTGGAGGAGCGCGACGGGGCGCACGAGATCGTCGAGTCGACCGACGACGACGACATGCGGGAACTCGCGCAGGCCGAACTGGCCGAGCTCGACGCGAAGGTGGAGCCGATGGCGGAGCAGCTCCGTGAGCTTCTGCTGCCCCGTGATCCGCTCGACGACCGCCCCGCCGTGGTCGAGATCCGCGCGGGCACGGGAGGCGACGAGGCCGGGCTGTTCGCCGCCGATCTCGCGCGCATGTACCAGCGCTACGCCGAGCGGGCCGGGTGGAAGGTCGAGATGGTGAGCGTGTCCGAGGGCATTCCAGGAGCGTTCAAGGAGGTGATCTTCACGGTGCGCGGGCCGGGCGCGTACGGACGCCTCCGGTTCGAGTCGGGAGTTCACCGCGTGCAGCGGGTGCCGGCCACCGAGAGCCAGGGTCGGATCCACACCTCCGCCGCTTCGGTCGCCGTCCTCCCGGAGGCCGAGGACGTGGACGTCGACATCGACCCCGGCGACCTCCGCATCGACGTGTTCCGCTCGTCGGGGCCGGGGGGGCAGTCGGTGAACACGACCGATTCCGCGGTCCGGATCACGCACCTCCCCACCGGCCTCGTGGTGAGCTGCCAGGACGAGAAGTCGCAGCACAAGAACAAGGCGAAGGCGCTCAAGGTGCTCCGCAGTCGCCTGCTCGATCGCGAGATCGCCGAGCGGAAGGCGGCGCGCGCGGCCGAGCGGAAGAGCCAGATCGGATCGGGGGACCGCTCGGCGAAGATCCGGACGTACAACTTTCCCCAGTCCCGCGTGACCGACCACCGGATCGGACTGTCCTCGTACAATCTCGATGCGGTCATCGACGGTGACCTCGCCGAGTTCATCCGGGCGCTGCGTCTGGCGGAAGAGGCCGAGCGCCTGGAGGAGGGAGCGTGACCACGGCGTCGGACACCGATCGCTGGACCGTCCTGCGCCTGATCCGCTGGTCGACGGAGTACCTGGAGGGGAAGGGAGTCGAGCAGGCACGTCTGGACGCCGAGCACCTGCTCGCGCACGCGCTCGACGTGGGCCGGCTTCAGCTCTACCTGCAGTACGATCGCCCCCTGGTCCCGGAGGAGCTCGACCGGTTCCGCCCGCTCCTCCGGCGCCGTGCGCGCCGGGAGCCGCTCCAGCACGTCATCGGCCGGGCCGCCTTCCGCGACCTCGAACTGAAGGCGGACGCGCGTGCCCTCGTCCCGCGGCCCGAGACGGAACTGCTCGTGCAGCTCGTTCTCGACTGGTCACGCGGACGCGGCGCCCTGAGCGCCGCCGACGTCGGCACCGGCACCGGGTGCATCGCCCTCGCGCTCGCATCCGAAGGACCCTTCGAGCGGGTGTGGGGCATCGACATCTCCGCCGACGCCCTCGCGCTGGCCCGCGAGAACGCCGCCGTGCACGACCCCGACCAGCGCGTCGTCTGGCGAGAGGCGCGCGGGCTCGCCGGGCTCGACGGCGCCACGGTGGACGTCGTGGTCTCGAACCCGCCCTACGTCGCGCGCGACGAGGCGGACGGCCTCGCCCCCGAGGTCCGGGACTTCGAACCGGACACGGCGCTCTACGCCGGGGAAGACGGGCGTGAGGTGATCCACGAACTCGTGCGGGAGGCGCCGGGGGCGCTCGAGGCCGGCGGCCTGCTGGCGCTCGAGGTCGGACTCGGCCAGGCCGCGTCGATCCGGGACACGCTGCACGCGCACGGTGCGTGGGAGAACGCGACCGTGCACGAGGACTACACCGGGCGCGAGCGGTTCGTCACCGCCACGCGTCGCCACGAGTGACGCGTCCACGACGGACGCGTCACCCACGACCGAACTCGAACTTCGAACCTCCGAAAGGGAGACACGATGTCAGGCATCATGGATCAGGCGAGACAGCTCGGGAACGCGCTCGCGCGAACCGACGAGTACCAGGCGCTCAAGCGCGCGATCGAGGGAGCCGACGACGATCGCGAGATCGCCGAGCTCCGGAGCGAGCTGGAGAAGCTCGAGGCGAGCATCACGCCGGCGATCCGGGCCGGGCGGGATCCGGACAAGGCGGACGCCGACGCCTACGAGGCGGCCGTCCAGAAGCTGCAGGCGAACTCCGCCTACCAGCGGCTCGTCGCGGCCCAGACCAACTTCGACAAGGTCCTGCAGAAGGTGAATCACACCATCTCGCAGGGCATCGAGGAAGGGCAGGACAGCCGGATCATCCTGGCACCCTGAGCGCGTGCCCGCGGGGTCCGGTCGCGAGGTGTGGCGCGGACTCCCGCACCTCGCCCGATTCAGATAGCTTGAACGTCTGTGCCGATCTCCGGCTTACCCCACGGGAGCCCGGCGCCGTACCACCGAACTCTCGAGGTCCCACGTGAAGGATACACCCACGATCCAGTCTTCCGCCGGCAAGCTCGGCGTCCTCCTTCCGGGGTTCGGCGCGGTCGCGACGACCTTCGTCGCGGGCGTCGAGAACATCCGGCGCGGCAATGCCACCCCCGTCGGAAGCGTTTCGCAGATGCAGACGATCCGTCTCGGGAAGCGGACCGACGGCCGGACGCCGAAGATCAAGGACTTCGTCGACCTGACGCCGCTCGACAACCTCGTGTTCGGCGCGTGGGACCCGATCGCGGACGACGGCTACGAGAGCGCGCTCAACGCGGGCGTCCTCGACAAGCACGAGCACATCGAGCCGATCAGGGACTTCCTCGCCTCGATCGAGCCGATGTCCGCGGCCTTCGACACGAAGTACGTGAAGAAGCTGAACGGGCCGAACGTGAAGCAGGCGGCGAACAAGAAGGAGCTGGCCGAGCAGCTGCGCCAGGACATCCGGGACTTCCGCGAGAAGAACGGATGCGACCGGCTCGTGATGGTGTGGTGTGGCTCGACCGAGATCTTCCTGCGTCCCGGGGCCGAGCACGCATCCATCGAGGCGTTCGAGAAGGCGATGGCGGAGAACTCGGACCAGATCGCTCCGTCGATGCTCTACGCGTACGCGGCGATCATGGAGGGCGTGCCCTACGCCAACGGTGCACCGAACCTCTCGGCGGACGTGCCTGCGCTCGAGCAGCTCGCGAAGGAGCGCGGCGTGCCGATCGCCGGGAAGGACTTCAAGACGGGCCAGACCCTCATGAAGACCATCCTCGCGCCCGGCTTCAAGACGCGCATGCTCGGGCTGAACGGCTGGTTCTCGACGAACATCCTCGGGAACCGCGACGGTGAGGTTCTGGACGACCCCGAGTCGTTCAAGACGAAGGAGGAGTCGAAGCTGGGCGCGCTCGAGTACATCCTGCAGCCGAAGATGTACCCGGAGCTCTACAAGGACCTGTACCACAAGGTGCGGATCAACTACTACCCGCCGCGGGGCGACAACAAGGAAGGCTGGGACAACATCGACATCTTCGGATGGCTGGGCTATCCGATGCAGATCAAGGTCGACTTCCTCTGCCGCGATTCCATCCTCGCCGCCCCGATCGTGCTCGATCTGGCGCTCTTCCTCGATCTCGCGGGTCGCTGCGGCATGAGCGGGATCCAGGAGTGGCTCTCGTTCTACTTCAAGGCCCCGCAGACCCAGCCCGGGCTCTACCCGGAGCACGACATCTTCATTCAGCACTGGAAGCTGAAGAACACGCTCCGCTGGATGATGGGTGAGGATCAGATCACCCACCTCGGGCTCGACTACGACGACTGACCTCGATGCCGGCACCCGCATGAGCCGCTTCATCGTCCTCGAGGGCGTCGAGGGTGCGGGGAAGAGCACGCAGGTCCGACTGCTCGCCGCGTGGCTGACGGCGGCGGGGGTTCCCCACGTCTGCGCCCGGGAGCCGGGCGGGACGCCGGTGGGTGAGGCGATCCGGGGCGTACTGCTCGAGGCGCGTGAGCTGGACGTCCCCGCCGCGACGGAGCTGTTCCTGATGCTGGGCGCGCGGGCCGCGTTCGTTCGCGACGTGGTCCGCCCGGCGCTCGCGCGAGGGGAGGTCGTGATCGCGGACCGCTTCGACTTCTCGACCTTCGCCTACCAGGGATACGGGCGGGGCATCCCTCTGGAGGATGTGCGCCGTCTCAACGAGGTCGCGACCGGTGGCCTCCGGCCCGATGCCTACCTCGTGCTCGACGTGCCGGTGGACGAGGGAGCGCGGCGCCAGGAGGCCGAGGGGAAGGCGCCCGACCGCATCGAGGCCGCGGGGCGCGGGTTCCTCGAGCGGGTCCGGACCGGTTACCTCGAGCTGACGGCGCAGGACGGCCGCGCGCACGGGGTGGACGGACGCGGCGAGGCCGAACTGGTTCACGACCGGGTGCGGGCGCTTCTCGAGAGCCTGTTTCCGGAAACCTTCGCAACCTGAGCGGGTTACCGAACCAACACGGGCCGCCCATCCCGAAGCCACGGAATCCGATGAGTCGACGCCGCGCCACCCTTCTTCCGATCGCCGTTCTCGGCGGCTCGTTCCTCCTGGGCGGATTCTTCCTCCAGGAGGGGGTCACGCGTGACCAGAACGTGTACGTGCAGGTCCGCGTCTTCCAGGAGGTCGTGGACCGGATCTCGAGCGACTTCATCGACGACCTGGGCGAGGAGGCGCTCTACGAGAACGCCATCCAGGGCCTCATCGAGCGACTCGACGACCCCAACACCTCGTTCATCCCGGCGTCGCGGTACCAGGATTTCGCGATTCGCGCGACCGAAGGCAGGTACGGTGGCGTGGGGCTCGAGGTGACCGAACGGAACGGCTGGGTGACGGTCACCGCGCCCCTTCCGGGCACGCCGGGCGACCGAGCGGGCATCCGTGCCGGGGACTGGTTCGTCCGGGTCGATGGCGAGGACGCCGAAGGCATGTCGGTCGATCGTGCCGTCGATATCCTGCGGGGGCGCGCCGGGTCCGAGGTCGAGGTGCTCGTCGGGCGCCCCGGTATCGACGAGCCGATCCCGTTCACGCTCGTGCGCGAGGACATCAAGCTCTCGAGCGTTCCCTTCGCCACGCTCCTCGACGGCGGGGTGGGCTACGTGCCGCTCCAGGCCTTCCGCGAGGAGGTGACCGGGGAGCTGCGGACCGCGCTCGACGATCTGGTGGCGGCCGGCGCCCGCTCGCTCGTCCTCGATCTGCGGGGCAACCCGGGTGGCCTCCTGACGGACGGCGTCGCGATCTCCGAACTCTTCCTCGATCGCGGCGACGAGATCGCCGAGACGCGGGGTCGCGCCCTCGGGGCCGACGAGACGTTCGTGTCGAGCACCGCCGACGCGTACGCCGACATTCCCGTCGTGGTGCTGGTCAACGAGTCGAGCGCCAGCGCGAGCGAGATCGTGGCGGGCGCACTCCAGGACCACGACCGGGCACTCGTGGTCGGCGCGCCGAGCTACGGGAAGGGCTCGGTTCAGACGGTCTACCGGCTGACGGGTGGCAACGCGTTCCGTCAGACGACCGCGCTCTGGTACACGCCCGTCGGTCGCTCCGTCGAGAAGGATCGGTCCGCGGCGGCCGAACCCCCCCGCGGCGTGCTCACGCTCGATGCGGACGTCGCGCGCGTTCCATCCGACGAGGACCGGGAGCGGCCCACTTTCACGTCGATGGGCGGGCGGGAGATCCTCGGTGGCGGCGGAATCACGCCGGACCTGTGGATTCTTCCCGACACAATGACGACGCTGGAGGCGCACGCCGCGGACGCCCTCTCTCTTCGGGGCAACGCGTTCGTCACCGCGCTCTTCAACGTCGCCGTCGACCATGTGACCGCACGCCCCGACCTTCCGCGGGACTTCGTGCTGGAGGAGCCCGTGGTGGAGACCCTCCGCGCCGCGCTGAAGGCGGACGGCGTGACGGAGCCGGGCGCCCGGCGGCTGGGCATCACTGAAGACGCGCTCCTGGCCGACGCGGATCGCTTCATCCGTCACCGTCTCGAGCGCGAGATCGCGCTTCAGGCGTTCGGCGAGGAGGGTGCGTTCCTCCGGATGAGCGATCGCGACCGTCAGCTGCAGGCGGCACTCGACCGGCTCCGCGGAGCGTCGTCGACCACCTCGCTCATCGCTCTCCCGGAGTGACGCGCCCCGACATGGCGCCGCCCGGCGGATCGGGCGAATCTGAGGGTCCCGAATCCTCGCATCGTCACCACCGGAGCACGGCCCCATGAGCGCTCGCATCCGGGTCTCCCGCGGAGACCTCTTGGAGTCCGAGCACAGGGTTCACGCCGTCGTGGCGGGGCCCGGGGGAACGGAGTTCGTTCTGGGCGATCGGGCCTTCCCCACCACGCTCCGATCGGTGGCGAAGCCGTTCCAGGCGCTTCCGCTGGTCGAGGACGGCGTCGCGGACGCGCTCCCGCTGTCCGACGCGGAGCTCGCCCTCTGCTGCGCGTCGCACAACACCGAGCCGGCGCACGTCGCCGGAGCCCGCGCGATCCTCACGCGGGCCGGTGTCGGGGAAGCCGAGCTGATGTGCGGGCCACACCGGCCGATGGACGACGCCGCGGCGCGCGCGCTGGCCGAAGCGGGTGTCGAACTCGGGCCGATCCACAACAACTGTTCGGGCAAGCACGCCGGCATGCTGGCCCTCGCGGCGCACCATGGCTGGCCCACGACGGACTACCACCGGCCGAGCCACGCCGTCCAGCTCCGCATGGCGGCCGAGATCGCGCGATGGAGCGGGGTGGCGGTCGCGGACATTCCGACCGGCGTGGACGGGTGCGGGATCCCGTGCTATGGACTGCCGCTCGAGCGCCTCGCCGACGCCTTCCGGCGATTCGTCGCGGCGGAGCCCGACGGGCCGGGGAGAATCCTCGACGCGGTCGGACGTGAGCCCTTCATGATCGGCGGGACGGGGCGGCTGTGCTCGCGCCTTCCCGAGGTTACGGGCGGCCGCGTGGTGGCCAAGATCGGCGCCGAGGGCGTGTACGGGGCGGTCGATCGCGAGACCGGTCGGGGAATCGCGGTGAAGGTGGAGGACGGCGCGCGAAGGGCCGTCGAGCCGGCGCTGATCGGGGTGCTCGAGACGGTCGGTGCGCTGACGCCCGAGGAGGTCACCGCGCTGTCGGAGTTCCGCGCGCCGGACGTCACGAATACGCGCGGCGACGTCGTGGGTCGGATCGAGTTCGTTGGCGGTGTGTCCGCGCGACGGGCCGCGGGGGCCTCCCAGGGTACGACCTCGGCCGGGGGCGCGCGCACGGTGGACTGGGACCCGGGCCTGGCCGCGATCGTGGAGCTTTCCGCCGCCACCGCGGCCTCGGACGGGGACGCGATCGAGGCGGCACTCCGGGCCGCCGTGGGCCACGCCGACCCGACCGAGGTGGAGGAGGCGATCCTGCAGAGCTACCTCTTCCTCGGGTTCCCGGCCGCGCTCAACGCCTTCGCGGCGTGGCGGCGGGTCTCGGGCCTGCCGGTGCCCCCGGCGTCGGACGCGGCGGCGGGTGCCGGTGGTCCGGAGCCCCGGGAGGCACCCCCGGACGTGTGGCTCGAACGCGGCGAGCGGACCTGCGCGCGCGTCTACGGGACCGCGTACGAGGCGCTGCGCGCCAACATCGCACGCCTGAAGCCCGAGCTCGATCGCTGGATGGTGCTCGAGGGGTACGGGAAGGTGCTCGCGCGGCCGGGTCTGGACCTCGTCCGGAGGGAGTGCTGCATCGTGGCGATCCTGGCGGTGGCGGGTCTTCCGGTACAGCTGCGGTCCCACATGCGCGGCGCCCTGCGGTGCGGTGCCACGCCCAACATGCTCGATCGCGTGCTCACCGTGGCGGCGCGGTTCGCCTCACCCGAGGCGATGGGGCGTGCCCGGACGGTGCGCGATACCGTCGCCACCGCTTCGGAGGACTGATGTTCGTCGATCGCGTGTCCATCGAGGTGGTCGCCGGGACCGGCGGCAGCGGGGCCGAGGCGTTTCGCCGCGAGAAGGGCGTGCCGCGCGGTGGCCCGGCGGGTGGCGACGGCGGGCGCGGCGGCGACGTGGTGCTCGTGGCCGACGGAAACCTCTCCACGCTCCTCGATCTTTCCTACCGGCGACACTACAAGGCGGAGCGTGGCCGGCACGGCGAAGGCAACGACCGGACCGGTCGGAGCGGCGACGACGCGGTGCTTCGGGTGCCGCCCGGGACCGTCGTACGGGACGAGGACTCCGGCGAGTTCATCGGTGAGGTCGTGGCGGACGGCGACCGGCTGGTCGTGGCCCGCGGCGGACGAGGCGGTCGCGGCAACGCGCGATTCAAGACGTCCACCCGCCAGGCGCCGCGTCACTGGGAGCCCGGCGACGAGGGCGAGTCCCGACGGCTCGAACTCGAACTCAAGCTGATCGCGGACGTCGGGCTCGTCGGCGAGCCCAACGCGGGCAAGTCCACGCTGCTCGCCACCGTGTCCGCGGCAAGGCCGAAGGTGGCCGACTATCCGTTCACGACCCTCACGCCGAATCTCGGCGTCGTGGACGCCGGCGATTTCCGCACCTTCGTGCTCGCCGACATCCCGGGCATCGTCGAGGGGGCGCACGAGGGCAGGGGCCTCGGGCACCAGTTCCTGCGCCACATCGAGCGGACCCGGACGCTCGCGCTGCTCGTGCCGCTCGACGCGATGGACCCGCAGGCCGAGTACGATCGCCTTCGAACCGAGCTTCGAGCCTACTCGCCGGTCCTCGCCGAGACGCCGCACTGCCTCGTGCTGAGCAAGGCGGATCTGATGCCGGCGGGCGACCCGCTGCCCGAGGTCGACGCTCCGAAGGCGTGGGGGCGCTTCGTCATCTCGTCGGTGACGCGGCGGGGGCTCGAGGAGCTCGTGGAAGGACTGTGGCAGCGCGCACGGAAGGCCGAGACGGAGGATGCGCCGTCGGAGGACGAGGACGACGAGGAGTGGTGGACGCCCTGAACCCCGACGGCGATCCCGCGCGGCGCCGCCGCCTCGTCACGACGCTCCGGCTCGCGTCGATTCCGGGGCTCGGCAGGGCCCGGGCGGCCCGATGGATCCGGTCCGAGGGAGGCGCGGTGGGAGCGCTCACCCGCGCGGTGCGGGAGGTCGGGCAGCCGGAGCTGGACCGGGCCGAGGCCACTGCGGCGCTCGATCGGATCCTGACCGAGTGCGGACGCCACGGCATCCGGGTGATCTCCCGGGGCGACCCGGACTATCCGGCCCGTTTCCGGGCGCTCGCTGACCCGCCGGCGATCCTCTTCCTCCGCGGGAATCCGCTGCCCCCGGACGCGCCCGCGGTCGCGGTCGTCGGGAGTCGGCGCGCGACGGAGTACGGGCGACGGGTCGCTCGCGACCTCGGCCGGGCGCTCGGCGAGGCGGGTGTCGCGGTCGTATCGGGCCTGGCCCTCGGCATCGACGGTTCGGCGCACCGGGGCGCTCTCGAGGCCGGGGGCCGGAGCGTCGCGGTGCTCGGTCGGGGGCTCGACCGGGCCTACCCCGCGAGCCATGGGCGACTGATGGTCGACCTGCTCCGCGACGGTGCCGTGTGGTCGGAGTACGCGCCCGGTGTCGGACCGCGGCGCCACCACTTCCCGGAACGCAATCGGCTGATCGCGGGGATGGTCGACGGCGTGATCGTGGTCGAGGCGGCGGAGCGGAGCGGCGCCCTCATCACCGCGCGGCTGGGCCTCGAGGCGGGGGCCGACGTGTGGGGCGTGCCCGGTCGGATCGACACCCCGACCGCGGTCGGGGTCCACGCCCTGCTGAGGGACGGCGCCCGCCCGGTGTGCTCCGTCGCCGAGGTGGTGTCGGCGTACGCGCCGGACGGCCGCGTGGCCGGAGGTGGGGCACCCGTGGCCGTGTCGAGCGTCGCGGCGGCGGTCTGGACCCTTCTCGCGGAAGGCCCGGCCGACCTGGACGGGCTCGTGGCTCGCTGGTCGGGTCGGTGGTCCGGGCAGGGGAGGGCGGCGGGCTCGGAGGGCGGGGCACCGCTCCGGGACGCCTTCCCGGGGTCGGGCCCCGTCCTGGCCGCGCTCGCGGAACTCGAAGTGGGCGGATGGATCGCGCGGGGTCCGGGTGCGTCGTGGGTCCGGAGGGCCGCGTGAACGGAGCCCTTGGTCCGCTCCACGCGCCGGACCACGCGCCGGACCGCGCGCCGGCAGGTCGCGCCGTCGCGCAGACGGTCGATGTCCCGCCGACCCCGATCGCGTCGGTCTACGTGCACGCCCCCTTCTGCGCGCGGCGCTGCTTCTACTGCGACTTCGCGGTGGAGGTGCGACGCGGCGGCGACCCGACGGAGTGGGCGTCGGCGATCTCGACCGAGCTGGCCCTGCGGCAGGACCGCGGCGTCGTGCTGGCCGACCGACTCCGGACGCTGTACGTGGGGGGCGGCACGCCGTCCCTCCTCGGCCCGGAGGCGATGCGGTGCCTGGCGGACGTGCTCGGGCCACGACGACTCTCCGGGAGCGGGATCGAATGGACGGCGGAGGCCAACCCCGAGAGCCTGACGCCCGAGGTGGCCCGGGGCTGGCGGCTCGCCGGCGTGAACCGCCTCAGCCTGGGGGTCCAGTCGTTTCAGGCCGGGCCGCTGCGCTGGATGGGACGGCTGCATGGGGCCGACGGCGCGGTGCGCGCGGTCGAGACGGCTCGTCTGGCGGGGTTCGAGGAGATCAGCGTCGACCTCATCTTCGCTCTGCCGGGCACCGTTCCGCGGTCGTGGTCGGAAGACCTCGACCGAGCCATCGAGCTGGACGTGCCGCATGTGTCGCTCTACGGGCTCACCGCCGAGCCGGGGACCGGACTGGGGCGGGGTGTTGCCGCAGGCCGCGTTCGAATGGCCGACGACGAGCGCTACCGCGAGGACTTCCTCGAGGCCCACACACGGCTGAGCGAGGCCGGGTATCGGCACTACGAGGTGTCCAACTTCGCGCGCCCCGGGTCGGAGTCGCGCCACAACGTCGCCTACTGGGATCGGTCGGCGTACCTGGGGCTCGGCAACGGCGCGCACTCCTTCGTCTCGCCGATTCGATGGTGGAACGTCCACGGCTGGACGGACTACCGGGCCAGGCTCGCCCGTGGGGAGGACCCCACCGACGAGACCGAACGACTCGACCGGGGCGGCGACCGCCTCGAGGCGATCTGGACGGGCCTTCGGGCCGACCGGGGGCTCCCGCTGGACGCCTGGGCCGAGCCGGCCCGCGACACCGCCGCCGGCTGGGCACGGCGGGGACTCGCCACGATCGACGACGGCCATGTCCGCCTGACCGCCGAGGGCTGGCTCCTTCTCGACTCGCTGGCCCTCGAGTTCGACGCCGCGGCGGGTTGACGCTCGAATCCGCATTTCTCGATCTTCGCAACATGCCTTCCGACAACGACTCCCACGCCTCCAACGAAAGCCTGTCCGAGCGTGAGCTCCAGGTGCTCGAGGCCGTCGTGCGCGCGTACGTCGAGAAGGCCGAGCCCGCGGGAAGCCGGACGATCGCGCGTGACTACGGACTCGGCGTGTCGCCGGCCACCGTGCGGAACACCATGAGCGACCTCGAGGCGAAGGGGTATCTCGACCATCCCCATGCGTCCGCGGGCCGCGTGCCGACGGACCGTGCGTACCGCTACTTCGTCGACCGCCTCATGCAACCCGCGGACCTTTCGCGAGCGGAAGAGGAGACGCTCGTCCGGGAGCTCGAGGCGTCCGCGTTCTCGGCGGTCGAGCAGCTCATCCGACGCGCCACCCGGGCGCTCTCGGTACTCTCGCTGGAGCTCGGGCTGGCCATCGCGCCGCGACTCGACGACGCGCGACTCGAGAAGATCGACTTCGTGTCGGTTTCGTCCGACAAGATCCTGATGATCGCCACGATCGAGTCGGGGGTGGTACGCACCATCTACGTCGACCTGCCGGGCGGCGTGCCGGCGAAGCTGCTGGCCGAACTGGCGCGGGTGATGAACGAGCGCCTCGCCGGCCACACCCTCGCCGAGATCCGGGGTTCGCTTCCCGAGCGCCTCCGCGACTCGGACGTGCCCTCGGACGCGCGGGAGTTCCTCAACATCTTCCTGCAGTCCGGGAGCGACCTCTTCCGGCCCACGGAGGCCGACGAATCGAACGTGCATATCGGGCGCGCCAGCGTGCTCGCGCTCCAGCCGGAGTTCACGTCGGAGGAACGCCTGAAGGGGCTGATCGAGCTGACGGAGAAGCGCGACCTGCTCGCGGGAGCGCTGATCGGGCGCGACCACGAGGGCGGACTCTCCATCACGATCGGAACCGAGAACACCGCCCGGGCACTATCAGACTTCACGCTCGTCACGGCCGAGTACGCGGTCGGGGACCTCAAGGGAGTGATCGGGGTCATCGGTCCGACCCGGATGCCGTACGAGAAGGTCATCTCCATCGTGGGCACCACCTCCCGACTGGTGTCGAACATCCTGACGCCCTGAACACCCTGCTGGACATCCATGGCGGATTACTACGACCTCCTCGGAGTCGGCCGTGACGCCGGCGCCGACGAGATCAAGAAGGCCTACCGGAAGCTCGCGCTGAAGTACCATCCGGACCGCAACGACGGCTCGAAGGACGCCGAGGAGCGGTTCAAGGAGGTAACCGAGGCGTACGAGGTCCTGAAGGACTCGGAGAAGCGGGCAGTCTACGATCGCTACGGTGCCGACGGGCTGAAGGGGCGAGGCGGTCCGGGCGGCTTCGGCGCAGCAGGCTTCGACTTCTCCGACGCGATCGAGGTCTTCATGCGTGACTTCGGAGGCTTCGGAGGGTTCGGCGACCTCTTCGGTCAGCGCGGCCGCCGCGGCGACCGTCAACGCCAGGGCGAAAGCCTCCGGGTCCGACTCTCGCTGACCCTGGCGGAGGTGATGGACGGCGCGACCCGGAACGTGAAGGTGTCCGTTCTCGACGGCTGCGACCGTTGTGACGGATCGGGCGCCGAGCCCGGCACGTCGGCGACCACCTGTCCCCAGTGCGGCGGCATGGGCGAGGAGCGTGTGGTGCACCAGAGCATCATGGGTCAGATGGTCTCGGTGCAGCCTTGTCGTCGCTGCCAGGGCGAGGGTCGCCTCATCGAATCGCCGTGCACCCGGTGCCGCGGAGAGGGCCGGTACCGCACGCAGCGCGACGTCGAGGTCGAGGTGCCCGCGGGCGTCTCGGGCGACAACTACATTACGCTGCGTGGGCAGGGGAACGCCGGGCCCCGTGGTGGACCGCGGGGCGACCTCGTCGTGCTGCTCGAGGTCGAGCCCGACCCGCGCTTCGTCCGCGACGGAGCCAACCTGGTGCACGAGCGCCCGATCACGTTCGCGCAGGCCGCCCTCGGCGACGAGGTCGAGGTACCCACCGTGAAGGGTACGGCCCGCGTGAAGATCCCGGCGGGGCTCCAGTCCGGCACGCTGCTGCGGCTCCGCGAGAAGGGCCTTCCCGAGCTGAACGGCCGCGGACGGGGCGACCTGCTGGTGCGAGCGATCGTGTACACGCCGCGGACGCTCTCCTCGGACGTTCGCGAGGCGCTCGAGCGGTTGCGGGACGTCGAAGAGCCCGCGCCCCAGGCGATCGACGCGCAGGGGAAGGGGTTCTGGTCCCGGGTGAAGGAGGCCTTCTCTGGCTGATCGTCCGCGGCGATGGCGGGTCGTCCGCGTCCGGACGCGGGACCCGTTGGCCGAGGACGAAGCGTCCGTTGCGGACGCCCTGATCGGAGATGCCCTCGTCTCGCTCGGTGGCTCGGGCGTGCACCTCGACGGTGGTGCGTGGACCACGTGGATGGTCGAGGAGGCCCCGCTCCCGGACGACCCGTCCGCCCTCGCGGCCGACCTCGAGGTGCGCTCGGGGCTCGATGGACTCACCGTCGAGTACGGCTGGCACGACGACGCCGACTGGGACGCGCTCTGGAAGTCGGGTCTGGATGCCCGAAGGGTCACCGACCGGATCGTGGTCACCCCGTCGTGGATCGATCCCGGCCGCCGCCCGGGGGAGTTCGTCATCGTACTCGACCCCGGAATGGCGTTCGGCAACGCGGAGCACGGCACGACCCGGTGCTGCCTGCGACTTATGGACGGGGCGGTCCGCCCCGGCGACCGCCTGCTGGACGTGGGCGCCGGGTCGGCCGTGCTCTCGATCACTGGCGCCCTCCTCGGCGCGGCCCACTGTCTTGCGGTCGAGGCCGACGAGCTCGCGATCGACACCGCGACCGCGAACGCCCGCGACAACGGGGTCGCCGACCAGGTGGACGTCGTCCACGCGCGACTCGACGCCGCGGGCATCCGGGACCTCGGCCGGTTCGACGGCGTCCTCTGCAACATCGAGGGTCACCACCTCCGGCCGCTCGTTCCGGGTCTCGCGGCCGCGGTCGGCGAGGGCGGGTGGCTGATCCTGTCGGGTATCCTCGACCACGAATGGGCCGGGTTCGTGGCGGCGGCCGAAGCCCTCGGGCTCGCGTGCGCCGAGCGCGACGCGGACGGCGAATGGCGCGCCGGACTCTTTCGCCGAAGCGCCTGAAGCGGTTTTCGCCGCCCACCCTCGCCGCAGCGCCCTACCGTCCGCGCTCCCTGGCCCCCGCAACCGTCCTCCCCGGCACAGGCAGACCGTGGAGCAGACGGGTCCACCGGGCCCGGTCCCGTCCGTTCCCGTCACCCAGCCGACGCGCGAGCACGCGCACGGCGTCGGCCGGCGTGGGCCGGATCCCGCGCGATGAGCCGTCCACCACGACCTCGTCGGCGCCGATCGGTCGCGCCGACTCGGGGCAGTAGCGCACGACCTCGCGAAGGATCGCGCCGGCGGATCCGATCCTCCGAAGGCCGCCCGTACCCGCCATGACGTCGCGCACCAGCGCGTCCGGCGTGGAGGCGGCTCCCAGCTGCCGGAGCCGGTCGTTCAGGTCGGACACCCGGACCGCGGGCATCGGTTCGGCGTCGAATGCGTCGCGGAGCGTGCGAGGTCCTGGCATGGCGGTCGCGGGTCGGGGTGAGAGGGGACGCGGGTGGTCTCGCGGACGATGCACACCCGCGCGGGGCGACCGGATGGCGGGTCGGGCCTCGCGCGCCGGCCGTGATCCCGCATGGCGACGCACGCCCTCGCCTCGCGGTCTTGATTCTCGTTCTGCCTCTCTCCACCCTCGACCACACCCCGACTACACCCCGACCGCCCCCGAGCCGGATGTCCGACGACTGCCTGTTCTGCCGAATCGTGCGCGGCGAGATTCCCTCCGACCCGGTCCTCGAGACGGACGAGCTGCTCGCGTTCCGGGACATCGACCCGAAGGCGCCGACCCACGTCCTGGTCATCCCACGGGCGCACATCGACTCGCTGTCGGCCGCCACGCCGGACCACCGCGCACTGCTCGGGAGTATCCAGCTCGCGGCGGCGGAAGTCGCCCGCCGCGAGGGCATCCAGGACCGGGGGTGGCGCCTCGTCACCAACGTCGGGCGCGACGGCGGCCAGAGCGTCGGTCACCTGCACTATCACGTGCTGGGAGGGCGCGCTCTCGGGTGGCCCCCGGGCTGAGTCGGGACCTCGACCGCCACCCGCACCTTCCCGACCCGCCCGCCTCGCCCCGTACGATCCACACGTACCGACGCACCTCACTCATGAGCCAGCTCAAGCAGCAGATCCAGTCCGACCTCGCCGAGGCCCGCAAGGCCCGCGACAAGACCCGCACGGAGTGCCTCTCCATGACCCTCTCCGAAGTCCGGAATCGCGAGATCGAGATCGGGGGAGAGCTCGACGACGACGGCGTCCAGCAGGTCGTGACGAAGGCGGTGAAGCAACGGCGCGACTCGGCGTCCCAGATGCGGGATGGAGGGCGCGAGGAGCTGGCCGAGAAGGAGGAGCGCGAGGTCGAGATCCTCGAAGCGTACCTTCCCGCCCAGCTCGACGACGACGAGGTCCGGGCGATCATCCGCGGGATCGTCGAGGCCGGTGCCGATCAGATCGGACCCCTCATGGGTCAGCTGATGCCGAAGATCCGCGGACGATTCGACGGGAAGCGCGCGCAGGCGCTGGTGCGGGAGGCGCTCGGCTCGTGACCCGGCGTGCGGCGGACCGCGGACGGGGTCGGGCCGCTGCCCGTCCGCCGGTCGGTTCCTCCCCATGACCCGACCCGCCCGCTCGCTCCTCGAGTTCGACCGTGTTCTCGAGTGGGTGGCGGGGCGCGCCGCCTCGCCGCTGGCTCGAAGCGCGATCCTCTCTCGTGCGCCGTCCGACGACTTCGACGCCGCGGCCCGGGAGCTGGATCGCGTCGCCGACACGATGCGATTCGTCGAGGACAAGCCGTCGTGGAGTCCGCCGGCCGCTCCGGAGCTGGGGCCGGCACTCGGTCGCCTGGCGGTCGAGGGGTCGACGCTCGAGGCCGTGGAGCTGCGCGCCGTCGCCCGACTCCTCGAGGCGGGCCGGACCACCCTCGCGGAGCTCGCACGGCGGCCCGACGTCCAGCCGGCCGTCGCCCGCATCGGGGCCCGGCTCGTGGAGCTGCCCGAGATGGAGCAGCGGATCGATCGATCCGTCGATGCGGAGGGCGAGGTCCTCGACACCGCGTCCCGCGAGCTGAAGCGGATCCGGTCCGCGCTCCGAGGGGCGCACCAGCGCATCGTGCGGCGCCTCGAATCGTACATGGGCGAACTCGACGACCGTGTCCGGGTGGCCGACGCGTCGGTGTCGGTCCGGGAAGGGCGGTACGTCATCCCGGTGCGTCGCGAGGGTCGGGCCTCGGTCGGCGGCATCGTCCACGACGAGTCGGGCACGGGCGCCACGATCTTCGTGGAGCCGCCGGTCGCCGTCGAGCTCATGAACGAGCTGCGCGACCTGGAGCGTGACGAGGCGCGCGAGATCGGACGCGTGCTCGGGGAACTGACGGACGGCCTGCGCGTCCACGGACCCGATCTTCGCGGCAGCCTCGACGCGCTCGTCGATCTCGACGCGCTTCACGCCCGGGCGCGGGTCGCGCTCGAGTGGGAGGCCACGCCGCCCACGTTCGCCGAGGACGACGAGGTGGTCGCCATCGTCCGCGGCCGGCACCCGCTGCTGCTCGTCGCCCGGCACCGCTCGGAGGGGGGCGTGGTCGTCCCGTTCGATCTCGAGCTCGAGCCGGACGAGCGCACGCTCGTGGTGTCCGGGCCGAACACCGGCGGGAAAAGCGTCTTTCTGAAGGCCTTCGGACTCATGGTGCTCCTCGCGCGGGCGGGTGTCGTACCCCCGGTCGGACCCGGGACCGTGCTGCCCAGGGTCCGGCGGGTGTTCGCGGACATCGGGGACGAGCAGTCGATTGCGGAGAGCCTCTCCACCTTCAGCGCGCACCTCGCGACGCTCACGCGAATCATCGAGGAGGCCGGGCCCGACACCCTCGTCCTGATCGACGAGATGGGGACGGGCACGGACCCCACGGAGGGGGCGGCGCTCGCCCGCGCCATTCTCGAGGAGCTGACAGGTCGCGGGGCCCGTACGATTGCGACGTCGCACCTCGGCGCGCTCAAGACGCTCGATTCCGAGGGCAGCGGCATCGTCAACGCGTCGCTCGAGTTCGATGCGGAGCGGCTGTCCCCGACCTACCGACTGGTGAAGGGCCGCCCCGGCCGCTCGTACGGGCTCGCGATCGCCCGGCGACGCGGGATGTCGGAAGCGGTCATGGACCGGGCCGAGGCGCTCGTGGAGGAGGGCGCGGCTTCCCTCGAGGACCTTCTCGAGCGCCTCGAGCGCCGCGAGCGTGAGGCTGCGGAACTGGTCGAGCGACTGGACGCGGAGAAGGCGGAGGCCGCGCGACTCCGGCGGGAGGTGGAGGAGCGGGACGAGCGGCTCCGGCGCCGCGAGAGTACCGCCGAGGCGCGGGCCCGCGACCAGGCCCACCAGCTCCTCATGAACGCACGGGAAGAGGTCGAGGCGGCCATCGCTGAGGTGAAGGAGGCGGGCGCGCCGCTCGACGAGGAGACCGCACGGAAGGCGCGGCGCCAGGTCGAGGAGGCGGCGAAGAGGCAGCGCGAGCGAGCGCGACGGACCGCCGAGGGCCGCGAGCGGGAGGCGGCCGACGAGGTGCTCGGCGAACTCGAGCCGGGGGCGCGCGTGCGGATCGGCGAGGCCGGAACGACCGGCCACGTCGTCGAGATCCGCGACCGGAAGGTGGCGGTGGACGTGTCGGGGCTGCGGATGGAGGTCCCGGCGGCCGATCTGACCATCCTTCCGCCCCTGGACGACGAGCAGGTTGGTGGTGGGCGGAAGCGCCGCGCGGGCCGCGTCGGCTCGGGGTGGTCGGGGGAGGTCCCCACGGGCGGGTACGAGATCGACCTGCGCGGGCAGCGCGTCCACGAGGTCGACCTCTCGCTCGCACGCTCACTCGACGGGGCGCTGCTCGCGGATCTTCACGAGGTGCGTATCATCCACGGGAAGGGGACCGGCGCCGTGAAGGCACGGGTTCGCGAACTGCTGGAGGGCGACGCGCGCGTGGAATCGTTCAGAGACGGGCGTCCGGGCGAGGGCGGGTCCGGCGTGACGGTGGCGGTGTTCCGGTGATCCCGGACGATCAGGTCGAGGAAGTCCGGGCGCGTGCCGACATCGTCGACGTGGTCTCGCAGTACGTCGACCTGAAGAAGGCGGGGAAGGAGTTCAAGGCGAACTGCCCCTTCCACGAGGAGCGAACTCCGTCGTTCTACGTGGTGCCCGACAAGGGCTTCTACAAGTGCTTTGGCTGCGGCGTCTCCGGGGACGTGTTCAAGTTCCTCCAGGAGAAGGTCGGGATGGACTTCGTGGAGGCGGTGAAGCACGTCGCGTCCCGGAGCGGCGTCGAGATTCGCGAGGTGAAGCGGGGGCGCGATCCGGAGGAGGACCCCAAACGCCCCCTCTACGAGCTGATGGCGTTCGCGAAGAAGTGGTTCCGCGACCAGCTCCTCGGGGAGGGCGGCGCGGAGGCGCGGGCCTACCTGGAGGGCCGGGGAATCGACGCGGAGACCTCGGAGCGGTTCGAGCTCGGGTTCGCCCCGGACGACTGGCGAGCGCTCCGGGACGCGGCGCACGGCCTGGGGATGACCGACGCGCAGCTGCTGGAGGTCGGGCTGCTGACCACCAGCGAGAACTCGCCGGAGCCGTACGACAAGTTCCGGAACCGGGTGATCTTCCCGATCGAGGCTCTGCGCGGAAAGGTGCTCGCCTTCGGGGGCCGCCTTCTCGGGCAGGAGAAGCGCGGCCAGCCGAAGTACCTCAACTCCCCCGAGACCGTCCTCTATCACAAGGGCCGCACGCTCTACGGCCTCGACAAGAGCCGGCACGCGATCCGTCGCGAGGAGGTTGCAGTGGTCGTCGAGGGCTACATGGACCTCGTCTCGATCGCGGCCTTCGGCTTCGAGAACACGGTGGCCACCCTCGGGACCGCGATGACCGTCGAGCAGGCGCGGCTGCTGAAGCGGTACACCAGTCGCGTCCTGCTGCTCTTCGACTCGGATCGCGCGGGGCTCAAGGCCTCCTTCCGCGCCGGCGACCTGCTGCTGTCCGAGGGCCTCCACCCGTCGATCGTCACGCTGCCCGAGGGCGAGGATCCGGACACGCTCGTCCAGAAGGAGGGGCCGGACGCGCTCCGCGGGTACCTCTCCGACGCCGTCGACATCCTCGATCGGAAGCTCCAGATCCTCGAGAAGCGCGACTACTTCGCCTCCATCGACGGGCGGCGCGACGCCGTCGATCGACTGCTTCCGACGCTGCGGGCGACGGCCGACCGCACGCTGCGTGACATCTACATCGACCAGGTGGCCGGACGGACGGGCGTCCGGCGGGAGACGCTCGAGCAGGAGCTGGCGCGTCATCCCGGCTCCCGTCCCCAGACAGCGGATCACGCCGGCCGGCGGGCCCCGACCGCTCCGGCCCGCCCGCCCTCGATCGACCGCCGGCCCCAGCTCGGTCCCGAGTGGAGTCTCCTGCGCGTGCTCGCCCGTGACCGCGATCGCCGACACGAACTCGTGGAGAAGGCGCTGATGCGGATCGGGCCCGAGGACTTCAAGGACGCGGCGGATCGGGCCATCTTCCAGTCGTTCGTCGAGGATCCCGATCTCGACCGTCCGCCGGAAGATCTCGACCCCCGGGCGGTCCCGCGGCTCGAAGCCCTGCTGGCGGAGCCGGTGGACGCGGAGCAGCTGGCCCACGGTGGCCGCGAGTTCGACGAAGCGCTCATGACGCTCGAGGGCATGCGCATCGCCCGACGCATCGACGCGCTCCAGGGCCGGATCGAGGCCACGACGGACGAGCAGGAGAAGCTCGAGCTGATTCGGGAGAAGCAGGCTCTCGGCGCGGAACTTCGCGCCCTGGGTCGCCCCGGTGGCTCCTATGCGCGGCGCTACACCCGCGGTTCACACCACCACGACGCACAATGACGGAACAGACCCGATCGGCCCTCAGGGAGCTTCAGACGCTCGATCTGGAGATCGCACGCACCCGCGATCAGGCGAGAGCCTTCGAGCCGCGGATCCTCGAAGTGGAGGAGCCGGCGAACCAGATGGAGGAACTGGTCGAGCGCACGCGCGGGCGGATCAAGGAGATGCGGGTGGACGAGCGGCGGCTCGAGCTGTCGACGCGCGAGAAGCGCACCCGCGAGGAGAAGCTCAGGGACCGCCTCAACCTCGTCCGCAACGTCCGCGAGGAGGCCGCGGTCAACGCCGAACTCGAGATGGTACAGCGGGCGCTCGAGGCGGAGGAGACCGAAGCCCTCGGACTGCTCGAGCAGATCCGGCGCATGGAGCTGGACCTCGAAGAGCAGACGGACCTCCTCGAGCAGGCGAAGGAGGAGGTCGGTCCGCGCCGAGAGTCCCTCGTCCACGAGCGGGACGCGCTGCTCGCGAAGGTCGAGGAGCTGGAAGCCTCTCGCGCGGCCCTCGCCGAAGCGGTGGACGACGAGGAGCTCCGGGTCTACGACGCCATCCGCGGCGACCGTGGCCGCGCTGCGCTCGCGGCCCTCACCGAGGACGGGGCCTGCGGGAACTGCTTCTCGATGATCCCGCTCCAGCTGCAGCAGGAGATCATCCGGGGCGGGTCGCTCATCCGCTGCGAGGAGTGCGGCGTGATCCTGTCGGCGCCGATCCCGGAGGAGGAGGCGCCGAAGGAGGAGGCGCCGAAGGAGGAGGGGCCGGAGGAGGAGGCGCCGGAGGAGGAGGCGCCGGAGGGCGCAGCCGAGGAGACGCTGGACGTGACGGCCGAGGAGGCGCCGGAGGACGCGACCGCGGAGGAGGCGGCCCCCGAAGATGCATCCGAACCGGTGGCGGCGTCCGACGCGGACGCCGGCGGCGACGACGAGGCCGAGAAGCCCGAGGGGTGGCGCCCGGCTCGTGAAGCCGCCCGCGCCACGCTGGTCGCTCCGGCCAGCGCCCGATCCGGACGTCGCGCGGCGGCTTGCGGAGGAGCTGGGCCTGCCGGCGGCGATGTGCGCCGTCCTCGCCGGCCGCGGCATCGCCACACCGGACGCGGCGCGGAGCTTCCTCCGTCCGCTCCCGGACGACCTCCCCGATCCCTCCCGGATCCGCGACCTGGACCGGGCCGCGCGACGAATCCGGAGCGCGATCGATCTGGGCGAGCCCATCTTCGTCCACGGCGACTACGACGTGGACGGCGTCTGCGCGGCGGCGCTCCTCACCGGGTGGTTGCGGCGGCTCGGCGCGACCGTCCACGCCTTCGTGCCCCACCGTATGCGCGACGGGTACGACCTCTCGCCGAAGACGGTGGAGCGGGCCCGTCAGACCGGGGCCGGACTCCTCGTGACCGTGGACTGCGGGATCGTCGCACACGAGGCCGTGGATCGCGCCGCCGAGGCAGGTCTGGACGTGATCGTCACCGACCACCACACGCCGTCCGGCACCCTTCCTGCGGCGCACGCCGTCGTGAACCCCAGCCGCGCGGACGACACGTCCGGCTACGGGATGCTGTGCGGAGCCGGGGTCGCCTTCGCGCTCGTGTCGCACCTGGCGGAGGCGGCCGGCCACCCGCGGGAGTCCCTGCTGCCGGACCTCGACCTGGTGGCGCTGGCGACGGTGGCCGACCTCGTACCGCTGGAAGGCCCCAACCGGGCGCTGGTACGGTACGGGCTGCGCGCGTTCGGCCGCACGCGACGGGTCGGCCTGCGCGCCCTGATCGACGTCTGCGAGCTGGCCGAACCCGGCGTGCCGCCGGACGAGCAGCCCGCCATCCCCGCGGGTCGTGTCGGCTTCGTGCTCGCGCCCCGGATCAACGCGGTGGGGAGGATGGGGGACGCGGACGATGCCCTCCGCCTGCTGCTGTCGGAGAACGTCGGCGAAGCGAAGGCGCTCGCGCGATCGCTGGACGACCTCAACCGCCGCCGCCGTGAGGAGGACCGCCGGACGCTCGACGAGGCCCTCGCGCTCCTGGCCGAGGACTTCGATCCGGAGCGGGACTACGGCGTCGTTCTGGCGGGGGAGGGCTGGCACCCCGGGGTCATCGGCATCGTCGCGTCGCGGGTGGTGGAGCGCATCCATCGACCGGTCATCATGGTCGCGCTCGACGGCGAGGAGGGCCGCGGAAGTGCGCGGTCGATTCCCGGATTCCACCTCCACGACGCGATCGGGGCGCTCTCCGACCACCTCGAGCGGTTCGGCGGCCACGCGCAGGCTGCGGGCCTCGACGTCCGCCGCGACCGGCTCGACGACCTGCGGCGCGGCTTCAGGAAGGTGGCGCGCATTCGGCTGGCGGGGGAAGACCTCCGGCCACGCATCCGGATCGACCTCGAGCTGGCACCGCGCGACGCGACGCTCGAGTTCGCCGACCGGGCCCGATGGCTGGGGCCGCACGGGATCGGCAACCCGCGCCCTGTGTTCATGTCTCGGAACGTACAGGTACTTGATGTACGGGAAGTTGGGACCGGTCACCTCAAGCTGCGTATCGATGCCGGGCACGGGTCGCTCGACGGCATCGGGTTCGGCCTGGCCGAACGAATCGACCCGGCTACCCTCGCGGGCGCGAGGGTCGACGTGGCCTACCAGCTCGCCGTGAACGAGTGGCGCGGCCGTCGCTCGCCGCAGATGAAGCTGCTCGACGTGAGGGACCCCGGCGGGGACGTGGAGACGGCGTCGTGAGAATCGTGGGCGGCGCCTGGCGCGGTCGGAGGCTGGCGGGGGTGCCGGACGGGCGGATCCGGCCGACGTCGGACCGCGTGCGTGAAGCCTGGATGTCGGCGATGGGAGGACGGTTCGATCGCCTCGAGGTGCTCGACCTCTTCGCCGGCACCGGCGCGCTGGGGCTCGAGTGCCTGAGTCGCGGCGCCGCGCACGTGACGTTCGTCGAATCGAGCGACGCCTCCCTCGACGTGCTCCGACGGAATCTCGATCTGCTCGACGCGGACGAGGGCAGGGTGTGCGTCGTGCGTGCCGACGCGATCGCCTGGCTCGAGGCGGCCGACGCGCGACCGGCGCTGGCGGTGGCCGACCCGCCCTACGATGGGGGCTGGCACAAGGCGCTGGTCGCCCGGTTCGAGGCGCGTCCATTTGCCGACGAACTCTGGGTCGAGCATCGTTCCTCCGACCGCGTCGACTCACCGCTGGTCCGCCGGACCCGGACCTACGGCGGGACGGCCCTGACGACGCTGGTGGCGTCCGACGACGCGGAGCCGCCGGCGCGCCACGACACCACGCCCCCGGACACCGGAGACACGGACGCATGAGCGTCGACCGCCCCCTGATCGCCGTCTATCCCGGCTCTTTCGACCCCGTGACGCGCGGCCACGAAGACATCGCGCGACGCTCGCTCCGGATCGCCGACGAACTCGTCATCGGCGTCGCGCACTCCGCCACCCAGCGGAAGAGCGGTCTGTTCGAGATCGAGGAGCGGGTGGCGATGCTTCGGGAGGTCTTCGCCGCCGACGAGCGGATCCGGGTGGTCTCCTTCGAGGGGTTGCTCGTGGACTTCTGCCGGGCGCAGGGCGCGAGCGTGGTCGTCCGCGGGCTCCGCGCCGTCTCCGATTTCGAGTACGAGCTCCAGATGGCGCAGATGAACCAGGAACTGCTCGGCGACTTCGAGACCGCCTTCTTCGTGCCCGACGTCCAGTACTCCTTTCTGTCCGCATCCCTGGTGCGGGAGGTGGCGAAGCTGGGCGGCGACGTGTCGGCGTTCGTGTCCGAGCCGGTGCTCGGACGGCTGCGGGCGCGGTTCCAGCGGTGACGCTGGCACGGACCCGGTGACGGGAGCAATGAGGGACGCCCCGACCGACACCGCGCCGGGCCGCGCTGTGGGCTCCTTCCGGGCCCGCCTCCGCGAGCGCGCGGCCGCGTCCCCCCGACGGGTGGCGTTTCCGGAGGCGTCGGATCCCCGGGTGGCGGCGGCGATCGTCGAACTCGCCCTCGACGGAATCGTGCATCCCGTCCCGGTCGGCGACCCGGCGGCGGTCGCGGAGGCGCTTCGAAGTGCGGGGGGCGAGGCGGGCCGCGGCGCGGCGGCCGCGGGGGAGATCGAGATTCTCCACCCGGGCGCGCACGCGGACGAGTTCGCCGACGCCCTGCTCGATGCGCGCGGCGACCGGATCACGCCCGAGGCTGCCGCGTCCGCCGCCACGGACCCGCTGATGGCGTCGACGCTCGCGCTCCGCCTCGGACGCGTCGACGGGGTCGTGGCCGGCGCGGTTCACACCACGGCCGACGTCCTCCGGGCCGCCTTCCACGCGGTCGGCCCCGCCGAAGGCATCGCGACGGTTTCGTCCGCCTTCTACATGTCGCTCACGCGCCCGGGCAGGGCGGACGAGACCACCCTTACCTTCACGGACTGTGCGGTCGTGCCGGCCCCGACGGCCGAGCAGCTCGCCGAGATCGCCGAGAGCGCGGTGCGGGCCCGGCGGGCGATCGTCGGGGGCGAGCCCCGCGTCGCGTTCCTGTCGTACTCCACGCGGGGAAGTGCCGAGGGCGGGTCGGTCGGCCGCGTGCGCGAGGCGCTGGAGCGCTTCCGGGCCCGGATGCCCGACGTCGCCGCCGACGGAGAGCTGCAGGGGGACGCGGCGCTCGTGCCGGAGGTCGCCGCGCGGAAGGCGCCCGGGTCGCCGGTCGCGGGGCAGGCGAATGTGCTCGTCTTTCCCGACCTGGATGCCGCGAATCTGGCGTACAAGCTCGTCGAGCGGCTCGCCGGCGCGTCCGCGATCGGCCCGGTGCTCCAGGGCCTCAGCCGTCCGGTCAACGACCTGAGCCGGGGCGCGCGCGCGCCCGAGATCGTCGACGCGGCGTGCGTCACGGCCCTCCTCGCCGTGACCGACACGTGACGGAGAACGGGTGCGTGACCGCGCCGAGGAACATATGTTCACCCCGTCGCCCCCCGCATCGGGTGGGAACGGCCTTGATCCCGCCCGCGACTTCTGGATATCGTCAGGAGTCTCGCGCGGAGCGATATCGACCACACGCCGCGCACGTTCGAAGTTCGTCTCGTGTCGGAGGAAGAATGGGGTTCACCGTGTCGAATCAGGGCGACGTCACCGTCGTCGAGGTCGAAGGACAGCTCATCGTCGGCAATCGCCAGGAGCTGAAGCAGAAGGTCCTCGAAGACCTCGAGAACGGCGCCCGGAAGTTCGTCATCGACTTCTCGGAGACGGGCTACATCGACTCCTCGGGCCTCGGCGTCCTCGTCAGCCTCTCGAAGAAGATTCGCGAGAAGGGCGGCGAGCTTCGGCTCTCGAGCCTGAACGAGGACCTTCGGACCCTGTTCGAGCTCACCAAGCTCGACACCCTCTTCCGTATCGCGGACGACAAGGCGGCCGCACTCGAGGGCTTCTGATCGACCGATGCGCAACGACCTCGTCCTCGAGATCCCGAGTGATCCGGCTGCCATAGAGCACGCCGTCGATCTGGTGGTCCGCCGCTGCGACAACAGCGCGTACTGCCGCCGGAAGCTCGAGCTCAACTTCCGGGTCGGCCTCATGGAGGCGCTCGCGAATGCCGTCCTGTACGGAAACCGCGAGGATCCCGGAAAGCGCATCCGCCTCGAGATCGCCTTCCTCCGCTACTCCATCGAGGCCCGGGTCACCGACGAGGGTCCCGGCTTCGACCCCGAGACCGTGCCCGATCCGACGACGCCGGAGAACATCGAGCGCCCGGGGGGCCGCGGGCTCTTCCTGATGCGGAACCTCATGGACGAGGTCCGCTACAACGAGGCCGGCAACTCGGTGACCCTCGTGCTCCACCTCGAGCCGCCCACGCAGCTCGACGACGCCGCCTCGGCATGAGCGCGGGTCCGCTCCGGCGGACCGGACTGGACACCACGGTCCGCGACACGCTGCAGGACCTGGCCGATCACCTCTCGCTCGACATCCGGCTCTGGCTGGATGACGACCAGCGGTCGGTCTGCGTCTGGCCGAACGAGTACGCCGCTCCCCTGCGCGGCGGTCGCAGCGTGCGGCTTCGGGGGCGTCCGGGCCGGTCCTACCGACTCGAGGTATCCACGCGCGACGGCTGCGATCCGGGCGACGTGACGGACCTGGTGGTCAACGCCATCACGCGGATGCTGGAGTTCTCGCAGGAGGTCGGCTTCTTCACGCACGAGCTCTCCGAGCGCTACGAGGAGATCAACCTCCTCTATTCGATCTCCGAGACGCTCGGCTCCGTGCTCGCCCTGGACGAAGCGGGGCGGCGGATTCTCGAGGAGCTCTGCGACGTGCTCGGCGCCCGCCGCGGGTCGCTCTGGGTGGCGGATCGGGACGAGGACCGGCTGCTCCTCAAGGCGTCGGTGGGCGAGGACGGACCGCGCGGCCCCATCCCCGTCCAGGACGGCGACGCCGTGACCGCCCTCGTCTTCCGCGAGGGCCGCCCGACCATCGCCGGTCCCGATCAGCTCGGCGTCGGTTCGCTGCCGGGCGTCACCCTCGAGGCGGACGACTCGATCCTGTCGGTGCCGATCCGCTACACGCCGCCCAGCGGCGAGGCCCGGACCGTCGGAGTCATCAACCTCATCGGGCGCCGGCACGGCGGTATCTTCACGGCGGCGGACCAGAAGCTGCTGGCGGCGGTCGCGAGTCAGGTCGGCGCCGCGCTCGAGAACAATCGGCTCGTCCGCCAGAGTCTGCAGCGTGAGCGGATGGCGCGGGAGATGGAGCTCGCGCATCACCTCCAGCAGAAGCTGCTGCCGGAGGTCGAGCGCTTCGGTCGTGCCCGGATTGCGGCCAGGGTCGAGCCGGCCGAGCTGGTCGGCGGCGACTTCTACCAGGTGCTCCGGCTGCAGGACGGCCGGATCGGCGTCATGATCGGGGACGTCTCGAGCCACGGCTTCCCGGCCGCGCTGATCATGGCGCTTACCATGAGCGCCGCGTCGATCTACGCCAACGAGCACGTGTCGCCGGCCCGGGTGCTGCGCGAAATGGACGACGCGCTCATGGACGAACTCGAGACCACCGAGATGTACCTCACGCTGTTCTACGGCGTTCTCGACCCGAAGGCGTACACGCTCACGTACGCCAACGCCGGGCATCCCCACGCGTTTCTCCTGGACCGGGACGGGGAGGCCCGCCGGCTGGAGGCCACGGACCCGCCGGTGGGGTTCGCGGGCCCCGACGCCTACGGGCAGCGCGAGATCTCGTGGAGTCCCGAGGCGGACCTCCTGCTGCTGTTCACCGACGGGCTGTCGGATACGCTCACGGAGGCCGGCGGAGCCCCAGGCGAGGTGATCGTCCTCGATACGGTGCGTGAGCGCCGCGAGGACGGGCCGGAGGCGGTCGTGGAGACGCTCTTCGAGCGGGCACGGAACGCGGCGCCGGCGATCCCGTCCGACGACCGCACCGCTGTCGTCGTCACCGGAGGCTGAGGGTGCCGGGTCGGCTGCCGCGAGCCAAGCGGTCGCTCGGACAGAACTTCCTCGTCGACGGCAACCTCCAGCGGAAGATCGTGGGCGCACTGGGGCCGACGCCGGAGGACCGCGTGGTAGAGATCGGGCCCGGTCCCGGTGCGCTGACCGACCACCTCGTGGGCCGTGTCGCCCACTTGACGCTCATCGAGCTCGACCGGGATCTGGCGATCGATCTGGGGGACCGATGGGGCCAGCGTGGCGATGTCGAGATCTGGACCGAGGACGTGCTCGACGTCGATCTTCCCGCCCGGGTCGATGGGTGGTCGGGGGTGAAGGTCGTGGGGAACATCCCCTACAACATCACGACACCGATTCTCTTCCACCTCCTGGAGCGCCCGCGTCCCGCGGAGATCGTGCTGATGGTGCAGCGGGAGGTGGCCGACCGGATCGTGGCGCCGGCCGGCGGGGACGGGTACGGCGCACTCTCCGTCGGCGTGCAGTCCGTGGCGGACGCGGAGCTGCTGTTCGGGGTGCCGAGACGGGCCTTCCGGCCCACGCCGAACGTGGACTCGGCCATCCTGCGCATCACGCCGCACGGCCCGCCGCGGATCTCCGCCGACGAGGAGGTCCGGCTGCGCCGCCTCACCCGAGCCGTGTTCCAGTGGCGGCGGAAGCAGATCCAGAAGACCCTCCGCGATCATCCCGACCTCGGGCTTCCACGCGAGGTCGTCGACCGGCTGGGGCAGGGGATCGACCTCACGCGACGCCCCGAGACCTTCGACACCGACGAGCTGCGGACGCTTGCGCACGAGCTTCCGTGATCGGGCCCGCCCGGGTATGCTTGTGAAGACTTTCACAAGCGTCCCACGTTCCACCCGCCGGTACCCCGAAACCGCAGTGTCGCGAAAGATCTCCGAGTCGACCGTTCGTCGGCTTTCCCACTATCTCAGAGCGCTCGAGCGTCGCGTCGGCGACAGCACCACGATCTCGAGCCAGCAGCTCGCCCGCGAGGCGGGTACCACCGCCGCGCAGGTGCGGAAGGACCTCTCGTCGTTCGGGTCGTTCGGCAAGCGCGGCCTCGGCTACCCGACGCAGGAGCTCATCGATCGGATCCGCGACATCATGGGGCTCACACGGCCCTGGCGGGTGGCGCTGCTCGGCGCCGGCCGAATCGGGTCGGCGCTCTACGAGTACGGCGATTTCCGGGCACGGGGCTTCGACATCGTCGCGATCTTCGACGCCGATTCCGAAAAGGTCGGGCGGGTGTGGGACGGCGTTGAGATTCGCGACCCCGCCGCGATCGCGGAGGTGGTCGAGCGCGAGAGGATCGACCTGGCCGTGATCGCCGTGCCGGCGGAGGCCGCGCAGGAGATGGTCGACGCCGTGGTCCGCGCCGGCGTCCGCGGCGTGCTCAACTTCGCCCCCCGGCGGATCCGCGTTCCGACGGACGTCACGGTCCAGGACGTCAACATGGTGATGGAGCTCGAGGGACTCGCCTTCCAGCTCACGGACGCCGATCTCGACGCGCCGCAGCGCGAGGCGACCGGCTCGTGACACGCCCGGCCGGTCTCGCCGCCCGCATGGAGGAGCGCCTGCGAGACGGCTCGGCCCACACCCTCGAGCTCGCCCGCGACATCCTGGGTCTGTCCGGGCACCCCGGAGCCGCCTCCGCCGCGGTCTTCGCGCTTCTCGGCGACGACGCCCGCTTCCGCGTCGACGCCGGCGGCGTCTGGAGCTTCGAGTCGACCGCGGGAGGGGTCCGGCTCTCGGACCTCTCGTTCGCGGTGGTGGACGTCGAGACCACGGGCGGCGGCGTCCACAGCGGACACCGCATCACCGAGATCGCGATCGTGACGGTCGAGGATGGGCGGATCGTCGACGACTGGACGACTCTGGTGAATCCCGGGCGCCCGATTCGGCCGATCGTCACGAGCCTCACCGGCATCACGCCGGAGATGGTCGAGGCGGCGCCCTTCTTCGAGCATGTCGCGCCGCAGGTGTCGAGCCGCCTCGAGGGCCGCGTGTTCGTGGCCCACAACGTCGCCTTCGATCGGGGGTTCGTGCGGAACGAGCTGATCCAGGCCGAAGGTGAGGCGCCCTCCTTCCCGTCGCTGTGCACGGTCCAGCTCGCGCGGCTGCTGGTGCCGCGGCTAAGGCGCCGGAATCTCGATGAGCTGGCCCGACACCTCGAGGTGAAGATCGAGGGCCGTCACCGGGCGTGGGGCGACGCGCGCGCCACCGCGCGAATTCTCCTCCACCTTCTCGAGCTCGCGGAGTTGCAGGGTATCCGTGACCTCGACACGCTGAAGAAGCAGCTGCGGACCCGCAGTCGCCGTCGCCGCTCGCGCACGCGGAGGACTTCCGAATGACCCGGATCGACGATCTGCCCCTTCACCGGACCTTCCGCGTGGGCGGACTCACCGTTCACGCGATCGAGGCCGGGCTGCAGCGGCTCGACGGCGGCGCGATGTTCGGGGTGGTGCCGAAACCGCTCTGGGAGAAGCGCATCCCGGCGGACGATCGCAACCGCATTCCCCTCGCCATGCGCTGTCTGCTGGTCGAGGCTCCGAACGCGCTCGTCCTGATCGACACCGGCGCGGGGAACAAGGAGAGCGAGAAGTTCATGTCGATCTACGGCATCGAGAACGCCGGGTCCCCGACCCGACTCGAGGACGGGATCCGCAGCGCCGGCCACTCGCCGGACGCCGTGGACATCGTGCTCTCCACCCATCTCCACTTCGACCACGCGGGTGGCAACACGGTGCGGGACGCAGGCGGCGACGTGGTGCCCGCCTTCGCCAACGCCACGCACGTGGTCCAGCGGGGCGAGTTCGACTTCGCGCACAGCGGAAACGAGCGGGTTCGCGCGAGCTACCTCGGCCCCAACTTCGATCCGATCCCGCAGGACCGCTGGCGCCTGCTCGACGGGCCCGCCGAGGTCACCGAGTGCATCCGCGTGGAACTCACTCCGGGCCACACGCCGAACCATCAGTCGGTGTGGATCGAGGACGCGGGCGACACCGCCGTGTTCCTGGCGGACGTCTGCCCGACCGCCGCCCATCTTCCGCTGCCCTGGATCATGGGCTACGACCTCGAGCCGCTCGTGACGCTGGAGTCGAAGCGGACGCTCTGGGAGCGGGCCCGTCGCGAGGGCTGGCGCCTCGTCTTCGAGCACGACGCGCACGTCCCGTGGGGTCGTCTCGACCCCGACGAGGCGCGTCCCACGCTCGTCGAGACGGACTGAAGCGCTCGCCGACCGGGCGCCCCGGCGGCGCCACCGACAGTTGTCGGCATTCGGGGTGACCGTCCCGGCGGATCTTTCTATTTTTCTGGGCTCCGACCGCGGTCCGGCCCCGGACACGCGCCACCCGACATATCCGACCCCCGACATCGATGAGCGACGCCGCACGAACCCCCGTCATCGCCAGTACGGCCCGTACTCCCATCGGTCGTTTCCTCGGCGGGCTCTCGCCGCTCGCGGCCACGGACCTCGGCGCCGTCGCCGTGAAGGCGGCCATCGAGCGCTCGGGCGTCGACGCGTCGGTGCTGGACGAGGTGATCCTGGGGAACGTGGTGCAGGGCGGGGGAGGTCAGGCGCCGGCTCGTCAGGCGGCGATCCATGCGGGCGTCCCGGGCACGGTACCGGCCGTCACGATCAACAAGGTGTGCGGGTCCGGCCTCAAGGCGGTCATGCTGGCCGCCCAGGCCATCCGGGCCGGTGACCTGCAGGTGGCCGTGGCGGGCGGCTTCGAGTCGATGTCGAACGTCCCGCACTTCCTCCGCGGGATGCGGACGGGGGTGAAGTTCGGCGATCAGACACTCGTGGACGGCCTCGTCCACGACGGACTCTGGTGCTCGTTCGGCGACTGCCACATGGGCGGCCACGCCGAGTACACGGCCGCGAAGGCCGGGGTCAGCCGCGAGGATGCGGATGCCTTTTCGCTGCGCTCCCATCAGAAGGCGGTGGCGGCGATCGAAGCCGGCAAGTTCTCCGACGAGATCGTGCCGGTCACGATCTCCGGACGCCGGGGCGACACGGTCGTGGACACCGACGAGTCGCCGCGGGCCGATACCTCCATGGAGGCGCTCGCCCGCCTCCGTCCGGCGTTCCCGAACGACGCGCCCGACGACATCGAGGAGCTCGTGGTCACGGCGGGGAACGCGCCGGGGCTCAACGACGGCGCGGCCGCCCTCGTGGTGTGCTCGCAGGAGTTCGCCGAGGCGCACGGCCTGACCGTCCGCGCACGCATCACCGGCTATGCGTCGGGCGGCACGGATCCGCAGGACCTGTTCTTCGCGCCGATCGCCGCGGTCCGGAACCTCATGGAGCGGACCGGGGCGTCGATCGGCGACTACGACCTCATCGAGGTGAACGAGGCGTTCGCCGTGCAGGCCATCGCCGACATGCGCGAGCTCGGCATGGCCGAGGAGAGGGTCAACGTCCACGGTGGCGCGGTGGCGCTTGGCCACCCGATCGGCGCGAGCGGCGCGCGGATCCTCGTCACGCTCCTGCACGCCATGGAGGACCGGGACCGGTCGACGGGTCTCGCCACGCTCTGCCTCGGCGGCGGGAACGCCGTCGCGCTCAGCGTGGAGCGCGCGTGATGCCGATCTCGAAGGTCGCCGTCGTCGGAGGCGGCACCATGGGCAACGGGATCGCGCACGTGTGCGCGGCCTCCGGGCTCGAGGTCGTCATGATCGACGTGGCGCAGGACGCCCTGGACCGCGGCGTCGCGACGATCGAGAGGAACCTCGGCCGGCAGCTCGCGAAGGAGCGCATCACCGAGGCGGAGATGCAGGCCGCACTGGGGCGCATCGCGACGTCCACCGCCATCGCCGACGGGGCCGCCGACGTCGACATCGTCATCGAGGCCGTGCCGGAGAAGGCCGAGCTCAAGTACTCGATCTTCGAGGCGCTCGACGAGCACGCGCCGGATCACGCGATCCTGGCGTCGAACACCTCGTCCATCTCGATCACGGAGATCGCCGCCCGCACTGGACGCCCCGAGCAGGTCATCGGCATGCACTTCATGAATCCGGTGCCGGTCATGAAGCTGGTCGAGATCGTGCGCGGGCTCGCCACCGACGACGCGACGGCGCAGGCCACGCACGAGCTGTCCGAGGCGCTCGGCAAGACGCCGGTCGAGGTCAACGACTTCCCCGGATTCGTCTCGAACCGCGTGCTCATGCCGATGATCAACGAGGCCGTTTTCGCGCTCATGGAGGGCGTGGCGGACGCCGAGGCCATCGACCAGGTCATGAAGCTCGGGATGGCCCACCCGATGGGGCCGCTGACGCTGGCGGACCTGATCGGCCTCGACACCTGCCTGAACATCCTCGAGGTGCTCCACCGCGAGCTGGGCGACGATCGCTACCGTCCGTGCCCGCTTCTCCGGAAGTATGTGGCCGCGGGGTGGCTCGGCCGAAAGAGTGGCCGCGGCTTCCACCGCTACGACCCATGAGTGCCGCCACCGAGAATGCGGAGCTCCTGGAGCTCGCCCGGGAGTTCGCGGAAGGCGAACTGACGCCGTACGAGGCCGAGCGGGACGTGGCGCGGGCGCTTCCGGACGAACTCTTCGCCACCCTCGGCGAGATGGGCTTCTTCGGCATGGCGATCCCCGAATCCGCGGGTGGGCTTGGACTCGATCCGGGTACCTTCCACGAGGTGCTCGCGATCCTCGCCGAGGCCGACCCGTCGGTCGCGATGGTGGTCGCGGAGCACGGAGCGGCGGCCGCGACACTCGCGGCCGACCCCGACGCTGAAACGGAAGTCGAAGCGGAGGTGATCGCCGCCCTCGCGATGGGGGAGACGCTCACCACGACTGCGGTCCTCGAGCGGGGCGCCGACGAGACGGCCGCCCACCTCTCGACCGCGGTGGACGGAGGCGGCGTGACCGGCGGGAAGCGCATGGTCGGGAACGCGGCACGCGCCGGACGATTCCTGGTCGTGGCCGCCGGAGCAAGCGGCCCGGTCGTCGCGTCGATCGATGCGGCGGCCGCGGAGCTCGGATCGCGGACCACGACGATGGGCCTCTCCGCACTCGAGATGCTCGACGTGGACTTCCACGGCGCCGAGGCCCGGATCCTGACACAGAAGGACGCGGCCACGACCCTCGCCGCACGCCGCCGCATCGCGATCGCGGCGGTCGCGGTGGGCGTGGCGCGGTCCTCGCTGGCGCACGCGGTTCGATACGCCGAGGAGCGAGCGCAGTTCGGGCGGAGCCTCTCGAGCTTCGACGCGATCCGCGCGAAGCTGGCGAACGTGGCGGCGCGGACCGCCGCCGCCGAGGCGCTCGTACGCGACGCCGCGGACGGACTGGGCGCGGGCCCGGAATCCGCCGCCCGTGCCGCGGCCGCGAAGGTCGTCGCCACGGAGGTCGCGATGTTCGCGGCCGACGAGGCGGTACAGGTCTTCGGGGGATACGGATACATGCGCGACTACCCCGTCGAGAAGCGCATGCGGGATGCGAAGGGGCTGGAGGTGCTGGGCGGGACCAGCGAGGCGCTGAGGCGCGTCGTGGCGAACAACCTGATTCGGGCGGCCCGCACGTCCTGACGTGTCCGCCGCGTGACCACATACATCGACCGAACGACCGGAGACGGCATGGAGATTTTCGAGCGGATGGGCAAGCACGAACACGAGCAGCTCGTGTTCTGGAGTGAGCCCGAGTTCGGATACCGGGGCATCATCGCGATCCACGACACGACGCTCGGTCCAGCGCTGGGCGGCACGCGGTTCATGAACTACGACACCGACGCGGACGCCATCGTCGACGCGCTCCGGCTGTCGCGCGGGATGTCCTACAAGGCGGCGGTGGCCGGTCTCAACCTGGGCGGAGGCAAGTCGGTCATCGTCGGCGACAACAAGACCCGCAACCGCGAGATGATCTTCCGTGCGCACGGACGCGCTGTCGAGTCGCTGGCCGGACGCTACATCACGGCGGAGGACGTCGGCACGTCGCCGGACGACATGGAGTTCGTCCTCATGGAGACGGAGCACGTGACCGGCATCATGGGCCGCTCGGGCGATCCGTCGCCCGTCACGGCACACGGTGTGTTCTCGGGCATCCGGGCGGCCGCCATGCACCGCTGGGGATCGGACGACCTGGCCGGCAAGAAGGTCGCGGTGCAGGGGCTCGGACACGTCGGGTACCACCTGTGCCAGGACCTGCGCGAGGCGGGCGCCGACCTCATCGTGACCGACATCGACGATGCTCGCGTCCAGATGGTCGTGGACGACTTCGACGCCGCGGCCGTCGCGCCCAACGACATCTACGCCGTGGACGCGGAGATCTTCGCGCCGTGCGCTCTGGGTGCCGTCATCAATGACGACACGCTCAAGGTGTTCGAGTTCGAGATCATCTGTGGCGCCGCGAACAACCAGCTCGCGAGGACCCGTCACGGACCTGCCGTGGACGAGGCAGGCATCCTGTACGGACCCGACTACGTGGTGAACGCGGGCGGCCTGATCAACGTGTACGGCGAGCTCAACAACTGGTCGCCCGAGCGCGGAAAGCGGAAGGCCACGGAGATCTACGCCACCTGCCTCGACATCTTCGAGCTGGCCGAGCGGGAGAACATCCCGACCGCCGAGGCGGCGGATCGCGTGGCGATCCAGCGCATCCGCAACGTCCGACACCTCAACCGCAGCTTCGTCTGACGGCCGATGTCCCACGACCACCTCGCCGCAATCGACCCCACCATCCACGACGTCCTCCTCAAGGAGGAGTCGCGCCAGACCGACCAGCTCGAGATGATCGCGAGCGAGAACTTCACGTCGCGCGCCGTGATGGCGGCCGCAGGGTCGGTCCTGACCAACAAGTACGCCGAGGGGCTGCCCGGGAAGCGGTACTACGGCGGGTGCGAGTTCGTCGACATCGCAGAAAGCCTGGCGATCGATCGCGCGAAGCAGCTGTTCGGCGCCGATCACGCCAACGTCCAGCCGCACTCCGGCGCGCAGGCGAACCAGGCGGTCTACCTCGCGTTTCTCGAGCCCGGCGACACCACCCTCGGCATGGACCTCAGCCACGGCGGGCACCTTACGCACGGCTCGAAGGTCAACGTCTCGGGCAAGCACTACGACGCACACTTCTACGGCGTGCGGGAGTCGAACGGGCGGATCGACTACGACGCGCTCCGCGAGCAGGCGCGTGAGCTGCGCCCGAAGCTGATCGTCGCGGGCGCGAGCGCCTACCCGCGCACGATCGACTTCGAGGCCTTCGGCGAGATCGCGCGGGAGGTCGACGCGAGGCTGCTCGTGGACATGGCGCACATCGCGGGCCTCGTGGCCGCAGGCGTGCACCCGTCGCCCGTCCCGCATGCGGACGCGGTGACCACCACCACGCACAAGACGCTGCGGGGACCGCGGGGCGGTCTGGTCCTGACCACCGAGGAGCACGCGAAGGCGATCGACAAGGCCGTGTTCCCGGGCCTCCAAGGCGGGCCGCTGATGCACGTGATCGCCGCGAAGGCGGTGGCGTTCCTCGAGGCGCTTCAGCCCGAGTTCCGAACCTACGCCGAGCAGGTCGTCGCGAACGCGAAGGCGCTCGGTGACGCGCTGCTCGCGCGCGACTTCCGCCTCGTGTCGGGAGGCACCGACAACCACCTGCTCCTGGTCGACCTGCGTCCCAGCCACCCGGATCTGTCCGGGAAGGATGCCGAGCACGCGCTCGAGGCGGCCGGCATCACGGTCAACAAGAACACCGTGCCGGACGAGACCCGTTCGCCCTTCGTGACCTCCGGGCTTCGGATCGGCACACCCGCGCTCACCACGCGGGGCATGCGGGAGGAGGAGATGCACCGGATCGGCGAGTGGATGGCACGCGTGCTCTCCTCTCCGACCGACGAGGCGCTGATCGGCCGCACCCGCATCGAGGTGGGCGAGATGGCGCGATCCTTCCCGCTCCACGCGGAGCCCGTCGCCGCCGGCGACTGATCGCCGCGGGTTTGGACCACCTGTCGGCCGCCTTTCAAGCCTTGCGCCGCTGAAAGGGAACTCCGGCACCCCGTCCGGGTTGCTGGATCGCGAGGGCTGGCGTGGTGCCGTCGTGCGGCTAACTTTGGCGCCATGCCGAACGTGGAATTCGCAGACGAGATGCTCGAGCAGCTCAGGGAGCGCGACGCGCGGTTCGATACGCGCGCCTATCTCCATGTGCTCGCCGCCCTGCAGGAGGTCATGGACCGCCTGGAGAGGCCGCGTCACGTTTCCGCCCGCGAGCTGACCGACGAGGTCGGACGACTCGCGATCGAACGCTACGGTCTGCTGTCCCGGACGGTCCTCGAGCACTGGGGCGTCCACGCGACCGAGGATGTCGGCGAGATCGTGTTCGCCCTCGTGGATGCTGGGATTCTGGTGAAGCAGGACGAGGACCGGGTCGAGGACTTCGCAGACGTCTTCGACTTCGGAGAGATGTTCGAGAGCGGGTACCCGTGGGGGGCCTGGAACTGACCACGCGCCGGCGATGGCCGCAGGGGAGGAGGAGAGATGGGTGACCAGCGATTTCCGAAATGCCTGAAGTGCGAAGCCGGGCCCCTGGTGCCTCTGTCGGACTACGGGCGAGAGGGCGCGTCCATACGGTACAAGGCATGGGTGTGCGTGAATCCCGACTGCGGGTTCAACATCCGGATCGACAACGGAGACATCTCCTTCGGGAAGTCGGTCGAGCAGAGCTTCAAGTAGTCTCCCCGCGCCGTCTTCAGCGTCGCATGCAGGGCCGCAGCCGGGGCCCCGTCGAGCCGTGAGCCGACACTCCTTCTTCCGTCGTCCGCACCCCGTTCCGACCGGCACCGAGGCGCGCGCCTTCGATCGTTGGGTGATGGACGTCCGCGGCGTCCCCTCCGCCGCGCTCATGGAGCGCGCCGGCGTCCACGCGGCCACCCTCGTCGATGGCATGACGGCCGACGGACCTAGGCGCGTGCTCGTCGTGGCCGGCGGCGGCGACAACGGCGGGGACGCCCGCATCGTGGCGCGCTGCCTCCGCTCGTGGGGTCAGGAGGTTCGCCTGATCGAAACGTCCGCCGACGCGCGCTCCGGCCTCCTCACCCGCGACCGGGTCCTGGCAGAGCCCGCGGGCGATCTGACGGACGCACAGCTGGACGCCGCCGTGAGGTCCGCGGACGTCGTCGTGGACGGCATGCTCGGCACCGGCGCGTCCGGGGCGCTCCGCGGTCAGATCGCCCGCGTCGCGCGTCTGCTGCAGGAAGCGCGCTCGGGGGACGGCAGGCGCCCGCTCGTGGTCGCCCTCGACGTGCCCACCGGCGTCGACGCCGACACCGGCGCCGTCGTGGAGCACGCCGTACGCGCGACGGCGACGATCGCCTTCGGATGGCCCAAGCTCGGCACGCTCCTCTTTCCCGCTCGCGCCCTCGCGGGGCGGATCGTGTCCGTCGAGATCGGCTTCCCGCCGCTCGCGCCCGAGGGCGAGGCCGGCTCCCCACCGACCTTCACATGGTCCGCACTCGACGGCGACTGGGCCCGTGGCGCCCTTCCCCGACGCGATCCGGACACGCACAAGAACGCCGCGGGGCCCGTGCTGGTCGTCGCCGGCTCGGAAGGCATGGCGGGGGCCGCGATCCTAGCGGGCCGGGCCGCGCTTCGGAGCGGGGCGGGGTACCTCCGTGTGGCGTCTGTGTCCTCGAACCGGAACGCCGTCCAGGCCGCCCTTCCCGAGGCCGTCTGGGTGGACCGCGCGGACACGCAGGCGCTGGATGACGCGCTCGCGGCGTCGCGCGCCGTGGTCGTGGGGCCCGGCGTCGGCCTCGGGGCGGATGCGCGCGAGGTGGTCGACCGCGTGCTCGGCGGCGGCGCCGACGCCGGCGTGCCGTCCGTCGTGGACGCCGACGCCCTCACGCTTCTGGCCGACGGCGACCCCCGGGGCGGGGACGTCCTCACCCCGCACCCCGGCGAGGCGGCCCGCCTGCTGGGTACCGACCCGGCGGCCGTTCAGGCGGATCGGCTCGGATCGCTCGAGCGCCTGCGGGAGCGGACGGGCGCCGTGGTGCTGCTCAAGGGGCGCCCGTCGCTCGTGGCGGGGCGCCACCGCCGGCTCGACCCCACGGGGTCCTCCGACCTGGCCACCGCCGGGGTCGGCGACGTGCTCGCCGGGACGATCGGGGCGCAGATCGCCCGCGGGGCCGACCCCGAGGACGCCGCGTGCCTGGGGCTCTGGCTCACGTCGGCCGCGGCACGGATCGCGGGGAAGGGGGCGGGGCTCCAGTCCGCGGACCTTCCGGAGTACCTCCCCGCCGCGCTCGCCGAGGCGCGGGCGGGTGGGCGGCCGAGTGGGCCGGGCTCCGCACATGACCCTGCGCGCGACCCCTGGGTGACGCTCGACCTGCCGATCCCGGCCTCCGGGGAGCCGGGCGCGTGACGCTGTCCGGGCGGCTGGCGGACGGCGCCGAGTTCGACGCGATCCGCGCGATCGTCGACGGCGCGCGCGCGAGCGACGCGGCGGTCGGGCCGGGCGACGACGCGGCGGTGCTGGCGGACGGCACCGTCGTGTCCACCGATGTTGCGGTCGAGGGCGTCCACTTCCGCGCCGAATGGATCGGCGACGCGGCCGCCGGCGAGCGGGCGGTGCGGGCGGCGCTCTCGGATCTGGCGGCCATGGGGGCGCATCCGGTGGCGGTGTTCGCGTCGCTGTCGGGACCGGATCGGGAGCGGCTCGTGCGCGCGGGCATCGGCGTTCGGCAGGGGGGCGAGGCGTTCGGGGCCTCGCTGCTCGGCGGCGATCTGGCGCGCGCGGACGGGCCCCTGACCATCGGCGTGACGGTCCTGGGAGTCCTGGACGGTCGGCGCCCCTGGCGCCGTTCCAGCGCGCGGCCCGGAGACGTCCTCTGGGTGACGGGTGATCTGGGCGCCGCGGCCGCCGCCGTCGCGACCTGGTCGTCGGATGGAGTTCCGTCGGACGCGCTTCGGGACCGATTCGCACGGCCGGCGCCGCGCTTCGCGGCCATCGACGCCCTCCGCACGCACCTCGACCCGAGGGCCGCCATCGACCTCTCCGACGGGCTCGCCGCCGATGCGCGCCACCTCGCGGCCGCCTCGGGCGTCGAGGTGGTGATCGAGGCCGAGCGCGTCCCCGTGGCGCCCGCCGCTGTCGCCGCACGGAGCCCCGACGACGCCCTCCGCCTGGCGCTCGAGGGCGGCGAGGACTACGAACTGCTTCTCGCGGCCGCCCCGTCGGACGTCGGGGAGGGCGCGGACGGCGGGGAGGACGCGGTCCGGGCGACCTCGGGCGTCCCGCTCACCCGCGTCGGCCGGGTCGGAGAGGGGCGAGGCGCGTTCCTCCTGGCGGCGGACGGCACCCGGCAGCCGCTGGACGGCGGGTTCGCCCACTGGGGCGCCTCGTGAGCGGGGATCGTCGACGGTGAGAACGCTCACGGCGCTGCTGAACATGCTCCGGCTGATCCCCGTGGCACTCGTCTCGACCATCTGGCACGGCATCACGATCGTGCGGGTGGCGCGCAGGACGGAGCTGGATCGCGACCCGCGCCTGGTGGAGCTGCCGAAGTCGTGGACGAACTCCCTGCTTCGCGCCGGCGGCGTGCGGGTCGAGATGGAGGGCCTCGAGAACCTCGTCGAGCCCGCCGTGCTCGTGTGCAACCACGTCTCCTGGTACGACGTGTTCGCGCTCGTGACCCACCTCCCGGTCGACGCTCGCTTCGTCGGCAAGAAGGAAATCGCGAAGATCCCGTTCTTCGGTCCAGCTTGGCTCGCGTCGGGCCACATCCCGATCGATCGGAGCGACCGGCGCGCGGCGATACGGTCGCTCGAGCAGGCCGGCGAGACGCTCCGGAAGCACGGCGGCGTCGTGGTTATGTTTCCGGAGGGCACGCGCTCCGCGGACGGCGAGTTGCAGCCGTTCAAGAAGGGGGCGTTCATGCTCGCGCTTCAGCTCGGCGTCCCCGTGATCCCGGCCGCGGTGACGGGCAGCCGCAGGATCATGCGGAAGGGCAGTCCGCTTGTGCATCCCGGCACGATGAAGGTCCGGATCGGCGCGCCGATTCCGGTGGAGGGAATGACGGTGGATGACCGGGACGTCCTCGTCGAGCGGGCTCACGACGCCGTGAAGGTGCTCGGGGCCGGGTCACTCACCATCGAAGGACGAGAGGAAGTCAGTGGCGGCGATCGTTGACGTTCGAGGACGGGAGATCCTGGATTCGCGGGGGAACCCCACGGTCGAGGCGGAGGTCGAACTCGACGGGGGGTTCGTCGGCCGGGCCGCCGTGCCCAGCGGCGCGTCCACCGGCGCGCACGAGGCGGTCGAACTCCGCGATGGCGACCGCGGGCGGTTCCGGGGGAAGGGCGTGCTCACCGCCGTCGGCCACGTACGGGGCGCCCTCCGCAACGCCCTGATCGGCATCGAAGCGGGGCTCCAGCAAGAGGTGGACCGCACGATGATCGACCTCGACGGGACCCCGAACAAGCGGCGCGTCGGGGCCAACGCCATCCTCGCCGTCTCGATGGCCACCGCCCGAGCGGCCGCGGCGGAGCGGGGGATGCCGCTCTGGCGCTACCTCGCGCGGACCCAAGAGGACGAGGCGCTTCTCCCGGTGCCGATGATGAACATCCTGAACGGTGGGGCGCACGCGTCCAACAACGTCGACCTCCAGGAGTTCATGATCATGCCCGTGAACTTCGACTCCTTCTCGGAGGCGCTGCGCTGCGGGACCGAGATCTTCCACGCGCTGCACGCGGTCCTGACCGACCAGGGCCGCTCCACGGCGGTGGGCGACGAGGGCGGCTTCGCGCCGGACCTCGGGAGCAACGAGGAGGCGGCCGAAGCCGTCCTGTCCGCGATCGAGAAGGCGGGCTACCGACCGGGTGAGGACGTCGTGCTCGCGATCGACGCCGCCGCCACCGAGATGTTCACCGACGGCTGGTACAACTTTCACTGGTCCAGCGGCGAGCGTCGCGATCCGGAGGGGATGATCGACTTCTGGACCGACTGGATCCGGAAGTACCCGATCCGCTCCATCGAGGACCCCCTCGACGAGAACGACTGGAACGGCTGGCGTGGCCTCACCGAGGCCATCGGCGACCAGGTCCAGATCGTCGGGGACGACCTGTTCGTGACGAACACCGAGCGCCTCGGGCGCGGCATCGACTCGAACACGGCGAACGCCATCCTGATCAAGGTGAATCAGATCGGTACGCTGACCGAGACACTCGACGCGATCGGGATGGCGAGTCGCGCGGGATACGGCTCCGTGATCTCCCACAGATCGGGCGAGACGGAGGACACGTTCATCGCCGATCTGGCCGTGGCGACGTCGGCGGGACAGATTAAGACGGGCAGCGCCTCCCGGACCGATCGGGTGGCCAAATACAACCAGCTTCTGCGGATCGAGGAGTCCCTCGGCGCGCAGGCACGATATCCGGGCGGCACGATATGGGACGACTGACGCGCATCCTCGTACCGGGGCTGCTCCTGCTCAGCGTCTACTATGCCGTCTTCGGGGGCGAGTTCTCGGCCTTCGACGTTCGCGACGCGGAAGACGAGGTCGAGCGCGTTCGAGACGAACTCGAGCGACTGCGGGCCGAGAACGATTCGATGCGTCTCTGGGCCGACGCGCTCGAGAACGACCCCGCCGTGCTCGAGCGGCTGGCGCGCGAGGAGCTCGGCCTGATCAAGCCGGGCGAGCGGCTGTACCGGATCGACGAGGTCGATTCCGACGCCACGAATGACGACGGAGGCGACCCCGACGGGTCCGGGTGAGCGACACCACCCTCCGGTCGCGGATCCGGGACCTCTGGGCCCGGCACCGCACGCTCTTCTGGTGGCTCCACTCGGTCTGGGCTCTCGCGACCGGGATCGCCGTGCTCGTGCTCGCGCGCGAGCGGTACGGGTTCATCCCGTGGGTGGTCGCCTTCCTCGGCATCACGTGGGCGTCCACGCTCGTCCTCAACCGCATCACCTCCGGATCCGACCCCGACGCGCTGCCCGGCGTGGGCGCGGAGGTCGGGTCTTGGCTGACGCGCGGGATGTTCCAGGAAACCCTCTTCTTCCTGCTCCCGTTCTACGCCTATTCGACCGTGATCGGGTCGTGGAACGTCGTGCTTCCCGCGGCGCTGGCGGTGCTCGCGCTCTTCTCGTGCGCGGACGTCGTGTTCGACCGGTGGCTGCGCACGCGCCCGATCTTCGGTATGCTCTTCTTCGCCTCGGTCTCGTTCTCGGCGCTCAACCTGCTGCTGCCGATGACGCTCGGACTCGATCCGAACTGGGCGACGCCGGTGTCGGGCCTGCTGGCCGTCGTGGTGTCGGCGCCGATCGCGGGGCAGGGGACCGGCATGAAGACGCGGCGCGAGGTGGCCTTCGCCGCCGCGGGTGCGGCCGCCGTGATCGGGGTGACGCTGTTCGCGCCGGTCCTCGTCCCGCCGGTCCCGCTTCGTCTCGACACCGCGACCTTCGCCTCCGACATCGAGCGTGAAGGCCTCGTGCTGGCGGACTCGCTTGGGGCGTCGACCTCACAGGCGAGTGTCGGTGGGCGCATGGTCATGCTCGCCCAGGTCTTCGCCCCTGCGTCGGTGCCGGCCACCGTCCGGATCGAGTGGCGTCGGAACGGTGAGCGGGTGCGGCTCACCCGCGAGATCGAGATCCTCGCGCACGGCGAGGGCTTCCGAGTATGGGACGCCTGGATCGACGAGGACGGGCTGATCGATCCCGGCATTTGGGAGGCGCGGCTCACCACCGCCGGTCGACTGTTCGGCGTGGCGAGCATCGAGGTGACCGAGGGCGGTGCTCCGCCTGCCGTGCCCGCCCCCGATCCGCCAGCGCCCGATTCGCCGGTGGCCGACTCGATCGGCCCGGCTCAGCCCCCTCCGCCGCCGTCCGACTCCGCGTCGTAGCCACCGGCACCCAGCCCGAGCGCGCGCTTCGCGACCTCGACCATCTCGCCGCGGCTCGCGCCCTCCGGCAGCGCCCGGAGCGCCGCCTCCACGTCGACGCCCAGCCCCTCGAGCATCTCCGTCGCACCCGCCGGCAGCGCCATCGGGGCGTCCGCGAAGTCGTCGGTATCCACGTCGTCGCCGGCCGACAGTCCGCCGCCGCCCACCTTCTTGGCGAACGGCTTGAACAGGTCGATGGGCAGCGGGAAGAGCGTCGTCGAGTTGTTCTCGGCGGCGATCTCGACCACGGTCTGGAGGAAGCGCAGCTGGAGGGCGGCGGGGTAGGTCTCGAGCACCTTGGCCGCCTGCGAGAGCCGGCGCGACGCCTGGTACTCACCCTCGGCGCTGATGACCTTCGCGCGGCGCTCCCGCTCGGCCTCCGCCTGGCGGGCCATCGCACGCTTCATCTCGGTCGGCAGGCCGATGTCCTTCACCTCGACGCCGGTCACCTCGATGCCCCAGGGATCGGTCCCCTGGTCGATGATCTCGCGCACGATGTTGTTGATCCGCTCGCGCTCGGCGAGGAGCTCGTCGAGTTCGGACTGGCCGATCACCGACCGGAGGGTCGTCTGCGCGAGCTGGCTCGTCGCGAAGTAGTAGTCCTCGATCTCTACCACCGCCTTCGTGGGGTCCGCCACGCGGAAGTACACGACCGCATTCACCGTCACCGAGACGTTGTCCTTGGTGATCGTGTCCTGCGGGTGGATGTCGAGCGCGATGATCCGGAGGTCCATCTTCCGCATGCGCTCGATTCCGAACGGGAGGAGGAAGATGAGCCCCGGGCCGCGCGCGGCGACCAGCTTTCCGAGGCGGAAGATCACTCCGCGCTGATACTCGAACAGGATGCGGAGCGAACTCATGATCGTGACGAAGCCGACGGCGACCAGAGCGATCAGGATCGTGATGGGATCCATGGCGTGTCCTCGGTGGTCCTCGGGGAGTGCTCGGATGACGGACGTGCACGTACAAGATACGGACGACGGGTGGGGATCGTTCACCCCCCGGTCGGGGCGGGCGGTCGTCTTGACACCTACGCCCGGCGCGTCGAGCTTTTCCGTCCCTCGCCGGAGTAGCTCAGCTGGTTAGAGCAGCGGAATCATAATCCGCGTGTCGGGGGTTCAAGTCCCTCCTCCGGCACTCTTCGTGCGCGCTCGAAACGGCGGTCGATCCCGGGTCAGATCCCGGCGTCGGCCGCCGTTTCGTCGTTCAGGCGGCGCATCCGCCGGAGCATCGCGACCATCGCCACGGTCGCGCCCCACACCGTCGCGAGTCCCCCCGCGCGCACCAGCCGTGCCGTCGCGCGGTCCTGCTCGAGCATGCCGACGGCGTCCAGCAACAGGAACCAGTCGTGTCCGACGGGACCTCCACCCACGCTCACGAGCGGGAGCGCCTGCGTGCGCGCGTCCGCCATGTAGGGTGCGACGGACAGCAGCGCGGTCCCGACCCAGAACACCGCCACCAGCGAACCGGCCACGTCGCCGTGGCGCCAGAAGTACACCGTGATGAGGGCGGGGATGCCGACCTCGAAGAGCGTGCCGCCGGCCACCATCACCAGCGACGAGCCGAACCACGTCAGGAAGAGGTGTCCCGCCTCGTGCAGGGCGAGGTTGATGCCGGCGTAGATCCCCCGGAACTCGGGGTCGATGGTGTGGGACCACGCGAACCACGCGAGGATCGGCACGAGGAGCGCCCTGGGACGCCAGTCGCGACCGAGCAGTCGCGCGTCCAGCGCCTGCTTCCAGGCCTCGGATCGGGAGCCCGGGGCGCCGCCGGCTCGGGGGCCGGCAGGGCGTGTGGAATCGGACAGGAGAGGGCGCTCCGGTGGGGGGATGGAGGCAACCTGCACGCCCTCGGCGGGCCCGCGCCACCACCCCCGGCCGGGCCCGAGCCGGACACCTTTCGTCCACGGGCGAGGTTCGGCATGTTGTCGGCCCCGATTCCCCACTATTCGTCGCCACGATGAACGACCGCGTCGCCACCCTCCTCGACGGCCGAAGGAGCCGGATCTCCCGCGCCCTCGGCCGCGCGCTCGCTCAGCCCGAGGTCCACGATTCTCCGCTTCCGGAGAACAGTCGCGAGCACCTGCTGGGCGAGGCGCGCGACCTCTACTGGAACGAGCTCGAGTGGGAGAACCTCATGGAGGAGGAGGCCACCGACGACGGGGAGCCGCTCACCGAACTGATGTTTCCCGGCCTGCTCGCCTTCGTGCGGGGCCTGCTTCTCACCGAGACCAACCCGGACGCGCTCGCGCCGGCCGAGCCGAGGCCGCAGGTCGTCGAGGACCTCCTCCGTTTCCTCGCGGGACGCCTGCTCGAGATCGACGAGCAGCTCGCCGCGGACGAGGGCAGCGCAGAGCAGCTCGAGGTCGAGCGGGCCGCGACCGATCGGTTGATCGACCTCGTCCTCCACCGCTACCACGGTCTCGACGCGACCGACGTCGACGCGCTGGAGCGGGCGGGCTGACCGAGGCGTGATCGGGCGTCCGCGGCTGCGCCCGGGCCACCCCTATCTCGCGGGCGCGCCGCTCCTCTTCGCCCATCGCGGCGGAGCCGCGCTCGCGCCCGAGAACACCCTCCACGCGTTCGTCGCCGCGGTGGACCGCTGGGGCGCCGACGTGCTCGAACTGGACGCGCACCTGACCCGTGACGGCGAGGTGGTCGTGATCCACGACCCGACCGTCGACCGCACGACCGACGGCTCGGGGCCGGTGGCCGAGCTGACGTGGGACGACATCCGTTCGCTCGACGCCGGGGCGCGGTGGCGGTCCGTCGGCGGCGACGCGCCCTTCGCGGGGCGGGGGATCGGCGTGCCCCGGCTCTCGGATCTGCTCGAGCGGCTGCCGCGGACGCGGCTCAACATCGACGCCAAGGCGCCCGACGTGGCGGGCCCGCTGGTCGATGTCGTGCGGGCGCACCGCGCCGAGCACCGCGTCCTCCTGGCGGCCGCCCACGACCGCTACCGCGCCGCGGCGCTCCCTCGGTGGAACGGCCCCGTGGGCGCGACCCGGCGCCAGATCGCGGCGTTCATCGTCCTGGCGCGGCTGCCGTGGCTGTCGCCCACGCCCCGCGCGGACGCCCTGCAGATCCCGGTCCGCTGGCCGGTGGCCGGCCGGGTTCGCACGATCCTGACGGAGCGCGTGGTCCGCGAGGCGCAGCGCAGGAACGTCCCGGTGCACACCTGGACCATCGACGACCCCGACGAGATGGAACGCCTGCTCGACCTGGGCGTGGACGGCATCCAGACCGACCGACCCGACGTCCTAGCCCGGATCCTCCACCGCCGTACCGGACGACCGCTTCCGCCGGGTGCCCAGCCGGGGGAGCCCGAGCCCGTGGTGGGCGCGACGGCCGCGAGCCCCCCGTGACGTCGCGGGACCTCGGAGCCGACGTTGCGCGCGCGCTGGCGCGCTCGTCGGATGGGGCGGGCCCCCAGGGCATTCGCGAGCCGCCCGAGGCGGGACCGGGCGCACCATCGCGCGGACCGATCCTCGTCGCCTGGTCGGGCGGTCTGGACTCGACCGTCCTGCTCGACCTCGTTCTGCATGACGAGCGCGTGCGTGCGGCCGCGGGCGGCGGGCCGATCGCGGCGCATCTCGACCACGCGATGCGTCCCGATTCGGCCGAGGCGGCCCGCGCGCTCGCGGCGACCGCCGCGGAGTGGGGCGTGGAGTTCCACGGCCACCGGCTCGAGACCCCGCCCGCGTCCGAGGCCGAGGCGCGGCACCTCCGCTACGCCTGGCTCTCGGAGGTCGCGGACGCGGTCGGCGCCGACCGGATCTGGACGGCCCATCACGCGGACGATCAGGTCGAGACGGTGCTCTTCCGGATCCTGCGGGGCACGGGCGTGCAGGGCCTCGTGGGGATCCCCGCGCGTCGCGACCGGATCGTCCGCCCCTTCCTTCTGGTCGACGAACCGGTGGGCCGAACCGACTTGGCCGCGCATGCCGCCGCCCACGGTCTGCCCGTCCGCGCCGATCCGACCAACGAGCAGCCGATCGCGACCCGCAACCGGCTGCGGAACGAGGTGCTGCCGCTGCTCAACGACGTGGTGCCGGGCGCTCGCGACGCGCTCCTTCGGCTGGCGCGCAACGCCGAGCGCGGGGCGGCCGAGCTCGACGCGCTGGTGGATCGCCTCCTTCCGCCGGACGGGATCCCCGCCGAGCTGTGGGCGCGCGCCGACGAGCCGCTCCGTCGGGCGCTGCTCCGAGGCGCGGCGCGTCGGATGGGCGTCGCGCTGAGCGAGGCGGCCACCGCCGCCGCCATGGATCTGCCCCCGGACGCCCAGAGCGGCCGGGGCGTGGACCTTCCGAGCGACCTCCGGCTCGAGCGGGAGTTCGATCGGTGGCGACTCCGGCGGTCGGGAGCTCTGGCGCGCGCAGGCGCGGGCGGAGGCGCGCCCAACCAACTCGAGATTCCGGCGCCGAGTGCGAGTGCGAGGGCGGGTGCGAGTGCGAGTGCGGGGGCGGACGGCGGTGTCGTGGACGTCGGCGGCCGCGCGCTCCGGGCCACGTGGCGGGCCGAGTGGCGAACCGGCGGCGCCCGCCCCGCCGACTCCCCCCCCGACCTCTCTCTCGACCTCCCGTCCGCGGCCTTTCCGCTCACCCTCCGCGCCTGGCGGGAGGGCGACCGCATCACGCTCGATTTCGGCACGACCGCCGTGGCCAAGGCGTGGGCCGAGGCCCGCGTGCCCCGTCTCGAGCGGTACCGGCGCTGGGTGCTCGTGGACCGCGGCGGGGCCGTGCTCGCGGCTGAAGGGTTGGGTCCCGCGCGGTCGGACGATACGATCGAGGGTCCCCCGATCCGCCTCCATCTCCGACTGGACCTCGACGCATGACCCTCACCGACCCCCGCTCGGATCCGCGGACCGGCGAGCACGTGATCGAGCGGGTCGTCTTCTCCGAGGCGGACCTGGCCAACCGGATCGGAGAGATCGGACGCGAGATCGCGGCGGCGGCCCCGGCGGACGAGGAGATCCTGCTGATCGGGATGCTCAAGGGCTCGTTCCTCTTCCTCGCCGACCTGGCCCGCGCGATCCCGCGGCCCGTGAAGCTCGACTTCATGGTGGCCGCGAGCTACCACGCGGGAACGGTTTCGAGCGGCGAGGTTACGCTGAAATATCGCCCCGACACGTCCCTCGAGGGGCGATTCGTGGTTATCGTAGAGGACATCATCGACAGTGGTACGACCCTGAAGCGTCTGCTGCCGGTGTTCGAGGCGCAGAAGCCCGCCCACCTCGAGGTGTGCGCGCTGCTGCACAAGCGACTCGTTGCGCTCGACCCTCCGGCCCGCTGGGTCGGATTCGATGCACCCCCGGGGTTTCTCGTGGGGTATGGCCTCGACTTCGCTGAACAGTTCAGGAACCTGCCCTACGTCGGCGTGCTCCAGTCCGACGCCGGATAGGCTCCCAGAGCGAGACACACATGGCTGAGCAGGAATCCCAGAACAACGACCGCCTCACGCGGGGCTCGAAGAACCTCGCGCTCTGGGCGCTCATCATCCTCATGTCGGTCCTCGCGATCCAGTTCCTGCGCGGGGCGGACAGCGAGTTCGTCGAGATCACCTGGACGCAGTTCGAGGAGCAGCTCGACGCCAGCAACGTCTTCTCCGTGACGGTCGTGGGCGCGCGCGGGCTCGAGGGCGAGTTCGAGTCCGAGGCCCAGATCGAGGGGCAGGCGGTCACCGAGTTCCGCACGCTCGCGCCGTTCCCCGCCGACTCCGAGTTCTCGCAGCGGCTCCGCGAGCAGGGCGTCACCGACGTCAGCGCCGAGGAGGCACAGACGGGGTGGGGGACCATCCTGCTCGGCGCGCTTCCCTGGATCCTGATCCTCGTCTTCTGGTTCTGGATCTTCCGTTCGATGCAGGGCGGGGGGAACCGCGCGTTCCAGTTCGGCCGGTCGAAGGCCAAGCTCATCTCGCCCGACACGCCGAAGGTGACGTTCCAGGACGTGGCCGGCGCGGACGAGGCGAAGGAGGAGCTCCAGGAGATCATCGAGTTCCTCAAGGACCCGCAGAAGTTCGCGCGGCTCGGCGGACGGCTGCCCAAGGGCGTGCTGCTGGTCGGACCTCCCGGAACCGGCAAGACGCTCCTCGCCAAGGCGGTTGCAGGCGAGGCGGGTCGGCCGTTCTTCCAGATGTCCGGATCGGACTTCGTCGAGATGTTCGTGGGCGTGGGCGCGTCCCGCGTGCGCGACCTCTTCGAACAGGGAAAGACGCACGCCCCCTGCATCATCTTCATCGACGAGATCGACGCGGTGGGTCGCCACCGCGGCGCCGGGCTCGGCGGCGGACACGACGAGCGCGAGCAGACGCTCAACGCGCTCCTGGTCGAGATGGACGGATTCGAGTCGAACGAGGGGGTCATCCTGCTCGCGGCCACCAACCGGCCCGACGTGCTCGACCCCGCGCTGCTCCGCCCCGGACGCTTCGACCGGCAGGTCGTCGTGGACGCGCCGGACGTGAAGGGCCGCGAGGCCATCCTGCGGGTACACGCCAAGAAGCTGCCCCTCGAGAACGACGTGGAGCTTTCGGTCATCGCGCGGGGCACCCCGGGCCTTTCCGGCGCCGACCTCGCGAACATCTGCAACGAGGCCGCGCTACTCGCCGCCCGATCGAACGCCGACAAGGTGTCGATGGACGACTTCGAAAAGGCCAAGGACAAGGTCATGCTCGGCACCGAGCGCCGCTCGCTCGTCCTGACCGAGAAGGAGCGCGAGCTGACCGCCTACCACGAGGCCGGCCACGCCGTGATCGGCCTGCGGGTCGAGGGCCTCGACCCGGTGCACAAGGTCACCATCGTACCGCGCGGTCGTGCGCTGGGCCTGACCGCCTCGCTCCCGACCGAGGACCGCCACTCCTACACGAAGAAGTGGCTCGAGGGGCAGCTCGTGATGCTCTTTGGCGGACGCGTGGCCGAGGAGATGATTTTCGGCGAAGACGAGGTCACGACGGGAGCGGGCAACGACATCGAGCGCGCCACGCAGATGGCGCGTCGCATGGTCACGTCGTTCGGGATGAGCGAGGTGATCGGCCTCATGGCGGTCGGCGACTCCGAGCAGGAGGTCTTCCTCGGCCGCGAGATCGGGCATCGCCGTCAGGTCTCCGAGCACACCGCCCAGCAGGTCGACCAGGAGGTCAAGCGCCTCCTCGACGAAGCGCACTCGGCCGCCCAGGTGGTGCTGCAGCAGAATACGGAGCTGCTGGAAGCGATCGCGCAGGCGCTGCTCGAGCGCGAGACGATCGACCAGCAGGAGATCGAGCTGCTGAGCCAGGGCCGGCAGCTTCCACCGCCCGACGTCCCGACCGAGCCGCTGCTCGGCGAACCGCAGGACGGCGGTGTGAAGGCGCCGGCGCGGCCGACCCCGCGGCCCGAGGGCGGCCTGATGCCGCCGCCACACCCGGCCACCGGCGACTGATCGCACGCCCCTCGCCCCCGCCCTCGCCCATGCATCGCCGGAGCGGAGACCGAGCGTGAACGTTCTCGACGATCTCGCGCTGCTCCGACCGGGGTGGCTCGACCTCTTCGAGATCCTGCTCGTCGCGGCGATCCTCTACCGCGTCTTCCTGCTGGTCCAGCGGACGCGGGCGATGCAGATCCTGCTCGGGCTGTTCGTCCTGGGCGGCATCTATCTGGCGGCGCAGCTGTTCGGCCTGGACCTGATCCGCTACCTGCTCGAAACCGTCTTCCAGTACGGCGTCATTCTCGCGCTGGTCGTCTTCCAGCCGGAGCTGCGCTCGGCCCTCGCCCGCATCGGGCAGAGTCGGATGGTCCGGATCTTCACGACGCTCCAGGAGAGCGAGGTCGCGGACGAGATCGCCGAGGCGGTGGAGCGCCTCTCGCGCTCGAAGATCGGCGCGATCATCGCGGTGGAGCAGGAGGTGGGGCTCGACGAGTACGCCGAGACCGGCAGCCCGGTCGAGGCGCGCGTGTCCGCCGACATGATCACGACCATCTTCACGCCCTACTCGCCGCTGCACGACGGGGCGATCCTCGTGCGTGGCGACCAGATCCGCTGCGCGGGCGCGATCCTGCCGCTGACGCAGTACACGCTCACGGACAAGTCGCTCGGCACGCGACACCGCGCCGCGCTGGGCCTCAGCGAGGAGACCGACGCCATCGTGGTCGTCATCTCCGAGGAGTCCGCGCGGGTGAGCGTGGCGCGCGGCGGACGGATGGAGCGGGACGTGGGGCCCGAGCGGCTGCGCGAGATCCTGACCGGCGCCGCCCGCAAGGGGACGCCCGCGCTCGCGGCGAAGCCCGCATGACACATGGCCAGCCGTGAGAAAATCTTTCGCGTTGACATGCGTGAAAGGGCCCCGGTAGATTCTCGCGGTCCGGCCCCAGGAGTACCGCGCCGACACGATTGAGACGACCCCTCACAAGGACCGTTCTTGAACACCCAATACGATCTCCTGACGCTGTTCGCCGACGGCGGGCCGATGATGTATCCGCTGATCCTGTGTTCGCTGATCGCGCTGGGCGTGATCATCGCGAAGACGTGGACGCTCTATGCCGCGCACCGCGGCACGCAGCGTCTGCTCGCGGAGGTCGAGGAGGAAGCCCGGGCGGGTCGGACGCAGGCGGCGATCGACATCGCGGCGTCCACGCCCGGACCGACGGCGGCCATCCTCTACTCCGGGCTGCGCCGGATGCAGGGCGGGACCGTCCTCGAAGGTGAGATCGACCACGCGGTGAGCACCACCGGCACGATCGAGCTGTCGTTTCTCGAGCGCGGCCTCGTCATCCTCGCGACGATCGCCAACGTGGCCCCCCTGATGGGTTTCCTCGGTACCGTCGCGGGCATGATCATCGCCTTCGACGCGATCGCGCGGGCCGGAAACGTCGACCCGGCGCTCGTCGCCGGCGGCATCAAGGTGGCGCTCCTGACGACCGCCACCGGCCTCGTCATCGCCGTGCCGGTCAACATCGGCTACAACTACTTCGTGACGCAGATCGACGGACTGATCCTCGACATGGAACAGGGAGCCCAGCGGATTCTGAACATCGCGTGGGATCTCGAGAAGGACGGTCGGCTCCAGGTGGTGAAGGAGGGCCAGCGTGCCGTGCCGCGTGCGGAGCCGGCGGTCGCCCGCCCGGCGCCATCCCCCGAGGTGGATACGCGCGGTGCCGACCTCGACGACTCGCAGGTCTAGGCGCCCGTTGGACGAACGCGGATCGCGACCCCGGAACCCGGCAGCGGGAACCCGGGCCCGTACGATCCAGTAAGAAATCTCGAACCCCCACACCGAGCCCTTCATGGCCGTTCTCCAGAAGAAGTCGAAGGTCAGCGACGAGATCCCGTCGTCGTCGATGGCGGACATCGCATTCCTTCTGCTGATCTTCTTCCTCGTCACGACCGTGTTCCCGAAGGACAAGGGGCTCGCGATCGTGCTGCCCGAGCCGAACGCGGAAGACCAGGAGATCAACCCGAAGAACCTCATGTTCTTCCTGGTCCAGCCCGACGGCCGGATCCAGATCAAGCGGGGTGAGTCAGAGCAGCTTCAGACCATCGAGGCGAACGCCGTCGAGGCGACCTGGCGTCAGGACTACTCGCAGAACGAGAACCTGATCGCCGTGGTGCAGACGCATCCGGAGGCGGCCTACCGGCACATGATCAACGTGCTGGACGGGCTCCAGACCGCCGGTGCCGACAAGATCTCTCTGCAGGTGCAGGAGGGCGGCTGATGTCGATCAAGGGTGGAGGATTCAATCGGAAGTCGTCCGCGTCGGACAAGATTCCCGACTCGTCGCTCGCCGACATTGCGTTCCTGCTGCTGATCTTCTTCATGGTCACGACGGTGTTCCGCACCGACAAGGAGCAGGACATCATCTGGCCGCAGGCCGAGGCGACGGAGAAGATCGACGAGAAGCGTGACGACATTCTCAACGTCTGGATGACGCAGGCCGGCGAGATCTTCATCAACGATCAGCCCATCCAGATGAGCCAGGTCTCGCCGCTCGTGGCTCCGCTCTACGTGGAGACCGACCAGCGACTGGTCGTTTCGATCCGGTCGGACCGCGAGGTGCCGTACCGGCTGATCGACGAGATGCAGGAGCAGCTCAAGGCCGCGGGGGTCGTCCGCGTGGTCTTCGCGACCGAACTCGAACAGCGCATGACGAGGGCACGCCGATGAACGCTCAACCCGTACCGGAGAAGAGCACGAGCCTTTTGGCGGGCGAAGAGACCGCCAACGACAAGCTCAAGGAAGGCTGGGAGTCGTGGTTCTGGGGCGGCATGATGGCCGCGATCGCGGTCCACTTCGCCCTCTTCGCGCTCTTCCCCGAGCTCTCCGCCGAGGACGTTTCGTTCGAGGGCGAGGAACTCGAGATGATCGACATCCCGCCCGAGGTCGAGATCCCGCCGCCGCCGGAGGCGATCCAGCGTCCGGCCACGCCGGTCATCGCGCAGGCGCAGATCGACGAGGACATCACGATCGCGCCCACGACCTTCGAGGACAATCCGGTCGACCTGCTTCCGCCGCCGCCCGACATGACGACGAGCAGCGGGAACACCAGCGGTCCGCGGTATATCCCGTACGACGTCGAGCCTCGGCTCACGAACTCGCGCGAGGTCCAGCGCGTGCTCGAGCGCGAGTACCCGCCGCTCCTCAAGGAGTCCGGCATCGGTGGCGAGGTGGTCGTCTGGCTCTACATCGACGAGAACGGTGAGGTGGCCGACCGTCAGGTCCGCCAGGATCCTCCGGGGACGTCCGGCTACGACGCGCTCGACGCCGCGGCGCTCGAGGTCGCGGACGTGATGGAGTTCGTGCCCGCGCAGAACCGCGACAAGACGACGGCGGTCTGGGTCCAGATTCCCATTACCTTCACTGTGGGTCGCTGACCGCGTCCGCGCCGAAGAGTGCGAGGGCCCCGTCGGCGATCCGCCGGCGGGGCCTTCGTGCGTTCGGGGCCCCCGCCGACCACGCCGTGGGCGCGCCCCATCGCCTGCCGCTCCTCCGATCGACCGACCTTCGAACCGACCGATGTACGCCGACCGACTTCGCGAAACGCTCCCGCGCGTGCGTGCGTCGATCGAGGAGGCGTGCGTCCGCGCGGGGCGAGCGCCCGGCGCGGTGACGCTCGTGGCGGTGACGAAGAGTCACCCCTTCGAGGCCATCGAGGCCGCGCTCGAGGCGGGACTCACCGATTTCGGCGAGAACCGCGTCGCCGAGCTGGAGGAGAAGGTGGCCCGGTTCGGGCGGCCGGATGGCGTGCGCTGGCACATGATCGGCTCGATCCAGAGCCGGAAGGCGTCCCGTCTTCCGGGCGTGGCGGACCTGGTTCACTCCGTCGAGCGGCTCAAGGTCGCCCGGAAGCTGGCCGACGCCGTGGTCGGCTCGAAGCTGCCGGTACTGGCCCAGGTGAACACTTCGGGCGAGGATGCCAAGGGTGGTTTCGAGGGTGCGCGCGTCGTGGAGGAGATCCTCGAGGTCGCCGGGCTCGACGGGCTGAGGCTGGACGGCCTGATGACGATGGCGCCCTTCGTGGACGACGAGGCGGTCCTTCGCGGGACGTTTCGGCGCCTGCGCGAGACGTTGGAGAGCGTCCGCCACCACGCCCCGCACGTCGGGGAAACGCTCTCGATGGGCATGACGAACGACCTCGGCATCGCGATCGAGGAGGGAAGCACCATGGTTCGCGTCGGCACCGCGCTGTTCGGCGCGCGACCAGGGTACGAGGCAGCCTGACCAGGGGCGACGCCCCGCAATCGGAAAGCACGATGATCGATCTCACACCGCTCGACGTGCGGAAGAAGTCCGGCGACTTCACCAAGTCGCTCCGGGGCTACGAACCGCAGCAGGTGGACTCCTTCCTTCAGCTCACGGCCGAACGGCTCGAGGAGCTCGTGAAGGAGAACATCGCGCTGAAGGACAAGCTGGAGCGCCTCGAGGAGCAGGTGGAGGTGCAGACCGGTCGGGAGCGCGCCGTGAACGACGCCCTCGTGACGGCGCAGCAGCTGCGTCAGGAGATCGCGTCGGCGGCCGAGCGCGAGGCGGACGCCGCGCGTGCTGAGGCGAAGGTGGACGCCGACAAGATCCGTGCGGAGGCGGAGGAGGCCGCCCGCAAGCTCCTCGCCGAGTCGGAGACCCGGCTGAGCGAGCTCAAGCAGGCCGCCAAGGAGCTGACGCGTCGCCGCGCCCGCTTCCTGGCGAACTTCCGCCAGCTGCTCGAGCGCGAGATCGACGTGGTGGAGATGCAGGAGGCCGACACGGTCGAGGACTACATGGTCGTGGGGCTCGGAAGCGAGGCGCTGAGCGCGGGGGCGTCGGTGGGCACGCCCCCCGCGGAGGGCGAGGAGGAGGACGCGGGGGCAGACGCGGCCACGGCCGCACTGATCGCCGCCGCCGGCGACGAGTTCGCGGCTCTGGCGAGCGAGGTGGCGAAGGCCGCCGAGGAGGACGACGCGGGCGAGGAGAGCACGGCCGACGAGCCGGACGCGTCCGCGACCGATCCCGAGGTCGAAGACGCGGCCGGCACGAACGGTCGGTCCCGCTGGGCGAGCTTCGAGTTCGCCGGCGACGACCTCGCCGGAGCCGAGGCCGATGCCTCCGCGTCCGGCGATGAGCCCGCGGGCGACGCGTCGGAGTCCCCCTCGCCCGAGTCCGCCGCCTCGGACCTCGCCGACGACCGCTGAGCGAGCGAAGCCGATCGATGCCGTATCCCGAATACCCCGACACCCTCCAGGAGCTGGAGGCGTCGACCCTCGAGCGCTGGCGCGACGAGGACCTCTTCGAGCGCACCCAGGAGGCCACCCGCGACGGTGAGCCGTGGGTGTTCTACGAGGGCCCCCCGACCGCCAACGGCCGTCCGGGCCTGCACCACATCATCTCGCGGACCATCAAGGACCTCTTCTGCCGCTACCACACCATGCAGGGGCGTCAGGTCACCCGGATCGCGGGGTGGGACACGCACGGGCTTCCGGTCGAGCTGGAGGCGGAGAAGAAGCTGGGGATCAACGGGAAGCCCGAGATCGAGGCGCTCGGCATCGAGGCGTTCAACGCCGCCTGCCGCGATTCGGTGTTCACGTACAAGGAGGAGTGGGAGCGGCTCTCGGAGCGCATCGGGTACTGGCTCGACTACTCGCGCCCCTACGTCACCTTCCACACGCCCTACATCGAGTCGGTGTGGGCCGTCCTCAAGCAGCTCGCGGACCGCGACCTGCTGTACCGCGGCCACAAGAGCGTGCCCTACTGCCCGCGGTGCGGGACCGCGCTCTCGTCGCACGAGGTGGCGCAGGGCTACAAGGACGTGGACGACCCGTCGCTCTACTTCCTGGCGCCGATCCTCGACGCCGAGGGCAAGGAGGACGGCCGCGCGTTCGTAGCGTGGACCACGACGCCGTGGACGGTGCCGTCCAACTCGGGCCTCGCCGTGCACCCGAATCTGGTCTACGCCGAGGCCGTGGACGGCCAGGGCCGTACCCTCGTGCTCGCCGAGAGCCTGATCGAGGCGGTGCTCGGCGAGGGCGCCGAAGCGACGCGCACCTTCCGGGGCTCCGAGCTGGTGGGGCTCCGCTACCGGCGGCCGCTCGAGCTCGTGCCGGCGCCCGCCGACCCGGGCAACGCCTGGAGCGTGGTGGCCGAGGACTTCGTGACCGCCGAGGACGGCACCGGGATCGTGCACATGGCGCCCGCCTTCGGGGCGGACGACTACGCCGCCGGGCAGCGGCACGACCTGCCCATGCTCAAGCCGATCGACGACGCGGCCGTCTTCGACGACTCGGTGGACCGCATCGGCGGGCTGTTCGTGAAGGAGGCCGATCCGGTCGTGGTGGAGGCGCTCCGCGAGAACGGGCTGCTCTTCCGGACCGAGTCGTACCGGCACAACTACCCGCACTGCTGGCGCTGCGGATCGCCGCTGATCTACATGGCGCGCGAGTCCTGGTTCGCGGCGACGTCCAGCCTGAAGGACCGGATGCTCGCCAACAACGACACGGTGGACTGGCACCCGCCCGAGGTGGGCGAGAAGCGGTTCGGGGAGTGGCTGAGGGGCAACGTGGACTGGGCGCTCTCGCGAGACCGGTTCTGGGGCACCCCGCTGCCGGTGTGGGTGTGCGACGGCGACGAGAACTGCGTCGAGTGGATCGGTTCGCTGGCCGAGCTGGGCGAGCGGGTGGGCGGCCTACCCGAGGACTTCGATCCCCACCGCCCGTTCATCGACGCGCTCACCTGGCCCTGCATGTGCGACGGCTGCGAGGGCACGATGCGACGCGTCGAGAGCGTGGTGGACGTGTGGTTCGACTCGGGCGCGATGCCGTACGCCCAGTGGCACTACCCCTTCGAGAACGAGGGCGAGTTCGAGCGGCACTACCCGGCCGACTTCATCTGCGAGGGGCTCGACCAGACGCGCGGGTGGTTCTACTCGCTGATGGCGATCGCGACGATGCTGGACCGCGAGGCGCCCTACCGCAACGTGGTCGTCAACGACCTCCTGCTCGACGCCGAGGGGCAGAAGATGTCCAAGTCGAAGGGCAACACGGTCGATCCGTGGCAGGCCATCGACGATCACGGCGCCGACTCGGTGCGCTGGACCATGCTGGTGGGGTCGAACCCGTGGGTGCCCAAGCGCTGGGATCCGGAGGCGCTCCGCGAGAACGAGCGGAAGTTCTTCGACACCCTCGCGAACACCTACCGATTCTTCCGGATGTACGCCGAGACGACCGGGTGGACGCCGTCAGGCGCCGACCCGGCTCCCGCCGCGCGGGGCGTGCTCGACCGCTGGCTGCTGTCCCGCCTCGCCACGCTCACCGCCGAGGTGCGGGCCGAGATGGACGCCTACGAGCCGACGAAGGCCTACCGCGCCGTCGCCGACTTCGTGGACGATCTCTCGAACTGGTACGTGCGCCGCTCGCGCGACCGCTTCTGGGGTGACGCCGACGACACGGCGGGGCGGGGGGCCTTCCGCACGCTCTGGGAGGCGCTCCGGACGGTGTCGCTGCTGATCGCGCCCGCCACGCCCTTCTTCGCCGACTGGCTCCATCGGGCGCTGACGCGCGAGAGCGTGCATCTGGCGGCCTTCCCCGAGGTGGACGAGGACGCGCTGGAGGCCGACCTCGAGGCCGAGATGGCCTCCGCGCGCACCCTCGTCTCGCTCGGCCGCGCCGCGCGGGAGGAGGTGCAGATCCGGGTCCGGCAGCCGCTCGGGAAGATCCAGGCGGTGGTGCCGTCGGGGGTCGACATCCGGGACGGCGTGCTGGAGCTCGTGAAGGACGAGCTGAACGTGAAGGAGGTCGGCTTCATCGGATCGGCCGAGGGAATGGTGCGGCTCGAGCCGCGCCCGAACTACCGCGCGCTCGGGCCCCGATTCGGGAAGTCCACGAACGACGCCGCGAACGTGATCCGCGGCCTGTCGCAGGCCGACCTCGCGGCGTTCCGCGACGGCGCCGAGGTGTCGATCACCGTCGGGGACCGGACGGAGATACTCCAGCCCGAGCACCTCGAGGTGATCGAGGAGGCGTCGGGCGACGACGTCGTGAAGAGCGAGAACGGCCACACGGTCGCGCTCGATCCGGTGCTCGACGACGCGCTCCTCGAAGAGGGGCTCGCGCGCGAGCTGGTGAGCCGCATCCAGCGGCTCCGGAAGGACGCGGAGCTCGAGATCAGCGATCGGATCGAGCTCGGGGTGTTCGGCGGGGCCGAGGTCGTGGCAGCCACAAACAATTGGGCGGAATTCATTTGTGGCGAAACGCTCGCGCTGAATCTCAAGGTTGCTGCGATGAACGGCGGGGCGCCCGACGGGGGCGCCGACGCCACCGCCGACACATGGCTCGCCTTCCGCGAGGTGGACCTGGACGGGACCCCGGCGCACATCGGACTCCGGCGGGCCGAGGGGTGACCGAGGCCGACCGCGCGGCCGACTACCGGGAGGTGGAGGTCGGGGCGGACGAGGCCGGAGCCCGCCTCGACGCGTGGCTCTCCGACCGTCTGGAGGTCTCCCGCACGCGCGTCCAGCGATGGCTGGCGGCGGGCGACGTGCGGCGGCTCGACGCCGAGGTCGACCACGCGAAGTCCGACGCCGTCGAGCCGGGGTGGCGCTTCGGCGTCACGGTCCCCGCGCCGAAGAAGACCGAGCTGGTCGCGGAAGATCTCCCGCTCGACATCGTCTGGGAGGACGACGACCTCGCGATCGTGAACAAGGCGGCCGGCATGGTCGTCCACCCCGCCCCGGGCCATCCGCGCGGCACGCTCGTGAACGCGCTCCTCCACCATCTCGACTCGCTGGGTGGGGTCGGGGGGCGCCTCCGCCCCGGGATCGTCCACCGCCTGGACCGCGAGACCTCCGGGCTGCTGGTGGTCGCCAAGACCGACCGCGCCCAGACCGGGCTCCAGGAGGCGCTCCGGAAGCGCCGGGTCAAGCGGCTCTACACCGCGATGACGTGGGGCCACATCCGGTCGGACGCCTGGCCGCTCCGGATCGACGCCCCGATCGGCCGCGACGGGAAGGACCGGAAGCGGATGACCGTTCGGCCCGACGGCCGGAAGGCCGTGACGCGGCTCCGCGTGCGCGAGGACTTCCCGGCCGCCCAGCTGCTCGACGTCGCGCTCCAGACGGGGCGCACCCACCAGATCCGGGTGCACCTCTGGTACCTCGGCCATCCGATCGTGGGGGAGCCCGTCTACGAGCGGGGTGGGGCGCTCGGAATCTCCGGCCCGACGCAGGGCTGGGCTCGCGGGCTCGAGCGCCGTACGCCGCGCCAGTTCCTGCACGCGGCCGAGCTCGCCTTCGACCATCCGGTGCGCGGCGAGCGGGTGCGGGTGGCGGCCCCTCTTCCGGACGATCTCGCCGCCGCGCTCTCGTGGGCCCGGGACCACGCGTGAGCCCTTTTGTTTCGGGGCCCGTCGCCCGATACTTCGACGCCCGACCGGGGGAGCGCAGGCCCGGCCTTCCGGTGCCGCGTGCCCCGGACCGACGCGCCCCGGGTGCCTCGCCCATCCGCGACGACGCATGAAGGATCTCGACCCCAAATCCACCTTCGACAGCTTCGTCGTGGGGCCGGCGAACCGGCTTGCGTCGGCCGCGGCCAAGCGCGCCGCGGAGTCGCCCGGCACGGCGTACAATCCGCTGTTCATCTACTCGGCGTCGGGGCTCGGCAAGTCCCACATCCTCATGGCGGTCGCGCACCACGCGAAGCAGTCGAACCATGACGCGCGGGTGCTCTACCAGACGCTCGAGGGCTTCCTCCAGGCGCTCGAGGCCGCGCTGGAAGCGGGGGAGCGCGACGCCTTCCGCGACTCGTACCGTGAGGTGGACGTCCTCCTGATCGACGACGTCCAGTTCCTCGCCGGGCAGCCGCAGGCGCAGGAGATCCTGCTCGCCACGCTCGACGCGCTCACGGCGGCCGAATCGCAGATCGTGCTTGCGAGCGACCGCCCGCCCGCCGAGATCGACGGGCTCGACGCCCGGCTGGTCTCCCGGTTCTCGGGCGGACTGATCGTGGACATCTCGCCGCCCGAGCTGGAGACCCGGACCGCGATCATCCTCCGGAAGGTGCAGGAGCGGGGCCAGTCGCTGGAGGCGGGGGTGGCCGAGGCGATCGCGCGCTTCCCGTACCGCAACATCCGCGAGCTCGGGGGCGCGCTCAACAAGGTGATCGCCACGCAGGAGCTCGAGGAGCGGCGGCTCGCGCCGGAGGACATCCCGGACCTCATCGGCGACACCGTGGGCGTGCGGCCCGAGGCGAGCGCGCTGGACGACGACGACGTGTTCGGCGCGCTCGTCGAGGCGGTGGCGATGGAGGTCGAGGCGCGCGAGCCGCCGTGGCGGCGGCGCATCACCGAGGTGATCGAGGCGGCGGAGCGGGACGGCTTCGTCACCGACCGGATCGGCGCGCTTCTTCAGCAGAACGACGAGCCCGACGGGTGGGGGCCGAAGCTCGACGCGTTCGGCGAGGACATCTCGCGGCTGCGCGAAATCGACCGGGAGCTGGACCGCCTCGGCAACCCGTGGCCCGACGCCGCCGCCGCGCTCCTGCGCGACCCCGACCGGCTGGCCGAGGCGGAAGCCTTCCTCGCGTCGGTGCGCGAGCGCGTCCGGCCCTTCCGGCGGCTGGTGGACGGTCCCACGCTGGACGACCTCGGCGACGAGGTGCCCGTGATCGCCGTGCGCGCCGCGGCGCAGGTGGTCGGAGCCGCGCGCCCCGAGTACAGCCCGCTCTACCTCTGGTCGCGCGACACCAACGCCGCGCTGGGGCTGCTCGCGGCCGCCGGACGGAGCTACGTCTTCGAGCACCCCGACGCCCGTCTGGCGGTAACCTCGCTCAAGGAGTTCGCGGACGACTTCGTGCGTGCACTCGGGGAAGGCGTCGCCGGCGCGTGGCGGGAGCGGTGGTGGACGGTGGACCTCCTGCTCGTGCACGGCACCCAGGCGCTGTCGGCCACCGAGCGCGCTCAGGACGAGTTCTTCCACCTGTACGAAGCGCTCAAGCGCCGCGGCTCACGGGTCATCCTGGCGGCGGACCGGCCGCCGTCCGAGATCACGTCCGTGGACGAGCGGCTCCGGTCGCGTTTCGAGGGCGGACTGGTCCTGCAGGTACCGGGACTCGACGCGTCGGTTGGAGCCCCGAGCGCGCCTCCGATGCGCATCTCCGCCGAGTCCGAGGAGGAGGCCGCGGAGATCGAGGCCGGCTCGTCGTGGGCCTCGGTGACCCGCACCGTCGCGGCCGACCACGCCGCGGGCCCCTCCACCCGTGCCCGGAAGGAGGTCGCGGCCGGACCCGCGCAGGCCTCCGGTGCGGCCGAGGCGTGGCAGCCGTCGCGTGAGAAGGTCGTGTGGGTCTGGCCCTCCGTCGCCGATCGGCTCGTCGAGGAGCTCGACTGATGGCCATCGAGGGCGCCCTCCAGGACGTTGGTCTGGCCGACATCTGTCAGCTCCTCTCGATGGGGCGGAAGACCGGCTGCCTGAGCCTCACCGACCGCGCCAACTTCGGCTACATCTACTTCGAGAACGGGCGGGTCATCTACGCCTCCGTGCTCGATCGCCCCGACCGGCTCGGCGAGCTGCTCGTCCGGAACGACGTCATCACCCGCGACCAGCTCTCCGACGCCATGGAGGACCAGGCGCACCAGCGCGGCGTCCGGCTCGGCGAGGTGCTCGTGAACAAGGGCGCGCTCGAGACCGAGGAGCTCCACCACTACATCCGAATCCAGATCGAGGAAGCCGTCTATCAGCTCTTCACCTGGCAGCGGGGCGCCTTCCACTTCGATCCCGAGCAGCAGCCCGACGAGGACGGCCTCTTCCTCGTGTCGATCGCCGTCGAGAACCTCCTCATGGAGGGCGCGCGCCGGGTCGACGAGTGGAGCGAGATCCAGAAGAAGATACCCTCGCTCGACATCGTGTTCGAGGTCGTGAAGGACCCCGAACAGGCCGACGACATCGAGATCACCGAGCACCAGCGGCGCGTGCTCCCGCTCATCGACCGCCAGCGCACCGTGCACGAGATCGTCGAGCAGTCGGGGCTGGTCGAGTTCGACGTGGGGAAGGCGCTCTTTCCGCTCGCCCAGGCCGGGTTCATCGCGCAGGCCGGGACCGGCACGCGGTCCGACCCGGAGACCGACGAGGACGAGGAGCTCTCGCGCCATCTGGAGCTCGGCACCGCCTTCTACCGCGCCGGGATGTACGAGGACGCGACCCGCGAGTTCGACGAGGCGCTGGCGAAGGATCCCGACCATGCGGGTGCGCACTTCCGGCGCGCCCTCATCGCCTTCCGGCTGGGCCGGTTCGAGGAGGCGCTCGGCTCGTTCGACCTCATGCCGGACGAGGCGCGCGACTCGTACGCCGTGCTGCGGAATCGCGCGCTCATCCTCGAGCTGACCGGCCGCTACGACGATGCGCTCTCCGTGCTGGACGACGCCGAGGCGCTGCGGCCGAAGGATCCCGAGGTCGCGCTGGCGCGCGGGATCGTCCGACTGCGGAAGGGCGACGTGTCGGCTGCGCTGCAGGCGTTCGACGCGTACCGCCGTCACCCCGGGGTCGGGACGCCCTCGGCGCTCTACTACGCGTACACGGTGCTCGCCTCGGGGCTCGCCGGCCGGATCGATCAGGCCGTCGAGGTCGGGCGGGAGGGGCTGGAGGCCTACCCGGACTGCGGCGAGCTGCTCGTGAACCAGGCCGCGCTGCTCGAGCACACCGGGGAGGGCAAGGCGGCCGAGGCGCTCTACGTCCGGGCCACCCGCCGGACGCCCCCGCCGGCGCAGGCGCACAAGGCGCTCGGGGACGTGGCCTTCGAGCGCGGCGACGCGGACGCCGCGCGGTCCCACTACCAGAAAGCGCAGAAGCTCGACCCGAGGCTCGGAGACGACCTCTACGTGAAGCTCGGCATGCTCGCCCGGGACGACGAGGACCACGACGTGGCACGCCTGCTGTGGAGCCGTGCGCTCGAGCTCAACCCGGACAACACCGAGGCCCAGTCGCAGCTGGAGGCGCTGGACAGCGCGTCGTGAGCGGGCCGTCCGCCGGCGCGGCGGTCGCCACGTTGGCCCTCGCCCTCGCCCTGCTCGCGCCCGTACCGCTCGCGGCCCAGCGCGCCGAGGTGCTGCCGACGCCGCCCGCGATCGAGGCGATCCTGACGGAGTCGATCTCCGCCGGCCGGGCCACCATCCGGTTCGAGCCCGTGGACTCCGCGCTGGCCCGCGCGGTGGCCGAGCGGATCCGCACGCAGCCGCCGCTCCCCGCCATCCCCGACACCATCCCGTGGGGCGCGACCATCTTCCTGCCGCGCACCGAGTCGGCCATCGAGACGCTGCTCGGGGGCGCGCGCCCGGAGTGGAGCGCCGCGCTGGCGCGGCCCGCCGACGGCTGGATCGTGCTGCCCGCCGGGCGGGGCGAGCCCACCGGCCGGCGCGACCTCATCGGCGAGGTGCTCCGGCACGAGTGGGCGCACATCGGGCTCCATCAGGCGGTGGGCGGCTACCGCGGGCCGACGTGGTTCGTGGAGGGCTACGCCCAGTGGGCCGCCGGCTGGAACGTCGAGGCGGCGTGGCGACTCCGGATCGCGCTCGCCACCAATGACTCACTGTCGCTGAGCGGCCTGACGCTCCGCTGGCCGCGCGACCGGCAGGACGCCGAGATCGCCTACCTCGTCTCCGCCACCGTGCTCGACTACCTCGTCGAACAGTCGGGGGAGCGGGGCCTCGAGGTCTTCATCCAGCGCTGGGCCGCGTCCGGCAACTTCGAGGCGGCGCTCCGGAGCACCTACGGCCTCACCTCGGGTCGGCTCGAGGAGGACTGGGCGCGCTGGGCGAAGGACCGCTACGGGTGGCTCTACGTGCTGACGCGGTCGGGAGTCGGGTGGGGGCTGCTCGCCGGGCTGCTGTTCGTGCTGGTGTGGGCGCGCCGGCGGTACCGGAAGGACCAGATGGCCCAGCTTCGCGCGCGTGAGATTCCCGACGCGCCGGACTGGTGGACCGCGGACGAGGCGCCGGGCGCGGGACCCCCGTCGCCCACGGTTGGTACCAGTGCACCAGGGTACTTCCCCCAGGTCAGGCCGGGTCAATCGGATGCGGCCCGGGACGGATCCGGTCGCGACGCGGCCGGCGAGGAGGAGCGTTGAGCGGGCGGATCCTGATCGTCGACGACGAGGAAGGACTGAGGGAGGCGCTGGCCGAGAAGCTGCGCGCCTCCGGCCACGACGTCGAAACCGCGGATTCCGCCGAGTCCGGCCTCGGGCGCGTCGGCAAGTTCTGCCCCGACCTCGTCCTCACCGACCTCCGGATGCCCGGCATGTCGGGCCTCGAGCTGACCGGCAAGCTCAAGGAGCTCAAGCCTGAGATCGACGTCATCGTCATGACCGGGCACGAGGAGATGTCGAGCGCCGTGGACGCCATGAAGGCGGGCGCCTTCGACTACCTCGTGAAGCCCGTGCGCCTCGCGCGCGTCGAGGATCTCGTCGATCGCTGCCTCAGGGAGCAGGACCTGAACCGGGACGCCGCGGAGCCGGCGGAGGCGGAGGAGGACGGCGAGGAGGCTCCGAGTCGCCCGCAGATCGTCGGGCGCGACCCCCGCATGATCGAGATCTACAAGATGATCGGGGTGCTGTCCCGGAACCGGGCCACCGTGCTCGTGCGGGGCGAGACCGGCACCGGAAAGGAGCTCATCGCGCGCGCCGTGCACGCGCACTCGCAGCACGCCGACGAGCCGTTCGTGGCGGTCAACTGCACCGCCGTCTCGGACACCCTCCTCGAGTCCGAGCTGTTCGGGCACGTGAAGGGCGCCTTCACCGGCGCCGTCGGGTCCAAGAAGGGCTACTTCGAGCTGGCCGGCAGCGGCACCATCTTCCTCGACGAGATCGGCGACACCTCACCCGACTTCCAGGCCAAGCTGCTCCGCGTGCTCCAGGACCGGACCTTCTATCCCGTCGGTGGCGAGCAGCCGCGGACCACCGACGCCCGCGTCGTCGCCGCCACGCACCAGCCGCTCGAAGAGCTCGTCGAGGAGGGGAGCTTCCGCGAAGACCTCTACTTCCGGCTGCGCGTCGTCGAGATCGCCGTCCCGCCGCTCCGCGATCGCCGGGGCGACATCCGGGATCTCGCTGCCGCGCTGCTCGCGCGCATCCGGCGCGACACCGGCCAGAGCGTCGAGCGCATCTCCGAGGCCGCCATGGAGCGGCTCGAGGCGCACCCCTGGACCGGGAACGTGCGCGAGCTCGAGAACGTCCTGACCCGCGCCGCCATTGTCGCGCGCGGGCGTACCATCGCCGAGGACCACCTGCACCTCGAGGCTGCGCCGGCCAGCTACGACGGGCCCCGAGAAGGGAAGGAGGACGCACTCGACACCGTCATCGCCGGCCACATCCGCTCCGTGCTCGACCGCGCCGGCGGCAACCGCAGCGAGGCCGCCCGCATCATGGAAGTGTCGAGGTCGAGGCTCCGCAGGCTGCTCGATCGCCTCGAGATGGACGTCGACTGAGGCCGGTGCGCCCCACGCGCCAACAGGCCCGCCGCTTGATCCGAATCGCCCCTCGCGAGAGGTTTCACGCATGAGCAAGAACAACAAGAAGAAGAAGAGCACCAGCCGCGCCGTCGCCCGATCCGCCGACGCCCCGCTCCAGTTCGGCATGAAGGCCGGCATCCTCGGGGCCGCCGGCTTCGCGTGCCTCGTGGCGGGCTACGCGCTCCTCGCGCAGGGCTCCATCACCGCCGCCCCGCTGCTGCTCGTGCTCGGCTACGTCGTCCTCCTCCCGCTCGCCATCTCCGGCTGAGCGCAGCACCGACGACCGGCCGCCCACCCGCGGCCACCACATTCAGGGCGCTTAACTCAGCTGGTTCAGAGTGCCTCCCTTACAAGGAGGAAGTCGGGGGTTCGAATCCCTCAGCGCCCACTCGCAGGAGAACGGACGGGGTCCGGCCTTTCGGGGTCGGGCCCCGTTTTGCGTTCGGTGGGAGGGCGTGGCGGGCCCTGGCAGCCGTCAATGTGCGCACCGCGTATCCGACCGAAACGTTCGTCCATCCTGGGCTCTGGCCTCCCGCATATCTGACCCATATCGTCCGATACCCGCACCTGCGACCGGCTGGAGGGCGGCAGATACGCGAGTTTGATAGCGGCCGAGCCCGCCAAGGAGATCCGTGGCTGATCCGGAGCACGTCCGCCTCCTGAAGGCGGGCCGGGAACCGTGGAACCGTTGGCGTGAGGAGAACCGTCACACCCGTCCCGAGCTTTCGGACCTCAACTTCGAGAAGGACGTCTGGGACGGGGTCGGCTTATACGACCTCCCAAGCTTCGAAGGCTTCGACTTCTCTGAAGCCAACCTCCGGCGGATCTCGGCGCGGAACTCGACGTTCCTTGACTGTCGATTCGACGGTGCGGGACTTCACTTCTCCGACGTTTGCTTCTCCCGCTTCGACGGCTGCTCGTTCTTGGAAGCCGGGATCCGCGTCACCAAGCTTGGCTCAGCCTCATTCGTCAACTGTGACTTCGAAGGAGCCGACCTAGCGTACTGTACGGCGGAGGAAACCGACTTCTCGGGTTCGCGCTTCGTCGATACCAACCTCGACCACACCCGCTTGGTCAAGGCGACCCTGGTCGGGTGTCACGTCGAGAACGTTTCGTTCTATGGGTCGTCCGCGTGGGACCTCGACCTCACCGATTGCATTCAGCGTGCGATCTACATTGACGAGGAGTTGTCGCTCTCCGTCGAGAGCTTGGAGGTCGCACAGTTCATCCATCTGTTGGTTCGGAGCGAGAAGCTACGGTCGGTGATCGACACGATCACGTCGAAGGTGGTCCTGATTCTTGGGCGCTTCACGCCCCCACGGATGGCAGTATTGCAGCAGCTACGGACAGGACTCTCGCAGCTCGGATACGTGCCGGTGATCTTCGACTTCGAGCGCCCATCGAGTCGGGACGTTACTGAGAGCGTCTCGACCCTGGCACACCTCTCAAGGTTTGTAGTGGCAGACCTCACCGAGGCTCGAAGCGTTCCTCAAGAGTTGTCCGCGATCGTGCCTTCTCTTCCGTCTGTGCCCCTGTGTCCCGTCATCGCTGCGGGCGAGGAAGCCTACGGCATGTTCGAACACTGGGAGAGGTATCCTTGGGTGCAGGATCTCAGAGTCTACTCCGCTGATGAGGTGGATGAGCTAGCGCCGGAGATCGCCGCCCGGTGTGAGCGCTACCTCTCGGACATCTCGTCCGCCTAGGGCCGCTATCCAACTAGCATTTGCTGCAGCGCGATCAGCATCTTGGGCGTGCTGCGCACGCACTACCTCACCGGTGCGCAGCAAAAATGCGAATCCGTTAGACAGTTGCAGTGGAGACGCCTGGCTTGAACGTGGACGCACTACTCGCGCAGATCGATCCGGTCGTGGAAGAATTCCGCGACATGGTGGCTCGTTCTAAGCACGACGACGCGAGCGACTTCCCGGCTGACCAGCGCCAAGCACTCGTGGCTCGAGCCATAGCGTTCGTTGATCGCGTCGCAGGACGCGACTCGTCGTACGCTGAGGAGATTCGGCGCATCCAAGGTGTGAGCAAGTATCTCTTCCAGCACGCAGCGCAAGTCATTGGCGTTGCCGTGAGTCTCCGAGAGGATCTTGCAGCCGGGTACCTGGTCACGCTCAAAGAGCTGATTCACGCGGACCAGATGGGCGATCTCTTGGGCATGAGCGACGAGCTACTCGGGAAGGGCTACAAGGACCCCGCAGCGGTCATCGCCGGTGCCGTCTTGGAGTCGCACCTTCGCAATCTCTCGGACCGCAACAGCCTTCCCACCGAGAAGAGCGATGGCCGGCCTCTCTCCATGGGGGCTCTGAACGCCGCCCTGAGAAAGGCCGAGGTATACACGAAGCTCGACGAAAAGAGCGTCACGGCTTGGGCAGGGCTGAGGAACGAGGCAGCCCATGGGAACTACGGTGCATACGAAACAGCTCAAGTCTCCAACATGCTCGATGGTGTTCGGGCGTTCCTGATACGCCATCCCGCCTAGCTGCAACTGTTCAACTAGCATTTGCTGCAGCGCGGATAACATCTTCGGGGGGCGCCGCGCGCCTCTTCCTTCGTCCCGCGCAGCAGAAATGCCGAACCGCTAGGCCTCATCCGGAGGGAACGTGAAGGTACTGGGAGCCACACTACTCACCTTCTCCTTCGTCGCACCTGCCACAGCGCAGGCCACGATCGAGGTATCGGAGGTCGCGCGGACGATCGGTCGCAGTGACGGTCCGTTCACCGAGGTCAACGACATGGTGGCCACGGCCTCGGGCGTCGTGGTCGTCGTCGATTCAAACACACCAGCTCTTTGGACGTGGAATCCTGAGACAGGCGCGGTCCAGAAGCTCGCGCGGGAGGGCGATGGTCCGGGGGAGGTGCGAAATCCCTACCAGGTGGCGCAGCGCCCGAATGGGGGAGTCGCCGTGTACGATCTCAAACGAGCTGCTATCCTCCTTTACTCCGCGTCACTGGAGTACGAGGACATGTTCCAGGTGGGGCTGATCTCGAACCCGAAGGACTTCATCGTCCTGGAGGACGGCTCGTTCGTGATCGCCGGTGGGCGCATCTCGAGTCCGCGTCATCTGTACCGGTTCGGGACGGACGGAGGCGAGTTGGAGGCGTGGGGCGACGCGAGTCCCGACGTTGGTTCTATCGCCCAGGTACACGTCGCAGGTGGGGCTTTGAGACGTGGACCCGATGGGTCGTGGTTCTTCGGATTCGCCGCGCCGTATCAGGTGCTTCGATTCCCCGAACCCCAGCTGTCCGATCCGGAGATCGTCGCGCGCGACGATGAGCTCGTGCCGCCTCCGACGCAGGAGGGGCTCGTGAGAGAGACGGATTTCGGTGCTACGGCGTTCCTGTGGTGGCATGATCGCACGACCGGGATCGTGCCGATCGACGGCGACCAGCTGATGACCGTAGTGACCCGGTTCTATACTGGAGACTCGGTTTGGACCATCCACGCGGCTGACGGCAGCGTCGAGGCACGCTCTGAAGTTCCGACGGCCTACTATCTGTTCGGGCGGCTGGACGACAGCCGCGTGCTCGGAAGTTATCGCGACCCGGAGACCGACGAGCATGTCGCAGTGGTCCTTGAAGTGTCGACCGCCGGTTGAGGCCCAACTGGCACTTGCTGCAGCGCGGTCACGTCCGAGGCTCGCGCCTCCGGTCAATGCAAGTCACGTTCAACGACTTCGTGGCCGCTCTCGGCGATGAGCCTCGGCGACCGCCAACGCTGGCCTCCTCTGGCAATTACTGCAGCGCGGCAAGCACCTTGGGCATGCTGCGCACGCATCTTCTGACCGGTGCGAAGCAGAAATGCCGAACCGCTTTATGGTGCTACGACCGGGAACGGGCCGGTGCTACGGTGCGTGGCTGACGATCCGGTACTTCACCAGGTACTCCTCTCGGAACTCGCCTCGCTCAACCACCCAGAAGGAGTCGTCCCGCGCGAGCACGACGGACACTTTGTCCGTGTTCATCGCCCAAGTGCCGTTCGGGATGCGAATCGTCCCGAGGAACACCCCGGTCGGATCGACCACGTCGTAGACGACAGGTTCCCTCCAGCCGATAACGGGGTTGTCGAACTGCTCCCGGACCTCCCGGGCCGTAGCGCCCTCCTCGACCTCCACCCCGCGCACGTGTCGGCGCACCCAGATCCGGCCGTCTGCCGACACAGCGAACTCCGACCAGACGGGCTTCTCCCGCGGGATTCGGATGGGGTCGTCGCCCCGGCGCTCGCTGAAGAGCTCTTCTCGGGCCTGAGCCTCGGCGCGCTCATCCGGATGGTACTCGGCCACATCGACGTCCCGCTCGACGGTCATGGTCCGGCCGTCCCGGAGTGGCCAGCTGAACGAGAACTCGTCATTGCGCCCCGTCACGAGATGCCCCGCCGGGCTCACGACTGACATGGTCTTGATCATTCCGTCACGCTCGGGTCCCGGGTACCACAGCGTATCCATCACCGCGCCCTTTGGGTCGACACGGATCCAGAACCACCGATCGGTTAGCCACGCGACATAGGCGGTTCCATCCGCGTCGACCTCGAACGGCTGGTGGATGCCGAACGCTCCCCCTACTTCGACCGTCACGTCTCGTGCCAGCGATCCGTCGGACCGGAAGTAGGTGATCCGCCTTCCCATGGGGTCCCACACAGCGACTTCCCCCGACGGCGTCGTCCGGATGTCCGTCAGGTAGCTGAACTCTCCCGGACCGTCGCCTCGGCCCCCGATCTCGTCGAGGTACTCCCCATCCGCGTTGTAGCGCCGGATCGCGCCAAGCATCCGGTCGGCAACCCACACGGTACCGTCCGCGGTCTCGGTGATCCCGACCACGAGGCCGAGCGCGTACCTCTCGTCCCCGTCCAACGTCCCGATTCGTACTTCCTCGACGAGCGTGGCATCGCCCCACACAGGCGGGTTGTTCGCCTCGAGAACGACAGTCTCCTGGGCAGCGGCAGTCGTCGCGAGAAGCAGAAAGGCGGTGGTCGGCGTCGCGGGCAGTCTCATGCCACCATGTATTCGGGCAGGTAATGCCGGGCGGCAACCGTGCTGGTGGGGCCGTAGCACCACCTGACTAGCACTTGGTGCCGCGCGGTCAGCATCTTGGGCGTGCTGCGCACGCGTTTCCGCCCCGGTGCCCAACAGAGAGATCGGACCGCGATGCTCCACTCCCACTTCCCTATAGCACAGGGTGCGACCCGCACTGTGACACACCGCACGCTTAGGTCCTTTCTGCCACTGACCGGCCTCATCGCGCTCGGCCTCGCCGCCTGCGACGGCTCGTCCGAGGCGATGCCAGAGTTCGACTACGAACTCGAGCCGGCGGTCACATTCGGGGACCCCGGAACCGGAGACGAGGCGGGGCCGGACGTTCTCGGGTCGGCGATCGCGGCCCTGTGGTCACCGGCGGGCGTGTTCGTGCTGGATCAGCAGGCCTCCCGGTTCGTGTGGTTCGACGCGTCGGGTGCATCGCTCGGGACCGCCGGTCGATCCGGCGATGGCCCGGGCGAGTTCCGGCTCGCTCGGCACATCGCGCTCCGCGCAGATTCGCTGGTCTCCGGGCTGGACTACGAGACCGGCCGCGTGACGACCTTCCGCGTCCCCTCGATGGATGTGCACGACGTCACGTCGGGCCTCCCGAGCCGCGGCTTCCATCACGCGTGGGTCGGCGACACCATCTGGGTCGTGCGCCCGAACGTCGATGGCCCGACGTCGCCGCTCGCGACCGCGCATCTCGCGTCTTCCGGATCTGAAGTCGCCACCGCGCCTCCCTCCCACCCGGACGATCAGCCGTACGGGGGAGCGTTCGGCCTCGCATCCTCGGAGACTCGACTCGTGACATCGACGCGCCGTCCAGGCGTGTGGTGGGAGCGCCGAGACGGGGCGTGGCGCCGCGTCGGCCAGCCGCTGTTCCCGGATGCACCGCCCGAGCAGCGAGTGGAGATCGCGCCCCGTTCCTTCCGCGTCATTCCGTCTCCGGCGAGTGCGGCCGACATCGCGATCCTGGGTGACTCGATCATCCTGCAACGCTTCGTTCTCCAACCCGGAGTACAGGAAGCCGAGGATCCGCGTGATGTCCCCCGTGAGCTCTACCTCGGGGTCTTCAGCGTCGGCGGCGAGCACCTGGCGACGCTCGAGATCGACTCGTCGACGTCCTGCCTCGCCGCCGCTACCGGCGACAGTCTCCTTCTCTGTACGTGGGACCCGTTCCCGCAGGTGGGTCAGTACCGGCTGGTCCGCGCTCCGAGGGCAGGAGTGGGGCCCCGGTAGCCCTGTCCCAACTGAGATCCCTACGTGCCACGGTTCGGCGCATGAACGAATCCAATTCCACGGACCGCGCGGTCGAGCGACAGCTCGAGCTTCAGGAAGAGATCGACTCGATCGTCTCGGAGATCGAAGCGCGGCGGACCGAGCGCAGCCGGTCACGTTTCGTCACGACGGCCACGCTCCTGGTCGCTGTTCCGCTGTTCTGGGCCATCGACCTCCCGGGACTCGCCGGTCAATTCGCGCTGCTGGCCATCGGGGGGATCGGGTTCTTTGCCGCATGGTCCTTCGTGCACGCCGAACTCAGCTCGATCGGCTTCTACAAGTCGGCGAAACAGCGCCTCGACGTCCTGACTTCACAGGATATGGTGTCACAGGACTCCGAGTCGTGATCCGCGTGGCAACAGACCAGGATTCTCTGCAGCGTGGTCAGCCGAGCACCTGCTCGATACGCTGGACGCGCTGGACGAGCGGCTACGGAAGCAGGTCGGGGTCGCGCTCATGTCCGTGGTCGGCGTCGACGGCGTCCTTGTCGCGCTCTGGTCGTTCTTCGGCCCGGCGCTCCTCAACCCCGGAACCAGCGACCCGGGACCCCACTTCAGCCCCCTCGCAGGTCTCATCGCGCTGTGCCTGATGAGCCTCGTGCTGATCGGGTTCAGCGTGTCCGCGAAGTGGCCCCTGATCTCCGTTGTCAGGGAACGGAGATCGGTTCGCCGGGAAGTCGACCGCCGACTGGGCGTCCCGCCCGGCGGGTGACACCATACTAGCAACACCATACTAGCATTGACTGCGGCGGAGTTGGCATCTTGCGCGTTCCGAGTACGCACGAGCGGGCTGGTGCGCGGCAGTAGCGCGAATCCGTTGGATGGTTCTTTCCTGGAGTCGACTTTGCGATTCATCCGGAGGTTCGCTGCTCTCGCGGTCGCGCTTGCGGGATGCACGGCGGACGCCGCCTCCGACGCGCCCGAGGGATCGAGGGGTCCGCCGATCGCGGACCAGGCCGATAGCCTCGCGCCCCCGCGATCCAGCGCAGCGCCGGAGGCCGAGGCGGCCCCGCGAGCCGCAAGCCTCGACGTGTGGGATCACGTCCTGCTCGACGCGCCCTTCCAGCTCGTGCCGCTCGGCGAGACCCACGTCGTAGTCGGGGGTCGGCAACAGCTGCTGATTCTCGGCCGCGACGGCAGTGGGGCGATCCCGGTGGGCCGTTTCGGCGAAGGCCCGGGCGAGTTTCAGCGCGTGAATGGCGTCGCCGCAGGCGAAGCCGGGGAGTTCTTCCTCTTCGACTCTCGTCTCAGCCGCCTGAGCTGGTTCTCGTCGGACGGCGAGTTCATCGACTCCCGGCAGATCGCGCCGCCCCGCCAGCTCGGGTTCGGATCGTTCGTCGGCGGCGGCTTCCTCGTGGATGACGCAGGGGTGTTTCACGCGCAGTGGGACCAGGGCGTGGCAAGCACCGTGGACCGCACGCCGAACGCCCTGCTTCGGATCGATTCAGAGGCTGCTGCGCCCGAGGTAGCGTACGAGTGGGAAGGGCGTATCTGGGTTGAACTGCCGGACGGCGCGTTGATCGAGCGGAGCCCGGCCGATGGCCGTCGCGCCGTCACGTGGTCGCATCAGCTCCGTGTCGCAGCCGTTGCCGCCGACCGGAGCCCCTGCGTCACCCTGATCGATGTCGAAGGACCGGACCCGAGTCGGAGGGAGGTCTGTGTCCCCTGGGACCCGGTCAGCATGAGCAGAGTCGTGCCGTCGGACGACGAGATGGACGCCGCGGGACTGACGGACGTCCTCCGCGAGATGCTGGCTGCCAAGGCGGAGGTGCAGGACTTCGGTGGGACCATGGATGCGATCCAGTCCCTCGAGTTCGATGACGAAGGCTGTCTCTGGGCGCGCATGACCAACGACGAGGCGTCCTACGACCTGACCGTCATGGCCACGGTTCCGACCCGACGGCCGGCCGAGTTCGAATGGCGCGTGATCGATCCGACCGAGAGCTCGGTCGTGGCCACGGTCCGTCTACGCTCGGACTTCGATCCCGAGTTCCGACGTGGCGACACGTGGTTCGGTTTCCTGACGCGCCCGGACGACACCGAGTGGATCGCGACGCTCACGATGCCCGAGTTGGCCGAGGTGAGCTGCAGGTAGGTCGGTGATGCTGGACGACTGGCCGGCCAGAGGTGGACGGCGGGCGACTCGACGGGCATTCGCCGCACTGTGGCCCTGCTCGGGGGTCGCGCCTCCGGCACACGACTGGCATCCTGATGTGCAGCATGTACGCCAAGCCGATGGGGACGCGTGGGCTACCCGGCGGACGGCCCGGATCGGCGCGCTCGAGGCGCCCGACGAGGCGCTCTTTACCAACCGACTGATGACCGCGTCGCTTGGACCGGACGGCTATCTGTACGTCCTGGAGTACGGCAATCCGCGAGTCGCGATCTTCGACCGACAGGGAGCGTTCGTCGAGTAATTCGGTGTACGACTCCGATCGAGCGTTCCTGGGCACGAGGGAGCGCCCGGTCACGGTCGTGCGCAGGCAGCAGCATCAAATGACGACGCTCGCCGATGGCTCGATCGTCGACGAGAGCTCGGACGCCCCGATGCTCTACTTCCTTGCCGTGGACTCCGCATCTGGCGCGGTGGATACCATCGCTTCCGTTCGCCGTACCGAGCGTCCTCCCGAGCTCGCCTCGGCCTTCTTTGGCCGTGGGTCCGTCCTGCCCGAAGTGTTCGGCAACCACATGCCCTCACTCGAGTGGGCGATGACGCCGGACGGCACATACTGGGTCGGCTCGACGGCCACGATGGCGCTCGAGCACCTCGCCTCTCCGACCGACACGTTGAGGATCATCCACACCGCCCACCGCAGCTCGGAACTCAGCCCGAGCGCACGAGAGCTCATCTCCGAGGCGGAGCGCGAGGCCCGCTTGGACGCTGGTGCACTCGGCGCGGTGAAGAACCTCTGGGCCGGGCTGCACGTTCTAGACTCCGGGCATGTGCTCGCGGAACTGTCGGATCCTGACCCCCCCGCCGGATCGCAGTTCGACGTATTCGACCCACAAGGTCGATATCTTGGAGTGCTGGGACTCAGCTTCCGTGTCGCGAGTGGTAGCGTACTCACGAGCCGCGGGGACACGATCGTCGGCGTCGAGGTCGACTCGATGGACGTGCCGTTCGTCGTGGTCGATGTCATCGAACGGTCGGGTCAGGGTGATGCCCGACAGGCGATTCGAAGGCGCGGCGCTCAGCGACTGGGGCGACGCGGTGCCGGAGATCCAGAGCTGCACCCGGAGTGGTTCGGACCGTGGAGATCATCTGGCGGCCGCGAGGATGATCCTGCTTGCTGCTTAGCTGGCGTTTCCGGCAGGGCGCATGACATCTTCCGGGCGGGCGTTCTCCGCTCCTTCGTCCACCCCGCGCCCTGCGCTCGCCGACTCGATGGATGGTGCCCCGGGACGCCGGAGGGCGGGCCACCCATGCGCTTCACGACAGATCCACCACCTCCGCCGGGAGACCTCGATGCGCGACCCTCGCCGATCCCGCTGGAGCACTGGGCTCGCTGCCGTGCTGGCCGTCGTCGCATGCGGCGACGCGTCGGACGGCAATGATCGGGGTCCCGTCGAACAACGGGAGGCCGTGGTCCGGTGGGAAGCGGGCGGATTCGCGGAGGCCGGAGGCGCGAGCTTTGCGGACTATCCGTCGGGCGGGGCGCTGCTCGCCGACGGTCGCGTCGCGGTCACGGATCCGGGGCAGGGAGCGATCCTGCTGCTCGGACCGGGTGGCGAGTTCGTGGCCACGCTCGGAAGACGAGGGTATGGGCCCGGCGAGTTCCAGAGGATCGATCACGTCGGCGTTCTCGGGGACACCGCGTTGTGGGCGACGGACAACCGGAGCACGTGGATCACAGTGTTCGACCTCGCAGATCCGGATTCGAGCTGGACGATCAGCATGGCAGAGCGCCAGGTGCCGTCCACCCACTGGTCCGTTCGGGCCGGCTGGCTGCTCGCGGACGGAAGGGCACTCGGCCAGGCGCGGCAGGGCGGGGCGCAGGGCGCGCGCGACGAGGCCCGGACGGTTCCCATCGCGACGATGACGCCGGGAGGCAGCGCGGAGATCGTCGAGACGGTGCCGAGCGGGTCGCCCCGGCAGCGGAAGGTGGAGATGGCCAACGGGGCGCCCCTGACGTCGGCTCAGCCGATCTCCGCCTCGCCGCTCTTCGGTGCGTCCCCGGGCGGGGAGTGGCTCTGGGTGCTCGACCGTTCGCCGCCCTCCGGCCCCGAGGGCACGATGGCATTCCGACGGTACGCCCCAGCGGGTGACCTCCTGGGCGAGTCCGAGATCTCCTACGAGAGCGCCCCGGTCGGTGACGAGGTGATCGAATGGCTCCGTGTTCGGGCACAGGCCTTCGAGGACCAGCTGGGGCGTGAGACGGGGGTCACCACCGAGGCCGTGCTCGACTCCACCTGGATTCCAGACTGGCTGCCCCCGGCCCACGATGCCCTTGCGGACGAGGACGGGCTGTGGATCCATCGGCAGCCGTGGCTGGACGGCTGGTGGCAACGATTCAGCCTGGACGGCCAGCTGCGCTTCGAGGTTCGGCTCCCCCCCGAGTTCGCGGCCCTTGCCGCCAGCGAGACGCACCTTCTCGGCTGGCACGCAGACTCACTGAACGTTGCCGTGATCCGGCTGTTCGAGATCGCCGAGCGGGGCCGATGAGGCGTGCGGCTCCGGCGTTCGGTGCGACGACGCTGCTCCTCCTCGTGGCCATGCCGGCCCTGGCGCAGGCGGGGTCGACTCTGCGACCCGAGGTCAGCCGGATCGACACCCCGGACGAGTTCGGGAGTCCACGGTCGATCCATGTCGGGCCGGGGGGCGACGTCCACGTCGTCTTCGACGAGCGCCCCTTCGTCCGCAGCCGGGTCGCCGCATCCGAGGAGTGGCGTGTCGTGCCGCTGCCGGGAGCGCCGGAGTCCTTCGTGCCCGCGCGCCTGGGCTGGAGCGGGGACCGCATGTGGGCGGTCGATCGGAGCCAGACGGCAGTCTGGCTCGAGGGTGAGGGTAGGGCAGGGCCCAGCTTCCAGGAGCTGTACCTTCCTCGGCCCAGCATGGGGCCTCGAGCCGAACGTCTTCTCGCGGTGGACGGGTCGGGTCGACGCATCCTCAGCACGTCCGGGGCCTGGGACAGCATGGCTGCGGCGGACCCGCGTTCGGCTGCCGTGTTCGCGGACCTCCCGCCGGGCGTCACGCTTCCTCGGCCGGTGGACAGCCTTCCGGTCTGGGACGTTCGGACGGACGGCACGATCGCGGATACGTTCGCGATGGTGTCCACGGCGAACCGCGTGCTGGTCCTGCCGGTGTCGCGTGGGGCGGGCGTATCCGGCATGGGGACGTTCGAGCGGCTCATCCGTCTCCAGCCCCTCTCGGACCACCCACTGATCGCGGCCAGTCCGACGGGGTCACTGGTCGTGGTCGAGCGGTGGGCCGAGCGTGGCGGGGCGCCCCCGGCGTATCTCCTCCGGGTCTTCGAACCGGACGGCCGCGGCGTCGGAGTCCACTCGCTTCCGTATGCGCCGGTGCCCGTCCGAACCGGCTGGGCGGACAGCACGATCGTGGAGCTCGCCCGCGACCTCGCGGCGAGAGGAGAGGACCTGGCCGCGGCCACGGAGACGGCATCGAGGATGCTGTACCAGCCCGACCACGTGCCTGCGGTCTCGGCCACCCACATGGGCCCCGACGGATGGATCTGGGTCCGCCGGTACGGGCTCAGTCAGGCGGGCGAACAGGAGTGGGAGATCGTCGATCCGGCAGGGACTCGGGTCGGGGTCGCCTCGCTCGACGCCGGGTTCGAAGTGACGGCCGTGCACGGCCGCACGGCCTGGGCTACCGCGTCGGAGGGTACGGAGCGCCGCAGCATGTGGCTCGTGGAGGTTCGGTGACGCACCGTTCGACGGGTCGCGCCGGCGGAACCCGACAGGCATGCTGATGCAGAGCACACAGGCAGATCCGTCGATGCGCCGTGACGACATATGACCGGTGACCCCAGACCTGTGGAGAGGCGAGCCGAACCGGGCCTGACGCATCGCTGGAGCCCCCTCCGCGCGACCGCGTTCACGGTCGCCGGTGCCTCCCTGGCGGGGGATGCGCTGTTCTCGGACGGCGCCGCCTCGGTCTTCGAGTTCTGGGTGCGGATCGTCGTCGGCGTCGCGCTGGTCGTGTTCGGGCTGATGGATCTCCGCCACCACCGCGAGGTGCGCGAATCCCGTTCCCCGTAGGTCCCTGCCCGCGGCGGTGCGCTGCCTGGCTGGCACGCTGCCGGGCGCGGATGACATCGTCCTGCTGCCACGGCCGTGCTGGCCGAGGCGGTGAGCGCTCCGACGCGCCCGTCAGAGGGTGCCCAGGCGGCCGAGCGCAACGTCGGACTCTTCGACGCCCGGCGCGATGCCGAGCTGACCATAGAGAGCCCGTGCTTCTGACCAGGCCGAGATGGCGTCGCCGATCCGACCGGCCGCCTCGTGCATCAGAGCCAGCGACCGTAAGGCGTTGGCCAGGTCACCCATCGAAGTTCCGGCATGAGCCCGGTAGAGCTCCATCGCCTCGGCGTAGACCCGATCGGCTGCGTCCAGGCGACCCGACTCCCTCAGGATGTCGCCCAGGTGCCGGAGGGTGTGCGGCAGCAGGGTCGACTCGTCGCCCCGCGCCACCTCTACCGCCCGGTTGTAGAGCTCGACGGCGCTCGCGGTGTCGCCGAGCGCGAGGCGCTCGCTCGCGACGGCGCGGTATGCGGCGACTCGCGGCCCGGGTGGTCCGGGTTGGCGCGCTCTGGCAAGCCTTGGGTCGTCGGTCCAGCTCATCCCGGATGATTTCACCTCGGCACCGCGGAAGTCGAGGGTGAGGACGCGTCGCTGGAATTTTCTCTGGCGCGCACGGCATCTTGGGCGCGCGGCGCCTCACGGGTGCGCCGGCCGCAATCCGGATCGGTTGCGTGTCACCCATTCAGCCAGCGAGGTGGGAGTGAGCAGCGAATCGGCAGATGGCATCGTAGTGGTCCGCCGCTTCATGGCGCGGGTGACCGACCCGGTGACGCACCTGGGGGACTTCAACGGCATGGCTCCGACGGGGCGCAGGCGGGGGTTGAGGCCGGGCCGGCGTCGACTGCCGCGCGGATGAGTCCGCGTCGCGTCTCGGTCGCGATGGTCCTCGCGCTCCTCGCCTGTGACCAGAGCTCGGTGCCGTTCCCAGCGGTCGGTCCGTTCGCGACGGCCCCCGTCTCCGTCTCTTTCGGGATGCCGGCCCGCGACGTCGCGCGCCTCCCCGGCGTCGAGTTGAACGACGAGGGTCAGTACGTCGCGCCCCGCACATCGGCCGACTGGCTCTACCTGTTCGACTCCGACTCGGACGCAGTGCCTCCCCACCCGAACGCCCGGCTCGTCCAGATCCAGGTGCGCGAAGAGTTCTCGGATTCGACGGTCCTCTGGAGCCGATGGCGCGACGCGGTCGAGGAAGCCTCGACGGCTCTGGGGGCGTCCCCCGAGTGCGTGCGTCTCGGCGGCCCCCAGTACGAGGTCACGCGCGCGGAGTTCGTCGGATCTCCGGCCGTGTCCATCGGGGCTCAGATCGACGTGTCCGACGACGGGCTCGAGTACGAGGCCTTCCTCATCGTGGCCGCGCAGGAACGCTACGCGCCGGGCGACTTCGAGACGGGGTTCGGGCACCGACGGGTCGAGTGCGGAAGTGCAGGTGGGGGTGCGCCCTGATGGCGTGCGCGCGAGCGCGAGCTGCGGCGAGGGATGTAGATCGTCGTGCGCGACGGAATGGCTTGGAGCTCGTAGCGCTCCCGGGGTGGGGGTCGGAGGCGCGGCTGGCATCGTCGCCGGGGCTGTACGCATCTTGAGCGCAGCGCAGTGGCACGTCGCCACCGCGCGCTGTGGACCCCCGACCTCGATTGATGAACAGAGATGGCGCCCCCGTACTCTTCGTCGTCGAATCCGTCCGAGCGAGGGAGAGGCATGTCGATCGTATCCAGACTTGCCCGAGGTCTCCGCCGCGCGGCTCCCACCGGCGCCCTCACCGTCCTCTGGGCCGGCTTGGGCGCCGCCGGGTTCACGCTGTTCTTCGGGGTACGGCGGGCGCTCGGCCGTCCCGGCGATTCGCAGCCGCCACCCCCCACGGGCCTCACAGGGGCTCGACCGTTGTCCTGATCCAACCGATTCACGAACCCGACATGCGCTACGCCATCGCACTTCTCCTGATCGTCGCGTCCGGATGTGACGCCGGCTCCGAGCTGCGCATCCAGCTGCAGGATCCGGAGGTGCTCGCGGGGATCGAGCTGGACGTGCTTGGGCGTACGATCGGGTTCGACGAGTTCGAGTCCGGGCGCGTCGTCGTGGATGTCCCCGAGTCGGGGCGGCTGACGATCGGCATTCGATTGCGCGAGGGCGGGCAGCTGGCCGCGGAGGGCAGCGTCGAGATTCCCCTGCAGGACGACTTCGAGTGGGGCTCCTCGATCTTTCGGAGGGCTGACGACCCGTCCGTCGGGTGCTTCGGCTGCATCGACACCGTGAGGATCCCCATCGAGGAGGAATTCCAGCGCGTCGCGGACGAGGCACTCTGGTTCTCGTACGGCGGGAAGCGGAGGGGGAGCGACGTTGTCTTCTGAGGGTCGGGCCGCCCATGCGCGAGCATGTCCGGAGCGCCGGGCCGACCGGGCCCGATGGGTCCCGCTGTCGATTCTGGCGACCGTCGCCGGGGCCGTTGCCTGCGACGCGCCGCCCGCGCCCGACAGCCCGGTCGCCCGCGCCGACTCGGCCGGCGTCGAGATCGTCGTCACCCCGGACCTCGCCGAGCCGCTCATCCGACTCGACACGGTGCCCGAGATCTCGCTCGGGGGGCCGGAAGCCGCCGGCCCGGAGGCGTTCGGGCGCGTCGACAACGTGATCCTCGGACCCGACGACTCGATCTGGGTTTCCGACCTGCAGGCCGCGGATGTGAAGGTCTTCAACCCGGACGGGTCGCATCGGGTGACGGTGGGAGGGCGCGGAGACGGGCCCGGGGAGTTCCAGTCCCTGCGGCTGCTCGGGGCCGCGGGTGACTCGGTGGCGGTGCACGACCGCGGGAACGGACGCCTCACCTGGTTCGGACTCGACGGAGCGCTGCTGAGCACGCTGCGTCCGGTGAGCCGCGAGGGCACGAACCCGCTCGTCTACGACGTCCTCGAGGGGGATGGCCTGGTCGGCGTGGAGTCGGTGACGCTGTCCCCCGGCGATATCGAGGTCGGATCAACGTACGGCGGCACGGTGCCCTTCGTCATCTGGAGCTCGCCCGACCGGCCGCCGGTCGAGTTCACCGTCGAACCTACCGCCTCCTTCCTGTGGCTGGGCGGGAGCGTCAGCCCGGCGATTCCCTTCACGTCAACGGCCCAGCTGACCGCGGCGGACGATCACATCGACGTCGCGGCCGGCGTCGCGTTCGAGGTACGGAGGTACGCTACCGACGGCTCGCTGGAGCGGGTCGCCCGGATCGCGCGGGAGCCGATCCCGGTCGACGCAGCGGCGCGGGCCGACTACCGCGCCTTCGTCGAGGAGTTCGGGTCCCCGCCGTCCCGCGACGCCGCGATCGACGCCCTCGACCACCCGGACGTCCCGGAGTGGATCCCCGCCTACCGCCTCCTCGTCGGCGGCCACGACGGATCCACGTGGGCCTACCGGTTCGCCCCGATGCCGGCGGACCAGCCGTGGGACGTGTTTCTTCCGGATGGGTCGTTCGCGGGAGCGGTGACGGTACCGGGCCGCTTCCGGGTCACCGCGGCCACGGAGGACGTCGTGGTGGGCATCTGGACCGACGACCTTGGCGTGCACCACGTCCGCAGGTATCGGATCGTCGGGCCGTGAGAGCGGGTAGCGTACGGGCAGGCCGCCCACTCCCCGAGCCACCAGGAGCGTTCCGATGACCTCGAGAGGCGTCGCGATCGTCGTCGGGTCCTGCGCGGTGCTGTCGGCGCTCGCGCACACGCCCGCAGCGGCCCAGCACGTCGTCGAGGGGGTCGTCGTGACGGCATCGGATGGCATGCCGGTCCGGGACGCGACCGTGACCGTGGTGGGGGAGGACCTCGTGGTGGGCACGGACTCGACCGGCCATTTCCGGTTCGAACTGCCCGAGGCCCGGCCGGGCGTCGCGCTCGAGATCGGCCTGATCGGGTTCTCGACCTACCGTCGCACCTGGATTCTGCCGCTCGAGCGACCCATCCGGATCGGTCTCGAACGGGAGGCGGTCGAGCTTCCGGGGATCGACGTCGCGGTGGATCGGCCATCGGGATGGAGCGCGCGCCCGCTCGACTACAAGCTGAAGTTCCGGGTACGCTCGCTGATGGCCATCGACCGCACTGCGAACGCGGCCGACCTGCGCGCGTATCCGCATCAGGAAGCCGAGATCTGGGATTTCCTCTCCCACATGAACGTGTTCGGGATGCTGGACGGCGGCTTCATCGCGAGCGGGCGCGTCTCGAACCCTTCCTACATCATGGACGATCGAGGCGTCGTGTTCGACGAGTTCCGGTCGTACCCGGTCGGCGACATCTGCCGACTCGACGTCGTGACCATTCCGGGCCGGGGCCTGGAGAAGTCCGGCATCGTCATGGCCTACAGCTGCGAGTTCCTGCTCGAGGTGGCCAAGGGCGAGCGTACGCTGTCGCCCTTTCTGCCGCTGGGTGTCGCGGGCAATTGATCGGGCGACGCGGGACTCTTCGAAGCCCCGAACGACACGCCGCGCGCGGCGACGCGACCGTCGTCCGTGGCGCGCTTCCCGTCGCCGTGGCGGCGCTACTCCTACTTCCGAGCTCCGGCACCGGACAGGAGCTCGATCGAATCCGCGCGCTGTCCGTGGACTCGCTCACGGCGCCGGTACCGACCTACTTCTCGCCGGGGCTCGAGGCGGAGGCCGGGACCTACGCCGAGATCGTGGCCCGGCTCAACTCGGTCCTGTTCGACTCGCTCGGCGTCTCGATCGAGCCCGTCGTGGCCGTCCTCGCGCCGAACGACTGGTCCGTGTTCCCGACCGCGCCTGGTATGGTGCCGGGTGTGGTAGGCCTCGACTCGGGGCGATATCTGGTCCGAGTGCCGGTCCCGACCGCGACGATGTCGGCCGCGTATCGGGAGGCCGAGCCCTACCTGCCGGCTGCGAGGCTCGCCGAGCTCCGCGCGGCCGGGTTGAGCTACTCGGACGCGGTGGCCTCCGCCACCGAGGCGATCCTCTATCATGAACTCGGACACATCTACGCGCTCGAGATGGGCATCGGAATCGAGCCTCGCTGGTTCGCCGAGTTCATCGCGAGCTACATCGGGTACTCCGGGCTCGTCCAGGTCTCGGAGCAGGACCGCATCGTGTGGGACGCGATCATGGACGCCCGTGCGGCGGCGCCGGGCCCGTCACCCGGCACGATCGCAGGCTTCGACGGCTTCCTCGGTTCGGAAGGGATTCTCTGGTACCAGGGGCACTTCGCGGAGCTCGTGCGCGAGCTCAGACCTGAACTCGGGTTCGACTTCGTCCGCGACGTCCAGCGGATCCACACGAGCCGCTACGACCCCGACGACCTGATGGCGCGCCTGGGTGAGATCTCCCCACGTTTCATCACGTGGGCCGATTCGCTCGGCCGGTAGCGAGAAGAATCCATCCTGCCTGCTCCCGTGGTGAACCAGACATGAGTCCGCGTGCTCTCCTCCTCGCGATCGCCCTCCTTCCCGCGCTTCACGCGTGTGGCGCCGAGGAGGCACGTACCGACGACGTCGGCGTCCAGGTCGACACGATCGGCGACACGATCCGGGTCTCGAACCCTGCGGTCGGTGCGTGGGGGGAGCCCAGGACGCTCGTCGCCTCGACGTCGATCGGGAGTCTGGACGGGCCGATCGAGGAGACCTTCGGGCGGGTCGGTGGGATCGTGGCCGATTCGGATGGAAACGTGTACGTGCTCGACAGTCAGGTGCCGACCGTCCGGAGGTTTGGCGCGGATGGATCCTACATTGGGAGCATCGGGCGCGAGGGAGAGGGGCCGGGCGAGTTCACCGCGCCGAATGGGATCGGCGTCAGGATTGACGGATCGCTCGTCGTGCGGGACGAACGGAGCGGTAGCCTTCACCTCTTCGACGAGACGGGCTCACCTGCGGACGGCTGGCGACTGGTCTCCCCGACGTTTGCGTCGCTCGGTCCCGTATGGACGGACGACGAGCTCTCCAGCTACATCGTGGTGGGTCTCCCGGCGGCCGCCGGGTCGGATCCGGGCGGTGGTCCGGAGGTCGCCGTGCTCCGAGTCTCTGAGAACGGCGCAGTGGTGGACACCATCCGGAGCCCCGGTGGTCCCGTCGTGTCACCGGAGCTCCGAGCCGAGGTGACGATGGAGTGGGGTACCTCCGTGTCCAGGTCCGAGGTGCCGTTTTTCCCGGAGAGTACCTACGGCTTTGCGCCCTCCGGCGATCTCGTCCGCGGCCTGCCCGATGGCTCCGGCATCGAGATCGTCCGCCGATCCGGCCAGACCGTGCACGTCTCCCGGGCCCACGAGCCGATCCTGATATCCCCCGGGGAACGGCGCCACCATCGCCAACGCGTCATCGACGGAATGCGCCGCGTCGACGAGAACTGGACCTGGAACGGGCCCGAGATTCCCGAGACCAAGCCGTACGTGAATCGCATCTACACGGGCATCGACGATCACATCTGGGTGCGCGTGCACGTCGAGGGGGAACCCGACGAAGGCGATGCGGAGGCCGGCGAGGCGAGCGAGGGCGAGCGGGCATGGAGCGAGCCCGTGGTATTCGACGTCTACCGCTCCGACGGCACCTACCTGGGGCCCGTGACGGCGCCCGAGGACTTCGGCCTCTTTCCGACGCCGGCGTTCGACTCGACCGGCGTCTGGTCGGTGACGCGGGACGAGCTGGGTGTGCAGCGGGTGGTCCGGTTCGAGCTGCGCTCCGAGGGTGAGCGGTGAGGCGCATGTGCTGATGGGCCGCCGCGCTCTCCTGCTCGCGGCCACGGCGACGCTCGTCGGCTGTGAGCCGTCTCCGCCGTCGACCCCGTCCACGGCGACCCGCGACAGCGCAGGCGTCGCGATCGTCGAGAACCCGGACGTGGCGGGGCTCCCGGTGCACGCGGTGCCCGAGTCGCCGGCCTTCCGGATCGGCTGGGCTCCGGACGACCCGCCGCTCGAATGGATCAGCTCGGGCGTCCTGCTGCCGGATGGGGGTGCCGCATTCACGGACGCGCAGGCGGCGCGGGTCTACCTCGTGGATGCCGCGGGGGAGGTCGAGGCGTTCGGCCGGCGGGGCGAGGGACCGGGCGAGTTCGACGGGCCGGCGTCGATCCTGCTGATGCCCGATGGGAGCCTGGGCGTCTGGGACGGGGGGCTCTCCCGTTTCAGCCGATTCACTGTTCGGGGCGAGTTCCTCGACAGCGATCCTGTCCCGGCGGGGGGGCTGCTCTCCTTCGACCCGCGGGGCATCGTCGGGGGGCACGCTCTCGGCTGGGTGCCCACCAGTATTTCGTTCCTGCCCGGCCAGGGGGAGTCGGGATGGTTCGGCGGTCCACTCGTACTCCGCGACCTCGAGACTCTCGAGGCCGACTCGGTTGGGGAGGCGCCGCTCGTGCTGGTCGAGATGGAAGGTGGACGACCGAACGCCAACCCGTTCAGCTACTTCGGCTCCGGCGACGTGTACGACGGCGGATTCGTGTGGGGTACGAACGACGACCCTCAGCTGCGGTGGATCGGCGTCGACGGGACCGTGGAGCGGGTGGCCCGCTGGGTGCAGGAGCCGGTCGTGGTCGACGACCGGGTTCGGCAGCGATACACGGAACTCACCAGAGCGCAGAACGCCTCGCACCCGCGACCGCTGCCCGACGACGTGGTCGAGAAGGGCATTCGAGACGCGCTCTCGGTCGCGCCGAGCGAGCTTCCCTACTTCCGCCTGGTACATGCGACCCGGGACGGGGCGGTCTGGGTCGGTGCGTACGAACTGTCCACGCGGTACGCCTCCCGATTCCTCGTCATCGACTCGAGCGGCCGCACCCTCCGGCGGGTCAGTTTTCCGCGCCCGATCCGCCTCCTGGACGTCTCCGCCGACCGGGTCATCGGCGTCGAGGTCGACGAGTTCGAAATCCAGTCGGTCGCGATCTATCGGGTCGACGGGTAGCCGTGGCGCGCCCGGACCTTCGACCGGCCCAGGGTCTGCGCATCCTGGCCGCCCTCGGCGCGATCGCGGTGGCCGCCTGTCGCGGCGGCGGCCCCAGTGAAGCCGCGGAGGAGCTCCACGTCGCTCGCGATACGGTCGGCGCCATCGAGATCGTGACCATTCGGGGCGCCCTTCCGCGCCTTCCGCTGGAGCCACCGACGAACCTCGGTCAGGACGATCCCGCCCTGGACGGCGCCGACCCGGAGGACTTCGCGTGGGTTTCCTCGGTGTCGGTCACGCCCGCGGGCGAGCTTCTCGTCGCGGACCTGGGACGATTCCAGATCGAGGTGTTCGACGCTGCGTCGGGCGTCCACCTCCGCACGCTGGGGACGCGCGGGGACGGACCCGGCGAATTCGAGTCGATTTTCTCCGTGGCGCCGTTCGCGGACGACATCCTGGCCATGGACATCGACAACGGACGAACGTCCCGCCTCGACCGGTCGGGGGGGTGGATCGAGCGGTGGCGGGCGGCCGGGCGCCTGGTCGCGTCGCCGGTCGACTTCCGGCTCTACCCGGTCGGTCCGAACGAGGTGTACCAGTGGGCCTACGCCCTCGAGGACGGCTTCGAGGTGCCCGTGTGGCGGCGCTACACCGACGCGGGTGAGGACGAGATCCCGCGGATCTTCCCCGAGATCGAGCGGCCCTTCCCGGATCGAGTGGTCTGCCCGGTGGGGCGGGGCATGTCCTGGTTTCCGCATCCGGAAGCGCCCGTGTCGCTCGCGCATCCGCTCCCCGGTCGGCGGTCGGTGGTCGCCACGACCGATCGCCCCGGCTTCGCGATTCTCGACGATCGAGGCGACACCATCCGGGTCGTGCGCCGAGACGTCGAGGACATCCGGATGACGGACGAGCGCTGGCAGCCGACGCAGGCGAGCTACGACGCGTGGCTCGAGGACAAGAACGTGTCGGTGTGCGAGCCCAGGGAGCTGCCTCGGCCCGATGTCGCGCCCCCGCTTCGGTCGCTCCTCGTGGACGTAGCGGGCCGGATCTGGATCGAACGGACGCTCGCCGACGGCACGCTGTGGGAGGCGTTCGACGTCGACGGCGCGCCCATCGGCTCCGCGGACGGCTTCGACCACGACCGCGAACGCACGGTGCCGTTCTTCGGGCGAGACTACGTGGCGTGGGTCACGCGGGGCGCGTTCGACATCCCTGGGGTGCACGTGAGCGCCTGGGGCGGGTAGACCACGCTGGCTGGCCACTGCCACCCGCCCTCGCCGCAAGCCGATTCGAGTCGACCCCGTTCAGTCGGCCGGCTTGACCAGCACGAAGCGGGTGTAGCTGGCTTCACCGGCCTCGAAGGCGTTGAACAGGGGAGATCCCGGCACTGCGAAGTGGAGCAGTGCCACTTCGCGTAGCGGCCCCGGTAGCAGTGCGTTCACCGACTCGCGGCGCGTCTCGGAGTACGCCTCCAGCGCCGCCAGCACGTTCGCGGTCACCTCCTCTCGTTCGGCGACGACGAAGCCGCTCTCCGACACATCCGCGAGCATCCCGCTCCTTGCCTCGTCGCCCCACCTGAGGTCGGCGAAGAGCAGGCGACCGCCGGGCCGGAGCACCCGCCGCACTTCCCGGAGAAACGCGGGAAACGAGGGATAGCAGTGCGACGCCTCGATGTTCAGAACGGCATCGAAGGAGTCGTCGGGAAACGGCAGATCCATGGCGTTCGCCACGCGGAACTCGAGCCCGGGCCTCGCCAGGTTCGCGGAGCAGACCTCGACGCCCCGCGGATTGAGGTCGACGCCGACCATGGAGGACGGGCGAAGGTAGCGTGCCACGTACGACGCGCCGCCACCGTGGCCGCAACTGATCTCCAGGACGTCGCGCCCGGTCAGATCGGTGCCGCCGATCACGCGGTCGTAGAGCTGGATGAAAACGCGATTCGGCTCGTCCTCCGCCTCCAGCTCCGGGCCCGGAGAGTCATCCAGCGGCACATAACCGTAGTTGAGGAAGCGCGACGCTCCGGAGACGCGCGTGAAGCCGCGGTACATCCAGCGACGCTCGGTCTCTTCGGCGCGGCGGACGAAACGGCGGAGCCGCCAGTCCAGGCCCGGCACCCGGTGGACCCCGAGGTAGAGCAGGCGCAGCCAGATCGTGGATGCGACGAATCCGGCGGCGTCGACGGAGAGATAGGCGCGAAAGCTCATGGCGCGGCCGACGCTACCATCCCCGCGCCTCCGCTGCAATCGTGGGGAGCCGCGTCCTGCGGACCGGGACGCCGAGCGCGGGCCGGCCCCGACCAACATCCGCATTGCGCACCCGCGGCCCCGCGCCGCACTCTCGACTCGTCCGCGCCGGCCGCCCCCGGCGTCGTCTGCTTCCAGTGCCGGAGGTCCCCATGTCGTCGCACCGCGCTCGTCGCCGTAGCCCTCACCCCCGCAGCGCCTGCATGGCGGCCCGCCTCGCGGCCGGTGCCCTCGCCCTCGGCGTGGCACTGGCGGCGCCGGTCGACGCCGCCGTGGACGACATCCGCTTCATGATGCACCCGCACGTCGGCGACGGGATGATCGCGTTCTCGTACCAGGGCGACATCTGGGTGGTGGACGAGGACGGCGCCAACCCGCGCCGCGTCACGTCGCACGTGGCCCAGGAGTCGCAGCCGCGCTTCTCACCCGACGGGCGTTGGATCGCCTTCTCGAGCAATCGGTTCGGGAACAACGACGTGTTCGTGATCCCGGTGGAGGGGGGCGAGCCCCGGCAGCTCACCTTCCACACGGGGAACGACGCCGTCGGCGGATGGAGCCGGGACGGCAGTCACGTGCTGTTCGTGACGTCGCGGCACACGCACCCCTTCTACTCGCCGATGTACCAGGTGCCGGTCGCCGGTGGCATCCCGACGCCGCTCACGATGGATCAGTCGCGGGACGTCGCCTTCAGCCCGGACGGGAGCCAGGTCGTCTTCAACCGCCGCGGCGTCAGCACCACCCGGAAAGGATACCGCGGGAACGCGAGCACCGACCTCTTCATCCAGAACGTCGCCTCGGGCGAGATCACGCAGCTGACCGACCTCGACATCGAGGACTTCCGTGACCACGTGCACGACGCGGTGCCGATGTGGGGCGCCGACGACCAGGTCTACTTCGTGTCGGAGCGCTCGGGGATCTTCAACCTCTGGCGGATGGCGCCCGACGGGAGCGGCGTCGAGCAGGTGACGAGCTTCACCGACGGCGGCGTGAAGTACCCATCGATCTCGGCAGACGGATCCACGATCGCGTTCACGCAGAACCACGAGCTCTGGACCCTCCCGGTGCCGGGCGGCACGCCCACGCGCGTGACCGTCGACATCGACACCGACCTCATCACGAACCTCGTCGAGTGGGTCGAGGTGGACGGCACGGCGCAGGGCTTCGCTGCCGCGCCCGACGGCGACCACGTCGCGGTGGACCAGCGGGGCGAGATCGTGATCGTGCCCACCGACCCGGAGATGGGCGAGATGACGCGGGTCACGAGCTCGGCGTGGCGCGACCGCTACGCGAGCTACTCGCCCGACGGCGCGCACATCGCCTACGTCTCCGACCAGTCCGGCGAGGAGGAGATCTGGCTGTACACGCTCGCGGACGCCTCGCACCGGCAGCTCTCGAACCACGCGTCGCAGAAGGACGGGAACTACGTCTGGTCGCCCGACGGCTCGAAGATCGCCTTCGAGGCCTCGAACCGGCTGTTCGAGATCGACGTGGCGAGCGGCACGCAGCGGGAGCTCGACTACAACGAGGCGGGCGGCTTCTCGCTCGGCGAGTACTCGGCCGACGGCCGCTGGCTCGTGTACGACAAGCGCGACGCGCGGCTCGGCCGGAACGTATTCCTCCGCGAGGTGGCGACCGGGAACGAGGTGGACGTGACCCGGAGCCCCGACCAGGAACGGAGCGGCGCACTCACGCCCGACGGGACCCACATCGTCTTCATCTCGAACCGTGACGCGGGCACGAACCACCTCTTCGTCGCCTCGCTCGCCCGCCTAACCGAGGACCCGACCGATCCGCTCGTCCGCGCGCGCCGGGCGGAGGGCGACGACGACGAGTCGGACGAGGGCGGCGACGGGCCGCTGGACATTCAGATCGACGTGGATGGCATCGACGAGCGCGCCCGGCGTCTCACCGACGACGAGAGCGTCGGGAGCTTCTTCCTGTCGGCGGACGGCGAGACCGTCTTCTTCACCAGCAGCGACGACGACGGCCCGGGGCTCTTCCGCGTCCCGATCGGCGGCGGCGAGATCGACAAGGTGGCGGACGGGCAGTTCGGCGGGCTCATGCCGACGCCCGATCGGAGCGCCGCCTTCTTCAGCCGCGGCGGTCAGGTCCACCGGATGTCGCTGCCGTCGGGTCGGACGGAGCGCGTGAACTTCGAGTTCGACGTGCGGGTCGATCACCGCGCGGAGTGGGAGCAGATCTTCCACGAGGCGTGGCGCGTGATGAAGTACCGCTTCTACGACGAGAACATGCACGGACGCGACTGGGAGGCGATCCGCGACGCGTACGAGCCGCTGCTCGCGCACGTGGGCACCTACGAGGAAACGTACCAGCTCGCGAACGAGATGATCGGCGAGCTGAACGCGTCGCACGTCGGCGTGCGGGGGGCGCCGAGCCGTCCGCAGGACAGCGAGTACCAGACCCGCTACCTCGGCTTCGAGATGGAGCCCGCGGACGGACGCTACCGGGTCACGCACGTCTACCGGGACGGTCCGGCGGACCACGAGTGGATCGACGTGGAGGTGGGCGACTACGTGCTCTCGCTCGACGGCACCGAGCTCGCCGCCGGGGACAACTACTGGGAGCTCCTGAACCATACGCTGAACGACTTCGTGACCGTGGGGGTCGCCGATAGTGCCACTGGCGCGGGCGCGCGCGACGTGCGCATCGAGACCGTGACGTCGCTCAACAACATCAAGTACGAGGAGTGGGTCGCGAACAACCGCGACTACGTGGACGAGCTGTCGGGCGGTCGCATCGCGTACGTGCACATCCGCGCGATGAACCAGCCGTCGCTCCGGCGATTCGAGGCGGAGATCAACCGTTACTGGGACGCCCAGGGGATCGTCGTCGACATCCGCTACAACGGCGGCGGCAACATCGACCAGCAGCTGATCGACATCCTGGAGCGCCGCCCGTACGAGTACTGGAACTCGCGGTGGGGTGCGCGGGAGTGGGGCCGTCGGCCGCGGCAGGCGATCGCCGGGCCCAAGGTCATGCTGATCAACGCGCGCTCGGGCTCCGACTCGGAGGTCACCCCCATGGGATTCCGGGACCTGGGGCTCGGCCGGATCGTCGGCAACCCGACGGCCGCCGCGGTGATCGCGACGGGCAGCTACGGCCTGATCCACGGTGGGACGATCCGAACGCCGGGCTCGCTCGTCGTCACGTACGATCCGACGCAGCCCAACAACTACGGCATCAACCTCGAGAACTTCGGCGTGCCGCCGGACGTCTTCGTCGAGAACACGCCGAACGACGAGCTCGCCGGCTACGATCGTGAGCTGGAGGCGGCGGTCGAGGAGGCGCTCCGGATGCTGAGCCAGGGCCGCTGGCAGTACATCTCGGAGCCGGAGGCCGGCGGGAACGGGCCCGGCGGCGGGGCAGGCGGGAACTGACGCCCGGGTCGGACGGGAGGATCGCCGCCGGCGCGGCCGCGACCCGGGCCGCGCTGGCCGGGGTGCTGCTCGCGTCGGCGTGGGGGTGCTCGGACCCGGACTCGCCCGGGCGGGAGGCGGTGGACGCCGTGGTGCAGCGGGACTCGGCCGGCGTCCGCATCGTCGTCAGCCACGACTCCGCGTGGACCGCGGCCACCCGGTGGCGGCTCGCGGAGGAGCCGGCGTTGCGGCTCGGCTCGGCCGACGGGGCGGCCCCCGGGACCGGGTGGGGGTTCGTGTCGGACGTGACGTGGGTGGACGGACACATCGTCATCGGCGACTCCCAGTCGCGCACGATCGAGGTGTTCGACGCGGAGGGCGGCTTCGTGCGGTCGCTGGCCGGATCGGGGGACGGTCCGCACGAGCTGCGCGCGATGGAGCATCTCCATCCGGTGGCGGATTCCGTCGCCGTATGGGACGCTCGCCAGCGGAAGGTCGTCGTGTACCCGATCGACGGCGGCACCCCGTCGGTCCGGCCGTTCGCGGGGCTCGAGCCCGCCGTGCTGGTCGACGCGGTCCTGCCCGACGGCCGCATGGTCGTGGGGCCGATCCCGGCGTACGGGCCGGACGAGCTCCCGATCTCCGACCGGATCACCGTGGGGCGGGCCTATCGGGTCGCCCGTGAGCCGGGCCACGACGGCGCCGCGATTCCGGAGCTGCCCTACTACATGGTCAGCAACTCCGGAGAGGGCCTTTCGGCTTCTCCGCTGCTGTACGCGCCGCTGGCCGGGTTCGAGCCGGGCGGAACGTCCCACGTCTGGTACGGTTGGCCCGCGGACGCTTACGAGCTGAAACGCTTCCCGCTCGACAAGCCGGACGCCCCCGACCTGATCGTCCGGCGAGGCTGGTCCGCGTCGGCCCTGCCCGAGCGCATCCCGGTCGAGATGGACGCGTATTTCGACAGCGCGTTCGCCGCCACGCCAGGGCTCACGCCCGAGCAGGTGGCGGAGCGCCGGCGCGCGTTGGACGCGATCGTCGTGGCGGATCCGATTCCCGCATACTGGGAGTTCGAGGTCTCGCCCGACGGGTACGTCTGGGCGAACGACCTGCGGGGTCCGGACGAGCTGACGCTGGAGAGCGTCTTCGGCACGGAGATGATCGCCACGCTCCGCTGGTCGGTTCTCGATCCCGACGGGCGCTGGCTGGGCACGATCGAGATGCCCGAGGGGTTCCTGCTCCATCACGTCGGGGAGGACTTCGTACTCGGGGTCCGAACGGACGCCCTCGGCGTGCAGTACGTCGAACGACTCGACATCGTGCGGCCCGACTAGATCATCTCTGCCTCCCCCCCGACCCGCCCCCCTCAATCATGCACCTTCGCTCCACAGCGACCCTCGCCACGATCGCCGCACTCGCCGGGTGCGCCGGTGACGCGCCCGAGTTCCCGGACCCCGACGTCGAGGTCGTCGCCCTCGACGTCTCGTCCGTCATCGGGTCGATCGACTCGGGTGGCCCGGAGTCGTTCGGGCAGGTCTCCGGCGTCGCGGTCGATGCAGCGGGTCGGGTGCTCGTTTCGGACGCGCAGAGCGGCACGATCAAGGTGTTCGACGTGTCGGGCGCGTTCCTGTACGAGGCTGGACGGGAGGGGCAGGGGCCCGACGAGTTCGGCTCGCCGTGCTGCGTCACCGTCGCGCCCGACGGCCGCGTGTGGGTCCGCGACCGGCTGAACGCCCGCTACGGCGTCTGGGAGTTCGGGGACTCGACCGCCCGCGGGGTCGCGACGGTGCGGATGGCGCACGGAGACCCCCGTAGGTCGTCGCCGATCTCCTTCCGCGACTCGCTCGTGGGCGACCTCGGCCTGTTCACCGACGACGACGGACGTCGCCGACTGGGCCGGCACTGGTTGGCGCTCGACGGGTCCGTCGTGGAGGTCGAGGCGTTCGACCCTGCGACACCCGAGGACCTGGGTGGCGAGTCCGTGTCCGCGCGCGGCGGCGCGGTGACGTACTTCCTGTATCCGCCGCAGGGCCCCGAGGACCTTCTGGACTTCGGGCCACGCGGCAGCGCGGTGCGAGGTGTGACCTCGTCCTACGACGTGGAGCTCGCGACAGCGGTGGGCACCACGCGCGTCGGCCGGCCGGTGGCCGAGGGCCCGACTCTCTCCGAGCGCGAGGTCGGGATCGCCTCGTCGCGACTCGAACAGCTCGCGGCCCGCATCGACGGCGCGGTGTCCGACCTGCCGTTCGGCGTCCCGGACCGGAAGCCGCCGCTCGCGGACGCGTACTTCGCGCAGAACGGGAATCTGTGGGTCGAACTCAGCGTGCCCGACGGTGCGCCGCGGGTCGCCGACGTGTGGAGCCCCTCCGGCGAACTGCTGGAACGCGTCACCTGGCCGGGAGACGTCGAGCTCTCGAGCCGGTCGTGGATCGGCGACGACGTCGTGGTCGGCCAGCGGCGCGACGAACTCGGCGTGGATTACGTGGTCGTGATGGTACGGCCGCGATGAAGGCTGCACGACTCCGCCCGGGAGACACCATCGGCGTCGTGAGTCCGTCCTGGGGCGGCCCGGCCGCGTATCCGCACCGACTCGACAACGCCGTTGCCTGGCTCGAGTCGCGCGGCTTCGGCGTGCGGGTCGCGACCCACGCGCGCGGGCAGGACGGATTCGTGTCGGGCTCCGCGGAGGAGCGGGTCGCGGACCTCCACGAGATGTTCGCCGATCCCGACGTCCGTGCCATCATCGCATCGGTCGGCGGCGACCACTCCTGCCACCTGCTCCCGCACCTCGACTTCGACCTGATCGCCGAGAACCCGAAGGTCTTCATGGGCTACTCGGACATCACGGTGCTCAACGTGGCGATCCGGCAGCGCACCGGGCTCGTGACCTTCAACGGTCCGGCGATGATGACCGACTTCGCCGAGTATCCCGAGCCCTTCGACTACACGATCCGCCACTTCGAGCGCGCCGTCTGCACGGGCGAGGCGATCGGCCGGATCGAGCCGGCCTCCCTGTGGACGGAGGAGCTACTCGACTGGAGGACGAAGACCGATCTCACACGGGCGCGGGAGCTGTCCGCCTCGCCGGGCTGGGCCTGGCTTCGCGGCGGGGCGGGGGAGGGCGAGCTGATCGGAGGGTGTCTCGAATCGCTCCAGCACCTGCGCGGCACCGACGTCTGGCCCGAGATGGACGGGCGGCTGCTGTTCCTCGAGACGTCGGAGGAGAAGCCGAGTCCTGCCAAGGTCGACGGCATCCTCATGGACTACGAGAACATGGGGGTCTGGGATCGGATCGACGGTCTGCTCGTGGGCCGGCCGATGTACTACTCGGACGCCGAGAAGGCCGAGCTCCGCGCCGTGATCGAGCGACGGACCGCGGGCTACGCCTTCCCCGTCGTCACGGACATGGACTTCGGCCACACCGCTCCGCAGTTCACGCTTCCGCTCGGGTGCGTGGCGCGGATCGATGCGGGCGCGCGCACGTTCGAGGTGGTGGAGCCGGCGGTGGAGTAGGGCGGAGGCGTAGGGGCGACCGGCAGCACGGTCCCCCACTCTGCCCGCTTGCGGGGTGCGAACGCCCTCGGCCACGTTGCGCTTCCTCGGCTCCCACCCCCGGCACGGACGCACACAGGACATGATCACCCGCCTCGCCATGTCGATCACGACGCGCGCCCTGCCCGCCGGATGCGCGCTCTGCCTCGCGACGCCCGTGCCCGGACAGGCCCGCCAGTCCCCCCGGCACTTTCCGCCGTCCGACGAGCTCACCGAGCTGATTCGATCCCGCGTCGAGGAGGAACGCTCGGTCGGCATCGTGCTCGGCGTCATGGAGGCCGACGGCTCGACCCGCGTCGTGTCGTTCGGCGACCCGGGCGCCGGCGCGCGGCCCCTCGGCGAGCAGTCGGTGTTCGAGATCGGGTCGATCTCGAAGGTGTTCACCGGGATCCTGCTCGCCGACATGGTGGCCCGCGGAGAGGTGTCGCTCACCGATCCGGTTTCGATGTATCTGCCCGACGAGGTCACGGTGCCGACGCGCGGCGGCCGCGAGATCACGCTGCTCGACCTCTCCACGCATCACTCCGCGCTGCCGCGGATGCCCGACAACTTCCGGCCGGCGAATCCCGCGAACCCGTACGTCGACTACTCGGTCGAGCAGATGTATGCGTTCCTGTCGGGCTACGAGCTTCCGCGGGACATCGGTGCGGAGTTCGAGTACTCCAACTTCGCCGCCGGCCTGCTGGGGCACGTGCTGGCGGGTGTCGTGGGGGGCAGCTACGAGGAGGTCGTGCGCGAGCGCATCCTCGACCCGCTGGGCATGGGGATGACGACGGTCACCCTCGACGGCCCGACGAGGGACTGGATGACGCGGGGGCACAACGAGCGCGGCGACGTGGTGCCGCACTGGGACATCCCGACGCTGGCGGGCGCGGGCGCCCTGCGGTCGAACATGACCGACATGCTCACCTTCCTCGCGGCGAACGTCGGGGAGCCGACGTCGGACCTCGAGCGCGCCATGCGCGCGAGCCACGAGCCTCGGGAGCGCGCCTCCGCCGAGGCGAGTGTCGGGCTCAACTGGATGACGCGGCACGTCGGCGACGCGAGCATCCTGTGGCACAACGGAGGCACCGGGGGCTTCCGCACCTTCGTGGGCTTCGATCCCGACGCCCGGATCGGTGTCGTCGTGCTGACGAACTCCGCGCACGTCGCCGACGACATCGGCTTCCACCTCATCAACCCCGAGCTTCCGCTCGCACCCCCGCCGACCGAGGACCCGCCGGAGGTCGTTGAAGCACGGTACGACGCCGCGAGCCAGTGGGTCCGTCAGGTATTCGACGGCGAGTTCGAGCTGGCTGCGGAGCGGGTGCACCCGGCCGTCGCCGCGCAGTTGAGTGCGAACGCACTGCGGGCTGCCGTGAACCAGCTGAACGCCCAGCTGGGCGAGTTGCGGTCGCTCGAACCGAGAGAGCAGTCGCTGGCGCAGGGCATGAACCTCGTCGTTCTCACCGGCGTCTTCGCGAACGGCACCTTCGACGTCCAGGTCTACATGGACGACAGCCATGCCGTGGCGGGCTTCTTCGTCCGACCGCCGGGCGGGTGATTCGCTGCCGACCACGGACCCTCGATGTCCGGTGAGCGGGCCGTCCTCGACAGCGAGGTCGAGTCTGGCAGACATCGAGGGACTGCGTGACGGCCGTCCCTCCGAGCGGCTGCCGAAGGAGACCCGGTAGGGGCGGATCGACTGGCACCGCGGACTGCGCACGCCGCATCTTGAGGCATCGATGCCGCGTCACCGTGTCCACTCTGGCGATCGAAGGGGAGGCCCATGGATTTCGTGCTTCTGGTTGGTGTGATGATCGTGGTCGTGGCCGTTCTGAGCGTCGTTCGGGTCCGGTCGCAGCCGACGGTGGACGGCTCCGACCCCTCGCCGAAGGTCGTTCGCCAGAACCTCGACTACTCGATTCTGGGGCAGCGTCCGGAGATCGTCACGGAGGACGACGGCGACGCGTAGGTCCCGCTTCCGTCCGACGGGAGGCCCCGATCTGGCACTGACGTCACCGCTCGAAGGACTCCGGTTTCGCTGGCCCTGGCGCGACTACCAGCACCGGGTGCTCGACGCGCTCGAGGGGCACGTCGATGATGGGCGGTTCCATCTGATCGCTCCACCCGGCGCAGGGAAGACGTCCCTCGGGATCGAAGTGGTCAGGCGGCTCGGTGGCCGGGCGCTGGTGCTCGCGCCGACGATTCCGATCCGCGACCAGTGGATCGAGCGACTCCGTGACTTCGTCGGGGACGCCGCGGACAGGGCGTGGCCACCGACTTGGGCATCGACCGACCTCCGGCATCCGGAGGCCTTCACGGCCGTGACCTATCAGGCGGTCTGGGCGGCGTCCGAGCAGGGTCGCGAGGCGGGCGAGGGCGACGCCGAGACGCTGGCGGCGCTGGTGCGGACGATGGCCATATCGACGGTGGTGCTCGACGAGGCTCATCACCTCACGCAGTCGTGGTGGCGAGTGATCTCGGAGGCGGTCGCCGGCAAGCACGTCCACCTCGTCTCGCTCACGGCCACTCCACCCTACGATGCGCCGGGACGCGAGTGGCGACGCTATGAGGAGCTGTGCGGGCCCGTCGACGAGGAGGTCGCGACGCCTGAACTCGTCAGGTCCGGGACGCTCGCGCCGCACCAGGATTTCGTGTGCCTGGTGCCGCCCGGCCGGCAGCTCGCGCGAACAGTGACGGAGCGGGACCAGGCGGTCGAGGCAATCCTCTCGCGGCTCTCGCGGGACGCGGTCTTCGCGGACGAGGTCCTCGCCCACCCGTGGCTCGCGGACACGCCCCCGGTCACGGACGTCCTCGATGCGCCCGAGGTGGCGGCAGCTCTGCTCGCCTACGTGCGCCACATCGGCGGTCCGGGAGGGGCCGGGCTCGAGGACGTACTCGGACTGGACCGGGGCGACGCGCCGATGCTCACACTCCGGATGTGGCAGGTCCTGCTGTACGAGTACCTGTTCGGGGCCACGTTCACCGGTCGATCTTCCGAGTACCGCGATGCCCTCGCGACGGAGCTCCGCACCCAGGAGATTCTCTGGCGGAGAGAGCTGCGGATCGGTCGCCATCGGGACGTCGAACGCTCCCTCGCGCTGAGCGCTTCGAAGGTGCAGGCGTGCGTGGATGTACATCTGGCCGAGCTGACTGCCCGCGGCCGGCACCTGCGCCAGGTCATCCTCACCGACTTCATCCGTGAGGAGGCGCTGGAAGGCCCGTCCGGTTCCGTGCCGACGGAGCTGGGAGCCGTACCGGTGTGGGACGCGCTGGTCGCCGCGCGCGGGGACCCCTCTCGCGTCGCACTGCTGACGGGCCGGTTGCAGCTGCTGGCGTCGAGTCGCGTCGACGCCCTGGCGGGGATGGGGGAGGCCCTCACGCTCGAGTCACTCCCGAACCGACCGGGCTGGATGCGCGTGGCTGCGGCGCGAGGCCAGTCCACCGTGGACGTATTCACGCGGCTGCTCGAGGAGGGGGAGCTGGACACCCTCGTCGGCACTCGCTCACTCCTCGGGCAGGGATGGGACGCGCCCGAGCTCAACTCGGTGGTTCTCGCCTCCTTCGTGGGGTCGTTCGTGAGCACCAATCAGATGCGCGGACGTGCGCTCCGGCGCTCGCCTCGGCAACCGGACAAGACCGCGTCGATCTGGCATCTGGCCGCGCTCCTCCCCGACACCGCGACGGGCGTCGCGGACGTCGAGCTCCTGCGCGAGCGCTTTCGCACGTTCGTGGGGCCGTCCTGGAGCGGCGACGTGATCGAATCCGGCATGGAACGCCTCGAGATCGACGTCCCATCGACCACGCTCGGCATCGACGACTTCAATCGAGAGAGTTTCGCCCGCCTCGGCGCGCTCGGGCGGGTGGCCGAGCAGTGGGACGCGCTGACGGCGAACCCGCTCGCGCGCGTCAAGCCGACCGTGGGCACGCGACCAGACGGGCGGATCCGGAGCTTCCACGTCCGGAACACGCTGCGTCACCTCGTCCGCGCGGTCACCGCGTCCGCGATCGGCGTCGCGGCCTGGCGCCTCGCGGGGCTCGCGACGGTGGACTCGCTTCGCGGCGTCTTCTGGCTCCTGACGGCCATCGCGTTCGTCGGGGCCGTCGCGGTGGGACCCGACCTCGTCCGGGCGATCCGGCTCGCGGTCCTCCACCTGCCGATCGACGGATCGCTGAACGCGATGGGGGAGGCGGTGCTACGTGCGCTCCGCCGGGTCGGCCTCATCTCGCCGGACCCGGACATCGTCCTGACGAGCGAGCGGGAGCCCGACGGAACGGTCCGGCTGACGCTCGCGAACGCCGAGTTCCGGGATCAGCAGACCTTCGCCGACGCGATGTCCGAGCTGCTCGGCCCGGTCGAGAACCCGCGCTATCTGGTCACGCGCGCGGGGCGGAGGCGCCCGAGCGCGCGCGACGTACATCCCGTGCCCGGTGTGCTCGGCCGAAACCGCGAGAGCGCCGGGGCGCTCCTCGACGCCTGGCGCGACCTCGTGGGGCCCTCCGACCTGCTGTACACGAGGGCCGAGGGCGGGCGAGAGCTCCTGCTGAAGGCGCGTGCGAAGTCGTTCGCCACGAACTTCGACCCCAGGCACGTGGAGCGTCTCGATCGATGGGCCTAGCGCCGCCCCGCGAGGAGAGCGGCCCGTGAGGGGGGTCATCGCACCTCTGGCAGGCCTCGCGGCTCTCGCGCTGGCATGCGCTCCGGCGGAGACGGACGCGTACCGGATCATCGACACCGATTTCTTCGTCCGCGACACCGCCATGCACGGTGATCGCGTCTCGCTGCTGGTCACCGATCCCGCGACCGGACTCGTCTCGCTGGTGCTGGCGCGTCTCAGGCCGGTATCCTGACGGCAGGGTGACGCGTCGAGCGCGGGAGACCGGCGCCACGGGAGGGGGACGACGATGCAGAGCAGGCAGGTCATGAGCAGGTCCGGCATTGCGGTCGTCTGCGTGGCGGCGTTCGCCGCCTGTTCCGGTGAGACCGCGTCACCGGCCGGGGTCGAGGTGACGGATAGCGCAGGCGTCGAGATCGTGTTCTCGTCGACGCCCGCGTGGCCCGACGGAGAAAGCTGGACCGTGTCGGACGCGCCCTCGCTCCAGATCGGATCGATGGACGGCGAGGAGCCCCACCTCCTCTCGCGCGTCGTGGGTGTCGCGCGCCTGTCCGACGGGCGGGTGGTGGTCGCGAACCAGGGCGACAACACGATCCGCTTCTACGACGCGGACGGTCGGTACCTGATGCGCGGCGGCGGAAGCGGCGAGGGGCCCGGGGAGTTCTTCCAGCTGTGGCGACTGTATCGCACGGAGGGGAGGCTTCACGCGAGCCAGGGCGGCGGCCGACCGGTGCTGTCGTTCGACGCCGAGTTGGGGGAGTTCGTCGGGTCGGTGCCGTTCACCCGGCCGGACGGGTTCGCGGGCGCCTCGATGCTCGGCATGTTCGAGGATGGCTCGGCGCTGATCGGGGACTACCCGCAGGGTCTCCCGGCGCAGCCGGGCGCGTACACGATGAACTCGACGCTCGCGCGGGTCTCACCGTCGGGCGCCATCGACACGGTGGGCTCCTTTCCGACGGCCACGTTCGTCTCCACCGAGGCGCGGTACCCGATCTGGCAGGAGTACGCCCCGGCCCGCGAGGTCACGGCCCACGGACTGCGAGTCTATCACGCGTTCCCGACGGAGTACGCGATCTCGGTCCGCGACACGTCCGGGACGCTGGTGCGGAGCGTGCGGCGGGCCTGGGAGCCCATTCCCGTGTCGGAGGCGGACAAGGCGGCCTACCGCGATCCGCTGCTCAACCCGGACATCCCACCGGGCCAGACCGTGCCGGCCGTCGCGCTCAGGCAGTGGCGGCAGCATGCCGAGGGGATGGTGTTCCCCGAGCACCACCCCGCATTCACGGCGATCCTGCTCGACCGGGTGGGCCACCTGTGGGTCCAGCGTACCGATCCGAACGCCGGCGAGGACCCGGTCACCCTGGCCGCCCCCGGAGGGTGGTGGGATGTGTTCGATCCGGAAGGGGTCTGGCTGGGCGGCGTCGAGATGCCGCCCGGGTTCGTCGTGTCCGAGATCGGCGACGACTACGTGGCCGGCGTCTGGCGCGACGCGCTCGATGTCGAGTTCGTCCGCGTCATGGAGCTGAGCAAGCCGACCGGCTGAGCCGCGGCGCCGCTCGCACCGAAGCCGCCACCGCTTCATACTGATGCGCAGCGGTCGTCCCGCCTGTCCCGAAGCCCGAGGAGGTCCCATGCGCATGCTCGACCAGGCCGCGCTGGCCGGGCTCGCCGTTCTGTCGACGGCGTGCGCCGAGCCGACGGCCGACTCGGTGGAGACGCGGTCGGTCCTCGACGGCCTCCCGGCCTGGACCGCCCACGAGGATCTGCGCATCGGGAGCCTCGACGACCCCGACCAGGCGCTGACGATGGTGCGGGCCCACCATCTGGCGGAGAGCGACGATGGGCTCCTGTACGTGGGTCAGCCGCGGGACGGGAACGTGCGCGTGTACGACGACGAGGGCCAGCTCGTCGACACGTTCGGTGAAGGGCCCGGTGAGTTCAGCAGGACGATGATGTCGCTCGACACGCCGATCGCGGGCGAGCAGATGATTTTCCCCCCGCGCGAGGTCCTCGCCGACGGAGCCATGCTGGTGGCCCCCGCCCGCTCCTCCGGGATCGAGGGCGAGTTCGTCCACCTTCTCGTGGACTCGGTGGGATCGCTGGTCGATACCCTGTTCAGCTATCCGACGACCCGGATCAATGTCCCCGGACAGATCGGATCGCGGAACGCGAGTCTCCGGACCCCGTTCGCCGGGTCGCCCCCGACGGTCGTCGCGTCGGACGGCGAGTCGTTCTGGACCGTGGGCGACGAACGCGCCACCGGGATGGTGTCCGGTGAGGGCCGCGCCCGAGAGCTCGTCGAGAGTGCGCTCGAGTTCCCGACCCACTACCGCGCCGCGCAGGCAGCGCTGCCGCACCGGGAGGGGGGCATCTGGGTCCGCCTGCCACCCGGTCTCGGGGCCGACGGAGACGTCTGGGCGATCGAACGCGACGAGTTCGACGTGCCGTACTTCTTGCGATTCGCCGTCCGGCGGTCACCGTGACACTCCTGCTGGCGGCGGCGCTCACGGCCGCGCCCGCCCAGGTCGACACCGTCGCCTCATTCGGAGGGCTCGACGCCGAGGGCGGGCTGGAGACCCACGGTGTCCGTGCCGCGGCGATGCTGCCGACATCGGCGGTCGTGGCTCAGAACGGCGGGGTCTACGAGCTGCGTCTGGACGGCAGCGCGGTGCGGATGGCCGGGGAGGGCGACGGGCCCGGGGAGGTGAGGCTCGCCTGGACGCTCGGCGTGTCCGGGGACGTGGTGTGGTATTTCGACGCTCGTCACCGACGCCTGACGACGCTGAACCGCACCTCGGGTCGCATCGAGACGGCGCGCTACCCGTCGATCGCGATTTCCGCAGGTCAGCTCGCACACCGACTCAGCGACGGATCGGTGCTGACGACGGGGAGTTCGTTCCTCGCCGGCGGCCCGCCGCCGCGCTACCGAGGGGGCGGGGTCGAGGTGACGCCGGACTCGCTCCTCCTGACCCGGCGCCATCCGGACGGCCGTACCGAGGCTCTGCGCGCCGTGCCGTCGCGGATGAGATACCGGACGTCCGAGGGCGAGGCTCGGCCGCCGGGGCACCCACGGCTGCTCCACCGGGTCGTGGGGGACCGCGTGCTTCTGGCTCGCAGCGAGCGGCCGGACTTCGAGGTGCTCGACGTACGTACCGGCGAGCGCTGGGCGTCCCGCGTGTCCCTGGAGTCCAGACCGCTGGACCGCGACGCCCACGCCGAGCGGGTGCGTCGGTTTCTCGACGCCCCGCACACCTCGCTGTTCTCCGGCGGTGGCCCGCCCAGTCGCGAGGTGGTGGCCGCGCGTCGGGAGGTTCTGGCCGAGGCCGGCGATCCCGATCGGGCCGAGATCATCGACGACGCCGTCCTCGCCCGGAGCGGGGAGGTGTGGCTGCGGGAGGCGGCGCAGGGCCTGCGTACCGAGGCCGTCTGGCACGTCGTGTCGGACGGTGCGCCCGAGCGCGTGGTCCGGCTCGCCGCCGACCTCGAACCTCTCGCGATCGACGGGAACCGCATGGTCGCGCTCTCGAGAGACGAACTGAACGTTGTCACCCTTCATCTGCTGCGCGTACGAACTCCGGAGAACCCGTGAACCGCCCCACCACCGCCTTCACTCTGCTCCTCGTCTCGATCCTGCTCGCCGGCTGCGGCGAGTCTGCCGGCCCGTCGACCGACGCGACCGTGGCTGATCGCTCCACGCGCGAAGTCGTTCGGATCGGGAGCCTCGACGACCCCGTGTACTCGCTCACGCGCGTGGGGCAGCTCGTGGCGCTCCCCGACGGAGGGGTGCTGTCGACCCACGGCTCGGAGGGTCTGATCCGCCGGTTCGACACAGACGGGCAGCTCGTGTACGCGGTGGGTGGCATGGGTGAGGGGCCGGGCGAGTTTCAGGGGCTCGGCGCGACGACGGTCCTCGGGGATGCGATCGCCGCGGCCGATTTCCGGACGGGCCTGGTGAGCCTGTTCGATCTGGCGTCGGGTGACCACATCGAGTCGTTCCGGGTCGATCTGTCAGGCACGGACTTCGACGGGAGGAGCCTCTCCGTCTCCGCCGCGCTGGCACCCGACACGTTCGTGGCGTGGCCGTCCACGCCGAGTCGTCTCGTAGCCAGCGGCGAGATCACCACGATCGACTTCCTGTTGATCGATCGGGACGGTCGGCCCCTGGATACGTTGCCGTCGATTCAGCGAGGCAACGGACAGTGGGCCATCTCCTTCCCGGGTGGAGGCGGCGCGTACACGGCGCAGCCCTTCGGCGACGAGACGCTATGGCAGATCCATCGGGGCGGGGAGATGACCCTGATCGATCGGGAGGTGGTCGACTCTGAGGCACCAGTGGTCGTTGTGAGCCGGCTCACGGCCGACGGGGACACTCTCTGGAGCACCAATCTGCGGTACGACCCGCAGCCGATCTTCGACGCGGAGGTCGACAGCATCATCGACGCGGCGACGCCCGAGAACCCGCCCGGAAACCGCACGCGGTCCGACTACGCCGAAGGATGGCGCGCGTCACTGTACCGACCGGCGCACCGGCCGGGGGCCGAGCGCGTGGTGGTGGGTGAAGGCGGGAGGGTCTGGGTGGGCGGCGCGCCCCGCGCCGAGACGACCCGGTGGTGGGTGCTCTCGCCCGAGGGCGAGCTCCTCCACACCGTCGAGGTGCCGTCGTCCCTCACCGTCATGGCCGCCGCCGGCGATCGCGTGTGGGCGGTGGAATACGACGAGCTCCGCGTGCCCTACGTGGTCGGACTCGAGGTCGAGGCACCGTGAGAACGAACGCGCGCCGTCGACCGTATCAGGCTTGGACACTCACGACTCCCTTCCCGGACCTCAGATGGACTCGAACCCGTTCCGCTTCTTCGACGGGATCGCCCGCGCGATGGACATCTTCGGTCGCGTCCTGGAGCATCCGCCGACCGCCGGCACCCACGCCTTCATCCGTGAGGGTGAGGGGTGCAGCGTGCTGACGTTCTCGGACGACGCGCCGGAGGGCCCGCCAGGGTTCGAGTGCGCGCTGCCGCCCGGCTTCGAGCTGACGCACCAGCACACGATGTTCGCCGGCCGCTTCGCGATGCTGCGGAAGCGCGGCGACCCGGTCACGATCCGGTCCGAGCTGGAGGCGCTCGGCCACGCGTGGGCGGACGATGCGTGGTACGCCGCACTCGGCGTCTCACGGAGGCCGGACGCGAACGTCATCCCGCTCGACGGGGGCGCCACCTGTATCGTGAGGTTCGACACGGAGGAAACGACCGTGCTCGTGCAGCAGGCCGCCGACCTTCGGGCGGAGCGCGTCCGCGACGGCTGACCCGGGCGGGCATCGGTCGACCCGACGTTCGACCCGACATTCGCCCCGCCGCTCGCTCCAGGATTCCGCTTTGAATTCGAGGAGCCGCGCGGGCATACTGGGCGCATGCACACGCCCTCCCACCCGATCGCTCATCGATTCTCGGCCGGCGCGCTCGTGGTTCTGTTCGCGGCGTGCGGTGACGCGCCGCCGGCCGAGCAGCCTCTCCGGGCGACCACGGAGAATGGGGTCGAGGTGATCACGTCGTCCGGCCCCACCCAGGCCGACAGTGTGGAGGTCGCCTTCAGGTTCGGGGCCATCGAGGGCGCCCCGGACGAGCTGTTCGACCAGATCCGCGATATCGGGCTCGTGGATGAGAGCAGTCTCTGGGTGGTCGACCGGAATCCCTCGGTGAGGCGCTACGCCTTCGACGGGACGCTGCTCCAGACCGTGGGTGCGCGGGGCGACGGTCCCGGCGAGACGAGTTCCGGGTTCGGCTGGGTCTACCCCGGCGACGGAGAGGTCCTGGTCCTCGCGGATGACCCCAAGCTGATCCGCTTCGATGCGGACGGAGGGGTGATCGCCGAGGCACGACCGTTCATCGAAGGTTCCGGCTCGCCCATTCCCATCGGTCGGGCCGCGGCCGGATGGATCTACCGGCTCTCGTCCTCGCCCGCCGAGGAAGGGGCCGGCCGGGGGACGTGGGCGTTCGGCACGCTGGTGCTGGAGACGATGAGCTTCGACACCATCGTCGTGACGCCCGGACGGATGGTCGTCCGGGGACCTCCGAATGCGGCCGGGTTCGCGCAGTCGTCCAGCGGATCGTTCTTCGACGGCCAGCCGGCGGTCGACGTGGGCCCTCCCGGAACGCTCTACTGGTCGGACCCCGTGGCGTACGAGATCTCGACGTACGACGCCTCGGGAACGAAGACGCGGGTGTTCCGACGGGACACCCCGCCCACGCCGATCCCCGGCGGCCTCGAGGACCGTATCCGCGCGGGTCTCCGTGCCGGCCTCGAGGAGATGATGGAAGGGAGGCCGCCGGAACCCGATCGGGTGGCCGAGCTGTCCGAGAGGGCTCTGCCCGCGCTGGACCACGAGCACGTACCCTACATCGAGTCGATTCTCGTCTCGGACGACGGGCACATGTGGGTCCTCCGCGCCGACGAGCATCCCGACCTCGCGATGCGAGCGGTGGCGGCCTCCTTCGGGTACGTCCGGGCGTCCTGGCTCCCCGCGTGGCGGGCGCCGCAGGTGTTCGACCGGTTCGGCCCGGACGGCGCCTACCTGGGGAGCCTCGAGCTGCCGACCGAGTTCGTGCCGATGGACGTGACCGCGGACCTCATCGTCGGCCTCGTCCGCGACGAACTCGACGTGCAGTACGTCACCGGGTTCCGGGTCGTGGAGCGGTAGGAGCGACGCATGCGTGCCACGGTTCTCCTCATCGCCACCGCCGCCCTCGCCGCCTGCGAAGCCGGCTCCTCCGCCGATTCACCCGCCGGGGCGCAGGTCACCGACAGCGCCGGGATCCGAGTCGTCTCGCTGCCGTCCGACGCGCCCCCCGACACGGTCGAACTCGAGCGCCTCTGGGAGCACGGCGCGGGTCCAGCGGACTACCCCTTCGAGTACGTGATGCTGGGCACGCTGCGCGACGACGGCGTGGCGGTCGTGGCGGACGCGGGGGCTACGCAGGTGGTGGCGATCGACGCCGCGGCCGGCGAGCACCGGATTCTGGCGCGGCAAGGGCAGGGCCCGGACGAGGTCGCTTCGCCTCGACAGATTCGGGGCGGGCCGGGCAACGAGGTCTGGGTCGAGGACGTTCTGAACGGGAAGCTCCTGAGGTTCGAGGGCGACTCCCTCGTGTCGGCCGTGAACGCGAGCGCGAACCCGCTCGCTCCGTCGGGCCTCATGCCGGTCGGCGTCGCACCGGGCGGCCGCCTCCTCGCCGTCACCGGTCGATATCGCAGTGACTTCGAGGAGCCGTGGATGCACGGCACCCTCGCCGTGTTCGATCCCGCCGCACTCTCCGTGGACACGGTCGGCTCGTTCCCGATGGCGCCCCGCGCGGTCGAGGGGCCACGCTCGCCCTACATCGCGTCGGGTACGGCCGCGGCGACGGGGTCGAGCTTCGTCACGGCCCGCATGGACATTCCCGCCCTCACCTGGACGCGTCCCGACGGAACTGTCGCGCAGATCGTGCGGTGGCAGAGCACACCCCGGTACCCGAACCAGCAGGACTGGGACGCGTTCGTACAGGGCTACGCCGCCGACCTCGAGCGGGTGAATCCCCAGCGTCGTGGAAAAGCCCTCGAGCAGCTCATCGAGGATCGACTCGCCCGATACGAGCTCGACGAGTCGGCCCCGCTCCCGCTCTTCGGCTCCCTCTACGGTGCCGACGACGGATCCGTCTGGGTGGCGCCGTTCCCCACGTCCCGAACACCGCCCGACACGTACGCGGTGATGTCCTCCGACGGGCAGTGGCGCGCCACGGTCCGCTTCGACCGGCCGTTCGGCGTGATGCACGTGACCGAAGACGCCGTACTCGGTGTGCAAATCGGCGAGTTCGACGTTCAGACGGTGGCGGTCTACGCCCTCCCCTTCGGCCCCGGGGAGTAGTCACCGTGCCGCGCGAACGGGCAGCGAGGCGCCGGTCCGCCGCCGGCCTCGCCGCGGCCGTGGCGCTTCCGGGCCTCCTGGTGTCGTGCGCCGAAGGGACGCCCGAGGCCGCGTCGTCGGCGCTGCGTCTGGAACTCGTGGACAGCATCGGAGTCGCCGGACTGCCGGGAGAGCCCGAGGACCTCATCTTCGGGCGCCTCACCTCCGTCGCGATCACCGAGGACGGTGTGATGTACGCCCTCGACGCGGGCGCCGATCGCGTGGCGGTGATCCGAGACGGCGAAGTGGTCCGGTTCATTGGCGGAAGCGGGGAGGGACCCGGCGAGTTCGGCGCACCCTCGGATGTCGCCGTGGCCGACGACGGGCGGCTGTCGGTGCTCGATCGTGATCGCGCCAAGGTGACGCGGTTCGACCGGAGCTCGGGCGAGCTGATCGACGAGCGATCCGGTCTGTGGTCGCGGAACCTGGTCGCGCACCGGTTCCGCGGAGACACGATCTGGCTCGCGACGTCGTTCGTGAGAAGCGACACGCTGCCCGTCCTCCGCGGCGCGACCATGGGCGGGCGCGAGGTGGCCGGGCCGCCGCACCCCGACCCCGATCGCGATTTCACGGGCGTGACGTCCCTCGACGCCGTCTCGGGCCGCCTGGTCGCCAGCACGCCGAGGCCCGGCGTGTGGTGGGAGCTCGCGGGGGGTGAATGGACGCGTGTCGGGAGCCCGATGTTCCCGGACGAGCCCCCGGAGATCGACACGCGGGTGCGGCCCGGTCTGATCGAAGTGACGCCGTCGCCTGTGGGCGTCGGGGAGATCGCGATCGCCGGGGATTCGCTGGTGATCCAGCTCGCACGGCACTGGCCGGGCATCACCCCCGAGTCCGGGCTGGAGGGCATCGACCGACAGTACTTTCTCGCGATCTTCGACGTCGGTGGCGATTTCGTCGGCAGGATCGATGTGCCCGACGCGGTCTGGAACGGATGCCTCGAGGCCGGTGGCGACGGTCTGGTCGTGCTCTGCGCTCGCGACCCGTACCCTCGGCTGCTCGTGTACCGGCTGGTGCCGGAGTGATGCGGCGGACGGGCGAGTGAGACACGACGACGACTCACCGGAACGCGCACACGCCCGCGTCGCCGTGCTCGCCAGCGAACTCGAGGATCTGCGGACCCGGATCGAGGAGTTGAGCTTCCGGCGCGACTTCCACTGGCTCGTGGTGGGGCTCAGCTTCTTCGGCGTCCTGCCCGCGATCGCGGCGGCGCTGTTCTTCGTGTTCGACGTGAGTCTGGTGACGGCGATCCTCGGTGCCACGCTGATCCCTCTGGTGAGCCTGACCCGGGCCGTGTCGAGCTCGCGGGAGGCGAAGCGCCTGAGTCGGCTCGCTCGCCAGGCGCGGTCGGAGCTGGACGCGCTCCGTGGCAGCGCCGCCGACTGATCCGACCGGACCACAGACGCGCGTCAGTCGCCCCGGCCGAGCCGATACACCTCGACGTACACCTCGCCGAGGTCGCCCTCCCGGACGCCGACCACGAGGTCGTCGAACCCGTCCACGGGCACGAAGCCGTCGGGGAACTCGACGACCCCGGCGTAGGCGCCGTCGGCCTCGAAGACATCCCATGAGGTCGAGACGAGCGGGGGGGCTTCGGCCCGCGTGGGCCGGTCGTCGAGGAGTCCGATGCCCCGATGGACCAGCAGAAGGTCTCCGACACCGGTGATGACTTCACCGGTGAGCGGCAGCGCGTCCGCGAACTCCATGCCGGCGATCCGCTGCTGCATGTCGTCGGCGTCGAGGCCGGAGAGGGCGGGCTGCCCGCGATTCTCCATGAACCGTTGGAGCGCGCGTGTCTGAACGAGGCTCCGTACACTGTCGGTGACGGGCGCAGCGGCCAGTCCGGCCCGCTCCGCGACGATCTCGCTCCCGCCACGGTCCAGCCCCCAGGCGCGGAGCTCGTACCGATCGCTGCGGGAGGTGACGAGTGTGGGGCCGGGACCGGCGGTCCAGTGGAGCGATGGCGCGAACACGACGGGCCGGGTCGCGGACAGCGCGGCGCCACCCCCGCCCGTCCGGGTCATCTCGGGGAGTCCGACGACGATGCGCGTCGAGCCGTCCTTCGCGAGGCGGACGATGCGAAGCGGCTCTCGCGTCTGCGGCGTGGTGGGGTCGCGGATGGGGAAGGGCTCGACCTCCATGACCACGATGTCCCCCGCCACCTCGAGCCGGCGTGGCACCCCCCGCGACACGAGCGGCCAGTTGACGTCCCAGGCGGGTTCTCCGTCGTCGAACACGGTGATCCGCGAGGTGGCGGCGTCGAAGACGGCGATGCGCCCGTCGCCCGCGCCGAGCAGCGACGGCTGGATGAACTCGCCCGGTCCGCGCCCGCGTCCTCCCACGGTGCCGCTCGGCGCGAGCGTCCGGCCGAACACCCACACCTGCGCCGCCTGAACGTCGAGCACGTGGACCCGGCCTGCGTCGTCGAAGCGGACGCCGCCGGGCGGGATGGCACCGAACGGGACCGGCGCCCCGGTGGTGGAGGCGACCCGCTCGACCGACCACGCACCGGCGTTCTGCAGGGGCGCGGAGGCCGCGGCCAGGGGAGCGCCGGTCGTGGTCGTCGCCCCCACCGCGAGCGAGAGTGCCACGAACCCGCGGAGCATGGCGGACAGGGAGATTCGTCCGTCCGGGCCGGACGTCGGTGGCGGAGGCATGGCGGCCGGATCCGAGCGGCGGTGCGTCCTCAGATCGTGAAGTCCGCGAGCCTGAGCTCCGGCAGGAGCCGCCCGGGGGCCGGGGGCCGGATCCAGCACTCCTCGCAGTCGGCTTCGAGCGTGACGTATGCATTCGCGCACGCCTCGAATGCCACGAGTTCGTCGCCGGGGCTGGCGATGGCCCCGAACGTCACCCCGCCACCGCACGCGGCGCCCACCTCGCGTGCCACCGGCGCGTCGCCGAAGGGAGCGCTCTCCGGTCCGTCCGCCGAGTCGAGCGTCAGCATCATCACGCACGTGAACGCGAGCGCCGGCACCACGACGCGGTGCCGCTGGACGGGCTGACGGAGCGGCGTGGACGCCGACCATGCGCCGAGGAGGAGGACGTCCTCGATGGCGCACGCGATGAACCGCAGGACTCCGGTGATCGGGGTCCGGGCGTGCGCCTGCGTGGCGCGCCAGAGCCAGGCGTAGCCCTCCCACATCGTCGCCAGCCGGTCACGCAGCTTCCGGAAGATCATGGGCGTCCCCCCGGGACGGTGGCTTCGTCGAGGCGGGCCGAGGCGACGCGATGCACCAGCCCGAGCTCGCGGACGGCGCCGCTGAGTTCGCCACGTCCCGCGTGGGTGATGGCGTAGCACTTACGTCGCGGATCCTCGTTCGGGGCGGGGGTGACGCGCTCGATCAGGCCGGACGCGTCGAGGTCCTTCAGCACGCGGTAGAGCGTCCCCGGCCCGAGCAGCACCCGGCCCTCGGTGAAGTCGGCGACGTTGTCGGCGATCGCGAGTCCATGCTGCGGCGACTTCGCGAGCGCGATCAGTACGTACAGGGATGCCGGGCCAGACCACATGGTATCTCTCCTGGATATATCTGATGCTGATATACCGCTCATCGAGTGGATCCGGCAAGGATCGCGTGAGCGGCAGGTCGTGTTCGTGCGCGAACGCCGGGCTTGCACGATGTATCGTATCCAGATATATCGAAGGTGGATACAATGACACAAGGGTCCCGACTCCGGTCGCACGGGTCGGAATGGTCGGGCCCGCGATCCCGGAGGGAGGGAGGGAGCATGTCGGCGGACGAGCTGGTGGCGAACCGGGGGGTGGAACGGGCCCTGAAGGCAGGGGTGGCGCGGGTGCTGCGAGGATCGGATCCGGACTTCGAGGATGCGGTTCAGGACGGGTGGCTCATCCTCCTGCGGCAGAGGGACATGCGCCACCCGGTGGCGGTCGCGTTCCACGTGGGGAGGTCCGCCGCCGTCGAGATCTCGAGGAAGCGGAAGCGCCGCGTCGCGACGGTCGATCTCGACGAGGTCCCCTCTGCGCTCGCGGACCGGCCGACCGACCGCGCGCCCTTCGTTCGGGAGCGGGTGACACGGGCGATCCGTGACCTGCCCGCCGGCCAGCGGCGCATCTTCGTTCGCACCGCGCTGCTCGGGTACTCGCTCGCCGATGTCGCGCGGGATGCGGGGCTTCATCCGGGCTCCGCGCGGAGTCAGGCGTTCAAGGCGCGGCGGCATCTGCAGCGGGCGCTCGCGGAGCTAGGGCCCGCGCGCCCGGAGTACACGGCGGGGCAGCACCGCGAGGTGGCCTGAGTCGGATTGGCCGCGCCCCGGAACGGAGCGGCGGGTCGTCCTAGCCGCCCACGCTCCGCACGAGCCAGCCGACCGTGAGCCCGAGATACGTTCCCACCGCGTATCCCAGCAGACCCACGATCACTCCGGGGAGCACCAGCCCGCGCCACTCGCGGGCCACCGCCACGGCCAGCGCGCTCGAGGGCCCTCCGACGGCGGCCTGCGAGGCGACCGAGATCGTGGCGACGTCCAGCTTCGCGAGCCTCCCGAGGCCGTAGACCACGAGGCCGTGGACGGCGACAACGAGCGCCACGAACCAGAAGGCCGCCAGCCCCACCTCCAGGATCAGCGAGAACTTCGACGAGATCCCGATGATCACGAAGAAGAAGTGCAGCGCGAGGTTTCCGAGCTGGAAGGCGCCGACCGAATCGCGTAGCGGCGTGAGGTGCCCCGCGAGCAGCGCGAAGGTGGTCAGCCAGAGAATCGACGGGATGCCGGGGAGGCCCAGCCCGACCCAGGCGCCTGCGACCCACTCGGACAGCGCCACGAGCGCGAGTCCGGCGGCGACGAGGATGGCGAGGTCGAGCGTCGAGAGGGGCTCGCGGTGGAAGAAGGGGTGCTTCAGCTCGGCCCCCTCCTCGCCCGCCGCCGCGGCGGGGATCGGCGTCGGGTAGAAGCGCTTCAGCCAGATCGGGAGCGTGAGGCTGGCCCCCAGCCAGACCGCCGTCATGACGTTGTCGGCCGCCACCGTGCCGGCCAGGATCTCGTCGGAGAGGTCCACCGCGCTCGCGACCGCCACGAAGTTGAGCGACCCACCCGAGAACGTGCCGGTGAGTGTGGCCGCCAGCCGCCACGACTCGTCGCCGAACGTCGCGACGAAGATGAGACCCCCGACGAAGGCGCCGAGCGCCGTCCCCAGCAGCGCGATCCCGAACGCCATGACCATCGGCCGGCCCGCCTTTCGCAGGTCGGAGAGGTTCACGGCGAGGAGCAGCCACGCGATCGCGAGCATCGTGACCGGGCCGGTGACGACCCCGTAGATCGGCGCGGATGCCGGCACGAGGCCGAGGTTCGAGAACGCCGCCCCGATGATGATCGTGATGAGCGACGCGCCCACCTTCGACAGGGCGGGGACGGTGTGGTCCAGCCAGAACGCGACGGCGACGATGGCCGCGATCAGGAAGGCGAGCTCGAGGGGACCGTCGATCACGGGGGGCTCCGGAGCTGGGGTGCGAACGTCCGGCTCGGTCGATCAAGACGATCTGGTCGGCGGCGGCGCGGACGCGACGGCCAAGATGAGCGTGCGGAGCCCGATCCAACCAGACGTCGGCGTTGCGGGGGTCAACCGGTGGGCGCGCCGTGCCGCATCAGCCACGCCGTATCGACCGCGAACGACCAGACCAGCAGCCCGAGCGCGATCGCGGCGGTCGCGACCTGCGGGCCGGGCATGCCGAGCGGGGTGACCGCGACCAGCAGTGCGACGCCCTGAACCACGCAGATCGTCTTGCGCCGCCACTGGTCCTCGGGCAGATCGCCGCGCAGCCGGGGGGCGACCACCCCGGCGGCGACGAAGAGGTAGCGGAGGAGCCCGATCCCGAGGACCCACGCGCCGGCGGGCCCGACGCGCCACGCCAGCACCGACAGCGCCAGGAGCAGCGCCGCGTCGGTTTCCATGTCGAAGCGGGCACCGAATCGGGATTCGGTCCCCGTGCGCCGGGCGAGCCAGCCATCCACACCGTCCAGCGCGAGGACCAGCGAGGCGAGTGCGGCGAGTCCCCAGCGCGTGGCGGGCCCGGGAAGGTCCGGGACGAAGGCGAACGCGGCGACGGGGGCGGCCAGCGCGGCGCGGAAGAGCGTGACCCGATTGGCGGCCCCGAAGGCGGCCCGTGGCAGACCCCCCGCGGCGCCCCGCAGGATCACGAACGCCGCGACGGCGTAGATTGCGAGCACCACGACGGCCATCGAGGGCTGGTAGCCGAGCCACCGGGATCCGGCGAGGGTGATCGCAGGCCCGAGGGGCGCCGCGAGCGCGAGGTCGCGCAATACGCCCGGGCCCGCGACGCCGACGCGCTCGGGCCGCACCGCAGACCGATGGGAACGGGGAGCCGACATGCCGAGTCAGGACACCGCACGCGCATTCTGGGTCCGTCCGCCCGACGGCGGGGAGATCCGCGAGGAGCCGTTGCTGGGGCCGACGACGGCGGAGGTGCGGGTGCGCGCGACGTTCTCCGCCATCTCGCGGGGCACCGAGGCGCTCGTGTACCGCGACGAGGTGCCCGCCTCGCAACGGGACGCGATGCGGGCGCCCTTCCAGCAGGGTGACTTCCCGGGGCCGGTGAAGTACGGGTATTCCAGCGTGGGCGTCGTCGACGCCGCGCCGGGGGATCCCGAGCTCGAGGGGCGATCCGTGTTCTGCCTCCATCCGCACCAGAACCGCTACGTGGTGCCGGTGGACGCCGTCGCGCCGCTTCCGGACGGGGTGCCCGAGGGGCGGGCGGTGCTGGCGGCCAACATGGAGACGGCGCTGAACGGATGCTGGGACGCGGGCGTGGCGCCGGGCGACCGGATCGTCGTGGTCGGCGCCGGCGTGGTCGGCATGCTGGTGGCCCGGCTCGTGGATCGGATCCCCGGAACGGACGTGGTGGTCGTCGACCCCGAGCCGACCCGGGCGGGCCCGGCGTCCGAGCTCGGCCTCGACCTGCGGGCGGAACCACCTCTCGGCTCCGACGCCGACGTCGTCATACACACCAGCGGGTCGCCCGAGGGCGCGCGCGACGCGCTCGCCTGCGTTGGTCCGGAAGGCGTGATGCTCGAGATGAGCTGGTTCGGGACGACGCGGGTGGCGCTGCCGCTCGGGGAGTCGTTCCACTCGGGCCGGCTCACGATCCGGAGCAGCCAGGTCGGGCGCCTTCCGCCGGAGCGGGCGCCCCGCTGGACACACGCGCGCCGCGTCCGGAAGGCGCTCGAGCTCCTACGGGATCCCGCACTCGACGCCTTGATCACGGGCGAGAGCGACTTCGACGAGCTCCCGGCGACAATGGCACGTCTGGCCGCGGACGGGGGTGACACTCTCTGCCACCGGATCCGGTACGGCCTCTGACCGCGGCTCGGCCGCCCCACTCGACAGGACCACGCATGTACAAGCTCAACGTCCGCGACCACTTCATGATCGCCCACAGCTTAACGGGCGAGGCGTTCGGGCCCGCGCAGCGCCTCCACGGTGCGACCTACGTCGTCGACGCCACCTTCCGCCGCGAGGAGCTCGACGCCGACGGGCTCGTGGTGGACATCGCGCTCGCCGGCGAGCAGCTCAAGGACGTGCTCGACGACCTCAACTACCGGAATCTCGACGACGTCGAGGCGTTCGCCGGCCAGAACACGACCACCGAGTTCCTGGCGCGCGAGATCCATCGGCGCCTCGTCGAGCGAATCCATGTCGGGGCGCTCGGCCCGGGTGCGCCGGGCTGTTCGAGCCTCGAGGTCCGGCTGAACGAGTCGCACGTCGCGTGGGCGAGCTACGACGCGGCGGTGTGACGACGGCCCGACCGGTGGACGAGCTCGTCTTCGTGGTGGCCGGCGCCATCGACCAGAAGACGGGCGGGTACCTGTACGACGCGCGCATGGTGCGCGAGCTCCGGGATCGTGGGCGAAGGATTCGCGTCGTCGAGCTCGAGGGCGCGTGGCCAGCGCCGGACTCGCGCGCGATCGAGGGTCTCCGGACGGCGCTCCGCGCGTGTCCGGACGGGGCGCTGGTGGTGGTGGATGGTCTGGTAGGCGGGGCCGCGCCCGGGCCGATCGAGGCCGAGCGGGATCGACTGCGGGTCGTCGCGCTCGTACACCATCCGCTCTGCGACGAGGGACCGGAGCGTGACGGCCTGGCCGCGACCGAGGCGCGGACACTGACGGCGGCCGCTGGCGTGATCGTGACGAGCGCGTTCACCGCGGGGCGCGTGGTCGAGTTGGGCGCCGATCCGGCGAGCGTCCGGGTGGTGGAGCCGGGCACGGGGCCGGGCTGGGGTACCGAGGCGATTGGGGACCCGGGCTGCGACGGTGCGGATGCGCCGGACCGCCCCGTCGAGCTGCTCAGCGTGGGATCGGTGGTGCCGCGGAAGGGGCAGGCGGACCTCGTGCGGGCGCTCGAACACCTCGCCGCCGCGGCGCCGGAGCTCGAGTGGCGGTGCCGGATCGTCGGGAGCCTCGAGCGCGACCCGGCCTACGCCGCGGCCCTCGCCGAGGCGGTCGCCCGGACCGCCGCCAGGTCCCACGTGGGCTCGCGCATCGAGCTGACGGGAGAGGTCGGCGACGACGAGCTGCGGGAGCTCTGGCGGGCCGCCGACGTGTTCGTGTCCGCCTCGCGTTACGAGGGCTATGGCATGGCGCTCACCGAGGCGATGATCCACGGTCTCCCCGTGGTGGCGGTCGCGGGCGGGGCGGTCCGCTCGACCGTGCCCGCCGACGTCGGCGTGCTGGTGGCGCGGGGGGCCGCCACGACCCCCGTCGCCGAGCTGGCGGACGCGCTCGCTCGCGTCGCGGGCGATCCCCGGTTCCGCGTGGAGCTGGCCGCCCGTTCGGCCGCGCACGCCCGAACGCTTCCCGACTGGTCCGCCCAGGCCGCCGCCTTCGAGGCCGCGCTCCGCGAGCTCGCCGATGTCTGAACCGGGCCGCCACGACACCTTCGCCTCCGACTGGCTCGCCCTCCGGGAGCCGGCCGACCATCGCTCCCGCTCCGCATCACTCGTCCGGCGCCTCGACGAGGTCGGTCGGGCCCGTGGGTGGTCCCGTCTGCTGGATCTGGGGGCGGGGCGCGGGTCGAACGTGCGGTACCTCGCGCCGCGTCTGGGGTGGGCCCGGAGCTGGACCGCGCTGGACCACGATGCGGGGCTGCTCGCGGAGCTCGCGGCGGCCGCCCAGGCGGGCGCCACGACGATCGAGGGCGACCTGCGCGCCGAGGGTCTGGACGCGGTCGCGGGCTGCGACGTCGTGACCGCCTCGGCGCTGCTCGACCTGGTGAGCGAGGCGTGGGTCGCGGCGCTCGCGGCGCGGGTCGCGGCGGCGCGATGCGCCGTACTGATCGCGCTTTCGTGGGACGGCACCTTCGCCTGGGGGGATCCGCACGACGCCGACGCGCTCGTGCTCGGAGCGGTCCGCCGGCATCAGACCGGCGAGAAGGGGATGGGTGCGGCGCTCGGCCCCCGCGCCGTCGAGGTGACGAGCCGCGCGCTCCACGCGGTGGGGCTCGAGGTGACGATCGAGCCGACGCCGTGGATGCTGTCGGGGACATCGGACGCCGGTCTCGCGTTGGAACTCCTCGACGGATGGGTTCGGGCGGCCATGGAGGCCCGACCCGATGCGCGGGCCGAGATCGAGGCGTGGGGGGCCCGCCGCGCCGGTTCGATCCGGGCGGGTGACTGGTCGGTCCGTGTGGGCCACGACGACCTGCTGGCACTCCCGCCGGTCGACTCGCCGTGAAGCTCCTCCGCATGCTCGGCAGTCCCGCCATCCTCGCCGCGGTGCTGACGTTCGTGGACTTCTCGGACGTGCTCGCGCGCCTCGCCGCGCTCCGGCCGGGCTGGGTCGTCGCGGCGCTCGTGGTGGCCGCGCTCCAGACTCTCCTGTCCGCGTGGCGCTGGCGGTTCACCGCCGGGCGGCTGGGGGTGGAGCTGTCGGCCCCGGCCGCGGTTCGCGAGTACTGGCTGGCCGGGTTCCTGAACCAGGTGGTGCCGGGGGGCGTGGTGGGCGACGTGACCCGGGCGGTGCGGCATGCGCGGGCAGGAGATGTCGGTCGGGCCGGCCCCCGTGGGGAGAACGGCGCGGGCCGTCGCGCGGTCCACGCCGTCGTGCTGGAGCGTCTGTCGGGCCAGGTGGTGGTCGCGGCCGCGGCGCTCGCGTCGGCGGTGGTGCTCCTCACGCCCGTACCGGGCTGGTGGGTCGCTGCGGCGACCGCCGCGGCGCTGCTCGGGGCCGTGGTCGTCCGGTCCGCCCGCGGCCGCGCCACCGCCGCGATCGCGCCCGGGTTCCGCGCCGACGCGCACCGGGCACTGCTCCACCGGGACGCCTTCCCGACCCAGCTCGCCACGTCGTCGGCGGTGGTCGGCAGCTACGTGACGGTGTACCTGATCGCGGCCCGCGCGGTCGGCGTGGAGACGCCGTTCCCGATCATGCTCCCGCTCGTCACGCCGGTCCTCCTCGCGATGCTCGTACCCGTCTCGGTCGCGGGGTGGGGGGTTCGGGAGGGAGCCGCGGCCGCGATCTGGTCGGCCACTGGACTGGCGGCGGCGGATGGTGTGGCCATCTCGGTAGCGTACGGGCTGATCGTCCTGGCCTCGACGCTGCCCGGTGCCGTGGTGCTCGCGCTCGACGGGTTCGGCGGCGGGGTCGGGGCTGGACCGGGGGCCGGACGCGAGGCCGGGCTCAGGACCGGGGACGCGGCGCCCGACGACCACCGAGATCGAGGTCGAACAACACGTCCGCGCCCAGCCGATGGTGCCGCACCGGCGTCCGGATCGCATCCTCCAGCGCGTCCACGGGCGGGAGGCTGATCCCGGCCCGACCCGACCCGATCAGCAGGGGCGCGACGGAGAGGTGGAGCCGGTCCAGCACTCCGGCCGCGAGGAACGACGACACCGTCCGCCCACCCCCCTCGACCAGGACGCGCTCGAGTCCTCGTCGGGCGAGTGCCTCGATCACGCGTTCGGGATCGAACGTCCCGTCGTCACGCAGGAGGAGCGGGACACGCTCGACGCCAGCCGCGACGGTCACGGCCCTGGTGGAGCCTTCCCCGGTCGCGTCACCGGCTCCGATCAGCCAGAGCGTCGGCGCGTCGCCGGCGGCGAACACGAGCCGAGCGGGGTCGAGCCGATCCCGGCCGTCGAGCACCACGCGCACGGGGTTCTCGCCCTCGACTCGACGCACCGTGAGGCGGGGGTCGTCCGCGTCCACCGTACCGGCGCCCACCACGACCGCGTCCGCCAGCGCCCGGGCGCGGTGGAGGCGGGTCAGGTCTTCCGGCCCGTTGATGTAGTGCGAGTCGCCCGTGCGGGTGGCGATCCGCCCGTCGAGGCTCTGTCCGAGCTGGCCCAGCACCCACCGCGAGCGTCCCGCGAGCGGCGCGAACACCTGGTCGAGGACGGCCTCCGGATCTGACGCCGGAACGGACCCCGGATCGGTCCTTCGATCGATCCTCCGATCAATCCCGGGGTCGCCCTCGCCCTCACGGCTCATCGATCCTCCCGGGCCGGTGCCGAAGGCGCTCGACGGGGAAGGCCCTCGCGTCCTCGAGGATGGCGGCGAGCTGACCGGCCCAGGCCCGAACGAGCGCCCGTCCCGTCTCGGGTGTCGCGAGCGCCGCGTCGCCGGTGACGCCGTCGGGGTTCAGGTCCTCGGCCAGCCACGCGAACGCTGCCGCGCCCTCCGGTCCGATGCGGGAGTCGGACGCTTCGAGCTCCATGGCGATGGAGGGAAAGGCCCGCAGCTGGTCGCGATGCACACGGTCGGGGTGGAGGTGGAGCATGATCGCGGTCTCCACGGCACCCCCGTGGAGTCCGTGGCGCTGCTCGGCCTCGGGGATCCATGTCTCGGGCGGGATCGCGAGCCGGAACGTGTGCACCTTCACGACCAGCAGCCCGTAGCGTCGGCGCAGGCGGAGCGCCGCGATGTCGATGGCGGCACGGTTCCCCCCGTGGCTGTTGAACACGACGAGCCGGCGCACGCCCGCGCGCGCGACGGCGCCGCCGGCGTCGAAGACGTCCTGCACCACGCCCTCGGGCGTGCGGTCCATCGTACCGGGGAAGGACGCATGCTCGGGGCTGGCGCCGGGCGCGAGCGTCGGCAGCACGAGGGTGGATCGCCCCGCCGGAAGCCGCTCGAGCGCGGCGGCGAGGACGCCCTCGCCGATGTCCACGTCGGTGGAGAGGGGGAGGTGGGGCCCGTGCTGCTCGATCGCGGCCGTCGGGAGGATCGCCACGGTGTCGGGCTTCACGTCGGCGGGCGGGGCACCCTCCTCGTCGGGTCGCCAGCGGTCCGGCAGCGTCATCGGCCGGCCTCGTCGCGCGCGTGCCGGCCGGCGCCGCCCGCGATTCGCGCGTACAGGTCACCCGACGGGAGACGGTCCGCGCCGGCGGCCAGCCAGGCCCGCGCCGCCTCAGCGTCGCGCCACGTCGGCCAGAGCATCGCCCGATTCTCGCCGGGAATCACGTTGAACTCGTACGCCCCGAGCGACGCGATCCGATCGACGCAGCGTCGCGCCACGTCGAGGCCCCCGGCCACGAACTCGACCGACATCCCGGGCACCGCCACGGACAGACCCGCGAGCACGTCCGCCTCGAACCCCTCCACGTCGATCTTCAGGAAGGACGGATGCCCGAACTCCTCGGCGAGCCGGTCGAGCGTGGTGACGTTCACCTCCACCTCGTCGTCCCAGCGCACGGCCCGGAACCCGGGATTGTCGTCCGCCATGCGCCGGCGCCAGCCGTGCGCCAGCGTCGACACCGTCGGGTGACGGGACGCCACCGCGAGCGTCGCCGATCCGGGCGCCGCGCCGACGGCGGTCCTGCGGATGGTGACCCGTTCGAGTCCCCCGACCCGCCGCTCGAGCCAGTCGGCCAGCCGGGGCTGCGGCTCGAGCGCGACCACCCGGGCGCCGAGGGCGTGGAAGGCGGCGGTACGGTCGCCGAGGTGCGCCCCGACGTCGAACACCAGGTCGCCCTCGCCGACGAAGGGTCGATACATCCGCCGGAGGCCCCGCTGCCGACCGGGTCGCCAGTACGTCACGAGGGACCGAAGGAGCCCGATCGACCCCGACAGCCGGCCCCCGCTCACGACCGACCCGAGCGGAACGGAGGCCACATCCTCGAGAGCAGGTTCGTCCGGCCGAAGAGGGTGTGCTGAACCACGACGGCGACGTGCACGGCGACCGTGGCTACCAGCAGGTACGCGACGAAGGCATGCAGCACCGACAGCCGATCGGCCCACACCGGCATCTCGCCCACGAGCGGAGGCACGCCGAGCGCGTCCAGAAGCTCGATCGGGTAGCCGCCTCCCACCGTTCGCAGGTACCCGCTCAGCGCCATCACGAACAGCAGTACGTACAGCAGCCGGTGGGTGAAGCGCGCGAGACGCTGCTCGCCTTCGGGGATCGACGCGGGGAGCTTCGGCGCCGGCGTGAGCCATCGCCACACGGCGCGGAACGTGACGAGCACGAGCAGCACGACGCCGATGCCCTTGTGGGAGACGTAGAGGGTGTTGCGGACCCCGTCGAATCCCTCGCTGGTCATCGCGACGCCGACCGGGACGGTCACCAGGACCAGCGCCGCGACGGTCCAGTGGAAGAGCCGGCTCGGCGTGGACCATCCGGGGCCGACCGTGTCGCGGCTCGGCTCGCCGGTCGCTGCGCCGCCAACTGCGTCGCTCACTGCGTCGTACCGATCGGGGAGGGACCCGAAAGCGCCTCCAGCACCAGCCTCCGCAGGTCGCTCATGCGGGGCACGTCCGACGGGTCCGCCGCGGAGGGCGGATAGGCGCCGGGTGCGAACCCGCGTTCGACGAATCCACGCACCACGTCGGGGTCGGTCGACACGACGTGAATGGGCACCGTCCGTGCCGCGTCGTCGCCGGTGACGAGGGGAGCCGGCTGGTGATCACCGAGCGCGACCAGCACGACGCGGTCGTCGAGATAGCGCTCGACCCACGACACCATCGCGTGCACCGCGTAGCGGACCGATTCGGCGTAGGCCTCCCGCACGCGCTCGGCGTCGCGCCACAGGCTCTCGGGTGACTCGCCCGCGTCCCGCCAGCGGTCGAAGATCCGGCCGTCCCCGATCTCGTCCCAGGGCTCGAGCTCCAGGATCGGCGTCCAGGGCGCGTGGCTGCTGATCATGCCGACTTCCACGAACACGGGCCCGTCCGTGGTGTCCGCGAGGGCGGTCCTCTGCATCCACGACCAGGTGAACTGGTCGGGCATGGTGACCCAGTTGAGCGGCGGGCCCCGGTAGTCGATTTCGGCGCGGGTCTGGATCTCGTCGTATCCGAGGAGGCGCCCCTCGGGCCACGCCATGGTGATCTGGGGCATGATCGCGAGCGAGCGGTACCCGGTGGACTCGAGGTCGTCGATGAGCGTCGGCCGGTCGCTGGCGAGCATGAGCTCGTAGCGGAGCTGGTTGTCGAGCCAGAGTCCGCTGATCGCGGAGCCGTGCCCGAGCCACGACATGCCGCCCTGGCTGGGCGCGATCATCCGACCGGTCGCCACGTGGATCCCGCGGGCTTCGGCCACGGCCTCGAAGCGGTCGAGCGCGGGCCCGACCACCGGCGAGTAGCGGGGGTCCTCGACCGCAGACGTGCCGTAGGACTCGATGAAGGCGAGCACGAGGTCGCGGCCGTCGAGGCGCGCGAGCAGGCCGGGCTCGTCGCTCCAGTCGAGCCGCGCGGCGGCCACCTCCGCCGCGAACCGCTCCCGCTCCTGCAGCATGTCTGCGGCGTAGCGTGCCTGCTCCCGTGCGAGCTGCGTGACCGGGAGTGCGAGCACGACGCCCGAGGGGTGCGCCCAGCGGAGCGGAACGAGCGCGACCAGGACCGCGAGCAGCGCGAGCGCCGGAATCCGCGGTCGCCAGCCGGGTCGGGTTTCGCCGAGGCTGAGGAGCAGGCGCCCGAGGACCACGACCGAGGCGAGCGCCGCCGCGACGCTGCCGAGCAGCACGACGAGGCCCCAGCCGGCGCCGAAGATCCCGTCGAGGAGGTTCCGGACGGACCCGACGAGCTGCGCGTCGAGGTACAGGTTGAGGGGCCGGTCGAGGCTCATGCGTGCGCTCGAGTCGGCGACCAGCAGCACCGCGCTCGCCACGACCACGACGCACGCCACCCACGCGGCTACGCGGGACCACCACGTGCGCGGCAGAAGAGAGAAGGCCACCACGAGCATCGCGATCTCGAGCGCGATCCAGTGGGGACGCACCCCGCCGAAGCGGACCCAGATCGGGAGCATCACGAGACAATTGGCGAGCACGAGGGTAGCCACTCCCCGAACGGCTCGTCCTTCCCGCCCGGAGTTCGTGGTGTCCATCGTGTCTCCCCGTCTGGGGGTCATCGTCGTCCTCGCAGTGCTCGCGGCGAACATGGCCGGATGTGGCGACGCTCCGGAGGCGACCGATTCGGCGGCCGCCGAACTCCCGGCGCGCGGCGAGGAACCGACGTGGCAGCCCTCGGACACCCGCGGCCTTTTCGACTTCGTCACCTCGCTCGCGGCCGAGCGATCCCGTACCGCCTGGGTACCGCCGGCCACGCCCGTGGCCGGTACCCCCGCCGCCGACCTCTCGTACGATCGGTACCGGACCATAGCGTTCCGGGACGATCGGGCCATCTGGGGGGGCGATCTCCCTTTCGAGGTGCGCCTCGATCATCCCGGCGGTGGGGTCGATACCCCCGTGCGGGTGCATCTGGTTTCGTCCGACGCGGCCCGGGGCGTCGAGTTCGCCACGGACCTCTTCGAGTACGGCGGCGAACTCGACCCGGGTGACTTCGAGCTGCCGCCGGACGCGGGATTCGCCGGGTTCCGCGTGCTCGGGGTCATGAACCGCCCGGACGCCGTCGACGAGATCGTGTCGTTCCGGGGTGCGTCGTACTTCCGCCTCCTCGGTCCGGAGCACGTGTACGGACTGTCCGCTCGGGGCGTGGCGCTGGGCGTCGCGGAGCCCGGACCGGAGGAATTCCCCGAGTTCGTCGAGTTCTGGATCGACGCGCCCGAGCCGGCCGACACGGTTCTCGTGATCCATGCGCTGCTCGACGGCCCCTCGCTCACGGGTGCGTACCGGTTCGAGCTCGTGCCCGGGCGCGCGGACGCCGTCGCCGCTCCCGACCGGCCCCCGCGCCCCACCGAGATGCATGTGCGCACCCGTCTCTTCGCCCGCGCGGACGTGCCGCGGCTGGGCGTGGCACCGCTCACGAGCATGTACCTCCACGGCACCTTCGACCTCGGCGGCGCGTCGACGGGCCGTCCCGACGCGCCGGGAGGGGCGAGGCGCGACGTCCGGCCCCGCGTCCACGACTCGGAGGGGCTCCTCATGGAGACGCACGCGGGCGAGGTGATCTGGCGCCCGCTCTCCAATCCGGGCCGCGTGCGCGTGACGTCGCTGCTCGATCGGGACCCGATCGGGTTCGGGCTGGCGCAGGCGACGCGCGACTTCTCGCAGTACCTCGATCTGGAGGCGGCGTACGATCGACGACCCAGCCTCTGGGTGGATCCAGCGGCGGCCTGGGGATCGGGCGCCGTCATGCTCGCCGAGATCCCGACGGCGACCGAGTTCGTGGACAACGTGGTCGCCTTCTGGTCGCCGTCGGACACGCTGCGGGCCGGCGATCGGAGCGACTGGGCGTATACGCTCCGGACGTTCGATGCCCGGCCTGCCGACACCGCCGGGCCGGGCCGGGTGCTCCGGACGCGGGTGGCGAGTCCGGGGCTGCCGGGACAGGCCGATCCGCCGCCGCCGCACCACTTCCGGGTGCTGGTGGACTTCGAGGGGGGCGCGCTCGCGGAGGTGTCCGACGCGGCGGACGTCCGCGCGGTGGTGACCTCCTCGACGGGGCGCGTGACCGACATCCGGGTCGAGGCGCTGCCCGGCGCGGGATATCGCGTTACGTGGATCCTCGAGGGCGAGCCCGGTGTTCCCGCCGACATGCGCGCCCATCTCGAACGCGATCGCCGGAACGACGGCGCCGGTGGTCCCGCCGGGCCGAGCGGCATCCTGAGCGAGACGTGGAGCTGGCTGCTCGACGTCCCGGCGGCGGCCGACCCGCGCACGGGTGCGCCGTGACGGGCCCCTACCGGTTTCCGGGGCTCGGGCTCCGTCGGCTCGTGCTGGCCGCGCTCGTCCTGAGCACTGCGCTCGGGGGGGCAATCCTGATGCTCGGGATCCTGGGCAGCGGCGGTCTCACGCTGCTCGAGCTCGTGATCCTCGGCCTCTTCGTCCCGACCTTCGGCTGGATCGTGATTCCGTTCTGGGTCTCGATCGTCGGTTTCCTGCTCCTGCTCGCGCGGCGCGACCCGAACTCGCTGGCGCGGGTGGGGCCCGCCGTCGAGCCCCGGCGGTCACTGACGGCCCGGACCGCGATCGCGATCCCGGTCTTCGACGAACGCCCCGACGAGGTGGCCGCCCGCGTCTCGGCGATGCTCGACTCCCTCGCGGGCACGGGGGAGGCGGCGGCCTTCGACGTGCACCTGCTGAGCGACTCCCGCGACGCTTCAGTGGCGATCCTCGAGGAGAGGGCCGTGGAGCGCATCCGCGCACGTCACCCGTCGGCGCGGCTCCACTACCGGCGCCGCTCCGTGAACGCCGGCCGGAAGGCCGGCAACATCGCCGAGTTCACCGCCCGCTGCCGGGACGCGTACGATTTCATGGTCGTGCTCGACGCCGACAGTCTGATGGATGGCCCCACCCTCGTCGGGCTCGCGCGCAGGATGGAGGACGACCCCGACGTCGGGCTCATCCAGACGCCCACCGGGATGATCCGCGCTCGATCGCTCTTCTCGCGACTCCTCCAGTTCGCGGGCGCCGTCCACGGACCCGTCCTGGCGGCGGGGCAGGCGTTCTGGCAGGGTCCGGAGGCGAACTACTTCGGTCACAACGCCATCGTGCGGATGGAGGCCTTCGAGCGGGACGCGCGACTTCCCGTCCTGCCCGGTGAGCCGCCTCTCGGGGGCGAGGTGCTGAGCCACGATTTCGTCGAGGCGGCGCTGCTCCGGCGCGCCGGCTGGAGGGTGGTGCTGGACCCGAGCCTCACGGCGTCGTGGGAGGAGTTGCCCGAGTCGTTCCCGGCCTACGCCCGTCGCGACCGGCGCTGGGCCCAGGGCAGCCTGCAGCACCTGCGACTGCTCCGGCTGGACGGCCTTCGCGGTGTGAGCCGGATCCACTTCGTGTCGGGAGCGATGGCGTACCTCTCGTCCCCCCTGTGGCTCGGCATCCTGCTCGCCGGTACGGCCTACGTGTTCCTCCCCGCGCTGTCGGGCTCTCCGCTGGTGCGGGACGTGCCCGTCGGCGCTCCCGGTGGCCTGTCGCTGCTCGCGGTGACGGCCGTGGTGCTGTTCCTCCCCAAGGCGCTCGGCGTCCTGCTCACGCTCCTGCGCGACGCACCGCGGTTCGGTGGCGCGCCGCGCCTGATCGGAAGCGCGCTGCTCGAAACGGCGCTGTCCGTCGCGCTGGCTCCGGTGCTGATGATCCACCACTCGATGTTCGTGGCGCAGATCGCGGCGGGGCGGTCCGTGGGGTGGAATCCGCGAGATCCCGGTCGCGACCCGATCCGGATGCGCGATGCGGTCCGGATCACCTGGCCTGCGTGGACCCTCGGGGTGGCATGGACGATCGCAACCCTGGTAGTGAGTCCCGTGTTCGCGCTCTGGCTCAGCCCGATCCTCGTCGGACTGGTGCTGGCGCCCGTGCTGGTGGCCGCCACGAGCGGTGTCCGGTCGGGCCGCCGGGTTCGCCGGGCGGGCCTCCTCACCGTCCCGTCCGAGGTGGCGCCGCCGACCGAAGTCGCAGCCGTGGAAGGGGCCCTCTCCTCGGATCCCGGCGCCCCCGTCGGGGTTCTTGCCTCGATCGGGGGCGGCGCGCAGGGCGCCGCGGGAACGAGGGAAGGCGTCATGTACAATGCCGAACGAGCGCTGTTCGACCTGAAGCGGGGTCGCACGCTGCGGGTACGGGACCAGGCCGGACTCCCGCACGCCCCCGGAGACGTGCTCGCGATCGCGGTCGAGGAGCTCGACACGTCGCGGCTCGACGAGTTCCGGCGCCGCTCCGGCGGCCCCGCCACGCTCGTGGTCACCGCCCACCGTGCGCGTTTCCTCGGGTGGTGCACCGAGGCAGAAGCGGGTCCGGCCACCGCGATCTCGATCCCCCTCGCTCCGTCGGCGTCCGCCGGCGCGATCCGGGCGCTCGCCATGGACCCCGACGACGACGCGGCCGACGCCGTGCAGGGCAGCGTCGCCGATCCGCACTCCTCCTCCTCACTGGCGCTCGCGCGCCTCGGCCGCATGCTGCCCGCCGTGGTGACGGCGCCGGTCGACCCGGCGTCGGCGGCGCTCGCTGCCGCGCTCCGGGCGGGTGCCATCCTGGAGGTCTCGACCGACGAGGTCTGCCGCTACGTGGAGGCCGCCCGGTCGGAGATCGTGCGGGTCAGCGAAGCTCCCGTGCCGATTCCCGGTGCCGAGGCGTCCACCTTCGTGCTCTTCCGCGACGCGTCCGGTCTCGAGGAGCACGTCGCGGTGCTGGTCGGCGACCGGGCGGCGTGGCCGACGCCGGTGCCCATCCGGCTCCACTCGGCGTGCCTCACCGGGGACCTCTTCGGCAGCCTCCGGTGCGACTGCGGCGAGCAGCTCCAGGGGAGCATGGACTACTTCGCGGCCCGCGGCTGCGGGATCCTGCTCTACCTCGCGCAGGAGGGCCGGGGCATCGGGCTCGGCAACAAGTTCCGCGCGTACAGCCTGCAGGAGACGGGGCTCGACACGATCGACGCGGATGGGCACCTCGGCTTCGGTGCCGACGAGCGCGACTACCAGATCGCGATCTCGATGCTCCGGGACCTGGGGGTCGACGCCGTCGAGGTGCTCACCAACAATCCCGAGAAGGTCGCTGCGCTCGAGGCCGGTGGGATCTCCGTGGTGCGCCGCCAGCCACTCTTCGGGCACCTCAACCGACACAATCTCCCGTACGTGAAGGCCAAGGCGGAGCGCGCCGGGCACTGGCTCCGTGACATGCTCTCCCAGCCCGTCCGCGGAAGCCGCGTCGCCGGCGACTGAAGCCCGACGGCGACTCGGAACCGGGCATCGGCGACGGTGTTCGCCCCGAGTCGTTTTCCACCGTCTCTCCGAATCCCGACCACGTGCCCGACTCCATCCTGTTCGACCGCTTCCGGCTCGGCCGTCTCGAGCTTCCCAACCGGGCGGTCATGTCGCCGATGACCCGGTCCCGCGCCAGCGGCTCCATCCCCAACGCGCTGATGGCCGAGTACTACGCCCAGCGCGCGTCGGCGGGACTCATCGTCACGGAGGGTGTGTCGCCGTCGCCCAACGGCCTCGGCTACGCGCGGATCCCGGGCCTCTGGTCGGACGAGCAGGTCGAGGGCTGGAGGCTCGTCACCGAGGCGGTCCACGAAGCCGGGGGCCGCATCTTCGCGCAGCTCATGCACACGGGCCGGGTCGCCCATCCCGCCAACCTGCCTGAGGGTGGGCGCGTACTCGCTCCCGCGGCGGTCGCGCTGGAAGAGACGCGGATGTGGGTCGACGAAGCCGGCGGGACGCTCCCCATTCCGGTGGCCGATCGCATGGAGCCCGCGGAGGTGGAGGCCGCGATCAGCGAGTACGTCCACGCCGCGCAGAATGCCCTCGAGGCGGGGTTCGACGGGGTCGAGCTCCACGGAGCGAACGGCTACCTGATCGAGCAGTTCATCCATCCGCACACGAACCGGCGCATGGACGCGTGGGGCGGCTCCGTGGCCACCCGCTGCAGGTTCGCGATCGAGACCGCCGAGCGCGTCGCGGCGGCGATCGGGGGCGACCGGCTCGGCATGCGCCTCTCGCCGTACGGTGTCTTCAACGAGATGCCGCTCCACGACGAGATCGACATCACCTACGCGCACCTCGCCCGCCAGCTCGGTGAGGCGGGACTGGTCTACCTCCACGTCATCGACCCTTCGCCGCAGGGGACGCCGCAGGCGAGGGAAGACCTCAAGGCGTCGATGCGGGACGAGTTCGCCGGGGCCTTCGTCCTGGCGGGGGGCTACGATCACGAGCGCGCGGCGGCGGTCCTCACGCCGGGCGGGGGCGACGCCGGAGTGGACGACGAGACCCGGCCCGCGAAGGCCGACCTGGTCGCGTTCGGCCGGCCATTCCTCGCCAACCCGGACCTGCTCGAGCGATTCCGGAGGGGGGCCGACCTCAACGAGCCGCGCCCGGAATTGTTCTACTCGCCCGGCGCCGAGGGCTACACCGACTACCCGACCCTCGACGCCTGACGTGCCCGACGTCCTGAAGCTGTACGCGGGGATGGCGGTCGTGTTCTTCGTGATCGATCTGGTCTGGATCGGTGTGGTCGCCCAGCGCTTCTACGAGCGCCAGATTGGTTTCCTGCTCGCCGACGAGGTGCGCTGGGGTGCCGCGCTGCTGTTCTACGCCATCTACATCACGGGCATCCTCGTCTTCGCGGTGCTTCCCGGCCTTGAGGTGGACTCGCTGGTTCGGGCCGCGTCGCTCGGCGCGTTGCTCGGGTTCTTCGCCTACGCCACCTTCGATCTCACGTCGCTCGCGCTCTTCGAGGGCTTCCCGACCCGCGTGGTCGTGGTCGATCTGGCGTGGGGCACCGTGCTGACCGCCGCGGTGGCGTCCGCAGGGTGGGGGATCGGGCGCTGGCTGGGGATGGCGGCCGCGTGAGCACGTCCGGACGGACGGTCGTGGCCGGGCTGTTCGCGCTGGCCGCCGCCGGCCCGCTGCTGACCGGTCCGCTTCACGCCCAGGCGCTGGGCAACGGGCCGTTCCGCGTGCCGGAGCAGCACACCGTCTACGCGCTCTTCCTCACGCCGCGCCCCGAGCGCGCCGACGTGCTTCCGGCCGGGACGTTCGAACTCGCGTGGCGCTCGACCTACTCCAACGTGTTCGAGTTCGTGCGCGATCCCGCGATCGACGTGACGCTCGACTACGAACGCTGGACGAACACGTTCGAGGTCGTGTGGGCCCCGCGCGACCGCGTCGAAGTCGGGGTCCGTTCGGCCCTCGTGACGGGATGGGGGGGCTTCATGGACGGGCTGGTGCAGTGGTACCACGCCCGCCTCGCGCTCCCGAACGGCGATCGGGAGGACGTGGCGGACAACGAGTTCGAGGTCTCGGTCGTCGCCGCGGGCGACTCGATCCTCTCGCTCGACGGCGGGACCCACCTCGCGGATCCGATCGTCTGGGTCGCGGTGCCGATCTTCCGGGGACGCAAGGCGCTGTCCGCCCGGGCGAGCGTGAAGCTCCCGGTCGGCGATCCGGACTGGTCGTCCGGGAGGGTCGACGTGGCGCTCCAGCTCGACGCGCGTCACACGTTCACCGACTGGGCCACGTACGCAGGCGCCGCCATCGGCACCGTGAACGCGGGGCCGACCCTCGATCCGTTCACGGCGTCCCTGGCGGGCACCTTCCACCTCGGCATGGAGCGACGGCTCGGCCGCACGTGGGCGGCGATGGTGCAGTTCCAGGGGAGCACGCCGTTCCTTCGCGGATTCCAGACCCGCGAACTCGACCGGGCGCCGGTGAATCTCGGCGTGGGGTTCACCGGCCGGACGGGCTCGAACTGGCTCTGGCAGGTGGCGTTCACGGAGGACATCCGGCCGGACAGCCCGGCGGTGGATTTCACGCTGGACCTGCACCTCTCGCGGCGCGTCGGCGGCGGCTGAGACACCGCGATCCGGACCCCGCCGTACCGGCGGGAGAGCTCACCCGTCGAACGGACCGCGAATCGCCCGTCGCACCCCCGCCCGCCGGTTGACCCTCACCCCGCCGCCCGACTAGGTTCGGGAGTGCCCCAGGTCCGCAGGGCGGGAGCCAGCTAACCCCGTCAGGACCTCGCCGGTAGCAGCGGAATGCGAAGCGACCGCAGCTGCGGGTAGCCTGGGGCACTTTTTCTTTCTCCCGGGTCGCGGCGTGCGTCAGAGCGCCGGGGTCCGAGGCCAGCGCGCCCGCACATGTCCCACCAGGCACTCGCCCGAAAGTACCGGCCTCGCCGCTTCTCGGAGGTGGCGACGCAGGAGCACGTCTCCGAGACGCTCCGGCGGGCCGTGGTCGGCGACAGAGTCGCGCACGCCTATCTCTTCTGCGGGCCCCGCGGCGTGGGGAAGACCACGCTCGCGCGGGTTCTCGCGATGGCGCTCAACTGCCCCAACCGGGGCGAGGACGGCGAGCCCTGCGGCACCTGCTCGTCGTGCGAGAAGATCTGGAGCGGCAAGACGGACTTCGACGTGGTCGAGATCGACGCGGCGTCGAACCGGGGCGTCGACGACGCCCGGGCGCTTCGGGACCGCGCGATGTACGCGCCCTCGGACGAACGTCGCTACAAGATCTACATCGTGGACGAGGCGCACATGCTCACGCGCGAGGCGTGGAACGCGCTGCTCAAGATCCTCGAGGAGCCGCCGCCGCGGGTGATCTTCTGCTTCGCCACGACGGAACCGCAGAAGATCCAGCAGGCCGCCGCACCGATCCTGAGCCGGTGTCAGCGCTTCGACTTCCGCCGGATCGGCGTGTCCGACATCGCGGAGCGCCTCGCCGAGGTGCTGGGCCGCGAGGGCGCCTCGGCGCCGGAGGAGGCTCTCCGTGTGCTGGGCCGCAAGGCCGACGGCGGCATGCGGGACGCGCTCTCGCTGCTCGATCAGGTGATGGCGCTCGGGGGGGAGGAGATCACGCTGGAGTCGGTGCGGCGGGTGCTCGGCCTCGTGGAGGACGAGCGCTACGTCGAACTCCTCGGCATCCTCGCCGAGGGGCGGCACGGCGACGTGTTCCCCTTCGTCCAGGAGCTGCTCGACGAGGGCTACGACCTTTCGGAGTTCTATCACGGTCTGGTGGACGCTCTCCGCGCGCTGCTGCGCCTCCGGCTGGACCCGGACGCGGCCATTCCCGAGCTCGCCGACCACCTGCGCGCCGGCTACCTGGAGCGAGGCGAGGTGTTCGCACCGGCGGACATCGTGCGCATGCTGTCGCTGGCCACCGAGCTCGAGAGCACGGGGAGCCTGCGCCGCAGCGCGCATCCCCGTCTCCTTCTCGAGATGCTTCTGCTTCGCCTCAGCTACCTCGACCGGACCGTCGAACTCGAGGAGCTGATCCGGGGCCTCGGGGGTGCTCCGGCCGGGGGCCCTGAGCGGCGGGTGTCCGAGCCCGCAGACGCGCGAGTCCCGAAGCCTGCTGCCGCGGCCGAAGCGCCGGCGCCGGACCCGCCCGAGGACGACGTCCCCGCCGCCGCCCCCGACCCGGTCGCCCCGCTCGGCTCCGCGCCGACCCTCGCGGTGGCGTGGGTGCGGGCGCTGGACGAGACCGAGGTGCCCACGGGGCTCGGGACCTTTCTTCGCGCTGCCGAGGTCGAAGGGGAGGACGGCGAGCGGATCGAGGTGACCCTCGACGCGGCCGCGGCCGAGCGGTTCGAGGCGGCCGACGTCGGGGGTGAGCTGGCAGCGGCCCTCGGACGGGCGCTCGGCCGCGACGTGACCCTCGCGGTGCGCGTGCGCGAACCCGATGGCGCACGCGTCACGCAGGAGACCGTGAAGGAGGGGCGGCTCCGCGAGTACATCGCCGAGGAGCCCCTTCTGGAGCACGCCGTCCTCGAGCTCGACCTCGAGTTACTCGACTGAGAGCCACTCGACTGAATCGTAAAACGCCCGACGCCAACGGGTTGCGATAAACACCTGGAGTGAAGTCATGAAGAATATCCAGCAACTGATGCAGATGGGGCAGCAGCTCCAGGCGAAGATGACCGAGCTGCAGGAATCGCTCGAGGGGCGCGAGATCGAGGGCTCGTCGGGCGGCGGCATGGTCACGGCCACTGTCGACGGCAAGGGCGGCCTCAAGGGCATCCGGATCGACCCGACCTGCGTGGATGCGCGGGACGTCGAGATGCTGGAGGATCTGGTCGTGGCGGCCGTGAATCAGGCGCAGAGCAAGGCGCAGGAGCTCTATGCCGAGGAGATGAAGAAGGTGAGCGGGGGACTTCCGATGAACCTCCCGGGGCTGTTCTGAGCGGACGGGCGGGCATCACCGAAACCTCGACGGGGGGCGGCCGGTGTCGGTGATCGACGAGCTCGTCGACGAGTTCGGGAAGCTTCCCGGGGTGGGTCCGAAGACGGCGCTCCGCCTCGTCTACCATCTGATGAAGGGCTCCGCGGACGAGGCCCGCAGGCTGGCCGCGGCGATCCGTGAGGTTGCCGATCGGGTTCATCCCTGCCGGGTCTGCGGAAACTTCGCGGAGGGAGCGAAGTGCGGCATCTGCGCGAACGCGTCCCGCGACCATGCCACGATCTGCGTCGTCGAGGAGGCCTTCGAGGTAGGTGCGGTGGAGCGAACCGGGGTGTATCGTGGAGTGTACCATGTGCTCGGAGGCCACCTCTCTCCGCTCGACGGGATCGGCCCGGACGAACTCTCGGTCGCCGCGCTCGAACGGAGGGTCGACGAGGATGGAGTGCAGGAGCTCATCCTTGCGACGAGTTCCGGGGTCGAAGGGCAGGCGACGGCGGTGTACCTCGAGGGCCTGTTCCGGCCTCGCGGCGTCCGCGTCACGCGCCCGGCGCGGGGTCTCCCGGTGAACAGCGATCTCGAGTACGTAGACGGAAGTACGCTTTCGGAGGCCCTGGCGGGCCGGAAGGAGATGTGATGGGCAAGAAGCTGAAGATCGCGGGAATCACGATCGCCGCCGCGGCGGCGGCGGGCGCAGCCGTGGCGTGGGTCATTCGCGACCAGGTCACGCGGCATCGCCGCGATCTGTTCAGCCCCCACGCGCTTCAGCGCCTGGCGGCGCTCAGTCACATGAGTCGGGGGGCCGCCACGGTCGGCGACGTCCTGCTCCTGCGCGACTTCATCGCGTGGGAGAGCCGTCCGCTGCTCCGGAAGCGTGCGACGGCGCTGCTTGAGCGGATGGAGAAGGAAGTCGAGGCCGACGAGCGCGGCGCGCCGCGGGTCGGCTGACCCGACCCCCTCCGGCCTTGCACGCATGCGAGGCCCCGCCGACCTTAGGCGAGTTTGAAGCGCGCTTAATCACCGAGTCGTCCGGGCCATTCCGCCGAGGCACCGCCCGACGGCACTCCCCAGGCATCCGAGGACATTCGTGACCCGAAGGATCACATTCTCCGCAGGCGAGGAGGCGTAGACCGATGTCGATGATCAACTACGCCAGCCGCGAGATCAACTGCAAGGTGGTCTACTACGGGACCGGTCTCGGCGGGAAGACGACCAACCTGGAGCACATCTACTCCCGGGTGAATCCCGACACCAAGGGGAAGATGATCTCGCTCGCGACCGAGACGGAGCGGACGCTCTTCTTCGACTTCCTGCCCATCGACCTCGGGGAGATCCGCGGCTTCAAGACCCGGTTCCACCTCTACACGGTCCCCGGGCAGGTGTACTACAACGCCTCGCGGAAGCTCATCCTGAAGGGCGTGGACGGCATCGTCTTCGTGGCCGACTCGCAGAAGGAGCGGGCCGAGGCCAACATCGAGGCGATGCACAACCTGTACGAGAATCTCGAGTCGTACGGGTATGATCTGGAGACGATTCCCTTCGTCATCCAGTACAACAAGCGGGACCTCGAGAACGCGATGCCGGTGGAGGAGCTTCGAGCCCAGATCAACCCGATGGGGGTCTCCGACTTCGAAGGGATCGCGATCGAGGGCAAGGGGGTGTTCGAGACGCTCACCTCGGTCAGCAAGCTGGTCGTCAAGTCGCTGTCCTGACGCGGGCGCCATGGAGCGGCGCTTCACCCTCCCGAATCTGATCACACTCGCACGCATCCTCGCGTGCCCGGTGATCGCGGCGCTCGCTCTCGCGCCGGGGGTCGGCGCCCGGTTCGCGGCCTTCGTGCTCTTCCTCGCCGCCGCCCTGTCGGACCTCTGGGATGGGTACCTCGCCCGGAAGCACGACTGGGTCACGGACATCGGGAAGCTCCTCGATCCGCTCGCCGACAAGCTGCTGCTGGCGGCGAGCTTCATTCCGCTCTGGCTCATTTCCAACCGTCCGGACGGGTTTGGGGACCTGCCGTTCCTCGGGCGACTCCCGGTGTGGGTGCTGATCATCATCTTCGGCCGCGAGATCTTCGTGACGGTGTTCCGGCAGTGGGCCGCGTCGCGCGGGCAGGTCCTCGCCGCGGGGAGATCGGGCAAGTACAAGGCGCTCTTCCAGAACTTCTTCGCCGGTGGAGCGTTGCTCTGGTATCCGATCCGGATGTGGGCGGAGCAGAGCGGGTGGGTGGACACCGCCGCGTGGCCGGTCTGGTACGTGATCCACGGCACATGGATCATCGTGACGCTGTTCGTCGCGTTGCTCCTCACGATCACCTCGATGATCTCGTACATCCGATCGTACCGGGCGGTCGGGGAACTCGCGTGACCGGGATCGCCCGATCGATCGTGCTCACGATCGGGGACGAACTCCTCCTCGGTCGCACGCTCGACTCGAACTCCGCCTGGCTCGCGGACCGCCTCTCGATGCTGGGCGCGCCCGTCGGCCGGATGGGCACGATCGGTGACGTCGAGGAGGACGTCGCCGACGCGGTTCGCGACGCGCGGAGCCGGGCGGCGCTCGTCGTGACGACGGGCGGACTCGGGCCGACGGCGGACGACCGGACCCTGGCCGGCGTGGCGGCGGCCACGGCGGGGCGCGTCCCGGACGCCGAGATCCCGAATCCCCGCGGCGTGGAACCGGCGCGGTGGTACGAGCCCGAACTCGACACGGGGGCGCTCCTCGTCCTGCCCGGTCCCCCGAGAGAGATGACGGCGCTCTTCGAGGCGTCCGTGCCCCGGATCCGTGCGTCCCTGGGCGATCGGCTTCGCACCGTGCGCACCCGGACGATCGCGACGACGGGCATCCCGGAGTCGCGCCTGGCACCGAAGATCCAGCCGCTGGTGGACGGGGTGGACGGCGTCGATGTCGCCTTCCTGCCGGACCTGCACGGCGTGGACCTCCGGCTGAGGGTGCAGGGCAGCTCGGAGCGGGAGGCCACCCGCCTCCTCGACGCCGCGGAGTCCGCCATCGCCGACGTCGTCCGGCCCTTCCGGCTCACGGCGCCGTCGGGCGACGTGGTGGAGGCGCTGACCGACGCGCTGCTGGCACGGGGCTGGACCCTCGCCCTGGGGGAGAGCTGCACCGGTGGCGGTATCGGTGAGCGCATGACCGTTCGCGCGGGTGCGTCGCGGGTGTTTCTCGGTGGCGTGGTGGCGTACTCGAACGAGGCCAAGCAGGTCCTGCTGGGGGTGTCGGCGGCGACGCTCGAGGAACACGGCGCCGTCTCCGAGCCGGTCGCCGCGTCGATGGCGGAGGGGGCGGTCCGCGCGTTCGCGGCGGACTGCGGCCTCGGGATCACCGGCATCGCGGGACCGGGCGGTGGCTCCGAGGAGAAACCGGTGGGGACGGTGTGCTACGCGGCGGCGACTCCGGAGGGGGTGGTCGTGACCACCGGTCGTTTCCGCGGAGACCGGGACGCCGTCCGTCGGCGGTCGGGGCAGGCGGCGCTCGTGCAGCTCCTCCGGCTCGTCGAGCGAGCCCCGTGAGGCCGCATGGCGACGGGCCGGAGCCGGAGCCCGGCGAGCTCGACGGTGCCGCCGGCGTACGGATCCGGACGTGGCGCTGGCCAGTGCCGCAGCCACGCGGCCGCATCCAGCTCGTCCACGGACTCAGCGAGCACCTGGGCCGATACGTCGAGCTGGCCGGCGTGCTCAACCGGGCCGGATGGTCGGTGTTCGGACACGACCACCGCGGGCACGGGGAGTCGGCCGGCCGGCGCGGGGTGCTCGATCGCTTCGAGAACCTCGTCGACGACCTGGACGCCGTTCGACGGCGCGCGGACGAACTGGCGCCCGGGCCTGGAGAGCCGGTCCCGCTGGGCCACTCCCTGGGGGGGCTCACGGTGATCCGGCACCTGCAGACGGCGACGGACCCCCCGCACCGGGCGGTCGTGTCCGCGCCGTGGCTCGGCACCCGCGTCGTGCTGCCTTTGTGGCAGCGCCTCGCGGCGCGAACCTTGCGGCACGTGCGACCCGACATGGTAGTCCAGCGGAGCCTGGACGAGACGAAGCTGACGCGGGACGACGCGCGGGGTGCCGCGTATCGCGCCGACCCGACGATCCACCGGGCCGGCTCTCCCGGGCTGCTCGCGGAGGTCGAGAAGGCGCAGGCGGCGGCGATGACGGATCCTCTGCCCATCCATCTCCGTATGCTCCTCCTGCTGCCCCTCGACGATCAGGTCACGGACCCCGATCGTACCGAGAGGTGGGCGGCGGGCACGCGGGGAGCGCGGATCCGGATCGAGCGATATCCGGAGGGTCGCCACGAACCCTTTCACGACATCGAGCGGGCAGCGGTCTTCCGCGTGCTCGCGGACTGGTTGAACGAGGAGGCGCCTGTGACGGCGCCGACGGAACAGGCGGACGAGGAATGAGCGAAGGACCCGAGACGACGAGTACCCGGACGGACGAGACCGGCGAGCATGTGGACCCCGGTGCGGGGTCGATGGACGATGGCACAGTTGCCGAGACGGCGTCGGTGGAGCAGGAGCACGCCGACCCGTCCGCCGATGGCGCGGACGCGGAGCCTCGGGGTTTCCAGACCGTCGGGGTGCCGAAGGAGGAGTACGACGAGCTCAACGACCGCCACCTCCGCCTCGTGGCCGAATTCACCAACTTCCGCCGGCGCGCGGAGGGTGAGGCGCTCGGGACGTGGTCACGGGCTCAGGCGGACCTCGTCGAACGCTTCCTCGACGTCCTCGACGACCTCACGCGGGTCGCCGCGCTCGACCCCGCGGACGAGAAGGTAACGGTCCAGTCGATCGTCGAGGGCATCGACCTGGTCGAGCAGAAGTTCCTGAAGACCCTCGCGGATGCGGGAACGGAACTGCTCGAGCCGTCGGAGGGGGATCCGTTCGACCCCGAGGTCATGGAGGCGATGATGCGGGTGCCGACGGACGACGAGGCGCTGGACGACGCCGTGGCGCAGCTCTTCGCCAAGGGATACCGGATGGGTCAGACCCTCGTCCGCCCGGCCCGCGTGAGCGTCTACAAGGCCGACTGAGGGGCGACGGGACGTGAGCAGCGGAAAGGACTTCTACAAGGTTCTGGGGGTCTCGGAGAAGGCGAACGCCGACGAGATCAAGAAGGCGTACCGGCGCCTCGCCAAGCAGAACCACCCGGACGCAAACCCGAACGACGCCGCCGCCGCGGACCGGTTCAAGGAGGTCGGCGAGGCGTACGGGGTCCTCTCCGATCCGGACAAGCGGAAGAAGTACGACCAGATGCGACGGTTCGGCGCGTTCACCGGCGCGGGTCGCGGCGGCGGTCGGAGCGCGGCGGGGTCCAGCGGAGCGGGCGGGTCGTTCTCCTTCGACGACCTTTCCAACTTCGGCGGCCTCGGCGACATCTTCAGCTCGATCTTCGACCGGGGCGGCCGCGACGGGGGCGAGAAGGGAAAGCGTGACCGGCCGAAGACCCGCACGAAGGGCGCCGACGTCGAGTACGTCGTGGATATCACCTTCGAGAAGGCGGCGCTGGGCGGGAAGGTCACGATCAACGTGCCCATCACGGAGCAGTGCGCCACGTGTGGTGGCTCGGGAGCGAAGCCCGGCACGGAGCTGAGCGTGTGCCGCGAGTGCGAGGGCTCGGGCACGGTCTCCTTCGGCCAGCAGGGCTTCGCCGTCAATCGGCCGTGTCCCGCCTGCTACGGCCGGGGCATGATTCCCGATTCACCCTGTGCGTCGTGCTCGGGCCGCGGGGACGTCCGGCAGGACCGTCGTATCTCGGTGAACGTCCCCGCGGGCACGGAGGACGCCCAGAAGCTTCGCCTGACCGGGCAGGGCGAGCGTAGCACCTCGGGCGGTGCCCCGGGAGATCTCCTGCTTACGTTCCGCGTGAAGCCGGATCGCTTCTTCCGCCGGAAGGGGCTCGACATCCATGCCCGGGTTCCGATCAACATCGTCCAGGCCGCTCTCGGCTCGAAGATCAAGGTCCGGACCATTCACGGGAACCGCGTGGTGCTCCGAATTCCGGCGGGTACCCAGACGGGGACGAAGTTCCGGGTCCGGGGGCAGGGGATCGAACGCGGCGAGCGTCGCGGCGATCAGATCGTGGAGGTGGACGTGCAGGTGCCCGAAAAGCTCTCGGCGGAGGAGCAGGCCGCGATGGAGCGCTTCGCGGAGACGGTGGGTCTCAAGCACTGACGGGGGCCGGGCGCACTACGCGCGAGATCCGCCCCCCGCCCAGCACGACGTCGCCCTCGAAGAGGACCGCCGACTGACCGGGCGCCGCCGCCGGCTGTGCGCCGTCGAAGCCGAGCAGGACCTCGGCCGCCGAGATCGCGGCCACCGTCGCGTCCAGCGGCGCGCCACGGTGGCGGACCTGGACGGCGACGCGGTCACCGGCTGCGGGTGCGGCGCCGATCCAGTGCGGCCGCTCGACCCGGATCGCCGTCATCTCGAGCGAGGACCTCGGGCCCACGACCACGGCGCGTTCGTCCGGCCGGATCTCGAGCACGAACATCGGCTCGGCGAACCCGCCGCCGAGGCCGCGACGCTGACCCACGGTGAATCCCGCGTAGCCGTCATGCTCGCCCAGGACCGTACCGTCCTCGGTCAGGATCGGCCCGGGCTCCATGGCGGGGTGCCGGTCCTCGAGGCGGGTCCGCAGCAGGTCGCGATAGTCGCCCGTCGGCACGAAACAGATCTCCTGAGACTCCGGCTTGTCGGCGGTGACCAGTTCGAGTTCACGGGCCCGCGCCCGGACCTCCGGCTTGGTGAGTTCGCCGAGGGGGACGTGGAGGCGCGGCAGTACGTCCGGTGCCAGGCCCCAGAGGAAGTAGGCCTGGTCCTTGTCGTGGTCGCGACCGCGGAGCAGCCGGGCCCCGTCGCCGCGCTCGATCCGCACGTAGTGCCCGGTCGCGATTCCCTCGCACTCCAGCTGCTCGGCCCGCCGGAGCAGGTCGCCGAACTTCGTGTGCGAGTTGCAGCGCACACAGGGGTTGGGAGTGCGCCCCCGGACGTACTCGGACACGAAGTCGTCGATGACGTCCCGCGTGAACTCCTCCTCCACGTCGAACACGTAGTGCGGGATGCCGAGGCGCTCCGCCACCAGACGCGCGTCGACGATGCCGTCGAGCCCGCAGCAGCTCTTCGCGTGGCTGCCTTCGCCGGAGTAGCAGAACGTCTTCATGGTGGCGCCCACCACCTCGAAGCCCTGCTCGACGAGCAGCGCGGCTGCGACGGACGAATCGACGCCGCCGGACATGGCGGCGAGGATGCGGGGACGCGCCACGGGACGGATCAGGCCGGAGCGGCGACGCCGAGCAGGCGCCGGACCACGCGGACCGTGGCCGCCGCCGCCTCGTCGACCTGCGCATCGGTGGTCGGACGACCGAACGAGTAGCGGATGGCCGCGGGCAGCGCGTCCTCGCCGTACATCGCCGAGAGTACGTGGCTCACGCCGTTCGACCCGCTCTGGCACGCCGACCCGCCGGACACCGCGAGTCCCTCCATGTCGAGCGACACCATCAGCATCTCGGCCGCGAGGTCGGGAATCCCCACCGAGAGCACGTGACCCGCGACCTCGCCGCCGTCGCCATGGACCCGCAGGTCGGGGATCTCGGCACGAAGGCGGCCCACCAGACGCTCACGCAGCGAGAGATACCGCGCCCGTGCTCGTGCCTGCTCCTCGACCGCGAGGCAGACCGCCTCGGCGAGACCCACCGCCCCGGCCACGTCCTGCGTGCCGGGCCGGAGCCCCGCCTCCTGACCGCCGCCGTGGATGCGTGCGTGCACCTCGGTCCCGCTTCGGACGAACAGGGCGCCGGCGCTCTTGGGGCCGTAGAGCTTGTGCCCCGAGAGGGAGAGGAGATCGAGTTCGACGTCGTCCACACGGACCGGCACGCGCCCGACCGCCTGCACCGCGTCGGAGTGGACCGACACGCTGCGGGCGCGGCACCGCTCGACGATCTCGCTCATCGGCTGGACGACGCCCACCTCGTTGTTCACCCACATGATCGAGACCAGACAGGGAGCCTCCTCGAGTGCCTCGTCGAGGGCGTCGAGATCCACCGTGCCGGACCGGTCCACGGGAAGCACGATCGTGCGCCCACCGTCGGACTCCACCGAGCGCGCCGCGTCGAGCACGGCCTTGTGCTCGATCGCCGACGTCACGATGCAGGGGCGGCCGTCGTTGGCGCGGGTGGCGTCGGCGCGACCGAGCAGCGCGAGGTTGTCGGACTCGGTGCCACCCCGCACGAATACGATCTCGCGTCGCCCGGCGCCCAGCGCATCGGCGATGCGGCCCCGCGAGCGCTCGAGCGCCGCCTGGGCCTCGCGGCCCCACCGGTGGGAGGAGGAAGGATTTCCGAAAGCGCCGCTGTGGTAGGGTGCCATGGCATCCATCACCTCGTCCCGCATCGGGGTCGTGGCGGCGTAGTCGAGGTAGATCGGGTCCACGGGCGGGCTCCGGTTCGTCCAGGTGTACGTCCCCGCGTGCGTGCTTCGTGCGTGCCTGGGGCGATGCGCTTGTTTTCTCGTATCCGGCCAACCCGTAACTTACGGGTGACACGGCACCTCGCGAACCCTCACGACCGCGCCTGCATGCCTCCGTTCCCACTGGGAAGGCCATCGGAGTTCAGGACCACCGTCCACGGCATCGCCTTCGCCGACCGGGAGAAGCACGTCGATCGAATGCGGGACGGGGAAGACATGCTGCTGATCGCGGACCCGCCCGGCACCGGCCGCCCGGGTGTCTGGGTGCACCACCCGGACGGCGACCCGATCGGGCACCTTCCACCGGAGATCTCGTCGTGGCTGTGGCCATGGCTTCAGCAGGGCGGAGCGGTGCGGGCGCGGGCGCTCCGCGTTCACGGCTCCGAGGCGCCGAGCTGGCGCCGGGTCGTGCTCGAGGTGCACTGCGCGGTCTGAGCCGAGGCGTCAGAAGCTCGAGACCGGAAGGGTACCCAGCGTGTCCCACGCGAGCGTCTCACGCGTCCGGAACGGCTCGCCGAACGCGACGCGGATCCTCGACCCGTCCCGCGCCATCACCGCCTTCGCCTGATCAACGAGGGGGCGGCTCCCACCGCGATGGACCTCGCCGGCCGCGCTCGCGCCCTCGAACTGGGACGCGTACGCCATGATGGCGGCGACCTTCCGGTCCACCTGTTCGGTCACGTCCACCACGAACGTCGGGGGGTCTGCGTCCTCCCGATAGGCCGTCGCGTGCACGAACTTCGTCGGTCGGTGCGGTTCGCCACCGGCGTCGAAGTTCCTCAGGCCGGCGAGAAAGCAGGCGTCCCAGACGAGCTCGGCCGCGACGCGGTGGTCCGGATGCCGACCTTCCCGCCAGTGCGTGACGACGACGCGCGGCCTCAGCTCGCGGATGAGGGTTGCGACCCGGCGTTTCGCGTCGAGGGTGTTTTCCAGCGCGCTGTCCGGGAGGCCGGCGTTGCGACGCTCCGCGAGCCCGAGGATGCCGGCCGCCTTCGCGGCCTCCGCCGCACGGATCTGCGCGGAGCCGCGCGAACCCATCTCACCGCGGGTCAGATCCACGATCCCCGTTCGCTCGCCCGCGTCGGCGCTCTTGAGGAGCGCGCCGCCGCAGAGCAGCTCGGCGTCGTCCGGGTGCGCCATCACGGCGAGCACGTCGAGGGGTTCGATCATCGGGGCGTCGGGAGGGACGGGAGTATGTCGGCGGGCGGCCTGGTCATTCGGCCCGCAGGGCGTCGACCGGCTCGAGCTTCGACGCCCGGAGAGCGGGGATCAGCCCGAACACGACACCGGTAAGGGTGGCGCCCAGCAGGGCGACGGCCACCGACCAGAGGGGGATCGACGCGGGCACGGGCGTGAGGGCCGCGAGCAGGCCCGCCATCGAACCGCCGAGCGCGAGTCCTGCGGCGCCTCCGAGTCCGGTCAACAGCCCGGCCTCGACCAGAAACTGCCAGAGGATCTCCGACCGCCGGGCGCCGATGGCCTTCCGGATGCCGATCTCTCGCGTCCGCTCGGTGACCGAGATGAGCATGATCCCGATCACCCCGATGCCTCCGACCATGAGGCCGGCCGAGGAGAGCCCGATGACGCCGAGGAACAGCACCCCGAAGAGTTCGTCGACCGCCTCCACGAGCTGGGCGGACTGGAGAACCGCGAAGTTGTCGTCCTGACGGGGCGGCAGGGCACGGTGGACCCGCAGCGCCGTGGATACGGCCTGCCGGAGCGACTCGGGGTCGGCGCCGGCTTCCGGGACGATCGTGATGTTCGTCTCGTTGCTGAACACCCGGAGATGCCGGGTGGCGGTCGTGTGGGGAACGACCGCCCAGCGCTGGACGATGTCGTTGAAGAGATTCGGTTCTGGCTCGATCACCCCGATCACGCGCATCTCGACGCGCGTGCCGCGGAAGCCGCCGAGCACGCGAACGGTGCGCCCGATCGGGTCCTGCCGACCGAAGAGATCGTCGGAGAGCGGCTTCGAGATCACGATCACCCGGGACCGCGCATCGACCTCGGCCGGCGTGAAGTCCCGTCCGGCCACGAAGTCGCCCGGCACGAGCTGGTTCCACCCGGCACTGTACGCCCGCGTTTCGACGCCGGTGAAGCGCTCCGACTCGGCGGACACGGTGCTGGAGAAGTCGAGGCTGAAGATCGCCTCGGCCACGCCCGGCACCCTTCGCACCACGTCGGCCTCTTCGGGCGTGATGCGCGGGTTCTCCCGCAGGATGCTCGAGAACTCGTCCGCGAAGTCGCCGAACGTCACCGCGGAGAAATCGACCCGCGACACGATGAAGTTGTCGGGACCGGACGACTCGACGACGCCTGCGATCGAGCTGCGGACGCCGGAGAAGATCGCCCCGAAGGCGACGATGACCATCACGCCGACCCCGACGCCCAGAATCGTGAGCGCCGAACGGATCTTGTTGTCCCAGATGACCGCGACGGCGATCGCGATCCCCTCCCAGGTGGACGTCAGCCACCGCCGGAAGCGGTTGCTCCGCGGCGGACGGCGCGGGGGGACGTCAGGCATCGCGGATCACTCGTACCGGAGTGCGTCGACGGGGTTCAGCGCGGACGCACGCAGGGCGGGGTAGATACCTGCGGCCATCCCGACCATCAGTCCCAGCGCCACGCCGAGGGTCATCCAGAGCGGATCGATGGCCGAAGGGAGCACCGTGACGGCGGCGAGGGTCGACACGATCGCGATGCCCACGAGCACGCCGCCGAGTGCGCCGAGCGTGCTGAGGGTCGCGGACTCGATCATGACCTGGACGAGGATGTCGCGTCGGCGCGCTCCGAGCGCTTTTCGCACGCCGATCTCCCGCGTGCGCTCCATCACGGACACGAGCATGATGTTCATGATCACGATCCCACCGACCACCAGCGAGATCCCCACGAGGCCGGGGAGCGCGGTGAAGAGTACGGCCGAGATCGTGTCCCACGCGCCGAGGCGCTCCTCCGCCGTGTCGACGGCGAAGTTGGGAGTGTCCGAGGGACGGAGGCGACGCTCCTGGCGCATGATGCCCTCGATCTCGACGCCCGTCGCCGGCACCAGCGCGGGATCGGGCACCTGCACCGTGATCTCGGAGATCGGCGCGTTCGGTCCCGTTCGGGATCGCGCGGGAGAGCGGATCGGCACGAGGAGGAAGTTGTCGAGCGACTGCCCGAAGACCGATCCCTGCTCCTCGAGGACACCGACGATGCGGTAGGGGATGCCGCCCACCCGAATCGTCCGACCGACCGGTTCGCGGTCTTCGTACAGGAGGTCCGCGATCTCGAGACCGATCACCGCGACGGCGCTTCCGGCGAGCGTCTCCTGGGCCGAGAAGGGGCGGCCGCGTTCCACGACCCAGTCGCGAATCTCGAACATCTCCGCGGTGATCGCGGCGATCCGGGATCCGTTGACCTCCATCCCGTTCTCGCCGACCACCGATCCACCGACACCCGCGAGGGCCCCCACCAGGACCCCGTCACCCGTCATCTCCTCGCGGAGCAGCTCGTACTCGGCGAGCGTCACCTCCGGGCGTCGCAGCCGTTCCCGCCAGTCGACGTCGCCTCCGTCGATCTGGATGAACTCGTTGCTCCAGCGGCGCACCGTGAGCGTGTTGATGCCCGAGACCACCGAGGAGAAGTCCTCACGGACGTAGCGATCCATCCCCTCGACGACGCTCACGACGATGATCAGGAACATCACGCCGACGACGACTCCGAGGACGCTGAAGAAGCTCTTCAGCTTCTCCGTGCGGATCTGCTCGAGCGCGAGGCCGACGCCCTCCCAGAGCTGCATCGCCGCGCCCGGGTCAGTTTCCGGGGTCGGGGGCCCCGCCCGACACGGCCACGACGTCCCCGTCGGTCAGCTGTCGGAGGACCTGATAGGGCCCGGCGGCGATCTCCACGCCCTCCTCGAGCCCGGAGATCACCTCGAAGTGCTCCTGCCCGGTGATGCCGATCATGACCGGCCGGAAGGACACCCGGTTGCCGTCCATCACGAACACGCCCTCCACGTCCTGAATCTCGGCGTCGGTCGGCGGCGGGAGTTCGAAGCGGGTCGAGTCCACGTCCTCGCGGTCCCGGAGCTGGAGCGCGATGATGGGCACCGCGACGACGTCCTTCGCCTGATCCGTGACGATCTGCGCGGTGGCCGAGAGATCGGGCCGGAGCGCGACGCCCGAGGCGTCGATGGTGATCACGACCTCGAAGTCGATCGCCGGCTGGGAGGAGCCCTGGGACGACGGCGGCCGTACCGCGCTGTTGCCGATCTGCGTGACCCTCCCCGCGAACGTCCGGTCGGGGAAGGCGTCGATCTCGACGACGGCCGAGTCGCCGAGAGAGATGCGCGGCACGTCCGTTTCGTCCACCTCGGTGACGAGTTCGACGACGGAGAGATCCGACACCGACAGCACGAGGCTGCCCGGGTTGTTCATGGTGCCGATGATCACGGTCTCGCCCTCCTCGACGTTGAGCCGCGTGATCTTTCCGTCCATCGGGGCGGTGAAGACCGTCCGCGCGAGATCGTCCTGGGCCTCCGCGACCCCGGCTTCCGCCTGCTGAACGGAGAACTCGGTGGCGTCGAGGTTGGCGTTGGCGACCTCGAGGGACGTCTCGGCCTCCTCGTACTCCTGCTCGCTGACGACGGGCGGGGTTGCCGCTCGGAGCTGAGCCGTCCGCTCGAAGGTGCGCTGGGCCCGGAGCTGACTCGCGCGGGACTGCGTCAGCTGCGCACGCGCCTGACTGAGCGACGCCTGCGCCCGCTGCAGCGCCGCTTCGAACCGCGTCCGCTCGAGCTGCAGCAGGGTGTCGCCGACCAGCACGTCGTCGCCCTCCTCGACCCGGAGCTCGACGACGCGCGCGGAGATCTCGGCGCTGACGTCGACCTGGCGGCGAGCGCGGATGTTGCCACTCGCGGACACGGTGGCCACGAGGTCGCGTCGCTCGATGGTTTCGGTGGACACGCTCGGCGTGCCGTCGCCGCCGCGAACGAACGAGACCACGGCGAGCAGGACGAGGACGAGCAGGATGCTCGCCACGATGATGAGGATGCGCTTCATGGGGGGCCGGCGTGGGGACGGTGGGCTCCCCCGAAGTACGAACCGAACGCGCGAATCGTTTCGGGGGACCGCTTCCGGAAGATCGAAGGGATCGCGGCGCGTCGGAACCCCTGGCGGTCGTCAGCCCGGCAGTCGCCGCGCCACCCAGTCGCGTCCCGGGATCTCCACGGACATCACGCGCCCGCGGTCGTCGACGAGCACGTCCCGCACATCCTCGCCGGCCGAGAGTCGCACGCGCCGCACCTGGACGGTGGTGTCGCCGAGGCGGAACCCCTCGGTGCCGACGACCTCCATCCGGAAGCGCGCCTGGCGCCCCTGATCCGGGTGGAGAACGGTTACGAGCGTGACGTCGGTCCGCGCCACCACCGCGTGGTAGAGGAACGCGACCTCCGCATCGAGGACCGCGGTGAACGTCCCCCCCCGGAACTCGCGCTCGCCCTCGCCCCGGTCGTTCGTCGTGATCGCGGTGTAGCGCTGCCCGTCCGTGATGAGCTCGACCACCTCCGGGCGGTCTCCGCTGACCGTCCGCCGATACTCCAGGGGGACCCACTCGGTGCTGGTCACGAGGATCGGCGCGATCTCGACGCCCGACAGCGACGTGCGCCCCTGGAGGATGATGTCCGCCGTAGCCACCCGGCGGCCGATCGCGAAGGTCTCCGTCCCGACGCGCTCGCCGCCACGCAGGATCTCGAAGGTCCCTTCGTCGACCTGCATCGTCTGCGCCGCGAGATCGGGCGCGGGCCCGGCGATCATGAGGGCGGGCGCGACGGCGGCCACCGCGAGGGCTCGTCGAACGTGTTTCATCGTGTTCATGGCGGATGGTACACGGGGGAGGTCGCGACCGGTCCGGGGCTGCCCGCGAATCGGCGCGCCCCTACCTTCGGTTCGTGACCGATCCCACGCAATCCGACGACGCCCACCGCGACCCCGGGCCACCGCGGGTGAGGCCCTCCGTGGGCCGCGCCGCCGACGCGGCCGGGATCCTGGCCGCCACGCTGCCGTGGATCGGCCTCGTGTCCCTCGGCGTCTGGCTGGGCGCGGGCATGCCGCCGGCGTGGCTCGGCGTGGCCGCGGTGTGCGTCGTCGGAGCACTTCTCCGTCGACCGGTCGGCTGGCACGGCGGCGTGGCGACGACAGCGCTCCTGGGAGCCCTCCTGCTCGTCCTGGCCGGCTTCGCGGCCCAGGCCGAGATCCGTCGGATCACGGTCTCCTGGGACCGGGTCTGGGCGGAGAGGGAGGCGAGTATCGCGGGCGACCTCGAGAGGCGTCTCGACGAGCTGTTGAGGGATGGCCGTGCGGCCGCGCTGACCCTGGCGAGGGCGAGCGACGGCGGCACGCCCCCGCTCGAGGTGGTACAGCGGCTACGCCGCGGCGGCGAGTTCGATGCGGTGGCCGTGTTCGACGCGGCGGGGCGGCCGCTCGTGTGGGACGGAATCCACCGGGGACGGGTGCCGCAGGAGGTCGCGCTCGGCGGGACCGCGTACCAGTTCGGGGGCTATGCGCTGGCGCGCTACCTGTACATCACCGAGCGGATGAGCGAGGGCGGCACCGCGATGGTGGCGCGCCTCATCGATTCGGACCTCCCGCCGCCGGTGCGCCGGGCCGTGGCCGACCTCGCGATCACCGTGGAGGAACGCTTCGACGGGTCGTCCATCCGGATCGGCGCGCCCGACCGCGTCGACCCGAGCGATACGTCCGTGTTCGACTACGGCACGCTCCAAACGGCGCTGCTCTCGATCCGCATCGACGGGATCGAGGCCCCGGCGCGGCTCGAGCAGTTCCTGCGGGAGACCCGGCGGTTCGGGTCGCTCGCCGTCGTCCTGCTCTGGGCGTTGATGGCGTTCGCCGCGCCCGGCTCCGCGTCGGGCCGGGGTCTCGCGGTCGGCGCGGGGTTCGCACTGGCCCTCGTGCTTCCGCTCGAGAGCGTCTTCCTGCTCGACCGACTCGCGTCGCCGGCCGACTCGTTGCTGCTCGGCCGCCCGCTCGGAAGGTGGGCGTGGGTGCTCGTGGCAGCGCTCGTGTCGGTCGCGGCCGTGCGCCGCGGGCGTAGGGCCGCCTCGCTGCCGCGAGGCTCCGGTGCGCTGCTGGTCGCGCTCGGGATGCCGGCGGTGGGCGCCGTCGGGGCCGCCGCGGTCGCGGACGGGTTCCTCGCCGACGGCCCCTCGTGGGCGATGTACGTGTCGATCGTCGCGCTCGCCTTCGGGCTGGTCGCGCGGGCGGGTATCGAGGTCGAGAGTCGCAGTCGCGTGGCGATCGGGGCGCCCGCGCCGTCGGCGGGTGGGAGCGGGATGAACCGGCGAGAGGGAGGCCCGTGGATCTCGGGCCTCGTCGTCACGCTCGCCCTCGTCGCCGTCCTCACGACGCTGGGCGTCGAACGCGCGGGGGCATCGACCGTCGCGCTGGCGGCCGCCGGGCTGCCGATCCTGTTCTGGCACCGCATCGTCAACGGGACGCTGCGCCGCGAGGTGCTCGCGTGGAGTCTCGCGTTCTTCCTGGGCAGCGCCGTCGCGCTTCCCACCACCTGGGGGGAACGGATCGAGTCGGGGATCGCCGTGGCGGAAGCGGAGCTGGCGCGCCTCGGGCTCGAGGAGGACCCCTACCTCGAGTACCTGCTGCGCGACATGGGGACGCTGGCGGACTCGCTCGACGCCCAGGGTCTTCGGCCGGTCGAGCTTCTGTACCAGACGTGGCGTGCGTCGGGCCTCGGTCCGGCGGGCTACCCGATCCATCTCACGCTGTGGCTCGAGACGGGCGTCCAGCGGGAGCACCTCCGGATCGGTGGAATCCCACGGGGGCGAGCTCCACCGCGGGCCGCGTTCGACGCCTTCGAGGGTGCCGACACGCTCACCGGGCCGGCCATCGAGGTCGTCGACGAGACCCACGCCCACTACCTGCTGACGGTCCCGCTACGGGAAGGCAGCGTGATCACGGGCGCGGTGCCCCGCCTCCGCGAGCTGGGCCGGGCGACCCTCCTCGGCCCCCTCTTCCAGAGCCTGGACCGCGGCGCCGAGTCGCCGCTGTCGCTCATTCCGATCAGTGACGAGGAGGCGGCGGATCGCGGGGAGCTCGCCTGGGTGCGTACCGCGGACGGATGGAGCGGAGAGCGCACCGTCCGATATCCCGAACAGGACTACCACGCGCACTGGGAGATCGACCTCCCGCCGTGGCCGGTGCTCCTCGCCCGCGGTTCGCTGCTGGCGGCGCTCCACGTGGGGGTCGGGCTGCTGCTCGTCGGCCTGGGCGTCCTGGTCCTGGGCCGGGGCGTCTCCCGCCGGGCCGCTCGCGCGGGACTTCTCGCCCCGCTCGGGTCGTTCCAGGCACGCATCACGGTCGCCCTGTTCGGCTTCTTCGCCGTCTCGAACCTCGTGTTCGGATCGCTCGCGTACCGCACCATCGAAGGCGCGTCCCGGCGGGCGGCCGAGCTCCTCGCCACGGAGGCCGCCGACGAGGCCGGCCGGGTGTACGCCGAGGTCGGCGGGGTGATCGACTTCCTCGCCGACCGGATCGGCACCGAGGTGCTCGAGTACCGGGATGGCGAGCTGCGCGAGGGCTCGATCGAGCCGCTCGTCGAGCTCGGCCTCTACGAGGCATGGGTGCCGTTCGCGATCCAGCGGGAGCTCCGGGGTCGCGAGCGGGTGGGCGGGACGCGCATCACCGCCGCGGGCCCCTGGCGGTACGTGACCGCGTACGGGCGGTTGCCGGACGGCGACGTGGTAGGCGCGCCGGTCCCGCTCGATGCCGGTGAGGACGCCGTGCGGCAGGCGGAAGTCCGGGACCTCCTCGCCTTCGCGATGCTTCTCGGCGCGGTGGTCTCGCTGGTCCTGGCGCTGGCCGTCGGTCGGGCGCTCTCCCGACCGATCGGCGAGCTGCGGGTGGCGTCGGAGCGCGTCGGGTCCGGAAACCTCGAGCTGAGGCTCCCCGAGGGCCGCCTCGACGAGTTCGGGGCGGTCTTCGACGCGTTCAACCGGATGGTCCGGCGTCTCCGCCGCGCCCGCAGGAATCTCGTGCGGACGAACCGCCGGACGCGCGCGATCGTTGCCGAATCCGCGACCGGCGTGCTCGCCGTCGACGCCCAGGGGCGAGTCTCGCTCGTGAACGATCGTGCTCGCACGCTGCTCCGCGCGCCGGTCGAGGAGGGTGCGTCCGTCGGGAGAGCCGAGCTCGGGGACGTGGGCGCGTGGCTCGAACGCTACCTCCGCGAGGGCCCTCGGGAGGCGGGCACCGAGATCCAGCTGGCCGATCGGAGGATCCGGGTACGCGTGCGGCGGATCCCGGGCGACGACGAGGAGGCGGGCGCCGTCGTGAGCCTCGAGGACGTCACCGACGAACTGCGTACGGAGCGCGTGCTCGCGTGGGGAGAGATGGCGAGGCAGGTGGCGCACGAGGTGAAGAACCCGCTGACGCCGATCAAGCTGAGCGTCCAGCACGTCCAGAGAGCGTACCGCGACCGGCGGGACGACTTCGGCGAGATCCTCGACCGTAACGCGGAGGCGATGCTCCGCGAGATCGATCGGCTGGCCGACATCGCGTCGAGCTTCTCGCGGCTCGGTGCCCCGGGTGCAGCGGGGATGCCGATCGAGTCCGTCTCGATCCCCGACGTGGTGGGCGAGGTTCTCGCGCTCTACCGGGGTGGTCAGGGAACCGTCCGGTTCGACGCGGACGTGCCCGGGGACCTGCCGCCGGTGGAGGCTCGCCGCACCGAGGTGAAGGAGGTCCTGGTCAACCTCCTCGAGAACGCGCGGGCCGCGATGGAGACGGGTGGGACCGTGAGGATCACCGCGGGCCGCTCCGGCGAGCGGGTGCTCCTGGCCGTCCATGACGACGGGCCCGGGATCGACGAGCCTCTGCTCGCGCGCGTGTTCGAGCCTCACTTCTCCACGCGCTCGACCGGCACCGGGCTGGGCCTGGCCATCGTCCGCCGACTCGTGGAGTCCTGGGGCGGCGAGGTGAGCATGTCGAGCCGGCGCGGGGAGGGCACCAGCGTGACGGTCAGGATGAACGTGCACGTGCCGACCGAGGGTGGACCTCCGTCCGGCGGTTAGGCAATTTGAGGGGCTGGCAGTACTCCGCACCCGGACCCATGCAGACGACCCTGAACGCCTCCGACATGTCCCGCTGGCTGTCCGACCGTACGGACCCCATCAGGGAGCGCTGGCTGGCCATGGTCCGGAGCCGCCGCGAGGGAGATCGCGACGACGGGCGCGACGAGCTCCTCGAGGCGTTCCTCGACCTGTTCCTGGACGTCCTCCCTCTCTGCATGACGCCCATGCGAGGGCTGGCGGAGCCGCTCTGGGACCGGACGGCTGAGCTGTTCGGGTCGTTCGCCGCCACACGAGGTCTCGCCGCCGGCGAGGCGATCGAGGAGGTCCAGATCCTTCGCGAGTCGGTCATCCGGCTCATGTACCAGGACCCGCCGGGGCCGCCCTCCGGCGCGAGTGGCCTTCGCGACGTGCTGCAGCTCAATCGGCTGGCCGACCGACTCGTCACGCACGCGAGTGTCGGCCACACGGATTCACTGTTCTTCGCGCTGTTCCAGGGGTCGGGCGTTCCCGAGGCGCTGTCGGACGAGGTCCGATACGAGTTCCGCGGGCAGCTCGAGGAGATCCGCTCGGAGGCGGACGCGCTGGCGCGACACGAGCAGGCGAACGCCTCGCCGTGATCCTCGCCCCGTGACGAAGGACGCCGGGGCCGGCGATCGAGCGCCCGATCTGTACGACATGCCGGTGGACCAGCTCCGCCGCCACGCCCACGAGATCGCCGACTGGATCGCGGACTACGTGGGGCGGGTCGGGGAGCTGCCGGTGTTTCCGGATATCGTCCCGGGGGACCTCCGCGCCCGGCTCGCGCCGCTCCCCGAGGAGGGAGAGCCCTTCGGGGCACTCCTCGCCGACGTGGACGAGCTGATATTGCCGGCCACGACCCACTGGAATCATCCACGTTTCCACGCGTACTTCGCCGTCACGGGGTCCGCGCCCGGCATCCTCGCGGAGGCGGTCGCCGCGGCGCTGAACGTCAACGGGATGGTATGGCGGAGTGGCCCGGCCGTGACCGAGCTGGAAGAGCACGTCCTCGAGCACCTCGCGGTCGCGCTCGGGCTCCCCGGTGACAGGGTCGGCGCCATCAACGACACCGCTTCGACGTCCACGCTGTACGCGCTGGCGGCGGCGCGACACGCCGCGCTCCCGGACTCGACCGAGTCGGGACTCGCGGAGGGACCGTCGGGTCGCGTGTACGTCTCGGAGCAGGCGCACTCCTCGGTGGACAAGGCGGTGCTCACCCTGGGGCTCGGACGCGCGGGCGTCGTGCGTATTCCCACCGACGACCACCTCCGGATGGACGCATCGGCCCTCCGCGAGGCGATCGCGGCGGACCGGGTAGCGGGGCATACGCCGGTTGCGATCGTCGCGACGCTCGGGACGACCTCGACCACCGCCGCGGACCCCGTGGGCGAGATCGCCGACGTGGCGTCCGGGGCCGGCGTGTGGCTGCACGTGGACGCCGCGTACGGCGGCCCGCTCGCGCTCCTCCCGGAGTGGCGCCGGCGCTTCTCGGGCTGGGAGCGCGCCGACTCCGTCGTCGTGAACCCGCACAAGTGGCTCTTCACTCCGATCGACTGCTCGGTGCTCTGGGTGCGAGGCGAGGATCGATTGCGCGGAGCCTTCACGCTCACGCCGGAATACCTCCGCACGACGGAGGGAAGCGACGCCACGAACCTGATGGACTACGGCGTGGCGCTCGGCCGCCGATTCCGCGCGCTGAAGCTCTGGTTCGTCCTGCGCTGGTTCGGCCTGGAAGGCATCCGGCGCCGCCTCCGGCATCACCTGCGGCTGGCCGGCGACCTGGCGAAGACCATCGAGGCGACACCCGGCTGGGAGATCCACACCCCGGGGTCGATGGCGCTCGTCGTGTTCCGGGCGATGCTGGGTTCGCACGACGAGGGGCGCGCCGGTGGGCCCGTCGACGCGGCGCGGCTGGAGACCGAGAACGCGCTCAATCACCGCATCCTCGAGGCGGTGGCGCGCTCGGGCGAGGCCTTCCTGTCGCACACCGCGCTGGACGGGGTCGTATGGCTGCGGCTGGCCGTCGGGAATCTCCGGACCACCCCCGACGATCTCGACCGGACCTGGGCGGCGGTGCTCGCTGCCCGCGACGAGGAGGAGCCGGGACCGGAGGCACGATGAGGACCGCGCTGTACCGGGGCGTGCGGGACAGCAGGTAGGCCTCGCGCACGAACGACCCGTCGCGCCATCCTTTCGCCCGCGGTCGGCGGCGAGCGTCGGGTCATGCTCGCCCACGTCACCACCGCTGCGCTTCGCGGGGTCGACGCGCTCCCCGTGCGCGTCGAGGTCTCGCTCACATCGGGGCTCCCGTCGTTCTCGGTGGTGGGGCTGCCGCAGAGCGAGGTGCGAGAGGGGCGTGAGCGCGTCGTGGCTGCCCTGCGTCACCTCGGGATCGGTCTTCCGCCGCGTCGGATCACCGTCAACCTGTCGCCCGCCGACGTCCGGAAGGAGGGCAGCGGCTTCGACCTCCCACTCGCGGCCGTGCTCCTCGTGGCGGCCGGCGCCGTGGCCGGAGAACGAGTGGCCCGGTGGGCGTTCGTGGGGGAAGTGGGGCTCGACGGGTCCGTGCGTTCGGCGCGGGGCGTCCTCCCGCGTGTGCTCGCGCTGGCGGACCGCGGACTCCGCGGCATCGTCGTGCCGCCGGCGAACCACCTCGAGGCCGCCGCGGTGGCGGGTGTCCGGGTCGAGACCGCGCATTCGCTCGACGGCCTCGTCGAGTCCCTGCGGAGCGATCGGTGGCCGGAGCCGCCCGAGACGCGCCGGGTTGCCCCGGCCCGCCCGCCCGACCTCGCGGAAGTGCGCGGTCAGGCCCTCGCGCGCCGGGCGCTGGAAGTGGCGGCGGCCGGCGGTCACAACCTGCTGCTGGTGGGCCCGCCGGGGTGCGGGAAGACGCTGCTCGCGCGTTCGATGCCCGGGCTGCTTCCACCCCTCACGGACGACCGCGCGCTGGAGGTCACGAGAATCCACTCGGTCGCGGGGCTCCTTCCCGAGGGCGTCGGGCTACTCCGGACGCCCCCGTTCCGCGCGCCCCATCACGGCGTGAGCCAGGCCGGCCTGGTGGGCGGGGGTCGACCGATCCGTCCCGGGGAGTTCAGCTTGGCGCACCGCGGTGTCCTCTTCCTCGACGAACTCCCCGAGTTCCGGCGCGACGCGCTCGAGGCGCTCCGGCAGCCGATGGAGGAGGGTCGGGTCCGGCTGACGCGGGCGCACGGCACGTTTGCGATGCCCGCACGCCCGCTCGTGGTCGGCGCCATGAATCCCTGCCCGTGTGGCCAGCTCGGCGCGGACGGGGACCTGTGTGCCTGCACGGTCGACCGTGTCGCGCGCTATCGCGGCCGTGTGAGCGGGCCGCTGGTGGACCGGTTCGACCTCCACGTGGCGGTGCGTGCCGTTCCGCTGTCGGCGCTCGCCGGGCCGGCCGGCGAGGGCACGCCGCGTGTTCGCTCGCGGGTGCTGGCGGCTCGGGCGGCCCAGCGGGACCGGCTCGCCACCGACGGGTGGGAGGCGAACGCGGAGATGGACGTGGGTGCGCTGCGCCGTCACGTACCGGTACGCGGACCGACCGCGGCGCTGATCCAGAAGGCCCACGACCGGCTCGGTTTCTCGGCGCGGGGCTACCATCGCGTGCTCCGGGTCGCACGGACCATCGCGGATCTCGCCGGCGCCGAAGGCGTGCGTCCCGAGCACGCCGCCGAGGCGTTGCAGTTCCGAGAGCTCGATCGTCCACTTCAGGGCTGAGACGTCCCGCGGGTGAGCGCCCCGGAACGCGTCGGGTGGACCCATGGGCGCCCGGGAGTTGTAGCGATACGGGCAGGTCCGTAGCTTCGGCGCCGTCGCCCGCACCCCTCCCGGACCCCATGGCCCCCCACTATCTCGATTACGCCGCGACCTCGGCGATCCGACCGCCGGAGGTGGTCGATGCGGTGCGGTCCTACCTTCTCGAGACGGGTGCCACACCGGGGCGGGGGGGATACGGCCGCGCGGTCGAGGCGGGGCGACGCGTTCTGGCGGCGCGGCAGCGCGTGCACGCCGCTCTCGGCCTCCCGGGGGACGCAGCGCGGCTGACCTTTTCGGCCAACGCGACCACGTCGATCAACCACGTGCTGCATCGCACGCTGAGTCCCGGCGATGCCGTGGTGGTCACCGACTTCGACCACAACGCGGTACTCCGCTCCGCGGCCTGGCTCGCCCGCCACCGCGACGTGCGGGTGCGGCATGTGCACGGCCACGCCGACGGAACGCTGGACCGCCGCGCCTTCACCCGGGCGCTGGACGGTGCACGTCTGGTCTCGATCAACGCTGTCTCGAACGTGCTGGGAACCCGGCTGCCCGTCGCGGAGCTCGTCCACGAGGCACACGAGTCCGATGCGCTCGTGCTCGTCGACACGGCCCAGGCCGCGGGACACGTCCCGGTGGACTGGGCGAGCGCGGACTTCGTGGCCTTTACGGGCCACAAGGCGTTGCTCGGGCCGCAGGGCACCGGGGGGCTGTGGGTCCGGCCGGGGCTGGACCTCGAGCCGTTCGTCGTGGGCGGCACCGGCGGCAACTCGCTCGACCGCGAGATGCCGGCGGCGTGGCCCGACCACCTGGAGGCGGGGACCGCCAACGGGCCCGGCCTCGCGGGTCTCGCGGCGGGCGCGGCCTGGGTACTCGAGCGCGGGGTCACGTCACTGCACGCCGAGGCGCGCGATCTCAAGGCGCGACTTCTGGATGGATTGGCGCAGGTGCCGACCATCGACGTACTCTCGCCTGCGGCTCCGGACGGGGCGGCCATCGTCACCGTGCGCTCGACGGCGGTGGATGCGGCCACGCTCGCGCGGGAGCTGGATCGCGAGCACCACGTCCAGGTCAGGCCCGGGCTCCACTGCGCGCCCGAGGTCCATCGCCTGCTGGGCACGACGGCCACCGGCGCGGTACGATTCTCGCTCGGTTGGGCGAGCACCGCCGCGGACGTCGACGCCGCGGTCGAAGGGACGGCCCGGGCGGTCCGGGCGTCCTCGGTCACCATCTGACTCAACCCTTCATCGATGCGCGCATTCCTCGCCCTGACGCTCCCGAAGAAGGAGCGCACTCGAATCAATCGGTCGGCGCGGCCCCTCCGTGAGCGCGAGCTCCCGGTCCGGTGGACCGACCTCGAGAACTACCACGTCACCCTGAAGTTTCTCGGCGACATCCGGGGAAAGCGGGTGGAGACGGTCACGGAGGTGATGCGCGAGGTGGCCGAGTCGACGGCGCCGTTCAACGCCCGCATCGGGACCTTCGGAGCGTTCCCCACCATCCGGCGCCCCGAGGTGCTCTGGGTGGGGATCGAGGCGTCGCCCGAGCTGCGATGCCTCAAGCAGGACCTCGAATGGGGCCTGGCTGGACACGACTTTCCGCGCGAGACGCGGGCATTCCACCCCCACATCACGCTGGGGCGTGCCTCGCAGGATTCGGGCGCAGGCGCGTTCCGCGGGCTCGACGACCTCGTGGCCGCTCTCGAGCACGACGGCGAGTTCGTGGTCCGCTCCGTCGACCTCCTCCAGACGCACCGCACCGGAGAAGGGGTCCGCTACTCGTCCGTCGAATCCGTTCGGCTGAAAGGGGACTGAGATGACGGGGTGCCTCCGTGGCTGCCTGGTCTCCACCGGCGCCGCCGTCGTGCTGCTGGCGGCCGCGTGGGGAGGCTGGCGGTGGGGCGGAGAGATCTTTCCGAGACTGGAGCAGTGGGTCGCCTCTCCGGCCGCCGAGGCCGACGCGGGGCCGGCGCCGTCCAGGGAGATCGCGGACGACGCGCTCGAGCGCTTCAACGGCTTCCGGACCGCGGGTCGCTCCGACTCGACCCTCTACCTCTCCGCCGTCGAGCTCACCTCGATCGTGCGGTACTCGCTCCCGGAGTTCATGCCGGAAGGCGTTCGCGAGCCCACGGTCGACTTCGAGGACGATCGCGTCGTGCTCTCGGCGCTCGTGGCCCTCGCCGCCTTCCCCGACGTGCCGGGAATGCGGGAGGTCGAAGCCCTGCTGCCCGACACCGTGCGCATCCGGATGCGTTCCACGCTGCTGCGGCTGGACGCCGAGTACGCGGCCCTCGTATTCGACGGTGTGGAGGCGTCCGGCATACCCCTCCCGGACCGGGTGATCCCGTCGATCCTCGCCTCGCTCGGTCGCACCGACCGACCCGGGCTTCCCGGGAGCGCCCTCGCCGTGCCGCTGCCGTCCGGCATCGGGAGCGCCTACACGGCCGACGGATCCCTCGTGTTCGTGTCGACGGAGTAGCCGATGGCCCACGTCCTCGTTGTCGACGACGAAACGTCCATCCGGGACGCGATTCGCCAGATCCTCGAGTACGAGGGTCACGACGTCGCCGTGGCCGAAGACGGCATGGACGCGCTCGACCGGTACGCCGAGCGGCGGCCGGACCTGACATTCCTCGACGTGAAGATGCCCGGCCTGGACGGGCTGGAGGTCCTCTCCCGGGTCCGCGAGAACGACCCGTCGGCGCTCGTGGTCATGATCTCGGGGCACGGCACCATCGAGACGGCCGTGGACGCCACGCGGGCCGGGGCGTTCGACTTCCTCCAGAAGCCGCTCGACTCCGACCGACTCCTGGTGACGCTCCGCAACGCCCTCCAGATGCGCGGGTTGTCGGAGCGGGTCCAGCGCCTCCGCGAGGAGGTCGAGGCTCGCCACGAGATCGTCGGCTCGAGCCGAGAGATCCAGCAGGTGCTCGAGCGGGTCGAGCGGGTGGCACCGACCGGCGCGCGCGTGCTGGTGACCGGCGAGAACGGCACGGGGAAGGAGCTGGTCGCTCGGGCGATCCACCGGCTCTCGTCGCGGTCGAGTGGGCCGTTCGTCGAGGTCAACTGTGCCGCGATCCCCGGCGAGCTTATCGAGTCGGAGCTCTTCGGGCACCTCGAGGGCTCGTTCACCGGCGCGGTCGCAGATCGGGCGGGACGGTTCGAGCAGGCCGACGGAGGCACGCTGTTCCTCGACGAGGTAGGCGACATGTCACTCGACGCCCAGGCCAAGGTACTCCGGGCGCTCGAGCAGGGCGTGGTGACGCGTGTCGGGGGTGGCCGCGCCATCGAGGTGGACGTGCGGGTGGTTGCCGCCACCAACAAGGAGCTCACCGAGGAGATCGAGGCGGGGCGGTTCCGGGAGGACCTCTACTACCGGCTCAACGTTGTGCCCATCCACGTCCCACCGCTCCGCGATCGCCGATCCGACATCCCGATGCTCGTGCACCACTTCTCGACCCTGGCAGTCGGTGGGCGAGGTCCGTCGCGGGACTTCAGCGACGACGCGGTGGAGCGCCTGCGGGAGCTCCCGTGGCCCGGCAACGTGCGCGAGCTGCGGAATACCGTCGAACGACTGACGATCCTCGCGGACGGCGTACGGGTCGAGGCGTCCGACGTGGACCGGCTGGCGGGATCTGGAGACGGCGCAGCCGACACGGGGTTCACCGATGTCGGCACCTTCGCCGAGTTCAAGGAGCGCGCCGAGCGGAGCTTCATCCTCCACAAGCTTCGCGAGTACGACTGGAACGTCTCGGAGACGTCCCGTCAGCTCGACATGCCCCGCTCGAACCTCTACAAGAAGATCGAGAAGTACGGGTTGGCCCGGGAAGACTGAGTCGGCCTCGAGGAGCGGGCGTCGGTGTCAGCGCGCCCCGTCGATCAGCTCGGCGCCGTTCTCCAGCGCGTAGAGCGCGGTCATGGCCCGGTAGTCGCGCGTGGACAGGCGGGCCGCCGTGTTGGTCGGATACATGAGGTCCCCCTCGTCGTCGGAGTGGGGGAGCCCCAGGGCGTGTCCCATCTCGTGGGCGGCGGTGAGCTCGACGATTCTCGCGTCCAGAGGGCGGGGGGCCGCGCCGGGCGTATGCGTCGCGAGCACGAGCTCGACGACCCGCATCGTGGACACCTCTCCGCGCTGCTCCCACTCCGTCGCGGTCCGCCCGAGCTCGGTGCCGACCGCGCTCAGACCCCACGTGACCGTGAAGTCCTCCGACCCGGGCCGCTCCGAGCGGCTGATCCTAATGGGGAAGGGGGAGTTCTGCCACGCCATGATGCCGCGGATCGCCGCGCTCTGCAGCCTGCCCGCGTTCGCGCCGTCCACGTGAGCGGGCCGAGGCACGCGCACCTCGATCTCGTCGACGTCGTCCGGCCACCGCATGACCCGGGTAACACCGCGCTCGCGGAAGCCGTGACACAGGTAGGCCGAGCGCGGGCAGACCTCGGCGGCCAGGACGGTCGGCCCGGTCTCGGTCGGGAATTCCCCGGGCGGGCCGGGATACTCGCAGGCGGCCGGGTCGATCTCGCACTCGGCCGCCATGCCGGCCGGCCCCCGCCCGCCCGTCGACCGATCGGCCCCGGGTCGCAGAACCGTCAGCAGCCCCACGAGTACCACGAGAGCGGCGAGGAGGGAGGCGACGGGTGAGCGCACGGGATCGGAGTCGGGAGGTCGTGGGCGGCAGGGGCAGGCTGGCGCGGCTCGGCCGTCGAGGGTGAGTCCCGCGTGAGGCCGTCCCCGACGCATGATCGCACGGCATGGCGGTCCGGTGCACCCCCGGGCCACGGTGCGTACCCGGCGTCGCCGCCTTGTTGGCGGCGGCGCGCGGCGACAACTTCAGTTTCGGAGGCGGCGCCCGGCGACGGGCGACGGCGCGCCCGACCAGCCCATCGACGAGGCCGAGTGGACGGACCCAGCGGATTCAGATCCGGTAGTGCCGGCGAGTTCGCCCGCGACGTCGCGGGCGTCGCTCGCGGCTCTCACCGCGCCGCCGAATGGGGTCGCTCGATCCTGATCGCGTTCGTGCTCTTCCTCGTGGTGCGTTCGGTCGGCGTCGAGGCGTTCAAGATCCCGACCTCGTCGATGGAGTCGACGCTGCAGGTGGGCGACTTCCTGATCGTGAACAAGGCCGCGTACGGAGCCCGGATCCCCGGCACCGACCTCCACCTGCCCGCGTTCCGCGAGCCCCGCCGAAGCGACGTCGTCGTGTTCCACCCGCCCCACGAACCCGACCGGAACTACGTGAAGCGGGTGGTCGGCATACCGGGCGACACGCTGCAGATGCGCGACAAGCAGCTGATCGTGAACGGAACCGAGGTCGACGAGCCGTGGGCGATCCACATCGATCGCGATCACGACGCGGTCCATCCCGGCATGCGTTGGCAGCGCAACCACCTGATCGCCGGAGGACCTTCGGTGGATTACGAGCCGTCCCGCGACACCTGGGGACCGATCGTCGTGCCGGAGGCGCGCTACTTCGTCCTCGGGGACAATCGGGACAACAGCGAGGACTCCCGCTACTGGGGCTGGGTCGATCGTGACCAGATTCGCGGGCGCCCGTGGTTCGTCTACTACTCGTGGGATCGCGGGGAGGCCCGTGAGCACGGATGGCTCGGAGGAGTCCGCTGGTGGCGGATCGGCCAGGGGGTGCGGTGAGCCGGTCTCGGTTGCGTCGCGGCGGGCATCGCTCCATTCTCCCGCGCGTAACCCGGTTCCTTCGGCGGGGGTGATACCAGACGCATGGCGTTCGAGTCGCGGCGCGGTTCCTTCAAGGGTGGGTCGCTCGACCAGTACCTGAAGGAGATCAGCCAGTACCCTCTGATCGACAGAGCGGAGGAAGCGCGACTCGCGCGCGGGATACGAGCAGGTGATCCCGAGGCGCTCGACAAGCTCGTGCGCTCGAACCTGCGGTTCGTGGTCTCCGTCTCCAAGAAGTACCAGAACCAGGGCGTGCCGCTCTCCGACCTGATCAACGAGGGCAACCTCGGGCTCATTCGGGCCGCCCACAAGTTCGACGAGACGAAGGGCATCAAGTTCATCTCGTACGCCGTCTGGTGGATCCGGCAGGCGATCCTGCAGGCGCTTGCCGAGCAGAGTCGCATCGTTCGCGTTCCGCTCAACCGCGCGGGCGCGCTGCACCGGATCGGACGTCGCTCGTCGGCGCTCCTCCAGGAGCTCGGTCGCGAGCCCACGGTCGAGGAGATCGCGGAGGATCTGGACATCTCCCAGGAGGAGGTGGAACGGACGCTCGCGATCAGTCAGGGGCACCTGTCCCTCGACGCGCCCATGACGCCGGGGGAGGACAACCGGCTGCTCGACTACCTCCCCGACCAGCTCTCGCCCGGGCCCGAGGACGAGGCCTACGAGCACGCCCTCAAGGAGCGGATCGAGGACTCGCTCAGCTCGCTCAAGGAGCGGGAGGCGAAGATCCTGCGACTCTACTTCGGGCTCGACGAGCAGGAGCCGATGACGCTCGAGGAGATCGGCGCGCTTCTCGGCATCACGCGGGAGCGCGTTCGCCAGATCAAGGAGAAGGCGCTCGGCCGGCTCCGGCACGCCTCGCGGGCACGCTTTCTCGAGAGCTTCCAGTAGCGGCTCGGCGACCGCTGCGGCGGGTGTCTGCGGCAGTCTCCGGTACACCCCGCGGCCCGTTGACCGAGGTGGGGGGCGTACTTATCCTTGATAGCTCTGCCCGTACTGCGCGTTCGTGGTGCGTGGAAGGACCGTCCAAGCTGGCTCCAGACATGAAGACGTACACTCCGAAGGCCGACGAGATCGAGCGCTCGTGGTACGTGGTCGACGCGGGCGAGAAGCCCCTCGGCCGCATGGCCACCGAGATCGCCCGGGTGCTTCGCGGCAAGCACAAGCCGTCCTATACCCCGCACCTGGACGTGGGCGATCACGTGATCGTGATCAACGCCGACAAGGTGTATCTGACGGGAAACAAGGAATCCCAGAAGACCTACTTCCGGCATTCCGGCTACATGGGCGGCGAGAAGCACATCCCGTTCGAGCGCATGAAGGCGAACAAGCCGGAGCGGGTCGTCGAGCTCGCGGTGAAGGGCATGCTGCCGAAGAACACGCTCGGTCGTCACATGGCGAAGAAGCTCCGGGTCTACGCCGGTCCCGAGCACCCGCACGAGAGCCAGAACCCGCAGCCGCTCGAGATTTCCTGATGAGTGACGAGATGATTCAGACCGTCGGTCGCCGGAAGACCGCCTCCGCCCGTGTCATCCTTCGCCCCGGGAAGGGCGAGTGGACGATCAACGACCGAGAGCTCGAGGACTACTTCCCGCGCCCGACCCTTCAGACGCGAGTCACGGAGCCGCTCGCGGTGACGGAGCTGGACGGGCAGTACGACGTGTTCGTCCGGGTGCACGGCGGCGGGCTGACCGGACAGGCGGATGCCGTCCGGCTCGGACTCGCCCGTGCCCTCGTCGAGGTCGACGAGGAGCACCGGCCGGTCCTTCGCGCCGGGGGCATGATGACCCGTGACTCGCGGATGGTCGAGCGGAAGAAGCCCGGACAGCCCAAGGCCCGGAAGAAGTTCCAGTTCTCGAAGCGTTGATGTACGAGCGTTGATGCATCCGGAGGCCGCGCGCCTTCCCCGTCGCACGGTGCGTCGGGTAATCCTGACCGGGGCGTAATCGGCCCCACACGAACGAGCAGCGACACATATGGAAAAAGTAGGACTCAATCAGCTCCTCGAGGCGGGCGTCCACTTCGGACACCAGACCCGTCGGTGGAACCCCAAGATGGACCGCTTCATCTTCACGGAGCGCAACGGGATCCACATCATCGATCTCCGCATGACGCTCGACCGGCTCCACGAGGCGGAAGAGGCGGTGCGCAAGGTCGTGCTCGGCGGCCGTCGGGTGCTCTTCGTCTGCACCAAGAAGCAGCTTCGGCAGATCGTCGAGGAGCAGGCGCTGCGGTGCGGCGCGCTGCACGTCACCGAGCGGTGGCTGGGCGGCATGCTCACGAACTTCCAGACGATCCGGAAGCAGATCCGGCGTCTCAAGGAGCTCGAGCGGGGCATGGAGGAGAACGCCTACGAGTTCTACACCAAGAAGGAGCAGCTCCTGCTCGATCGCGAGCGCCAGAAGCTCGAGAAATACCTCTCCGGCGTGAAAGAGATGGGCAAGCTTCCCGGCGCGCTCTTCGTGATCGACGCGAAGCGGGAGGAGATCGCGGTTCGGGAGGCCAAGCGCCTGGGCATTCCCGTGATCGCCCTCACCGACACCAACGCCGATCCGGATCCGATCGACTACCCGATCCCGGCGAACGACGACGCGATCCGCTCGGTGAGCCTTCTCACGACGGCGATCGCCGACGCGATCGAGTCGGCGCGGAAGGAGGCGCCGGACGATCAGCCGCAGGAGGAGGTCGAGGCCACCACGTACTCGACCGAGACCGGCGAAACGAAGGACGAGGCGGCCGCGCCGGCACAGCCGAAGCGTCGCCGCCCCCGGAAGCGCCGCCCGCGCCCGGAGGTGATCGCGCAGATCACCTCGAGCGAGGAGGGTGGCGAGGAATCCGCCGAGGAATCCGAAGAAGAGGCGGGCGACGACGAGAGCTGATCCTCTCGGCCCGCGGCTCCGCGAGAGCCCCAGGAGGCGGTCTTCGGATCGGCAGCCCGGATCTCACCGGGCCCGCCCGCCGGGCCGCCTCTTCTGCGAGCAATCGACAAGCACACTCAACGATAGATCACGTCACATGGCGATCACTGCAGCGCAGGTGAAGGAGCTCCGCGACCGCACGGGCGCGGGCATGATGGATTGCAAGAAGGCCCTCGAGGAGACGGGCGGCGACATGGAGGCGGCGATCGATCTCCTGCGGTCCCGTGGCGCCGCGAAGGCGGCCAAGCGGGAGGACAAGTCCGCCAACGAGGGCATCATCGGGACGTATGTCCACCATTCCGGCAAGGTCGGCGTGATGGTCGAGCTGAACTGCGAGACCGACTTCGTCGCCAACACGGACGATTTCAAGGGTCTCGCGTCGGACCTCGCGATGCACATCGCCGCGGCCCGGCCGATCGCCGTGTCGACCGAGTCCATTCCCGCCGAGGAGATCGAGCGGGAGCGCGGGGTGTACGCCGCGCAGGTCGAGGAGGAGGGCAAGCCCGAGAACATCCGCGAGAAGATCGTGGAGGGGAAGCTCGGGAAGTGGTTCAAGGACGTCGCCCTGCTTGAGCAGCCGTTCGTCAAGAACCCGGAACAGACGATCGGCGACCTCGTCACGGAGGTGTCGGCCAAAACCGGCGAGAAGATCGAGGTCGCGCAGTTCGCGCGATTCTCGATCGGCGACTGACCGATCGGCGGCCCGGTCCCCTCGGGGATCGGGCCGCTTTCGCATCCGGAGGCGACGACACATGGGCGAGACCGAGACCGGCACGGGGAGCGAGATGGCGAGTGAATCAGCGCGCGGAGGCAAGAGTGGAGCGGCCAACCAGGTCACCTACTCCCGTGTCCTCCTGAAGCTCTCCGGCGAGGCGCTGGCCGGGGAGCGCGGGTTCGGCATCGAGCCCGAGGTCGTGGACCGACTCACGGACGAGATCAAGGCGATCGCCGCCATGGGCGTCTCGCTGGGGCTCGTGATCGGGGGTGGCAACATCGTGCGCGGCGCGATGGCCTCCCGGAAGGGCATGGACCGGGTCCAGGCCGACTACATGGGCATGCTCTCCACCGTCATCAACGCGCTGGCCGTACAGGATCTTCTCGAGCGGAAGGGGGTCGAGACGCGCGTGATGACGGCCATCCGCATGGACGAGATCGCCGAGCCCTACATCCGGCGGCGTGCGATGCGCCACATGGAGAAGGGTCGAGTGGTGCTCTTCGCGGCCGGAACCGGCAACCCCTACTTTTCGACGGATACCGCCGCCGTGCTCCGCGCGATCGAGATGGAGTCGGAGGTCGTCATCAAGGCGACGAAGGTGCAGGGCGTCTTCACCGCCGATCCCACGAAGGATCCCGACGCGGAGTTTCTCCCGACGGTTTCCTTCCAGGAAGTGATGACGCGCGAGCTCGCGGTGATGGATGCGGCCGCGGTTTCGCTGTGCAAGGAGAACGGCCTTCCTATCATCGTGCTGGACCTCGCGAATCAGGGAGCCGTCGTGTCCGCGATCCGGGGCGAGCGTGTGGGAACGCTGGTCTCGGGCGACTGACGACGAACCAGGGAAGACACCGACGATGGCGACGATCAAGGAAGCGAAGCAGCGGATGGAGGAGGCTCTCGAGGCGATGGCCCGGGAGTTCTCGTCGGTACGGACGGGCAAGGCGACGCCGTCGCTCCTCGACACCGTCAGGGTCGAGGCGTACGGCGGGAAGATGCCGCTGAACCAGGTGGCATCGGTGCACGCGCCGGAGCCGGCTCTGCTCGTGGTCCAGCCCTTCGACAAGACGGTTCTTCCGGACATCGAGCGGGCGATCATGCAGGGCGACCTCGGTCTCAATCCCGCCAACGACGGCAACATCATCCGGATCCCGATCCCGCCCCTCAACGAGGAGCGTCGGAAGGAGCTGGCCCGTCTGCTCCACAAGATGGCCGAGGAGGGTCGGATCTCGCTTCGGCACGCGCGGAAGAACGCGCGTGACGAGGTCCAGAAGCAGATGAAGGATCACGAGATCGGCGAGGACGAGGGGCACCGTCAGCTCGACGAGATCGACAAGATCACGCACAGCTTCACGGACCGCATCGACGAGATGCTTCAGAAGAAGGAAGCCGAGGTGATGGCGATCTGATCGCCGTCGCCCGCGTCCTCTCTCTCCTCCGCACCGCTTCCGTGAGTCGTCCCGGGGACCTCGCCACCCGCCTGGGCGTGGCCGCCATCGGCATCCCGATCGTTCTGGGCGCGCTGGTGGTGGACGGGTGGGTGCTCGGTGGCCTGATGGCCGTGACCGCGCTGATCGGCGCCGCCGAGTTCTACGGCATGCGTCGGCGCAGCGGCGAGCGCCCCTTTCGCGAGATCGGCGCGGTCGGTGCCGGCGCCGCGGTGCTCATCGCGACCGGCGCGCCCACCGTGGACGCCTTCGCGATTCCCGCCCTCGGGCTCCTGCTCGGTCTCTACGCCGCGAGCTTCGCGGTGGCGCTGCACCTGCGCTGGCCGGGCGGTTCACCGATCGGGGCCGCGTCGACCACGGTATCGGGCGTGCTCTACGTCGGCGTACCGCTGGCGTTCGTGCCGATCCTGCGCGCGCTCCCCGAGACGCGTGGCGCGGGTGCTCCCGAAGAGCTGCTCGCGGCGATGGGATTCATCCTCCTTCCGCTTCTCGTCACCTGGGCCAACGACTCCGCGGCCTACTTCGTGGGCCACGCGGTCGGCCGCACCAAGCTCTTTCCCTCGCTTTCGCCCGGAAAGACGTGGGAGGGCGCCGCGGGCGGTCTGGTCGGGTCGATCGCCGCCGCCATGACCTGCGCCGTGTGGTTCCTGGACGAGCTTCCCGTGCTCGCAGTGAGTCCGGCCGAGGCGGCGCTGATCGGTGCGGTGATCGGCGTCGTGGCACAGGTCGGCGACCTCGTCGAGTCGGCGCTCAAGCGAGAGGCGGGTGTGAAGGATTCGGGCCGCGTCTTCCCGGGTCATGGCGGCGTGCTCGACCGCGTCGATTCGCTCATCTGGACGTTCCCCTTCACGTGGCTCATGCTCGAGCTGCTCGGGGTGATTCCGTGATCGGGGTGATTCCGTGAGCGGGGTCGGCGGAGCCGGCTCGGCCGGCGCAGACACGGCCCCGATTCGGATCGCGCTGCTCGGATCCACCGGCTCGATCGGACGCAGTACGCTCGAAGTCGTGCGTCGCCATCCCGGCCGATTCGAGGTCGTGGCGATGTCCGCGAACCGGCGCGTCCACGCCCTCGCGGAGCAGGTCCGGGAGTTCCGTCCGGCGCACGTCGCGGTGGCGGACGCCTCGGCGGCGCTTCCGGCCGACGGCGTAGTCTGGCACCGAGGCCCCGATGCGGTGGCGGACCTGGCCCGGCTGGACGGCGTGGACGTGGTCGTGAATGCGGTCGTCGGCGCAGCGGGACTCGCACCCACGCTCGCCGCGCTCGAGGAGGGCAAGCGCGTCGCGCTCGCCAACAAGGAATCGCTGGTGGCGGGCGGCGACCTCGTCCTCGGGGTGGCCGAACGCACCGGCGGCGAGATCGTGCCGATCGACTCGGAGCACTCGGCCATCCTGCAGTGCCTTGCCGGATGCGACCGGGCCACCGTCCGGCGCATCGTCCTCACTGCGTCCGGCGGACCGTTCCGCGGGCGCTCGGCCGACGAGCTGGCCGACGTGCGCCCGGCAGACGCCCTTCGGCACCCCACCTGGGAGATGGGTGCCAAGATCACCATCGACTCCGCCACGCTCGCCAACAAGGCGCTCGAGGTCATTGAGGCGCACGTCCTGTACGGACTCGAATACGACCGCATCGAGGCCGTCGTGCACCCGCAGTCGATCATCCATTCGTTCGTGGAGTTCGTGGACGGCTCGGTACTCGCGCAGGTCGGGGATCCGACGATGGAGATCCCGATTCTCTACGCGCTGACGTGGCCCGACCGTATCGAGGACCGGTGCCTCCAGGGGTACGACCCCGTGGCCTCGTCGCCCCTCACCTTCGAGCCGATCGACGAGGCCGCGTTTCCGATGTTCGGTGTCGGTGTCGGTGCCGGACGCCGCGGCGGTGTAGCGACGGCCGCCTTCAACGCCGCCAACGAGATCGCCGTCGCGGCCTTCCTCGAGGAGCGCTGCCGATTCCACGACATGGCGGATATCGTGGCGGGCGCGATCGACTTCGTGGGCTCCGGTGTACCGAGTTCGATCGACGACGTCGTGCGCGCGGACGAGGCCGCGCGTGCGTACGCTTCCGAATCCCTCGCATCGCTTCGCAACGGGTAGGACCGCGACATGACGATTCTCGCGACCATCATCGTCCTGGGTGTGCTCATCTTCGTGCACGAGCTCGGGCACTTCGCCGCCGCCAAGGCCGTCGGCATCGGAGTCGAGCGGTTCTCGATCGGGTTCGGGCCGAAACTGCTCGGCTTCGTCCACGGTCAGACCGAGTACGTGCTGTCGGCGATTCCGCTGGGCGGCTACGTGAAGATGCAGGGCATGGATGACGAGCTCATGGAGGAGCTGGAGGGCGGCAAGACGTCGTCCGGGGACCGCGATCCGTCGAAGGACTACGACTCCAAGTCGGTTCTGGCGCGTGCGTTCGTCATCTCGGCCGGCGTGATCATGAACTTCCTGTTCGCCTTCGCGGCCTATGCGTACACCGTCGGGGTGATCGGATTCGCCGAACAGAACACGACGCGCATCGGCGACATCAACGGCGAACTCATCCCGGCAGGCGCCGGGGCGCTCGGCCAGCTGCAGGTCGGTTCGGAGATCGTGTCGGTGGGTGGTACCGAGGTCGCGCACTGGGGCGAGGTCCGGAACGGTCTGTTCGAGGCGCCCACGGGTCCGCTCACGATCGAGACCCGCAGCCCGGCCGCCACGGTGGAGATCCGTGTGCCGGCGAGTGAGGAGGAACGCGCCCGGCTCGCGAGCGCCCTCCGCTTCTGGTTGGAGCCCGAGTTCGGCCAGGTCGTCCCGGGATCGGCGGCGGACGGCGCGGGACTCGAGGCAGGAGACCGGGTCGTGGCGATCGACGGTCAGGCGGTCGAGACGTGGTGGGAGATGGTCGATCTGGTCAGCGCGCGGCCCGACGTGGCCACGGAGTTCACGATCGAGCGGAGCGGCGGGCGCCTCACCCGCACGGTCACGCCCGAGCCGGTCGAGGTGGCCGACGCGGTCAACGGCGGATCGATCACGGTGGGCCGGATCGGGGTGGTCGAACCCGTCGATCCCGACCGGGTGGTCTACGAGCGCGTCCCGCCGGGCGAGGCGATCGTGTATGGCTACAGACGGACCGTTGAGGTCTCCGGTGACATCCTCTCGTTCCTCGGGGGCCTCTTCACGGGCGCCGTCAACCCACGCGACATGGGCAGCATCGTGACCATCGGCGCCGCGTCGGGTCGGGCGGCCGAGATGGGTCTCCAGGCCTTCCTGGGCTTCATGGCGCTCTTCAGCATCAACCTGGCCATCCTGAACCTGCTGCCGATTCCGGTGCTCGACGGCGGCCACCTCGTCTTTCTCGCGATCGAGGCTCTTCGGGGTCAGGCGCTGTCGGTGAAGCAGCGGCTCAGGTGGTCGAACGTCGGTTTCGTCGTGATCATGGGCATCATGGTGTTCGCGCTCTTCAACGACTTCCTCCGGCTGGTGGGGCTCTAGGGCTCTCCTCGTGGCGTCTCAGGTGTGAGCCGGGCGGGACGGGGGCGTGGTGCCCCGGACCGCTCGCTCGGCTCTGGAGAATGGGGCTGGGTCGCTCGCTGGCGGCTCCGCCCTGCGTGGGGCGAGGGGGCACGTGGGGCGTGACGGCCTGAGCAGGGCTCCGAGCCTCCTGGGCACCACGCCCCCGTCCCGCCCGGGCGGGCAGGGGCGCGCGGGTGGGCGGTCGAGGCTGGCGCCCGACCGCCTTCGTGCATTCTGGGGGCGCGTGGGCGTCGGGGACGGGTCTGGCGTCGTGTAGAGTGCGGATGAGTATCCCGCCGGAGCCGCGTCGCCTACGCTCACGTGCGCGCTGCCGGCAGGGGTGGGGCGACATCGTCGGTCCCGGGAGGCTCGGAGCCCTGCTCAGGCGAGGACGCCTGAGGGGCCGACCCGACCGCGCAGGGCGGAGCCGCCAGCGAGCGCGCCCGTTCAACCCTCCGGAAGAGAGCGAGCGGTCCAGGGACCGACGATGTCGCCTCGCCCCGCAGCTACAACAGCCTGAACTGACTGGGCCCCGAAGCGACCCGGCTTCGGGCGAGGTCGAACCACGGGGTGGGGTGGTCCTGGTCGGCGACGGTCAGGGTGCCCGTGAAGCCGGCCCGATCGAGGGCGGCGCCGACGACTTCGTGAGCGAGGGAGGGGCGGTTGGATTCGGCGGAGAGGTGTGCGAGCACCACGGTGGTCAGGTGCTCGTGCAGGAGTTCGCAGGCGAACCGCGCGGCGGCGTGGTTCGAGAGGTGCCCGTGGCTCGACCGGATACGCGCCTTCACGCTCCACGGATACGGCGCCTCCTGCAGCAGCGACTCGTCGTGGTTGGCCTCCAGGACGAGCCCGTCGCATTCGGCCAGCGCGAGGCGGATGCCGCTCGTCGGCCGGCCGAGGTCGGTGGCGATGCCGAGGCGGTATCCGTTCTCGGGGTCGGCAAGCGCCACGCCCACCGGGTCCACGGCGTCGTGGACGGTGAGGAAGGGCTCCACGCGTACGGCGCCCACGCCGAAGGGGTGACCCGGCCGGTACGGATGGAGCGTCTCCCCGCCGCGCAGCAGGGTGGCGCAGGCGTCGCGGGTTCCGTCGGTGAGCCAGATGGGTGTCCCGTAGCGGCGGGCGAAGACGCCGATCCCCCGCGTGTGGTCGCCGTGATCGTGGGTGACCACGATGCCGTCCACGCTCTCGGGATCCACGTCGAGCTCGGCCAGACGGCGCGTGAGGTCGCGGGCGCTGAAGCCGGCATCGACGAGCAGCCGGGTCTCGCCGACCTCCACCAGCGTCGCGTTCCCCCGGCTGCCGCTGCCGAGGACCGAGAACCTCACGCCTCCCCATGGGGACGAGGGGCGTCGGCGCGGTCGGCGCCGGTACTCCGGCCGTCCGCTCCGCTGCCGCCGTGGACTTCCGCGTGGAGCCGCCGGAAGATCTCGACCATGCCGTCCGACGGGACGACGTACCGGCGCGCCATCGCGGCGTGCATGGCCGTTCGGAACCGGTCGAAGCGGTAGGGCACGGTGCCGTCCGCGGTGACCCAGCAGAGCGGGGGCACGCTCGCCGACGTGAAGCCCCCGGTGGCGATCTGCGTGCCCGCGCCGACCATCGCGCCCGTCGGCAGGAGCGTGCCGATCCCGGTCTTCACGTGGTCCCCGATCATGCATCCGAGCTTGGTGATGCCGGTGTCGACCCGTTCGCCGTCGATCTGCACCTTCACGGAGCCGTAGTCGTTGCGGAGGTCGGAGTTCGAGGTGTGCGCCCCGAGGTTGACCCACCGTCCGAGCAGCGCGTGGCCGAGATGTCCGGCGTGGGCCTTGTTGGACCATCCGAGCAGGACCGAGTCCGATACCTCGCCGTGCACCTTGCACACGGGTCCGATGGAGCTCGTCGCCACGGATCCGCCGAGGATCCAGCTGTCCCACGCGAGGTGGAGCGGACCCACGAGCCGCGCCGGACCGGAGACACGCACGCCCTGATCGAGCTTGATCGGACCCTCGCGGGCGTCGATCACGACGCCTGGACCGATGTCGACGTCGTCCTCGACCCATATCGGATGGTGCCGTTCGACCCAGACCCCCGGGTTTCCCTCGTACCGGTGATGGGTCGGCGTACCGTCCGTGCCGAGCCCGTGGAACGCCTCGAGATCGGCCGCGAGGAACCGCCGATTGTGGGCGATGAGGTCCCAGGGCCCGTCGAGCCACACGCCGTCCACGCGCCGCACCGGGACGTCGCCGTCGTCGGCGGTGAGCCCGGGGCGGTCGGCGGGGGAGCGTCCGTCGGGGAGGTCGCCGGCGGAGGGCGGAAGGGGGCGACCGGGGGGAAGCCAGAGACCGGCGTAACGGCCGTCGATCTCGATCACCGCGGGCCGCTCACCGAACTCGGGGCGCGGCGTGCCGACGGATGGCACGGCCCGGCTGTTCCAGAAGAGGGTGCCGCCCGATCCCGCGGCTGGCGGGGCCGATACGCCACGGATCGAGCCTTCCTCCTCGAAGCCCTCCAGCGCGCCCCGGAGGAGTGCACCGTCGCAGTCCGCGCCAGACCAGCGCGCGATGCGATCCGACAGGGTGTCGGCGCCGAAGCGGAGCGAGGCGATCGGGCGCGTCGAGGTCACCACGGACCACGCCGGCCCCGGCGTACGCTCGACCAGGATGAGGCGGCTCATGTGTTCGGGTTCCTGACCGTGTCGGGGAGTTCGACGAGAAGCCGCTTAAGGTCGGGCGCTCGCTCGCGGGTCGTCACGAACGTCACGCCGGAGGCGCTCACCACGACGAGGTCGTCGACGCCCCACAGGACAACCGGATCCGCGTCGGAGGCTGCGATGTTTCGCCGCCCGTCGGCCACGTGCACCGGTCCGACGGCCACGTTTCCGTCGGCGTCCGACGGGCGCGTCCGCGCGAGGGCGCTCCAGCTTCCGACGTCGTCCCAGGCGAAGGTCGCGTCCACCACCGCGACGCGAGCCGATCGCTCGAGCACGGCGTGATCGACGGAAATGTGGGGCGCGGCATCGAAGTAGGCGTTCACGTCCCCCCCTTCGAGATGGTCGAGGGCCGCGCCGACGTCCGGAGCGTGCTCACGAACCTCGTCGAGAAAGCGATCGGCCCGCCAGACGAACAACCCGGTGTTCCAGAGGTGGCCGGCGTCCACGTAGGCCTCCGCCGTGGCGGCGTCGGGCTTCTCGTGGAACGCCGCCACGGCTCGGGCGCGGGTCCCGCCCTCTGCGGCGATCTCGGCGCCGGGCTGGATGTACCCGTACCCCGTCTCCGGCCGGGTCGGGGGGACACCCACGGTCAGGAGGGCACCGCTGGCCGCTGCGATCGCGACGGCGTCCGCGAGGAGCGCCGTGAATGCGGACTCGGGCTCGACCCGGTGATCCGCGTGGAGCGAGACCATGACCGCGTCGGGGTCCTCCCGCAGCGCTGCCCAGGCCGCCCATGCCAGCGCGGGAGCAGTGCCGCGGGCGCGAGGCTCGACCATGCAGGCGCCCTCGTCCAGGTCCGGGAGGACGCTGCGGAACGGATCCACGAGCGCCGGTCCGGTCAGGATGCGGACCCGCCCCGGCCGGGTGAGCCGGAGCGCGCGATCGAAGGTGTCGCGGATCAGCGGCCGTTCGGAGGCGAGCGCGAGAAGCTGCTTCGGTCGGGCCGGGGTGCTCATGGGCCAGAACCTGGATCCCACGCCGCCGGCGAGGATGGTCACCCACGGGCCCGGCCGCCCGATGTCAGTCGAGAAGGTCACGAACCCGGGCGAGGAGCTTCTTGGGGCTGAACGGCTTCGTCATGAAATCGGACGCCCCGCGGGCGTAGGCTTCCTCGCAGTCGGCATCCTGCCCCTTGGCAGTGAGCATGAGAATGGGGAGGTCCCGGCGACTCGCCAGATCGCGGGTGGCCGAAAGGAGCGCCAGACCGTCCATCACGGGCATCATCAGGTCGGTCACCACGATGTCGAACCGATCCTCGGTCTCGAGGCGGTCGAGGGCACGCCGACCATCCGCGACGGCCTCCACCTCGAAGTCGGCCGACTCGAGGAGGGTCGTGAGCACCCTCCGGATATGCGGCTCGTCGTCCGCCACCAGCGCCCTGCGTCGAGATGGGGAAGAGGGTGCGTTCACGGCGTGTCACGACGGGAGGAAAATACGCGGCGGAACGTACCCGTGAGGTTTTGGATAGTCAAGAATGACAAGGGCTTTCCGGGGTTGACTGGAGTTCGCGCGTATGGGTAGCGTTGTCGGTCGACGCCGGCCCGTTCCACGACCGCCGGCTCACCCGCCGGCTCACCCTCCGGCTCACCCGCCCGCACCGACCATGCGCTCCAACGTCCGGCTCGACCATCGCCTTCTCCTCGCCGCATGCGTCGGTCTGTCGACGCTGGGGCTCGGCGCGTGCGGCGACGACCCGTTCGAGGTCCGGTGGGCGTCCGACATCGACACGGTGACGCTCTATTCGTTGGCGCGGCCGGAGGTCGGCCTCGCGTCGGCCTTCGACTTCGTGAACCGGCTGCAGCAGGTCGTCGAGGGCATCGGGTCGACCGGCACGTGGGACATCGCGGTGGACGACGACGGCACACGGGCCCTCTTCGTTCCGCCCGGCGTGCTCGGCATCGAGTCCCGCGCCGCTATCGCACCCATCACCGGCGTGTCGTTCGACGACGTGACCGAGGCGCCGGCCGACACGGCCCTCTACTTCCGCACCCAGGCGATTCCCGTCGAGGTGGGCCAGACCTACGCGCTCCGCTCGCGGGAGCTTCGCGGCTTCTTCTCGGAACTCTGCGTCTACTACGCCAAGATCCAGCCCACGGCGGTCGATCTGGAGGCGCGGACCATCGAGTTCTTCTACGAGTCGAGCCCGGCGTGCAACGACCGGAACCTGGTTCCCAACGAGACGAACTGATGCTCGACCTCGCCGACCTCCGCGAACGCACGGAGGAGATCGGAGCGGCGCTCGCGTCGCGCGGCGAGGATCCGGGAGTCGTGCTCCGCCGGATCCTCGAGGCCGACGCGACGCGACGGGAGGGCCTCACGGAGGTGAACGACCTGAAGGCGCGTCGCAACGCCACCTCGAAGCGGATCGGCGAGCTCAAGCGGGCGGGCGAGGACGCGTCGGCCATCATCGTGGAGATGCGTGATCTCGGCGACGAGATCGACCGGATCGATGAACGGGTTCGCAAGGCCGAGGCCGAGATCGAGGCGTTGCTGGTCGGGCTGCCCAACCCCCCGCTGCCGGACGTGCCACCGGGGGACGAGTCGGCCAATCGCGTGGTCCACGCCCGGGGAGACATCCCGACGTTCGACTTCGAGCCCCGACCCCACTGGGAGCTGGCCGAGGCGCTGGGGATCCTGGATCTGCCGCGCGGCGCCAGGATCTCCGGGTCGGGCTTTCCCGTCCTCGTGGGCGACGGAGCCCGACTCCAGCGCGCACTGATCGCGTTCTTCCTCGATCGCCATACCCGCGAGAGCGGCTACGTCGAGCTGCGCGTCCCGTACCTGGTCACCACCGAGTCGCTGACGGGCACGGGGCAGCTACCGAAGTTCGCGGACGAGTCGTACCACACCGAGCGGGACGACCTGTGGGCGATTCCGACGGCCGAGGTGCCGATCACGAACATGCACCGGGGCGAGATTCTGGACGCGGACGACCTGCCCGTGCGCTACACCTCGTGCTCGCCCTGCTTCCGTCGGGAGGCGGGTGCGGCCGGACGCGACACGCGTGGCCTGCTCCGGGTCCACCAGTTCGACAAGGTCGAGCTCGTGCGCTACGAGACGCCGGAGCGCAGCGCGGACGCCCTCGAGGAGATGACCGAGGAAGCCGAGTGGCTCCTCGACGCCCTGGGACTCCGCTGGCGGCGGGTCCTCCTCGCGACCGGCGACCTGGGCTTCTCGTCCGCGAAGACGTACGACCTGGAGGTCTGGGCTCCGGGCGTCGAGCAGTGGCTCGAGGTGTCGAGCGTCAGCGTGTTCACCGACTTCCAGGCGCGCCGGGTGGACATCCGCTATCGACCGGCTCCGGGTGAGAAGCCGCGGTACGTTCACACGCTGAACGGGTCGGCCCTCGCGCTGCCCCGTGTCATGGCGGCGCTCCTCGAGACGTATCAGCGGGCCGACGGCGGCGTCGACATCCCGGCGGTCCTCGTCGACTACATCGGCTTCGAACGCATCGAGGCCGCGGAGCGCTGACGTGGAACGTCGGTGGCCGGTCGCGCTCGCCATACTCTTCGTCGTCCTGCTCGGGTGGTATCTCGTGTACACGCAGCGCATCGTCACCGCGCTGCGCGCCGACGCCGAGACGTACGCCGAGCTCTACGACGAGGCCTTCGCGGCCGCCGCCGATCCCGACCCCGACCTCGAGACGACGCTCTTCGACATCATCGGGATCCTCGACGAACAGCGGATTCCGATCGTCGTCAGCGGACCCGGCGACACCGTGCTCCTGGTGCGGGATCTGCCCTTCGAGGCCGACATCGAGACGGCGGATGGCCAGGACCGGGTGCGCGCCTACGCGCGACGGCTGGACGCACGCCGTCCCCCCATCGGGGATCCGCGCGGTGACCACCTCCACTTCGGTGACCCTCCCGCGATCCGGAACCTCGTCTGGATCCCGTGGCTGCAGGCGGGCGGCCTCCTGATCACGGTGCTGATCGGGTTCGGCGTGATCCGTACCCAGCGGCGTGCGGAGGCGGAGCGTGCCTGGACGTCGATGGCGCGCGAGCTCGCCCATCAGCTCGGGACCCCGATCTCTTCCCTCCAGGGGTGGCTCGAGGTCATGCGCATCCCAGAGACGGAGCGCCCGGGCTCGCTGGGGGAGGCCGAGGTGGCCGATGCGCTCGAGGAGGACCTGCACCGGCTCGAGCGTATCTCCCACCGGTTCGAGCTCATCGGGCGCGAGCCCGAGCTGGAGCCGATGCAGGTGCGTGAGCTGGTGCGCGATCTCGAGGCCTACCTGACGGCGCGGCTCCCGCGGCTGGGGAAGGGCGTGAAGCTACGGATGGACGTCGACGACGACCTTCCCCACGTCCTCGGGAACGACGTGCTTCTGGCGTGGGCGCTCGAGAACGTCGTGAAGAACGCGCTCGACGCGCTGGCCGGAACGGGCGGCCGGATCGACCTCCGGGCCTACGCCGCGAACCAGTACGTGGCGGTGCGGATCTCCGACACCGGGCCCGGGGTCGACCCGGAGGTGCGCAGCCGGATCTTCGACCCGGGCGTCACGACCAAGTCCAGCGGCTGGGGCGTGGGACTCGCGCTCTCGCGGCGGATCGTGGAGGGCGTGCACGGAGGGCGCATCGAGCTCTTGGAGGGCGCGGCGGAAGGTGCGACGTTCGTCATCTACCTTCCGGTGGCCACCTGATCGGACGCCGGTCGGCGTCGGTCACTCCGGCGGCCGGTCCGCACGACGGCCGCCCCATCGCTCCAGCTCCGAGAGGTCCGTTCCACGCCCGTGTTCTCCGCCACATCCGTCGACCTCGACCAGCTGAACCCCGAGCAGCGGCAGGCGGTGGAGCACGTCCACGGGCCCGCGCTGGTGCTCGCGGGGGCGGGCTCCGGGAAGACACGCGTCCTCACCACCCGGATCGCGCACCTCGTGCTCGAACACGGGGTCCCGCCCGACCGGATCCTCGCCGTCACCTTCACGAACAAGGCCGCCGGCGAGATGCGGGAGCGCATCGGCGGGCTGCTGGGCGGCGCGCCACGCGGGATGTGGGTCGGGACCTTCCACGCCCTCGGTGCGCGGATCCTCCGGCGGCACGCGCATCGCCTCGGCTGGACGAACGAGTTCTCGATCTTCGACGCGGAGCAGAGTCTCCGGCAGGTGAAACGGGCCGAGGAAGAGGTCGACATCGACCCGAAGAAGTGGAGCCCGAAGGCCGTGCGCTCGGAGATGAGCGCGGCCAAGAACAGCCTCATCGGACCCGAGCGGTTCATCCGCGAGAACGAGGGCAGCTTCGACCTGTTCGTCCGGACCGTGAGCCGGGTCTACCCGGTCTATCAGAGCCAGCTCAAGGCCCAGAACGCCTTCGACTTCGACGATCTGCTCGTGAAACCGGTCGAGCTGTTCAACACCCATCCCGAGATCCTCGACGGGTACCGGAAGCGGTTCGCCTTCCTGCTCGTGGACGAGTATCAGGACACGAACCACGCTCAGTTCCGGTTCCTCGAACTGCTGGCGGAGGGCCACGAGAACCTCATGGTGGTCGGCGACGATGACCAGTCGATCTACGGCTGGCGCGGGGCCGATATCCGGAACATCCTCGGGTTCGAGTCGACCTTCGAGGGTGCGCGCGTCATCCGTCTCGAGCAGAACTACCGGTCGAGCGCGGTGATCCTGAACGCGGCCAACGCGGTCATCGCCCAGAATCGCGACCGCAAGGGCAAGACGCTCCGGACCGACCGCGACGGGGGCGAGAAGATCACTCGCGTCGAGTGCTTCGACGAGCGCGACGAGGCCCGGTGGATCGCCGACGAGATCGAGCGCCGCTATGAGCACGGACCCGGCCTCCACAACTACCGGGACTTCGCGATCCTCTACCGGACCAACGCGCAGTCCCGCGCGATGGAGGACGCGTTCCGGCAGAAGGGGCTCCCGTATCAGATCGTCGGGGGCGTGCGCTTCTACGAGCGGCGCGAGATCCAGGACGTGCTGGCGTACCTGCGGCTCATCTCGAATCCGGCCGACGGCGACGCCTTCGAGCGCTGCGTCAACACGCCGAAGCGGGGCATCGGGGCGACGTCCGTCGAGCGTCTGAAGACCTTCGCGGCCCAGCGTGAGCTGTCGCTGCTCGAGGCCGCCGCCGTCGCGACCGAGTCGTCGGATGTGCCGTCCGGCGGTGCCCGCCAGCTGGAGAAGTTTGCGGAGCTGATCCGTGGGCTCTCGGCGCGTGCCGTGAAGATGCGGGTCGGGGACATTCTCGAGGAGCTGATCGACGCGACGGACTTCTACATGGCGCTCCGCGACGAGGGCCCCGAGGGGGACGACCGCGTCGAGAACGTGAAGGAGCTGGTCGCCGGTGCGTTCGAGTTCGACGTGGAGCTGATCGAGGAGCTGGAGGCGGACGACCTGGACGGCTTCAGCGAACTGGACCTGTTCCTCCAGCGGGTCGCGCTCGTGGCCGACATCGATCGCGTGGATCCCGACGCCGACACCGTCACCTTCATGACGCTCCATAACGCCAAGGGGCTCGAGTACCCGGTGGTGTTCATCGCGGGGCTCGAGGACGGCCTCTTTCCGCTCTCACGCGCCTACGACGAGCCCGCGGAGATGGAGGAGGAGCGGCGGCTGTTCTACGTCGGGGTGACGCGCGCGAAGGACAAGCTGTTCCTCACCCACGCGCGCCAGCGCCGTCGCGCCGGCGACTTCATGTTCGGGCGCCTGAGCCCGTTCGCGGAGTCGGTGCCCGAGGAGCTCGTCGACGAGATCCGCACGCCGGTCCTGAACGCATCCGCCGGATCGACGCCGCACCGACGCCGACGCGGAGAGCGTGGGCGAGACGGCTTCCAGACCGATGGAGGATACGTGGAGGTCGAGGAGGCCCCCGCGGACCCGGACGCGCCGCGCTACGTGAAGGGCGAGCGCGTCGCGCACCCCCAGTTCGGATCGGGCAGCATCGTCGAGATCAGCGGCTTCGGGAAGGACACCAAGGTCACCGTCGACTTCGACGGAGTGGGCCGGAAGAAGCTGCTCATCCGGTACGCGGACCTCGAGAAGGACTGGTTCTGAACTGGCATCCGACTTGCTCCCCGGGGGGCATCCGTTCCCTTCGTGCCCGGAGCATCCGATGGCCACCCCGACATCCTCCCCGGTTTCAGCTCTCCTGATCGCCGCCGGGCTGGCGCTTGGCGCCGTGCTCGTGGGCGCGGCGCTGGTCGACTCGAAACGAGCGGACCGATACGTCACGGTGAAGGGGGTGGCCGAGCAGGAGGTGGACGCGGACCTCGCCTTCTGGTCGATCACCGTCTCGACCCCCGCCGACCGGCTGGAGGCGGCGCAGGCCGAGGTCGACGAGTATGTCACCCGCGTGCTCCGATTCCTGGCCGACTTCGGACTCGATTCCGCGCAGGTCAGCCGGCAGGGCACGCAGGTGCAGGACCGCGCGGCGCAGTACGTGGGGTCACCCGCGGACCGGGGGCCGCGCTTCGTCGTGTCCCATACCCTCATGGTCCGATCGACCGACGTGGGCGCCGTCCATGCCGCGTCGCAGGAGGCTGGTCGACTGCTCGCCGAGGGCGTGCCCCTCACGGCCGAGCGGGGCTGGGGATACTCGCGCCCGACCTACGTCTTCACCGGCCTCTCGGAGATCAAGCCGGGCATGATCACGCTCGCGACGGAGAACGCCCGCCGGGCCGCCCAGCGCTTCGCCGACGACTCGGGCGACCGCCTGGACGGCATCCGGAGGGCGAATCAGGGTGTCTTCCAGATTCTGCCCTTCGATCGGGCACCAGGCGTGTCGGAGTCGGAGCAGCGGCGGAAGACGGTGCGCGTGGTGGCGACCCTGGAGTACTACCTGACCGGTTGAACTCGTCGCCGTAGCGGTGAGTGAGGTAGGGCCACTCCAGCCAGAGTCCTTCCGCCACCAGCTCGTCGGCGACGGAGAGGGCGAGGGTAGGCGGCGTGCGTCTCATGTGCGTTGCCGTGGGTGAGTGGCGGCCTCACGCTCGGACCACCAGCGAGGCGCCTCGGTGGGAAGTGGGAAGAACCGGTCGGCGGTTTCACGGAGCCGAGCCTCGTCGCGGCGTCGGCGGGCGGCGAACATGTCGAGTCTGAGCGACGCGGCCAGGTGGAGGCGTTCGTCGCCGATCGGGTCGAGGCGCGCGGGCGCCGACTCCTCACGATCGCGCAGGTAGTCGACGACGGCGTCGAACGACAGCGCGAGGTAACGAGCCACGGCGTCGTCGGTCACGTCGTAGCGCGAGCGCCTGAGGATCTGGTCGAAGAGCCGGATCCACCGCTGGTCGGCCGACGCATGGATCATCCCGCGGAAGAACAGCCGGTTGGTCCGGAAGCTGAACAGCGTGGAGGCGAGCACCCGGTCCATGAGTTCGTCGGCCGCCGCGTGATCGTGCCGCGTCACGATGCGCCGGGCTTCACGCAGGAACTCCTCGCCCACATGCACGTCCATCCGGTGCTCCCAGTAGGTGTGCCCGATCCCGGCCGTGGTCGTGGTGAAGAGGAGTCGTCGCGGCACGTACAGGTTGTGCGCCACCGTGTCGGCGGCGAGGTGCGCGAGATAGCCGAACCCGACGGCCCGGAGCGGGTCGGTGTCGGCCTCGTCCAGAATCTCCTCGCCGACGTGCCAGTGGTGGCAGTGGCGCCCCTCGGGCGCGTACTTCTTCGCGAGCGAGATGTCGGCCGCGACCGATCCATAGAGAAAGTGGACCGGGAAGCGTCCGATGAGCCCGGCCACGGCGGGTGGCAGCAGATGGCCCGCCGCGAGCACGAGATTGCCGAGCGCCACGTGCGTTCCGGGCCCCCAGGCCAGGAGTGGGTCAGGGATCGCGAGCCAGCCCAGTGCGACGAGGACGATCACCGTCGTCCGGCCCGGCGTCACCGGTGGAGGTCCCCCTCTTCGGAGTCCCGCGAGAGACGTCGCGCGCCCGCCTTGACGCCCCGGACGGCCGATGCCGTGTCGAGGAAGGTCGACTCGGCCTCCCCCTGTACGACCTCCATCAGCGCGTTGAACTCGTCGATCCGCGCCTCCATGTGGTCGGAGGCCTGCTCGAGGCGCTCGGACAGCTGTCGCACCGCACCGGTGACCTTCTCGACGTCGGTTCGCACGGAGGCGGAGATGAACTCGAGGTTGGCGGCCACCGTCCGCGACTTCTCGACCACCGGATCGACCTTGCCGTTCAGCTCCCGCCCGAGCGCCGCGATCTGGGTCCCGAGGCGGCGGAGCTGCAGCAGGAGCACCACGACGGCGAAGGCGGCGACCAGTGCGAGGGCGCCGAGTCCGACCAGCGCGATGTCGGCGGCGATCGACAGACCGTCCCGCGTGGCGGGCGAGGCCTGGAGCAGCGAGTGGATGATCATGCCGTAGTCTACGCCCCAGACTCGGTCGTGAGCCACCTCGGAGGGCGGCGGGGGAGCGGTCCGGTCACGGTCCGGGATCGATCCCGGGCGTCCACTCGGTCAGCTTGGGCACGAGCGGAGGGCGCAGGAGCGGCGCGGCGCGAAGGAGCCTCCTGCGGACCTCCGCGGCCTCGTCCGCGGACAGGTGGGCCTCGAGCGCGCCCAGTCCGGCCGCCGACTCGAACGCATCGGCGAGGGCTCGCTCGAGCGGTGTCCGAGCTCCGGCGGCGTCGCGGGCGCTCACCTGGCTCCCCCAGACGTCGCCGAGCGGGAGCAGCTCGGCTCCGGGCATCGGCCCTTCCAGCAGGAGCACCTCCTTTGCGGCGGGATCGAGTACCAGCGCGGCCCGGTCGGCGGGCGCGCGGTCCGCCGCCGTCGCGTCGAGGCCCGAGGTCCACTCCATGACCAGGTCGTGCCCGTCGGTGCCGGGCCGGAGCACCACGAGGGCGGAAAGCCCCCGCTCGCGCATCGCCTCCCGGATCACCCCGAGCACGACCGTCCGCAGCGCATCCACCTCAGCCGCCCGCGCGGTCGTCGCCGCTCGATCGTCGCAGCGTCCGCTCCAGCTCGCGCAACAGGAGCGAGCCGTCCTCGTCGCGGAGGTGCGAGAAGCGAGCCCGCGCCCGGCGCAGCGTCTCCCGCTCGAGCGTCACCTCCAGTCGCCCGTCCGGCTCCGGGCCGAGGCGGCCGAGAAGCGCGCCGTCGGGTCCGATCGCGAACGATCCGCCCGCGAAGGTGATGCCGCCTTCGACCCCGGTCCGGTTCACGACGGCTACCCAGACCTGATGGAAGGTCGCGAGGGCGGACGCCATGGCGACCCAGCGATCCATCGACGCGAAGGCGGGGAGGGCGCCGGACGCGGACGGGGTGGGGGATCGCCCCGGCGCAGCGGCGAGCGCCACCACGAGGTCGGCTCCGCGCAGCGCCGCGAGATAGGTGAGCGACGGATGCCAGAGGTCTTCGCAGACGAGAACGGCGATCGACCACCCTCCGACCTCGAACACCTCCGGGCCGACGCCCGACGGCGCGAAGAATCGCCCCTCGTCGAAGGTGCCGTACGTCGGCAGGAAGCACTTCCGATACCGATGAATCCAGCGCTCGCCGGCGACCGCCCCGGCGGCGTTGTAGATCCGATGATCGGCCGCGATCTCCGGATGTCCGAAGAGGGCCACCTGTCCCTCCGGCGTTCGGACGGGTGGGGGCTCGTCCGACGGCCGCGCGAGCTCCGCGGTGCGGGAACCGAGGCCGTAGCCCGTGAGCGCCAGCTCGGGGAACGCGAGGAGGGTCGGGCCTCCGGCACCGACCTCGTCGATCGTGCGCTGGAGGTTCGCCGCGTTCACGGCCGACTCACCCCGGACCGCATCCGTCTGGGCAAGAACGAGGCGAAGCGGAGCGCGTCCCGGGCCGACGTGCGGGTGGTCTCGAAGAGGCATGGGTGCATCCTGTCCCGGGCTCCGCGGGGCTGTCAACGCGTCCGGCCCGGCGTCGAGCCGGGACCGGTCGGCACGCATCGTGCACTCTTTCCGATGTGTCCGCTGCACGCCCGTCGTACCCACACGCCCGGAGCGCTTCATGTCCCGGTTGCTGCCCCGCCGAAGCGACGGATATGTTCCCGCCCGCACGACCGTCGACGCCTCACCCGCACCCATCCTCAAGGCCGTCCGAACCGACGCCATGTCGACCTTCATCGTAGAGGGGGGACACCCCCTGCATGGCCGCATCCGCCCGGCCGGCAACAAGAACGCCGCCCTTCCATGCATCGCTGCGGCCCTCCTGACGGAGGAACCGGTCGAACTCGAGAACGTGCCGCGGATCCGGGACGTCCTGACCCTCCTCGACATCCTCGACTCGCTGGGGGCATCCCACGAATGGACGGAAGATCACACCGTCCGGATCGACGCGTCGGGTGTCGAGGTCGGGAACGTCGATCGTCGCATGGCGGCTCGGATTCGCGCGTCGCTCCTGCTCGCCGGTCCGCTGCTGGCTCGGTTCGGTGCGGTCCAGCTTCCGCCTCCCGGGGGTGACGTCATCGGACGGCGTCGCATGGACACGCACTTCCTCGCGTTCCGCGCGTTGGGCGCCGAGGTCGAGCTCACCGACGACTACTCGATCCACGCGGATCGGCTCGAGGGCGCCGACGTGTTCCTCGACGAACCGTCCGTCACGGGTACGGAGAACGCCGTGATGGCCGCCGCGCTGGCGAAGGGCACGACGCGGCTCCGGAACGCGGCCGCCGAGCCCCACGTGCAGGACCTCTGCCACCAGCTCGTGGCGATGGGCGCCCGGATCTCGGGAGTCGGGACCGGCCACCTCGAGATCGAGGGCGTCGATCGGCTCGGGGGCTGCACCTACCGAATCGGATCGGACCACATCGAGACCGGATCGTTCATGGGCCTCGCGGCCGTGACACGGTCACGGATCGTCATCGAGGACGCGCCGCTGCAGCACCTCGATTCGACGCTGGTCGGCTTCGGGCGACTCGGGCTGGAGTGCACGGTGGAAGGGACCGACCTGGTGGCGCACGGCGATCGCGGGTGTCGGATCCGGCAGGACGCGTTCGGGGCGGTCGCGAAGATCGACGACGGGCCGTGGCCGCAGTTTCCCGCGGATCTCACGTCCATCGCGCTCGTCACCGCCACCCAGTGCGAAGGCACGATCCTGGTGCACGAGAAGATGTTCGAATCGCGGATGTTCTTCACCGACAAGCTCGTCGGAATGGGCGCCCGGATCATCCTGTGCGACCCGCATCGCGCGGTGGTCGTCGGGCCGAGCCGACTCCGGGCGAGCAAGCTCGAGTCGCCCGACATCCGTGCCGGAATGGCGCTCCTGCTCGCGGCGCTCGGCGCGGAGGGCGAGAGCGAGATCCACAACATCCATCAGATCGAACGTGGCTACGAGGCCATCGACGCTCGGCTGCGCGCGCTCGGCGCGCACATCCGGCGCACGGAGGACTGAGGCGGGAGGGGAAACCCCCGGCCATGGGGCCCCGTACGGAGGGTCGGACATGGACCACGCCACCACGAAGGAGCACCGATGGGCGAGAGCGGAGAGAGCGAGGGACCCGGGAAGGGCAGGGCCGACGGGGATCCGCCGGAGCAGGACGAGCAGGACGAGCAGGAAGGAACGGAGGACTCCGCGCGGTCGCCCCGGGACCGCCTGATGGAGACCCTCCATGCCTTCCGTGCTTCGCTCGAGGAGACGATCGCCGAGGCGCGCGAGCGGGGCGACGTGTCCGCCGAGAAGGCGCGCGAGATGTTCAGGTCGGCGGCCGATCGGACGCGAACCGCCACCGCGGATGCCCGCGAGCGGTTCGACTTCGTGACTCAGGCCGAGTTCGACGACCTCACGGCGCGGGTGGCCCGGCTCGAGGCCCGGCTCGGGGACTCCTCGAGCGATTCGGACGCCCCCGCAGCGGAGGAGCCGGGCCCGGGCGGATCTTGAAGAGACCCTGAATCGGGGATATATTCAGGCCTCGAAAGGTCGCCCCCTGAGGGCGACGTGACGAAGTGGGGGAGCGGTTGGCCCCCGCTTTTTTATTCGCCCTGAGTCAGGGTTCGAGGCGGAGGACGGGGCATGGCGAAGCCGATTCCCGAGGTCGCGGACGAGATGGACACGCGCGTCGCGGAGCTCGGGTTCGAGCTGGTCGAGATCGAGTGGGCGGGGAGTGCCCGCCGGCCGATCATCCGTCTGCGCATCGACCGACCGGGCGAATCGGCACTGGATTCGGGGGTGACGCTGGACGACTGCGCCGCGGCGAGCCGCGGCCTGGAGCCCTGGCTGGACACCCTCGAGGCGGTGCCGGAGAAGTACGTGCTGGAGGTGTCGTCGCCCGGCGTCGACCGCGCGCTCGTGCGTGCGAAGGATTTCGATCGCTTCGCGGGCCAGTGGGTGGCGGTGAAGGGCGACGGCATTCTGGCCGGGAAGGCTCGGCGGATCGAGGGCGAGCTGCTCGGCCTGGTGCGGGACGGCGATCGCGAGATCGTCCGCCTCCGCAACAAGAGCGGTGAGTTCGACGTGCCGCGCGACGAGATCGTTCGCGCCAACGTCGTCTACCGCTGGGAGTGACGCGCTCGGGTCGCCACACCTGCCGGGTTGGCGCGCGAGAGGGGTCGGACAGCGACGGAACGAGAAGGACGCGGGGGGACATATGCCGAATGCCGAACAGATCATCGCTGCGCTGGCCGATATCGGTGCCACGAAGGATCTCGATCCGGACGAGGTCACCGACCTCCTGAAGGACGGGATCGTCGCGGGACTCGCGCGCCTCTACGGGCCGAACGTCGAGGCCGAGATCGACATCGACAAGCAGACCGGTGAGTTCGACATCGTCGTGCTCCGGCGCGTGGTCGAGGCCGTTGAGGACGAGTCGTCCGAGATCTCCCTCGAGGAGGCGCGCTGGGACGACGAGACGTTCGAGGTCGGCGACGTGATGGAGGTCCCGGTGGACTTCACGCAGTTCGGTCGGAACGCCGTCATGGCGATGAAGCAGCGGATCGTCCAGCGCGTTCGTGAGGGCGAGCGGGAAAAGATCCGCGACGAGTTCACCGACCGGGTCGGTGAACTCCTCTCGGGAGAGGTCCAGCAGAGCGACCGCGGCAAGCTCGTCGTGATGCTCAACCTCAACCGCGACGCCGACGCGATCATCCCGTGGAAGGATCAGAACCCCCGCGAGCGATTCCGCCAGGGCGAGTCGATCCGCGCCGTTCTCAAGAAGGTGGACGAGTCGCCGAAGGGGCCGCGGCTCATTCTGTCCCGGGCCGATCCACTGTTCGTCGCCGCGCTCTTCAAGCTCGAGGTGCCGGAGATCTACCAGGGGATCGTCGAGATCCGTGAGATCGCCCGTGAGGTCGGTGGCCGTACGAAGATCGCGGTCTCGAGCCGGGACGAGTCGATCGACCCGGTGGGCGCGTGCGTGGGCCTCAAGGGTTCGCGCGTGCAGGCGGTCGTGTCGGAGCTGGGTGGCGAGCGCATCGACATCGTGCCCTGGCACCCCGACCCGGAGGTGTTCGCCCGCCGCGCGCTTGCGCCGGCGCGCGTCTCGAAGGTGATCTCGGACGCCGAACGGCAGGTGATCACGGCCATCGTCGACGAGGACCAGCTCTCGCTGGCCATCGGACGGAACGGGCAGAACGTGAGGCTCGCCTCTCAGCTCATCGGCTGGCAGATCGACCTGTTCGGCTCGCGTGAGTGGGTGGAGCAGGGGCAGGACTTCTCGCTGCTCGAGTCCCGAGATTCGGGCGACTCGTACGAAACGAGCGACTTCCCCCTCGACGAGCTGGACCTCGACGACGACACGCTGGCGACCCTGAAAGGCGCCGGGTACACTACCTTTCTGGACATTATCGACCTCGAGAGGGTCGATTTCGAGAAGGTCGAGGGCCTCTCCCCCGAGGCGATCGACGGGCTCGTGGAGATCATCGACCAGCTCACCGTGACCGAGGTCGGCGAGGACGAGGGCGACGCGACCGACGGATCCGATGACACGGACGACGAGGGCGAACCGGCCGAGGATTCGGCCGTGGACGACGCCGCGTCGGACGACGATGGAGACGAGGACGACGAGGACTGAGGTCCTCGGAGTCCTCGGGCTCGCGCGCCGCGCCGGATCGGTGGTGACCGGAACCGGGGCGGTGCGCGACGCCGTGCGCGTGGGCTCTGCGCGGTTCGTCCTCCTGGCCGAGGACGGGGCGCCGGGGCAGGTGGGCAAGGTGGCGAACCTCCTGCGCCACCGATCGGTCCCATCGATGGCATGGGGCACCCGGGAGGAGCTGGGTCGGGCGGTCGGAGCCGCTCCACTCAGCGCGATTGCAATAACGAATGACGGGTTCGCCCGACGGCTCCTGGAGGAGCTTCGGGGGGACGAGGGCCCGGACGACGGGTCCGTCTCGGACGAGGATGGCTGACGGATGCAGGTCAAGCAGCTGGCGAAGGATCTCAAGGTCGACACCGATGCTCTTCTGCAGTTCTTGCGGAAGATGCGCATCGCCGTGTCCGACGCGGAGGCGGAGGTCTCCGACGCGGACATGGCGCGGGTCCTGGCGCGCGTCGAGAAGGAGAAGCGCGGCGGGAAGGATGCGTCGGAGGTGATCGAGGCCGCGCTCGAGGAGGCGTCGGCCAAGCCGCGTCGTCGTCGCCGCCGTCGAGCCGCTCCCGAGCCGGAGCCGGAAGAATCCGAGGAGGACGAGGACTCATCGGTGGACGCCGATGCGGACGCCGACGAGGAGGCGGAGGTCGAGGTCGACGTCGCCGAATCCGAGGATGCGGACGAGCCTGAGGCGGAGGAGGAAGAGGCGGACGAGCCGGTCGAGGAGGAGGTCGACGAGGAGCCGTCCCCGGTAGAGGCCGACGCGGAGGAGTCGTCGGCCGAGGACGAGGCGGAGGCCGACGAGCCCGAGGCCGAGGCACCCGCGGCGCCGAATCTGCGGTCCGCTCGCGAGTCCGCCGACGAGGCCGAACGCGAGAGGCCCCGACGCCGTTTCAAGTCACCGACTCCGGCTGCCAGCGCGGGACCCGGCGGCACCGTCCGGATCCAGGCCGAGGGTTACACGACCGACGGCCGCCGGCGCGGCAAGGGCAAGAAGAAGGGACGCCGGCGGGTGGACCAGGACGAGGTTCAGGACAACCTGAGCCGTGTCATGGCCGAGCTGAAGGGTGGCGGTGGCGGAGGCAAGAAGAAGAAGCGCCGCGGCTCCCGCCCCACGAAGGAGGAGCTGGAGCTCCAGGAGATGGAGGAGCAGGAGGAGAAGGAGCGCGAAGCGCGGACGATCCGCGTGAACGAGTTCCTCTCCGTCGCCGAGCTCGCCGAGCTGATGGACGAGTCGTCGTCGTCGATCATCGGGGCCGCGTTCAAGAACCTCGGGCTGATGGTGACCATCAACCAGCGGCTCGACTTCGATCAGATCGAACTGCTTCTCGACGAGTTCGGCTTCACCGCCGAGCGCGAGGAGGAGTACGTCGCGCAGGAGGAAGAGGTCGAGGAGGAGGTCGAGAATCCGGAGGACCTGAAGCCCCGTCCTCCGGTCGTGACCGTCATGGGTCACGTCGACCACGGAAAGACGTCGCTCCTCGACTGGATCCGCAACGAGAACGTGATCGCGGGCGAGGCGGGAGGGATCACGCAGCACATCGGCGCGTACCACGTCGAGGTCGATGGCGGGAAGGCGATCACCTTCCTCGACACCCCGGGCCACGCCGCGTTCACCGCGATGCGGTCCCGCGGCGCCGACGTGACGGACATCGTGATCCTCGTGGTCGCGGCGGACGACGCGGTCATGCCGCAGACCATCGAGGCGATTTCGCACGCGAAGAACGCCGCCGTGCCCATGATCGTCGCGATCAACAAGATCGATCTGCCCGCCGCCAACGCGATGCAGGTGAAGCAGGACCTGCTCCAGCACGACGTGCAGGTCGAGGAGTACGGCGGCACCGTGCTCGCGGCCGAGGTGTCGGCAAAGAAGGGCACGGGCATGGACGACCTGCTCGAGAAGGTTCTCCTGCAGGCCGAGCTCATGGAGCTGAAGGCCAACCCGGATCGACAGGCGCATGCGACGGTGGTCGAGTCGCAGCTCGACCCGGGGAAGGGGCCTGTGGTCACGGCGCTCGTCCAGAAGGGCACGCTTCGCGTCGGGGACGACTTCGTCGTGGGTCTCCACGCCGGTCGTGTGCGCGCTCTGCTCGACGAGCGCGGCCAGCCGATCGACGAAATCGGCCCGGGGATGCCTGCGCAGGTGCTGGGCGCCGGTGGTGTCCCGCAGGCCGGCGACACGCTCCAGGTCATGGACGCCGTGGACGCGGCGGAGGTGGCCCAGACCCGCTCGCGCCTCGAGCGCGAGAAGCAGCTCCGCGTGAAGGAGCGCGGCCTCAAGCTCGGCGACTTCAGCCAGCTCGTGGCCGATGGCGGCGCGGGTGCGCTTCCGCTGGTCATCAAGGGCGACGTGGACGGCTCGGTCCAGGCGGTCTCGGATGCGCTCGAGCAGCTCTCGACGTCCGAGGTGCAGGTGGAGATCATTCACCGCGGCGTCGGAGCGGTGAACGAGTCGGACATCCTGCTCGCGGAGACGGCCGGCGCTGTCGTGATCGGCTTCCGGGTCCGCCCGGACTCCGGTGCCCGCGCGGAGGCCGACCGTGCCGGAATCGAGATCAACACGTACGACGTGATCTACAACGCGGTCGACGACATCCGCGACGCGCTCGAGGGGATGCTGTCGCCCGAGGAGCGGGAGACGATCCTCGGTGCGGCGGAGGTCCGGGAGCTCTTCCGGATCAAGCGTGTCGGCACGATCGCCGGCTGCTACGTGACGGACGGCGTGATCGAGCGGAAGGGGCACGCTCGCCTGGTGCGCGACGGCGTCGTCGTGTACGAAGGGGAGTTCAGTTCGCTCAAGCGCTTCAAGGACGACGTGAAGGAAGTCCGGGAGGGCTTCGAGTGTGGCATCGGCATCGAGAACTTCAACGACGTGAAGGTCGGCGATGTGATCGAGTGCTTCCGGGTGGAGGAGATCGCCCGTACGCTCTCGGGCAGCGCCGAGAGCAGCGGCTGATCCGGCACCACGCCCCACCCACGCGGAGGCGCGCGACATGAGTCGACGTCAGGAACGCCTCAACGAGCAGTTCCGCCGGGAGATTGCACTGCGCCTCCAGCGGGAGGTCCACGACCCCCGCGTGGCGGCCGTGACCGTGACCGGTGTGCGCGTGTCTCCCGACCTCGCGCAGGCGCGGGTGCTCGTCCGGATCCGTGGCGACGACGAGGCGCGCAGGCATGCCCTCGACGGCCTCGAAGCCGCCGGTCCGTTCCTGCGGAAGTCGCTCGGCGCCGATCTCCACATCCGTCGCGCGCCCGAACTGCAGTTCGTGGTGGACCACCACCTCGAGCAGGCGATGCGGATCGAGGCGCTGCTGGACGAGGTCCGGCCCGACGGCGGATGGGAAGAGGACGGCGGGTCGGAGGACGTCGGCGAGGGCGCGGCGACGCCCAGCGGGGACGCGCCCGAGGCGTGAACGATCACGCGCCCGGTGCACCCCCCTCGGTGCATCGTCCCGGCGTGCCGGCCACGGGCGGCGTGCTCGCCGTGGACAAGCCGGTCGGACCCACCTCCCACGACGTCGTGGCACGCGTCCGCCGCGCCCTCGACACCCGGCGCGTCGGGCACACCGGCACGCTCGACCCGCTGGCGTCCGGTGTCCTCCTGCTCTGCGTCGGGCCCGCGACCCGGCTCTCACAGTTCCTGGTGGGGCGCGACAAGCGCTACCGTACCACGATCCGGCTGGGCGTCGAGACCGACTCGTTCGACGCCGAGGGAGAGGTCGTCGCCACCGACGACCGTTGGCGAACGCTCGACGAGGCACGGGTGCGGGACGCCGTCTCCGGGCTGGTCGGGACGCACGACCAGGTTCCGCCGGCCCTCTCCGCCAAGAAGGTGGACGGCGAGCCGGCCCACCGCCGAGTACGACGCGGGGAGGACGTCCGGCTCGACGCGGTATCCGTGACCATTCACGCCGCGGACCTGTTGGACGTCACGCTCCCCGACGTGACGCTCGCCCTGCACGTGTCGTCGGGCACGTTCGTCCGCGCCATCGCTCGCGACCTCGCGGCCGGGCTCGGCACGACAGGCCACCTGACCGCGCTCCGGCGCACGGCCGTGGGCGACGTCCGCCTCGAGGACGCGGTGTCCATGGAGGCGGTCGAGGTTGCCGACGCGCCTCTTCGCTGGATCGACCCGCTCGACGCCGTGGCGCACCTGCCCCTGCGCGTCGTGGACGGGGAGGGAGCGCGGCGACTCGCCTTCGGGCAGCGACTGCCCGTGACCGACACCTCCGGGTCGCCGCTCGACGTCGGTCCGGACGCTGCGACGACGCTGGTTCGGATCGCACTGGACGGCGCGCTCGTCGCCATCGCCGAGGTGGAGGAGCAGGCCCTGCGACCGCGGAAGGTCTTCGTCACCCCCGAGGAGGTGGGGGAAGGACCTCGGGGCACGAGGTCGGTCCCGTGACGGAGCGCGGCGACCGGATCGGCCGGCTGCTCCCGCACGACCGCGGCGCGGTGGTCACGGTGGGCACCTTCGACGGCGTGCATCGCGGTCACTGGGAGGTACTGAGTGAGATTCGCCGGCGGGCCGAGGCCACCGGGCGGCGGAGCGTGCTGGTCACCTTCGACCCGCACCCGCTCCGGATCGTCCGGCCCGAGCACGCGCCACGACTGCTGACCACCCCGGTGGAGAAGAAGGAGATCCTCGCGGAGAGCGGCCTCGATTGGGCCGTGTTCCTCCGGTTCACCCGCGAGCTCTCCCGGTACTCGCCGGAGCGGTTCGTCGAGGAGGTGCTGTTCGAGGGTGTGGGCGCCGAGGAGCTCGTGATCGGGTACGACCACGGCTTCGGGCGCGGGAGGTCGGGCGACGTCGACACGCTGCGCGCCGTGGGAGAGCGATTGGGCTTCGCGGTCGACGTGGTCGGCCCGGTGGAGGCCGACAGCGAACCGATCTCCTCCACCCGCATCCGGACGGCCGTGTCCGAAGGGCGGGTCGACGCGGCGGCGCGCGGGCTCGGCCGACCGTACGCCATTCGGGGCGTGGTCGTGCGTGGGGACGGCCGGGGAGTCGCGCTCGGCTTCCCGACCGCGAACCTCACGGGGTTCGGCACCGACAAGCTGGTCCCGGCATCGGGCGTGTACGCCGTCCGTGCATGGGTGCGGGGCAGGGGGGTGCTGCCGGGCGCCCTGCACCTCGGGCCCAGGCCCACCTTCCCGGGCGCCGCGCCGACCGTCGAGGTGCACCTCCTGGATGTCGACCTCGACCTCTACGGTGAACGGATCCGCGTGGACTTCGTGGATCGCATCCGGGGAGTCGAGGCGTTCGACTCCGCGGACGCCCTGGTCCGTCAGATGGAGCGGGACATCGACGAGGCCCGTAACATCTTGAGTGACGGGTAGTTCTCCGTTAGCCTTCCATGCTGGAGCGCACACGGCGCTCCCCGATGCTTCCCTTGCAGCGTACGACTCCTGAGGAGGCCCAGAACGACATGAGCATCGACAAGCAGCAGATCATCGAGAAGTACCGGCTACACGACGGCGACGTCGGAAGCGCCCCCGTGCAGATCGCACTGCTCACGGAGCGGATCAACACGCTCCGCGACCACTTCGACGCACACAAGCACGATCATCACGGACGACGCGGCCTGCTGAAGATGGTCGGTCGACGTCGTCGACTCCTCAGGTACCTCGAGAGCACGGATGTCGAGGCGTACCGCGCACTCATCGCGGACCTCGGCCTTCGCCGATGACCTGATTCGCCGAACGCGGTGGCAGCCTCGCTGTCGCCGCGTTCGTGCCATTCGGCGGGCGGAACGTGACCGCCCGACCATGACGCCGGCCTGGGGAATGTGACCCGGGCCACCATTTCCGCCGACCGCCCGACAACACGAGACGCACGCCGGGCATCGGCAGCACGCAAGAAAGAAGAGAAGACGAAATGATCCAGCGCATCGAGCGCCAGTTCGCAGGACGCCCCCTCATCATCGAGACCGGCCGGATGGCCAAGCTCGCGGCGGGCTCCTGCACCGTGCAGTTCGGGGACACCATGATCCTCTGTGCGGCGACCGTTCAGGACCGCCCCACGCACCTCCCCTTTTTCCCGCTCACGGTCGAGTACCGCGAGAAGAGCTACGCCGCCGGCAAGATTCCGGGCGGGTTCTTCAAGCGCGAGGGACGTCCGGGCGAGAAGGAGATTCTCTCGGCCCGCCTGACGGACCGGCCGCTGCGACCGCTCTTCCCCAAGGGCTTCATGCACGAGACGCAAGTCGCGTGCTTCATCATCAGCGCCGACCAGGAGAACGACGCCGACGTGCTCGCCCTGCTGGGCGCGAGCGTCGCGCTGAACCGGTCGAACATCCCGTTCAACGACCTCGTCGCGTCGGTGCGCGTCGGACGGATCCAGGGCAACCTGGTCTGGAACCCGACCTTCGAGCAGCTCCAGTACTCCGACATGGACATCGTCGTCGCCGGTACGGCGGACGCGATCACCATGGTCGAGGGTGGATCGCTCGAGGTGACCGAGGCGGACATGCTCGAGGCGATCGAGTTCGCCCACGAGGGCATCCGGCAGCTCATCGACATCCAGAAGGAGCTCGTCGAGGGCCACCGCGTGCCCGACATGGAGTGGACGCCGAAGGTGCCGGACGAGTCGCTTGCCGCGAAGGTCACCACCATGGCCGAGGGGCGCGTGAAGGAGGCGCTCGACATCGGGGACAAGCACGAGCGTCAGCAGGCGCTCGCCGCCGTGAAAGAGGACGTCGTCGCCCGCCTCAAGGAGGAAGACGAGGCGTACGGCGAACACGAGCGCGACATCGAGGACATCCTCCGCGGTATCGAGAAGCAGACGATGCGCGCGCAGATCCTCGACAGCGGCGAGCGCGTCGATGGTCGCGGCCTCGACGACATCCGCCCGATCTCCTGCGATGTGGGCGTGATCCCGCGGACGCACGGCTCGGCGCTCTTCACGCGCGGTCAGACGCAGGCCCTGGTGGCCACCACGCTCGGCACGTCGCGCGACGAGCAGCGCATCGACTCGATCGACCACGCGGAAGAGGTCACGAAGTCGTTCATGCTGCACTACAACTTCCCGCCCTTCTCGGTCGGCGAGGCCAAGCCCTACCGCGGCACGTCGCGCCGCGAGACCGGACACGGAAACCTGGCCGAGCGGGCCATTCAGCCGCTCCTTCCGAGCTATGACGACTTCCCCTACACGGTGCGCGTCGTTTCGGACATTCTCGAGTCGAACGGCTCGTCGTCCATGGCCTCGGTCTGCGGTGCGTCGCTCGCGCTGATGGACACGGGTGTTCCGATCAAGGCCGCCTGCGCCGGCATCGCGATGGGGCTGATCAAGGAGGGCGACCGCGTCGCCGTCCTGACCGACATTCTGGGGGTCGAGGATTTCCTCGGCGACATGGACTTCAAGGTGGCCGGGACGTCCGAGGGCATCACGTCCATCCAGATGGACATCAAGATCAAGGGTCTCACGACCGCGATCATGAAGACGGCGCTCGAGCGCGCCCACAAGGGCCGCATGCACATCCTCGGACTCATGAACGAGGCGATTTCGTCGCCGCGTGACGAGGTTTCCGAGTGGGCGCCGCGCATCACGACGATGCAGATCAACCCGTCCAAGATCGGCGAGGTCATCGGGCCGAAGGGCAAGACGATCCGTGGCATCCAGGACGAGTCCGGCGCTACGATCGAGATCGACGACAGTGGTCTCATCAAGATCGCCGCGGTGTCGGCGGATGCGGCCGCCCGCGCTCGCGAGATGGTCGAGGCCATCACCCAGGAGCCGGACGTGGGTCGGATCTACGAGGGCCCCGTCAAGAACACGACCACCTTCGGTGCCTTCATCGAGATCCTTCCGGGGGTCGAGGGCCTCTGTCACATCTCCGAGCTGGCCGACGGCCGGGTCGAGAAGACGGAGGACGTGCTTACGAAGGGCGACATCACGCGGGTCAAGCTGCTGTCGATCGACGAGAAGGGCCGTCTGCGTCTTTCGCGTCGCGCCGCCATGGCCGAGGAGGCCGAGGGCGGAGCCGCCGAGGAGCGGGCCGAGCCCGCGGGCGCGGAAGCCGGCGAGTGACCGAGGGGGTCGACTCGACCCGCCACATGGGGGGGCGTGATCCGCGGATCACGCCCCCTTCGGCGTTCAGGGGAGCGTTCAGGGTGGTGGAGGACGGCGCGGAGATACGCACGGACGTGCTCGACAACGGTCTGACCGTGTCGACGCAGCCGGTACCCGGGGCCCGTTCGGTGTCGTGTGGCGTATGGGTGCGCCAGGGGTCCGCGCACGAGCGGGCGGAGGTCTCCGGCGCTTCCCACATGCTCGAGCACATGGTGTTCAAGGGCACGCCCACGCGGGGCCCCCGCGAGATCGCCCTGGAGGTCGAATCGCTGGGCGGGAGTCTCGACGCCTTCACGACGCGCGAGTACACGGCGTTCCAGGCGCGCGTGCTCGACCGCCACGTGGGCATCGCGCTGGACGTGCTGTCGGATCTCACGCTTCATCCGCTGCTGCGCGACGAGGACCTCGAGCTGGAGCGCGAGGTGATTCTCGAGGAGATCGCGACGGTGGAGGACACGCCGGACGACGTGGTCTTCGATCTGCACGCCGAGCGGTTCTGGCCGGGCCACCCGTATGGGCGGCCCATTCTCGGGAGTGCCGAGAGCGTGGCCGCGATGGACGGCGACACCCTCCGGGGGATTCACGCGACGCGCTACACGGCTGCGAACCTGATCGTGGCCGGCGTCGGAAACGTCGAACACGACGATTTCGTGGCCGCGGCCCGCGCGCGCTTCGGGGAGGCGGACAGCGGTGACCGTGCGCCTGGGATCCTCCCGCCGGACGAGGTCGTCCGCGGCTGGGACCACCTCGAACGCGACACGGCGCAGGCGCACCTGGTGTTCGCCGCGCCCACCGTGCCCCACCGGCATCCGGACCGCTACCCGCTGCTCATGCTCTCGCAGGCGCTCGGTGGTGGCATGAGCTCGCGCCTCTTCCAGCGGGTGCGGGAGCAGCTGGGTCTGGCCTACGCGATCTACGCCTTCCACTCGTTCTTCGACGAGGCGGGCGTCGCGGGGGTGTACGTCGGGTCCCGGCCGCCGACCGCGGCGACCGCGCGCGACACCGTCTTCGCGGAGCTCGGCAGGATCGCGTCCGAGGGGCTGGAGCCGCTCGAGTTCGAGCAGGTGAAGGAGCAGGTGCGCGGGCAGCTGGTGCTCGCGCTCGAGTCGCCCGGAGCGAAGCTCCATCGCCTCGCGGGCTATGCGCTCCGGGACGAGGAGCTCCGGACCGTGGACGCGATCCTGGCCGAGATCGACGCGGTCACGCCGGAGCGGGTCGCGGACGCCGCGGCGCGGTACCTCGCGCCGGACCGCCACTATCTTCTTTCGCTGGGTCCGATCGGGTAGAATCCAGCGCTCGCCGTACCAGACGAAGCCATTCCAACCAACGACGTGACGAGATGCTGATCGGGGTTCCCAGGGAGATCAAGACGGAGGAGTACCGTGTCGGGCTCACGCCCGCCGGTGCGGAGGCGCTCACTACCGCCGGCCATCAGGTCGTCGTCGAGAAGGGCGCGGGTCTCCCGAGCGGCTTCACGGACGACTTCTACGAGAACGCGGGCGCGGAGATCGTCGACACCGCCGAGGAGGTCTGGGCGCGTGGCGAGATGATCATCAAGGTGAAGGAGCCGATCGAGCCGGAATGGCCCCGCATGCGGGAAGGTCAGCTCCTCTACACGTACTTCCACTTCGCCGCCTCCGAGCCGCTGACCCGGGCCGTGATGGACTCCGGCGCAGTGGCTCTCGCCTACGAGACGGTCGAATACCCCTCTGGCGAACTCCCGCTGCTCACCCCGATGTCGGAGGTCGCCGGTCGCATGGCGATTCAGGAGGGCGCCAAGTACCTGGAGCGCCACTCCGGAGGCGCCGGCGTGCTGCTCGGCGGAGTGCCCGGGGTGCTGCCCGGCAAGGTGCTGATTCTCGGGGGCGGCGTGGTCGGCGTGAACGCCGCAAAGATGGCCGCCGGCCTGGGTGCCCGCGTCTCGATCATGGACGTGAATCTGAGCCGCCTGCGCTACCTGTCCGACGTCATGCCGGCGAACGTGAACCTGCTCTACAGCACGCGGTACGCCGTTCGGAAGCAGCTCGAGGACTCCGACCTGGTGGTTGGTGCGGTCCTGCTTCCCGGCAAGAAGGCCCCCAGCCTGGTGACCCGTGAGGACCTCTCGCTCATGAAGCCGGGCTCGGTCATCGTGGACGTCGCAGTGGACCAGGGCGGGTGCGTCGAGACGATCAAGCCGACGACCCACAACGACCCCATCTACACGGTCGACGGGGTGATCCACTACGCCGTCGCCAACATGCCGGGCGGCGTGCCGCGGACCAGCACGCTGGCCCTGACCAACGCCACGCTGCCGTACGCCCTCACCCTCGCGGCCAAAGGGTGGCAGCGCGCCTGCCTGGAGGACGCGGCTCTCGCACTCGGCCTGAACGTGGTAGGTGGGAAGATCGTCTACGACGGCGTGGCGGAAGCGTTCGGCATGGAGTCGCATCCGGTGGCGTCGGTGCTCTGACGCCTGACCAGAGGAGGGCCCGCCACGCGGGTCCTGCAACGGAGCCCGCCGGACCCGTTTCGAGTCCGGCGGGCTTCGTCGCGTTCGGCGGAACCTCCCACCTCAGTTCCCGAAGGTCGCCCGGACCCCGACCGTCAGGGCACGACCCGGGGCCTCGAAGCCGAACGCCCCCTGGTAGTCCTCGTCCAGCAAATTCTCGGCGCGGAGGGTGACTTCAACCGGTGTCGAAGAGTTCGGCGCGAACAGGTACGACACCGTGGCGTCGAGGAGTGCGTACGCGTCGAGCACCACCGGCGTTGCCGGGAAGCTCGAGAAGTCGCGGTCGTCCCGCTCTCCCACGCGATCCAGGCGGGTGGAGAGGCGCAGTCCCGGCGCGGGATTCACCGCGGCGCCGACCCCGACCGTGTGCGTGGGGCGACGGATGAGCTGCTCGCCCTCGACGAACACAGCGCCCGGTCCTGAGTCGAAGCCCGCGTCAACGACTTCCGTGTCGAGCCACGTCCATGCGCCGTCGACGTCGACCGGCCCGAGCTGCGTGGCGGCCTCGAGTTCGATGCCACGCGTGGACGCTTCGGCGATGTTGAAGTAGTTGGGGTCGCCTGGCTCCGGCGGGCTGAAGGTGAACTGAATGAGATTCTCGATCGCCTGATCGAAGTACGTCGCGCGCAGTTCGAGCACGCCCGTGACCACGTCTCCGCCGATCTCCCACGCGAGGGACTCCTCCGGCTCCAGGTCGGGGTTTCCGGTGGTGAAGCCGGATGAGAAGAGCTCCGGGAAGGTCGGCTCCTTGATGCCGCGACCGAGCGACCCGCGGACGCGAAGCTCGTCGGAGACGGGAAGCGCCGCCCCGAGCGACCACGTCCCGAACCGGCCGAAGAACTCGTTGTCCTCGATGCGGCCACCGACATTCGTCGACACCGGACCCAGGGACCCGGACCAGTGGGCGTATGCGGCCACATTGTCCCGCTCGTTCTCGCTCCGGCCCACCGATGCGCCGAAGCTGCCGACGAACTCGCTGAACTCGCGGACGTCCTGCTCCTCGTACTCGGCGCCGAGTGTGAGGGTGGACGCGCCGAGCCCGATCTCGGCCCGGAGGTCGGCACCGAGCCGGCGGAAGGCGGCGAGACTCGTGAACGAGTTGGTGTCGGTCTCATCGTCGACCTGGTCGTCCGTGCCGGTCTCCTCGTCGCTCGAGGTGACGAGGAGCCTCAGCGCCAGGTTGTCGCTCAGCTCGCGCTGCACGTCGAGCGAGAGCGCGCTCCGGTCCTGGAAGGTGAACTGGTTCACGTCCACGGCGTTCCCTCCACCGTCGGTCGGGAACTGAAAGACCCGGTCCGAGAGATTCGCGGCGACCCGTACGCGGGTCCGCCCGTCGGGGCGAACGTCCACCCGTCCGCTCAGCACGGTGTTCACGTGTTCGTTGTTGAACGCGAGGATCCCGTCGGTGCGGTAGCGGGTCCCCGAGAGCGAGAAGGAGGCGGCGTCGGAGCCGCCGGACACCTGAACGCCGGCGTCGGCGCGCCCGAACGTGCCGCCCCGGGCGAATACGCTGCCCGCCACGTCACCGCGCCCCTCCTTCGTGACGATCTGGATCACGCCCGCGAGCGCGTCGGAGCCGGTGAGGGCGCTCGACGGCCCACGTGCGACCTCGATGCGCTCGATGTTCTCGACGGTGAGCCCGCCGAGGTCGATCGACCCGCCGGGCTGATTCACCGGCACGCCATCGATGAGGACCTGGACCTGGTCGCTCTCGGCGCCACGCAGGAAGAGTGAAGTCGCGCCGCCGTACGACCCGAGCCGCACGAGCGTCAGGCCCGACGCGCTTCGCAGGGCATCCTCGACGCGGGTGATCCCCTGCGCCCGGATCTCGGCCTGCCCGATGACGCTGACGTGGTTGCCCAGTTCGCCGAGCGTCCGCGGCACGGCGGTGGATGTGGTGACGAAGAGCGTGTCGAGCTGGACCGGGTTCTGCTGGGCATGCAGAAAGGTCGGGGCGAGCAGCGCGAGGAGCGCCGCCCCCCGGAGGAGGAGGTGCCGCATTCGAGTCTCCTGTCCCACCCGCGTGGGACGGTGCGACTCTCCGCGGACTCCGGGCGAACCTCGGGGCGAGCCGTTCGGCTGCCTCGAGCCGGCTCGGAGGCGGGCGGAGAGCATTCAGGATGTGCGGGGTGGGCCAGGTCTCCTGACTCGAGGCCGTTCGATTCGCCTTCCCAGCGCAGCTCGGGCGCCAGTGGCATGGTGAACCGTTCGTTCGGGACGTCGTCCCGACCTCTCACAGTGGCGGGGCCGTGCCGGATTCTCACCGGCTTCCGGGATGACCCACCCGCCGAATTGTGGAGGGGAGGCTAGCGGCGAGACGGGCCCCGGGCAACCTTCCGGGGCCTTCGATCCTCCGCTCACCCTCCCGCCGAGCCCCCGTCGCATGACCCCGGACACGACCCCCGACACGTCGCCGGACACGACCATCCGCTTTCGCCGCCTCGAGACCAATCCCGACCTGCCGCTGCCCGCTCGGGCCACGCCGCACGCCGCGGGCTACGACGTGCGATCGGCGGAGCCAAACTTCACGCTGGAGCCCGGCGAGATCCGGCTGGTCGGGACCGGCCTCACGATGCAGATGCCGGTACACATCGAGTGTCAGGTACGGCCCAGATCCGGCCTCGCGGTTCGACATGGCGTCACGCTCCCGAACACGCCGGGGACCATCGACCCGGACTATCGTGGCGAGGTGAAGGTGCCGCTCATCAATCTCGGTCGGGAGTCGGTGCCGATCGCACGCGGCGAGCGAGTCGCGCAGCTCGTGTTCGCGCGCTTCGAGACCCCGGACGTCACCGAGGTGGACCGCCTGGACGTCACGGAACGCGGGGCGGGGGGATTCGGCTCGACCGGCACCGGGTGACGCGACCGGGTCGCCGAACCGCGCGAGAGGGTGTAAACATTTGGCGCCGGCAGCGTGGAAAACCCGGAACGATGCTTGCAGCGCTTGGGCTTTCGCGATAGCTTGCGGCTCCCTTTCGGGGGCCGAGATCCTCCCTTTCCAAGCCGTTCTTCCACAGCCGCTCGCCCGCACTCGGTGTCATTCTTCCAGAGCTTGTTCGGATCGGGACGCCTCGTTCCCGTCAACGACATCGCCGTCGATCTCGGGACGGCGAACACCCTGGTATACGTGAAGGGCGAGGGGATCGTCCTGAACGAGCCCTCTGTCGTGGCCGTCGAGAAGTCCACGAGCGAGATTCGCGGCATCGGCCTCGAGGCCAAGCGGATGCTCGGCCGGACGCCCGAGGGGATCGAGGCGGTCCGCCCGCTGAAGGACGGCGTCATCGCCGACGTCGACATCACCGAGCGGATGCTTCGGCACTTCCTGAAGCAGGTGACGGCGAAGCGGGTGTTTCGCATCAAGCCCAGGGTGGTCGTCGGCGTACCGTCGGGCATCACCGAGCTGGAGCGCCGCGCGGTGCGTTCCTCCGCCATGGCCGCGGGCGCCAAGGCCGTGTACATGGTCGATGAGCCGATGGCTGCGGCGATCGGGGTCGGCCTTCCGGTGGAGACGCCTACCGGCAACATGGTCATCGACATCGGCGGCGGTACCACGGAGATCGCGGTGATCGCGCTCTCGGGCATCGTCTCCAACACGTCGATCCGCGTCGGCGGCGACGAGCTCGACTCGGCCATCGTCACCTTCCTTCGCAAGAACTACAACCTGCTCATCGGCGAGCCCACCGCCGAGGCGATCAAGGTCCAGATCGGATCCGCCTTCGACCAGGGCGAGGAGCGGGAGATGGAAGTGAAGGGCCGTGACCTGGTGAGCGGGATTCCGAAGACGGTGACCGTGCACTCGCAGGAGATCCGCGAGTGCATCCAGGAGCCGATCCAGGCGATCGTCGAGGCGGTACGGAGGGCGCTCGAGATCACGCCGCCGGAGCTGTCCTCCGACATCGTGGACCGTGGCATCGTGATGACGGGCGGTGGTGCACTCATCCGGGGGCTCGACCGGCTCCTTCAGCACGAGACCAACCTGCCCATCCACGTCGACGAGGAGCCGCTCACCTGCGTGGTTCGCGGGGCGGGCAACATCCTCGACGACTTCCAGAAGTACCGCGCCGTTCTCGTTTCCTGACGGCAGGTGGCCGCCTACTCGAGCCCGGAGCCGGCCTCGGGAGGCCTCGGCCGCCAGATCTGGGGGACGATTCTCGTCCTTCTCGCCGCCGGTGCGATCTTCTCGATGCCCCCGGTGGTCCAGGAGCGCCTGGCCTCGGTGCTCCGCAATTCCGTTCTCGCCCCCTTCATCGGGCTGAATACGGCCATCATCGACACCCGTACCCGCGCGGTCGAGACCGACCGGCTGCGCGCCGTGGCGGACTCGCTGACACTGGAGCTCCAGGGACGCACCACGCTCGACGAGGAGAACCGCCGGCTGCGCGACCTGCTCGTCCTGCGCGACCGGCTCCCAACCCGCTGGATCGCGGCCGAGGCGTCGCGTCCGGGCTTCCAGGCCTCTGCCGGCATCTTCTATCTGGATGTCGGCACCGCAGACGGGATCCGCGAGCGGGCCCCGGTCGTCACCCGGGAGGGCCTGGCCGGCGTCGTGCGCGGTCAGGCGCAGGCGGGCGGATCTCAGGCCGAGGGCATGGACTGGTCGCACCCCGAGTTCGCGGCCAGCGCCATGTCGGAGGACGGCCTGATCTCGGGGATCGTGGAGAGCCGCCGTGGCGCCTTCCGTGAACAGGACGAGCTGGTGCTGCTCGGCACCGAGTACAACACCCTGCTCGACAGCGGGACCGTGATCGTGACGAGCGGGCTCGGGGGTGTCTTCCCGCGTGGGATCCCGATCGGTGAGATCGCGGGCATCCTCGTCGAGTCGAGCGCAGGTGGCGACGCGCGGACGCTCGACGAGCAGCGTGGATTCGAGCGGAACTATACCGTCACGCCGTACGTCGATCCCGCGGAGATGACGCTGGTCCTCGTCGAGCGGGCCGACTCGAGGGAGCAGGTGCTGGGGACCGGGTACCGCCCCGGACCGTCGTCGGCCATGGATTCCGCGGATGACCTGAGCGCCGCATGGCCACCCGATGAGCGCATGCGGGCGTTCGAGCGGGCCGAGCTGGTGCCGGTGTGGCGAGACTCGCTGCGGATGCTCCGCGACTCCATCGCGCGGCTCGTCGGCGACCCCCCGGATACGGTCCCGCCGTCCGGCGGTTCGCCATGAGACGCGGCGCCGTGGTTCTCGCGGTCGTGCTGGTGCTGCTCCACCTTACGATCCGGGTCGGGTTCGGGGTGGGCGCCGGAGCGCCCGACTTCATGCTCCTCGCGCTGCTCCTCATCGCGCGTGAGCTGCCGTTGGCGGCGGCGACCGCCACCGGGCTCGCGCTCGGCCTCCTGGAGGATGCGCTGGCCGTTCTGTCGTTTGGCACGACGGGCCTGACCTTCGCGCTCATCGGCGCCGTCGGGGCGGCAACGCGCGACGTCTTCCTCGGCGACTCGCCGTGGTTCGGGTTCATGTACGTCTTCCTCGGGAAGATCGCCCGCGACGTCCTCCACTGGCTGCTCGTCGGACCGGGCCTCCGCGAACCCTTCGTCCGCAGCGTCGTACTGGAAGGGGGGATCGCGGCCACCTACGTCGCCGTCGTCGGCGCCGTCCTCTTCACCGTCACGGGGCTCCGCTGGGACGCCCCGGGAGCTCGTCGCTGATGTCGAACCATCCCCACGCACGCCGCGACCGTGCCCGCATCGCCGGCGGCATCGTCGTGTTCGCGCTCCTCCTGCTGGGCGCGTCCTTCTTCCGCGCGCAGGTTCTCTCGTCCAGCGACTACGCGCTCACGGCCACGAACAACCGGCTCCGTCAGATCGAGCTTCCGGCGCCGCGGGGCACCATCGTGGATCGGAACGGCCGGATCGTGGCCGACAACGTGCCGGGCTACGCGGTCACGATCCTGCCAGGTCCGAAGGCCACCATCGAGGCGACCCTCGACGCGGTGGCACCCATCCTCGAGCTCAGCCCGGCCCGCGTGGAGGCGCTCCGTGAGGGCATCGCCTCGGACCGGCACCTCCTGGTCGGCACCGACGTGTCCTTCGAGAAGGTGTCCATCCTCGAGGAGCGGCGCTCCGACTTTCCCGGTGTGTACATCGAGACGCGACCGAAGCGTCGCTACTTCGGTGGGGCCGCGATGGGGCACGTGCTCGGCTACCTCGGGGAGATCACCGCGGAGCAGCTCGATACGGAGCGATTCGAGGGCTACGAACAGCGGATGATCATCGGGCAGCAGGGACTCGAGGCGCAGTACGAGGAGGCCCTGCAGGGCGTGGCCGGGCACCGCCTGGTGGAGGTCGACGTGCTTCGCCGAATCGTGGGAGACTTCGCCGGGCAGCCGGGTCAGCCGGCGGTGCCCGGCGACGAGCTCCGGCTCTCGATCGATCTCGGGCTGCAGGAGTTCATCCACGAGGTGTTTCCCGACAGCATGACCGGCGCCGTCGTCGCGCTGGATCCGACGGACGGATCGGTCCTGGCACTGTACTCCGCACCGTCGTACGACCCGAACGTATTCGTCGGAGGCGTCGATCCCGAGGTGTGGGATGCGCTCAACTCGGACCTGAATCGTCCGCTCTACAACCGGGCGATCCAGGGGACCTACGCGCCCGCCTCCACCTGGAAGGTCGCGACCGCTGCGATGGCGATCGACCTCGGAATCATCGAGGAGCACACTGTGATGCCGACGCGGTGCGAGGGCGGCATGTTCTACGGCAATCGCTACTGGGGGTGCCTCGGCGAGCACGGGGACGCGAACCTCACGGAGGCGATCGCCGGCTCCTGCAACGTCTACTTCTATCAGGTCGGTCTCGAGATCGGTCTCGAGCGCTACCTCGAACTCGCGAACTCGCTCGGGTTCAACGAGCCGTGCGGCATCGACCTTCCCGGCGAGGCCGCCAGCGTGTTCCCGCACGGCCCCGACTTCTGGGTCGAGAGGTTCGGCGCCCGGCCCACCGAGGGCGAGACGCTGAACCTGGCCATCGGTCAGGGTCCGAACGACCAGACGCCACTCAAGATGGCGCAGTTCTACGTGGCGCTGGCGCGTGACGGGTCGGCGCCCGTCCCCCGGATCGTTCCGGCGCCCCCGGAGAGCGCCGTCGTGAGCGCCACGACCGGTGCCGCGTGGCAGCTCGACCTGAGTCGCGCGGCCCTGCATGTGATCCGGGACGGAATGGGCGCCGTGACCGCGCAGGGCGGAACTGCGTATCTGTCGTCGCTCGAGCTCTGGGACCTGATCGGCAAGACCGGCTCGGCGCAGGCGGGCGGAAAGACGAACGCGTGGTTCGCGGGAATGGCGGGACCCTGGGACGGTGAGCCCGAGATCGTGATCGTCGCCATGGTCGAGGACGTGGGCCCCGATCGTGGAGGCTCGTCGACGGCCGCGCCCATCGTCGCGAAGGCCGCCGACTACTACCTGCGTACCAAGCGCGGCCTGGACGTCCCCGAGCTTCAGACGCTTCGGGACCACGTCATGACCGTTGGCTGGCCCACCTGGTCGACGCGCCCCGACGGCAACTGATCCGGGCGTGCGGAAGCTCTTCGGACTCTGGGCGATCGATGGGCCCCTCGTGGGAGCGGTCGCGGTCCTGAGCCTGATCGGGCTCGCGATGATCTTCTCGGCGGTGAACACGATCGACCCCGATCCGTCCATCGCCAACGTCTGGATCCGCCAGGGCGTGTGGTTCGTGCTCGCGTTGATCGCCTTCACCGCGGTGAGCCGCGTCCCGCAGCGCTGGCTCGAGTGGGTCGCGATGCCGGCCTACGTCTTCGGGCTCGTTCTGCTGGGCGCCACGCTGATCATCGGGACGGGCGCCGGCACGGCGGCGGGGACCCGGAGTTTCATCGAACTCGCCGGGTTCCGCTTCCAGCCGGCAGAGCCCGCCAAGATCGCGACGGTTCTCGCACTGGCGCAGTACCTGTCGAACCGCGCCGAGTCGCCGGCGAATCTCCGCGACGTCGTCGTTCCGGGGATGATCGCAGCCGCGCCGCTCGGCCTCGTGCTCCTGCAGCCCGACCTCGGTACGGCCCAGGCCTTCGTCGGGATTCTGTTCGCGATGCTGTTCTGGGCGGGCACGCCGGTGCCGATCCTGCTGCTTCTCGCCAGCCCTCTGCCGGCGCTGATCCTCGCATTCGACGCGCGCATCTGGGCCGTGTACATCGTACTCGTCGTCTTCGCTCTCTACCTGCTTCGGTACCGCCTGTTCTTCTACGAGTCGGTGGCGGTGATCCTCGCCAACTTCGCGGCGGGTACGATCGCCACACCGCTCTGGAATACGCTTGAACCCTATCAGCGCAATCGGCTGCTCGTGTACCTGGATCCGATGGTCGACCCGCTGGACCAGGGCTGGAACATCATCCAGTCGAAGGTCGCCATCGGAAGCGGCGGCCTCACGGGCCAGGGCTACCTCGAGGGAACGCAGAAGCGCTACAACTTCCTGCCGGAGCAGCACACCGACTTCATTTTCAGCGTGGTCGGCGAGGAGTTCGGCTTCATCGGCGTCGTGGTGGCGCTGGCCTTCTTCGGCTTCGTGCTGTGGCGGCTCATCCGCCTCGCCGCAGACAGCGCCGATCCCTTTGCCGGCCTCGTGCTGCTCGGTATCTTCGGGGCCTGGTTCGTACACATCTTCGTCAACGTCGGGATGACCATCGGTCTCGTCCCGGTCACCGGGATCCCTCTGCCGTTCGTGAGCTACGGGGGATCCTTCCTGTTGATGTCATGGGTGGCGCTGGCGATCGCCGTGCGGGTGGCGCACGACGATTCCGGAACCCGCGCCTGACCCCGGGATCCCGGAGGCCGGATGGCCTGGTTCAGAAAGGACAAGAAGCCGCTCAAGAAGGAAGACAAGCGGGACGTCCCGAGTGACGTGTTCGACAAGTGCGACGGCTGCGGCGAGATCCTCTACGTCGAGGCGTTTGCGCAGAATCTGAACGTCTGTCCCTCCTGTGGTTTTCACTTCCGGCTTCCCGTCGAGAAGTACATCGATCTGCTGTTCGACGCGGGGACCTTCGAGGAGATGGACGCTCACCTCCGCAGCGCGGATCCGCTGGGCTTCGAGGACCTCAAGAGGTATTCCGACCGCATCGTGGCGGCCGAGCAGAAGGTCGGCCGGAACGATGCCGTCGTGTCGGGCGTCGCCACGCTCGACGGCCATCCGGTCGCCGCCGCACTCATGGACTTCCGGTTCATCGGCGGGTCGATGGGCTCCGTGGTGGGTGAGAAGATCGCGCGGGCCGGGCGGCGTGCCCTGGAGGACCGCCGGGCGCTCCTCGTCCTGAGCCAGTCGGGCGGCGCGCGGATGATGGAGGGGATCTACTCGCTGATGCAGATGGCGAAGACGTCGGCGGTACTCGCGAGGATGCACGAGGAGGGGCTTCCGTTCGTCTCGCTCCTGACGCACCCGACTACCGGCGGCGTGACCGCGTCGTACGCGATGCTGGGCGACGTGAACATCGCCGAGCCGGGGGCGCTGATCGGTTTCGCCGGGCCGCGCGTGATCGAGGAGACCATCAAGCAGGAGCTACCCGACGGGTTTCAGCGCTCCGAGTTTCTCCTTCGGCACGGCATGGTCGACCGCGTGGTCGACCGGCGGGAACTCAGGGCCGAGATCGCGACCCTCCTCCACCACATGGTGGGCGAACCGCAGCCCGCCGACGCGTGACGGAGGGAGGTCTCTCGGCGTTCGTTCCGGCGGCGGTCGTGCCGGCGCGTCTCGATCGCCCGTTCCACGATCCGTTGTTCGAGCGGCTCTTCCCTCCGCTTCCGAGCGGCGCGCACTGGGGACTCGAGCGTGTCGAGGCGGCGCTCGACGACCTCGGGCACCCCCAACGCTGCGCCCCGGTGGTGCATGTCGCCGGCACGAACGGCAAGGGATCGGTGTGCGCGACGGTCGCGTCCATCCTCCGCGCTGCCGGCACCCGGGCCGGTCTGTACACGTCGCCCCACCTCGTGTCGATGGTCGAGCGATTCCAGGTGGGGGGTGACCCGGTCGAGGAGGAGCGGCTGGTCGCCACGGCCGATGGCATTCGCGACGTCGTGGTCACGCACGGGCTGACCTTCTTCGAGGCGATGACCGTGCTCGGCTTCACGCTGTTCCGGGAATTTGGGGTGGAGGTCCAGGTCATCGAGGTGGGGCTCGGCGGCCGTCTCGACGCGACCAACGTGGTCGATCCTGCGGTCACGCTCCTCACGAACGTCGCCGACGACCACGCAGAGTTTCTCGGCAACACCGTGCGTGAGATCGCGGGCGAGAAGGCGGGGATCCTGAAGCCCGGCGTGCCCGCCTGGACGACCGCGACGGATCCGGTGGTGCTGGACGTCTTCCGGGCGCGGGCGCGAGCGGTCGGCGCCCCGCTCATCGAGCTCGACGCCGCCGCGGGGATCGCGGACCTGCATATGGACGCCGCACACGACGAGTTCACCCTCCTCGGGACCCCCTGGGGTGACCTGCGCCTCGAGACGCCGCTGGTGGGCGCGCACCAGGCCGTGAACGCCATGCTCGCCGTCCACGGGGTCGGTGGCCTGCCCGAGCCCCTTCGGCCAGACGGGACCGCCGTTCGGGCGGGCGTCGCCAGCGTGCGCTGGCCGGGCCGGGGGGACGTCGACACCCGCGCGGACGGCACCTGGCTCTTCGACGTCGCACACAACACTGCCGGCGTCGAGTCGCTGGTCGCGGTGCTCGACCGGCTCTCCCTGGACGAGCCGCGGGTTGCGCTGGTCGGCGTGCTCGGCGACAAGGACTGGCGGGCGATGCTGCCCCCGCTGCTCGAGAGAGTGGACGCTGCCGTGCTCACCCAGCCCCCCACCGCGCCGGAGTCTCGCCGGTGGGATCCGCGGGAGGCGCTCCGGAGCCTCGGGACGCCGGGATCCCGGTTCGAGGCGGAGGTGGTCGAGGACTTCGCCGCGGCCATGACGGCGGCTCGCCGCAGGGCGGGCCGGGGAACGGTCGTGGTGACCGGCTCCTGCCACACGGTGGGCGACGCCATGGCCGCGCTGGGTCGGGTTCCGTTCGTCCCGGCGCCCGAATAGCTTCGACCATGTCCACGCCCGACTTCGCTCGACTCCCCGGTTTCCGCGACTTCGTTCCCGAAGATCTCGCGGTGCGCTCGCACGTGTTCGACACGTGGCGCCGGGTCTCGGGCACGTACGGATTCCGTGAGTACGACGGGCCACCGCTCGAACCCCTCGATCTGTACGTCGAGAAGAGCGGAGAGGAGATCGTCTCGCAGCTCTACAACTTCACGGACAAGGGTGACCGGGCCGTATCAATGCGTCCGGAGATGACCCCGTCACTCGCTCGGATCCTGGGTGAGCGCTCGCGCGGGATGTCCAAGCCCATCCGGTGGTTCTCGATTCCGCAGTTGTTCCGGTACGAGCGCCAGCAGCGCGGTCGGCTTCGTGAGCACTTCCAGTGGAACGTCGACGTGGTGGGCGAGGCCGACGAGGCGGCGGACGCGGAGGTACTCGCGGTGGCACTCGACGCGCTCCGGGCCTTCGGTCTCACGGCCGCGGACATCCACGCCCGCGTGTCCGATCGGCGGCTCCTTGCGGCCCTGCTCGCGCACTTCGGAACGGACGAGGCGCAGCACGCCGCCGCCTTCGGCATCATCGACAAGATCGAGCGAGCCCCCCGCGAGAAGACGCTGGAGCGACTCTCGGCGGAGTGTGGGCTCGAGGCGGCTTCCGCCGCCCGCCTCACCGCGTTGCTCGACGACACCGTGGGCGACGTGGCCGCGGTCCGCCGCGCGTTCGGCGACGACGAGGGCGTGGCTGCGGCCCTGGAGCCCGTCGAGCGATACCTCGCGACGCTCGACGCGCTCGGCCTGGGGCCGTTCGTGACGTTCGACCTGACGATCGTGCGCGGACTGGCGTACTACACGGGCATCGTGTTCGAGGTGTTCGATCGTGCGGGCGAGCTTCGCGCCGTGTGCGGCGGCGGTCGGTACGACCGGCTTCTCGAACTCGTCGGCGGCGAGCCCCTTCCAGCCGTCGGGTTCGGCATGGGCGACGTCGTGCTCGGCGAGCTGCTCGCCGAGAAGGGCCTCCTGCCCGACACCACCCACACGACCGACTACTTCATCGTCACCATCGGCGACGAGACGCGGGCGCCGGCGCTCGGCCTCGCCCGACGCCTCCGCGACGCGGGTCACTCCGTGACGTACGCGCTGCGGGACAGCTCCGTCCGCAAGCAGTTCAAGGCGGCCGAGAACGAGGGCGCTGCGGCGGTCGTGGTGCTCGGTCCGGACGAGCTCGCGAAGGGCGTGGCCGTCGTCCGCGACATGCGCAGCGGGGGCGAACGCGAGGTCGGGTTGGACAGCATCGGGGTGGGGGTGAACGACGGCGCGGCGGGCCCGGACGCGCCGGCGGACGGCGGAGGATCGGCGTGAGCGAGACGGAGCGAAGGGACGACGCGGATCTCGCCCGCGAGGTCGCGGACCGTGCGATTCGGCGCCTGAACATCCTCGAGCACCTCTTCCTGATGGTGGCGGCCGGGGCCGCGCTTCTCGCCGGCCTTCTCGTGGCCTGGCTTCTCTCCCAGAGCGTGGGCGCGCCCTTCCGGATCACCTGGGCCGTCTCGGCCCTCCTGCTGTTCCTGGTCCCCGCAGGGATCAGCGCGATCCGCGTCCGCCGGGACGAGCGCGAGTGGCTCGAGAAGCGGGCCGAGGCCGCGCGACTCGCGGACGAGGCTCTCCGCGGCGAGGCGGGGCCCGACGAGACTCCGCCGTCCGAGCCGTCCTGACCCGCCCGACGCGCGTCCGCGCGGCACCTCTCCCACGCCACGACTCCCGACCGACATGTCCGACGATCGTTCGCTGACTCCCCAGTCCGAAGACTTCTCCGCCTGGTACAACGAGGTGGTTCAGCGCGCCGAACTCGCCGACTACTCGCCGGTGCGGGGCAGCATGGTGATCCGGCCGTGGGGCTACGGCATCTGGGAGCGCATGCAGCGGGCGCTCGACGACATGTTCAAGGAGACCGGGCACGAGAACGCGTACTTCCCGCTGCTCATCCCGATGAGCTTCATCGAGAAGGAGAAGGAGCACGTGGCGGGCTTCCGGCCCGAGCTGGCGGTGGTGACGCACGCCGGCGGCAAGGAGCTCGAGGAGCCGCTCGTCATCCGGCCCACGTCCGAGACCATGATCCTCGAGATGTACGCCAAGTGGGTCCAGTCGTACCGCGATCTTCCGATCCTCATGAACCAGTGGGCGAACGTCATGAGGTGGGAGATGCGAACGCGGCTGTTCCTGCGCACGGCCGAGTTCCTCTGGCAGGAGGGCCACACCGCCCACGCGACCGAGGCCGAGGCCCGCGAGGAGACGGCGCTGATCCTGGACGTCTACCGGCGCTTCATGGAGAACTGGATCTGCATGCCGCCGGTGACCGGGCTCAAGACCGAATCGGAGAAGTTCGCCGGGGCTGTCGAGTCGTACTCCTGCGAGGCCCTCATGCAGGACAACAAGGCCCTGCAGGCGGGCACCTCACACTTTCTCGGCCAGAACTTCGCGAAGGCGGCGGGGCTCACCTTTCAGAGCGAGGCGGGGGAGGAGGAGTACGCCTGGAGCACCTCCTGGGGTGTCTCGACCCGACTCGTCGGCGGGATGGTCATGACGCACGGGGACGACGCGGGGCTGATCGTGCCGCCGCTGCTGGCGCCGATCCAGACGGTCATCGTTCCGATCTACAGGAACGACGAGGAGCGGTCCGCGACGGTCGCGAAGGCGCAGGAGGTGGCGGCGCGTCTCAAGGACCTCGGTGTGCGAACGAAGGTCGACGACCGAGACCACCTCAACCCCGGCGCCAAGTACTACGAGTGGGAGCGGAAGGGTGTCCCCTTCCGGATCGAGGTCGGGCCGAAGGATCTCGAGAAGGGCTCGCTGGCGATCGCTCGCCGCGTGATTCCGGAGGGCGAAAAGCGCAAGATCTTCGTGGCCGAGGACGAGGCCATCGCCACCCACCCGCAGCGGCTCGACGAATTCCAGGCGGCGCTGCGCGAGCGCGCCACCCGGCGGCGCGAGGCCAACTCGCACCGGGGCGTCACCGACTGGGGAGAGATGAAGGAGATCCTCGAAGGCGAGGGCGGCTTCGTGTATACCGGATGGAACGGCGACCCTGCGGTGGAGGAACGCGCGAAGGACGAGCTCAAGGCGACGATCCGATGCATCCCTGGCGCCGAGTTCCGGTCCGACTCGGCCCCGACCGATTGTATCTCCGGGGACGGCGCGGCGAAGCACGAGGTGATCTGGGCGCGGTCGTACTGAGGCATCGCGCACGTCCGGGAACCTCCGATGGCACGCGGGTTGCACCGCTCGCAGGGTGCAGCGTCGCATACGATTCAACGGAGGGACCCATACATGAAGACCCGTTCGCCTCTTCGACGCTCGAGCGCGGTTGCGCTGGCCGCCGCGTGCGGCGTCGCGCTGGCTCTCGTCTGCGCGCCGGGCGCCGCCCACGCGCAGCCCGCCTGGGACGGCCCCATGCTCCTCGCGCCGGGGGCCCCCGCCGGGTGGGGATTCCATCTGGTCGACATCGACCCCGGTGACGGGCTCGGTGGGCTCGTGACGTGGCGGGCGAATCCGGCGCCGGTCGGGCTCGGCTTCCGCGTCGGTCTGGTCGAGGGCGCGCGAGACGACGTGGCGCTGATCGGGGGCGTCGACGTGTCGGGCGCCATGTACACGGGAACGGGTGACGTACCGCTCGACATCATGTGGCTCGCTGGAGCCGGCCTCGGGCTGGACGGCGACGTCCGACTCAGCTTTCCCTTCGGCGTGTCGTTCGGCTGGGCGTTCAACGGTCCCGACGTCCAGTTCCGCCCCTACGTCGCGCCGAGGCTCGTGCTGGACGCGTTCATCGGCGACGACGAAGGCCCGGGCGACGGAGACGACCTGGACCTCGGCTTCGCGGGGGAGGTGGGACTGGATCTGGCGTTCAGTCAGCCGTGGGCGATCCGCGCGGCCGCGTCGTTCGGCGACCGCGAGGCGGTCTCGATCGGCGTCAGCATTCCGGCGGGGTCGTAGCGGCGCGGCTGCGGCCGCCCGCGCGGTCCGGCGCCGGAAACTCCGTCGGCCGGCCCGCGGTGGCACTTCAGCGCGCGTCGACGGTGTCCGCCGCGAGCGGTCGGAAGGTGACCTCCTCGAGCTGCGTCGAGACCTCGGTCCAGATGGACTGCATGAAGGTGAAGTCCTCGCCGTGCACCTCGGCGAAAGTCAACAGCTCCTCCTCGGTTACGCCGGATTCGCGAAGCACCGTGTCACGGACCGGTCCGTCGACCGATGCGGCGCCCCGCTGCAGAGCGGCGGTCCTGAGCGCGACGTACGCCTGCACGAAGCTCTCGCGGTCGATGGTCTCTGGCGGCGGCGGGTCCACGCAGGCGACGAGCACGGCGGCGAGAATCGCGCACCAGGTGCACAGCAGGCCGGAAGATCGCATATCGGTCGGGGAGGAGGGAGTCGGCCGCGGGCTTGCCGCGGACGAACCGGCAACTCTTCGAGTCGGCCGGGTAGTTGGAGATCGGAAGGTCGAGCATCGTCGAGCACCGCAATGATACCAGAATCCATGCGTCCTACCACCAGACCTCTCGTCATGCTCCTCGTGGCGGCCATCGTCACGGTCGCCGCCTGTGCGGTGAATCCCGCCACGGGCGAGAGGCAGCTCTCCTTCATCGGTGAGGGCCAGGAGATCGAGATGGGTCGCGAGTCGGACCCCGCGATCGTCGCGCAGTACGGTCTCTATCCGGATTCGGCGGTGCAGCGCTACGTGCGCGACCTCGGGCTCCGCCTGGCCGCGGTGTCCGAACGGCCCGAACTGCCGTGGACCTTCCGTGTGCTCGACGACCCGTCGATCAACGCGTTCGCGCTTCCGGGCGGGTTCATCTACGTGACGCGCGGGATCCTCGGCCACCTCGAGAGCGAGGCGCAGCTCGCCGGGGTCCTGGGCCACGAGATCGGGCACGTCACGGCGCGGCACAGCGTGAACCAGATGAGTCGGGCGCAGCTCGCCCAGATCGGGCTGGTGGTCGGCGCGGTCGCGTCCGAGACGGTTCGCGACAACTTCGACCCGATCCAGGGCGCGGTCGGTCTGGGCTTTCTCAAGTTCGGACGGGACGACGAGAACCAGTCGGACGAGCTCGGCGTCCGCTACATGACCCGGCTCGGCTACGACCCCCGTGAGCTCGCTGGCGTCATGGAGATGCTCGGCGCCTCCAGCCGGCTCGCGTCCCCCGGCGGACGGCTGCCCGAGTGGCAGTCGACGCACCCCGATCCAGAGAACCGGGTCGAGTCGATCCTGGCCCGCGTCGAGTCGCAGGGCCTCGTCCCGGCCGATCCGATCGTGCGCGGCGACGAGTTCGTCGAGCGACTCGCGAGTCTGACCTACGGCCCCAATCCCCGCGAGGGCTATTTCGAGGCGGGGGTCTTTCACCACCCCGACCTGGCGTTCCGGTTCGTGCCGCCGTCGGGCTGGGAGGTGGCCAACCTCAGGCAGGCCGTCCTGGCCGGGCCGGCGGAGCAGGACGCGATCTTCGAGCTCACGATCGCGCAGGGGGACCCGTCGGCCGCAGCCGGTGCCTTCGCCAGCCAGCAGGGTGTCCGGACCTCGCAGCCGGTGAGCCGGACGGTGAATGGACTTCCGACCGTCGTGATGGACTTCCGCGCGACCATGCAGGACGGCGAACTCCAGGGTCAGGTGGCGTTCGTGCGGCACGCCGACGTGACGTTCCGACTCCTCGGATACTCCACCACCCCACGGTGGCCGGCGCGGGAAGCCGCGATCGAGTCCACCATCCGGTCGTTCGCCGAGGAGACGTCGCCACAGGTGCTTTCGGTCGAGCCGGCGCGCATCGAACTGGTGCCGCTGTCCGGCGCCGAGCCGTTCGATGCCTTCGCGGAACGCCACCCCAGCTCGATTCCCGCCGAACGGGTGGCGTTGCTCAACCAGGTGGCCGTGGGCGGCGTGCTCCGTGGCGCCTGGGCGAAGCGGGTGGTCGGCGGGCGCTAGTCGACGCTCGGTTCCGGCAGCGGCGGAGCCTGCCTGTGCCCGCCGTCGTCGTTGACCGTGGGGAAGTCGGGCTCGCATGTTCGCGGCGGAGACGCCGAGACCGTTCGACGCCCCTCGCCCCGTCGGGAGCCTGCGGCCGTGAGTGAAGACCGAACCCAGTCGGATCCTGCCGAGGCGCAGGAGGTCTCCGTGGTCGGCTGGCGCAACTGGGGAGACCATCCGCTAGTCGTCGCGCTCACGGTCGTGGCGAGCATCGGAGGGCTGGTATTCGGGTACGTCTCGTGGCGGGGAGGTGGTGCAGCACCGGCACTCGGCGAGGAGGAGCTCGATCCCTGCGTCGACGTGATCGGACGCTGGGACTGGCTGACGACGGGTGGGATCGTGTCCGTCGTCGAGGGTGGCACGCTGACCTTCCATGTGAACGATGCCACGCCGATCCCCACGTTCCGGGGAACCTGGACCTGCTCGGACGAGACCGGCGAGATCGTCATGCGCTGGGAGACAGGACTCTCCGACGAGCTGACACTCTCCGACGACGGCGATCGGCTCAGCGGGACGAATCAGCAGAACGGCGTCGTGATCTCCGCGGTTCGCGCCCGCTGAAGCTCGGCCCGGGTCCGTGGCTGAGACGCCGCTCGACCCATCCGGCCGGACGCGCCGGTTCCGGCATCACTCTTGAATCTCTATCGGGTGCGCGGGCCCCCTGACTGCCGAATCGGCAGTCGGGCCCGATGACCACCTCATCCCGACGACGATGCTGAACTTCGACCGACTCACGGTGAAGGCTTCCGAGGCCCTCGCTACCGCCAACCGCGACGCCCAGGGCCGGGGGAACCCGGAGATCCACGGCGTGCACCTGCTGCTGGCGCTCCTCGACCAGGAGGAGGGCATCGTGACGCCCGTGCTCTCCAAGCTGGGGGTGCAGGTACCGCTCGTCCGTGAGCGGACGGTGGCCGCCATCGACCGCATGGCGCGGACCGACGGGGGAAGCCAGGCGCGCCTCTCGAGGGACCTGAGCCGCGCGCTCGACGTGGCCGAATCCGAGAGCCGTGCGCTCGGCGACGAATACGTCTCCACCGAACATCTTCTGCTGGGCCTTACCGAGGAGAAGAACGATGCGGGGAAGATCCTCCGCGACGCCGGTGCTCAGCTGGCGCCGGTCAAGGAGGCGCTGGAGGCGGTGCGCGGTCCCCACCGCGTCACCGACCAGAATCCGGAGGAGAAGGTCCAGGCGCTCAAACGCTTCAGCCGCGACCTGACCGAACTGGCCCGGCAGGGAAAGCTCGACCCCGTCATCGGCCGGGACGAGGAGATCCGCCGTGTCATCAAGGTGCTGGCCCGGCGCACCAAGAACAATCCGGTCCTGATCGGGGAGCCCGGCGTCGGAAAGACGGCGATCGTCGAGGGGCTCGCGCAGCGCATCGTCGACGGCGACGTGCCGACCACGCTCGCCGACAAGCAGCTCCTCGCTCTGGACATCAGCTCGATGCTGGCGGGTGCCAAGTTCCGCGGTGACTTCGAGGAACGCATGAAGGCGGTCCTCAAGGAGATCGAGGAGGGGCAGGGGCGCTACGTGATCTTCATCGACGAGCTCCACACGATGGTCGGGGCGGGCGCGGCGGAGGGCGCCGTGGACGCCGGCAACATGCTGAAGCCAGCGCTGGCGCGGGGCGAGCTTCGGCTGGTCGGCGCGACGACCCTCGACGAGTACCGGAAGCACATCGAGAAGGACCCGGCGCTCGAGCGCCGCTTCCAGCCGGTGTTCGTGGCGCCGCCGTCGGTGGAGGACGCCATCGCGATTCTGCGTGGCCTCAAGGAGCGGTACGAGGTGCACCACGGGGTGCGGATCACGGACGACGCGATCATCTCGGCCGTGAAGCTGTCGGACCGCTACATCGGCGGGCGATTCCTGCCCGACAAGGCGATCGACCTCATGGACGAGGCGGGCAGCCGGCTTCGGATCGAGATCGACTCGATGCCCCAGGAGATCGACGAAGTCGAGCGGCGCATCATTCAGCTCGAGATCGAGAAGAGCGCGCTCTCGCGGGAGGAGGAGTCGGCGGTGCGCGAGCGCCGCGAGGCGCTCGAGGAGGAGCTCAGTGAGCTCCGCGAGCAGGTCTCGGGCATGAAGGCACGCTGGCAGAACGAGAAGGAGGCGATCGAACGGCTGCAGACGCTGAAGGAGCAGGTGGACGAACTCCGCGTCGAGGCGGACCGCGCCACGCGTCAGGGCGAGCTGGAGCGAGCCGCGGAAATCCAGTACTCCGAGATTCCGGGCACCGAGGAGGCCATCGAACTGGCCGATCGCCGCCTGCAGGAGCTCCAGGCCCAGGGGTCGTACCTGAAGGAGGAGGTCGGCTCCGACGACATCGCGGCGGTCGTGGGCGAGTGGACCGGGATTCCGGTCTCGAAGCTGATGGCGTCCGAGCGTCAGCGGCTGACCGAACTCGAGGACGTGCTCGGCGAGCGCGTCATCGGGCAGCCGGAGGCGGTGACGGCGGTGTCGAACGCCGTGCGTCGCGCGCGCGCCGGCCTCCAGGATCCGGACCGTCCGGTCGGCTCGTTCATCTTCCTCGGGCCCACCGGAGTCGGAAAGACCGAGACCGCGCGCGCGCTGGCCGAGTTCCTCTTCGACGACGAGCGGGCCATGGTCCGCATCGACATGTCGGAGTACATGGAGAAGCACGCGGTCGCGCGACTGATCGGTGCGCCTCCGGGATACGTCGGCTTCGAGGAGGGCGGACAGCTGACGGAAGCGGTACGGCGCCGTCCGCACGCGGTGATCCTGTTCGACGAGATCGAGAAGGCGCACCCCGAGGTCTTCAACGTCTTCCTCCAGATTCTCGACGACGGACGGCTCACGGACGCGCAGGGCCGCACGGTCGACTTCCGGAACGCCGTCGTCATCATGACGTCGAACATCGGCAGTCCGCGCATCCTGCAGGCGGCGGGTGCGGAGGGAGAGGCGTGGAGCGAGATCGAGGGCGAGGTCCGCGCCGAACTCAACCACCACTTCCGTCCCGAGTTCCTGAATCGCGTGGACGACGTGATCGTCTTCCGGCCGCTTTCGCGGGACGACCTGACCCGTATCGTGGATCTGCAGCTCGAGCGCGTGGCCGGCTTGACGCGGGAGCTCGGCCTGGACCTGGTCGTCGACGACGCCGTGAAGCTGCTCCTGGCGGACGAGGGCTACGATCCCGCCTTCGGCGCACGGCCGCTCAAGCGGGTCGTGCAGCGCCGGATCCAGGATCCTCTCGCGCTCCGGCTCCTGGAGGAGGACGTGGAGGAGGGCGGGACGGTCCACGTCGGCACGGGACCGGGCGACGGGGAACTGGTGTTCGACCTGCGGACCACCGATGTTTCGAGTTGACCCGTCGGCCCCGCCACTACATCATGGGAATCGGAGTCCGGAAACAAGTGTTTCCGCCCGATCCCCGCACGTTCGACACGGAGTCCGCACCATGCGCGCACGCCTGCTCCCGCTCGTTCCGATCGCCCTCCTCGCGGCCTGCACCACTCAGGTGGTCGACCGCGCCGCCGACGGCCCGGTACCGCCGATGTCGGACGGTCCGACCGTGACCACGTCGTCGACGCCGATGGTCGCGGGCGACACCGAACTCTCGTCCGTCGCCCCGGTCCTGTCGGTCGAGCGGTTCCTTCAGGCCGTGAATGCGGAGGACATCGAGTCGATGGCGCGCCTGTTCGGAACCGCGCAGGGACCCGCGACGGGGGATCCGTTGCAGCTCGAAACGGAGCTCGCGCTGATTTCGCAGATCCTGCGCCATCAGGACTACCGGGTGGTGTCGGACCGGCGGGCGTTCGGTCGCGCCGCGCAGACCCACCGGATCGGCGTGAACCTCACCATCGACGGCGAGGTGATCCCCGATGTCGCGTTCCTCGTGGTGCAGGCCACCGGGGGTCGCTGGTTCGTCGAGTGTGTCGACCTCGAGAAGGTCACGTCCGGGACGGGGCAGGGCTGCCAGGCCTGACCTCGGAGCGGAGACGCCTCAGCCGTCGTCCGCCGCGCGCTCGACGAGTTCGATGAGCGTGCCGCCCGTTGTCCCGGGGTGGATGAAGGCGACCCGATGACCGCCCGCCCCGGTGCGGGGGCGACGATCGATCGGCTCGAACCCTTCCGCGACCAGCCGGGCGAGCTCGGCGGCGCAGTCGTCGACCCGATAGGCGATATGGTGCAGGCCCGGCCCACGACGGGCCAGAAAGCGGGCGATCGCGCTCTCGTCGTTGGTCGGCTCGACCAGCTCGATCATGCCGACGAACGCGACCCGGACATGCTGGGCCGGAACCAGCTCGGGCGTGGAACCGGACGAGCCGGTCAGGCGTTCATAGATCGGAACGGCCGCAGCCAGATCGTGTACCGCGATCGCGACATGATCGACGGGAAGTTCCTTCATCAGATTCAATGAGGATTCGGGGTCGAGATGCCCGGACCGGGCCGATGCTCGGGCCCCGAACGTAACAGGAGATATTCGATGGCGGACAGCCAGAACGTGCTCGAGATCACCGACGCCAACTTCGAGGACGAGGTACAGAACAGCGGCGACCTCACCATGGTCGATTTCTGGGCCACGTGGTGTGGTCCGTGTCGCATCGTGGCGCCGACCGTCGAGCAGCTCGCGGACGAGTACGCCGAGAAGGGACTCCGGGTCGGCAAGCTCGACGTCGACGCGAATCCCAAGACGGCGATGAAGTACGGGGTGCGCTCCATCCCGACCATCCTGTTCTTCCGGGACGGCGAGGTGGTCGACCGCCTCGTGGGCGCGATGCCGAAGCCCAACTTCGAAGAGAAGATCACGCAGCATCTCTAGGACCCTGCGGGCCATCCGCCGGCGCGCGCCACGCGCCGCCCGAGACCCGCGGCTCGTGAGGGCCGCGGGTCTTCGTGCATCCGCCCCCCGCGGGGCCTACCTTCGCCGGATGAGCAGACTCTTCGTGGTGGCGACCCCGATCGGGAATGTCGACGACCTCTCGACCCGGGCCCGTCGGACGCTCGAGGAGGTCGACGTGGTGGCCGCCGAGGACACCCGCCACACGGGTCGTCTGCTCGATCGGCTCGGAATCGACGCGGAACTCGTGTCGCTCCACGGGCACAACGAGGCGGGCCGTGTGGACCGGATCGTGGGATGGCTGGAGGAGGGCAGGACCGTGGCGGTGGTGTCGGACGCCGGGACGCCGCTGGTCTCCGATCCCGGAGCGCGTGTCGTCCGGGCCGTGCGGGACGCGGGGTACGACGTGGTTCCGGTGCCGGGTCCGTCGGCGGTGCTGGCCGCGCTCACCGCGAGCGGGCTCCCGTGGGACCGGTTTACCTTCCTCGGCTTCCTGCCGCGAAAGGGTCGGGAGCGCGGCGAGCTTCTCCGCCGAGTCGCCGTCGCCCGGGAGACGGTGGTGCTGTTCGAGTCGCCGGAGCGCACCGTGGCGCTGCTCGAGGCTCTGGGAGACGAGTGCGGGCCCGACCGGGAGGTGAGCGTGGGGCGTGAACTGACCAAGCGGTACGAGGAAATTCGGACCGGAACCCTTGCAGAAGTCCTCAACTACTACCAGTCGTCGGGGGTCCGGGGAGAGGTGACGGTCTGTGTCGGTCCCGCAGCGGGTGACGTGCGCCGTCCGTCGGCAGCGGAGGCGCCTGCGGAGGCCCGACGCCTGCTCGATGGCGGCATGAAGCCGAGTGCGGCGGCGAAGGAACTCGTCCGCCGCTTCGGAGTCGACCGAGCGGTGGCCTATGGAATCGTGCAGGAGGCGGGACGCGGTGACGACGACTGATCGCGGAGACGCCGCGTGATCGTGCTGCTTCTACTGACCGCGCTCGCGCACGTCGGCCGCGACGCCGTGACGCCGGTCCCGACGTCCGCCGCACCCGGGGCCGCCGTCCTTGTCGAGGTGCCCGATTCCGTCACCATCGCCCGCCTGGAGTACGACGGGGGCGGGGACTGGTACGCGAACCCCTCCTCGATCTCGAATCTGCTGGAGGAGGTCCGGCTCCGCACCGGGATCGTGACGGCCCGGCGTGAAAGCGTGGTGCGAGCCCTCGATCCGGCGCTCCCCGACCATCCCTACCTCTACATGACCGGGCACGGAGACGTCCGGTTCGACCCGCGCGAGCGGGCGGCCCTCCGTGCGTATCTGCTGGGGGGTGGCTTTCTCCACGCCGACGACAACTACGGGCTCGACGAGAGCTTCCGGCGCGAGATGGCCGCGATCTTCCCCGACCGTGAGCTGGTCGAGCTCCCGCCCGACCACCCCGTCTTCAACCTGCTCTACGAGTTTCCCGAAGGCCTTCCCAAGGTCCACGAGCACGACGGTGCGCGTCCCCAGGCGCTCGGAATCTTCGAGGCCGGCCGCCTGATGGTCTTCTACAGCTACGAGAGCGACCTCGGCGACGGGTGGGAGGACGAGGACGTGCACGACGACCCCGCGGACGTGCGTGAGCAGGCGCTCCGCATGGGCGTGAACCTGGTGCTGTACGCGCTCGCGGGCTCGGGCGCGCTTTCCGACGCGGGGGCGACCTCACCCGGAGCCGCTCCGTGACGCCGGTCCCGCGCGTATCCGCCACCCACGCCTCCGTGCGGGCGTCACTGGCGGCCCGGCTCCTCAGGACCGGAGCGTGGACGGCGCTCGCCGTCGTCGGGCTCGCGCTCGTGGTCGCGTGGGTCTTCGCGGGCGGGGGTGATGCCTGGGGCCCCCGGAGCGCGATCCCGCTACTGATCGACCTCCTCGTTCTCGCGGGGCTCGGGGCCACCTGGGCGGCGGTGCGGCGCGTCGGCGCTCGTCGTGTCGGAGAGCGGGACGTCTCCGGGGCCCTCGAGCGCGCCCGCGGGCTCGGCTCGGGGGAGGTGCAGGGCGTCCTCGAGCTCGAGCGGACGCTTCCGGGGGGCGTGTCCGCGCCCCTCGCCCGTCGGCACGCGTCCCGGGTCGCGGGACAGCTGTCGGGGAGCGTGCGCGAACTCTCCGGCGACCTGGGAGCCCGGCTCCGCGGCTGGGAGCGCCGTGCGGGTCTGGCGGCCGGTGCCACCGCATTCCTCGTGATCGGTCTGATCGTCGCGACCCCGGCGAGGTCGTTCGCGGCGTGGAGCGGGCTCCTCCGGCCGGTATCTCTCTGGACCGGCCCCACACTCCCCGCGCTGGTCGTCGAGCCGGGCGACGCCGACGTCCCCCGCGGCGAGGCCGTCGGGCTGAACATCGTCGCGCCGCTGCGGGACGGAGTCACGCTGCGGTGGCAGGAGGCCGGCGACATCGAGCGCGAGGCGGAGCTTCCGGTCGACGCCGAGGGCCGGGCCGGGCACCGGTTCGAGTCGGTGACGGCAGACATCCGGTACTCCGTCGTGGCGCCGGACGGCGCCGAGGTCGGGCCGTGGACGCTCCGACCGGTGGACCCGCTGTTCGTGGCGGACGTCCGCGTCCGGCTGGAGTATCCGACATATCTCGACCGCGGCGTCGAGGAGCTGCGCGGCGACGTCGAGCGCATCCGCACGCCCGAGGGCACGCGCATCGCCGTGTCCGGGCGCGGCAGCCGGGGGATCTCGGTCGCACGCCTGGTGGACGAGTTCCACACGACCGTGGAGCTGGACGTCGAGGGAGCCGGCTTCGAGGGAGGGTTCCGCCCCACCCGCGCCGGCACGTGGAGCTGGGTGTTCCTCGACGAGGTGGGGGACTCCGCCGCCCTCGTTCCTCGGCCGCTGGCCGTGGAGGTCGTTCCGGACTCGGCGCCGAGCGTGGCGATCCTCTCGCCCTCCCCCGACACCGTCCTCCCGCTCGACCTTCGCCAGCCGCTCACGATCCGGGCCCGCGACGACCACGGGCTCCGCACGCTCGAACTCGTGGCCTGGCGGGTCACCGCGCTGGGCGAGGCGCAGGAGCCGCGCCGGCAGTCGCTCGACCTCGGCGGCGTCGGAGCCGTCCTCGTGCCGCCGGTACTCGACGTGTCGTCCTGGGAACTGGTGGCCGGCGACCAGGTGCACTACCGCGTCGAGGTCCGGGACATCCATCCGCAGCCTCGCGTGGCTCGCAGCGATACCCGGATCCTTCGGATGCCCACCGCCGACGAGCTTCGACGCGACGCGACGTCGCGCATGCAGGAGGCGGGACAACGCCTCGAGGAGCTGCGGGAGCGGGCCGACGCGGCGGCGGAGGCCACCCGGGACCTGGCGCGTCAGGAATCCGCGCCGGACCGGTCCGCGGAAGGGCGTCGGTTCGAACCGGGGGAGGACCCGGAGGGAGAGTTCGGCGCGAGCGAAGAGGCGCGCAACGCAGTGGCCGAGCAGCAGGAACTGGTGGACGAGGCGTCGCGCCTCGCCGAGGAGCTTTCGGCGCTCGAGGCGGCGCTGCGAGAGGCGGGTGCCGCGGATCCGGAACTCGCGTCCGACCTTCGCGAGATGCAGGAGCTCCTCGATCAGCTCGGCGGCGAGGAGGCAGCGTCCCGGCTGCAGGAGATGATGGACCGGCTGGAAGAGTCGGGCGACGCGGCCCGCCAGCGTACCCTGGAGGATCTCGGAGCCGATCAGGAGGACTTCCGCGAGCGACTCGAAGAGGCGATGGAGCGGCTCGAACGGGCCGCGACGGAGCAGGATCTGCGCAATGCGGCCACCGAGAGCGAGCGACTCGCCGAGCAGGAACGCGCCCTCGCCGAAGCGCTTGCGGAGGGGGGCGACCCGGACGAGCTGGCGATGCGTCAGGAGGAGCTGCTCGCCGACGCGGAGGCCGCCGCCGAGCGGCTGGACGAACTCGCGCAGCGGATGGCGGAGCGGGGCGACCCGGAAGCTGCCGCGCGGCTCGAACAGGCCCGCCAGGCGGGCGACGCGGCCGCGCAGTCGATGCAGTCCGCCCAGCAGATGGCCCAGCAGGGGCAGCAGCAGGCCGCCGGGCAGCAGGCGCAGGCGGCGGCCGAGCAGCTCGACGAGCAGGCGCAGGCGCTCCGGGACGCACAACAGCAGCGGATGCAGGAGCAGGCCGAGGCGTACCGCCGGGCGCTGGTCCAGACGTCGGAGGACGCCCTGGCCCTCGCCCGCGAACAGGAGCGGGTGCAGGAGCAGACGGAGACGGCGACGTCCGCGGCCGACCGCCAGCGCGTCCAGGCCGAGATGGCGGCGGTCTACGAGGGTACCGAGAATCTGACCCAGCGGATGGAGATCGCACAGCGCGCTCTGGGTCAGAACGACCACACGCTCTCGAGCCGGCTCGGCATCGCGCTCGAGCGACTGGACGACGCGCTCGAGGCCCTGGCTGCCGGCGAGCGGCCGCGGGCGGGCGCCGCCGAGGCCGCACGGGCCATCGACGCCCTCAACCAGGTCGCGCTCGCGTCCCTGGCCGCGCAGCGGGCGCTCGATCAGCAGCAGGGCTCGTCCGCGGAGGCCTCCGATCCGATGGAGCAGCTCGAACAGCTCGCGCAGCAGCAGGCCGACGTGAACAACCAGGCAGCGGAGATGATGCCGATGCCGATGCCGCAGCAGATGCGGCAGCAGCAGATGCAGCAGATGGCGCAGCAGCAGCAGCAGATCGCCGCGGACCTCGGACAGATGTCGAATCAGGAGGGGGACCAGGGCCCGCTGGCCGACCTCCAGTCGCTCGGCGAGGAAGCCGAGGCGATCGCACGCGAGCTCGAGCAGGGCAGGCTCGAGCCGGAAACGCGGGAGCGGCAGGAGCGCCTCTTCCATCGCCTTCTCGACGCCGGCCGCAGCCTCGAGAAGGAGGAGGAGTCGACAGAGCGCGAGTCCGACCGGGTCAGCGGGTTCGAGACGGGCGAGATTCCGGGCCTGTCCGCCGATGCGCTGGGGCTCGCCCGCTTCGGGCTGCCGGATGCGGCGGCCCTCAATCGGCTGCCGCCGGCCATGCGCGCGCTCGTCCGCAGCTACTTCGAGCGGCTCAATCGCGAGCCGGCGGCGCCACCCACAGGCGGGAACGGCCGATGATGCGATCGATCGTACGCGTGGCCGCGCTCGGGGTGCTGTTCGCGGTCGTGGCCGCGGGATCGGCGACCGCGCAGGCCGGGGTCACCGCCCGTCAGGAGGCGACCGCGATCCGGCAGGCCGCCGGGCTCGAGTGGCGGGGCGAACTGGACGAGGCCGAGAACGTGCTCATGTCGCTGCTGGCGGCGAAGCCCGTGTCTACCGGCGGCATCTTCGCGCTCGAGCGCGTGACGCGGTCGCGGGATCGGCTCCGGCTCGTTCTCCCGTATGCCGACGCCTATCTCGCCGCAGAGCCCTCGGCGGGCGGAATCCGCGCGCTCAAGCTCAGGATCCTCGCGGAAATCGACTCGCTGTCGGCGCTCCCCCCGGAGGTGGAGGCGTGGGCGTCGGCCGAGCCCGGCGAGGAGGACCCGTGGAGGGAGATCGCGCGCATCTGGGAGGACGCGTACGGGCCGGCCGCGACCGAGGCACTCCTCCTCGACGCGCGCGAGCGGCTCGACGACGACGGGGCACTCGCCGTCGAGATCGGGACGCTCCGGGCCGAGGCCGGCGACGCGCCGGGAGCGATCCGGGAGTGGGCGATCGCGGCGCGGCGCCCGGATCCCGACCTGCCTCGCATGCGACGACGTGTGGCGGGGCTGGAAGGCGATCCGACCGCCTGGATCGACCCCATGTTCGACGCGCTCACCTCGGAGCCCGCCTCGGTGGAGGGACGGCAGACCGCGGTGTGGATGGCGCTGGAGCTGGACCTTCCGGACCGCGCGGACGCGCTGGCCGAGGAGGTCGTGGCGAATCTGCGGGGGGAGGTGCGGGCGGAGTTCCTCGAGGAGGTCGTGCGACAGAGCGAAGCGGCCATGGCGGGCGAACTGACCCTGTGGGCGCTCTCCACCCTGCGCCGGGACGCCGGAAGCTCGGCCGCCCCGGGCCTAGACGTGCGGATCGCTTCGGCGGCCCTCGCCGTCGGGGACACGGCACGCGCCGTCGAGGCGCAGGCGCGGCTCGCGCGCGCGCTTCCGGCGGGCTCGGAGGAACGACGCCGGGTGATCGCCGATCTGATCCGTGTCGAAGCGGGGCAGGCGTCCGTCGCGACGCTTCGGCAGCGCTACGAGGGATTTCGCTCCGAGTTCGGCACCGCTCCCGAGCTGGACGAGCTCGCCGCCATCACCGCGGTCGGCATCGCCGGAGCCGGCGATCCGCAGGCCGCGCTCGACGTCCTCGGCGACCCGACCGTCGGCCCTCGGGCGACGCTCGAGCGGGGCTACGTGCGCCTGGCGAGCGGGGAGTCCGACGCCGGCCGTGCGGACCTCGAGGCGTCGCTTCCGGGCCTGGCCCCGGCGTCGGCCACGGAGGTCATTCAGCTGCTGACCGGCATGCAGCGGACCAGCCCGGCCGGAGCGGAGGCGCTCGCCGAGGCGGCCGCACTCCACAGGTGGGAGCGCAGCGACGAGGCGCTCGCGTCGGTTCGGTCCGCGCTCGATACGGTGCCGCCGGAGGACCGGGCCGTGCTGCTCGCCGCCGGCGCGCGCCACGCGCTCGCGTCAGGGGACTTCGCGACCGCCGAGGTGTTCCTGGATGGGGTGGTCGGCGGATTCCCCGACGCACCCGAGCGGCCCGAGGCCATGCTCAGGCTCGCCGAACTTCGCTCCTCGTCGGCCGCCGGCGTCGAGGACGCCGTCCGACTTCTGGAGGAACTCATCGTGGAGGGACCCGACCGCGCCGTGGTGCCGGCCGCACGGCGCCTTCTCGGGCGGATCCGGGGGGACGGGTCGTGACGGCCTGCGCGCCACGGTCGCCCACAGCCTCGCTCGCCGGAGCCGTCGGCGTCGCCCTGGCGCTTCTGGCCATCGCAACGCCCGGCGGCGCGCAGGAGCTTCTGGTCCCGATGGATCGCGACCAGACCAATCACCTCAGGGCCTACGGGCTGACGTTCTGGGTCCTGGAAGACGGACGGACCGCGGAGTGGCTCCTGAACTACCGGGGCGGGTCGTTCCTGCTTCCCGATTCCGAGCGGGTGCGGGCGCAGGCGGCGCTCCGAGGCGTGCGGACGGAACCCGTCGACGCCTCCGCGGTCGCCCGCATCCGGGGCCGCATGGCCGAGGGGAACATGGAAGCGGTCCCGCTCGAGAAGGCGCCGAAGATCGCCGTGTACACGCCGCCCAACTCCACTCCGTGGGACGACGCGGTGACGATGGCGCTCGAGTACGCGGAGATTCCCTACGACAAGATCTGGGATCGCGAGGTGCTGACGGACGGGCTCGAGGAGTGGGACTGGGTGCATCTGCACCACGAGGACTTCACGGGCCAGTACTCGAAGTTCTATCTGAGCTATGCGGGGTCGGACTGGCTTCAGGAAGAGGTCGCGCGCAACACCGAGATGGCGCAGGAGCTGGGTCACCCCTCCGTGCCGGCGATGAAGAAGGCGGTCGCCGCCTCGATCCGTGACTACGTGGAGGGAGGGGGCTTCCTCTTCGCGATGTGCTCGGCTACCGAGACGATCGAGCTGGCCCTGGCCGCGGGGCCGGTGGATATCGCGGCGGCCTTCGCCGACGGGTCGCCCCCGAACCCGCGCGCCAACCAGGAGATCGACTGGGCCCGGTCGATGGCGTTCGAGGGTGCCGAGATCCAGATCGCGCCCACCGTGAACGCGTTCAGCGACATCGACGGACATCAGGTCAACACCCCGTGGCGCAAGGAGTTGGGGGTGTACACGTTGTTCGAATTCTCGGCGGAGTTCGACCCCGTCCCCGCGATGCTCACCCAGAATCACGAGAGCGTGATCGCGGACTTCTACGGGCTCACGACGTCGTTCCGGGAGGAGTTTCTCAAGCCCGGCGTGGTCGTGCTGGCTCGCGAATCGGGGTGGGCCAAGTACATCCACGGCGCGTGGGGCGAGGGCACCTTCACGTACTTCGGCGGTCACGACCCCGAGGATGCCGAGCACCAGATCGGGGACCCGCCCACGGATCTGGACCTCCACCCGAACTCTCCGGGCTACCGTCTGATCCTGAACAACGTTCTCTTTCCGGCGGCGAAGAAGCAGAAGCTGAAGACCTGACGCCCCGAACGCGCCCCGCACCCGCCGTGGATCCGTCTCCCGACCTCGCCGCCACGCTCGTGGGCGTGGATGGCCTCGACATGGAGGCGGCGCGTCCTCCAGCGCCGGATCCGACCCGGCCGCTCCGGCTCGACGACGAGGCAGCGGACCGGATCCGCTCCGAGATCGACCGTGCGGGTGGACGAGAGGTCTGTTTCCTGGCCGACGTCCTTTCGGACCGGAGCGTGGTCAACGCCCGCGCCATCGCCCGGGGAAACCGCGCCGCGGTACTTGCGGTCGCCCGGGACGTGCCGGAGGGCGGGCTGATGATCCACAACCACCCCTCGGGTCGACTCGAGCCCTCGGACGCCGACCTGGGCGTCGCGGCCCGGGTCTGGGAGGAGGGGCTCGGGACGGCGATCACCGACAACGACGCCTCCACGCTGTACGTCGTGGTCGAGCCGCCGAGGCCTCGGGAGCGCCTGCCGATCGACGTGGACGCGCTCGCGGAGCTGGTCGGGCCGGGGGGGCCGCTGGCCGCGCGGTTCGACGGCTACGAGGACCGACCGGGCCAGCGCGAGATGCTGCGGCTGATCGCGGAGCGGTACAACGAGGACGGGATCGCCCTGGTCGAAGCCGGCACCGGGACCGGGAAGAGCCTGGCATACCTGCTCCCGGCCGCCGCCTGGGCGCTCCGCAACGAGGAGCGCACCGTGGTGTCGACGGCAACGATCAACCTCCAGGAGCAGCTCGTCGGCAAGGACCTGCCGCTCGTGAACGATCTCGTGGGCGGCGACCTGACCTGGGCGCTCGTGAAGGGCCGCGGCAACTACGTGTCCATCCGGCGCGCACGGCTCGCGCTCGAAACCTCCGCCGACCTGTTTCCGGACGATCGGACCCAGGAGCTGGAGGCCATCCGTGACTGGCTCTCCACCACGGACGACGGGTCACTGGCAGATCTGCAGGCGCCGCCGTCCGACGAGGTCTGGGAAGAGGTGCGCAGTGACCCCGACGCCTGTCTCCGCGCGCGCTGCCCCCACTTCCAGCAGTGTTTCTTCCAGCGCTCGCGGCGCCACGCCGCGTCGGCAAGGATTCTCGTGGTGAACCACCACATGCTCTTCACGGACGTCGCGGTCCGCTCGGTCACGGGCAACTGGACTCAGTCCGCCGTGCTTCCGCCGTACTCGCACGTCGTCCTGGACGAGGCGCACAACGTCGAGGACGCCGCCACCGAGAACCTCGGCGCCGCCCTGACGGCCACCGGCATCCGTCGGGTGCTTGGGCGGCTGGATCGGCGCGGCCGCGGCGTGCTCAATGCGGTCGGCGAGGCCCTTGCGGGGCGGGAGGGAGACACCGCGCTCGAGCTTCGGACGCGTATCGAGGAGCGTGCCCGACCCGGGGTCGAGGAGGTTCGCTCCCGCGCCCGGCTCTTCTTCGAGGCGATCGAGCCGCTGGTGTCGGGCGGTCCCGGCGACTCGGACGCGGTCCGCATCGGTCGGGGGGAGGGGACCATCCCCGAGCCCGACGATCGCGTTCAGGTCCGGGAGCGCCTGGACGGGCTGCTGGGCGGTCTCGTCCGGCTCGCGACCGAACTGGTCGAACTCCGCCGCGCGATCGAGAACGACGAGCGCCTGTTCGACGGCCTCGAGGGCCGGCTCCTGGACCTCCGGAGCGCGGAACGGAGGCTGCTGGCGGCCGAAGCCGCGCTGCGGCTGGTGCTCCGTCCGGGTGAACGCGAGCTGTCGCTGGTCCGCTGGATCGAGACACGCGGCTCGGGCCGGAGCCGCTCGATCGTGCTCGCCGCGGCCCCGATCGAGCTGGGACCCACGCTCCGCGACACGCTCTTCTCGAAGATGCGATCGGTGGCGCTCACCTCCGCGTCCCTCTCGACGCGGGGCGACTTCGGCTTCGTGAAGGGCCGTCTGGGGCTCGAGGCGGAGGCGCTCGCGGGAATGGAGAGGCCGGTGGAGATGGTCGAGCGTATCGTATCGTCGCCCTTCGACTTCCGAGAGCAGTCCCTCCTTGTCGTCCCGACCGACCTGCCGGATCCGACCGGTCGTGCGGGTGGTGGCCGTGTGGGTGACCCGGGTGCGTCCGGGCAGGCCGGCGACCAGGAGTTTCAACGCGCGACGGCCGAGATTCTCGCCGACCTCGTGGCGCGGACGGACGGGGGCGTGTTCGGCCTCTTCACCTCCTATCGGGCCCTCCGTACGGTGGCCGAGCACCTGCGGGACCAGGGGCTGGATCGCGAGTGGCCGCTGTTCGTGCACGGAGAGCGTCCTCGGGCGTCGCTCCTCGCCGACTTCGTGGCGAGCGGCCGCGGCGTACTGCTGGGCACGTCGTCCTTCTGGGAGGGTGTGGACGTGCCCGGCGAGCCGCTGCGGGGGCTGGTGATCCAGAAGATCCCGTTCAGGGTCCCGACCGAGCCCGTGACCGCGGCCCGCGTGGAAGCTCTCGAACGCCGGGGGGGGAATGCGTTCTACGGCTACGTGCTGCCGCTCGCCGCGCTCCGACTCAAGCAGGGGTTCGGGCGGCTCGTACGGTCGCGCTCCGACCGGGGCGCCGTCCTGCTGCTCGACGATCGGATCGTACGGAAGCGCTACGGCCGGGTGCTGCGCGATTCCCTGCCCGACGTGCCGATCCGGAAGGGCCCGTGGGACGAGGTGATCCGGGACGTGCGCCGCTTCTACGACGATGCGGGGCGGAGCCAGGGGCGGTCCCCGTAGAACGGACGGGCCGTCGGGGCCGGCGGGAACACCGGGCGGACCCGGGATGGCGATGGCGTGTACCCGGACGCGCTTGTTCGCCTGCGGCGTCTCGGTAGATTCCGCGATGACGGCCACAAACCTCACTCGGTACGGGACATGAATCGGATCTTCGGATACCTCGTCGGCATCGTCTGGCTCGGTCTGGCCTGGGGTGCCTTCCAGCGCGGCCAGAACGGCGGCGCGATGGGCTATACGGACATGGTCGTGTGGTGGACGATCATCGCCGGCCTCCTCACGATCGCCGGGCTCGGCGCCCTGATCGGCACGACGATCCACACCGCGGACAGGTCCTGACCGACCTTCCGGCCCCGCGCCGGCTGGAGGCCCTCCCGCGCTACCCGATGGCCGGGCTGGCCGAGCGCAAGCGTGAGGCCGGCGCGCGGGGCGTCGATGTCATCGACCTCGGCGCCGGAGACTCCGACCTTCCGCCCCCGCCCGATGCGATCCGGTCACTCGCGGAGTCGCTCGCCGACCCCGAGGCGTCACGCTACCCCTTCCAGCTCGGGCTCCCCGCGTTCCGAGAGGAGGTTGCGGCCTTCATGGCGCGTCGCTTCGGGGTCGAGGTCGATCCCTGGGTCGGTCTGCTCCCGCTCATCGGATCGAAGGAAGGGATCGCGAAGCTCCCCTTCGCCGTCCTCGATCCGGGCGACGTCGCAATCCTCCCGGATCCCGGCTACCAGGCGTACTTCGGCGGCGTGACGTTCGCGGGCGGCGAGCCGTGGTCGGTGCCGCTCCGCCCGGAGAACGACTTCCTGATTCCGTGGGCCGACGTCCCGTCCGACGTGCTCGCCCGGACGCGCCTGATCTTCATCAACTACCCGAACAATCCCACTGCGGCGGTCGCGCCGGACGACTGGATCCGGGAGACGATCGCGCTGTGCCGTCGGCACGGCATCGTGCTGGCGCACGACCACGCCTACTCGGAGGTCGCTTTCGACGGGTACCGGCCCCGGTCGGTACTCGAGTTCGAGGGGGCCGAGGAAGTCGCGGTGGAGTTCCATTCCCTGTCGAAGACGTTCAACATGACCGGCTGGCGCCTGGGCTGGGTGGCCGGCCGGCCGGATGTCGTCGCGCGGCTCTCGCGGGTGAAGACGTTCCTCGACACGGGCGTGTTCAAGGCGGTCCAGGCCGCGGGAGTCGCCGCGCTCCGGAATCATGCGTCGTTCGTTCCGGCCAATGTCGAGGTGTTCCAGGCACGTCGTGACGCCGCCGTGTCATCACTGCGGGCGGCCGGATTCGCCGTCGAGTCGCCACTCGCCACCATGTACCTCTGGGTGCCGGTGCCGGGTGGCGAGCCCTCGCTGGACTTCGCGGAGCGCGCCTTCGAGCAGGAGGGGGTGGTGGTGGTCCCGGGCTCGGGCCTCGGGGCGGGTGGCGAAGGATTCTTCCGCATCGCGCTCACCGTCGGGGTGGACCGTCTGGAGACCGCGGCGGCCCGTCTCGCCCGCGTCGCTCGCTGAGGTCCGGGCCCGGCCGCGGGCGGGGGCGTGGCCGGAGAATCGGCGCTTCCGGGGTGGCGGTCCGGGCTTTCGAGCAGGAACACCCCTTCGGCCCGTCAGTAGCATCAACTGAGCGCGCCCCGTCTCCAGATCCTCCCGATGTCCACCTCACCCGAGTCCCGAGACGCGGCCGATACGCGCCGCCACGAGCAGGGGCGCACGCCCTGGCTCGTCGGGATCGGCGCGTCGGTCGCGATCCATCTCGTGGCACTGTTTCTCTACTCGGGTATCACCTTCATCCCTGCGGTGACGGTGACGCCGCCCTCGCGCGGCGAATCCACGCTGGACGGACTGCAGCTCATCGACGTCGTGCTCGAGGAGGAGGAGGACGAGGCGGCCCCGGACGAGGCGCCGCCGGAGCCCGCCACGCCGACGGAGGTCGCCGTGACCGAGGCGCCGATCACCGCTCCGGCGGCGGGCGCGGATCCGTCGGCCGACGCGGCGATCGGGGATGACCGCGAGTGGATCCCGGCGGCCGAACGGCTCCGGGCGGGCGAGGTGGACCCGCGGCTGCTGACGCTCAATCCCGACGGTCAGTACCTCGGCGCGGAAGAGATTCTGGGGCTCGACCTCCAGGTGGCACTCGCGGCGGTTCGCGACTCCCTGGATGCGGCCCAGGCGCGCTCGGACGACGCGCTCGACTGGACGTGGACGGACGCGGACGGGAAGCGGTGGGGCGTGTCGCCCGGCAAGATCCACCTCGGCGACGTGACCCTCCCGCTGCCCGGGTGGCAGCAGATGGGCTCGAGCCCCTGGAATCGCGAGGCGGAGATGGAGCGGGCCCGTCGGGACGCCGAGATCGACCGGCAGGCCGTGACCGGCCTCATTCTCCAGACGTGGGAGGAGCGGTTCCGCGCGATGCGGGAGCGCCGTGATCGCGAGCGAGCCGCGCAGCTCCGCACGCCCCCCGACACGACGAGTTCCCGGCGGTGACCGAACGCGCGGCCACAGTGGCCTCGCGGGTGCCCACGAGCGCCGTCCCGCGCCGATTGACGCTCCTCGGGGGCGTACACAGGTTGTTCGGAGAGAGGCGGACGTCGGCATCCCCGGCGCCGCCTGATTCGTATCCCCCACGGACGTCTTCGTGAGTCAGGACCTCGCCCCCCGTTTCGACCCCCGCGCGGTCGAGCCCGAACTGTACCGTCGGTGGCTCGATCACGGCTACTTCCACGTGCCCGCCTCGGCGGTCCTCGAGGAGGGGAAGGATCCGTACGTCATCGTGATCCCGCCGCCGAACGTGACGGCGGTCCTGCACATGGGACATGGGCTGAACAACACGATTCAGGACGTTCTCATCCGGTTCCAGCGGATGCGAGGGCGGGCGGCGGAATGGCTGCCCGGGACCGACCATGCGGGGATCGCGACGCAGAACGTCATCGAGCGGCAGCTCCAGTCGGATGGCCTCACGCGCTTCGACGTCGGTCGCGAGGAATTCGTGGAGCGGGTGTGGGCGTTCGTGGAGGAGACGGGCGGGACCATTCTCGATCAGCTCAAGGCGATCGGCTGCTCATGCGACTGGGAGCGCACGGCCTTCACGCTGGACGAGGGGCTGAACCGCGCCGTGCGCGAGGTGTTCGTCCGCCTCTACGAGAAGGACCTCATCTATCGCGGTGAGTACATCATCAACTGGTGTCCCCGCTGCGGGACGGCGCTCTCCAACGAGGAGGCGGAGGGCAGCGAGGCGAACGGCTCGCTGTGGCACCTGCGCTACCCCCTCCACGAGTCCGCGTGGCCGGCGGCCGAGACCGCGCGAGAGGCCGGCGCCGAGGCGCTGGGTCGCTTCGACGACGGAGGCTGGTACCTGACCGTCTCGACGACCCGGCCCGAAACGATGCTCGGCGACACCGGCGTGGCCGTGAATCCGGACGACGAACGCTACGCCGCCCTCGTCGGCGCGGACGTCGAGCTCCCGCTGGCGGGCCGCACGATCCCGATCTTCGCAGACGCCTACGTCGATTCCGAGTTCGGGACCGGGATGGTGAAGGTCACGCCCGCCCACGACCCGAACGACTTCGACATGGCCGGGCGGGCCGACCTCGAGATCCTCAACGTGATGGACGCCGAGGCCCGCATGAACGACGCCGTGCCGGAGCCCTTCCGCGGGCTGGATCGGTTCGACGCGCGCCGCGAGGTGCTGGCGGCACTCGAGGCCCGGGGGCTCCTCGCCGGAAAGGAGGATCACGTCCACCGCGTGCCCCGCTGCTACCGGTGCGACACGGTGGTCGAGCCCAGGCTCTCCGAGCAGTGGTTCGTGCGGATGAAGCCGCTCGCCGAGCCGGCGCTCAAGGCGTCGCGTACCGGGGAGCTGAGCTTCACGCCGGCACGCTGGAAGAAGACGTACGAGCACTGGCTCGAGAACATCCGCGACTGGTGTATCTCACGGCAGCTCTGGTGGGGACATCGGATTCCGGTGTGGTACTGCGACGCGTGCGGCGGGATGCACGTGCTGCGCGAGGATCCGGACGCCTGCCCGTCGTGCGGCGAGACCGACCTCCGGCAGGACCCGGACGTGCTGGACACCTGGTTCAGCTCGCAGCTCTGGCCGATGTCGCCCTTCGGATGGCCCGACGAGACCGACGACATGCGGGCGTTCTATCCCGGCCACACGATGTGCACCGCCCCCGAGATCATCTTCTTCTGGGTCGCGCGGATGGTGATGATGGGCCTCGAGTTCGAGGGCGAGCTGCCGTTCACCGAGGTGTTCCTGCACGGGACCGTCCGCGACGCGCAGGGGCGGAAGATGTCGAAGTCGCTCGGGAACGGGATCGATCCGCTCGACGTGGTCGAGCGTTTCGGCGCTGACGCCATGCGCTACACGCTGATCAGCGCGTGCGCGATCGGCACCGACATCCAGCTTGACCACGAGGATATCGAGTCGTCGTTCGCGAACGGACGCAACTTCTCGAACAAGATCTGGAACGTCGGTCGCTTCACCCTCATGTCGGTGGGCGAGGCCGACGTGAAGCCGCTCACCGAGGTGCAGGACGATCTCGAACTGGCGGACCACTGGGTCCTCGACCGCGTGGCGGAGACGGTCGCGGGTGTGACCGACGCGATGGAGTCCTTCCGGCTACACGAGGCGGCGGAGCGGATGTATCACTTCTTCTGGGGCGATCTCGCGGACTGGTATCTCGAGATGATCAAGCCGCGGCTCCAGGACGACGCCGATGCCGCGAGCCGTGCAGCCGCGCGGTCGACTCTGGTGCACGTGCTGGACTGGGTGCTCCGTCTGATGCACCCCGTGGTGCCGTTCGTGACCACCGCGCTGTGGGACCGGATTCCCTGGTTCGCGGGATTCGAGCGCCCGGCCGACCTCTGTGTGGCCGACTGGCCCTCGGGCCTCGACGGGCTGCGGAACGCCGACGCCGAGCGACGTGTGGGTGCTTTCCAGGAGCTGGTCGGTGCGGTGCGCCAGCTTCGGAAGGAGTACGGGGTGGGGGAGGGCGCGCCGGTGACGCTCCACCTGGACACCTCCGACCCCGCGTTCCGCGACGCCGTGGACGGCCTTCGCCCCCAGCTCGCACGCATGGCTCGAGTGGAGCGTCTGGAATGGGGCGGCGCACACGACGGCGCGATCGGGGCGTCGTCGGTGCTGCCTTCCGGCACGGAGGCCTTCCTGCCCCTCGAAGGCCTCGTCGACCTCGATCGCGAGCGCGAGCGGGTGGAGGACGAGATCGGTCGCCTGGGCGGACTCCGGCAGTCCAGCGCGAAGAAGCTCGAGAACGACCAGTTCGTGACCCGGGCGCCCGACGACGTGGTGCAGAAGGAGCGAGACAAGCTCGCGAGCGCCGAGGAGCAGATCTCGCGCCTCGAGGAGCGCCTGGCGCGGCTCCAAGGGGGCGTGTGACCGGGTCCGTACCACGGCGACTGGTCCGCGCGGCACTTCCCGTCGCGGCCGCGGCGGGCGTGGTGGTGGCGGGGTGCGCGCGACCGGGCGCGCCGTCGGGAGGGCCGCAGGATCGCCGCCCGCCGGTGGTCGCTTCGGTGCAGCCCGAACCGCTCAGCACGATCGAGCCGGGCGACCGCACGCTTCGGGTTCGCTACAACGAGCGGATCTCGGAGCGGCCCCTGCGCGGGACGCTCGCGGACGCGGTGACCGTATCGCCGCGCACGGGCGAGGTCGTCGTCTCGCACGAGCGCGAGGGCCTCGACGTCGAGCTCGAGGGCGGCTTCCGCGCGGGGCTGGTGTATCGCGTGTCGATCGCGCCGACGGTGAAGGACATGTTCGAGAATCCGATGGCGGTGCCGTTCGAGTGGGTGTTCAGCACCGGGGACTCCATCCGCCCGAACGCCGTGGTGGGTCAGGTGTGGGACGCCACGACGGGGGTCGGCGTGCCCGACGCACTGGTGGAGCTTCGACGGGTGGTGGCAGGCGACGAGGGCCCGGCTCTCGGGACCGGTGCGCCGGCCGATACCTTCGCGTACTTCGCCCGGACCGACACGCTCGGGATCTTTGCGCTTCGCTACCTGCCGACGGGTCCGGTCGAGCTCTTCGCGCTGCAGGACCTCGACGGCGATGGGGAAGAGGACTTCGGCGAAGCCGTCCGCCGCTACCGGTTTCAGCTCGCCGCGGCCGACACCGTCGTGCTGCCGCCTTCGACCCTCCCGCTGCTCCCTGCGGACACGACCTGGGCCGTCCTCGAAGACGCGGAGATCCTGGACTCGCTCACGCTCCGCCTCGAGTTCGACGACTTCCTCGATCCGACTGCGCCGATCGAGGAGGTCCTCGTGGAGCTGACGGCCGCCGTCGACTCGACCGGAGCCGTCGTGGAGGCCGCGCAGGGCGCGGTGGCGCCCGGGATCGAGCAGGTCTTTCACGAGGCCGGGTTCGTGGTGTGGGCCGACTCGGTCGCCGAGGCGCAGGATGCGGCTCACGCGGCGGCGGCCGCCGCTGCCGCCGCTGCGGGGGACCAGCCCGACGCTCCTCTGCCGGACACGGTCCCGCCCGACACGGTGCCCCCCGACACGCTCCCCCCGGACACACTCCCGCCGGGGGCGGTCGTGGCGGGCGCGGTCGTGCCCGACAGCACGCTGGAAGCGGGCGTCGAGGGGGAGATCCTGGACGCGTCCGCGGGGGAGGGTGCGGCGCGTCCGCGCACCCCCGACGAGTTCGCTCGGGAGGCGTCGCAGGAGTTGCTGCCGAACGGACGGCTCGTGCCCCAGACCACGCTCGTCGTACGCCTCGCCGAGCCGCTTCCCGCAGGCGTCCCGTTCGACCTCCGCGTGGAACGCGTGATCAACCTCTCTCAGCTCCCGGGCGGGGGCGGGACGATCACCATCGAGCGCGAACCTCCGGAGCCGGAGGGCCCTCCGCCCGGGCCGAGAGTGCCGCGATGAGCGCGGGCGACCCGCGCCGCAGTCTGCCGGGCGTCGACCGACTCCTGGCGTCCGACGAGGGCGTCGCGCTGGTCGATCGGTTCGGTGCCGCACGGGCGACCGGCGCGCTCCGGGCCGCTCTCGACTCCGTCCGCCTGGCACTGGCCGATCCGGCCGGGGGCGGTCGGGGCGTGTCCGGCACCACCCCGGGCGTCGCGCCCGGCGCGGCGGAGATCGTCGCCCTGGCGGCCGCGCGCCTCCGCGCCGCCGACCGACGTGGCCTGAGGCCGGTGCTCAACGCCACCGGCGTCGTGCTCCACACCAACCTCGGTCGCGCCCCGATCGCCGAAGAGGCGGCGGAGGCGATGACCAGGGCCGCGCGCGGGTACTCGAATCTCGAGTTCGACCTCGACCGGGGTGGTCGCGGATCGCGCTACGATCATTGCGTCGAGGAGATCCGGGCGCTCACCGGGGCGGAGGACGGGCTGGTCGTCAACAACTGCGCCGCGGGTCTCCTGCTGGCGATGCAGGCGCTCGCTGCGGACGCTGTCGCCGTCGTGTCCCGCGGCGAACTCGTGGAGATCGGGGGCGGCTTCCGGATCCCCGAGGTGCTGGAATCGGCCGGGACCCGACTCCGGGAGGTCGGCACCACGAACCGGACCCGCGCGTCCGACTATGCCGCGGCTGTGGACGACGGCGGGGTCGCCGTCGTCCTCAAGGTCCACCGTTCGAACTTCCGGGTGACGGGGTTCACCGAAGAGGCCGAGCTGGGCGAGCTGGCGCCGGTCGCGGGCGACGCCGGCGCGCTCCTGGTGCACGACCTCGGATCGGGCCTGCTCGTCCCCGCCGAGCGACTCGGGCTGCCGCCCGAACCGGGCCCGTCCGACTCCATCGAGGCGGGTGCCGACCTGGTGATCTTCTCCGGGGACAAGCTGCTCGGGGGGCCGCAGGCCGGGATCGTGGCCGGACGTGCGGACGTGGTGGCGGCCATGCGGTCCGCACCGATGTGCCGGGCGCTCCGCGTGGACAAGGTGACCCTGGCGGGTCTCCGGGCCACGCTCCGCCTCCTGCTCGACGTCGATCGGGCGCTCGAGCACGTGCCCGCGCTGGCGGCGCTGGCCGAGTCCGTGGACTCCGTGCGCTCCCGCGCCCGTGCCCTGGCGGATGCGTGCCCGCCCGAGCTCGGCGCGGAGGTGATCGACGTTGAGGGCAGGGTCGGCGGCGGCACCTTTCCGGACACGCCGGTGCCCTCGGCCGCGGTGCGACTGACGCCGCCCGACGTCGACGGCTTCGCCCGTGCGCTCCGCCTGTCCGATCCCGCGGTGGTGGGACGGGTCGAGGGCGGCGCGCTGCTCCTCGATCTCCGCACCGTCCCTCCGGGCGAAGCGGCGGCGCTGCTCGACGCCGTGCGGGCGGTCGAGGCGGGAACATTCAGCGCGGATCGGCGCTTTCCCTGACACGCGGGTGGCGATGCGCGGATGGCGATGCGCGGGCGGCACGAGCCGCCTCGCACGCGGGTGCGGCGCCGCGGGCGCCGTGAGCGTCCCGGTGGTCGTTGACCCTGTAGAGGGCCCCGGGTAGCTTTTTCATCCCGCAGGGAGCACGGATCGACGGGGTGGTCCCAGGGGACCGAAAGCCCCGCACCGTCTCAGATTTCCCACTCAGGGAGTGGTACCAGACATGCTGAAGCTTACGCCCACCGCAGTGACCAAGGTGCGCGAGTTCATGACCCAGCACGGGTCCGAGGACGACACCGGCCTTCGCGTGGCGGTTCTGCCCGGCGGTTGCTCCGGTTTCCAGTACGGACTCAACATCGAGGATGGTCCGGAGTCGGACGACGAGATCTACGATGAAGAGGGCGTCCGCATCTTCGTCGATCCGTTCAGCGCCCAGTATCTCGAGGGCGTCGAGATCGACTACGTGACGAGCATGATGGGTTCGGGGTTCTCGTTTCGTAACCCGAATGCAGCCGGGGGCTGTGGCTGCGGATCGTCGTTCACGGTCTGAGCCGCCCCGGTGATTCGTCGGCCGCGCGTCGGCCGCGCATTCCCGCGACCCCATCGTCATGAGCCCCGCGACACTTCCGGCCAAGTACGACGTTCTGCCCTCACCCCTCGACTACTCGGCGCTCGCCGCCGAGGAACTGGTCGAGCGGATCGAGCGGCGCAAGCGCGAGCTCAAGGCCGTGATCCTGGGTCACAACTACCAGCGGACGGAGATACAGGAGGTCAGCGACTACCTGGGCGACTCGCTCGGTCTGTCGCAGGAGGCCGCGTCCACCGACGCCGACACCATCGTATTCTGTGGCGTCCACTTCATGGCGGAGACCGCGAAGGTGCTCTCGCCGGAGAAGCGGGTGCTCATGCCGGACCTCCGGGCGGGCTGCCCGATGGCGGACTTCGTCACCGGGACCGCGCTCCGGAATCTCATCGACCAGCACCCCGACGCCGTGGTCGTGGCGTACGTGAACTCCACCGCCGAAGTGAAGGCGCTGGCCGACATCTGCGTCACCTCGTCCAACGCGGTCGCCATCGTCGACACCATCCCGCGCGACACCCCGATCCTCTTCGTGCCCGACAAGAACCTCGCCGACTACGTGGCGGAGAAGACGGGCCGTGACAACATCATCGCGTGGGAGGGCTACTGCTACGTCCACGACGACATGGTGCTGGACGAGCTGGAGCGGGCGAAGGCGAAGCATCCGGAGGCCAAGGTCGTCGTGCACCCCGAGGCCCGGCGCGAACTCCTGGAGGCCGCGGACTTCGTGACGTCGACCTCCGGCATGGTGGCGCTCGCCGAGGAGCACGACGCGCTCATCTTCGGCACCGAGCGCGGCCTGGTCGACCGGATGAAGCAGCGCTTCCCCGAGAAGACGATGATCCCTCTGTCGGGGGCCGCCATCTGCGGGAACATGAAGCTCAACACGCTGGCCAAGCTCGCGTGGTGCCTCGACCACGAGGAGCACGAGGTGGTGCTTCCGGAGGACGTGAGGGCGGCGGCGGCCGCGTCGCTCGAGCGGATGCTCGAGCTGTCGGGCGGCTGGAAGGCTCCGACCGAGGAGGAGGCCGAGCTGGAGGCTGCCGGTGTGCGGCCGCGCGGCTGCGGTTGCGCCTGACCCCGCCGCGGTGCGCATCGAACGATTCGAGGGCGGCCCGTTCGCCGAGAACACCTACCTCCTCACGTGTGAATCGACCGGTACCCGCGTGGTGGTCGACCCGGGGTTCGCGGCGCGAGACGTGATTCGGGCGCTCGACCTCGAGGGCGCGGCGCCCGAGGCCATTCTCCTGACCCACGCGCACATCGATCACGTCGACGGGATCCCGCTTCTGGTCCAGCGATGGCCGGACCTTCCCGTTCGACTGCACGAGCGCGATCGAGGGTACTACGAGGCGGTCGGCAAGCAGGCGTCCTGGTTCGGGCTCGCGCCCTTCGAGCTCCCCGAGCCCACCTACGACCTCGACGCGAGCCTGACCGTCTCGTACGGCGACGAGATCGACCTCGCCGTCCGGTATGCCCCGGGGCACGCGCCCGGCCACGTGATGTTCGTGCACGAGGCGTCGAGTCGGGCGCTCGTGGGCGACGTCGTCTTCCGTGGCTCGATCGGTCGCACCGACCTCCCCGGAGGCGACCACGACCTGCTCCTCCGCTCGATCGCCCGGGAGGTGCTGACGCTGCCGGACGACATGGAGTTGCTGCCCGGCCACGGGCCCGCGACCACGGTGGCCGTGGAGCGCCGCACGAACCCGTTTCTTCGGTCGCTGTCGGTTTCAGGCGCCGGTCGCGACGGAAGCGGAAGCGGGGGTCCGACGGCCGGCTCCGGCGCACCGGAGGGCGGGCGGTGAGCGCCCGCGCCACGGTCAACGCCGCGGTGATGGCGTCGGGTTCCGGCTCGAACTTCCAGGCGCTGCTCGACGCGGAGGCCGAAGGCGCGCCCTGGAAGACACGGCTTCTTCTCACCGACCGTCCGGGTGCCGGCGCGATCGAACGCGCCGAAGGGGCCGGTGTGGAACACGCCGTCGTACCCGTGTCCGGACGGAGCGACGGCGGCGTCGCCGAGGAGACGCTCTCTCGCTTCGAGGCCGCCGGGATCGAGGTCGTCTTCCTCGCCGGGTACCTCCGGCTGATCCCGCAGAGCGTCGTTCGCCGCTACCGCGACCGGATGCTCAACGTCCACCCCGCGCTTCTCCCCGCGTTCGGCGGGAAGGGCATGTGGGGGCGTCACGTGCATGAAGCCGTGCTCGCCTCCGGTGCGCGGGTGACGGGCCCCACGGTCCATCTCGTCGACGAGCGGTACGACGAAGGGCGCATCCTCGGGCAGTGGCCGGTCCCGGTTCGCTCGGACGACACGCCCGAGTCGCTGGCCGCCCGGGTGCTCGAGGCCGAGCACGCTCTGTATCCCCGCGTCGCCGCACACGTCTGCTCGGCACTCGCCGAGGGGCGCCCTGTCACGCCGCTCGACGAACCCTTCCCGTCCTTCAACCCCTCGCCGTAGTCATGTCCGCTTCCCGCGCCCTCCTCTCCGTCTCCGACAAGACCGGCATCGCCGACTTCGGTCGTGCCCTCGCCGATCGCGGCTGGCAGCTCCTCTCGACCGGTGGGACGGCACGTACGCTGCGCGATGCCGGGCTGGACGTCGTCGACGTCGCCGACGTCACCGACCACCCCGAGATGATGGGCGGCCGCGTGAAGACGCTGCATCCCGCCGTGCACGCCGGTCTGCTCGCGCGCCGGGATCGGCCCTCGGACATGGAAGAGCTCGATGCGCAGGGCTACGCGCCGATCGACCTGGTTGCGGTCAACCTTTATGCCTTCCGCGAGACGGTGCGGAAGCCCGGGGTCACGCTCGAGGAAGCGATGGGAAAGGTGGACATCGGCGGGCCGACCATGATCCGCGCTGCCGCCAAGAACCACGCGGCCGTAACCGTGGTCGTGGACCCGTCCGACTACGGCGAGGTCCTCTCCGCGCTCGACGCGCCCGACGCCGATGAGGCCACGGCCGCGCTGCGCCGGCGTCTCGCGGCGAAGGTGTTCCGACACATCTCGTCCTACGACCGCGCCGTGGCGGACTTCCTCGAGTCCCGGGATGGCGGCATCGCGACCTTCGCCGTCGAGGCGCCGACCGTCGCCACCCTCCGGTACGGCGAGAATCCGGACCAGCCCGCCACCTTCCACCGGATGGGCGAAGGGGAGGGGATCGCGGGGCTCGAGCAGCTTCACGGGAAGGCGCTCTCGTACAACAACATCCTGGACCTCGACGGCGCGCTCCAGTCGCTCGCACCCTTCGCGTACGCGGAGCGCGCAGCCGTCTGCATCGTCAAGCACACGACGCCGTGCGGGCTCGCCGTGGCGGACTCCCTCGAGGACGCCTACCGCCGGGCCCTCGCCACCGACCCCGTGTCCTCCTTCGGGTCCGCGATCGCGGTCAATCGGGAAGTGGATGCCGCGACGGCGGAGGCGCTCTCGCAGCTGTTCGTCGAGTGCCTCGTCGCGCCCGGCTTCTCCGAGGAAGCGCTCGAGATTCTGACCCGCAAGAAGAACGTGCGCCTGCTGCGCGCGCCGCGGATCGAGGAGCCGGTGGATGGCGAGCCGGAGGACTGGCACGGTACCCCCGACCAGCTCGGTACCGCCCGCTTCATCGCGTGCCAGGGCTGGCGTCCCGATGCGCGGAGCTTCCGAAGCGTCTACGGAGGCGTTCTGGTGCAGCAGCCGCCTCGTCCCCCCTTCTACGGCCTCGGGAAGCCCGGCTGGGAGGTCGCGACCGAGCGCGAGCCGACGCCGGCCGAGTGGGACGACCTCGCGTTCGCATGGGGCGCCGTCTACGGCGTGAAGTCCAACGCCATCCTGCTGGCCCGGTCGGGCCGGACGCTCGGGATCGGTGCGGGTCAGATGAGCCGCGTGGACTCCTCGATCATCGCCGTCCGGAAGGCGGGGGACGCCGGGCTCGACATCGAGGAGAGCGTGCTCGCCTCCGACGCTTTCTTCCCCTTCCGCGACGGGGTCGATGCCGCCGCCGAGGCCGGCGTGAAGGCGATCGTGCAGCCCGGGGGCTCGATCCGCGACGAGGAGGTCGTCGGCGCCGCGAACGAGCACGGCATCGCCATGGTGTTCACGGGTCGGAGGCTCTTCCGGCACTGAGCGCGGGGTTCGCCGGTCCGCCGCGGCCCCCTATCTTGGGCGCACTGGAGGGGTGGCAGAGCGGTTCAATGCACCGGTCTTGAAAACCGGCGGACTTCGGTCCTCGTGGGTTCGAATCCCACCCCCTCCGCTGGAAGGAACGACGGCGCATGCAGGTGCGAGGCCGCTCAGGGGTCCGAGCTCAGAGAACCCACGATATGCGAAGAGGCCGCCCCGGACGAATCCGGGACGGCCTCTTCGTTTCGCTGCCGAGCCGTGGGTCGTTACGACGTCCCGCCCGACTGCTGCGACTCGGTCACGATGGCGCGAGGTGCCTCCGAGTGGTCGATCACGAAGACCACGCGACGGTTCATCTGACCTTCCTGACCGGGGCCGCTCGCGCCTTCCCGAACCAGGCGGGAGGTGTCTTCGCCGTAGCTCACGGCGCGGACGCGCTCGCCGACCATCGAGCCCTCCCCGACGAGCCACGTGCGCACGGCGTCGGCGCGGCGCTGTCCGAGCGCGAGGTTGTAGGCCTCGGAGCCGGCCGGATCCGTGAAGCCCTCGACGGTGACCAGGGCGTTGGGGTAGTGCTGATTCACGACCGACGCGAAGCGCTCGAGAAGCGGTGTCTGACCGGACGGGATCTCGTCCTCGTCGAATCCGAAGTGGATGGGGGTGTTGAAGCGGAGGGACGCCTCGAGACGCTCGACGGTCACGTCGAACTCCTCTTCGAGCATCCGGAGTTCACCCTCGAGGCTGTTCATGCGAGCCTCGAGCTGCGCGGTGCGCTGCTCTACGCCGTCGATGCGCTGTCCGAGCTGGTTGGCCACGAGCTCGTCACCCTGGGCCATTTCACCCCGGATGGCGGCGATCTCGGCGTCGAACTCGTCCTGGCCGACATGGGCGCAACCGGCGGCGCCGACCGCCAGTAGAAGCCCCATTGCGGCGCTGCGCGCTGCGGTGCGATTCGTCATGAAGGTCTCCTGCGTGGGGGTGTGCGGACCGGCGTCGGCACGCGCCCACCCGTGGATTCGATTCTCTCCGGGAAACAGATGATGCAGGTTCGATGCCACCTCCCTGGCCGCCTGTTCGGTCGAGGCGGGTCTGGCCCCGTCCCATGGAGCTTTCGGCCGCGGTCGATGTATTCTTCAGCCGCCGTGGGATGACGCGGCACCCGACGCCCCCCGACCGCCGGGGCCCTTCCTCACGCCTGCCCGCACCCCCTTCAGCCGTGACCCCCACGCCGTGACCCCCAGGAACGTCGAGCCGGCGGCCGGCGACGCCTCGCAGCAGCCCGCCGAGGGGGCCGCCGCCGACCAGCCGGGTGGAGCCGGGTTCAGCACCTTCGCGGGCGTCTTCACGCCGTCGATCCTGACGATCCTCGGCGTGATCATGTACCTGCGGTTCGGATGGGTCGTGGGGAACGTCGGGCTCGTTCAGACGCTCCTGATCGTCACCATCTGCACGTCGATCACCGCGCTCACCGCGCTGTCGATGGCCGCGATCGCGACCGACCGGAAGGTGGAGACGGGCGGAGCGTACTTCATGATCAGCCGCTCGCTGGGGATCGAGACCGGCGGGGCCGTGGGAATCCCGGTCTACTTCGCGCTGGCGTTCTCGGTCGCTCTGTACACGATCGGATTCGCCGAGTCGGTCGTGCGCGTGTTTCCGAGGCTGGACCAGACCACGCTGGCCGCGATCACGACCGTCCTGGTGGCGGTCCTCGCGATCGTGAGCGCCCGGGTGGTGATCCGCGCGCAGTACTTCATCATGGCGGCGATCGGGATCTCGCTCCTGTCGTTCCTGTTCGGAAGTCCGATCGACGACACCAGCATCCAGCTCGCGCCGGCCGCCCAGCCGTCGGCGACGTTCTGGGTCGTGCTCGCTGTCTTCTTCCCGGCGGTGACCGGGATCGAGGCCGGCGTCAACATGAGCGGCGACCTGAAGGACCCCGCACGCTCGATCCCCCGGGGGACGCTCGCCGCGCTCGGTGTCGGGTACGTGGTCTACATGACGCTGCCCGTGATCCTCTCCATGAGGGCGGACGCGGCCACGCTCATCTCCGACCCGCTGGTGATGCGGCGGATCGCGGTGTGGGGCGACGCGATTCTCCTGGGCGTCTGGGGCGCGACGCTGTCGAGCGCCCTGGGCAGTATTCTCGGTGCTCCCCGTGTACTTCAGGCACTCGCGCGGGACGGCGTGCTGCCCCGCTGGATGCGCTTCCTGGGCCGTGGAAGCGGACCCGACGACGAACCCCGGATCGGGACGCTGGCGACGCTGGTGGTGGCGCTCGCGGCGGTGAGCCTGGGCGAACTCAACGTCATCGCACCGATCCTGACGATGTTCTTCCTCGCGTCCTACCTGACGGTGAACCTCGGAGCGGGGCTCGAGCGGCTGACAGGCAGCCCGTCGTTCCGCCCCTCCTTCCGCGTGCACTGGTCGGTCTCGCTGCTGGGCGCCGCGGCCTGCGGGGTCATCATGCTCCTGATCAATCCGGTCGCCACGGTGGCGGCCGCGATCGTGATCACCGGCGTGTTCGTGTGGCTGCGCAGCCGAGAGCTGCGGAGCACATGGGGCGACGTGCGGCGTGGCGTGCTGCTCTCGATGGCCCGTGGGGCGCTGCTCCGGATGGAGGGGGAGGACCCCGATCCGAAGAACTGGCGCCCGAATCTGCTCGTGATGTCCGGGGCGCCGTCGGGACGCTGGCACCAGGTCGAGCTCGCGAAGGCGCTGACGCACGGTCGCGCCCTGATGACCACGGCCACCATCATTCCGGAGGGCGCGCGCGGGAGCGATGCGCGTGCGGCCATGGAGGAGCGGATCCGGGAGTACCTGAATCGCCGGGGGATCACGTCCCTCGTGCGGGTCGAGGAGGCCGAGAGCACGCACGAGGGGATGCAGCAACTCGTGCGGACCTATGGGTTCGGTCCGCTCGTTCCGAACACCGTGCTGATCGGGACCACGAGCCGGCCGGAGCAGCTGGATTCCTACTGCTCGACACTGCGCGCGATCAACGAGCTGCGGCGGAACGTCATGGTGCTGCGCTACAACCCGGAACGCGGGTACGGCGAGCGCCGGCGGATCGACGTCTGGTGGGGTGGGCTGCAGAAGAACGGCGGCCTGATGATGATCCTGGGCTACCTTCTGCGCACCAGCGCCGAGTGGCGTCGCGCGACCCTGGCCGTGAAGCTCATGGTGCCCGACGAGCGCGCGGCCGAGGCGGCCGAGGCGAACCTCGTGCGTATCGTGTCGAATCTGCGGATCGGCGCGGAGATCGACGTGCTGGTCGGCGAACGTTCGGACTTCCCCGAGCACCTTCGGAGGGCGTCCGCGAACGCCGATCTCGTGCTCATCGGCATGGCGGCACCGGACCGGGTCGACGACTTCGCGGCGTACTATCGGCGCATGCAGGATCTCACCGAGGGGATGCCCACCACCGCTTTCGTACTCGCCTCCGAGGAGGTCGACTTCGCGGAAGTGCTTCTCTAGCGGGCCCGGCGGAGCGGCGGAGCGAAGCGCGGACCGGACTCGGGTCAGGGGGTGCGACCGTGCATGAGCGCTTCGTCGAGGAGCCGCAGCACCTGAGCCGGGGAGACACCCTGCATGCACGCGTGCTCGTCGAGCACGCAGTCGTCGTTCCTGAACCGTCGGGAGAGGCACTCCCCGCAACGACGCTCCGAGACCGTCCGTCGGACGTGTTCGCCGCGCGGCATCCACAGGAGCAGAGGACTCGCACCGACTGCGTCCTCGTCGTTTCCGAAGACCGCCACCGTCGGGCAGCCGACGCCGGCGGCCACGTGAAGCGGCCCCGAATCGACCGATACGCAGGCGCGCGCCTCCTGCATGGCGCCGGCGAGCGCGATCGGCGAGGTGCGGCCGCGCAGATCCTCCACGGCCGGGTGTGCGGCAAGCTCGGCCTCGATCGGGTAGCCCGCCTCGCCTTCCCGGCCCGGGGGAGGGAGCACACCGACGAGCCCGAGCGAGAGACCCCGCTCGACGCACCCGTCGACCACCTGCAGCCACGGCTCGGCGGGCCAGAGCTTGGCGGAGCGCGTGGCGTTCGCGTGGACGAGCACGTCGGGCACGTCGAAGTCCGGGCGCTCCGACTCGAGCCGCACGTCGAAGAAGTCCGTGTCGACGAACGCCATGCGGCAGAAGAGCTCGCCGATGTAGTTGCTGGTCAGGTGCCCCCGGTAGCGCGCAAGGAAGTCGGGGGTCGTCCAGTCCGGCTCGTCCAGGATCCTCTGCCACGGGTGATCGCCCGTCGCGAGTCGGTCGGAGAGGTCGGGAGCGAGCGCGTTGCCGGCGAGGAACCGGGCGCCGCTCAGCGTCACGAGCTTCGTCGTGTACGGATTGAATCCGTCACAGTTGACCGCGAGATCGTACGGGCGGTCGCGCGTCCGCCCGGCCATGGTTTCGCGGATCTCCTCGAGCCGGTCGTCGCGAGCGGGGAAGATGTCGGTCCGCCAGTCGATCCACGGACATGCCGTCTCGAACGCCCGATTCACCGGGCTCCCGTAGAAGTCGGTCCGCGCTCCGGCCCACCGTTCCTTGAGGCCTCGGAGCAGGGGGGTGGTGACCACGAAGTTGCCCAGCTTCGTCGATCCGAAGACGGCGATCCGCGGAGTCGGGCCGAGGTCCTCGCCGCCGTAGCGGCGTCCGGAGGGTTCGGTGGTCACCAGTGTGCGGGCATGGAGGCAACGGGCACGAGGGGGAGCGGCGCGGGAGATTGACGCGGACGGAGGCGCCGTGCAAACCGCGCCGCCGTCGGCCGCCCGTCGATTGCCTCCGCCGGTGGCAGCCTCCACCTTTTCCGGCCTCGTGTGAGACCCCCCACCGGGAGCGGGCATGGCATCAACGAGCGAAGTGTGGCGCATGGATCGGGCCGCGAGGTGTGGCCCGGCGGTCGTGGCGTCGGCGGTCTGGGCCCTCACCGGATGCGCGGGCGAGCAGGGAGCCGCGCCAGGCGACTCGGGCGCAACCACGACGACCGTCGCGGGCGTCCCGGGTTTCCAGGTGGATCCGACGTGGCCGCGCGAGATGCCCGACCTCTGGATCATGGGATCGATCACCGGCGTGTTCGTTGACGCACGGGACCACGTCTGGGTCACCCATCTGGACGAGACGCTGACGCCCGAAGAGATCTCGGCCGTGCAGGATCCCCCGATCGGATCGTGCTGTCGCCCCGCGCCCGTGGTGGTCGAGTTCGATCCGGACGGCAACGTGGTCCAGGGGTGGGGCGTTCCCTCCGACGACATCTCGGTGTTCCCACGGAACCCCCACGGCATCTTCGTCGATCACGAGGACTTCGTCTGGATCGGCACGTACCGGCATCACCGGGTGCAGAAGTTCACACGCTCCGGCGAGCTGGTCCTGACCATCGGCGAGTATGACGTCACGGAGGGCAGCGCCAGCACCACCCATCTCGGGGGTCCGGCCGGCATCTGGGTCGACCCGACGACGAACGAAGTGTTCGTGGCGGACGGCTACCGGAATCGTCGGGTAGTGGTGTTCGACGGCGAGACCGGGGCCTATCTCCGTCACTGGGGCGCGTACGGCGAGCCACCCGACGACGACATCCTGACGCGGCGGGGAACGCCCGACGCGCCACCCCGCCAGTTCTCGACGGTGCACGGCATCACGGGCTCGACCGACGGGCTCATCTACGTCGCCGACCGCCGTGGAAACCGCGTTCAGGTGTTCCGGCAGGACGGCGAGTTCGTCGAGGAGGTCTTCCTCGCGCCCGAGACGCTGGCCTCGGGATCGTCGTTCGTGCCGGTGCTGTCCGGTGACGCCGATCAGGAGTGGCTCTACCTTGCGGACGGGACCAACCACAAGGTGTGGATCCTGCGCCGGAGCGACCTCGAAGTCGTGGGCGAGTTCGGCCGCGGCGGTCGGCAGCTCGGGCAGTTCCTTCGCCCCCACGGCATGGGCATCGACTCCGACGGCAACCTGTACGTCGGCGAAGCGTCCACCGGCCGACGCATCCAGAAGTTCACCGTCACCGACGCACCGGAGCAGACCCCATGATCACCCGCACGCTGGCCTCGTCGATGTTCGCCCTCGCCCTCGTCGCTCTCGGCGCGGAATCGGCCCATGCGCAGGGTGAGTCGCGGTTCGGACAGTGGCGACTTCAGTCCGACGCGCCGCCGCCGTCCAGCAACATCATGACGTACGAGCCGTGGGGCGACGGTGGGATGCGGATCACGGTTGCGTCCACGAACTCGCGGGGTCAGGCATCCGAGTGGGGCTACACGACCCTCTTCGACGGCGAGTTCCGGCCCGTCGACGGGCAGGAGGGCTCCGAGACGGCCGTGGAGGTCATCAACGAGCGCTCGACGCGGATCACCAACATGCGGAACGGTCGTGTCACGCAGGTGATCATCAACACGCTGTCCGAGGACGGCAACACGATCAGCAACGAGTACGTGCGCTTCGACGCCGACGGAAAGATCGCGGGCGTGAGCCACGCGATCTACGAACGGATCGGCTGACACCCGACATGCTCGCCTACGTCATCGCGGGCTTCCACGTTCTGGGGTTCGCCTCGTCGATCGACGCCGTGATGAACACCCGGACGGCCCAGGGGTCGGCCGCGTGGGCGGTTTTCCTGAACACTCTGCCGTATTTCGCCGTCCCGGCGTACTGGGTGTTCGGCCGCGATCGCTTCCACGCGTACGTGAACGTCCGCACGGCCACCGATCGGGAGCTGCAGGGTGAGGCGGCGCGGCTGGCCAACGTGATCGACGCCTCGGAGGTCGAGGCGGCCCGCGCCGACGAGGTTCCGCTCGGCGCGATGGCGCGGCGCCTCACCGGCATCCCCTATCTCGCGGGCAACGAGGTGGACCTCCTCGTGAACGGGGAGGAGACCTTCGAGAGCATATTCGACGGGATCGCTCGCGCCACCGACTACGTTCTGGTGCAGTTCTTCCTCGTTCGCGACGACGGACTTGGTGGGCGCCTGCGTGACGCGCTCGTCGAACGGGTCCGGTCCGGCGTCCGCGTGTACTTCCTGTACGACGAGATCGGGAGCTACGCGCTCTCCCGGGCTTGGCTCGCGGCTCTCCGCTCGGACGGGGTCGAGGTCTCGGCGTTCAACGCGCGGCGCGCTCCGCGGAGTCGATTCCAGATCAACTTCCGAAACCATCGCAAGCTGGTGGTCGTCGACGGACGCGAGGCGTGGACCGGAGGACACAACGTCGGCGACGAGCACCTCGGGCTCGATCCCGAGATCGGACCGTGGCGCGACACCCACCTGCGGATCACGGGTCCGGCGGTCGGACCCCTCCAGTTCGCGTTCCTCCAGGACTGGTACTGGGCCACGGACCGCCTGCTGGGCCTCGAGTGGGATCTGGGCGAGGGTGCGGGGTCGATGGACGTCCTCCCGGTCGCGAGCGGTCCGGCCGACCCGCTCGAGACGATGAGCCTGCTCTACGCCGGGCTCATCGACGCGGCCGAGCAGAGACTCTGGGTCGCGAGCCCGTACTTCGTGCCCGACGGAGCGGTCTCGAAGGCGCTGCAGATGGCCGCGTTGCGGGGCGTCGACGTCCGTGTGCTGATTCCCGACCAGCGCGAGAACTGGAGTACGTGGCTGTCGGCCTTCGCCTACCAGGCCAGCATCGCGCCGTCGGGGGTCTACTTCCGCCGCTACATGGACGGCTTCATGCACCAGAAGGTGGTGCTCGTCGACGACCGGGTGGCGACGGTCGGCAGCGCGAACTTCGACAACCGCTCGTTCCGGCTGAACTTCGAGCTGACCGCCGTCGTCGCCGATCCGGCCTTCGTGGAGCGCGTGGCCGGCATGCTGGAGGCGGACTTCGCGGCGTCCGAGCCGATGCCGGCCGACGCGCTCGCGCGTAGGCCGTTCTGGTTCCGACTCGCCGTAAACCTCGCCCGCCTGACGGCCCCGATTCAGTAGTCCGGGGCGCGGCAGGGCGGTCCGGCACTCGTCAGAACACCGTCCGCGCCTGCGGTGACAACCGGATCGACCAGAGTCCCGAGTTGAAGTCCGCCAGGAAGATATAGCCCTTGTGCGGCTGCGGCCCCCACGCGTTCGGCTGATTGGCCATGAACCCCTGGGGATCGAAGGGCTTGAAGACCGCGATCTCCCGACCCTGCGTGGCAAGATTCCCCTTCAGCTCACCGCTCACGTCCACCATGCGGAGGCCGCCCTCGTAGTAGGCGACGTAGAGGACGTCGTCCTCCACCCAGACGTTGTGCGTGCCGAACTCGGGGACGTGATAGCGCGCGACGTCCCGCGGGTTCTCCGGGTCGGTGAAGTCGATGATGTGGATGTAGCCGTCCGAGGGCGACTGGACGCCGCCCCGGCCGGTCTCCGGATCGAACGCGGCGTTGCTGCCGAACCCCTCGAACGCCTTCCCGCGGCGGGTCAGGATTTCGTCACCGAGGAAGAGGTAGACCTTTCCGGTCGACTCCTGCACGTACGGGAACGCGGCGTGCGTACGCCCGACGGGGTAGGGGACGTTGGTGACGAAGACCGGCTGCTCGATGGTGCCGCCCCAGCGCCCGTTGCCGACGTCGACGACGACGACACCGGTGCCCCACTCGGAGGAGTAG
>JANQRP010000042.1 GCA_028284495.1 Longimicrobiales bacterium | reverse complement strand
ACTACGTGACGGTGTCGGAGGCCGGCGCCTGGCGGGTCCTCGAGGCGCTCGACGGCGTCGACGGGGACCACGCCGCCGGTCGGGTGCTGGCCGCGTGCGGGCGCGCGGGGCGGACGTCGCACTCCGGGGGTCGGGGAGAGACGCCGGACGGCGGGGAGCCGGCGCCGCTCCGGTCGGACGGCGAGCTCGCCTCGGAGCGCTCCCGCCTCGCCGGACCGAGCCTGTCGCTCTCGTACCGCGACCCGGTCCACGCCGTGCGGGGTTGGATGCAGTGGCTGTACGCCGCGGACGGAACGGCGTACCTGGACGCCTACAACAACGTGCCGCACGTCGGCCACTCCCATCCGCGGGTGGCGGACGCCGTGGCGCGTCAGACGTCGCTTCTCGCCACCAACACGCGATACCTGAGCCAGGTCCGTCTGGACTACATGGCGCGGCTCGCCGACCGGTTCCCGGACCCTCTCGACACCGTGTACCTGGTGAACTCGGCGTCGGAGGCGAACGAGCTCGCGCTCAGGATCGCGCGTGCCGCGACGGGTCGCCGCGACCTCGTGGTGCAGCAGTCGGGCTATCACGGACACACCACGACGCTGGTGGACGCGAGCCCGTACAAGGCCGACGGGCCGGGCGGTGAAGGGACGCCCGAGTGGGCGCACACGATCGCGATCCCCGATACCTACCGGGGTCGCTTTCGGACCGGTCGGGACGACGACCCGGGCGGGCGATACGCGGCCGACGTGGCGGAGCTGGCGGGGCGGCTGGCGCAGGAGGGGCGCGCACCGGGAGCCCTTCTGCTCGAGACCTTCCCGAGTGTCGGAGGGCAGATCGTGCCGCCCGACGGCTACCTGGAGGGCGCGTACCGCGCGATCCGCGAGGTCGGGGGACTCGTGATCGCCGACGAGGTCCAGACCGGACTCGGTCGGCTCGGATCGGTGGAATGGGGCTTCCAGACCGCGCCCGTCGTCCCGGACCTCGTGGTGCTCGGGAAGCCCATCGGGAATGGCTTCCCGCTCGGCGCGGTCGTGACCTCCCGGGCGCTCGCGGAGGCGTTCGACACGGGCATGGAGTTCTTCAGCACGTTCGGCGGGAATCCCGTGGCGTGTGCGGCGGGCGGGGCGGTGCTGGACGTTCTGGACGACCAGGCGCTGGCGGCGAACGCCGAGCGGGTCGGAGTGCGCCTGCTGGATGGCCTCCGCGGGGTGGGGGACCGGCACGACAGGGTGGGCGACGTACGCGGGATGGGGCTCTTCGTCGGCGTCGAGATCGTGGCGGACCGGACGGATCGAGCCCCGGACGCGGGCACGGCACGCCGCGCAGTGGAAGGGCTGAAGGCCCGGGGGATCCTAGCGGGCACGGACGGCCCGGACGGCAACGTCCTCAAGCTGCGCGGGCCCCTGGTGCTCACGTCGTCCGACGTCGACGGCATCGTGGCGGCTCTCGACGACGTCCTCCACCGGACGGCGGGCGGGGCACCAGACGGCTGACTCGTTCCGACATGGATCTCCGCCCTTCCGACCCTGTAGATTCGTAGGGTGCGCCGACCAGGCCATGGACGCCACTTGGTGGAGGGGAGTTCGGGGGATGATCGAGTTGCGAGGGTGGCGGTCGGGCCCGGCCGTTCTTGCCGCGTCGGCGGCGCTCGTGGCGGGGTCCTTCGCGCCGCTCGAGGCGCAGAGTGGTGAATCGGCCGCTGGCGTAAGGATGTCCGTGCCGATCGACGAGGCGCAGCTCGAGAACGGACTTCGCGTGATCGTCTCGACCGACCGGTCGGCGCCGATCGTCGCGGTGAACCTCCGCTACGAGGTCGGGAGCGGGCACGAGCCGCCCGGCCGATCGGGATTCGCGCACCTGTTCGAGCACCTTCTCTTCGAGCAGACGGAGAACCTCGCGGACGGCGAGCTCGACGGCATGATTTCGGCCGCGGGCGGCGTGGTGAATGGCCGGACGAACTCCGACAGGACCGAGTACACGGAGCTGGTGCCGTCCCACCACCTCGAGCGCGTGCTCTGGACCCATGCCGAGCGCATGCGACGGCTCGTGATCGCCGAGGAGCACTTCGTCCGGCAGCGCGAGATCGTGAAGGAGGAGCGCCGTCTCCGCGTCGACAACTCGCCGTATGGCGAAGCCCAGATCACGATCGACACGCTGGCGCAGGACTATCCGCCCTACACGCACTCCGTGATCGGGTCGATGGTCGATATCGACGCGGCGTCTCTGGGCGAGGTTCGGGCCTTCTACGACCGCTGGTACCGCCCGAACAACGCGACGCTCGTCGTGGTCGGCGACACGTCGCTCGACGAGGTACTGCCCTTCGTCCGTCGGTGGTTCGGGGAGTTCGAGGCCGGGCCGGACCCGGAGCCGCTGCCGCCGCCTCCGACGGAGCCCCGGTCGGACGGCGAACGTCGAGTGGTGCTGGAGGATCGCCTCGCGCAGCTGCCACTGACGTACGTCGCCTGGAACGCTCCGCCCGGTGGGGACCCCGATCTGGCCGCGCTCAGCGTCGCGAGCAGGATCCTGGGCTCGGGCGAGAGCTCCCGGCTCTACCGCGGACTCGTGGCCGGCAGCGGCGTCGCGAACCAGGTGCTCGGCCAGCTCGAGACGCGGTTCGGACCGGGACTCTTCCTGCTTGGCGCGCTGAGTGGCCCGGGGGTCGATCCGGCCGCGACGGAGGCGGCGATCCTCGACGAAGTCCAGCGGCTGATCGAGCAGGGACCCACGGCGGAGGAGGTCGAGAAGGCGGTGAACCAGCTCCGGATCACGCGGGTGGCGGAGCTGTTGACGGTTTTCGGGAAGGCGTCGGCGATTCAGGAGGCGAGGGCGATCCGCGGCGACGCCGCCGCGGTGAACGCGGACCTCGACCAGATCGCCCGCGTCACGCCGGCCGATGTCGAGCGCGTCACCCGCCGATGGCTCGTGGACGCCAACCGGACGGTGGTCGTGGCGGTGCCCGCGGGGGACGCGCCGTGATCCGGCCCGTGATCCTGACCGGGCTCCTGACCGGGCTCGCCGTGGCGCTGGCTGCAGGGACGCCGGGGACGCTCGCGGCGCAGGCGACGGCGCCCGGGTCCGCGGCGCCGCCACCGGGAGCGCCGCGGCCGTTCGCGCTCCCGGAGCTGACGGACGTGCGGCTCACGAACGGCGCTCGCCTTCTGGTCATACCGAACCGGGAGGTGCCCCTCGTGACGGTGGACGTCGTTCTTCCGGGCGGGCAGGCCAGGGACCCCGACGGCCTCGAGGGCGTGTCGCTCCTCACCGCTTCTCTACTCGAGAGCGGGACGTCGTCCCGCACCTACGACGAGATCGTCGGGGAGCTGGACCGCCTGGGCGTGACCCTGTCGGCCACGGCGGACGCCGACTGGACGCGGATCTCCCTCGCGGCGCTCACCGACGTGCTCGACCCGGCGCTCGAGGTCATGGCCGACGTGATCGCCGATCCGGTCTTCCCTTCCGCCCGTATCGAGACGCTTCGTCGCCAGGCCGTGGGCGCACTGGCGGCGCAGCGCAGCCAGCCCCCGGCGCTGGCAAGGCGCGTCCTGCTGCGTGAGGTCTACGGGGCCCATCCGTACGGGAAGCAGACCACCGAAGCGACGCTCGCCGCCATCGACCGTGACGCCCTGCTCGAGCACCACGCACGCTGGTACCGACCCGGGTCGGCGCTGATCGTCGTGGCGGGCGACGTCGACGCATCCGAGGTGCAGCGACGTCTGGAAGGCGCCTTCGAGGGCTGGTCGGGCGGCGCCGCGCCGGTCCCGCCGGTCCGCACGGTTCCCGCTCCACGAGGTGGCCTCGTGCTGGTTCACCAGCCGGGCGCGGTCCAGACGGAGGTGCGCGTCGGCTATCCGCTGCCCCCCGGCGCGCAGGGCGGATGGACGGCCCTCGAGGTCGCCGCGCACCATCTCGGATCGACCCCATCCGGCCTGCTGCATCGGAATCTTCGGGAGACGCGGGGCTGGACGTATTCCGCGACGGCCACGGTGGAGCGGCGCGTCGAGTCGGGTGTTCTGGAAGTCGCGTTCGCGACTCGGAACGAGGTGGCGGTGGACGCCCTTTCCGAGGCGAGGCGGCTGATCGACGAGGTCCGCGGCCGCGCCATGTCGGACGCCGACCTGGACGCGGCCGTCGATTTCCTCGCGGGTGTGCTTCCTCTTCGGAGCGAGACACCCCAGCAGATCGCCGATCGAGTCTCGAATCGCGTCCTGCTGGGGCTGGATCCGGCCGGGGTCGAGACGGTCGGCGCGCGGCTTCGCTCCCTCGTCGCGGGTGAGGTCCGCCGGGCCTTCGCCGACGCGGTCGATCCGGACGCGGGCGTCGTCGTGGTCGTCGGAGACGCCACGGTGCTGCAGCCCGGCCTCTCGGTGTACGGCCAGGTGCGGGTCGAGCGGCCGGACGGCACGCCCGTCAGCCTTGCCGAGCTGATGCCGGCGGGTCGGTCGGAGAGCCTCTCGGCGGTCGATCTCGCGCCCGGAAGGTGGCTGTACGACATCACCCTCCAGGGCCAGTCGGTCGGCTCGCTGGTGCGGGAGATCTCCGCGGTGGACGGTGAGCGTGTCGCGACGTCCGAGATGGTTCTGGGCCCGCAGACGATGGCTCAGTCGGTGACGTTCGGAGCCGAGCGCTTCGACTTCCGTTCGAGCACGATGACGCTCGAGCAGCCCGGCGTCGCGGCCTCCGGGCAGGTCGAGCGGAGCGGCTCGCGACTCACCGGTTTCATGGATCTCGGCGCGGGCAGGCAGGCCGTCGACATCGAGGCACCCGGCGACGTGCTCGTGTCCGACATGCTGGAGATGGCCGTCTGGGTGGCCGATCTGGACGTGGGCACCGAACTGAGCCTTCCCGTGGCCAGCGTCTCCAACGGGACGGTGTCGAACGCGGTGCTGCGGGTGGAGGAACGCACGACGATCACCGTGCCGGCCGGCACGTTCGACGTCTTCCGGGTCGAGATCGACGGACCCGAGCGCCAGACGATGTGGGTGCGCGTCGAGGCCCCACACCTCCCGGTTCGCGTCGAACCGGCCGACCGGCCGATCGTCGTTGAGCTCACCGAGATCACGGGCCCACCGAACGGCGGCGACTGAACCGCCGGAAGTCCGCGTCCCGCTTGGATTTTCGGGGCCTCGACCGGTTGGCGTGCCCCCCCTCCCGCCGCTATCTTTGCGGGATGCTCAACCGGCACCCCGAGTAAGGCTCTCATGTCCGATTCGAACGACGATCTGACCGGCGAACCGACGACCGGCGAGACCATCCTGCAGCGTCTCCTCGAAGACGAGATGCGCGAGTCGTTCATCGACTACTCGATGAGCGTGATCGTGCAGCGGGCGCTGCCGGACGTCCGGGACGGTCTCAAGCCCGTCCACCGACGGATTCTCTACGCGATGAACGAGCTCGGCCTCACGCCGGGACGCGCCTACAAGAAGTCGGCGACCGTCGTGGGAGACGTGCTCGGAAAGTACCACCCGCACGGTGACTCGGCGGTCTACGACTCGATGGTGCGGATGGCGCAGGACTTCTCGCTCCGCCACCCACTCGTGGACGGGCAGGGCAACTTCGGATCGATCGACGGGGACTCGGCCGCGGCGTACCGGTACACCGAGGCGCGGCTCACCCGACTCGCGGCGGAGCTGCTGGAGGACATCGACAAGGAGACCGTCGACTTCGCCCCGAACTTCGACGGGCGGATCATGGAGCCTCGGGTCCTCCCGTCGAGGGCTCCGAACCTCCTGATCAACGGGTCGAGCGGAATCGCCGTCGGGATGGCGACCAACATCCCGCCCCACAACCTGCGCGAGGTGGTCGACGCCTGCATCGCGCTGATCGGCGACCCCGATCTCCCGCAGGAGCAGCTCGAGGCGATCGTGACGGGGCCGGACTTCCCGACCGGTGGCATGGTGTGCGGGCGCGACGGCATCCGGGACGCCTATCGCACCGGTCGAGGCCGGATCGTCATGCGGGCGATGGCGGAGGTCGAGGAGGACCCGCAGGGCGGCGAGCGGATCATCGTCCGCGAGCTCCCCTTCATGGTGAACAAGGCGCGCCTGATCACGCAGATCGCCGACCTGGTGCGCGACAAGAAGATCACCGACATCCGGGACCTCCGGGACGAGTCGGATCGCGACGGCATGCGGATCGTGGTCGAGCTGAAGCGCGACGCGATCCCGCACATCGTGCTGAACCAGCTGTACAAGCACACCCAGATGCAGTCGACCTTCGGCACGATCCTGCTCGCGCTGCACGACGGCGAGCCGAAGGTGATGTCGCTCCGGGAGATGCTGCTGCACTTCATCGACCACCGGCACGAGGTGGTGGTGCGCCGCAGCGAGTACGCCCTCGCCAAGGCGAAGGAGCGCGAGCACATCCTCGAGGGGCTGACGATCGCCGTCGACAACATCGACGAGGTCATCAAGCTCATTCGGGCGTCGCGCGACAGCGACGAGGCGTCGGCCGGCCTCCAGGAGCGGTTCGGACTCACGGAGCGGCAGGCGAAGGCCATCCTCGACATGCGCCTCGCGCGGCTCACCGGCCTCGAGATGGAGAAGCTCGAGACCGAGCTCGCGGAGGTGCGCGCGACGATCGCCGAGCTGGAGGAGATCCTCGGCAGCCGCGAGCGTCGGATGACCATCATCTCCGACGAGCTCCGCGAGGTCGAGGAGGCGCACGGCGACGAGCGCCGCACGGAGATCACGGACATCGGGTCGACCAGCTTCGACATGAAGGACCTGATCCCCGACGACGAGATGGTGATCACGGTGAGCCGCGAGGGATACGTGAAGCGGCTCGCGGTGGATACCTACCGCGCGCAGCGCCGCGGTGGGCGCGGCCTGCGGGGCATGACGACGAAGGACGAGGACTGGGTGGAGCACCTCTTCGTCGCGTCGGCACACGACACGCTCATGATCTTCACGCGCCAGGGCCAGTGCTACTGGCTCGAGGTGTGGCAGATCCCCGAGGGCAGCCGGCAGTCGCGAGGGAAGCCGATCATCAACCTCCTGAACATCGGGAAGGAGGAGGAGATCGCCTCGATCGTGCCGATCCGGGAGTTCGACGACGAGCACTACCTCTTCTTCGCAACCCGATCGGGGCGCGTGAAGCGGACCGTGCTGTCGGCCTACGGCAACATCCGGAACGTCGGCCTCAACGCGATCAACATCAACGAGGGCGACGAACTCATCGACGTCCGCGTGACCGACGGGCAGGGTGAGGTCGTGCTGGCCACGCGCGACGGGAAGGCCATCCGGTTCCCGGAGATGGACGCCCGAGAGATGGGACGTGCCACGGCCGGCGTCGGCGGGATCCGCCTGCAGGAGGGTGACGAGGTCGTGGGCATGGTGCCGGTTCGGATGGAAGATGGCGCCAACCTGCTCGTGGTCACCGAGAACGGCATCGGGAAGCGCACGAATTTCTCCGACTACCGCGTCCAGGGCCGCTACGGGCAGGGCATCCTGAACATCCGGCTCACCGAAAGGAGCGGGAAGGTGGTCGCCATCCGCGGGGTCCACGACGACGAGCAGCTCATGTTCATCACCCGGAACGGGGTGGTGAACCGCCAGCGCGTCGAGGAGATCTCGACACTCGGTCGGGTGACCCAGGGCGTGCGGCTCGTGAATCTCGACGACGGCGACGTGATCGTGGATCTCGCCCGCTTCGTCGACGAGGACGAGGACGAGGAGGGTCTCGAACTCGACGAGAACGGCGACCCGATCCCGTCCGATGACGCCAAGGGCGACGACGCCGACGCCGACGACGAGCCGACCGACGACGCCATGGACGACCAGCCCGGGGAGGACGACGGGGCGTGACCACGGCCGCGCGGGTCGGGATCGACGATGTCCGAGCCGCCGCCGGGCGCATCGACGGCCTGGTGGTACGTACGCCGCTGGTTCCGGCGCCGGATCTCGCCGAGGAAGTCGGGGCGTCCGAGGTCCGACTCAAGTGCGAGAACATGCAGCGCGCCGGGGCGTTCAAGGCCCGCGGCGGGCTCAACTACCTCTCCTGCCTCCCGCGGGACGTCCTCGCCGGGGGAGTGACGACCTACTCGTCGGGGAACCACGCCCAGGCCGTCGCCCTCGCGGCGGGGCTGAAGGGGGTTCGTGCCGTCGTGGTGATGCCGACCACCGCGCCCGAGGTGAAGGTGGAGGGTGCGCGGCGCCTCGGCGCCGAGGTCGTGTTCGAGGGCACCACGTCGCTCGAGCGGAAGGCTCGCTGCGAGGAGATCGCCGCCGAGCAGAGCCTCCACGTCGTCCCTCCGTTCGACCACCCGGACATCATCGCCGGCCAGGCGACTGCCGCACTCGAGATCGTCGAGGACTTCCCCGACGTCGACACGGTGCTGGCGCCGATCGGCGGTGGCGGCCTGTTCGCCGGTACCTGCGTCGCGATCCGCGCGCTTCGCCCGGAAGCTCGACTGATCGGCGTCGAGCCCGTGGGCGGAGCCTCGATGAAGCGCGCGGTGGAGGCCGGCGAGGTGGTCACGCTCGCCTCCACGGCGTCGATCGCGGATGGGCTCCTTCCGGTGCGCGCGGGTGAACTCACCTTCGAGCACATCCGGGACCTCGCGGACGAGATCGTGACGGTGGACGACGACGCGATCCGGGACGCCGCACGCCGTCTGTTCACCGAGAGTCGGCTGGTGGTGGAGTTCTCGGGCGGGGCGACGGTGGCCGCGCTCGCCTCCGGCGTGGTCGACGTGTCCGGCCGGCGGGTCGCGGCGATCCTGTCTGGCGGGAACATGGATCCCCGGCTGCTCACGGACCTGTTCGGTCCGGACGGCGGGAGCGGGGCGGACGCGTGAGCCTCACGGCGGTGCCGGGCATCCGGGTGGGACACGCGCAGGTCGCGGGCGGCGGAAGCGGCTGTTCCGTCGTGCTGGGGCCGTTCCGAGCCGTCGTCGAGATCACGGGGATGGCGACCGGCACGCGTGAGCTCGACACCCTCTCGGAAGAACACCTCGTGCCCAGGGCGGACGCGGTGATGCTGTCGGGCGGGTCCGCCTACGGCCTCGCGGCGGCCCACGGCGCCATGGCGTGGCTCGCGGAGAGAGGGCAGGGCTTCCCGACGGGCGCCGACGTGGTGCCGATCGTGCCCGCGGCCATCCTCTACGATCTGGCCGAGAATCGGGCGCGACCCGATGCGTCGACGGGCTACGAGGCCTGCCGCGCCGCATCCGAACTGCCCGTCGCGGAAGGCCGGGTCGGCGCCGGAACCGGGGCGACCGTGGGAAAGATCGCCGGCTCCTCGATGCCCGGCGGGATCGGCTCCGCCTCCGTGCAGGTGGCGGGCGTGACCGTGGGCGCGATCGCGGCGGTGAACGCCGTGGGAGACGTGCTGGACGCCGACGGCTCGATCGTGGCCGGCGGCCGGGGGCCGGACGGGTTGTTCGTGGACGGGAGCCTCAGCCTCCGCGAGACCCCGCCGTCGGGTGAGTTCGCCGACTGGAGGGACGGATCCGGGCCACAGCCCGGGCAGAACACCACGCTGTGCCTGGTCGCGACCGACGCGCCGCTCTCGAAGCGAGAGCTCCGGCGGCTGGTCCGGATGGCCGCGACCGCACTTCCCCGTCGCATCCGGCCGGTGAACACGCCCTTCGACGGGGACGTGGTGTTCGCGGTCTCGACCGCGGACGAGGCACGGGAGGTGACCTCGGGCGCCCTGATGGCGCTAGGAGACGCCGCGCGGGCGGCGCTCGAGGAGGCGATCACGCGCGCGGTCCTGACGGACGCGGAGCGCGAGGCCCGAGGGCCGTCCGCCACCGGCGGGTGACGCGATGACCGCGAGCGCGTCGACGACCCGAGTGAGAGAGGGGGTCGTGAAGCGGTGGCTCCGGCGGATCGGCCGCGGCCTGCTCCTCGTGCTGGTCGCCTACTTCGCGGCGGGCTACCTGAGCGCGCGCTGGAGCCCTGATCCGGACCGCCTTCCGGACTCCTCCGTGGAGCGGCTCCGGCGGGCGGCCGTCGACGACCAGCGACCGTACGTCGCCCGCGGCGCCCTCTCCGTGCACTCCGGGCGGTCCCACGACGCGGTCGGCACCTTCGCCGAGGTCGCGGGCGCGGCCGAAAGCGCCGGCCTCGACTTCGTGGTGCTCGGCGACCACGGTGGCGACTGGGCGGCCGGCGCCGACGTCATGGCGCCGCGCTGGCGGGGCGACGTGCTCCTCGTGCCCGGCCTCGAGATGGTCGTGGCGAATCGGGGACGCGTGCTGGTCTTCGGTGTCGATACGCTGCCGTCGGTCTGGGAGGGCTCACTCGACGAGCTCATGGCGCGCGTCCATCCCGACGACGGGTTCGTATCGATCGTGCACCCGCGCAGCCCGAAGCAGCGCGAGAGCTGGAAGGACAGTGATCCCGGGACCGTCCACGCGTGGGAGTCCTTCGACGTGTCCGAGATGGCCCGCAGCCGCCTCGAGGATACATGGGTCCTGTACCACGTTGCCGGGCTTCTCTTCGGTGCCCCCACCGGGCGCCTCGACGAGGCGGTCGTGGGGTTCTGGCGGGAGCGGTCGGAGACGCCGGCGATTCTCGCCTACGACAGCATCCGGGCCACCACTGGGATCACGCTGACGGGGGGCCTGAACCACCACTCCAAGGCGCGCCTCGGCGGGGCCCCGTTCCCCGGGTTCACGCCCTTCTTCCGGACCGTCGTGAATCACATCCGGCTCGCGGAGCCGCTCTCGTTCGACCCCGGGGTGGCCCGTCGGCAGCTGGCTACGGCCCTTCGGACGGGCAAGGTCTTCGTGTCCCTCGGGCACTCGGATCGCGTGCACGGGTTCCGCTTCTGGGTGGAGTCGGAGGACGAGCCGGTGCTCCTACCCGGCGAGACCGGGCCGAGTCCGGACGGCGGGTCGATCATGGTCCGGATTCCGGATCGCGCGCCGGGCGACGTCCTGGTGCGGCTCGTGCGCGACGGGCGCGAAGCGGGATGGGTCGCCGCCGAACCGGCCGAGACGATCGCGATCGCGGTGCCGGGGCCCGGCATCTGGCGAGTGGAGGTGCATCACGCCGGAACGCGCGTTCCCGGTGGCAGGCTGGGCCTGCGCCCCTGGATCCTCTCCAACCCGATCGCCCTGGTGGCCGCATCGTGAGACGTCTGCTTCTGTTCGACGTCGACGGGACCCTCGTCCGCGGGGGACCCGCGAAGGTGGCGTTCCACGAGGCACTCGTCGCCACGTACAGCGCCACCGGGCCGATCGAGGTCCACGAGTTCTCGGGAAAGACGGATCCACAGATCGCCCGCGAGCTCCTTCGGCTGGCCGGCCTCGACGACGCCTCCATCGACGCCGGCCTCCCTTCGCTGTTCGAGCGCTACGTGGACGGGCTCCGTGACCGCCTCCCCGCGGCACCGGTGGAGGTACTGCCCGGGGTGCACGAGCTGGTGGAGTCGCTGGCGGAGGCGGCCGACGTCGCGCTCGGGCTCGTCACCGGCAACGTGCTGGAGGGCGCTCGGCTGAAGCTCGCCGGTCCGGGCCTCGACGGACTCTTCGAGATCGGCGGGTTCGGAAGCGACTCGGAGGAGCGGAACGACCTCCCCGGTATCGCGCTCGAGCGCGCCCGCGAGCGGTGGAACGTGCACTTCGGCCCCGACGAGGTGTTCGTGATCGGGGACACACCACGCGATGTCGAGTGCGGACGGGCCCACGGGCTTCGGACGCTGGCGGTCGCGACGGGCAGCTACGGCGACCGCGAACTCCGGGCCGCCGGCGCGGACGTGGTGCTCGCGGATTTCTCGGACGCGCGGGCTGCCCGCGACCTCCTCCTCGCGGGATGACCCCCGTCGGGTCCCGCCCCCATTGATCGCCGCCCACGCACCCTGCGATCTTCGGGCGGATCGAACCTACCTCAGCAGGAAGAATCGAACATGAACCGTGCCGTCATCGTCATCATCGCTCTGCTCGTCGTCGGAATCGGCGCCTGGGCGGTCCGCTCGAGCTCCGGTGGGTCGGGAGACGCCGCGCTCATGCCGGTCGCCTTCGAGGGCCTCGACGACCCGGCTACCCGCGCCACGGCCATCACGGATCGGGCGCGGCCCGCGATCCAGGGCAACCCGAACGCGCGGATCAAGATCATCGAGTTCGGCGACTACGGCTGCCCCGCCTGCGCCGGCTTCTACGCCAGCATCAAGCCGCAGATCGACCTGGCGTACGGCGACGCGGACGACGTGGCCTTCACCTTCTACGACCTCCCGGGTTCCACCCAGAACTCGTTCGTGGCCTCCCGCGCCGCCTGGTGCGCGGGTGATCAGGGCGCCTACTGGGAGTACCACGGAGCGCTCTTCGACAACCAGGACGGCTGGCGGCTTTCGCCGAGCGCACCGCTCGGGCAGCTGGAGTCCTACGCGGCGAATCTCGGCCTCGACCAGGGCGAGTTCTCGTCCTGCCTCCGCAGCGATGCGCACGCCGAACTCGTGACGGCGAACCTCGAGCTGGCGCGCAGCCTGGGCGTCGGGACCACGCCGACGATCATGCTGTCGGACGGATCCGGGCAGGGTGCCCGCCTCCAGAGCAGCTTCGCAGCGATCCAGGCGGCGGTCGAGGCGGCACGCGGGGCGGCCGCGGGTGGCGAAACCCAGGGCTCGGACGACGAGAGCGGTTCGTGAGCGACGCCCGCGTCCGTCTCCTCTTCGTGGACGAGGGCTCGTACCACCATGAGGTCGTGACGGTGCCCGAGTCGTCGCTCGCCGGCCATGATCGCCTGATCGACGCCATCCGCGAAGATCCGGAGATCCTCCGGCGGACGTGGGTCGACGTGGGTCGACTCTGCGCGGCGTACCGGGTGGAGGACGAGGACGCCGGCTAGGGAAGCCGCGTCCCGGGTACTCCCGCCGCGCGCAGCACCGAGCGCGCGCGATCCAGTGGCCACTCGCCGACGACGGCGGGTGGCCACGCGTCGTTCAGGGCGGCGTCGACGATTTTCGCGGCCTCGTCGCGGGCCTTCGCGGCGAGCTCGTGGGAGATCGCGCCCGCCCGCAGCGCCCCCGCCAGCTCCTCCTCGTCGAGGATGCGGACCGATCGGCCGTCGCTCCAGACGTCCAGGCAGAGGTCGGTCGTCGCCCAGCGCCACTCGTCGGACGTGGGCGCACTCAGCTCGACGGGCGTCAGCACGTTCGCGTACAGACCGGTGAACGTGCCGTCGGCGAGGTGGAACGCGCCGACGTCGTGCGATGCGCCCTCCCAGGTGAACCAGACCACGGGGGAGCCGGGCTCCAGCACCAACTCGCCGTCCACGAGCTTCGGTTCGCGGATCGGCGTGGCACCCTGCAGCGTGACGATGCCGTCGGCGCCGGCGTGTACGAGGTGCTGCCGGTACGTGACGGTGGTGCCACCGACCCGTCCGTAGTCGATCACGACCGGAAGGCCCGGCTCCGGACCTCCGATCACGCCGGGCACCGGGGTGCCCCACATCCGCTCACGGCGGCGGACGTCACCTCGAAGGGCCTTCGGCGAATCAGGGCCGGGATCACCGCGGAGGGTCGCTGGGGAAGAGGTCGTAGAACAGCCGGTTCTCCTCGGCCGCCCGCACCAGCGCCGGCGCCGGCTCGAATCGGGTACCGAACACGTCCTCGAGGGCCCGCAGCCGTTCGAGGAGCGTCCGCGGGTGCTGCTCGTCCGCGAACCGGAGCAGCCCGCCACGGAACGGGGGAAATCCGGTTCCCATGATCATCCCGAGGTCGACGTCCCCGGCCGACCCGACGATCCCCTCGTCGAGGATCCGAGCCGCCTCGTTGATCATGGCGAGCACGAGCCGGCGTCGGATCTCGGCCGGGTCGACGTCCGCGCCGGGGGCGACGCCGATCTCGACGTACACCGAGTCGTCGACCCCCTTGTCCTTCCCCCCTTCGTACCGGTAGAAGCCGGACCCGTTCTTCCTGCCCAGACGCTGGGAGCCATCGAGCGACGCGAGCACCGGGGCGGGGGCCATGCGCTCGCCGAAGGCCGAGTGGAGCGTGTCGCCCGCGTGCCGCGCGATATCGATGCCGACCTCGTCCAGAAGCCGGATCGGCCCCATCGGCATGCCGAAGTCGAGGGCGACCGCGTCGATCGCTTCGATGGACACACCCTCCGACAGGAGCCACCCGGCCTCGTTCAGGTAGGGCCCCAGGATGCGGTTGACCAGGAAGCCCGGCCCGTCCCTGCACACCACCGGAACCTTCCCGAGCCGCAGAGAGAGGGCGTGTACCGTCGCCACCGTCTCGTCGCTCGTATCGGACGTGCGAATGATCTCGACGAGCGGCATCCGATGGACCGGGTTGAAGAAGTGGAGGCCGCAGAATCGCTCGGGGCGGGCGAGAGCGCCGCTCATCTCCTGGACGGAGAGCGAGGAGGTGTTGGTCGTGATGATCGCGTCGGGTCGCATCACGCCCTCGACCTCGGCGAGCACCTGCTTCTTCACGTCCATCCGCTCGACCACGGCCTCGACCAGCAGGTCGACGTTGGCCACCAGGTGGAGGTCGAGACCGCCGACGATGAACTCCATCTTCCGCTCGGCCTCCGCTTCGGTCATGCGCCGCCGTTCGACGCGCTTCCGGAACAGCGAACGTGCGTGGGCGAGGCCCCCCGAGACCGCCTCGTCGCGGATGTCCCTCATCCGCACCTCGAGGTCGTTCGAGGCGGCGAGCTGAGCGACGCCCCCGCCCATCACGCCCGCACCGAGGACACCCAGCCGATCCACGTCACCCGCTTCGGCGCGGATCGCGGGCAACTTCTTCGCCGCCTCGCGGAGCCGGAAGAGGTGGAGCAGATGCCTGTGGACCGAGGTCGCGGCGAGCTCGCCGAAGGCGTTGGCCTCGCGGGCGAAGGCCCGATCGAGCGGGCCGGGAAAGGTGGCGCGCAGCACGTCGAGGATGAGGAGCGGCGCCGGGTAGTGTCCGCCGGTCTCCTTGAGCACTTTCGAGCGTGCGGTGCGGTACACCAGCGATCGACCGACCGGATTTCCCTCGAGCAGACGGTCGCGCGCGGACCGCGTCTTCCGCGAGGACCCGGGCGGGAGCTCCGACATCTCCAGGGCGAACGTGCGCACGGAGTCGCGGAATCCCTCGGGCGGGTAGGTGCGCGTCAGAAAGCCGATCCGGCGGGCCTTGGACGCCGAGATGGTCCGACCCGTGAGAACGAGATCGAGCGCGGCCTGGAGGCCGACGAGTCGCGGGAGTCGGGTCGTGCCTCCCCACCCGGGCAGCAGCCCGAGTTGCACCTCGGGGAGACCGAACTTCGTCTTCTCGTGCGTGGACGCAACGCGATGCCGGCACGCGAGGGCGAGCTCGACGCCGCCGCCGAGGCAGATACCGTGGACCGCGCAGACGGTGGGCATCGGCAGCTCCTCGATGGCCCGGAAGATGCGCTGCCCGAGCAGCGATTTCTCCTCCGCGTCCTGAGGCCCCTCGAGCTCGGCGATCGCGTCGACGTCGGCGCCCGCCACGAAGCTGTCCGGCTTTCCGGACCAGAACACGACGGCGCGGACGCGGTCGGCCTGGCCGCGGAGCTCGTCGACGTGCCGCGACAGGCGGGCCATGACCTCCTCGTCGAGCACGTTCAGGCGCCGGTCGGGGTCGGCGAAGGTCACCCAGGCGAGCCCGTCCGAATCGACGTTCAGGAGAGGCGAGCGGCGATTCGGGGAGTCGGACATGCGCGACGCGTCAGATCAGCGGGCGGGACTCCGCGTTGTCCACGTTGAGCGTGATCACGAAGGGATCGCCACCGGTGATCTCCACCATCTCGTTCCAGTAGAGCTCGTCGTTGGCGCGCCGGAGCCGCGCATGGACCCAGTAGGTGCCCGGCGACACGGCGAGACGAGCGATGCCGCTGGCGTCCGTCGTGTCGACGGCGGTGTCGAGGCCCGTACTCTCCTCCCGCTGCATGAACGCGAGCTCGACCTCCGCGAAGGCGTCGTTGGCCCACGCCTCCCGGACGATCCGGATGGAGTCCGCGACCGCGACGTTGGCGGCCGAGAGCTCCTCGAACTCGGCGAACGCCGCATCCGCCGCGCGCTCGGCGGCGATGTACTGGCGCTCTGCGTCGTTGTAGTCCTGGTAGAGCACACGGTAGCGGCCACTGTTCGGCGCCAGCGTCTCGAGCTCCGCGTTGATGCCCTGAAGCTCCTCGCGCAGGTTCGCCTCACGCTGGAGCTGCTCCTGCCACTCGGTCTGCGCGGCCGCGATCGCCTGCTGCGCCTCGAGGACGTCTGCGGGGATTTCCGGCTCGGGCTGCCCGAAGGCCGTCTCGAGGGAGTCGAAGACCGCATCGCGATCGAACGGGATGAGCTCGACCTGGAGGTCGCCGACGGGGCTCGGCTCGCCGTCGGCGGACTGGAGTTCGACGGTGACCACGACCTCGGCCGGCCCGCACGCCGCCAGGAGGGCGGTGCCGGCCAGGAGGGAGAAGAGACTGCGCCGCATTCGCTTGCTGCTCCGAAAGGTGGAAGTGGCAGAGCCGAAAAGATTACAGGCGCGGAAGGACGGCGACAACCTCCTTGACGCCTCTGTAGACGGTCAGCCCGCCGGCTCCTCGCCACCGACCGCGGCACCGAGGACCAGGATCCGGGGGGGACCGAGACGCCCTGCCGCGTCGGAGAGGTCGTCCGGCTCGAGGCTCCACGCTTCCTCCGAAAGCGTGCGGAACGAGCCGGTCGCCAGCAGATCGTGGGCGATGCGTCGGGAGCGCTGCCCCGGCACGGCGTCCCGCAGGAGCAGGTGAGCGCGGAACCGCCGCCGCTCCCATCGGAAGAACTCGGGATCGAACGGCGGGGAGATGCCGGAGGGGATCGTGCGGATCCGTTCCTCCCAGCGCGCGGCCGAGGAGGGCAGGACGGTCGCACGGATCACCAGGGCGTCGCCGTCCGGGAGGCGGGTGACCTCGACGCCGGCCCCGATGATGCCCGGCTCGGGAGGGGTGGGGTTGAGGATCTCGTCGATCCTGTGCACCAGGTGGTCCACGCTCGTCCGGTCGAGGTCGGACGGGATCGGGAAGGCCGCCACGATCCACACGTTCGTGACCTCGCGCGTGATGGCCATGCGGTCCGGCGTGGTCCACGGCATGGTGGGCGGAGCGGATGTGGCCACCTGCGGCCTGTCGGCGCGTCCGGGATCGGTCGCCGCCCTCCCTTCCGCCGTCCCCGCCACGACATCGGGCGGGCCGACGCGCACGAGCGCACGCGGAGCGGTGAGGAGCGACGCCCAGCGAGTTCGCGCGGTGGACGTTCCGATCGCGGCGACCGACTGGGCCGTGCCGCGAATCGGGCGAGCCCACGCCGAGAGAAACCCGGTGAAGAGGCGAGCGGCCTCCAGGTCGACCTCGGCGGCCGGCGTGGCCGCCGTGAACCGGAAGCGTTCCCGGGCGTCGTCGATCGTCTCGGCGAGGCCGCCCACCATGACGTCCGCCGACTCGAGGTCGCGGAGCACCCGGGCGGCGGCCGCGGGAGTCGAAACCACGGTCCAGCCGACGGACCACCGGGTCACCGTCGCCTCGACCGAGAGCACGCCAGGTACGCGCTCGAGGGCCACGCGGTGGGCCTCGGCGACCACATGGGTGAGTCCCTCGAAGCCCTGCGGATCATCCGCCGACCCCGAATGGACGGCGAGAGTGGTGGCGACCACGACCGCGGCCGAGTCCACGACGTCCGCGCGGTACTCCTGCGCCGACAGTCCGGGGGCGACGGGCATCGACACCGACGCCAGAGCGAGGCCGAGCCGTCCGAGCCACCGTGCGACCGGCGGTCTCATCGAACCGTCACCCGTGCGGCGGTTCCGAACAGCCGCTCGACCGCCGCCGCGACGCGGTCGGGTGTGAGGGCGTCCAGCGCGTCGAGTCGAGTGCGGGCCGCGTCCGGACGCGCCGCCCTGTCGATGTCGGCGCCGACGGTCTCGATTCGCCCGACCGTGCCGCCGAACTCGAGCAGCCACTCGCGACGGACCTCGCCGACCGCCTGGTCGAAGGCGTCGGTCCGCGCCAGATCGCCCGCCGCGATGAGGAGTCCGTCGAGCGCGGCGTCGAGCGCGGCGAAGCGATCCGGGAACGCCACCCCGGTCGCGGCGAGCACCGGTCCCGAGCCCGCGTCCCAGACGAGAACTCGAGCTTCGAAGTCGCCCGGAGCGTCCCGCAGGGCCCTCGCCGCGAGCCGCGCGAGCACCGGCACGACGGGGTCGCCCGCTTCGAGGCCGCTCCACGCCCTGCCGGTGAAGCGCCGGATGAGCGACAGGCTTGGCGGCGCCGACTCAGGTAGCCCGACCACACCGGGGCGGTCCGGGATCGTGGGGTCCGTGGCACCCAGCTGGGCGAGCGACGCCAGCAGGAGCGGCGTCTCGACCCGCCCGGCCACGAGAAGCGTCATGCGCTCGGGTCGGTGGGTGCGGCTCCAGAGGTCGAGTACGCGACCGGCGGACAGTCCGGCCACGCTGCCGGGTGTTCCCGTGGTCGACGGCGCCGAGGCCGTGCGCATCCGGAGGTCGAGCTCCACCTGTCCGGGCCCGGTCTCGCGCAAGCCGTCGAGCGCACCCGCGAGCTCGAGGCGAGCATCCTCGATGAAGGGCGCCTCCGGCGCCGAGGACGCGAGCCGGAGCAGGTAGGCGAGATAGTCGAAGTCGGTTCGCGGGCCGGCCACCGAGTACGCGATCCCGTCGGGGGTCCGCCGTACGGACACCTCGGCGCCGAGGCGTCTCGCGGCCTCGGCGATGCGACGCTCGGCCAGCCGGGCGATGATCCAGCCCCCGCCTGCCTCCACCGCCGCCTCGTCGAGCGGAACGAACAGTCGGAGCCCCACCAGCGGAAGGGAACCGTGCGGCAGACGAAGGACCCGGGGCGTACCAGGGCCCGCCGCGACTGGGACGGCAACCAGCGGATCGGACGGAGCCGTGGCCGGCGCGCCGACCGCGGACTGCGGCGCGCCCGACTGCGCGGCGGCGGGGGAGACCACTCCCGGAGAAACGAAAAAGGGTGCCACGAGGGCACCCGGAACGACGATTCGGAGGAGGAGGTCGCGGATCAGGGAACGACCTCCGGCAGCACGAAATTCATCGGATTCTGCGGCACACCGTCGACCCGCACCTCGTAGTGCAGGTGCGACGACGTCGCGATGCCGGTGGCTCCGACCCGTGCGACCATCGCCCCACGCTCGACTTCCTGTCCCACGCGGACCAGAAGCTCCGAGGCATGACCGTACCGCGTCGTGTACCCGAACCCGTGGTCGATCTCGACCATCTGGCCGTACCCGGCGACCCACCCCGACCGGATCACGGTGCCCCTGGCGGCGGCGAGGATGGGTGTGCCCCTCGGTGCGGCGATGTCGATTCCCTCGTGCGGGAGCTCGCGACCGTGGATCGGGTGGAGGCGGGACTTCGAGAACCGGCTGCTGAGATACCCCGACGTGGGGAGGATCGACGGCGTGGACTCGAGCAGCTCGCGGTGCGCGGCGAGTGAGTCGGAGACGGCGTCGAAGCTCTCGGAGAGGAGGCGGGCACGACGCTCGAGGGCGGAAAGGTCCCACGCGGCCGCGAAGGTCTCCGATGCGGCCTCGGGGTCGACGTCCCAGAGCGGAGTCGACTCCGGGGTCGTCAGCCCCGGACCGCCGATACCGACCTCGAGGATCTGCGCGTCGATCCCCTGCAGCCCCGCGAGCGAGCGCATCTGGCGGTCCCGCTCGGAGAGGTCGGAGAGCGTGCCCTCGAACCCGGCGATCCGCTCGCGCAGTTCTGCGAGCTCTTCGCCCAGAAGCTCGTTCTGGGCGCGCACCGAGCGGGCTTCCCATCGCGCCACGCCGCCCGTGCCGATCCACGCCGCCAGCGCGAACACGCCGAAGAGCAGCGCGCCGGCCGAGATGACCCAACGACGGATACGTCCCGACGACAGTTCGATCTGCCGAACCGGATCGGACTCGTCGCGCACGACGAGAAGCGTCCATCGCTTGTGGTTCACTCGGTCCCCGGGACTGGGTCGTGGTCTGGGTCGTGGCGCATTCAGCCTGAAAAGCTGACGCGATCCGGAAGAGGTGTCAACGCGAACAGGCACCGTACGCGCCCGAAGCGAAGACACCGTCCGCGGTGCGCCTGTTCCGCCCCAGACGCGCTTCATGGGCGCCTCAGGCGCGCTCGATCCGGGGGAAGAGTGGATCGCCCTTCTCGATCGCTCGCCCGGACATCTCCACCCGGCGGGCGTCGGCGAGCGTGGGGACGCCCTCGAGCCCCAGCCGGGACGCGAGTTCGACCATCTGCTGCACGCAGACCGGGGCGAACATCGCGGACAGCACCACGAGGGCCCGCGCGAGCGTGTTCAGCGTCTCGTCCAGCTCCTCGGCGCGATCGGGATCCTTCGCCTGCGCCCAGGGCTCGCGCGACTCGACGTACCCGTTGGCGGCGCGCGCGAGGTCCATCGCCGCCGCCAGTGCTTCGTGCACCCGATACGATTCGAGCGCGTCGTCGATCGCCGCGTACGCCTCGGCCACCTCGGTGTCGAGGCCCGATCCGGACGCGGAGGGGACGACGCCGTCGCGGTACTTGGCGGTCATGCCGAGCGCGCGCGACGCGAGGTTCCCGAGCACGTTGGCGAGTTCCTCGTACCGGATGTCGAACCGCTCCGGCGTGAACGACGCGTCCTGTCCGGTGGACATCTCCCGCAGGAGGTACCACCGAAGAGCGTCGGCACCGTACTCGTCCCGCAGCTGGAGCGGGTCGATCACGTTCCCGAGCGACTTGGACATCTTCGTCTCGCCCACGACCCACCACCCGTGCGCCAGCAGCTGCCGCGGCAGGGGGAGTCCGGCGCCCATGAGGAGCGTGGGCCAGTAGACGGCGTGCGTGGTCAGGATGTCCTTGCCGATCAGGTGTAGGTCGGCGGGCCACCAGGAGCCCGACACGTCGTCCCACGCGGGATCGTCCGGAGCCGCGCCGGCGCTCACGGCGCCCGACGCGGTGAAGTAGTTGATGAGGGCGTCCACCCAGACGTACGCCACGTGCTCGGTCGCGAAGGGCAGTTCCACACCCCACCGGAGCCGGCGCTTCGGGCGCGAGATCGAGAGGTCAGCGAGGGGCTGCTGCAGGAATCCGAGGATCTCGTTCTTCCGGACCTCGGGGACGATCCAGTCCGGATTCTCCTCGATGTGCCGGATCAGGTCCTCCTGGAAATCGCTCATCCGGAAGAACCAGTTCTCCTCCTCCACCCATTCGACCGGCCTGCCGGAGATGGGGTCCACCCGGTCGGGTCCGATCTCCTTCTCCGTGAAGTACCGCTCCTGACTCACGCTGTACCAGCCGGAGTACTCGCCGGCGTAGACGTGCCCGCGGTCGTGGAGACGCTGGACGAACGCCTGCACGATGCGGACGTGCTCCTCCTCGGTGGTCCGGATGAAGCGGTCGTACCCGATGTCGAGCAGATCCCAGGCGTCCCGGAAGCGCTCCGCCATCTGGTCGCAGAGCCGGATCGGCTCGATACCCCGGCGCGCGGCCTCCTCCTGGATCTTCTGACCGTGCTCGTCGGTGCCCGTGAGGAACAGCACCTCGCGGCCCGCCTGCCGGTCGAAGCGGGCGAGGGCGTCGGCGAGGATGGTCGTGTACGCGTGCCCGATGTGGGGCTCGCCGCTCGCGTAGTAGATCGGGGTGGTGATGTAGCGCCGGTCGGTCATGCCTCGTCCCCGGCGTCCGGCGGGCGTGCATCTCCGGCGTCGGGTCGGGGTCCGCCCGACACCTCCCCCTTCAGCTCGTCCAGGTGGATGGTTCGGCGCTCGCCGTCGGAGTCCCGCAGCGTCACCCGCTCCTGGAGGATGTCCACCGCTACGACCCGCTCCTCTCCGCGCGTGGTCCGGAGGGTCTTCCCCTCGCGGGGGAAGCGCCGGCGCGACTCGACGTAGGTACGGTGCTCGTACATCAGGCAGCACATCAGCCGACCGCAGCAGCCGGAGATCTGCGCCGGATTCAGCGAGAGGTTCTGGTCCTTTGCGAGCTGCAGGCTCACCGGCTTCAGCTCCGGAAGCCACGTCGAACAGCACAGCTCGCGCCCGCAGCGGCCCACACCGCCGAGCAGGGCGGCCTCGTCCCGCACGCCGATCTGACGCAGTTCGATCCGGGTGCGGAACGCACGCGCCAGGTCGCGCACGAGCTGCCTGAAATCGACGCGGCGGTCGGCGGTGAAATAGAGCAGCAGCTTGTTGCGGTCGGCCTGCCACTCGGCCTCGGTGACCTTCATCTTGAGGCCGTGCTGCCGGACGATCTCGCGCGCCTTGAGCCGGACCCGATCTTCCTCGGCCCGCAGGCGTGCCAGACGGTCCTCGTCGGCCTCGGTGGCGACCCGGATCACCCGCTTCTCGGGCACCGGCGTCGCGCACCCGCCGGACGACGAGCACTTCCGCTCGGCGATGCGCCCCACCGCGGTCACCTCACCCACGTCCTCGCCACGGTCGGCCTCCACCACGACGCGGTCGCCCGGCATGAGGTCGACGTCGCCGTACGTGAAGTAGTCCTTCCGGGTCGACTTGAAGGCGACCTCAGCGAATCCGTGCATCAGGCCTCCGCGGCGTCCTCGCCCCGCCAGGCGCCCATCGCCTCGTACTTCGCCCAGCGGTGCTCGCGCAGCTGGGCGGGGTCGTGGCCGTCGAGCTCGGCGAGCTGGGCGACCAGCGCGCGCCGGAGCCCCTCCGCCGCCGCGTCCCAGTCGGCGTGGGCTCCGCCCGACGGCTCCTCGATGACGGCATCCGCCACACCGAGCGCCTTGAGGTTCGACGAGGTCAGCTTGAGCGCGTTCGCGGCCTTCTCGCGATGCTCGGCGGAGCGCCAGAGGATCGCGGCGCAGCCCTCCGGCGAGATCACCGAATAGGTCGAATGCTCGAACATGAGGATCCGGTCGGTGACCCCGAGGGCGAGTGCGCCTCCCGATCCACCCTCACCGATCACGACGGAGATCGTCGGGACGCTCAGCCGCGCCATCTCGCGGAGGTTCATCGCGATCGCCTCCGCCTGACCGCGCTCCTCCGCGCCGAGCCCCGGGTATGCCCCGGGCGTGTCGATGAGGGTCACGATCGGACGCCCGAACTTCTCGGCGAGGCGCATGAGTCGGAGGGCCTTCCGGTACCCTTCGGGATGGGGCATCCCGAAGTTGCGGCGGAGGTTCTCCTTCATGTCGCGCCCCTTCTGATGGCCGATGACCATCACCGTGCGACCGTCGAGCCGCGCCCAACCCCCCACGATCGCCTCGTCGTCGCGGAAGGCCCGGTCGCCGTGGAGTTCGACGAAGTCCGTGAACGTCCGCTCCAGGTAGTCGAGCGTGTAGGGCCGCCGCGGGTGGCGTGCGACCTGGACCTGCTCGATGGGCTTCAGGTTGCGGTACGTCTCCTGCCGCAGCTTGCCGAGCTTGATGCGGAGGACCTCGACCTCCTCGCCCACGTCGATGCCCTTCCGACGCGCGTCGTCCTCCAGCTTCTCGATCCGCTCCTGCAGATCGACGATGTCACGCTCGAACTCGAGATGCGGTGCAGCGGCCACGAAGCCCCCGGGTGGTCGTACGTCCTCGGTGAACCGGACAAGGTAGGAAGGAATCGCCGCGGCGGGCGAGGGGGTCGGTCGGCGGGTGGCCGCCGGCCTACCAGAGGATGCGTTCGAACGGCTCGACCTCCGCGAAGCCGCTTCGGCGCCCCCACCAGCAGGCGGTGGCCTGGACGAATCGACCCGTGAGCGCCGGGTCGCGGAGGTCGGCGAAGGCCAGAATCGCGTCCAGCTTCGCCGACATCTGAGGCGTCACGATCTTGAGCGAGTCCGGCCGGAATTCGAGCGTCGACGTGGGGGTCAGGTAGCCGAGCAGTGCCGGGACCCGGGACAGCGCCGACGCGGCGGCCATGTGGAGCGCGCGCCGCGCCGCGTGGTCGTCGGTGGCGGACGGGATGTAGGCGATGTCGGGCGCGACCTCCTCGACGACCGCCTCGATGGAGGTGGCGGCATCCGCGAACCGGACCTCCACGCCGAGCACGTCCGCGGCGGTCCGGACGCACGCGGCGGCGGCCTCGTCGAGTTCGGGATCGGCCGCGTGGACCACCACATGGTGGCCGTCCCTGAGGTGGCGGAGCATCGTCCCTCCGCAACCGAAGACGGCGTCGCCGGGCCGCGCGGCGAACACGAGCGCCGTCGAGACACCGGCGTCGTCGGGCTCCGGCTCGTCGGGCCGCGACTCGAGCAGCCCGATCAGTTCATCGGGGTCGAACGGCTTCAGCAGCACGTGGGTCACCCCGGCCCGCCGGGCCGCGGCGGCGTAGCTCTCGTCGGTGTAGCCCGTGACGGCGATCACGAAGGCCTTTCGGCCGGCGGCCTTCAGAGCGCGCGCGAGCTCGACGCCGTTCATGCCCGGGAGGTTCAGGTCCGTGACGACGGCGTCGAACTCCCCGGCGTCCCACATCTCGAGCGCGCTCTGACCGTCCTGGGCGGTCCGCACGCGGAAGCCGCGCGCCTCCAGCACCGAGCGGAGCAGGAACGCCTGGTCCACGGAGTCCTCGACGACGAGGATATGTGCGCCTGCGCTCGGTGACTCGGTACTCATGTGCTCTCAGACCTCGCCGGCGGGTGCGGGATCGGCGCCCATCGGGGAGCCGACGTCGCCTCGGGGCTCCGGCAGCGCCACCCAGACGATGATGCCCATGGCGAGAACGGAGAAGGCTCCCAGCACGGTGTTGCTCCAGTACCCCGTGACGTCGAACAGCCACCCGGCCAGCGCCGCGCCAACCGCGAACCCGACCTGGCCGAGCGCCACGGAGAGGCTCATCAGCGACCCCCGTCGGTTGCCGTCCACCAGCGCGGTGAGGAGCGCCGAGAAGGGGGAGATACGCATCGCGACAAGAACCATGGCCAGGAAGAACATCGGGTACGCGATCCAGAACTCGGTCACGAGCACGGTCGTGAGCGACATCACCACGAACAGCCCGACACACGACGCCAGGATGATTCCCTTCCGACCGATGCGGTCCGAGAGCTTCCCGGCCTGCGGACCGCTCAGGACGTTGGCGATGCCGCCGACGAGGAACAGCACGGCGATCGCGTTGGGTGCCGCGCCGAGGTCGCGCTCGAGCCAGGTCGGGAGGTACACCACGTACAGGGAGACCCCGAGGAACATCATGAAGAACGCGAACGACGCCCAGGCGATCTCGGGTCGCGCGAGCATCGCCATGTAGTTCCGGAACGCGCTGCCGACCGTGACGCGCTCCTGCGAGAGCGACACGTCGGGCTGTGGGACCTTCGCGAGGATGAGGAGGAACGCCCCCGCCATCGTGAAGGCGAACACCCAGAACGGAGCCTTGAAGCCGAACTCGCCGGCCAGGACGATCCCGAGCGGAATCCCGATGATCTGGCCGAACGCCGAGCCACTCATGATCCAGCCCGTAGCCCAGCCGCGTCGGTTGTACGGGAAGTAGTCGCCCACGTACGAGACCGCCGCGCCGCTGAGAATCCCCCCCGCCACACCGGCGAACACGCGCACCGCGAGGAAGGAGTAGTAGTCCACGACGAACATGTGGAGGACCAGCGCGACGGTCATCACGCCGGTGCCCCAGAGCAGGATCTGGCGGCGTCCGATCTTGTCCGAGATCGGCCCCGAGATGATCGCGAAGACGCCGACCATGAGTGCGTAGGCCGAGATCAGCGTGCCGAGGACGGCGTCCGCGATCTGCAGCTCCTCTCCGATCCGGGGAAGGATCGGCGAGATGATCATGATCTGGCTGGCCGACGAGAACACGAGCAGCCACAGCGCGAAGACGATCACGCCGGGGGACGTCTTGTGCCTCACGCGCCTCGCCTCACGTGTCGCGTCACGCGTCGTCCCGGTGCACGAGCATCGAGTGGCGCTGGTCGGTGGGGAGCAGCACGAGGTTGAAGACATCGACGTGTTCGGGGGCGTTCACCACGTAGGCGACGGCGTCGGCGACGTTCTCGGCCCGTAGCGGCCGGTATCCCTCGTAGACCGTCCTCGCGCGCTCCACGTCGCCGTGGAACCGGACCTCGCTGAACTCCGTCTCGACCAGACCGGGATCCACGCTCGACACCCGCACGCGGGTGCCGAGGAGGTCCAGGTTGATGCCCTCGGTGAGCGCCTTCACGCCGAACTTGGTCGCGGCGTACACGTTGCCCTTCGGGTAGGTCCACCGACCCGCGGTGCTGCCGATGTTGATCACGTGTCCGCGGTCCGCCTCGATCATCGCCGGAAGGAACGCCCGCGTGACCCAGAGCAGCCCCTTCAGGTTGGTGTCGATCATCTCGTCCCAGTCGTCGGGGTCGCCCTCGTGGACCGGGTCGAGACCGCGCGCCTTTCCCGCGTTGTTCAGGACCACGTCGGGGGCGAATCCCTCCGCCTCGAGCTCGTCGCGGAGCCGCTCCACCGCCAACCGGTCGCGGACGTCGAGCGCGGCCGTGCGGACCTCGGCTCCGTGCGCCTCGCGAAGCTCGGCCGCGAGCGCATCGAGGCGCTCGTGCCTCCGACCGAGCAGGACCACCCGGGCGCCCTCGGCGGCGAATCGCCTCGCGCACGCCTCGCCGATCCCCGCGGTGGCGCCGGTGACGAGCACCGTGCGTCCCTCGATTCGGTTCATGCGCGCGGGGAGGTGGAGGGCGTGGTGAGCGGGGGCGGAAGTCCGAAGAGTCGCCGCGGGTGGGGTGGGGCGCAACAAGCCGGACGCGTCACGCTTTCGGGCGCAGTCGGCGGGGAGTACCGTGCGGACGTCGTGCGAACCTGCCCTTCCGTCCACCCGCCCGTCCATGAACCGGAAGCACGTGGCCGCGTGGGCCGCCTACGACTTCGCGAACTCCGTCTACCCCGCGGTCATCACCTCGACCGTTTTCGGCGTCTACTACGCGAACGTGATCGTCGGCAACACCGGTGTCGACGCGGGGCGGGGCGACGCATGGTGGGGAGCCGTGGGCTCCGTGTCCGTCCTGTTCGTGGCGCTCACCTCCCCGCTGTTCGGTGCCATCGCGGACGGCGCGGGAATCCGCAAGCAGTTCATGGCCCTGTACACGCTCGTCTGCGTGGCGGCGGTCGCGTCGTTCGGTCTGCTGGAGCCGGGAATGGTGGTGCCGGGGTTCCTGCTCGCGGTGGCGGCGAACATCGGCTTCGAAGGGGCGCTGGTGTTCTACAACGCGTACCTGCCGGAGATCGCGGCCCGGGAGGAACGCGGTCGCATCTCGGGAATCGGATTCGCCGTGGGGTACGCGGGTTCCGCCGTGGGGCTCGCCATCGCGCTGCCGCTCGCCCAGGCCGGCGCCTTCGATCTCCTCTGGCTCGTCGTGGCGGGCTTCTTTCTCCTGTTCAGCCTTCCGACGTTCGCCATCCTCCCCGACGACCGCGGCCGTGGAGAGTCGGTCCGGGCTGCGGCCGTCGCGGGGCTGACCGGGTTCACCGCGATCCTGAAGGACGTCTGGGGGCATCGGGATCTTCGCCGGTTCCTCATCGCCTTCTTCGTCTACATCGACGGGGTGCTCACGGTCATCTGGTTCGCGTCGAACTTCGCGTCCGCCACGCTCGGATTCGAAGAGACGGAGCTCATCGTGCTCTTCCTCGTCGTCCAGATTTCGGCGCTCTTCGGGGCGTACGCTCTCGCGGGACCGACGGATCGATGGGGACCGCGTCGCGTCGTCACCCTCACCCTCACGGCGTGGTTCGTGCTCGGGGTGCTGGCCTTCTTCGTGGAGACGAAGGGCGAGTTCTGGGGCATCGCGCTACTCGCAGGGTTCAACCTGGGTTCGATCCAGGCCGCCAGCCGCAGCTACATGTCCGCTCTGATCCCGGATGGAAAGGAGGCGGAGATGTTCGGATTCTACGCCTTCTGCGGGAAGGCATCGTCCATCCTGGGGCCCGCGGTCTTCGGATTCGTGTCGCTCACGACGGGGAATCAGCGCTGGGCCGTCCTCGCCATCACGTCGTTCTTCCTGATCGGGGGACTCCTTCTGCAGCGGGTTCGGGATCCGGTTCGGGATCCTCTCCCGACTCCGCATCCGCATCCGAGTCCTTCGCGGTGAACCACGCGAGCCCGCCCGCGAGCACCGTCAGCGGGATCACGAAGCTGACGACGGCGAAGGTGAAGTCGTCCTCGAGTCCGTGCGACGTGGCGTTCAGGAGCAGGTACGTGAGGTAGATCACGTAGTACCCGACGAGCACCGCCCCCTCCGTGCGGGCGATCCGGCAGCCGGTCCAGAAGACCGGGACGCAGGCGAAGGTGACCGCGAGCATCACGGGGAGGTCGACGTTGATGACGCCTGGAGCCACCGGCAGGTCGCCGACCGCGGCACCGGCGCCCAGGACGGCCAGCACGTTGAAGATGTTCGAGCCGACCACGTTCCCGACGGCCATGTCGCGCTCGCCCTGCCTCGCCGCCGCCAGGGAGGTCGCCAGCTCGGGCAGCGACGTCCCGACGGCCACGAGCGTGAGCCCGATCACGAGTTCGCTGATGCCGAAGGTGCGCGCGATGTCCGCGGCGCCGCCCACGAGCAGGTTCGCCCCGAGCACCAGCCCCGCGATCCCCACGACGAGATAGAGAATCGTCCGTCCCCACGAGAGTTCGGGCACGTCGGTCTGGAGGGCCTGATCGCGACGCGTGCTCCACATCAGGACGCTCACGTACGCGACCAGGAGCGCGAGCAGGAGGAATCCCTCACCCCGGGAGAGCGACCCGTCGAGCCCGAGCAGGAGGGGCAGCGTCGCGACGCCCAGCATGACCGGGAGGTCGAGCCGCACGAGCTGGCGCTGTACGGTCAGGGCGCCCGCGAGGGCGGAGAGCCCGAGAACCATGAGTACGTTGAAGATGTTCGATCCGATGACGTTCCCCAGCGCCACCTCGCCGCGCCCGGAGAGCGACGCCTGCACGGAGACCGCGACCTCGGGCGCGGACGTGCCGGTGGCCAGGACGGTCAGGCCGATCACGATCGACGAGAGACCGAGCCGGCGACCGAGGGAGGCCGCGCCGAACACGAGTCGATTCGCTCCGAACGTCAGGAGCCCGAGTCCGACGACGACCTCGAGTAGAGAGAACGCCATCCCGTTGAGCATGTCCCTGAACATGAAGACACGCGTGCCCGACGCCACCCCCCGGCCTGTCTCGTGACACGACCGCCAGATAGCCTTCGAGCATGAAAGACGCGAAACGCCGGGTCGCCGTGGTCGGAGGGGGCGCCGCCGGACTGTGTGCGGCGCTGCACGCCGGGCGTGCCGGGGCCGAGACGGTGCTCTTCGAGCGCACGAGGGACGGAGGTCGCAAGATCCTCATCAGCGGCGGTGGTCGGTGCAACGTGCTGCCGGGGACGTTCCGGCCCGAGCGGTACGTGACGGACTCGTCGGAGAACACACTCCGCCGGATGCTGCGCGCCTGGCCGCTGGTCGAGCAGCGTGCCTTTTTCGAGGTGGATCTGGGCATCGCGCTGAAGCACGAGCCGGAGTTCGACAAGCTCTTCCCCGTCGCCGACCGGGCGCGGGTGGTACGCGATCGACTCGTGGAAGCGGTTCGAGCGTCGGGTGCGCAAGCCCGGTTCGACGCGCGAGTCATCTCGGTGACGCCCGACGGCGCCGGCTGGCGCGTCGACGTCGAGGGCTCGGAGTCGGAGCACTTCGACGCCGTCGTGATCGCGACGGGGGGACTATCGGTGCCGGCCACCGGATCGGACGGGGACGGCCTCCGGTGGGCCGAAGCGAGCGGCCACGCCGTCACGCCCACGTATCCGGCCCTGACCCCGCTGCTCGCCGACCCACCGGTCCACGCGGATCTCGCGGGCGTGACGCTGGACGTGCGTCTCCGGTCGGATGGTGCCGCCGCGATCGACGTGAACGGATCGTTCCTCTTCACGCACCGGGGGTACAGCGGGCCGGCGGTGCTCGACGCGTCGCACGCCGCCACCCGACGGCCCGAGGCGCGGGAGCGGATCTGGGTGCGCTGGTGCGACGTGCCGGCGGAGCGGTGGGACGCGGATTTGATGGAGGGCAGCGGGCAGGTCGGGACGCTTCTCTCGGAGCGACTGCCCACGCGGCTCGCGCGCGCCATCGCGGACGAGGCGGGGGTGCCGTGGGACACCTCGCGCGCCCACATCCGCCGCGAGGACCGGCTGAGGCTCGTCGAGCTTCTGACCCGATACGCCCTTCCGTGGACCGGGGACGAGGGCTACCGAAAGGCGGAGGTGACGGGCGGCGGCGTCCGGCTCGATCAGGTGGACACGCGAACGCTCGAGAGCCGCGTCACGCCCGGGCTGTACCTGTGCGGCGAGGTGCTCGACGCATTCGGCCCGATCGGGGGGCACAACTTCCTCTGGGCATGGGCCACCGGGCGGACCGCGGGCGAGGCGGCGGCGTCGGGATGAGGTCGCTCGGGCGGACCCCGCGGCGCAGCATGGCCGCACACGTCGATCTGGCCGCAGGATCGCGGGGCCCACATTCTCGACGTCCGCGCCGGCGTGTGGTCGGCGCGCCGCAGCGATGCTGGACCCGAGCCGGAGCCGTACCGATGAAGCGCCCGTCCACCCCCCTGAAGGCCGTTCGTCCGAGGTTCGTCCCCCTGGCGCTCGCCGCGATCGTCGCGGCCGGGTGCGAGGGGGGGCCGGACGCCGCGACGTCCGCCGACGCCGCCGACCTCGTGCTGACCGACGGGCGCGTCGTGACGGTCGACGCCTCTCTCCCGGAGGCCGAGGCCGTGGCGATGCGGGACGGCCGAATCGTCGCGGTGGGCACGAGCGACGAGATCCGGGCGTACGTCGGGGAGGCCACGGAGGTGATCGACCTGGCCGGTCGCCTCGCGATTCCCGGGTTCATCGAGGGGCACGGCCACTACATGAGCCTTGGCCGGTCGAAGGAGATCCTCGATCTCATGGACGTGACCTCGTGGGAGGAGATCGTCTCGATGGTGGAGCAGGCCGTCGCGCAGGCCGAGCCCGGGCAGTGGATCGAGGGGCGGGGGTGGCACCAGGAGAAGTGGGCGTCGATTCCGGAGGGAAGCGTGGAGGGAGTTCCGGTCCACGACATGCTCTCGGCGGTATCGCCCGAGAACCCGGTGCGGCTGGGGCACGCGAGCGGCCACGCAGCCTTCGTCAACGAGGCCGTTCTCGAGGCCGCCGGCATCACCGGCGACACCCCGAATCCACCGGGCGGCGAGATCGTGATGGACGCGAACGGCGACCCGACGGGGCTGCTTCGCGAGACGGCGCAGGGGCTCGCGGGTCGCGCCCGTTCCGCCTACCCGAACGACGCCACGACGCCCGAGGAGCGCGACGCCGCCTTCCGGCGTCAGGTCCGGCTGGCCGGTGAGGACGCGCTGGCTCACGGCGTGACCGCCTTTCACGACGCCGGCTCCGGTTTCGGGACGATCGACCGCTTCCGGGCGATGGCGGACGCCGGCGAGCTGCCGGTCCGCCTCTACGTCATGGTGAGGGGCGAGTCGCTGGAGTCGATGCGTGACAACCTCGGGGACTACTTCATGGACGGGCACGCCGACGGCTTCCTCACCGTCCGCTCGATCAAGGAGCAGATCGACGGCGCGCTGGGGCCCCACGGAGCCTGGCTTCTGGCGCCGTACGCGGACCTCCCCACCAGCAGCGGACTCAATCTCGAGGAGCCCGAAGTGATTGCCGAGACGGCGCGCATCGCCGTCGACAACGGCTACCAGCTGAACACGCATGCCATCGGTGACCGCGCCAACCGCGAGACGATCGACATCTACGAGTCGGTCTGGGAGGAGGTGGGCGTGGACGGCGCATCGCTCCGGTGGCGGGTCGAGCATGCCCAGCACATCCATCCCGACGACCTACCGCGCTTCGCCGAGCTCGGCATCATCGCCTCGATGCAGGGGGTGCACGGCACGTCGGACGGACCGTGGGTGCTGAAGCGCCTCGGACGTGAGCGCGCCGAGAACGGGGCCTACAAGTGGCGCACGCTGACCGACATGGGCGTCGTCATCAACAACGGCACCGACGTCCCCGTCGAGCGGATCTCTCCGGTCGCGTCGTTCTACTCCACCGTCAGCCGGATGACCGCGGAGGGGCCGTTCTACCCGGAGGAGGCGCTCACCCGCGAGGAGGCGCTCGAGACGTACACCATCAACAACGCCTATGCGGCGTTCGACGAGGACGACCTCGGATCGATCACGGTCGGAAAGTACGCGGACATCGCGGTGCTCGACCGCGACATCCTCACGATCCCGATGGACGAGATCCCCGAGGCGCAGGTGGACTACACGATCGTGCACGGGGAGGTGCGGTACCGCCGGTAGGCGGGAGCGCGCAGGAGCGTGTCCCCGTCCCGGATCGTCGTGACAGTAGGGTAGGCCGCCACATGCGGGTAGCGTGCGGGCCGTGGGCGTATTTGTTGGGCGGGAGTGCCTGCCGTAGGCTACCTTGGCGCAGGCGGCCCGGCCTCGTACGTCCGCCTCACCCGCGACACAGTACAATCCCGGAGATCCCATGACCCGTCTCGTCCTCTCGATCCTGCTCGTCGGCGCGTTCGTCGCGCCGGCCTCGGCACAGTCCGGTTCCTTCGGCAATGCGGTCCTGGTGGACGGCGACGCGCTGATCGTCGGTGAGCCGAACAACAGCTTCCGGCCCGGTACCGTCTACCTGTATCGGAAGGAGGGCGGAGACTGGGTGGAGACCGGTCGGCTGACCGCACCGGACGCGGAGCGGGCGGACGGCTTCGGCGCGCTCCTGGCGTCGAACGGCACCACGCTTTTCGTGGCGAGCCGCGGCGGGCGCATCGACGCCTTCGATCGCGCGGGCGACGGGTGGACCCACGCCTCCGTGCTCGATACCGACGGACTCGAGACCCTCGACCCGCGCTGCAACTACAACGGGTTCTGCGCGGTCGACTACGGGATCGCGATGGCGGCCGCCGGCGACTGGCTCCTGGTCGGGCAGACCAGCGTGCAGACGGAGATCAGCCGACTCGCGCTTCGGGTCAATGACGACGAGGAGAAGCCGGCCGGGGTCGTCTACGCATATCGGCGCGGGCCGGACGGTCGCTGGTCCGAGGCGCAGACCCTCCGGGCACCGGCGTCCGCGGCCGGCGATGCGTTCGGGGCCGCGATCGCGATGAACGGCGACCGGGCTCTCGTGGGCGCGCCCTTCGCCGCGGGTGACGACGGCGCCGACGAGGCCGCCGGCCAAGTGTTCGAGTACCGGCTGCAGAACGGCATGTGGCAGGCGATGGGCGAGTTGCCAGTGGAGGTCGAGGCGCAGTCGTCGTTCGGCGCCTCGATCGCGATGGTGGACGACCGCGTGGTCGTCGGCGCGCCCAGGGCCGCTCTCGCGGCGGGCGCGGCGTACCTGTACCAGGTCCCCGCCGACGGGGGCGAATGGTCGCAGCCGACCCGGATCGACGCGCCGGAGCCGCTGGATGGAGACGTCTTCGGCAACGCCGTGGCGATCGCGGGCGACGACGTCTGGATCGGGGCACCCGTCGATCGGGGCATCGAGACCGGCATGACGTTCGTGTACGGAGACGTGGCCGGGGGAGGCTCCCCGGACGCCGCCACGCAGAGCTTCCGATTCACCGAGGAGGAGACCAACACCGAGGATTCGTTCGGGCACCGCGTGGTCTCGGGTGGGGACGTCGTCGCGGTCACGGCGGCGGGTCTCGATCACGAGGCCGGCGGCGTGTTCGTGTACGAGCGGGGCGGCAACGGGGCGTGGCAGCAGGTCGACCTCCTGCTGAGCCCGCCCGACGCGATGCCGTCGATCACGGGCGAGGAGCGCCAGTGCGACGAAGAGGGCTCCGTGGAGCAGTTCGACTGCACCGACATCGAATTGTACGCGTACATCCCGGGCTCGATGCTGACCGCGCCGGAGCGCGCGCGGGGTGTCCGGGCCAACGACAACTGGGGATGGACCGACCCCGAGACGGGGCGGGAGTACGCGCTCGTCGGTCGCAACGACGGCACCTCGTTCATCGACATCACCGACCCGACCCAGCCGGTGCTGATCGGTGACCTGCCGAAGACGCCCGACACGCCGCGGTCCCAGCTGTGGCGAGACATCAAGACCTACAGGGACCACGCCTTCATCGTCGCCGACGGGGCGGGGTCGCACGGGATGCAGGTGTTCGATCTGTCGCGGCTGCGGGACGTGGGGGACACCCCCGCGCTCTTCGAGCCGGACCTCCTGTACCGGGGTGACGAGAACAACGTCGTGGCCAGCATCCACAACGTCATCATCAACGAGGAGACCGGGTTCGCGTACCTCACGAGCCGCGAGTGCTCCGGGATCCACATGGTGGACATCAGCGAGCCGCTGAACCCGACCTTCGCCGGGTGCGCCGATCCGGGCGGCACCCACGACGCGCAGTGCGTCGTGTACCGCGGCCCGGACCAGGACTATCAGGGCAGCGAGATCTGCCTCCGGATGTCCGGCAGCCGCTTCCAGGTCTCGGACGTGACCGACAAGGCGAACCCCGTCGAGCTCTCGACCGCCACGCACCCCAACCCGGCGTACATGCACCAGGGGTGGCTGACCGAGGATCAGCGCTACTTCATCATGAACGACGAGAGCGACGTGATCGCCGGCAACGCCGAGACCACGCGCACGCTGATCTGGGACGTGACCGACCTCGAGGATCCGATTCTCGCGAAGGAGTTCATGGGCTCGCTCCCGGCGAGCGCGCACAACCTCTACGTGGTGGGCGACCTGACCTTCCAGGCCAACTACAAGTACGGGCTGCACATCCTGGACACGTCGGATCCGCTGAACCCGGTCGAGGTCGGCATGTTCGACACCGCGCCGTACGGGAGCGGCCCCGGATTCGGGGGCGCGTGGAGCAACTATCCCTTCTTCGAGAGCGGCGCGATCATCGTCACCAGCATGCAGGAGGGGCTGTTCGTCCTGAAGAAGCGGACCCGGCCGATCACCTGATGCGTGCGGTGACTGCCACGTTGCGGGGGCGCCGGGCGATCCTCGCCGCCGGAGCCCTCCTCGTGCTCGGCGCATGTGGTGGTCCGGACCCGCTCCCGGTCGGGCCGCCCGGGCCCGCGACGTTCACGCTGGCCGACGTCCCCGAACTTCGGATCGGTCAGGCGAGCGGCAACGGGCCCGATCGCCTCGTGCAGGTCTCCGACGCCACGATCCAGTCCGATGGCTCCGTCGCGGTCCTCACCTGCATCGCCGGAGAGCTCCGATACTTCGACCCCGAGGGCCGGCACATCCGTTCGGTCGGGAGTCACGGCCAGGGACCCGACCAGTTCTTCATCCCGAAGCGGATGTTCCGGCTGGGCGGCGACACGCTCGGGATCGTCGAGTACGTGCACCCGAGGGTCACGATCGTCGCGCCCGATGGAGACATGTCCCGCGTCGATCTCGACCCGGAGTTCGGACCACCACCTCAGGTCTTCGGTCGACTCGCCAACGGGTACTTCGTGGCACGGACGACCGACTCGGATGCGGCTGCACCGCCGAACACCCACTACCGGGGCACCGCCTCGATCGTCCTCCTGACGCCCGAGGGTGAGGTCGCCGCGTCGATCGAGGACCTGCCCGGTTTCGATCTCCTCTCGTCCGCGCGGGAGGATGGTCGGGCCCGTGGCGTCCGGATGTCTCGGCACCCGGTCTTCGCCGTTCACCCCGATCGCATCTACTTCGGGGCTCAGGACGACCTGGGCATCGTCGAGTTCGACGCAACCCTCGACCAGGTCGGGGCGATCCGGACGATCACGCGGTCCGCGCCCCTCACCGAAGCGAATCGCGAGGCGGATCGGCAGATGTGGATCCAGCGAGCCCAGTGGGCCTACGATGGTGGCGGAGGCGCCGTCGGCAACGACTACGGGCCCTTCATGCCGGCGTTCGGAGACCTCGTGGCCGGGCGCGACGGTCGGGTGTGGGTCGAGGATCCCGACCGTCCGTGGGTCCACGCGCTGACGTGGACCGCGTACGAGGACGGCGTCGCGGTGGCCCGTGTCGAGCTGCCGCCCCGCTTCTTCCCCTTCGAGTTCGGGGACGACTGGGTGCTCGGCGTCGCATACGACGCGGACGGCGTCGAGACGGTCGAGATCCGACGCTTCGTGGCGGGCCCGCTCCCGGGGGTCACGCTTCCGCCCCGCGACGCCCAGCCGCCGGGACGAATGCGCTGCGCAGGGTGGTCGTCGCGCTAGACGCGATTCACCGACCCGTCCATGTCGTCGACGAGCGTCCGGACGTGCTCGCTCATGTCCCGGGACTCTCAGGTGCGCCCTCCGTCGAGGCTCTTCACGAACCTGGGCTCACCCCAGTATGCACCGACGGCGCAGATCACGTTCTCGTCGACCACCCACATGCCGCAGATACCGCCGGGCACGACCCCGTCGATTCGGGACGTGATGTCGGTCCAGATCTCGCCTCCGTCGTCGGTGCGGAGCGACGGCATCTCTCGGATCCTTCCCGCTCGAGCCCGAGCGGGGTGGGGGCCGGTCCGTGCCCGACCTCCGTTCTCGCTTCGAATCCGCGCTCGGCGGACGCCACGACGCGACCGACGGTGTGAATCCCAACCGCTCCGTATCCGGAGACGGCAACCTTCCGCGGCGTGGTCGTATTCCCGAACCGCCGCGGGCGCGGAGCCGGCAACATCCAGTCATCGGGGCATCTCCGCTGGAGGCCCTCGCGTGAACAACCTCCTTGGCTCCTACACCTAGCGTCCCGGCACCCACACGAGCTGTTCGCTGACCGTCACGGATCGCTCGAGCGTCCGGTCGGCGGTCACTCGTTCTTCCAGGGCGAGTTCGTACACCCTCGAGGAGCAGATGAGGAGCAGGATCGTCCGAGATCGGCGCTCGGACGACTCGCGTCCCACGTCGCCCGGACATCCCGTCGAGATGGGGCCGCGGATCCGTTCGAAGAGGTCCATGAGCTGCACCAGCACTTCACCGGCCTGCGGCTGGTCCCGGACCTGCCAGAACCGCGAGACCGTTTCCACGCGACGATCGAGGAACCCCACGGCTCCCACGGGCGAGGTATCCGACTCTCGGATGATCCACGTCGTGAGCCCCGCGGAGTCCACGGGCGTCGGCTCCAGCACGAAGTCCCCGAGGCGGGCCAGCACGATGCGCTCCCCCTCGTTGATGGCGACCGACACCGAGTCGATCTGGATCTGGGGCATGTCCGGGATGGGGTCCCTGAGGGTGGCTCGCGGTCGCTCGATCACCTCCTGCACCGTCACCTGCACCCCGAACTCGGGGTCGTCGAGGTGCGAGATCGCCACGAGGCGTCCCCCGCACGAGGCCATCATCTGCCGCACCCCTTCGACGTCCTGGTTCCACTGGGCCCAGCTCACGTAGCAGCTCGATGCCAGCGCGTTCTGCCGGCTACTCTCCAGGACTCTCAGGAGCAGGTCGGTGAAGGCGGCCTGGCCGGCCGACTTCGACTCGTGATAGACCTTCCGGATCGCCTGGACTTCGCCGTCCAGCACCGCCACCTCGCCGAGGAGCTCTCCCCGTGCGGTCCGTACGGTGATCTGCTCCCGGCCTGCAACCGAGTCGGATACGAGCTGGTAGTGCGCCAACGAGTCGGCCATCTCGGCCCGCGGCATCTGAAGGCGCAGCACGGTCGAGCCGATCTCGATGCGTTCGGATCCCATCAGCGCGCGCCGGAGCTGCGTCACGGGATTCGAATTGGTGCCCGGGGCACAGCTCAGTATCCCGAGTACGCCAAGGGCGAGAACGCGGCGCATGACGACGTGGTTGGGTGACGAACGATCGAAGCGGACCAGCGCCGCGCGAGAAGGCGGAGACGGCGCGCGAGGCCCGAGCGAGTATGCTGCCACCGTCGGTGTGCACGCTAGCCGGCGCACGAAGACCGTGGGTCTAGGTGCCCGACTCCACCCGATACCGCGCGATGATCACGGTCCCGTTCACGCTGGGCTCGAAGAACCGCTCGAGGTAGTCGGGGTCCGAGAAGAACGCGTCCATCGCGCTGCGGTCCGGGAATCGGATCGTGAACAGGCGGTTGATCTCGATCTCCGACTCCGACTTCAGGACCTGGGCGATCTTGAAGTCGTAGCCGAATCCGCCGCCGAACGATCGGAGAATCGGGCCCATCCCGGCCCTGTAGTCCGCGTACGCCTCGTCGTCGCTCACGTCGAGCCCGACGAGTATCTCGAGGTGACCCGGCATGCGTGCTCGAAAGGGTGCGGGGGTCCGATCAGCGTGTCCCTATGACATGATCGTGTTGCCGATCTGACGTGCGCTATTCGACGGACCGCCCGGCTGGTGCGATCCAAGGCGTCTAGCGGTTCAGGTGCAACCGCTGTACATACTCGACACCAAACTCATCAGTTCGTACCGCGATAACCTGATCGGCGCGGCTCTCGACGAGACGAGTGCCGGGCGGAAGCGCGAGCGTTCCGAAGTGATCACCTGTCCGCTGATCGATCGCCCACCACTCAACCGAGTCCGCGAAAGTCTCCCGCTTCAGCCAGATGGTGCCGTCGGTACCCTGGACTACGTCGTCGACGGGCGGCCTGAACTCGGGGGCCCATGTCGTTTCGCGGACCGCCGCCCTCCGCGCCTCCGAGACCTCCGAGAGATACCGCGCCAGCGTGTCCGACGGGACCGGCACGGGCTCGAAGGTGAATGCTCGGTCGAACACCGTGTCACCGGCAGCGTCCACCCGGATCAGCCTAAAGGTGCCGGGGGCCGGATTTCCTGTGGGCGCCCGTAGCGCCAGGATCGCTCCGTCACCCCGTCGGGCCTCGGCCACAATCGGGGTCATCAGCACCAGTGATCGCTGTCCCTCGCGCGTCTCTACGTACTGAGACCTGTCCACCGCGAGCACCGTGTCTGCGAGGTCACCGTCGGGTCCCATCCGTCTCACTACCGTTTCTGGCTCGACGGTCGGCCCGCCCCCGCCCAACGCAGCCGCGACGACAACCACGGGCAGCGACACGGAAGACCCGTCGGGAAGGCCAGCGGCCGACGGGGAGTACACCAGGAGCCATCCTTCGCCCCGGACGTTCACCCGCTCGTAGCGCTCGTCGCCTCGGAATGAGCCGTCGAGCGCGAACTCCGTGACTCGGGAGTTTCCGCCATCCACTACGGTCACGGTGTCACCTGAGACTGCGAAATCACCCAGTCTCCCCAACTCTCCCGGGCCTTCTCCACCGCGCCCGATCATGCGGAGGAACTCTCCGTCGGGTCCGTGCACCCGGATCTGCTGATCGGAGGGCTGTCCGATCAGTAGCAGGTCATCATCGGTGAGCACGACTTCCCCGACGCGGGTCAGGGTCTCCCCGGGATCGTCGATCGAGCCGATCTCATGGACAAGTTCTGCATCCCAAACAGGGACGTCGCCGGTACCGCCGACCTCGGAGTCCGCCGCTGAACAGGCGGCCACCGCGAGCAGGGCCGGCGGCGCGAACCACGAAGAGATCGTGCGCGGCTGCACGAGAGATTCCCACAGGCAGACGGAGCGATACCGCGTCGTGTCCTCGACCTTGCTGCTCCATGGCGCCACAATGCTCCCTCCTGCGATTCTGCCCGATCACGCCGGACCCACATGCCCGGCCCCCAGGCCATGTCCCAAAACGTGTTGGGGTTGCCGACGTGGCCCCCAAGAGCCGGGACGCCGGCCCGCCCTGGTCAGCTCACGCGCCGACTGCCGCCCCGGAACCCCAATGATGCTCGGGGTCGTGATCCACCGAAGTGAGCGAACGCGACCGGAGGCGGCAACCTGTCAGTCACGGGACGTGGCCGACCGCCCCGCTGCGTGTACCGCGGCCGAGCCCTATACGCCTTCATGGCCATGGAGACCGGAGGGACAATCCGTCAGGACTGCGGGGTCCGACCCGGCCGCCCGAAGAGAACCCTGCGCAGGTCACTCCACGATCGCGCCGCCTTCAGGTCGCGCCAGAACGCGGGTAGCTCGGAGAACCAGACTGCAACCGGGTTCCGGCTGTCGAAGTCGCGCGCCAGCCCGTAGCGGGGAGTTTCTTCCTCGACCTGGTAGGTGCCGAAGAGCCGATCCCACACGATCAGGATGCCGCCGTAGTTCCTGTCCAGATACTTGTCATCGCAGCCGTGATGCACGCGATGATGCGACGGCGTGTTGAGGATCCTCTCCAGCGGGCCCAGCTTGCCGATCAGTTCGGTATGCAGCCACGTCTGATAGGCCAGAACGGCAAGCGAAGCGCCCAGCACCAGTTCCGCCGAAAACCCGATCAGGACCATCGGCAGATGGGTGACCAGTGCCCAGCCCCCTTCAAGTGGGCCGAAGCGCACGCCGGTGACGATGTTCATGTCGCGGGAGGAATGGTGTACGGCGTGCTGGGTCCAGAGGACGCGCACCTCATGCGCGATCCGGTGCTCCCAGTAGTAGGTCAGATCGGCCAGAAACAGAGCCATGATCGCGGCGAGCCAGGTGTTCGGGATCGACCACGGGATCAGGGTTTCCGCAAGCACCCAGTAGAGCCCGTATGCACCGGTCAGCACGAAGACCTGAACGACTAGAAACGGGATCTGCGTGGAGGCGCTGACCAGCATCTCGAGAAACGTCTTGCGACGGAACTCGCCCTTGATGAGCGCCTCGGCGATCTCGATCAGCATGATGGCGGCACCGATCAAGAAGAAGGCGTCATCTATCGAGGCGGCAAGGGCGTTGATTTGAGAGGCGGTCATGGGTCGATCTCCGATAGTGCGGCGGTCAGCGTGCGCCAGGTGAGGCCATGGCCTCTCGGCTGGTCCGTTCGCCCTTTCGTGCCTGTGTCCAAGCGGTGAAAACACACGCGTCGCAGGCTCCAGGGACTCACTCCGCCGGTACCGCGGGGTCGGAAAGGCCTTCCACAAGAATGGTGGATAGACGGCCCGTACCTCGTCATCTCTCTGCCGGGAGTGCTTCGCGAGATGGGCGTACCGGGGACGGGATCCGTGCTACGACCAACCCTCGGAGGTCGTCGAGCAACGCGAGAGCGACCGGTACGAGGACGAGCGCGACAGGCGTCGCGAGGATCTCCGCTGCGGCGAGGGACACGGCGGCCGGAATCAGGTACTGGGCCTGCTCGGACGTCTCGAGGACAAGCGGGAGAAGTCCACACACCGTCGTTACGGTCGTGAGGAGGATCGCTCGGAACCGACTGCGTCCACCCTCGATCAGGGCGTCGTCGAGAGGGCGCCCCTCGGACCGGAAGTGGTTGCATCGTGTCGCGAGGACAAGGCTGTCGTTCACCACGACACCAGTGGCGGCCATTGCGCCGAAAAAGGAGAGGATGCTCACGGGAAGGTCGAGGAGGAGATGGCCGAACACGGCGCCGGCGAAGCCGAAGGGGAGCACGGACATGATCACCATCGGCTGCACGTACGAACGCAACGGCACAGCCAGAAGCGCATAGATCAGGAGCGCGATGAAGACGAGCGCGCGTCCCATGCCACGCTGGATCTCACCCTCCTCGACGAGTTCACCGGCAGGTCGCACCTCGATACCCGGCCATCGCGTGGGGACGAGGTCGATCTGCCCCTCGATCGCGGCCAGCGCTCCCGGCGCGCTCACGACGGACTTGTCCAAGGACGCGCGGATCGTCGCGGATCGCTTTCCGCCCCGACGAGCGATCGTGCCCGGACCATACGCGGGCGTCTGGTCAGCGACGCTTTCGAGCGTGACCCAACGCCCGTCTGGCGTCATGATCCTGCCGCTCATGACCTCGTGGAGCGATCTGCGCCGTTCCTCGGCGCGGCGGAGGTATACGATCACTTCGTCATCGCCCCGCTGCACCCTCTGGACCTCGGCCCCGCCGAACCCATCTCCGATCTGAGCGGCGAGATCCGCCGCAGTGAGCCCGAGATGCCGCCCCGCCGCGTTGAGTTCGATTCCGATCTCCGGTTGGCCACCGATCAGGTCCGAACGCACGTCTTCCACCCCGTCGACGCGGGCGAGGCTCGTCATGAGCATCCGCGTGGCCTCCGCGAGAAGAGTGTCGTCCTCTCCGATGACCTCCAGCGCGAAGCCGCCACCGGTTTCGAACGATCCAGAGAAGCTCACATCGGTGGCGCCCTCGAGGGACCCGAGGGCGTCCCGCCACGCGCTCATGACCCGAACCGGCCCCAGCGCGTTCATCGCCTCGACCGTCACCTCGCCATACGCCTCGAGTGCCTCCCGCCCAGAGACGACGACCATGAGCTTGTCGAGCGGCACGGCGTCGAGGGCGTGATGGTCAGCCAGGTCAGCGTTCATCGCGTCCGCCGCCCGCTCGAGCCTCCTCCCGTTCAGGAGCGTCAGTGCCTCGGGGGCACTCGGATCCATCCGTACGCTCACCGTGATCGTGTTCCCCGGGACATCCGGGAAGAAGACCACGGGTACGCGGCGCGTCGCGACCAGGGTACCAGCGGCGACGAGGAGCCCTACCAGTCCCACAACGACGCGCCCCCGGTGGGCGAGCGCCCACCGGAGCACGGGGACGTAGACGCGTTCGATCATCCACGTCAGTCCCACATCCACACCCCTCCGGACGGCGGACCACGAGCGAACCAGGACGTTCGGACGATTCGTGGGTCGTTTCGCGACCGACGCGAGGTGGGCCGGAAGAATGAACTTGCTCTCGATCAACGACACGGATACTGCCGCGATCACCACGACGGAGAATCCGGCAAAGACACGAGCGATGTCGTTGTCGATCAAAAGAAGCGGGAAGAAGGCGGCGACCGTCGTGAGCGCGCCGAAGATCGTGGGTGTGGAGACACGGTGGACGCCCTCGATCGCACCTTCGACCGGGTCTCCGACACGCTTCCGAACCTCCTCGATGCTCTCTCCCACCACGATCGCATCGTCGACGATGATGCCGAGGACGATGATCAGGCCGAAGGTCGTGATGTCGTTCAGCGAGTGCCCGAGGATGCTCTCGCCCATGATCGCCAACGTACCGGCGATCGAGATCGGGATCCCGATCGCGACCCAGACCGCGAGACGAACGTTGAGGAAGAGACTCAGCAGGATCAGGATGATCGCAAGCCCCTGGACGGCATTCGTCCTGATCAGCTTCAGGCGATCGCGGATGTACTCGCTGGTGTCTGCCCAGACGGTGAGTTCGACGCTGCCGGGGAGCTGCGGTGTGACCTCAGCCAACACGGAGTCGACCGCTGCACGGACCTGGAGGAGATGCCCTCGTGCGTCAGTGTTGACGATGATTCCGACGGAGTTCTCTCCGTTGAATCGGGCCTCTACGAGCTCTTCTTCGAAGCCGTCACGGACCTCGGCGACCTCTCGAAGTCGGACGAGGGTCCCGTCCGGGCGGGTGACGACCGGGAGTGCGGCGAAGTCCTCACCGTGCCGTGCTTGGCTGGCGGCCCGCAGCAGCACGCGCTGTCCATCACTCTCGACCAAACCGGCGCGGTACGTGAGCGAACCGCTCTCGATCGCCGTCTGGACGTCTCGCGCGCTGAGCCCGAGTGCCTGCAGGCGCGCCGCGTCGATCTCGACGCTGACCTCGTAGCGCCGTTTCCCGAAGAGTTCGATTTCGGAGATCTCCGGACGATCGAGCAGCGCTTCCTCAACGAGACGCGCGGCACGCTGCAACGTGACCGATTCCACATCGCCGGAGATCTGGACGATGAGCCCGAAGACGGAGAACTCGTCGCGGGTGTAGATGGGGCGCTCGGCACCCTGCGGCCAACCGGCGATCGCATCGACTCGCCCCCGAGCGTCCTCGAGGAGCCGTTGCAGCTCGTAGCCGGACGTCTTTTCGATGCGCACCGAGGCAAACCCCTCCGACGACTCGGCGAAGGTACGCCGGACCCCCGCAAGCCCCTCGATCGCCTGCTCGATCTTCCGGGTGACGCCCTCGTCCACCTCCGCCGCGGTCGCACCCGGGTACACGACGTCGATCGCGACGAACCGCGGAGGAATCCGAGGGAAGCTCTCGACCCTCATCCCACGCATCGAGAGTGCACCGGCGGCCAGAATCAGGATCATCAGGAGGTTCGCCGCGACGGGGTTCCTCACGAACCATGCGCTCAACCGATGCACGCTAGCCCCCGGTCTCGTCGGACTTCGGCACCACGGACTGACCCGCCAGGTAGCTCCCGAGAGGATACCGGACGATCCGCCAGCTCGCCGGCGCCGCGGCGGGCGCGGGGACGTAGATCACACCGGGGCTCGTGAAGCTCGGAACGGCGGCGAAGCTCTGAAGAAGGTCGTTCTCGTCGACGTACCAGATCCTGCCTTCGCGGGTCAGTACGCCTTCGGGAAGCCGGAGTAGCCCGGCGATCCTCCGACCAGGGATTCGGACCTCGACGAACGACCCCGGAAGAAGCGCGCCGTCGGCGGCGTGGGGGTCAGCCACCACGAGGTGGAGGGCACGCATGCGAGTCGAAGGGTCGACGGAGCCACCGCTCCTGAGGACCCGTGCTCGGGCTTCGCGCCCCGAGGTGGGCTCACGCACCGATGCGACCGTACCCGGAAGCTGCTCGGGGAGCTTCTCCCAGTCGTCCGCACTGAGGGGGATCGTGAGATCGAAGGGGCCCGCGGCAAAGAGTGAAGCGACGAGTTCACCCTCCGAGAGTGTCTCTCCACGGCTGACGAAGCGCTCGGTGACGACGCCGTCGAAGGGGGCCCTGATCGTGGCGTCAGCCTTCCGGTCCTCCGCAAGGGTCCGGGCCGCCCGTGCAGCCGCGAGTTCGGCCTCTGCCGCCGCTACGTACGGCCTGCGGAGGACGAGGCTGGAGAGCGGATCGCCGACCAACCCCGATTCCTCCCAGCTGAGACGCGCCTCCTGCGCCTCCTGTTCTGCGCGGACAAGCGCGAGCTCGGCCGCGGCGATCCGATTCGTCGCCTCGGCGACATCCGCGACGCGGGCCGTACTATCGACGACCGCGAGGACCTCACCTTCCTGCACGCGGCTGCCCGGCTCAAGACGGCTCGACAGGTGCACGAGCCGCCCTCCCACCGCGGCACGTATCGTGGAGACCCAGCGGGGCCGCACTTCCGCGAACGCCGAAACCTCGGCGCGGTACTCTGCCGGTGACACCGAAATCACCGTGACCGTGCGGGACCCGGCGTCGACGGTCGAGGTGCCCGGTGCATCCGCGGGTGCAGGAGAACTCGATCGCAGCAGTGGAGAGACTGTGAGCACCGCAGCCACGACGACGCTGCCGCCGATCAGCCACGAGCGGGCCGGAGGGTGGCGGCTGATCAAGACTCCACCTCCGCGAACGACGCGCCGACGGCGAGCGCGAGGGCGATCCGGTTCCCCAACAGCTCCGCCTCCATCGCGATGACCTGCCGCCGCAGGTCGAGCTCATTGCTGCGTGTCGAGAGGAGTTCGACAACGCTCGAAAGGCCGAGTCGGTACCGCTCCTCCTGAATCCGGATGGCCCTGGCTGTCTTCGCGGCCGCGCTGGTGAGGAGGCTCCGTTGCCGCAGAAGCGCCTGTTCCCGAGCGAGTGCGTCCTCGACCTCCGCGGCCGCACGCCACACCACGGCGACGAGTTCTTCGGACGCGGCCTCGAACTCCAGCCTTCGCGCGTCGGACCGGGCCCGCAGGAGCCCTCGCTGAAAGATCGGCTGGGTAACCCCGGTAAGGAGGGTCCAGGCCGACCCCACCGAGATCGCGTCGCTGACGGTCGTGCCCCGCCCCCGTCCACCCTCGGCCGAGAGTCTGAGCGATGGGAGACGCGCGCGAACAGCCGCGGCGGCAGCGGCGTCCGCGGCCTCAAGCCTCCGGACCGCGGCAGCGACGTCATTTCGAGCGAGTAGTGCCGACAGAGGGTAGCCGACCTGGACAGATCCGATCTCAGGCCACGTCGCGGTGCCACTCAGGGACGCCCGTGGCGGTCGCCCGAGGTACACCTCGAGGGCCCTCCGTGCGGCCTCCCGTTCGGCGTGCAGCGCGACCACGTTCGCCATCGCCACGTCCGTAGCCGCGCGGGCCACCGCCAGATCGTCCAGCGTCCCGATGCCGGTCCGGTAGCGGCGCTGGATCGTCGCCTGAAGCCGCTCGAGGATCACGACTCGTGTCTCCTCGACCTGCAATGCACTTCGAATCGAAACGAGTTCGAGCCAGCTTTGGATCACGCGCGCGCCCAGGGCATCCCGCGCCGCGGCGAAATCGAGCGCGAGCCTCTCGACCTCCGCGACGTTCGCCCGGTCGAGCTTGGCGAGTCTCCCCCACAGGTCGATCTCCCACGAGCTGGCGAGCACGAGTCGCTCCTCCGTGGCGATGGTGCCATCAAAGGTGAGATTCGTCCGCGTGCGGCGAAGCTCGGCGACGAGCTCAGGCCAGCTCGAGGCCTTCGTCTCGATCAGACCTCTCACCGCCGCGTCGAGCCGTCGCGCAGAGGCCAGCAGATCGTGATTCGCCTCGAACGCCTCCGCGATCAGCGCCTCCAGCCGAGTGTCCTCGATCAGAGTGAGGAAGTGCGCCGTGAGGGGTCCTCCGGGCTGATCGGAAGGCGCAGCGCTCCATTGCGCAGGGAGCGTTTGCCACACATCGGCCGCGACGACGTCTGCGCCGGGCCGGGCGGCGCCGCATCCGGTGAACACCAGCGCGACCCCCACCATCGCGCACGCGGCTCCGATTCGAGCGAGGGGTTTCGGATTGATCATCATGATGACAATTTACTGAATACACGTTTCCTGTCAACATGACAATCAATGGCCAGACCACGCGTTACCGAGACTCGCAGGAATGAGATCCTCGACGCCTTCGAGGAATGCGTCGCGACCCACGGACTGGAAGGGACAACCCTTGAGCGTCTTGCCGCTGCCGCAGGGCTACGACGAAGCCTGATCCGTCACCACATCGGGAATCGCGACCAGCTCCTCGTGGCCTGGGTGGATCGAGCTGTCGGGCGGTATTCCGAAGATCTGAAGGCACTCCTCGTGTCTCTCCCGACCACCGACCGCTCGCAGACCCTCGTGCGGTCACTCTTCGGGTGGCCGCGGACACGGCCGGACCGGGTGATGGACCGGATCGTGGCGACAGCGGCGGAGCACGATGAGGCGCGGGACCGGATCGCCCGCTTCGTCGAAGAGATGATCGACCTTCTCGCGGACGAGCTGGGTACATGTTATCCCCACGCTTCGCGCAGAGCGTGCCTCGAGGTTGCCGGCGGCCTCACGGCCCTGAGCATGACGAGCGAGAGCCTCACGCCACTCGAGGTGCAGGCGTCCCATCAGGACGCACTCGCGGCGGCAGCTGAACGACTTGTGACTACGCTCCGCTCGGACGACTCGAAGTGAGTTCGCAGGGGGTTTCGGTCGGCTCACTCGTCTCGCGATTCAAGTTCAGGATCATCGCGACCCTCGTGCTCGTCGCTCTCGAAGGGGGGGCCGTACTACTCTTCCCCCTCTTCATCGGCCTTGCGATCAACGGCCTGCTCGGCGGAAGCGTCGCTGGGGTGTTCGAGCTTGCACTGGTCGCCATAGCCGCGGTTGCGATCGGTTCGATTCGACGCTTCGTCGACACGCGGGCGTACGCCGGCGCCTACGAGGCGACCGCTTCGGAGTTGGTGGCGAGGGAACGCGACCGCGGAACCCCCGTATCGACGATCTCGGCGAGGGTTGGCCTCGTGGGCGAGTTCGTCGAATTCCTCGAGGAGTCGCTCCCAGGCATCGCGATGGGTGCAGTCAGCCTCGTTGGCACGCTGGTGATCCTCGCGTCGATCAGCCCGCGGGTGTCGTGGGCGTGCGTGGCTCTGGCGTGCGTCATGGTGCTTCAGTATGGGGCGACCGCCAGTCTCAACTACCGCCTGAACGCCGGCTACAATGACGAGCTGGAGAAGCAGGTAGCGATCATCTCCAATCCGGGAACCAGGCGCCCCTCCGCCCACTTCAACCGACTGATGCGTTGGAGAATCCGCCTCTCGGACCTCGAAACCCTGAACTACGCGGTCCTCTTCCTCTGCGTCGTGCTGCTCCTCGTATTCGCACCGGTCGAACTCGTCGACGGACCGACCGCGGAATACGGACTGGTTCTCGCGGCACTGATGTACGTACTCCAGTATGTCGAGGATCTCGCGGCCTTCCCCCTCTACGTACAGTCGCTCATCCGGCTACATGAGATCTCGGCGCGACTCCGGTAGGAAGACCCACGGGTCTCCTCTCGAACCCACGCCACCCGTCGCATGGGCCCGCAAGCGAACTCGCCGACAAGGAGGGAGCCCTCCCCCTTCGGAGAGGAGCCTCCGAAGCTCGTCGAGCGCACGTCCGAAGCCGGAGACACCTGCGGTTTCAGTCGCGCTATCCGGGAGTTCCAGGCGGTTCCCGCTTGCGCCGGCGACCTTCAGCTACAGGACGTGGCAACCGTCCTGCCGCATACGCTCGTTCTCGACCTACGAGATCGGGTCCGGGAACGTGCTGCCGCACCAGAAGCACGCCCCCGGCAGGATCCCGACCGTCGCCACGTGGTGATCATGCCCACCATGGTGAGTACGATCGGCATCGCGATCCCGGCGACGAGTGTCAGAACGACCGTCCAGCGGCCCCAGTTTGCGGCGAGTTTCGCTATTGGCAAGGAGTCCATGAAGGATCGGTTCGGGTGGGCGTCGCGGTGGTGACGCTGCGCTCGACCGGCGCGCCTTCGCGGCGATCCTCGACGTAGACAGTCTCGAGAGTCTCCCATGTCCGCTCACACCCGCAGACGCCGTCTCGCCCTGGCCGGGCTCGGGCTCACACTGGTCATGTCGGCCGTTGTGCCCATTGCCACCAGGGCTCTGGGACCGCTTGCCGGCTACATGACCGTGATGGTGCTGTACTGGGTGGGATTCTGTGTGCCCGTCGCGGTCGTGTTCGGGGACGGACCGTATCGGGTTCGGGTGGCCCTGGATCGATCGCCGACCTGGATCGCGGCCACGGCCATCGCTCTGCCGACCCTTGTGTTCATCGCAGCGAACTCGGCCCACTCGGCCGCAGCAGAGCCGGGCATGGTGGCCCTGGCTCTCCTGACCGCCGTGATCAATGGCCCGCTGGAGGAGCTCGCCTGGCGGCGCACGTTCCGCGCGAATTCCGGAGATGAACTCGCCTACGAGGTGCTGGGGCTGAGCCTCTTCACGGTGTGGCATGTTCCGCTGTTCTTCTCCGATGGCGTGGTGTTCGCGTATGGCTTCGCAGGCCTGGTCGGTGGATCCCTGGCCCTTGGCGCTGTCTGGATGGTGATGACCCGGCGGAGTGATTCGGTCGGTTGGCCGATCGTCAGTCACGCGCTGGTGAACGCTGCCGCCTTTCTACCTTTCTTCGCGACGGGTTTTCCGGAGTAGGGCCCACCTGCGCGTCCGCGCGTCACGGTCGAGTCCGAATCGATGTTGACGGTCATTTCCTTGCGGATCATATTATGACTGACTGGTCAGTCATTTATCTGTGTCGTGCGCCACTCTGCGCTCGGGAGTTCCGTAGCGTCATGACCAATCGGAAAGGAGATCAGATGGAGAGGGTGAGGATCCAAACGATAGAGCCACGGACCAGGCACGCGCCGTCGATTCCCGGAATCGTCATTCGTGGGCCTGGAGTGCCTCGGCGCACGCCGAAGGCGTCGGCCTTCATCTACGGCCTGCGTGCGGACCTGGCGCCGGTGCTTCCGTTCGGGCGCTGGAGAGCTCGACACGAGTCCGTTGCGAGGAGCGCCGGATCGGCGGCTCCGGACGACTCGGGTACGGAGGCAGGGGATGGGGCCGCGACGGGTCGATAAGGAGGCACGGCGGGAGCGCTTGCTGGGTGCGGCAGCGACGGTATTCGCCGAGTTCGGCTACCGGCGCGCGACCATGGAGCAGGTCGCGGACGCGGCAGGTGTCGCGAAGGGCTCCGTGTACCTCGCGTTCGACAGCAAGGAGGACCTCTTCTTTGCCGTCTTCGAGGAGTTCATGCGAGACTTCGTCGGGAACGAGCTCCACGCCGACCAGCCGTCCGATACGGGGGTCCTGGACCAGATCGAGGAGACGCTCGTCCTGATCACGCGGGCCGTTGAGGACGACCCGATCGCGATTCCGCTCACGCTCGAGTTCTGGGCGGTGTGCGGCGTTGAGGAGACCAGGGCTCGCTTTGGCGCTCTCTACGCCGAATCCATCCGCGCGTTTACGGACCGGATCGTGGCGCTCCTGGAACGGGGTCAGGCGCTGGGTGAAGTGGATCCCGCCGTGCCCGTGCGGCCCGTCGCGTCCTGCATCGTCGCGCTGGTCGACGGGCTGCACATTCAGCAGTGGACACTTACGGGGTTCAGCGCGTCAGCTACGCTGAAGGACGCCCTGGCGCCCATCCTCCAGTCCCTGAGGGCGGGATAGTCGCGGACAGGGCTCGCCCAGCAGGGCACGAGCGACCGGGCGCGGCCGCACGACTGGCGCGATTCGTCACCCTGCTCATACTCCTCTCCCTCCCGTTCTGGTGGATCGGGGCGAGATGGAGTGTGCGTCCCTTGCCCGGCGGGCTCCCGCTCAGCGCGCTCATGGTCGTCACTCCCGCGGTGGCCGGAGCCACTCTGGCCTGGAGGGATGCGGGGTGGAGAGGTGTCCGGGTGCTGTTCGGCCGATTCCGGGTCGGGTTGCGCAGAGGGTCCGCGTGGTGGTGGTGTCTGTCGGCCGTGGCCCTGCCTGTGGTGTTGATCGTGGCGCATACGTCGGTTTTCGTCGCCCCCGGGGGTGACGCACTCGACCGACTTCCGCCCCCCCAGGTCCTGGCATCGGCGTCGCTCCTGTTTCTGGGTGCTGCCGCGATCGAAGAGGTGGGATGGACGGCGTACGCGACCGCGGACGCCGTGGCTCTGTTCGGTCAGCTGGGGGCCGGAATCGTGCTCGGCACCGTCTGGGCCGGGTGGCACGTCATACCCTGGCTCCAGATGGGGCATCCGGTCGGCTGGGTGGCCGCGCAGTCTGTCTTCACGGTCCTTCTTCGAACGCTGCAGCTCCTCATCTACGGCCGCACCGCCGGGTCGGCGCTCGCCGCAACCCTTCTCCACGCCACGGCGAACCTGGCTCTTCTCCCCGGCATGCGCTCCCGGTACGACCCCATGCTCGCGTCGGTCGGCCTCCTCGTCGTCGTGTTCTCGGTCGGCGTCGTTGTGAGCCGCGACGGCTCGAGCGGCGAGTCGGTGGGCCGCCCGGCTCGGACCCGCTGACGATGCGCAACGCCGAAGCCGTCTCCGAGGCCTGCCGGCTTTGCCCACCGGTCACGTGCCGGACCGTCCGGGACGCACGGGAGCCGTATCACACCTCATGCTTGCACCGACCGAGTTCGCCGCACCACGTTCATGCTCGGCGGCACCCGCCCCGTCTGCATCTTCCCCCGGTTCGCCTCAGATTCTCTGGACTTCCGCCGTGACGCTGGACCGCGAGAACACTCGCCGCGTTCGACTTGTGAAGGGCCAGTTTGTGAAGGGCCACTCGGGTGCGGGGTATTTTGGCCAGGCCGCGTGCGGACGGGTCATCACGAGGTTGCCCCCGATGCGTCGTTGATCGGTTGACGGCTCCGGCTCCGTTCGGTTCGACCGGCCGTCGGCTCGGGCGTGCCGTGATGGCCTATCTCCTGATGGCGGTCGCGGTCATCACGCTCGCGCCGTTCCGCTTCGTGCCGTCGCCGACGAATGCGATCTCACTCACCTGGACGACGTTCGACCTGGTGATGAACGTCGCGATGTTCGTACCGATCGGGTTCATCCACCAGTTGACGAGACCCGCGCGCGCTCGCCTGGCGTGGAGCGCGGTCTTCCTGGGAATGGGCATCAGCGTGGCGATCGAGTCGGCGCAGGCCTTCGCACCCGGTCGGTTCCCCTCCCCGCTGGACGTGGCCACGAACACGACCGGCGCGGTCGTGGGTGCGTGGCTCGCCGCGCGGTCCGTTCCCCGTGTGGACGTGGGGAGGGCCGTACGAGCCTCCGGGGTGGAGCTTCCACTCATGGGCCTCGTCTATCTCCTCCTGCCGCTGGCCTGGCTCGGCGGGCTCGGCAGCGACGGCGGTGGCCGCGCGTGGACGCTCGTACCGCTGAGCGCGGCCGCTGGGTGGATCATCGGAGCGGTGTTCACCTCCTTCGAACGGGCGAAGCTCCCCCGTACGCTCCTTGCCGCCGCCGCATGGCTCACCGTCGCACTGGTTCCCGCAGCGTTCGTTGCAACCGGTGCCGCGGCGGGCGCCGCGCTCGCCGGTCTCGCAGCCGCCTGGATGCGGGGCGTCGCGCCGCCCCGCATCACCTTCGAGCGGGGCACCGCCGAACAGCCCCCGCGACGATTCGAGGCGCCAACGCTACACGTCGCGCTTCCCCTCCTTCTCATCTACCTCACAGCTGCGTCCCTCACACCGGGCAAGCCATCCGGCACCTGGACCGGCGCACTGACGCTGCTGCCCCCGGGCGTGTCGCCTACGACCCTGGTGATCTTCCGCGCGCTCGAACATATCGGAGCTTTCGCGCTCGCCGGATATGCGATCGCGGAGTACAAGGGTCGCTCCCTCGACCGGTTCGGCTCGGTGGCGCCGGTGGCTCTGGGTTGGGCGCTGGTCCTCTCGAGCGGTCTCCAGTGGGCGAGGGGCTGGTATCCGGGCTACGGAGCGAGCGCGCTCCTGCTCACACTGACGCTGATCGCCGCGGTTCTCGGCGCGCGCCTGTACCTCCTGCAACTCGCGCACATCCGTGCCCTCACTGCCTCGGCCCGGCCTGCGTAGGCCGCGACCGGGGCATCAGCAGGAACATCCAACGGTTACGCGTCACCAACTCGTGAACAACGTCTCTGGCTCCCGCATCTGGGCGGGTCCTCGCGATGCCGTGACACGTGCAGGGGTTCCCGAGCCGGCCCCGGCTCGGTCATTCGGGCGATCGTTTCCGCACGGGCTATCCGAAGAGCCAGCCGAATCTGCGAGGTCGAGGCCGGTCGGGTCGGAGCGCCGAAGGCGCGGGGCCGGCAACATGCAGTTGTGGGGCGTTGCAGCCCCGGACCCCAAGACGCGCTGTCGTGGACCATCCCGGTAGCGAGCGCGGATGAACGTGGCCAGGGCCAACCTTCTCCGCCGTAGTTGAGTGAACGAGCGCGCAACGCTGAAAGGTCCGGAGACCAGGTTGGCCGAGCGTCCCACCGAGGAACCGCCGTCGAGACCGGTGGGTTGCCAATGCAGACCTGGAATCAACCGAACTTGCAAGAAGCAAAGACATGGAAGCCGACGTAATCATCGTGGGCGGGGGCCCGGCCGGTCTATCGGCAGCGTTGACCTTGGGACGGGTGCGCAGACGCGTCGTCCTCGCATCTGATGGCCCTACTCGCAACGCGAGAGCGCCTAAGGCGCACAACATCTTCACCCGAGATGGGACGCCACCCAGCGAGCTCGTCTCGCTCGGACGACGGCAGCTCGAGCCCTACGATGTCGCGATCCGCGACGAGCGAGTCATAGACGCTGAAGTGACTGACTCCGGCTTCGTCGCGTCCTTCGCGGGCGGGGGTACCGTCACCGCGCGGGGGATGATCCTCGCGATCGGCGTGCGAGACGTGCTCCCTCCGTTGGCGGGCCTGAATGAGCGGTGGGGCAGGAGCGTCTTCCACTGCCCATACTGCCACGGATGGGAGGTAGCAGGACGTCCGCTCGCCATCTATGGCCGCACGGATGAAGTGCTTCATCTCACCAAACTCATCCGCGGGTTGTCCGACGACGTTGTGGTCCTAACGGACGGGTCTCACGACCTCTCGGAGGAGGCCCAAGCCGCTCTGGGGGCACGTGGCATTGGCATTCGCAACGAGCCAATCGAGCGACTCCGCGGGGAGTTCGCCTCCGTCCAGTTCGAAAACGGAGAGATTCTGGAGCGCGCCGGGCTCTTCATCGCTCCCAAGCAGGAACTCGCCTCTGATCTTCCCCATCGACTCGGCTGCGGCATGTCGGACGACGGCCGAGTCGAGGCGGATGAGACCGGCCGCACGAGCATCGCACGGCTGTTTGTTGCGGGTGACGCCGGGCCAGGAATCCAGTCCGTTCCAGCGGCCGCATCAAGAGGTTCGCTCGCCGCCGCGCTGCTGAACTACGAGCTGCTCGAGGAGGGCTGGCAGAGCTAGGAGGAGGTGCGCGGTCGCCCACCCGCTCCACAAGCGCCGCGAGAGCAGGTGTAATGCCCCATACCGTGATCGTGTTGCCGGCGTGGGCCAAAGAGTCGAGCGGTCCGGACACATCGGCCCGTTCACGCTCCGGCTATTGCTCCAACACCCCTAAGGCGCTCGGGGCCGTGATTCACCGAAGTGAGCGTCAGCGAACGGAGGCGGCAACTTCTCAGTTGGACGAAGCCGCCTCACGTACCGATCACGTGTCCCCGCTCCCAAGCGAGAGTCGGAGCAACTCGATCCGCTGGCCCACCTCGTCCACACAGGAGATGACCGAGCTGTAGGCGGGGAAGCAGATGCGGTCCATGCGGTGCGTCGCGACGACCTCTCGGGTAGAGACGTCGATCGCGAACACGAAGGTGTCGCCCCACCCGTGGACACCGACCTCCCGGGGGTTCATCTCGGGATGCCAATCCGAGTCCGGGACGCCGGTGAGAACCCATACTGTGCCGTTCTCCGACAGGATACCGGATGACTCCGGCGGGAACGCGCCCTCCGGAATCGAGTTTTCCCACACGAACTCTGCGGGATCCGGAAGCTCGCTGCGCTCTATGGCTTCGAGCTCAAGGTCGTGGATCCGGACGACTCCGTCCCCGCGGCTCACCGTCCACACCGCCTCATCGGAGGGCATCGTCGCAAACTGCCATTGCCGCCCTGCCGCCTGGCGCGAGGGTCCCTCAGCGGACGGTATCTCTCCACCTGACACGTCCGACTCTGGATCCCTGCCCGCACGGAGCAGGCTCAGCCCCTCACCGAAGAAGCCACTCAAGACCAGGCCCGGTCGAGCCCGATCGGGAGCTACCGACGAGACCTGTCCCGCCAGACTTCGACTCCCGAGAAACTGTCCTTCAGCGTCGAATCGGGACACTCGTCCCGACCCCGGGTCGACGATCAGAAGCTCGTCCGCGACGCTTTGCCCGAAGACCGGTCCGGAAAACTCACCCGGACCGCCACCCTCGCTGCCGAGTTGCCCGGCCAGCCCACCCTCGCCATCGAACCGCTGCACGAACCCTCCGAACGTCCCGGAGCTGACGGCCCAGCCGGCTTCTGGAAGCGGAATCACTCGGGCTTCGAACGACGGCGCCACCTCGGCTGCACTGAAGTCCAGCACTCCCTCAAGGCTCGTTTCGACCACCGGCGGCCCGGGACTGTAGACGACGTCAGAATCGCTACATCCGAGAGACAACGCCGCAGCGACAACCGCGGCACGGTGGAACAGGAGGCGCATTGGGCATTCCTTGGCGCGGAGAGGAGAGCACTGGCTCAGCTTCCGTACGAAGGACGGGTCCGGACGGGTTTCAGCTCACCCGAAGCATCGGAGTGGGCCGCAAGTCCCGAAGACTCGCCCACCCCCCATGCCAACTCGTATTCACTGCCGGCTCGATGACAAGAGAGATGGACTGCCACATCGGTCACGCGGTTTCGCCTAGCGTGTCGGGGTTGCCGGCGCGGCCCAGGAAACGGAGCCGTTTGGACACACCGGTCAGCTTACGCTCCGGCTACTGCTCCGACACCCCCGAACGCTCGAGGCCGTGATTCATCGCATTGAGCGGCAGCGAACGGAGGTGGCGACTTCTCAGCTACATGGCGTGGCAGTCCGGAGCGCTTCCGAGCCCGCGGCGAGGAGGAGTGGGCTAGCCGGTACGGACTGGAGGGCTCGGGAGGAGAGGTCAATCGAGACGACCTATCGAGGTAATCTCGACGAGAGTGCCGACCATGCAGAAGGACCCAAGATCGGGCGCAAGTCGGGCTGAGAACTCGACTCGAAGGCCATCGATACGGTAGTCCGGGTCCAAGTGCACGGGTTCATACGACGTATTGTCGTGCACGATCTTCCAGCACCCGCCCTCGACCTCAACGAATGAGACCACTCCGATTCGCTCGACTTCCGGACTCATCGCGTCGCTAGTGCAGGACCCGACGCCAAGGAGGGCCAGGCTCGCTAGGACGAGTCTCCACTTGCTGGTCATCTGAAAACAGGAAGAGAGGGGTCTAGGTCGGGGCGGCTCCCATACGTGCGAGTACGTACGGCCAACGTCCGACTCATTCGTATCCGCCGTCATCTCGGTGGGGCCATGCCACATAACGTGATTGTGTTGCCGAACCGGCCACCGGCGTAGGCCGTATCGGACGATATCACGCAGAGTATCCGAACCGCCACACCGAACCGGCCTGGTCGAGGCCGGCTGGGTCGGAGCGCCGCAGGCGCGGAGCCGGCAACATGCAGTTCTCTGCCGTCTCACCCTCCCCCGACTTGGCGCTTGCAGGTCCATGCATAGCCGGGCTATCGTCCGGAAGTCCTAACACTTTAGGAGACGCCATGGGTTCACCGCTCGTCGCAACCTTGATCTGGGGCTCGCTCGCCGCGGGCGGTCCATCTGCCGATACCGTCGTCGCCCGCGAAGTGGGACGGATCGGGAGTATTGATGGTCCGGACGCCCTCACGCGACCGGCATCTCTCCACATCGACCGCGACGGCTCGCTGTTCGTCCTGTTTCCTGTCGAACTCATCGTTCGAAGGATGACGGCCGAGGGTGAGTTTCTGGAGACGATCGGCGGCCGGGGTGCTGGACCGGGCGAGTTTCTTCGACCAGTTGGGATGGATGTACACGACGGGCAGGTCTGGGTGTTCGAGACGGAGCGCGTCTCGAGATTCGATCTAGGCTCCGGAGAAGCAGCGACCGTTCGTCTGACTTCCCGAAACGATGCTCCACCGGACAGGATGCCACGCCTGTCAGGAGTGCTGCCCTCTGGAACGCTCGTGGTCGACCGCGAGCCCCGAGGTATTCGGAGGGCGAACGATTCTGTGCCGCTGATAGCCGCGACTCGGGACGGTGTTCTCGGCGACACTCTAGCCGTCGTCCAGAGGCGCGAGATCGTCGTGTATCAGAATCCGCGACCCGGAGTGTTCGGCGAACTGTCGGTACCGCGGCCGTTTCCCGAGTCGGATCTGTGGGCCGTGCACCGGGCGATGCCGGGGGTCGTCGTAGCCGACGTGACCTCGCGGCGGCAGCACGGCGAGGTCGTGCTGCGCACGTATCTTGAAGATGGGACGGTCTACGACACCGCCACCTTGCGAACCACCGAGACGCCCCGGGTTTCAGATGCCGAGCGCCGGGAGATGGTTCGTAGGCATGTCGACGCGGTAATGTGGAGCCGCGGCGTCTCCGCGCGGAGCGAGCGCGAAGCACGGTCGCTGGTCGACGACGCCCTCGGGCCGCTGGAGTTCCGCAGCCCGGCCGAACGTATCATCGCGGCGTCAGACGGAACGATCTGGATAAAGACGCCGGACGATGATGAGACCGTGGACGACCAGATGTCCGTCTGGGTCGTGCTCAATCCTCAACTCGACTCACTGCGCTGGGTCTCCATCGACGCGGACCTGACGCTGATGAACGCCTCCGGCGATCGTGCCTGGGCCGTCGTCAGGGACGAGTTCAACGTCTCCTACCTGGTCGAGCTGGACGTGGGTACACTCGAGTAGGTGCCCCATAGATGGCAGACAACGTGATTGTGTTGCCGAACCGGCCCAGCTGCTCCGGGCGATATCGCACAGTCTATCCGGAACGCCATACACATCCCGCACGGTCCGGGTTGGTTGGGTCGGAGCGCCGCAGGCGCGGAGCCGGCAACATGCAGTTGAGTGCCGTCGACTACGCGAACGACTCATCGTGGTTCAAGGTCTGACGCGACAGGTCCTCGCCCACGCTAGTGCGCTGGACCTCAGAACGACCCTTTGAGCCCACGATCAGGGAGCTCAACTTGGCCGGCCAGACTCCGCAGGAATTCGACCGGGGTCAGGCCGGTGAGCTCGCGCACCTCTCTCGTCATGTGAGATTGATCCGAGAATCCGCACCGGAGCGCGAGTCGCGAAAGTGGCAGACGCGGATCGGCGGCGTGGGCTCCCCAGGTGGAGTGCACACGATGAATCCGACGGTAGGCGCTTAGCGTGATCCCGGACGCCTGACCGAAGAGTCGGCGCGCGTGTCGAGCCCCGACTCCCACTCGCCTGTTGTGTTCGCCAACCGGGAGGTCCGGGTCGTGGCGGATCGAGGCGGCTACCCAACCCGCGGCACCGGCATCCAATGCCTTCGCCTCGAGAAGCTCGAACAGCCGTAGGAGCCACGGTCCGCGTCTTCGGGAGAGCGACTCCGCGAAGGGTCGGAATCGTTCCCCGTCCTCGGAGAGATCCTTCAGTTCCCCCGGATCAACCGAAAGCACCTCGGCCGCAACCTCGGGTCGGAGACGGATCCCCTCCGACGCCGAGCCACCTTGGAAACTGTACATCGTCCAAGTGGTGCTCGGCCCGTACACCCGGAAGCCGTAGTCCTCCGACTTCACGATCTCCACGCACCCGTCTGGCACCACGCGCACGGAGTACGAGTAGTTCCGCGACGAGTCGATGCTCCATACGGCCTCCACCGAGGAACTCAACTGCGCCGGGGGCTGGAACTCCCGGTAGGTGTACCCTCGCTTCGACACATCCGACCCGGGCAGGACCGTGATCGAGTCTGAATGTCCGGAATATTCAAGAGCCATGGTGCGGACGGGCCTATCGTCTTGGGACATCCAGGAGCACTCTCCGACCGGGAATCGACTATGCGGACCGGACGCCTGCGTATCAACCAGCTCTCCCCAGACGGCTATGCGTGGTACCTCGCGTACCTGGAGGCTCTCGACCGAAAAGACATCGAGGCGTACGGGGAGTTCTTGGCGGACGACGTTGTACTTCAGATGAACAACGACGAACCAGTTCACGGTCTCGACCACGTGAAGGAAGGACTCTCGATGTACTGGCAGTCCTTCGGTGATCTCGAACATGACCTGCTGAACATCTACGGCTCCGACTCCGCCTTCTGCCTTGAAGCGCTGAATCACTACTCCACTCTAGGTGGAGAAGAGGTGACACTGCGTGCCGTGGCAATGACGGATCGAAATGCCGATGGACTGGTCACCTCGGTCCGGCTGTACACGGACGTGAGTCCGCTCTTCGCCTGATCTGGAGGGGTAATCGCAGCAGCCGGCGCTTATCTCGATCTGAAAGCAACTGCTCCGAACTGCGTCGGCAGGTCTTGTTGTCCTTGGCTCGTGAAGGTGCGCCCGGTCGGATCGACGTCGTCGTGCCCACCCACGCGAGAGGCCGGCACGGCGATGGCACAGAACGTGATCGTGTTGCCGAACCGGCCCTCGAGGCCGGTCGCATCGGGCGATGCCGCACAGGCGAACCGAACCGCCACACCCATCCCGCGCGTTCCCGGCCGGTTGGGACGGAGCGCCGCGGGCGCGGAGCTGGCAACCTTCAGTTGTCGGGCGCGGGGTCCCACCCGGATCGCCCAATTCCAAACCCGCTACTCGACTCGGACCAGCGTCGGCTCCAGGACCCGGACGCGCGTGTCTCCGATCTCGGTCTCGACCACGCTGTACGCGAGGTGGTCGCTGCACGCGTGACGTAGCAGCTCGTCCGACCTCAGCGCCGCAAGCACGACGCCCTCCTCCAGGTCGATCACCTCAATGACTGTATCGAAGTTTCTGCGGGTCCAATCGGGCGTCGGAAGCTGGACCGAGTTCGGGGCCCAGTTCCGGTCCGGAACCCAGGAGTAGGTCCAGACGAGACCATGGTCGTCGGTGGCGATGTGCATGAGTTGCGGAGGAGCCGGCTCAGACACGTACAGATCAGAAAACCTCTCCTGCGACCACTCCACGCCTGCCGGGAACCAGTCGACGTCACGGGTGATGGTCCTGATCAGCGAATCCGAACGCGTCCAGTGAGAGAACTCGTACTCCCACTGGCTTCCTGCCCAGAATCCGCCGTCCGGGTGAGCTCCAACGGTCCACCGGTCGACCTCCGCTGGGCTCCTCGTCGATCTTCCGAACCGGGCCTGCTCCGCTCCGGATGGGTCCACGATGTGGAAGAGATCCTCCTGACCCTCAGTCGAGTCCGTCGGCCGAAAGTGCAGGAGCAGATGCCCGGACGAGAGGGGGACCGACGCAGCCGCCCGGTCAGGCATCGGGAACGACCCGAGGAATCCGCCCCCCGGTTCGAATACGGAGATGCGATATCGGGAATTGTCTACCACGTATATCGAGTCGGAAGACCCGATGAACACGGCGAGGTCGCGGCCGAACTCGCCCGGTCCTTCGCCTGCCCGACCAAGTGTTGCGGACCACCTCCCTTCCGAGTCGTACCTGACGACTTGACCGCCACCAACCGGTCCGCTCATGAGGAATCCGCCCCCAGGATCCCGGGCGACCAGACATGGCATAGTGCCGCCGTCCGCACGGACCGACGCCGGGTCCGCGGCGTCACCGAGTCGTGCGACCTCGCGGAGCTCGATCCGGCAGGCCTCGCAGGAGGGCGGACTCGAGAGGACAAGCTGCTCGTCGTCGGCCGTCCGGACGGAGGACTCAGATTCTCCCCCGCACGCCGCAACCCCAACAAGACACAGGATTCCTGGATATGTGCGTCTCATCGAAGTCCTCTTCGATATGGGAACCGCTGGCAAAGCAGGCGACGGTACGGGGACTCCGGCGGACTGCCCATGGAGGGATTCTCTCCCGGTAGCCTGAGGACTCGCTCGACCTCGGCCATGAACTCACGGCCGAGCCCCGGCGCCTTGTCCTCGTAGAACGCTACCGCCTCGCCAAACTCGGCGAGGGTTTAAGGATGGAGCCGAACGACCACCCGAAACGGGTGCGGATCGAGGTGAGAGCATCTTCGAGAGGGATCGCCTTCACCGCACCGGAGACGAGCTCCTCGTCACGGCGACGCACTTCGGCCATCCACGCCGCTTCGATCGAGATACCCAACGTGCGCCCAGTCTGCTCCCCCAAGTATCCGACAACGTGATCGGTTGGACCGTGATCGGTTGGGTCGGAGCGCCGAAGGTGCGGAGCCGGCAACATGCAGTTGTCCGGCGCCGACGTACCCTCTCCCGCAGAAACGTGACGATTCGAACGCTGGTGCTGCGACGCGGAGACCCTACCGCACTCGAGTGGGATGGTGCGCCGAGCGGCCGGGTGTGGCCGACACCCTCGGGCACGACGTGGCCCACGCGCCCGTGATCACACGTGTCTCGAGGCGGTGCGCCCGCTAGTCGAAGGCAATCAGGTAGGAGGGATCTCCGGCGGTGTTCACAATGGGCCCATCACTGACCTCTCCACTGACCGGATCGTAGGTGTAGAGCCCAACCCCCGTCGCTGTAGAGATGCCGAAGATCATCTGCCCCTCATGGAACGCCAGCCCTGACCCAATCGGCCGGGCCACCGGTAGCGGCAACGCGGTGACCTGTCCGCCAGCCAGATCAATCCGAACGGCCTGAAAGAACAGGTCTCTCGCGAAGTTCGGGGGGAAGGGCCTCAACTCCGGCACCTCGGCCATCGCATACATCACGCCACCGCCAGCGTACACGGGCGCGTTGATCTGGGAGATCTGAGCGCCCGGCACATTTGTCGTCACGGTCGACAGGTTCAGGAAATAGCCAGGATCAAAGTCGGTCTCGCCGCTACGAATCCGCAGAAAGCCATGCTGCTGGCCAGGCACGAAGCCATACGACCCGCCGCTGTAGACGTAGAGGTCCCCGTCCTCATCGACGAACATGCTCTCGAACCCGCCGAAGGAGCCCGGCGTAGCGGTGCGAGGGTCGGTGATGACCTTCTCGAAAGTGTCGGTTGCGACGTCGACAACGGCGATGTCCGCTCCGTCAGCGGACGCGAATCCGGTCACGAGTTGGTGGAGCGTCACGAACAGCTTCCCGTCACGGATCGCCAACAGGACCGGTTCGGGATTCTGATCGCTGGGGTTCGACGGATTTCGCGCGATACCCAGCGCGGTGAGGTCGATCTCGCCCGTCGTCGTCATCGTCTGCGGATTGAAGATCAGAATCCGGCCGATGAAGGTCAGAGACAGGTATGCCTTCGTTTCGCTGACGAACGCCACGCCGCTCGCACCACTTCCCGCGGGCAGGTTCATGACGCCGCCCTCGGTCAACGTCCCGTCCGACGCCCTGGTATAGCGAAACGCCTGATCTCCGTACTGCCCCTGTAGCACGATCACGTCATCGCCATTCACGAAGGTGTAGGGGCGGAACGACTGCTCGAACGCGCTCGAGTTGTCGACGGCTGGCTGGTCGAGACCGATCGTCTGAATGAAGGACGCGCCATCAACTCCCGACTCGTTGGCGATGCTCGTGACGAGCAGGAATTCGGCCTGCCGCGGGTCATCCGGGTTGGGTTCCGTAGGTGAGTCGGAGCAGCCCGCCACCAGGGCCATGGCAGCAGCAGCCAGCACAGTCAGTGAGCGGGCAGCTGGCGTCGAGCGAGCCGACGTGGCGACTGCGACACCTCTAGGGAAATCGGTCATGTCGGGACTGCCGTGTTCTTGAGGAGTGGGTCGTTTCACTAGTCGCGAATCCGTGTGTAGCGGAGCTTCAGCCGGAACATCCGGCCCGGTAGGGGCTGCCTGAACTGATTGAGGACCTCGGCGTCGGCGATGTTCTGGATTTCGGCGGTCAGCGTGATTCCGGATCCGAGCCACTGATGCTCGAAGCCGAGGGTGTGGGTCAGCGCGCGAGGGATCCGCCGCTCCTGGTTGCGACTCATCTCGAACGCGAAGAAGTACTCGTCCGTGAAGCTCGTCTCGAGGAAGACGCGACTTTGCTGGTTTCGGCCGAGCAGGTCGCCCGCATGCGCCTCGAGCGCGAAGGTCCCGAAAAGCCAGGGCAGGTTTGGGAGCCGCAGTCCGCGTGTCGGGCTGGGGACCGATGAGCCCGGGATGAAGTCGCGCACATCCCGCGCGTCCTGGTAGGTGAACCCACCTGTGGCGTAGAGCCAGGGGGTAACGTCCCCCTTCATCTCGACATCGAAGCCGACGATTCGAGCCTCACCGACGTTGGCATGCGCAGCGGTGCCGCCGAACCCGCCAGCCGCGAGCTGGATCATGTCGCGAAGCCACATCGCGAATCCGTTCACCTCCGCCTGGAGGTGGCCGTCGCCGGGACGGCCCCGCTCGAACTGAAGCCCTACGTTCAGGTTGATGGTGCGCTCCGGCTCGAGGGCCGGCGCGGGCTGAAGCAGCAGGCCGTCGCCAAACAGCTCGGTGCTTTCGGGCAGCCGGGTCGCGAAGACGATCGATCCCTTTGCGAGGAGCTCGGGCGTCAGGAAGTAGCGTGCCGCTTCGGACACGCCGAGCGAGAAGGTCCGGTTCGTGATCTCGGGCGGGCGCTCTCCGGTCACGTCAAAGAGGTTCTGAGGCGTGCCCTCCGAGTGGAAGGCATACGCGCGCACACCGAAGACGTTGACGAAGCGCTCCCCCATCGGCCGCCACTCGTGCGAGGCCCCCACCACGACGTTGGTCTGCTGCCCCGGGAATTCGCTCACGTTCCGGCCTGCGAAGCGATTCGCCAGCGTATCCCGGGGCTCGAAGCGCGAATGGTCGAACACGTACGTCAGGTTGCCCGTGTGCGCCGGGCTGAATCGGTACGTGGCTGTGCCGCGCTGCCGGAAGAGCAGCCGCGTGTTGTCCGAGTGGGAGGGAAGCGCAGCCAACTCTCCCCGTCCGTTGGGGCTGGGGAAGGAATCGCCTCCGAAGGTGTAGCGCACCGAGGAGGTGTCCACCAACGCGGCCCTGGTAGCGAGCGCGACAAGCCCGAGCGTGACGTCGAGACGGCCGCCCATCGCGCCCTGACGATCGCCGTGCATGAGCAGGACGCCGAAGTCCGAGCTCGCCTCGGCATGCTGAACGTTCGTCTGGATACCCTGGATCTCTCGACGCGACAAAATGCCGGCCGCTTCGACGTGCAAATCATCGAACCAGCCACCCGTGTAGTTCAGCGTCCCCCCCACTACGGCACGCCGGAAGCGGTCATGGTCCCGGGTGATCTGGAGACCCGGGATGAAGGGCGACTCCATCTGGTAGTCGTTGTCGGCCAGGTCGAGGTTCGCGGAGAAGCCGACCTCGAAATCCGGATGGGGGCGCCGAACGAAGAGGCTCGCGATCTGGTGCTGGCCGAACGATCCCGCGGCGTAGGACACGTCATCGTACCCGCCCGGAAACTCGCGGATGACGACGTTGACCGCGGCGCCCAGTCCGTCCCCACCGAAGCGCGCAGGTACCACGCCCTTGTAGACCTCGACACGCTCGACCAGGGCGAGTGGGATGTCGTCGAGCGTGAAGGAATCGCCGGTGCCGCTCACGGGATTCCCGTCGATGTAGATCCGGACTCGGTTCCCCTCCAGGCCCCGTACGTGGAAGATGCTCGCGCTGCCGAGACCTCCCGACCGCCGAACCTGGATACCCGTCGCGCGCTGAAGAGCCTCATCGAGCGTAAGGCCCCGACTCGCAAGGCGTTGCCCGTCGATCACCGATACAGAGAAGGGGCTCTGCCGCACCTCGCGCATCTCCTGCTGCACGCGCGTTTCGGCGACCACCGAGACACCCGCGAGTGACACGGCATCCGTGCTCAGGGCGATATCCATCTCGACCGTCTCGCCGCTGACCACGCGCACGTCCCTGGCGGCCTCGCCGAAACCGATGAGGTACACCGACAGCTGGTAGTCTCCGGGGGGGATCTCCGCGAGCGTGTACCGCCCCTCCTCATCCGTCAACGTGCTCCATTGCGTGCCGACAAGCTCCACGACGGCGTCGCTCAGGGGCTCACCCATGGACTCACTGGTCACCACGCCCCGCACCGTGCCGGTCCGAGCTGGCCGCACAGCAGCCACGCCTGAGCGTGTCATCTGAACCTCGAGGGGAGAGCCCTCCAGGACCGCTCGTACCGCTGCAAGCGCAGGGACCCCGCTGACCTGAACGTCGACGCTGTCCGACAGGGCCCGGTGCGCGCTCCAGGAGATCCGAAGCCCTACCTGGTCCCGGATTGCGCGAAGTCCCTCCTCCCTCGTGATCCGGCCGGGTCCCAACGTGACCAGGCCCTGCGAAGTCTGAACGGTAGGAGTGGACTGCGACGCCGCGACGGGAGCGGGCCCACTCGCAGGGCTGAAGGTCACGCCGAATCCGAGCACGCCGATTCGACTGATGCGGCGGGCCCACATCACAGCGGATGTACGACGAGGCTTCATCGGGAACCACCGGATGGCGCGACGAGGACTCGCGTCCCGCGCACAAGGGCAACGATCTCCAGGGTGGCCTCGAGCACCTCGAGCGACTCCCTCAGAGAGAGTCCGGTCAGATCGGTGCTGAGCCGGATCTCGGCGAGCGCCGGATCGGTCACGTCGACGACCACGCCGTGGGTTACGGCCAGGGCGTCGAGCACCGTTCTGAGAGAGGCGCCGTCGAACCGGCTCGGCACGGCCGCCTCGGCGCCGAACCGGAGCGGTCGACGGCCTCGCCATGCGCGGCCGGACTCGCCCGCGCCGAGGACGACCTCACCGGGTGCGTCGGTCGAGCGCACGGCAACGCTCCCCTCCTCTACGGTGACCGTGGTCGCGTCGTCGTCAGCTCGGGACTCGACCGCGAAGGTAGTGCCCAGTACCCGGGTGATCCCGTGGGCCGTCTCCACGACGAAGGGGCGCAGTGTGTCGCGAACGACATCGAAACGCGCGACGCCTACGAGGTCGTACTCCCGAGCCAGCTGCGCCGTCTGACGGAGCGTACTGGCAGGGCCGAGCTCGACCTCGGATCCATCCGAGAGGGCGACCCGGGCGGTCTCGTTGGTCTGGGTCGTCCATGTTGTCGAACCCCCGATGGCGCCTGGCGCGTCACGTCCTTCAGGGCCGTGGAGCGCGAGCCATGCGCCGCTGCCGACCAGAGCCAACAGTATCCCGGCTACGAGAGCCGGCTGCACGCGGAAGGGGGCGACAGGTCGAGATGAGGAGCGACGCACCCGAATCTCATCGAGCCGGGTCGTTCTCGCCGCCACCCGCTCCCATTGCGCGTCGGCGTCGGTGGGAAACCGCTCAACGCCCTCAGCGGCGGCGGCGCGCATCGTGCGCAACTGCTCGAGAAGCTCCCCCCGCGCCGGGTCCTCGGCGATCCAGCCAGCGGTCTCGCGTTGCTCGTCGGGCGTGGCTTCGCCGTCGAGATAGCGTGCGATTCGAATCCAGTCGCGTGAGCGCATCGAACGGACATCGGGGTGGAGGGGTCACTGAGTGAACACCGCCACCCCTCACGATCCCTTACTCGACTCGATCGGTGCCGAGTCGAGCTCGCTTCGCTACGGGGCCAGGAGCTCCCGGGGGAGCCGGTCTCGCAGTGCCCGGATCGCCTTCGCGAGGTGGACCTCGACCGTGCGCGGGGAGACGTCCATCGCGGCTGCAATCTCCGCGTAGGACAGCCCATGGAAGTGGCGGAGACTGAAGGCTTCACGCTGGCGGCCGGGCAGGCGGGCACAGGCGTCTGAGATCGCGCGCGCCAGCTCACTCGCCTCGGCTCGCGTAGGTCCGATCACGACGGAATCGGCGTGATCGAGCCCCACGAAGCGAAGCGCCCATCGGCGCAGCCCGCGACGGGCGTTCAGCGCACGATTGCGGGTCGCACGAAAGAGGTAGGCCTTGAGGGTGGGCGACGCCTCCACCCGGTGGCGATTCTCCCACAGGGAGACGAAGACCCCCTGCACCACGTCAGCGGCCTCGGTCTCCCCGGCAATGCTCGAGGCAAAGGCCAGCAAGTCGCCGTGGTAGCGTATGAAAAGGGCCCGGAAGCATGCTTCCTCGCCGCCCCGCGTGCCCGCGAGAAGATCCGCGTCGCTTCGCAGGCGCCACAGGTCCGGCCTGGCATCCTTAGTCGAGTCCGCTTCACGCAGCTCTGACCTTGTCATTCGCACTCCAGAAACCGACCAGCCAAACTGATCCCCACCGCGAGCCATGACGCTGGACATGCCTGGCCGCGCAGGCGACGCGGCCCTCAAGTCCGGCCATACCTATATCCGGAGTAATGATAGGAGCCTCTCATTAGAATGCCAACGAGAGATCGCGGAGGGTAGCCGGCGTGGCCCAGACAGGTTCCGTGTGCCGGATAACGCGTCGGGGCTGCCGGCGCGGCCCAAGAAACTGAGCCGCACGACCACACCGGCCAGTTCACGCTCCGGCTACTGCTCCAACACCCGAGGGCGTTCTGGGCCGTGATTCACCGAAGTGAGCGGGAGCGAACGAGGCGGCAACCTTCAATTCTGGGGCGTTGCGGTGGCTCCCGCCAGCTCTGGCGGTTCCCGTAGACCCGCGCTCGAGAGCCTCGGAGCAACTCCCGCGACGCCCTTGCACACGAACGCACCGTCGCTTAGTACGATACGTACTATGTACCGCATGCCTCGTCCGTCCTCGTCTCCGTGACCAATCTCGAGTTCGCGATCCTCGGAATCCTCGCGCAGCGTGCAAGGACCGGCTACGCGGTCCGGATGGCCTTCGAGCGGACGCCGCTTGGTACGTACAGCAGCAGCCCCGGGTCCATCTATCCGGCGCTGGGACGCCTGGAACAACAGGGGCTTCTCCGTCGGGAGCGCAGAGACGGGGAGTCGGCGCGAGGCTCGCAAGTCTACACCCCGACGCCCGAGGGCTCCCGACGTCTCTCGGAGTGGGTCCAGGCGCCGGTAACTCGCGAACAGGTACGAAGCGATTTCGCCTCGGTCATGCTCAGGCTCTCGGTGATCGATGTGGTGGGTCGGACCGATCGCCTCGCGTCTTTTCTCCACGACCTCGCCGAGACGGTCGCCGCATACGTGGTGGAGCTCGAGGAGTTCCGTGCCGAGTTCGCTCCCTCGGCGGACCCTTCGGCGCTGGCCGCGTTCGACGTGGGGCTTGCTGGATACCGGGGTCAGCTCGCGTGGCTGCGCCGGACCCGGGACGCCTCACAGTGAGCGCCCGGTTGGGCGGGCAGAAGCGGGCGCTGCTGCTCGGGCTGGCCGTGGTGGGCGGAGAACTCCTGCGTCTGGCGATCTCGCCCGGCGCTGACGCGGTGCTCAAGGACCCTCTGAGCGTGGCGCCCGGGCTCCTGGTGACTGGCGCGATTCTCGGATGGACGGTGGCGTGGGCTGCCCATGCCGGACGTTGGAGCAACGTCTCGCTCGGCCTCGCGCTTTACATGTCCTACACGGCGGTGCGGGTGCTTCTCGTCGCGGCGGAAACGGCGTTCTTCGCACCCACCATCAACGGGACGAGCGAGGAGCTCCCCCGTCTGGTGGTGGCCGGACTCGCAGGGGCCGTGCCGCCGGTTTGGGTGGGCGTCCGAGTCTACGCCGACGACGGAACGGAGCCCGAGATGGCACGAGTGCGGGCGGCGATTCGACGCCCGGGGCGTATCGCGGCGGCGCTCATGGCGAGCGGTGTCCTGTACGTCGCGCTATTCTTCGCGTTCGGACTCGCCACCTTCGCGATAGAACCTGTGCGGGCGTTCTACGCCGGTGTCGAGCCTGCCCTTCTGTCGCTCCTCGCGGTGGAGTTCGGTCGTGGGGTCGGGCTCGGCGTCGTCGTGCTCCTGCTCGCGGTCGCGACGCGAGGCGAGGCCCAACCTCAGGCCCTGTTGTGCGGTGCGTTCCTGGCGGCCACGAACGCAACGCTACTCGTGTATCCGACGCCACCGCTGCCAGACCTCGTCCGCCTCGTCCATGTGCTGGAGATCGCGGCAGCGAACTTCCTCTTCGGCGTGCTGTCCTGCCGGCTCCTCAGACCCCGGATTCCATGACCACGGAAGATCCCGACGTCGCGGCAGTGCTCTCCCATCGTCACGACAACGGAGCCGATTACTGGGGCAGCCCGGAGGGAAAGATCTACGTAGGTAATCCCTTCAGTACGGTGGCGTCGCTGCTGATCCTCCATGAGCTCGGTGTCCCGGCCGACCACGAAGCGGTCCAGGGAGCGATCGGCCTCGTCCTCAATGCCTGTCGGGACGACGGACGGATTCGGGTCGGGCCGAAGTCCCCGATGTACCCGTGCTACTCGGCGGAGGCGGCCCGAAGTGTGGTACGGTATGGCCTCGCCAAGCACCCGTCCCTGCGCCTCGCGGCCGACTACTTTCTGACATCGCTCCACGAGGACGGCGGTTGGCGGTGCAGCTTCAGTAAGTTCGGCAAGGGGCCGGAGTCCGAACGCTCGAACCCCGGCGCGACGCTTTACGTGCTGGACTTCCTACGGCATTACCCGGCGTATCGTGCGGGGAACGTAGCGGTCGACGGCGCCGTCGACACGCTCCTCGAGCACTGGACCACCCGGACCCCTACGGGCCCCTGTCGCTGGGGGATCGGCGAGACGTTCCTGAAGGTCGAGTATCCCTTCCTCCGGTACAACCTCTTCTTCTATGTTTACGTCCTGTCGTTCTTCGCGCGGGCGCGTTCGGACGGTCGCTTTCTCGACGCCTATAGCACTCTGGCGGACAAGCGGGACGCGGCGGGGCGCATGATCGTCGAGAATCCGCATCGGCGTCTCGGGAAGCTCGCCTTCTGCAGACGGGGCGAGCCCTCGACTGCTGCGACGCGTCGTTTCGACGAGGCGGAGGCCCGACTCCTGCAGTCGGGCGGGCGCTAGGTGTGCCGAATCAGGGTTGATTCTCCGAGACCCACTACGGCTGGCCGATGAGTTGACGCAGGTCCGGGCGGGCACTGCGAACCGAACGGTCGATCAATAGGCTGCCAACGGACTGAGGATGCGTGCTCCTCTGGCGATGAACGTTCCCCGCAATACCCCATAACGTGATTGTGTTGAGCTGTGCTGGTCGATTTGGACGATACCGCACAGGGTATCCGGAGATTTAGCAGAAACTGCGAGGGCGTGGGCCGGTTGGGTTAGAGCGCCGCTAGGCGCGGAGCGGGCAATGATGGGATGGGCTCCTCGCCTGGTTCGGCACCAGCGTGCCCGAGCAAACGATCGGCCCTCGAAGGCCACACCCCAGGGAAGGACGTCCGCATGAAGACTACGCAGGCATCTGTGGACCTGGCAAAGTCGGCGTTCCAGGTCGCGCGCTCGCCGACGCCCGATCGGGTGGAGGCGCATCGTCGGCTGAGCCGGAAGGGATTCCAGCGCTTCTTCCAGGAGCGCGAGCCGACGGAGGTGCTGATGGAGGCGTGCGGGACGGCAACAAGACGGACCGGGCGGATTTGGGTCGCGCTCCTGGAGGCGAGCCGGCAGCAGGCGCTGACCTCACTGCATCGTCTGCGCTCGGCCTACGGGGCGGACCGCATCCGGCGGATCAACACCGTGCGCGGGATCCTGCGTGAGTTTGGCTACGCGCTGCCGCAGGGCTCGAGCACGATCGTCGAGAAGGCGCGCATCGTCCTCGACGACGAGCAGCTGCCGATCGAGTTGCGCGCCGAACTCGGGCTCACGCCGCGCGAGAGCTGGTCGGGCTTCAAGTTCAACACCGAGCCCCTGGGCCGAGGAGGTTGCCACATCTGACGAGCTGCGTCGAACACCTGAGATGGCGCACGGTCCAACCGGCGCGGGGCGGGGCCGATACCTGAAGTGACCCACTACGGGGTCGAGGCAACGATTGGCACCTTGCGCGACGTTCCATCATGGCCGGGGCGAACACGTCGCCCGCTCAACGGGCCGAAGATACGACTGCAGTCGCGACCTCCGCCGCCTTACATCCACCGCTCTTGATCCAGGAGGGGGAGGAGTCGTCCAGATACATGCAGTTATCTGACGGTCTCCGCCTAGGCCTTTCAGCGAGGTGACGGCCAGTAGCGTCGGTCTGGAAACACACTCTCAAGCACCCGGATGACCTCCTCCGCCGCACCCGAAGCATGGGCATGAGGCGATCCGTTCACACTGAACCCGTCCTCGCCGATCTCGAATTCGAGAGGTTGTGAGCCGATCAACTCAGGGTCCTGCCCCCACGCGAACACGTCGATGGCCGACTCGCCAAGAACCGTGATCCGAGCCTCGGCCAGACTGGGCGGGTTCCCATTGGCCACCGGATTCCTCGCAGCTTCGCGCGGAAATCGGACTAGCAACCCGGTCACCACCGGTCCGTCGTTCGGCACCGCCTCCACGTACCTCACCGGGCTCACTTCAAACCGTTGTGAACGGGCTCGATCAGCCAAGGACCGCCGCAACTGTTCGAGCGCAGTAATCCGAGCCCGTACCGCCTCGGGACTCGGGGGGGCGATCCGTCCTTCGATAAAGCGGAGGAACTGGCGGCCATGTCCCGAAACTCGAGGGTTGAAGGCCTCCGGCCACGACCAACTGCCGACCAGCGTGTCGGCGGTCAGTAGACCCTCGGTGGCCAACTGCTGACCGAACACTCGCCACTCACCTGGTTCAAGCGTCGGAAGCGCGGCGCGAACCAGCGACTCCACCGAGACCTTAGAAGCTCGCCGAGAGAGATTTCCGAGTCCTCCCGCCTCTTCAATACTGCCAAACGGATCTGCAAGGATCGACAGAATGCGGAGGTGGGTTGGAGACAGGTCATCCACGAGCCGAAGATAAATCGACCGAAGATCCATCTCCGGTGCGTTTGGGAGCGCAGAACTCAAGACGGCATTCCGGAGCGCGTCGAGCTTCTCCTCTTGGTGAGTTCTCACCGCAACCAAGGTTGCTTCCTGCACAGTAGTCACGAAGGATTCGTCGGCTGCGAGCTCATCGATCAGCCTCGCGAGGTCGGCGTCGGATCGAGACTCCAACGCCTCTTCAACCGCGCTCGCGACACGTTTGCTCCAATCCTCCCAGCGCTGCTTCATGGGCTCCTGGAAGAACAGCTCTACGAGCATCTGCCCACCAGCGGCCAATAGGGCTGGCCCGACGCCACCAGCTGCCGCGATGAGCCCCGCGACGCCAGCGGTCGCCACACGAGCCACCTCGTGGACCCGATCACTTACCCGTTGCTCGGGCGGGGTCAGGTCATCCGGTTCGCTCATCTCACCTCAGTCGGTACGATCAAAGACTGTCAGATAACGTGTCGGGGTTGCCAGCGCGGCCCAGGATCGGGTCGTCCAGACGCACCGGCCAGCTCACGCTCCGGCTATGTTCCAGAACACCGGAGCGGTCGGGGCCGTGATTCACCGAAGTGAGCGCGGGCGAACGGAGGCGGCAACCTCCAGTTACAGGACGTGGCCGACCTGCCGGTCCGGTGCGCTCCTTCTCGAATGCTGCCCAACCGCGCATCACGGCACCGCAGCGACGCATCCGCCGCGACTTGCCGAGCACGCCCTGAAGACTTCGGGCCCGCAACACGACGAACTCGCGGACCGCTTCACGTTCGATTCCGCCGGGACCGACCCCGGTTGGATTTCCTGTCCGTCGCTCGTGGCCGGCTTCCTCTTCGCCTTCGCCGTCGTCGTCATGCCCGGCCTACGCTAGCTCGACAACGGCGCCTACATCCGGGCCTTCCAGTTCATCGACGGCGTCATGCAGCGCGGCGACCCCCTCTTCGGGCTCGTCTTCCTCGGCTCGATCGTGACGATGCTGGTCGCGCTCGTGCTCGGGGGGGCCGGGGCTGGTAGGGGTCGAGCGGGTAATGCTGATCGGGGCGGGCGGGCCCTACCTGGGCGGGGTGCTGGTGCCGACTGCAGTGGTGAAGGCGCCGCTGAGCAACCGGCTGCAGAACCGAGATGTGGGGGGATGGGGGTGGAGGAGTGCGCGGCGGGAGGGGCGGCGTTCGAGGGGAGGTGGAACCGGTGGAATGGGGTGCGGACGGTAGCGACGTGCGGGGCGGCGGTGGGGCTACTCGTTGCTGGCTCGCCCCTACTCCGTCGCGATCCTCAATTCAGAAGCGGCCACGGATCGGCCCGCTACATCATCGACGCCATGGAACAGTGCCCTCCTAGAACGATAGGGACGGATCAAGACGCCGCCTCCTTCCTGCATTGGCAACGCATCATCGACCCGTTGAAGACGCACCGTTCGCCTTTGGGACATCCACCGCAATCCTGTTGCTCGTCGCACCTGGGAGCGTGAAGGATCCTGTCCACGAGTACCGCCTCGGCCCCACTCTTCCTCTCGACCCAAACGTCAAAGGCCGCATCGATCTGGGGGAAGCTCTGGATCAAGTCTCTCAATCGTGCGGCGAACTCCCTAAAGGACTCCTGCCTCCCTTCGGAAGATCCGGCTTCGTGGTCGAGCATGGTGACTCCTGACTAGTTCATTGGAGGCGCACCGGCCGGCACCGGCGCGAAGCGTACTACCACGGCATTGCTGAGCATCTCTCCGATCCTTACGCGGAACAGAGCCGTTGCCGTGTCGGGTGAGGAGACGCTGAACGCTACGCTGCTGGCTGAGCTTAGCGACGCCCGCGTAAGCAGGCTGTCGAGCCCGCTGCTTCCAGTCTCGGCTACAAGGGTCGCCGTTTGTCCGGGCGACACCGACCCAGCATCCCTCGCGAGTGTGGCCAAGAATGACACTTGGGTCGATCCGTCCGCCGGCGCGACGGCCCGGCTAGAAGACAAGGCCACCGCTGTGGGTAACGCATGAGCGAAATCCAGCGAGACTTCCTCGGTCCGTCCGGCTGCGGATACGAAGACCCGAGCCGGCCCGACCTCCCCGGCGGAGAGAATCGACGTTCGCGCGATCCGGTCGCCGGCTACGACCGTTAGGGTCGATGGCTTCCCAGTAGGTGCGCCAGCCAGAGACCCAGCGGTCGCAACGAACCTTACTTCCGTCCCCTTCGGCGTGGACTCTGGGAGAGACACCTCGATGAGTGACGCGTCCACTCCATCGGCCACCACCAACTTCTTCTCGAGTACAACAGTGAACGAGTCCGACCGCACCACGACCAAGGGGTCGTCACACGCGGAAGGAGCGACCGCGAGCAAAGTGCCCCAGAGGAGCCAGCGGGTTAGGCTCGGAACGCTCATATCCCGGGCCACCATCCGAAGAAGCGGCCTGTCGAGCCTTCGCCCACCTCCACGTCATCTTCGTCGTCGCCACCACTGCCAACGAGGAGGGAGACCGCCACCCGCAGTGTTCCCACCGTCGCCGAAAGGTCCAGCGGCCAATCCACTGGCGGCACGACCGACTTGCCTTCAGCCTTCCAGTCGATGCTGGGCACGTAGTGGTGTTTGAGGGCGGTCTGGACCTGGATCGAGAATCCTTGGATGGACACTCCGATGTCCGCGTGGAGCGAGCCGTGGAATCCGCCTCCGGTAGCCTCCAGAGCGTCCGAAGAAACAAGGCCCGGCCGAGCTGTTCGAACGTCTTGGAGCTGCGATAAACCAGCTCCAATTCCGAGCGCGTATGTTATTAAGACCGACTCGGAGGGTTGGCAGGGAAGAAACCCGCCCGAGAGCCATGTGACCGTCGGGAGCGATCTCAGTCCGCCGCGAAGGTCCAACGACGCTTCGCTACCAGTGAAGCCCGTGACGACGTCCGCGGAGAGCATCAACGGAACGTCTTGGCTCATGAACGCGACCCCGAACTCCTGTATCTGGCGTTCCGCCTCGATAGCGTCACTCCACAAGTCGCCGAGGGGCGCATAGTAGGCACGGACGGACGTGAAACCTGAGAAGAATTTACTGAGCTTGTCGAGCGCGCCCTGGCCAGACACCGGCATTGCCGTCGTGGCGAACCCGACCCCGCAGAGCAGTAAAGCGAACCTTGACACCGGATAGCGGCCTATAAGCTGGAGGGGCTCGGTGACCTAGCTGCCAACTTATTATCCGCATCCCAGTTGAGTCGCAAGAACTTTCGGCCCGGCTCCGACTGGACGCCCGCCCCCATTCCCGTCTTCGAACCGGCGCAGCGCGCTGACCCCCGTTCCATGCCGTCCCACGTATGCGTGCACGGGAACGCCGGCAGCCGCCCTTAACCAACATGACCGACAGGTGCCAGTTCAGGGTGCGTGGTGATCGAGCGGCCGTGGTCTCACTCGAAGAATACGGCCAGCAGACGGTCCACGTCGCGAGACTGCCCTCCATCTAGTAGATCGCAGGACAGGACCGCCCGTTACAGAACTGCGCTTCCATTACGGTTTACTGGTAACCGCTTACGGTATTCCGTGCGGGCCTCACTCGGAGGTTCGCGGGACCACAGGAGCCCGTGCTCAGCGCTCCGCCACATGGAGCCATGTCTTGTAACGTGATTGTGTTGCCGAACCGGCCACCGGGGCCGGTCGAATCGCACGATACCGCGCAGAGTATCCGAACCGCCACACGAAACCGGCCCGGTCGAGGCCGGTTGGGTTGGAGCGCCGAAGGCGCGGAGCCGGCAACACTCAGTTGGACGACGGCTCTTCGTCCCGAGCGCCCGCCTCGACCAAGGAGATCGAGATGAGCGCCGAAACGTCGGGGTCTACGTAGTAGATCCCGTCGCCCTGATTGGTCGCCGCGAACTGTCCGACGTTCAGCCCCGGCATGTCGATCGTCCCCAGGGGGGCTCCGGTACGGGCGTTCATACGATGTAGCTGCGAACCAGCGCCGTCGTTCGAGATCGCGATCCAGAGCTCGTCACCGACGAGTTCGACATCTCGGACGACTGCGGGCACGCGGACTCGATTTGGATCGTCCTCAACCGCCTGGAAGTACCGAGCGTGTGCGAGCTCGAGCACCCGACGATCAAGGCTTCTCGACCACAGCGAGTCGCCCGTCGCTGAATAGGCAGCGACGACTCCTCTATAGTCGCCCACGAACCAGACCCGGCCGTCGGGAGCAACCACCGGCGTGACGTTGTTCTGAAACTCGATCGGAAACTCGCCTCGGAGCGCCTGATCTCGGATGCTCGACATGCTCATCCCGCCCGGGCGATCCGCGTACGCCTGGCCGATCATCGTCCGCTCGCCACTCCGTGCGTTTAGCCGGGTCACGAGAGACCCGTCGAGGCCGAGCGACGGGTAGGCGACGAGAGAGTCGGCCGCGAGCGATGAGGGCACAACGAGCCCACCGGGCAGGCCCTGGCTAGACGCATGCGACCCGTCGAACGTGAAGGTGGTCAGCCGCGCTGCCCGTGGCTGAAGGGATGAAACGGATCCCCCTGCGATGCCCAGCGCCGTCGGGGCGCGCAGTTCCCCGGGCCCGTCCCCCTCGCGGCCGACATGGACCAGCCCAGCGTCAGCGCCCGCCGGGTCGAAGACATGAAGGACGTGGTTCTGCCTGTCGGCGATCCAGAGCCGACCATCGTCCGCGACGCGCAAGTCCGACGCGATCCCGATAGCGCCGTCCACGGAGGTGACCAGCGTGTCGGCGCCCACGACTCGAAGGCTCGTTGCCCCGACAGCTGCGTCGTCGCTTGGGCCACAGGCCGGTACCGAACCGATTGTCACGGCTAGGACTACGAGGAGAACGCGAGACATCAAGCTCCGATACGCGAATAGGAGAGCTGTCGTACAACGTGATCGTGTTGCCGAACCGGCCACCGGGCCGGGTGTATCGGTCGATGCCGCACAGGCTATCCGAAGCGCCACACGGACCCGGCGTGTTCGAGGCCGGTTGGGACGGAGCGCCGGAGGCGCGGAGCCGGCAACATGCAGTTATCGGTCGGTGCCTGCATCACGACGGTCCTTGCATCCAAGTCACACGGAACTCGAACTCGGACGTTGGGAGATTGTATGCCAGCCCTTCCTCGGCCCGACCCCAGTCCCCGAACGGAGCGAAGTCCACGATCGCCAGATCAGCGGAGCCATCGAGGTCCGCGTCCTCAGAGTACCCGAGAACGGAAACCGCGTCAGGCTTGGCATCGTTGAAGAGGTTGATGCAACAACACTTGAGGCTGTAGAGAATCTCCTCCCGCGATAGGTCGCCTGGCAGACGAACCTTCGCAGCACGACGACGAACCTTTGAGTAGTTGTGCCACCGGTCTTCAACGACCGAGTACTGGGGCTCACCTGGACCGGTCGGCCACGCAGCGTCTGCCAGCGGATCTCGCTCGCGGCCGTCTACCATTAGCTGGAACGCCTTCGCCAGAGAGCCGCGACTTCCCTCTTGCAGCTCGCTGAGAATCCGCTCGTACATCGACGGACGCGAGATCCCTACGTCCCGCTCGTAGAGCAGGAGACGCTCTACGCATGTCCTCGTCACTTCCTCAACACCCTGACTCCACGACACGTATATCACGTTCGACGCGAGACCCAAGATCTTCGTGTCGTCTAGGCGCACGGGGATGTACCGATTCGATAGGTCCCGCTCCCGGATGACGTCCCACTCAAAACGAGTCCACTCCTTCGCTCTGTAGTGCTGGGAAACGAGCGCAACGACCTGCGTCGCCTCGGTGAACAAACGCTCAAAGAACGCCTCGCCGTCCTCGCCCACGAGACCGCGACGCTGGTCGTCCGCTAGGAAGACGCCAAGACCCAGCTCCCGGAGTCGGTTCGCGATGATCCGAGCGACTTCGGCATCTTCGCCGGCGTACGAGATAGCGAAGTCGATTCCCGATATGGCGGTCACGGGCGTTCCCTACCTCGCGGGTATCCAAGTGGCATCGAGCACTGACCGATAACGTGATTGTGTTGCCGAACCGGCCCACCTGCTCCGGTCGATTCGCACGATACCGCACAGGATACCCGAAGAGCTAGCCGAATCAGCCAGGTCTGGC
>JANQRP010000037.1 GCA_028284495.1 Longimicrobiales bacterium | reverse complement strand
CACCGAGATAGAGATGGCGCACGGTCCGACCGGCGCAGGGCGGGGCCGATAACTGAAGTCATCACGGGGTCGAGGCAACGATTGGCACCCTGCGCGACTCATCCATCATGGCCGGGGCGAACACGTCGCCCACACAACGGGCCGAAGATACGACTGCAGTCGCGACCTCCGCCGCCTCAAACTCACCACCGCTCTTGATCCAGGAGGGGGAGGAGTCCAGATATGCAGTTACACGGCGTTGCAGTCAGGGCCTCTGACGTAACCCGGATTACGACCCCCAAGATGAGCTGTGATCGCCCCCTACCGAGATCGGAAGGCATAGACGAAGACCGACTCAAGGCCGTACCCGTCCTCCTTTCGCACAATGACGTGATCCGCTCCGAAGTCGAGGGGTCGCCAGGACGGCGGAAGCGACAGCCGAGCGACCCGACCCTCCGAGTCCACTCGTTGCCAGATCCGGCTTCCCGAAGGCCCGGCGTCGGCCTGCTCAAGCCACAGTGTGCCTGCGTCCCCGACTCGAAGCTCCCGGAAGATCGGATACGTCGGATGCCGGGGCGTCTCTCGCAGAAATCTGCGAAAGAGTCGACCGAAGCGAGGATCAGGGCCAACTGGCGAAACCCAATTCTCGCTCCTGGTCATCAGCGAGTCCTGGAACACTGCCCAGTCTTCGGATCGGACTTCTCGAAGGCGGCCCTCCGCATGCACGGTCCGAACCGATCGACCAGATGCGTCGATGACTCGGAACTCTCGGCTGTGCGTGGTACCGACGACGATCGACTCCGGCCCTGCGGCGACCAGCGCGCGAGGCCCGAACGGAATCGCCGGCGAAATCGTTATGCCGTCCGAAAGGATGAACCGATCACCCTTAGCCGCTCTCGCAAGCTCTGTGACTCCGTCGAGCGGGTGATCGATTACGAGCCGCAGCGAATCCCTGCGAAGCCCCGGGCCGCTACGCGCCAAGTCGTAGACCGATTGAAGCGAAAGCGCCCGTGGGACTCCACCGTCCTGCATCGGCCGCATTGGATCGCCGGGAAACCTATTGGACCCGACCCCGGACAATCGATGCGTCTCCTGGACCTCCAGGTCGGGGTCGAAGACGGTCACACGCGCAGTTCCGCGATCGAAGACGTGTATCGTACCGTCGACGGACGCTCGCAAGCTGACCGGAAACGTGAACTCCCCCGGACCCCGGCCCCTTCTCCCGGCGCGTGCCACGAGGGCACCGGATGGGTCGTAGATCCTGATCTCCTGCGTCCCTGCATTGAGGAGTACGAGACGGCCGTCCGCGAGCAGTTGCGCATCCAGGACCCGATAGAGCTCTGAGTCGGGTCCCTGGATCAGCTCGTCGACCGCGATCAAGGGCTCGGGATCGAGAACCAGCTCCTGCGCGAACGCCAAGTCCGGTAGAGTCAGCGCGGCCAGCGAGAGAGCTGAGACCAGAGGGACTACCGACTTGAGCATCGCAGCAACTCCGGTGAAGTACGGGAGAATCGTCGAGAGGGGATCGGACTGCCGTTGAGGGCGCGGCGCAGAAAGTCGGCTTCCCAGCTTTCCACGCTCAGGCAATACGAAACCGCGCTTCGGGGGCGCTACGCCAGTACCGGCATCTCCGAACCTGCTCGCCCGCAAGGGTCCATCAGTGCTGGACTGACTATGATGGTCGTCGCAATGCCGTGTAACGGTTCAGGGTTGCCGACGTTCCGGAGCACGTCCCGAAGCGAAGCGGAGGGCAAGGGCGCGCGAGCGCCCGCTGCGGCAACCCGTTGTTACACGGCGTTGCAGTCAACGGCCCCGAGCCGATCGGTTTTCGATTCTAGACGTCAGGTCCCTGACGGGCTCATTTTCCCGGTGGCGCTCCAACTGCGACCCTAGAGCGTAGGAACCGTACACCGCCGGCGCGTTCACCGCGAAAATTTGCTAGACGGAGGTGCGGAACAACAAAGGAGTAAAGAACTCTGAGAACGCGCCTTCCATAACTCTTGGGTCGTCAGAAAGCCGCTGGAACAGCGCTGCACGTGCCGTCCCCAGGGAGTTCACCCACACCCCTCGTCCCGACGAGGTCAGCGCAGCCTGCGCATGCGGCGAAAGGAGTAAGTGCGCCAGGCCGAGCCCAAGCCCCCAGTCATTGCCTCGTCCGGTGTCGAACCCGCCCGGACTCAGTCGCGGAAGGATCCAATCCGCGACATCGGAGAACTCCGATGGACGCTGCAGGGGAAAGTCAGGCACCCTACTCAGAGCGAATAGCACGAATGCAGCACGAATGGCTGGAAACGTGGGAGCGTCGCTCCGCACGCCAGATACCTCAGTCGTGGCGGAACTCAGCCAGTGCCCCATTGCCTCCAAGAGAGTGTGCCGAGTATCGGACCAATTCAGCAGTAGATCCCGGTAAGGAAGAAGCCGTAGGGGATCCACCTTGTGTCGCGCCTTGAATCCCTCAGACGTTACACACCGATCAACCGCGTTTATCACGACGGAAGCGGTGAAACCGAATCGTCCGTCTCTACGATCTATCCAGCCGCCTCGCCGCTTCTCAAGCCACGCGAGGCCAGCCTCCGCGATCTCCCATTCCTGAAGAGCGATCGCAATCGAGACAGCGGCCGCCGTATGCCGGATGTTCGAGGCTGGCTGAGTCGATAGTCCCCTCGCCTTATCGACTCGTTTCAGGTCGAAGCCGACGCCACCCTCATCGTCCCGGTGCGAACGAAGGTACTCCCTAAGCTCCGGCAAATGCCGTAGCGAAGACCACCCCTCTTCATCGTAGAGCGCGTCCAGATAGGCGGTCGTCGAAGAGATGGACCCGTTCGCGTAGCTCCCTACGTCATGGGAGTCGTGGCACAGTTGGAAGTACCTCGGGATGCTCCGTGCCCAGAGACCGGACGGAAGCTGTTCCTCCAGCAGAAACCGCCGCACTCCCTCCGCGACGGGTATGGGCGTTGCTTCTGCTGGGGCAGCCAATCCGGGCGGCGGAGCGATCACCGGCATAGGAAAGAACGCGGCATCAATCAGTTCATCGGAGAACGCCTTCAAGTCAGCCTGAATCAGTTCGACTTGGCGAGTCTTCCAGTACTCAGCGTCTTGCTGATCGAAGCTGAGTTGCACTGCGAATGAGAGCCTGGTCCTTGGGACCGTCATTAATAGCCCAAGGTGAAGGCGTCGGAAATCATCGTCCTCCAACCCTGAACCGAGGAACAGGACATGATGCTCGGCCAGAGTGGTCTCAACGAATCTCAGGAGTAGTTCCTGTCTCGATCCCAAGAGATCATAGTCATCCTGTGTAATGACAATTCGCTCGGCGCGGCCCTGCCGAATCGATCCATGCAGCTTTACCACCTTTCGCGAGGTCCGGGTTGTTGCGAGATCCGCACCGGATTCAATGAGATCGAACTCGATGCCAGCAGACGCGAAACTGTCCTCTACCAGTTCGTCGTAATTCGTCGTTACGACACTTGCCACCGGCAATACGGCGAGTAGGTCATGCAGCGGCAGTCGGCCGTCTACCTCGACGTCGAGTGCGGAGACGACTTCATCCTCCAGTGCTGCTCGGTTGAACCGCGTCTCATAGTCCTGCGCGGCTGATGCAAGGGACTCGTGCTGCCGTTCAAGACGACCATTTAGGCGCGCCGTGAGCTCATTCGTAGAAGGCATTCGGGGTGCGAAGCACTTGGTCAGTCCAGCACCCGCCACCACGCAGACCTTTCCTCGCCGGAGCCGGTCGGCCAAGAAGCGAAGTGCTTGGTCCACTCTTTCCTCCGTCTAGCTCCGTTTGGTGCGCGGCGCCGACATCACCTGCCAGCCTTCCACGCTCACAGAATACGAACCGGTGCTCCGGAAACCCCTGCCAGCACCGGTATATCCGAACCTGCGGAACGCTAATCCCAACCCGCAAGAAACCACCCACGCCAGACTTGCCATGATGGCCGTCGCAATGCCGTGTAACATGATCGTGTTACCGAACCGGCCGCTCGGCCGGTCGTATCGGACGATACCGCACAGGGTAACCGAACCGCCACACGCACCCCGCGCGTTCCCGGCCGGTTGGGTCGGAGCGCCGGAGGCGCGGAGCCGGCAACATGCAGTTGCTGGACGCCCTGCTTCTGTCAGCGCGCCCAGTCGAGCTTGACCACCTTCTGCACGCCGAGTGAATCGGTCGCGATCCCCAAGGCCGTGGTCTCCCCTGCCCACGCGGTTACGCCGAGGCGGACAGCCCAAGGCCAGGTCCGCGTCTCGAGGTACTCCCCGTCGCGCGAGAACAAGTCGGCTTCACGATCCGCGCCCGCAGGCACGCTTCGCTGCACCCACAACCGTCCCGTGTGATCGAAGAGCAACTCCTCTAGGACCTGCTTTCGCTCAGGAACGCTCCAGTCGATCCGGTCGGCCTCCGTGCCCGCTCGCTCGCGATCCCTGGAGATGCGGGTCTCGGCCGTTTCGCGCTCATCGGCGCTCAGAAGCGGACCCTCGAGCCCGGGACGCTCGACCAGGAGCGAGTCACCCTTCGCGGTGCGTATCCAAACACGGAACGAACTCGACCTCGCGTCAGCCCACAGGCCGTCGGGGCCGTGAGCCGACAGGTACCGCGGACCGTGTGGCGGCCAGAAGAAGAAGCGGGCTCGATTCCCGTTCACCTCCGTGTCGATGACCTCGGCCCCGAGCTCTGACGCACCGGGTTCCGGCACCATCTGGACTCGCGGCTCACCGCCGTCCTGCGGAACCATGTAGCGATACTGGTTCGGGTCCGACCCCATGCCGATGTCGACGAGGCTATCGGCCACAAACGTGATCGGTGCGAAGAATCCCGGCGAGCGATTGACCATCCGCACCGTCCGAGAGTCGGCCACGCTACTGGACCCGACGTCGAAGGCCTGGTAGCGGCCGTTGTCGATGTCTCGGACCCAGAGCGCCCCGTCGGGCCCGATCGAAAGGCAGCACGGCGTGCCCACCTCACCCGGCCCCTCACCTTGGCGAGCCACGCGGAATAGGAACGCGCCGCTCTCCCCATCGAACGTGCGAATCTCGCTGCTCTGCAGATCGGCGACGTGGATCCTTCCGAGGCCGTCTTCGGCCAGTCCCCCGATACGCCCGAAGACCTCTTCGCTCGGTCCATCGAGAGATCCGATCTCCAAGACTACCTGGGCGTCCCGGACTACGAAATCGAGTCCCGCGGCTTCCGTCGTGGTGGTTGCCGAGTCGCCGCAGGCGGGCAGACCCACGAGCAACGCCGGGAGCATGGCGCGATTCAGCGGCCTCACGAGACTACCGGGTAGCAGAAGCAGGGTGTCCAATCACGTGATGGTGTTGCCGAACCGGCCATCCTGGCCGGTCTTATCGGAGGATACGGCACAGGCTATCCGAACCGCCACACGAAGTCCGCGCGGTCCCGGCCGGTTGGGTCGGAGCGCCGCAGGCGCGGAGCCGGCAACATGCAGTGAGACGGCGCCTCGCTCAGAGACGGGCTTCGAGGTTGATGTCACCCCTAGCTGTCGACGCCGTAGCATGCACTAGTCGGGGAGCGCCCGCATCCGCTTCCTCCGTTCTGCAGCGTAGTGGGCATCGAGCTTCTCGCTGAGCCGATCCAGCTCCTTGTACGCCGCCGTGCCGAGCCCATCGAACACATCTTGGAACTGCGGGAAGCAGTTCACCATCACGAACTTCCCGGTGCGCTTCTCGGCGAGACGTTCGACAGCTCTTCCGAACCGCCCCGGGATCAGCGGGCTCATCTCATTCACGGTCAGTCCAGCGAGGTGCTTGTCGAAGACCCGGACCAAACCCTGGCGGAACTCAGCGTCGACGACCGCTCCACGCCTGGCGGCCTCGTCGGTGATGCCACTCAGGAAGGTCTCGATCTTCCCAGATCCGGGGAGCCAGGCTCGAGCCTCTATGAGCGAAGCGATCCCCCCTCGCAGACCGTCGATCTGGGTAAGTGTTGGGCCGTAGCCGCGAACGGTCACGAGGCGGCGTAGCCCCTCTGCGGCGATTGCCGGATAGTCTGGAAGGACCTGCTCCAACAGCGGCCAAGCCTTCTCGACCGGCAAGCACGTCGACGCAGCGAGAGCGAGGTACCATCCGAAGTCGATCCCACGCGTCGTCGTTCGTTCGATCAACCAGTCGTCGATGTCGGAAACCCGTAGCTGGTGCATCGCCCCGACGATCACGTGACGGATCCGAGCCCCGTCGCCTACTGAATCGAAGAGCGCGGCCCACGGCGCTCCGCTGACCTTCTTGGGACCTCTGCCTGCAAGCTGAATCAGCGTCCACTGGGCATCGAGGTCGTAGCCACCGTCCATGATGTGACCGAGGACGACATCGTACGTAGCCCGATCGACGCGGCGCCTGAGGTTGAGTTCGATAAACGATTCGACGGGTACGCCGGCTGCGCGGACCTCTTCCACCAGCCGGGCGAAGATCGCCTCGTTCTTGGCGTGCATCTGGCGAGTTTCGTGTGCCCACGGGAGGTCTGTGTCCATACCTATTCCAGCGCTGCGCGACTGGGAGCCATTGGGTGCCGCCCAACTGGCTATTCACGACACGACACCCCGCGGTACGCGTCCCTCCTGACGCGGTTCGCGCTCTACCTGACCGAACGTGCCGCCCGTCGAAACGATACGCCACAGTAAACCCGTAGCGCCACCGGGCGATGGGGCGCCGATCGTCCAGGCTCCCGGCTAGGTGAGGCGGTCCGGAGCCCCTTGGTCGTCCCCCAGTAGCCGCTCGTAGATCGTGTTCATCCAGGCGGGGCCCTCGTTCTCGCCGATGGCCACGAAACCGGCGCGGGTCATGAGCTTGTGCGACGCACGGTTCGGCATGTCGACGCCTCCGACGAGTCGTCGGATCCCGAGCCGCTGCGCCTCCGCGCAGACCCCCTCGAGCGCTTCCCGACCGATGCCGCGACCCATGGCGACCGGCGCGAGGGCGATCAGCACCTCGGTCCCTCCTTTCATCAGAGGAAACTCGTCGTGAGGATCGGTGAGGCCGACGATGCCCGCGAACGGGTCGCGTCCCGGCTCCTCGATCACCCAGTAGCCGAGGCCCTTGCTGTCGAGCCCGTCGCTCTGCGCGACGAACCCCTCGACCGTACTCGGGGGCAGCAGCATGTCGTCGCAGAGGTACCTCCGGACGTCGGGGTCGTGGAGCAGCGCGGTGAACGCATCGAGGTCGTCCCATGCGAGGGGCCGCAGGAGCAGTCGGGCCGTCCGGATCGTGGCCTTCATGCGTCTGCCCCCGCCGGCTTGGCGTGATCAGTCATGGAGCGTATCACTGCTAGGTGGGGGTGGACTTGAACGAAGGCGGTGACGCCGTCCCACACCCTGGAGCGCCAGAATCCCTCGGATCGGATCACCGGATTCCTGTCGACCGGCTCACCCCGGGCCACCGTGCATGACGGGATGACCCGTTCGGGCGACGGCTTGCGCTTATCATTCCAGGTGCGCGGGATCCGCGCCATGAGGGCGACTCCCGCGCATGACTTGGAAACCGGCCCGGAGGGTATTGGCGTGATGGATATTCGATCTGCACGAGGGGCGCGCGGCCGCACCCTGGCGTGCGTGGTGATCGCGGGACTGGCGATGGGGGCGTGCGACTCCGAGCCCGTTGGACCCGAGACGGAAACCGTCGAGCTGCGTGTCACTGGCACGGCGGAGAGCTACACCGGCGGCACGGCCCGCCTCGCGGGGGAGGAGATTCCACTGGAGCGCGGGATCGTCGACATTCGAGGTCGCTTCGATGGCGGAGCGCGCCGCGTGGGGACGCTCGTGCTCGACCTGTGGAAGGGTGACCCGGTGCCGGTCGGGGCTCAGACGACGCAGGGCTTCGACCGGTTCGAGCTCGCGGTGGACTTCGACGCGGGTACGCACGAGGTCGACCTCTCCCTCCTTCCCGCGCTCTCGATGCTTCGGCTCGCGCGTCCCGACCTGGCGGTCGAGATGGTCGACGACCCCTGCGTACTCGACGCTCGCGTACTCACGAGCGTGGCGCGGGCAGACACCGACCGAGTCCTGTATCAGGGGTCGTTCCAGAACATCGTGGCGGTCACGTTCGCGCGGGACAACGACTATCGCGGTGGAAACCTGTTCGACGACGGCGATCCGCGTACCGAGTTCGCCGCGGCGTGCCAGACCGACGTCTGGGACCTCTCGGACGCGGTCGTCTGCGCGGGGGACGGCCAGCGAACCGATTGCGTGTTCCACCTCTGGGGCGACCCCGACGGACTCCGCCTCCGAGACGCTGTCCAGTGATTCGACACCACCTTCTGATCCCGGTACTTCTTGGTCTCGCGTCCGGCGAACTCACCCTCTCGATCGTCGCCGTGGGTGAGCAGCCGGGCGGCCGACGTCGTCGGACGTTCCGGTCCTACCGCGGCGGCCCCACCAGCCCTTCGAGCGCCTCTTCCCGCGCGCCGTTCTCGTCGCACACGGCGAAGCGGTTCTCGGCCCGGCCGTGCATGGCGACGCCAGCGTACTCGCCCGCCTTGTTCACGATGAAGAAGCGTACGTCGAAGCTGGGCTCGCCGTCCTCGCGCTGCAGGCGGGGCTCGACGTTGTTGGCGCGGATCCGTTCCAGCACGGCCATGCCGGCGTCCTTCGGGGCCATGCCCTGCCGCAGGAACTCGACGATCATGAACGACGAGAGGTTGTAGAGGTTCGCCTCGCCCCGACCGGTGGACCCGGCGGCACCCACGTCGTTGTCGACGTACAGACCGGCGCCGAGGATCGGCGAGTCGCCGACGCGCCCGGGGATCTTCCACGCGAGTCCGCTGGTGGTCGTGACGCCGCAGATGTCGCCGTCGGCGTTCACGCCGTTGCAGTTGATGGTGCCCCAGAACGAGTGCGCGGGGACGAGTCCCTCGGCGACCATGTCGAGACCGGCGCTCAGGTAGGCGTCCGCGCGGAGACGCATCTGCACGGGCGTCAGCAGCGGGGTGCCGTCCGCAAGGGTCGCGCCGCCATCGCCGTTCCCACCGCGGTTCCGGCGAATGACGTCGGGATCGGTCACTTCGCCCGGCCGTCCCTGCCCCTGCAGTCGCGCGTTGGGGTCGAGCCAGTGCCCGGGGTCCACGCGCCGTTGCCACTCGAGCCAGAGCTGGCGGGAGTTGTCGGTGTTGAGGTCGTCGTGGATCTCGAATCCGAGCGACCGCGCGAACTCCCTCGCGCCGTGTCCGGCGATGAGGTGGTGGTCGGTGAGCTCCGCGACGGCCCGAGCGACCCGCGACGGCGTCTTGACCCCCTCGATGCCGGCCACGCCACCGGCCCACTTTCGGGGTCCGTGCATGCAGCACGAGTCGAGCTGAACCACGCCGTCGGCGTTGGGCAGACCCCCGAAGCCGATGCCGCTCTCGGTGGGGTCGTTCTCGGGGATGTTCACACCGGCGATCAGCGCGTCCAGGACGTCCTCGCCCTCGGTGATCCCGCGGAAGGCTCGCTCCACGGCGCTTTCGGGCCCGTTGTTGGTGAACCCGATCCCGCTCAGGTCGGAGAGCACGATGGGGCGGGCGCGGAAGCCGCGATTGATGTACGGGGCGGCGGGGCGCTCGGACGCTTCGAGCGAGGTGGCGCCGGTGGCGAGGGCTCCGGCGGAGACGGCGGCGGTACGGATGAAATCGCGGCGTTGCATGGCGTGGATTCGTCCGGATGGGGTCGGGTGGGGACGGACCCTCAACCTAGGAGGGCGCGCGCGCGCCGCCAGACCGCGTCGAACATCTCCTCGGTGAGCCGGCCGGTGAAGGTGTTCTGCTGACTCGGGTGGTAGGAGCCGACGAGGTGGAGCTGCCGGTCGCCCCGAGCGAGAGTCACCTCGGCACCGTGCCCGAACTTCGGACGCGGCGTCGGGATGTCGAAGCCGATTTCGTCGAGCATGCGGAGGGTGTTCGCCCACCCGAAGCCTCCGAGCGCCACGACGCACCGGAGCGTCGGGAGCAGCAGCTCGATCTCTTCCCGGAGGAAGGGTGCGCAGCGTTTGCGTTCGTCGGGGTTCGGGCGGTTGGCGGGGGGCGCGCACTTCACGGCGGAGGTGACCCGGCAGTCGAAGAGTTCGAGCCCGTCGTCTCGTCCGGTGGACTTCGGCTGCGACGCGAAGCTGGCGCGGTGCAGGGCGGCATACAGCCAGTCGCCCGAGCGGTCACCGGTGAACATCCGGCCGGTCCGGTTCGCGCCGTGGGCGGCGGGGGCCAGTCCGACGACGAGGAGGCGGGCGTCGCCGGGGCCGAAACCCGACACCGGACGGCCCCAGTACTCGTCCGTCGCGAACGAGCGCCGCTTCTCGCGCGCGACCCGCTCCCGCCACTCGACGAGGCGGGGGCAGCGCCGGCATTCGTGGACGCGGGCGTCGAGCGCACGCATGCCGACCGGTCCGGTGTCGTGGGCCGCGCCGGAACTCCCGCCCCTCAGTTGACCGCTCCCGTCCCCTCGCGCCATGCGGCGACCCAGAGGTCACGCAGCGCGGACGCGCCTGCGGCGAGCCGCTCGGCGGCGAACGCAACCTCGTCCGGGTGGGGGGGTTCGAAGGGCTGGAAGCCGTGCTGCAGCTCGAGCCGGTAGAGCTGCTCCACCTCGCCGTGGCTCTCCATGAAGTGCTCGATGATGAAGGCGCGCGCGTCGTCCACCGGGCGCGCTGGCCGCATCGCGGCGTCCACGTCGGGCTGATCCACGGCAGCTCCGACGAACGCTGTCTCGAAGCGCCCGTGGAAGTCGCGCTCCTCGGTGAAGCCCTCGGGATTCGAGACCTGCCGGGCGCCCGACGCGTTCCAGCCGTTGAAGTGGATCGTCGTGTGGTGCGGCTGAGAGGCGTCGGTCACGTAGTGCCCCAGCGTTCCGGCGTCGTTGAGGATGCGCTGCTCGATGAAGCGTCGCTCGGCACCGGTGGCGTCGGACCAGAGGCGCCACTCGGTGACGAGCCGCTGGTAGAGCTCGATCATGTGGAAGACCAGGAACCCGGCGTCGCGCTCGGGCTTCTCGAGGCCGGCGTCATAGAGCAGAGCGAGGAACTCCCAGCGATCGGGCGCTTCGAGCGCACCTGTGGGGAGGTTCTCGTAGTCGGTGTAGTGGTCGTAGCTGAACGCCTGATCCATCTCGACAAGGTCGCGGCTCCGCCACCGGTCGGGCTCCGGGTTCAGGTAGGTCAACTGCGCCACGGACGCGCGAAAGAAGAGGGGCATGTCCGTCGGCAGACGGGTCGCCGCCGCGTGCGCCGCCATCTCGTGACCTTTCTCGCCCCATCTCTCGGCGGTCGGTGCGAGGCCAGGTGCGAGGCCAGGCGCGAGGGTGGGCACGAAGGCCAGCACGATCGACGGCACGAGGGACGCGGCGGTCCGCCCGGCGGTCATCGTGATCCGCCGCGGCGCTTCATGCGCCCCCCTTCGCCGGCTGATCCTCGAAGCGGACCTCGTCGCCGACCCGCACTTCGCCGTCGTCCAGGACCCGTCCGAACGCACCGCCGCCCCAGCCCGCGTCGAGCGCCGAGCGCAGACCCGGCACGGCCTCGTCCATGCGCTCGCAGGGACGCGTCTCCCCGACGACCTCGATGCGGCAGGCGCCCAGCCGAAGGACGCGGTTGCGGGCCCCCTCGAGGCGGATTCCGGAAAGGAGGACGTTCGCCCGCCGAACCGCGGGATCCACGTCCTGGCCGAGCTCCGCCGAGACCCGATCGAAGACCTCGCGCTCGATCATGGTCACCTGGCGGGCTCTGCCCTGATCCGCGCTTCCGTCGACGCCGCGTCCCGCCACCAGCGTGATCCATTCCCGGGCGTCCATCGTACCGCGATGCGCGCGCTTGACCCACAGGGCCTCGACGCGGCCGACTACCGTCGCGGTGCCGGAAGCGGGCTCCGACGTGGACTCAGAAGCGGGCTCCGACGCGCGCGGGGAACCAGGTTCGAAAGCGGGTGGGGGGCCGTTCGTTCCGTCCATTCGGTGTGCCGGTGCGAGGGTCGGCTGAGGCGCTCGCCGAAACTTCCGGCGGCTCCAGAACGAAGGTAACGTGGAACCACCGCGACACGACCCGCACCACTCGCCCGATGACCATCATCCTCGCCGTACTGATCGTGCTCAATGCCGCGATGCTCGTCGCGGTGTGGCGGCTCTATCGGCGAACGTCGCGCGTCGCGGAGGAGTCACGGACGCGGGCGGTGGGAGAGCAGCGGGCGCGCTGGATGCGCGAGCTGGAGGCGCGGGAGCGCTGGGCCGCGCTCGATCTCACGCGCCTCCACCCCGTGAACCGGCACGAAGTCACGCAGCTTCTGCGGAGGATCGAGGGTGCCTCGACCCGCGTTCTGACGACCCGCGAGCGGGAGTTCCTCGATCGGATGGTCGAGGCGGAGCGACGCGAGACCCGACGTGCTGCGGGCACCAGACCGTTGGCGCCCGGGACCTGAACGTCCGGAAACGCGACGAGCGGTGACCGGGCCGAAGCCCGACCACCGCTCGTGCGAGCGTCGGAGGTGGGTCGACTCTCCGACGTCGGTGCGTTCAGTCCGTCAGTTGCTCGGCGGAAGAATCACCGTGTCGATCACGTGGATCACGCCGTTCGACGCCTGGACGTCCGTCGTGACCACGGTGCTGCTGCTGTTGAGCTTCACGGAACCATCGACGACCTCGATCGAGATCGGCGAGCCCTGAACCGTCGTGGCCTCGGAAAGACCGACGACCTGCTCGGCCGTGACCTTGCCCGGGACGACGTGGTACGTCAGAACGGCCGCGAGCTGCTCCGGGTTCTCGAGGAGCGACTCGATCGTGCCCTCGGGAAGCTTGGCGAACGCCTCGTCGGTCGGAGCGAACACCGTGAACGGACCCTCGCCCTTGAGCGTCTCGACGAGACCGGCGGCCTGAAGCGCGGTCGCGAGCGTCTCGAAGGAACCGGCCTGGACGGCGGTATCGACGATGTCCATCTCGGCGGAGTACTGGGCCGAAGCCGGGGCCACGGCGAAGGAAGCCGCGACGGCCGCACCGGCGACGATGCTCATGAAACGGTTCATGCTATCTCCCATGAAGGGGTGGTGTGCAAGACTTGTGCAACCATTCTCGCCCCCATGTTCGATAGTGTCAACCCTTTGTCCAACTATTGAGTTTGACCCAGCCCGCTTGTACAACTATTGTACTACATGGACACGATCTCCCGATCCTCCGAACCGCGTCATCCGATCCGCGTCGTGGCGGAGCGCACGGGCCTGAGCCCGACGCTCCTGCGCGCATGGGAGCGCCGGTACGCGGTGGTCGAGCCGGAGCGATCGGACGGGGGTCAGCGGCTCTACTCGGACGAGCAGGTGGATCGGCTCCTTCTCCTGCGGCGCTCGGTGGATGCGGGACGTTCGATCGGCACCATCGCGGATCGTTCCACGTCGGAGCTTCAGCGCATGCTCGACGAGGATCGCGAGGCTCGGGTCGCGCGGGAACGCGCGGACCGCCCCGCGGCCGGCGCGGTCGACCTGTCCGCCGCGATCGAGGCGGTCCGGGCGATGGATGCATCCGGTCTGGACCGGGAGCTTCGGAGGCTGACGGTCACGCTCGGCGCCGAGCGGTTTCTCGACGACGCTCTGGCCCCGCTGCTCGGATCGATCGGCGACGAGTGGCGTGCCGGGAACCTGCGTCCCGCCCAGGAGCATGTGGCGTCGGCCGTCGTTCGCCAGATCCTCGGGTGGCTGCTGGAGCGTTCCCGCTCGGACAGCGACCGGCGGGTCGTCATCGGCATGCTGTCCGGCGAGAACCACGACCTCGGCGGGCTGCTCGCGGCCACCTCCGCTGCGCTCGCGGAATGGGAGGTCCTGTTCCTCGGCGAGGACCTCCCGCCTTCGGAGATCGCGGCCGCGGCACGCGCGATGCCCGCCTCCGTCGTCGGCCTCTCGATCGTGAGCCCACTGTCCTGGGACGGGATTCCGGGCCAGCTCGAGGAGCTGCTCGAACTGCTCGAGCCGACCACGAGTGTGGTGCTCGGGGGCGCGTTCGGAGCCGAGCTCCGCGACCTGATCGATCACCCCCGCGTCACGGCGGTGGGCGACCTGGCGTCGTTCCGGACGCTGCTCAGGGAGATGCCGGGCTGACGACGATCCGGTAGCTTCGCGGTCCATGAACAACACCGCGATGCTCCTCGGACTCGTGGCGGGACTGGCGCTCGGCCTTCTCGCGGCCACGACCGGCTCGCCCGCCCTGATGGTGGCCGCCCAGTGGAGTGCGCCGTTCGGCGACCTCTTCATCCGCGGTGTGCAGATGGTCGTCATCCCGCTCGTGGTGGCGATCGTGTTCTCGGGGGTCGCCGGCATCGGGGACACGCGCACGCTCGGGCGCATCGGCGGGTCCAGCCTCGGCTTCATCCTCGGCACCACCGTACCCGCGGTGGTCATCGGCATGGTGGGCATGAGCCTCGGCCTGAGGTTCATGCCCCGGATTCCGTCCCCGGACGGCGCGGCCCCGACCATGTCGGAGCTGCCCTCGCTCGTCGACTTCGTGGTGAACCTCGTGCCGCCGAATCCGTTCGAGGCGGCGGCGGCCGGGAGCCTCCTTCCGCTGCTCGTGTTCGCGGTGCTCCTCGGTGCGGCCGCCGGGACGCTGGAAGCCGAGAAGCGGGACCGACTCGTCGACATCGCCGACGCCGCGACCGCGGCGCTGATCCGTCTGGTCGAGTGGGTGCTCTGGACCGCGCCGATCGGGATCTTCGGCCTCGTCGCTCCGGCCACCGCCCGGATGGGCCTGGGTCTGCTGCAGTCGCTCGCGGTGTTCGTGATCGTGGTCGTGCTCGGGCTCGCGCTCCTGATCACCGCGATCTACCTCCCGCTCGTCGCCACGGTCGGGCGCGTGGGACCCGGCACGTTCCTTCGCCACGTGGTGGCGAGCTTCACCGTCGGGTTCACGACGACGAGTTCGGTGGCGACGCTGCCCGTGCTCCTTCGCGACGCACCGAAGCTCGGTGTCTCGGAGGGCGTGTACGACGTGGTCATTCCGCTCGCGGCGGCCCTGAACCGGGGCGGAAGCGGGCTATTCCAGGGTGCCGCGGTCGTCTTTCTCGTTTGGCTGTACGACGTACCGGTAGCCGGAGGCGCGTGGGTCGGCGCGGCGATCGCCGTGTTCTTCGCGGCGTCGACGGTCGCGCCGGTGCCCAGCGCGAGCATCATGACGCTCGCACCGGCGCTCTCGGCGGTGGGTGCGCCGATGGCGGGGCTCGGCATCCTCCTCGGTATCGACCGGATTCCCGACATGTTCAGGTCGGGCACCAACCAGATCGGTCACATGGCGACGGCGGTCGTGGCACAGGGAGTCGTGGCACAGGGGGTCGTGGCGGAGGGGGGCATGGCAGAAGGGGGCGTGGACCGCGCGGACGGCGACGGCGATGGCGGCGGCTGACGAGGTCGGGATCGATGTGGACCCCGGGATCTCCGTGCCCGGCCGCTGGCTGGACGGCGACGCGGGTGTTCTCGCTCTGGCGCACGGCGCGGGTGCGGGGATGGACCACGTCTTCATGCGCGGGCTGGCCGAGCGACTCGCGGACCGCGGCGTCGCGACCCTCCGGTTCGACTTCCCGTACATCGCGGCGGGGCGGCCGCTGCCGCCCCGCCCCCCGACGCTCGTTCCGGTGCTGCGGGCGGCGGTTCGCCACGCCCTCGATCGCGCGGGCGGCCGTCCGGTGTGGGCGGGCGGCAAGTCGATGGGTGGGCGGGTGGCGTCGATGGCCGACGCCGAGTCGGCGCTCGGTGTGCGGGGCCTCGTGTTCGTCGGCTTCCCCCTGCATCCGGCCGGCCGGCCCGCCACCGATCGGGCCGACCACCTGGCGGACACCCGCGTGCCACTGCGGTTCGTGAGCGGGACCCGCGATCGGCTCGCGCGCCGGGACCTGCTCGAGGCGACCGTGACGTCCTTCGGAGCGAGAGCGGAGTTGCGACTCGTGGACGGGGCGGACCACGGCTTCCACGTCCTCGCACGCTCCGGTCGAACCGACGCCGACGCGCTCGACGAGGTCGCCGACACCCTGGCGGGGTGGATCCGATGACCCGCCGGGACGTGCTCGGTCCGGTGGCGTTCGTCGTCGGCTTCGTGGGTCTGTCGCTGCTCACGCTCCATCCGGACTGGATCGGTGTGCCGGTCGACTTCTCGCGCGTCGTCTGGTTCCCGTCGGGCCTCGCCGTGACCGTGGTGCTCCGTTTCGGCGCCCGCTACGTGGCGTGGACCTTCGTCGCCGAGTTCATCGTCGTGCTCGTTTCTCGCGACCCGATTCCGTTCGCGTTTGGAGCGTCGATCGGGAACGCGCTCGAGGCGGGCGTCGCGCTCTTCCTCTTCCGTCGCTTCGACTTCCGCGAGACGCTCGAGCGGGGTCGGGACGTCGCCACCCTGGTCCTGGGTGGGGCGATGGTGGCCGCCTTCGTCGGATCGCTCGTGTCGGTGACCGCACGCAGCCTGTTCGTTCCCGACGCGGGCGCGATCCCGTTTCCCCGCATCCTGGCGTTCTGGTGGCTGACGCACGCCAACGGCATCCTGCTGGGCGTGCCCGTTCTGCTGTCCCTCTGGCACGGCAGCCTCGAGCGGGTCCGCGAGCGCTCCGGTGAGGCCGCGGCGCTCGGCGTCGTTCTCGTCGCGCTCGGCCTGCTGCTCTTCGAGCCGGAGGGCGGGACGGGGGTGTCGCGGCGGCTGCTGTACGCACCGTTCCCGCTTCTGGTCTGGAGCGCCTTCCGCTTCCGACTCGTGGGCGCGGCGGTGGCCAACCTTCTGCTCGCGATCCCCGTGATGGCCCTCACGGCGCTCGGGCGGGGCCCCTTCAATCCGGCCGACGGCAGCACCGGGCCCGACGCCCTCTTCCAGCTCTGGATCTTCGTTGCCGTGAACGCGGTCACCGCGCTGTTCGTGGCAGCCGTGGTCGAGGAACGCGAGAGGGAAGTGGCCGCCCGCCTCGAGGCCGAGGAGCACCGTCGGCGCATGTCGGAGGAGGTCGCGCGGGCGCGGCAGGTCGAGAGCCTCGGCGTGCTCGCGGGTGGTGTGGCCCACGACTTCAACAACCTGCTCGTCTCGATCATGGGGCACTCGGAGCTGGCGACCCGGAAGCTCGGCCGCGACCACCCGGCCAACGAGAGCGTGGAGGAGATCATGCGAGCGTCACAGCGCGCCGCCGAGATCTGCCGCCAGATGCTCGCGTACGCGGGCCGCGGGCGGGTCTCGAACGCGCCGGTCGACCTCGCCGACGTCGCCACCGAGATGACCGAGCTCGTGTCGGTCTCCTTCGATGATGCGACCCGGGTCGAGGTCGACGTGCGCGGAACGGCGCGGCCCGTGTGGGGCGACGTGACGCAGCTCCGCCGGGTGACGCTCAACCTCCTCACCAACGCCGCGGCCGCGCTCCCGGACGGTCGCGGCAGCGTGCGCATCTCCACCGGTCCGATCGCACGCCATCAGCTCGTGGACGCGGACCTGATCTCGGGGTCGGTGCCGCGGGAGGGCGCCCTCGTCCACCTTACCGTGGAGGACGACGGCCGGGGTCTGGAGCCCGACCTCCGCGAGCGGATCTTCGAGCCGTTCTTCACCACGCGCCCGACCGGCCGCGGACTGGGGCTCGCTGCGGTGCTCGGGATCGTGGTCGCGCACGACGGGCGCCTGGAACTGCGGTCGCGCCCCGGTAGAGGTGCCCGGTTCAGAATCATCCTCCCCGTCACCGATCGCGAACCCGAACAGCTGCCCGTCGAGACCGACCCTGCCGCGTCGCTCAACGATTCGGTGGTGCTGCTCGCCGACGACGAGCCGGGGGTACGCGAGGTCGTGACGCGACTCCTCCGGGAGGCGGGCGCCACGGTGGAGGCGGTGTCGGACGGGGTGGAGGCGGTGCGTCGGTTCTCGCACGATCCGGATCGCTTCGATGTGGCGCTCCTCGACATCTCGATGCCGGGGAAGGGTGGGGTCGAGGCGCTGGCCGAACTCCGCGACATCCGCGAGGACGTGCCGGCGGTGCTCATGACCGGAAACGTCGGAGGCGCCGAGCGGACCGAGGAGATGCACGGCGTGCCCGTCCTGATGAAACCGTTCCGGCTTCAGGACGTCATCGAGGCGCTCACGGGGGAGCGGATCCGTCGTCGGACAGCCACGGACGAATCGCCTCCTCGGTGACCCGCCAGAGCTCGAGCGCGAGATCGTCGTCGAGCCCGTCCGGTGCGGCCTTCACGACCTCGAACTTCTTCAGGTAGGCCCCGTTGTCGTCCTCGGCGAGCCCGTCGTCCGTGACGCACGCGGCAGTGGCGCGCCCCCCGACCTCCGGGTCTTCCATGAAGGGTCGGATCAGGAAGGAGAGCGCACGGACGAACCCCCGGGTGTTGTCCCAGATTCGGCTGGAGAGGACCCCGGGGTGCAGGGAGAAGGCGACGGTCCCGTCGGGGCTCCAGCGCCGCACGATCTCACGCGTGAACAGGACGTTTGCGAGCTTAGAGTCGGAATAGGCCTGGACGCCCCCGAACTTCGGCTGGCGGCCGCGCAGGATGGCGTCGATGGGTGCCCGCCGGAGCCTTCCGGAGCGATGTCCCTCGGACGAGACGTTCACCACGCGGGCACCCGGGCGACGGAGCCGATCCTCCAGGCGGAGCGTCAGGAGCATGTGCGCCACGTGGTTCACCCCCATCGTCGTCTCGAAGCCGTCCGCGGTATGCTCGAGCGAGGGGCGGTAGAGGCCGGCGTTGTTGACCAGCGCGTCGAGGCGCGGGAGAGCGCGGAGGTGGTCGGAGAGGACGACGACGTCGTCCAGAGATCCGAGGTCGTGCAGCACGAGATCCACGCGGGCATCGGGATACTCCTCCCGCACGGCGGCCAACGCCTCCGACCCGCGCTCCTCGGAGCGGCAGACCATGACCACGTGCCACCCGTACTCGACGAGGTGGCGGGTGGTGTGGAAACCGACCCCGGAGTTGGCTCCGGTGACGACGGCGGTGGGCGTGTCGGTGGACGTCGGATCGCTGATCATCGGGTCATGGTGGGTCGGGAGGCGGGGGCCGTACCACGACCGACCTCGACGCTCGCGGCTATCCGATCGGACGTCCCGACCTCGACGCCGCGCGCGAGCCACTCGGCCGGGCCGCGCGCGTGCTCAGTCGTCGTCCTCGTCCTCGTCGTCGGTGTCGGCGATCCACGCCGTGATCACGAGGTCGTCCTCGTCGAAGCGCCCCCGTTCGGACGCGAGGAAGTCGTAGTACCCGCACCGGACGGTTCCCGGGTACTGACGGCAGGCAGTCGGGCGCGACTCGTACGTCGTGCAGCCGCGCGTCTCGGGATCCAGGAAGATGCAGGTACTCTCGAAGATCTCGTCGTCACGATGCCGCATGACGCGCGGGGTCTCGTCGTCGCCTCGCTTCGTGAAATTCTTTCGGGCCTTCTCGATCGAGATCCCGTGCCCCCGCGCGAGACGCCGGAGGTCCCGCTCGTTCACCGGGATGTGGGCGTACGAGCAGCAATACGCCGGACAGCGGGCGCAACTGTAGAAGGCGGGGTCCGACATGGCCCGGAAGATGGCTCGCCGGACGTCAGCGCACCAGCGCCTCGACGCCCTCCAGCAGCCGGTCGATCTCCTCGTCCGTCGTGAAGCACGCGGCGCCCGCCCGGACCAGTCCGTCGGGGCCTACCCCGAGGTCCTCGATGACCGTGGTCGCATAGAAGTCGCCGTGCGAGGTGAAGACGCCGAGATCCTCCGCGAGCCGGCGGGTGACCTCCTCGCTGGAGCGCCCCGGGACGGTGAACCCGAACGTCGTGGTGCGGACCCCATCGGCCGGGGGGCCGTACACGCGCACCCCTGGGATGGCGGCGAGTCCCTCTCCCATCCGGCGCGCGACCTCGTCGCCCCGCGCTTCGAGACGGGCGAACGCGGCGTCGAGGCGTGGGGCGAACTCGCCGTCCGACCCGTCGCCCGGACCTCCCCCGAGCCCGGCCAGGAACTCCACCGCGGCGGCGGCGCCCGCAATGCCCTCGTGGCTGAGCGTGCCCGTCTCCAGAACCTCCGCCCCCACGCTGCCCGCACACGGGAGCCGCGCGGGGTCGAGTTCGGCGAGAACCTCGGCGGAGACCCACATGACGCCCAGGTGCGGCCCGTAGAACTTGTACGGAGAGCAGGCGACCACGTCCGCGCCCATGCGTCGAGCGTCGAGCCGATGGTGCGCGGCGTAGTGGACCGCGTCCACGAGGATGCGGGCGCCGACCTCGTCGGCGAGCGGGCGCAGGGAGGCGACGTCGTTGATCGTCCCGAGCGCGTTCGAAGCCGCGCCGACCGCGATCCACCGCGTCCTCGGGCCGATCGCGTCGGCGAACGCCGCCATGTCGAGCATCCCGGTCCGGACGTCGAAGGGGATCGGCCGGACGGTGGCGCCCGTCTCCCGGGCGAGGCGGACCCACGGCGCGATGTTCGCCTGGTGGTCGAGGCGCGTGGTCACGATCTCGTCGTCGGCGGAGATCGCCGGCGCGAGCGCGCGCGTGAAGTGATAGAGCAGCGACGTCATGTTCGCGCCGAACGCGATCCCGTCGGAAGCACCTCCCACGAAGGCACCGAGCGCCCGCTTCGACGCGCTGATGATCTCGTCGGTCTCGGCGCTCGCGGGGTAGGCCCAGTGCGTGTTGGCGTTGTGGCGGAGCAGGTAGTCGCGCATCGCGTCGACCACGAGCGACGGCACCTGCGTGCCTCCCGGGCCGTCGAAGTACGCAACCGGGTGTCCGTTCTGACGCCGTTCCAGGGCCGGGAAGAGGGGCCGGACGGAAGCCGGGTCGAAGGTGCGATCGGCGGGCACGTGAACTCTCGCGGCGAACGGGGGATTGGACATGGGACGTCGAACTCGGGCAGCCGAACCAGGAGCGGCCGGGCCGGGAAGGTGGGCGCGGCGAAGGAGGAATGGAAGGTGACGGATCGGAAGGTGGAGACGGCGACCCTCGGGGGCGGGTGCTTCTGGTGCCTGGAGGCGGTCTACCAGGAGCTCGACGGCGTGCGGTCGGTGCAGAGCGGGTACGCGGGCGGACACGTCGCCGATCCGACCTACCGGCAGGTGTGCGGAGGAAAGACGGGCCACGCCGAGGTCGTGCAGGTCGAGTTCGACCCGGAGGTCGTCGCCTACGAGGACGTGCTGCGTGTCTTCTTCACGATCCACGATCCGACGACCCGGGACCGCCAGGGCGCCGACCGGGGCCCTCAGTACCGCTCGATCATCCTGACCCACGACGACGTCCAGCGCGACGCCGCGCGTGCGGTGATGTCGGAGGTCGAGGCGGCGGGGGTGTGGGGCGCGCCGCTGGTGACGGAGGTCGCGCCGCTCGAGCGGTTCTGGCCGGCCGAAGCCGTCCACGACGACTACTACCGTCGGAACCCGTCGCAGCCCTACTGCCGCGTCGTGATCGAACCGAAGGTCCTGAAGTTCCGTGAGGCCTTCGCGGACAGGCTGAGGAGCGGCGTCTGAGCGGTTCGGGCGCATGAGCACGGACGACACGCCGCGCCCGATCGAGTGGGAGGCGTTCCGCGCCCTCGAGCCGGCCGCCGCGGGTGTATCGATCGCGCGGGAGGACGGTCCCGCCACGCCGGGCCAGCTCCGCCTGCCGGCGGGTCCCGGACCGCACCCGGTGGCCGTGGTGGTGCACGGTGGGTGCTGGAGCGCGATCGCCGACCCGGACTACATGAGCCACCTCTCGGACGCGCTGACCCGATTCGGGTGGGCGACCTGGTCGCCGACGTTCGTGCGCCGCGACGATGTGGGCGGCGCGTGGCCGGGGATGCTCGAGGACGTCGGGCGCGCCTTCGATCACCTGCGGACGTTCGCGGAGCCGTACCGCCTCGACCTCTCCCGGATCGTTACCGTCGGACACTCGTCGGGTGGCCACCTCGCCCTCTGGCTCGCGGCACGCCCGTCGCTGCGCACCTCCGGCGATGGAGCGCGCCTGCGCGGCGTCGATCCGCTTCGGCCGATCGGCGTCGTCGGACTCGCGCCGATCACGGATCTCGGCGACTTCCATGCGCGTTCGGACCGCGGATGTCCGGCCTCGGCGGTGTCGGACCTGTTGGCGGGCGAGCCCGACCGGCGGCCCGACCGGATGGCGCTCGCGGACCCCGCCGGGCTGCTCCCCATCGGGGTGCCGCAGCTCCTTCTCTCGGGCGAGCTGGATTGGACCGTGCCGACCGCGCACGTCGAGCGCTACGCGCGGTGCGCTGCGGCCTCGGGCGACCCGGCCGAGGCGCACGAGGTTCCGGATGCCGGGCACTTCGAACTCGTGTGGCCGGGCCACGCCACCTGGCGCGCCGTGACGGCGCCGGCGATCCGGCGGTTCCTCGAGGCGGCGATCGCCGCGCGCTGATCAGACCGCGTCGTGATCCGGCTCGCGGGCGAGGATCCGGTCGGCCGCCCACAGGTGCCGTCGGTTGTGCCCGAGCATCAGATCCACGCCACTGCCGAGGTCGAGCTTGAGGAGCGGGAGTACCGGCGAGGGAAAGCGGATCCCGCCCAGGTCGAGTCCGCGCATGGCGTCGATCACCCCGCCGAAGTCGCCGGTCAACCGCAGGAGCTGTTCGACCACCCGGTCTCGGTCGAGCGCCTCGGCGGGCACGAGCGCGCGGAAGGTCGGAAACCTCGTCTTCACCGGAGGCTCGACCGACTTCACGAACCACCCGATGAACAGACCCCGCTTCCACGGTCCGGTCCCGGTTCGTCCCGCGGTCCGGGCTCCGTCGATGGCCAGCTCCATCGCGCCGAGGTAGGGGCCGAGGGAGAGCGAAAGGTGCTCGAGGTTCTCGCCGATCGACCACTTCCCCTCTTCGGGGCGCCGGTTGAACACGTCCGGCTCGAAGTCACCGAACGCGCGAATCCTGCTGCGTTGCGTCGCGAGCTGGTCGTGCCACTCGTCGAACGGATCTGCCGGAGTGCGGGCCATGAACAGCGTCTTCCCTGTGAAAGCTTCCTTGTGAAAGGGCCCTCGCGACCGTACCATGGCTGACGAAGGCCTGACTGTCCATCCATCAGGCCACCACTGTCCATCTGAGGAGACACCCCATGGCGAAACCGCCGGGCTCCCTCGTCGTAAAGTGGCGCGACCTTGCAGCTTCTGGCCGCTCGTACGCCGAGATCTCGCGCAAGTACCCGAAGTATACAGCCGATCAGGTGCGGCACTACTGTATGGGCACCTCGGGCAAGCACCTCCCCGGTCCGCTGCAGCATGCGGGCCGCTGGGGCGGACACAACGTATGGCTCCAGGGGGAGCGGTCTCCGCACGCGGAACTGACGCTCAAGCAGGCGCGGACCATCCTGGACGACTGGGACGAGGAGGCCGACCGCTGGGCGACGTCCGGGGCGGAGTGGGCACGCAAGCTCGGCGTGGCGGCCAGCACGATCCACATGCTTCGCCGGGGCGAGACCTGGCAGCATCTGGAGCACCCCAATCAGGGCCGCAAGCCGAAGAAGAGGAAGAAGTCCCGCCGGTGACGGTCGGCTTCGACCCTCCGCCCGACCCGGGGCGGATCTTCCTCGACACGAGCCTGCGGTACCTCGTGGCCGAGTACCCCGCGAAGATCGATGGCGCGCTGGCCCTTCTGGGACCGGACGACGCCTGGTGGCGTCCGGTTCCGGGGACCAACTCGATCGGGCATCTCATCCGCCACCTGTCCGGCAACGTCCGCCAGTGGGTCGTGCACGGCATTGGCGGCGCGCCCGACCGGCGGGATCGTGCCAGCGAGTTCGGGGCTCCTCCCGAGCCGCTCGAGGAGGTCCGGGGCCGCCTCGCGTCCGCCTTGGAGGATGCCGGGCGGGTGGTGGCGGCGCTCACGCCCGACGAGCTTACCCGGCCCCGTTCGATCCAGGGCCTCGAGACGACGGTCGGAGAAGCCCTCTATCACGTCGTCGAGCACTTCTCGATGCACACCGGCCAGATCCTCTGGATCGCGAAGGCGCGCACCGGGCGGGACCTCGGCTTCTACGAGGTCGACGAGGCGGGGAAGGTCGTCGACACCCACTGGTGAGGGACCACCGGTTCGACGCTCCGGGCGCTCCGGCGCTCCGGGTGCGGACCGGCGGGGACGGACCCGGCCTCATGCTCCTTCACGGCTTCGCCTCGGGCGTCGACGGGTGGCCGGTGGAAGAACTCGACCGGATCTCCCGTATCCGGCGGGTGGTGGCGATCGACCTGCCGGGCCACGGAGGCAGCGAGCCGGCCCGTCCCGGTCATGCCGGCGGCGACTCGCTCGTGGACCTCCTGGAGACGGTGCGTCACGAGTTCCTGGGCGACGGACCCACCGACTGGCTCGGGTACTCGATGGGGGCCCGCCTGGCATTGTCGGCCCTGGAGCGGGGGGTCCGCATGGCGTCGCTGCTTCTGGAGAGCCCGAACCCCGGAATCGAGGACCCGATGGAGCGACGTGCGCGCAGGGACGGGGACGCCCGGTGGGCGGACCGATTCGACGCCGAGCTGCTACCCGACGTGCTCGACGACTGGCTCGCGCAGGACGTCTTCGCGAGTCGAGCGGATCTGCCCGCGCACGAGGCCGCCCGGCAGCGGAGCGTTCGGGAGTCCGCCCACGGACCGTCCCTCGCGACGTGGCTCCGGGAATTCGGTACGGGGTCGATGCCGCCGGCCTGGGACAGCCTTCGAGTCGCCAGGGTGCCGATCCGGGTGGCGGTCGGGGCCCGTGATCCGAAGTACGTGTCGCTGGCCCGACGGATCGAAACGACCGCACCCGACGCGACCGTGACCGTCATCGACGGCTCCGGCCACGCGCCTCACGTCGAGGCGCCGACGGCATGGGGCCGGTGGGTCCGCGCCGCACTGGAGTCCCCGTGACCCGCATCGCCGCCTGGATCCTCCTCGCCGTCCTCGTCGTCTGGTCGTTCGCCGTGTACGGCGACCTGCCGACGAGTGTCCCGGTGCACTTCGACGCGCTGGGTCGGCCGGACGCCTGGGCGGAGCGGAGCCTCGCGGGGTGGCTCCTGCTGCCGGGCGTCGGCGTCGTCGTGCTCGGGGTGGTCGGGTGGGCCCGTCTTCGGACGCGCTCGAAGCCGGAGAGCGTGAACATCCCGGACAAGGCCGCCTTCCTCGCCCTCCCCGAGCCGGCGAGGGAGCGCGTACTCGAGGAACTCGACGGCGTGCTCGGGTGGGTCGAGCTCGGGACCGTCGCGCTCCTGTTCGCGATTCAGGTCGCCCGTCTTCGAGCCGCCCTGGGAGCCGACACCGGAACCCTCCTCGGCGTCACGCTCGTCACGACCCTGGTCGCCTCTCCGGTCCTGGTCGCCGTGCTCCTGATCCGTGTGCAGCGGGCGGTCACGCGCGAGCGCCGGCGTGCGTCGGAAGGCAGGCCGTCCGCCCAGACCTAGTCGGAGACGTCGACAGGCACCACCTTGGACGCGACCCGCACCACGCAGAACAGGGAGCCATGAGCGACCTTCCACTGTCGATCCTCGTCGTCGAAGACCAGGAGGACGTCGTCGACGTGATCCGACGCGGTCTCGAGCAGGCCGGCCACGCCGTGACCGCCGCTTCCAGCGGCGAAGAGGGACTCGAACGCGCGTCGATCGATTCGTTCGACGTCATCGTGCTCGACGTGATGCTGCCCGGAATCAGCGGGTTCGACGTGGCCGGGCACCTCCGGGACCGCGGCGTGACGACGCCGATCCTGATGCTCACGGCGAGAGACGAGGAGGACGACGTGATCCAGGGGCTCCGCCAGGGGGCCGACGGCTACCTGCCGAAGCCGTTCCGGATCGGGGAGCTCGAGGCGCGCCTTCTCGCGCTGAAGCGACGCGTGGGGATGGAGAAGAACACCGTCCTGCGCTACGACGATCTCGAGCTCGACCGCGTGAAGCGCGAGGTCCGCAGGGACGGGCGCGAGGTCAACCTTACCAACATCGAGTTCAAGCTCCTGGAGACGCTCCTGCTGAAGCCCGGCCGCGTCTTCTCGAAGGACGAGCTGCTCCGGATGGTCTGGGGTCTGACGTTCGATCCGGGGACCGGCGTGCTGAACGTCCACCTCGGAAACCTCCGCGGGAAGGTCGAGGCGGAGGGCGCCAGCCGGCTGATCGAGACGGTGAGAGGCAGGGGGTATCGGCTCGGTCCCGACCCGGGGGTGGAGTCCTGACCCCCGGTCGGGACGGCGCGACCCCCCGGATCGGCGTCCTGTCCGACACCCACGGCCTGCTCCGCGAGCAGGTGCTGGGCGCCCTCGGCGACGTGGACCTGATCTTCCACGCGGGTGACGTCGGCGCCGAGAACATCCTGCAGCAGCTCGGCCAGATCGCTCCCATTCACGCCGTCCGGGGGAACACCGACTACGGTGACGTGGCGGAGCGGCTCCCGCTGGACGTCGTGACGGACGTCGAGGTGCCCGGGGGCTCTCTCCGTGTCTACATGAAGCACATCCGCGAGGACATCGACCTCGACCCCGTCGCGGCGGAGATCGACGTCGTCATCACCGGGCACACGCACCGTCCGCTCGTCGAGGAGATCGGAGGCGTGCTGTGGCTCAATCCCGGGAGCTGCGGTCCTCGGCGGTTCGATCTGCCGGTCACGCTGGCCCGCCTCACCACGACCCCCGATGGCCGACCGGCCGCCGAGATCGTCGAGCTCGAAGCCTGACGTCTCGGCGGCCGGTAGAGCGCCGCAGCGAAGGACCCCGTGGGGGCCTACATGTCGCCGCCCTTGAAGATCGTGAAGGCGGCACCGGTCGGATCCTGCGCCACGCAGAACCTGCCGACCGAGATGTCCATCGGCTCCACCACGATCTGCCCGCCCGCGGCTTTCACGGCCTCGGCGGACGCATCCACGTCGTCGGAGCCGATGTAGACCGACCAGTGCGCCGGCACCTCGGCGGGCCACTCGTCGGTCATCGCCATGAGTCCACCGTTCGCGCGGCCATCATTCATGATCACCCAGTACGTACCCTGAGGCATCTCCATCTCGTCCCACTCCCAGCCGAGCAGGGCCGAGTAGAATTCACGAGCCGCGGCGGTGTCTCGGGAGACGTGTTCGTTCCATGTCAGGAAGCCCGCCTCGTTGTACGTCCCCCGGTTGGGCTTCTCGTTGTTCTGCCAGAGGCTCACGTGCGCGCCGGCCGGATCGCGGATGACCGCGAGCCTGCCGTACTCCCCCGCCGGCATGGGTGGCACCACGACCGCGCCGCCGAGGTCCGGTACCCTGCCCACCGCGGCCTCGAGGTCGTCGACCTCGACGTAGGAGTTCCACGCGGACGGCGCGCCCTGCTGCTTCATCTCGTCGCTCATCTCGCCCAGACCGGCGGCGGGCTGGTCGCCCTGGAAGAACATGTGATAGGGGCCGACGCCGCCCGGCATCTCCTGTGTGGTCCACCCGAAGACCTTCTCGTAGAACGGCACCGCGACGGACGCGTCCGTCGTCATCACGTCGATCCAGCCGAAGGTCCCGTGCTTCACATCGATGACCGGCATCCTCACCACCTCCCATGTCGGGGTCGATTCGAGTCTCGGGCCGCTGCCCGAACGGAAGCCGAACATCGGGGACGACCGGTACCGGGCGCAAGGAAAAGTTCGGTCGCGGGCCTTCCGGTGCACACGTAACGGAGCCAGCCTTGGGAATGGAAAACGCCGAACGGACACTCGCCCACGCCCTCGACACGCTGCACGACGACATCCCGCTCGCCCGCGCCCTGGGGATCGAGATCCTGGAGCACGGGCCCGGCCGGGTCGAGCTGACCGCTCCCTTCGAGCCCAACCGGAACGGCCACGGGACGCTCTTCGGGGGTAGCGCGGTGTCGGCGGCGCTGATCGCGGGCTGGCTTCTGGTGCACGGCTGGGTCGAGGAGGCGGGTGTCGCGGCCGACGTCGTGATCCACCAGCTCGACGCGCGGTTCGACGCGCCGATCACCGGCGACGTGCGTGCGGTCGCGCAGGCGCCGCCGTCGCGAGCGCGGGAGAGATTCGAGCGGACGCTGGGCCGGAGAGGGCGAGCCCGCGTCGACGTTCCGATTCGCGTGGGAGGGCGTGACGGCGGGAAGGGGACCGAGCTGGTCGGCCGCTACGTCGCGCTCGGTCGCCCGGACTGACGCCGGCGGTCAGAACCCGGCCGGCGGCTCCACCGGAAGTCCGCCCCGCCGCACCAGACGGACGCGACCGGCCCCGAACAGCTCTCGCAGAGCCGGGAGCGTTCCGTTCATCGGATCCACGGAGAGCGAGCGCGAGCGGAGTCGCGGAGGCGGGCTTCCGTTGTCGGCGCCCAGCGTGACTTCGACCGGCGTGGTTCCCGGGTGCGCGGCGAGGATCTCCTTCGCGCGGGCGAACACGTCGGGAGCGAGGTCGGCGCCGATCGGCAGCTCGATCTGGACGGCGAGCACGCCCGATGCCGGCAGCTCCTCGAGCGGTTGCACCTCGTCGAGAAAGATCGGCGGGTCTTCCACGTCACGATCGCGATCGCTGACCTGACCGCGAAGCAGCACCACCGCGTCCTCCACCAGTGCCTCCCGGGCGGCCTGCCAGACGTCCTTGAAGGCGAGCACTGTCGCGGTGCCGTGAAAGTCCTCGACCGTGATCTTTCCCCACTCGGAGTTGTCACGGCGGGAAATCTGACGTGCAACGTTCGTGACGACGCAGGCGAGCTCGACCTTCCGCCCGGCGCGTTCCTGGAGGGCGCGGGTATTCACGGTGTCGAACGCGCCGACGACGTCACGGAAGCGGTCGAGCGGGTGCCCCGAGATGTAGAACCCGATCGCCTCCTTCTCGCGCTTGAGCCGGTCGGCCTCGTCCATGTCCGGCACGGTCGGGAGCTTCGGATCCTGACGTTCGAGCCCGGGCGTGCCCCCGCCGAAGAGGTTCTCCTGCCCGGCGTCCTCCTCGGCCTGTCGCGCCTGGACCTCGGCGAAGGCGGTGTCGAGTCCCGTCAGGAGCCGCGCCCGCGACCCGAAGGCGTCCAGCGCGCCGGCGCAGATGAGAGCCTCACAGGCCCGCTTGTTGAGCGCGCGCGTGTCGATGCGGGTAAGGAAGTCGAAGAGCGACGTGAAAGCGCCCGTCGCACGTGCATCCAGAATGGACTGCACGGCGCTCGACCCCACGCCCCGCACCGCACCGAGTCCGAAACGGACCTGCGTGCCCCCGATCGCCGTGAACTTCCAGCCCGACTCGTTGACGTCGGGCGGCAGCACCTCCACCGGCCGTTCGAGTCTCGGCAGATGTCGCGGCAGCTCGCGGCACTCGGCGATGTACTTCACCACGTCGTCCGTCCGGTCCAGCACGGACGAGAGCAGGCCGGCCATGAACTCGGCCGGGTAGTGCGCCTTGAGCCAGGCGGTGTGGTACGAGACGAGCGAGTAGGCGGCCGAGTGCGACTTGTTGAACCCGTACCGACCGAACGTCTCGATCTGCTCGGCGAGTTCGCTCGCGATCTTCTCGTCCACGCCGCGGGCCACGGCCTGTTCGACGAACTTGCCGAGTTGTTCCGCGATGAGGTCGGCCTTCTTCTTTCCGACCGCCTTCCGGAGCACGTCCGCTTCGCCGAGCGAGAAGCCGGCGAGGACGTTCGCGATCCGCATCACCTGCTCCTGATAGACGATGATGCCGTACGTCGGCTCCAGCGTCTGCTCGAGGTCGGGGTGGAGGAAGGAGACGTCCTCGCGGCCGAGCTTCCGACGGATGTAGACGTCGGTCATGCCGGAGTCGAGCGGACCCGGGCGAATGAGCGCGTTGGTGGCGACCAGGTCCTCGAAGCGATCGCAGCGCATCGCCCGCAACTTGTCCGTCGCGAGCGACGACTCGAACTGGAACACGCCGCTCGTGCCCCCGCGACGGAGCATCTCGTACACCGCCGGATCGTCGAGAGGAATGTCGTCCATGCTCCCGTACGTCTCGCCGCTGTCGGGGTGCTTCAGCGCGCCGACCCGCGCCTTCACCGCCTCCACCGCGTCGTGCACGACGGTGAGCGTCTTGAGCCCGAGGAAGTCCATCTTGAGCATGCCAGCCTCTTCCAGACTGTTCATGTCGTACTGCGTGACGACCATGGCGTCGTCGTCGTCCGCGGCCTGCTTGCCGGTCTGGACGCAGACGGGCACGTAGTCGTCGATCGGGCCGGGCGCGATCACCACGCCCGCCGCGTGCACCGACGCGTGACGGCTCAGCCCCTCGAGCGTCATCGAGTAGTCGAAGAGCCGCCTGTGCCGTTCGTCCTTCCGGTAGAGTTCCTTGACCTCCTTCAGGCCCTTCACCGCCTCCTCGACCGTGAAGGACTGCCCGGGCGCGTTCGGGATGAGCTTCGCGATCCGGTCCGTTTCGGACGGCTCGAAGCCAAGCGTCCGACCGACGTCCCGAATGACGGCGCGGGCCTTCATCGTCCCGAAGGTGATGATCTGACCGACCGCGTCCCTGCCGTACTTCTCGCGGGTGTAGTCGATCACCTCGCCCCGGCGCTCGAAGCAGAAGTCGATGTCGACGTCCGGCATCGAGATCCGCTCGGGGTTCAGGAACCGCTCGAACAGCAGGTCGAACTCGAGCGGGTCGATGTTCGTGATGCCGAGCGAGTACGCGGCCATCGAGCCGGCGGCGGATCCCCGCCCCGGTCCCACCGGGATGTCGTGCTCACGGGCCCAGCGGATGAAGTCCTGGACGATCAGGAAGTAGCCGGCGTAGCCCGTCTCGAGGATGACGCCGAGCTCGTACTCCAGCCGCTCGCGCTGCTCTTCGGTGAGCGGCTCGCCGTACCGCGAGCGAGCGCCCTCCCGGGTGAGGTGCTCGAGGTAGTCGTTCTCGTCGTCGTGTCCTTCGGGGAGGGGGAAGGCGGGGAGGTGATAGCTCGTCTCCAGGTCCAGCTCGACGGCGTCCGCGATACGGAGCGTGTTCTCGAGGAGTTCCGGATGGTCCGGAAAGCGCTCCGCCATCTCCTCGGCGCTCTTGAAGTAGAGCCCCTCGTCGTAGCGCATCCGGCTCTCGTCCTCGAAGTCCTTCCCGAGTCCGATACAGAGGAGGACGTCGTGGGCCTCGTGGTCCTCCGCCTTGAGGAAGTGCGCGTCGTTGGTCGCGATCACGGGAAGCCCGAGATCGTCGCCGAGCGTGAGGATCTTCCGGTTGAGTTCGTGCTGACCCGGGGAGTCGTGGCCCTGCACCTCGAGGTAGTAGCGGTCGCGGAAGACGTCGGCGTACCACGAGGCGGCCTCTCGAGCGGCGTCCCAGTCGTCCGACATGAGGCTGCGCGCGACCTCGCCCGCGAGACACGCGGAGGAGACGATGAGCCCCTCGGAATGGGCACGCAGGACTTCCCGATCGATCCGCGGTTTGTAGTAGAAGCCCTCCGTGTACCCGATCGAGGAGAGCTTGACCAGGTTCCTGTAGCCGGTCCGGTTCTGCGCCAGCAGCACGAGGTGGTAGTAGCTCTTGCCGCCCGCCTCACCCCGCGTGCGGTCACGCCGGTCGCCCGGGGCGACGTACGCCTCCATCCCGACGATCGGTTTCAGCCCGTCCGCGTGGGCCTGCTTCTGGAACTGCCATGCGCCGAACAGGCACCCGTGGTCCGTGAGGGCGAGTGCCGGCATGTCGTACCGCTTCGCCCGGTGTACCAGGTCGCGGAGCCGGTTGGCCCCGTCGAGGAGGGAGAACTCCGAGTGCGTGTGGAGGTGGACGAAGCTCAAGGGCGGAGGCGACCGGGGAGTGGATCGACGTGTGGACCTTCCATCCTACACGCCCGTCCGGCCGGCTCAAAAAGTCGTCACGACCGGGTGACGGAACGACGCGGAATTCGGGCGGTCGGCGTCGCCGGTGGCGGGCGATCGTCCGGAGCGAGCCGTCGGAACGCACTCACTCCGGGAGCATGAGTCGCCGAAGGATGATCGTGCCCGGATTGCCGCGACCCATGACGCCGCGATGCGTGTTGAAGTAGATGACCTCTCCGCCCGGGGCCGTCGCGATCCCGTTGGGCTCTTCGATGGTGGCCGACCCGGTCGGACCGTCGTCGTACCCGGCCCGGCCGGTGCCCGCCACGATGCCGTACGCCTCCGTCTCGAGATCGACTCGATAGATGACGTGGTCCCAGATCTTGTTCACGTAGAGCCCGCCTCCCGCGATGGCGGCGTGCGCGTTCCCTCTGCCGGGCAGCTCGGCGAGGATCGTGACACCGGCTCCCGGCGTCCATCTGAACACGCTCCCGACTTCGAGGTCCGACACGTAGACGTTTCCCGCCCCGTCCACGACCACGCCGTTGGGCCGGTTCATCCGGGCATCGCGGACGAGCTCCACCGCGGGTCCGCCCTCGGCCGGGACACGCGCGAGATAGCCGCCCCGCCAGTTCGCGACCACGAAGTCGCCGTCGATCATCCGAGCGATCCCCACCGGCCCGTCCAGACCCGAGTCCGAGAACACGGTCCTCGACCCGTCCGGGGCGATCCGGAAGATCACGTTGTCGGTCCACTCTCCCTGCAGGAGGGACCCGTCCGGGAGCGGCAGATTACCCGACGCGGAGGTGAACTCGTCGTTCAGCAGCCACGCCTCTCCGTCGGGTGCGATCCGCCATACGGACGCCTCGAAATCCGCGGAGTACACGTTGCCCTTCGCATCGACCGACATTCCGCCCACCAGGCCCCCCGACGGGATCGGCGCGCTCGTCACGAGCGTCTCGATCTGGTGGATCGGCACGGCCGAGCCGTCGGACATCACCTGATCGGCCGAGAGAATCCGGGCGTCGGCGCTGGGCGCCGTCTGGGCGGCGCCGTCGGACTGGCAGGCGCTCAGCGCCACCATCGCGACCGACAGCGCCCGGTTTCGACACGCCCGACGTCGTGTGGTCGGTGTCATGATCCTGGTCCTCATCCGTCCCCTTCCTTTCCCGTGGTTGCACCATGAACGTCGATGTCTACATTTCCTGCATCGAGTCGATGTATATATTGCAGACATCGTAGCGCAAGGAGGTCGTGTGTCCCCTCGGTCCGATTACCCGGGCGAATTCGAGCAGATGGTGATGCTCGTGATCCTCCGCCTCGACGACGCGGCGTATGCGCTCTCGATCCTCAAGGAGCTCGATCGCCAGGTAGGTCGACGGGTTTCCCGGGGCGCGCTCTATGCCACGCTCGATCGGCTGGAGACGAAGGGGCTCGTCGAGTGGGTCACCGAGGCCTCCACACCACGGCGGGGCGGGCACCCGCGGCGATGCTTCAGCGTGACGCCGGAGGGGGTCGAGGTGCTCCAGCGATCCCAGAGCGCGCTGCTCCGCCTCTGGGACGGGCTCGACGGCGTACTCGGCGGAACCGCATGAACGCACCCCGCCCGCCGCGGGCCGCGGAATGGGTGCTCCTCCGCGTTCTCGGCACCTCGATCGCAGGACGGAGCATCGTCGGGGATGCCAGGGAGGAGTACGCGGAGGCGCGTGCGAACGTGGGGCGCGTGCGGGCGGACCTGTGGTATCTCGGTCACGCCGCGTCGCTCGCGACCACCCACGGATGGCGGGAGAGACTCGCCCCCGGCGCCCGGGCCTTCGCGAACGAGGTCCGCGTCGCCGTCCGTACCGTGCTTCGCCGACCCGCGAGCGCAGCTCCCGCGCTCCTCGTTCTCGCGCTGGGAATCGGGATCTCGACCTTCACGTTCTCGCTCGGCCACTCCGTGTTCCTCCGTGGGATGGACCTGCCGAACGAGGCGAACCTGCTCGCGATCCACCGCGTCGATCGCACCCTGCCACCCACCCAGGCGGATCGTCTGAGCTTCGCGAGCCAGGACGTGGTGGAGCTTCGATGGCGACTCACGGCCTTCGCGCGGATCGGCACCTACTGGACCGGCACGGCCAATCTCAGCGGGGACGCGGGTCCGGTTCGCTACCAGGGCGGCTTCGTTTCGGCGGAGGTACTCGACATGCTCGGGGTCGAGCCGGTGCTGGGACGGACGTTCCGCGCCGGAGAGGACACGCCGGGTGCGCCGCGACTCCTCGTGATCGGACACCACGTCTGGCACGAACGGTACGGAGGGAGCAGGGACGTACTCGGCCGCTCCGTGCGGGTGAACGGCGAGACGGGCACCATCGTCGGGGTCATGCCGGAGGGATTCGGATGGCCCGCCAACCAGGACGTCTGGATCACGATGGACGACGACCCGTCGGCCACCGAGCGCTGGCAGGGGAGGTTCTACGGCACGATCGGCGAGCTGCGACCGGGAGTCTCCCGCGACGAGGCCGCCGCGGATGTCGCGCGAGTCGCCGACGCGCTGGCGGCCGAGTACCCCGCCACCAATGCGGGCCAGGGATCCCGGGTGGCGACGCTGCTCGAGGCAACCAGCAGCCCCGAGAGCGTGGTCATCTTCCTCGCGCTGCAGGTCTGCGGTCTCCTCGTCCTCGCGGTGGCTTGTGCCAACGTCGCCAACCTGCTCCTCGCCCGCGCCTCCGCCCGGCTCGGAGATGCGGGGCTCCGGGCAGCGCTCGGCGGGACCCGGTTCCGCATGGCGCTGCCCTTCCTCGCCGAGGCCCTGGTGCTCGCCACCGGCGGTGCCGGGGTCGGGATCATGCTGACGCACGGGGCGCTTCGGACGTTCGACTCCGCGACGGTCGCGTCCGTCACGCAGCGGCCCTGGTACATCGAGTTCGGCATGAGCGGGGCGGCGCTCGGCTACGCGTTCGGGCTCGTCGTGGTCACCGCACTGGTGTCGGGGCTGGTGCCGGCGCTCAAGGTGGCCGGATCGGACGTGGCGTCGACCCTCCGTGACCAGGAACGGGGCTCCACGAGTCTGAAGATCGGGCGCCTCGCTCGCGGGTTCGTGGTGGTGCAGGTCGCCGTGTCGTTCGCTCTGGTCGTGGGCGCGGGCCTGATGACTCGGAGCATGCTCGCATACACGTCGCACGAATTTCCCTACGACGGCGATCGAATCCTCACCGCTCGTGTCGGGCTGTTCCCCACGGTGTATCCGGAGCGCGACGACCGGCAGCGCTTCTGGGCGGACCTGACCCGAGAGGTCGCGCTCGATCCGCTGGTGGAGTCCGCTGCGCTCGCGTCGGTTCTCCCGGCCAGTGTGGCGGGCAGCACCCCGGTGCAGGTCGCCGGCCAGGAGCCGCATCCCGCCGCCGGTCCGACCCGGATGCTCGTGGCCATGGTGGGATCAGGATTCTTCGACGCGGTGGGTGCGCCGCTCGTGGAGGGGAGAGACTTCACGGCCGCGGACCTCGCCGACTCGGAACCGGTCGCCATCGTGAACGCCTCGTTCGCCCGGCGATTCTGGGGAGACCGCGATCCGATCGGCCGGACGTTCCAGTGGGGGCGCGCGGTGGACAGCCCCGAGTTGACGGTGGTCGGCGTGGTGCCGGACCTCATGTTGAACGGGTTCGTGCCCGCGGAGAGCCCGCTTGCCGCGTCACCCGCGGGGTTCTACGTGCCGGCGACGCAGTACGACCCCTCGTTCCTAAGCATTCTGGTGCGGACTCCATACCCCGCCATCGAGTTCGCTCCGTACCTTCGCGCCGTCGTCGCGGCACTCGACCCGGACCTCCCCGTCTACGACGTCCGGTCGCTCGCCGAGCACACCCGGAACCGTTCCTGGTTCTATCCGGTGTTCGGCGTCGCCTTCGTGATTCTCGGGGTGGCGTCGATGCTCATGGCCGCGACGGGCCTCTACGCGGTTCTCTCGTTCGCCGTCCACCGGCGGCGACGCGAACTCGGCATTCGTCGGGCGCTGGGCGCCCGTGCGTCGAGGCTTGCCGGCCTCGTGGGCCGACAGCTCTCCGTTCCCGTCGGCCTCGGCCTGATGATCGGATTCGCGATCGCCTGGCTCGGCAGCCCGGCGCTGGGGATCCTCCTCTTCTCGGTCGGGCCGCACGATCCGGTCGTGCTGACCGCGGCCGTCGCCTTTCTCGTCGGGGTCGCGGCCGCGTCGGGGTTCGTTCCCGTGATGCGGGCGGTCGACGTGGACCCGGCAACCGCGATTCGCGCCGACTAGCCGGTCGGCGGCGACAGGGTCGGGGCGAGCCGCCGCGCGTCGGTCAGCCGTGGCCGCCGAGGCGGGGTCTCCGTCGCCGCCGTCCCCCGCGCCGGGATCGCCACCCGGAAGGCCCTGAGGCCGTGGACGCCCTGCATGTCCTCGAGCTCGTACTCCTCGATCTCACCCTCGAAGAACCCCTCCTCGATCAGGAACTCGAGGTAGCGTCGATACTCCTCGGCCTCGCGCTGCTGCGAGTACACGACGGCCAGCGTGCCCGGACCGGTGAGCCGCTCGCCCGTCGAGAGAATGCGCGCCTTGTCGATGCGCTTCTTCACGAGTTCGTAGCGGATGTTGTAGGCGCCATCCACGTCGAAGCGCTTCTCGTCGACACGGAAGCGAATCGCGAGCGGGTGATCCTGGACCAGTACGAGATGGGTCGCGGGCAGCTCCGCTTCGAACTCGGACCGGGCGTCGTCGAGCGCCCACTGAATCCGGCTCGCGAGTTGAAGCTGCCACAGCCGCAGATTCCGGAGGTACAGCACGTTGAAGCCACCCCGTTCCGCGATCGAGTCGCCGACGTAGACGTTGTAGTCGACACCGTCCGTCTTGAACCGCTCGAAGTAGTGAGGGAAGACCTCCTGCACCACGGCCTGCTCGCGGTCGATGGCGGCGCCGACGATCTCGTTGAAACGTGCCACGCTCGACTCGAAGCCGCGCCGCTCGCGATAGATGATCCCGAGCTCGGGATCCAGGCTCTCGCGGTAGGCCTCGACGTTCTCCGCCACCGCCGGGTCGAACTCCGCCAGCTGCTCCATCAGGGGCTCGACCTCGGAGGCGAGGAAGGCGAGGACCGCCGTCTCGTCGTCGGAGACCATTCCGGAGCCGACCCGCTCGGAGAGCCGCCCAAGCCGGTACGAGAGCTCGTCGAGCGCCGGAATCCGCCGAGCGGCCGCCGCCCCGGCAACGACCGCGCGGGCCGCATCGACCTGACTGTTCAGGTCCGCCTGGATGGCGCGCGCGCGCGCCTCCGAGGATCCACGGATGTCGGTGAGCCCGTAGAGCGGATAGACGTCGGGAAAGACGATCTCCTCGGTGGAGGCCGCCTCGTCCTGCCCCTCCGCTCCGAGGATGTGAGCCGCCGCGTCGCGGAACCGCCACTCCACGGAGGGATGGATCGAGGTATAGCGCTGCTTGATGACCGCCCTGAGGCGATCCTCGCGCCCCGCGATGCTCCGCTGGAGCGCGGTGGCGAACGCCTCGGTGACAGCGTCGAGCTTGAGGGCCTGGTAGAGGGTGATCGCTCCCGGTGTGGGCGACCCCACCTCGAGCAGGCCGATCCTGCGCCCGTCGGCAGAGAGCGGCAGCAGAGCGAGGCTGCGAATCCCGCCCTGCATGAGGGCGTGTTCGTAGCCGGTCTCGTACCGGCACCCCTTCAGGTTGCGAATCACGAGGGCCTCGGTCGTCTCGAGGGCCTCGGCGTAGCTCGAGCTGCCACGCAGCGGGCACTCCGGCGCCGAGCCGTTCCGCATCAGCAGGCTGCGGCCGACCGGCGCGGCCCGGTCCATGGTGTCGATTCCGCCGTCACGATGAAAGGCGATGAGACCGAGCTCGATGTCGCTGCGACCGAGAAGGGTCCGCACGTGCGTCTGCATCTCGTCGAGTCGCGCAGCCGAGGCGAGGGCGTCCTCCCGAAGGAGCCCCTCGCGAAGGAGCGAGTTGGCCTCCGGGGCCGTGACCTCGACGGCCCATGAGACGCCCAGTCCGCCGAGTTCGTAGTCCTCCGGAGGCAGGACCCTCGACCAGAGTTCGAAGTCCATCGGATCCGAGAGGAGTCGGTCGAGCTCCTCCGGGGTGGCCCGCCGCGCGCCCTTCCGGGCGGTCACCGTCATGAACTGGGGATCCCAGACCAGCTGGAAGTGACGTTGAAGGCCTGTGTCGGGGTCGGCGATCGTGACGACGAGCGGCGCGTCGAAGTCGACGTCGATGCCGTACAGGTACAGGAGCACGTGCTCGTAGCCGGCCATCAACATCCCGTGGGCCACCATCTCCGGACCGTAACGTGTACCGGTGAACAGCGCCTCCTCGCTGAGGACGCCGAGGCGCTCGCACCCGTCGGTGAAGAAGATCGTCTCGAACGAGAACGGCGCGCCGGCCGAGCCGTAGGCGTCCTGGGTGGTCGCCGGGAAGTGGGCGCTGAGCAGCATGCGCACGAGGGCGGGGTGCCGCCTGGCGCTCGCAGGATCCACACGAGGACCCCGCAGCTCGGGCGCGTCCTCGAGCCTCCGCAGCACCTCTACCGCCTGGGGATGCCAGGCCGACCGCGAATCTGCCGCCGCGTCGACCCAGAAGTCGATCACCTTCTCGAGGCTGAGCGACGTCCGGAACGGGAAGTTGTCTTCGATGAAGCTCATGGCTCCTCCTTGCGCCTTCGTCTCCTCTCCAAAGATACGTCGCCATCCCCCGCGAAGGTGCCACATTCTTCACAGGCGGCGGACTCGGGCGCCGGGGCTGACCGGCCGCGACCCGTCACCCCTCGATGCGGCAGCGCACCAGCCACCGCACGTCGAACAGCCTACCCGTACTCCGGTCCCCCGAACTCAGTCCGCTGCGTCGTTGAACACGTGCACGTCCCGCTGGGGGAAGGGGAAGGAGAGCCCCGCGGCCTCGATGCCCTCCTTCAGCGCCTTCGTCAGCGCCCACCTCGTGGCCCAGTAGTCGGGCGTCTTCACCCAGGGTCGGACGACGAAGTCGACGGAGGATGCGCCGAGCTCGTCGACCTCGACCACCGGAGCGGGATCGTCGAGCACCCGCTCGTCGGCCGAGATGATCCGCTCGATGGTGGACTTCGCGAGGTCGAGGTCGTCGCCGTAGTCGACCCCGATCACGAGATCGATTCGGCGCGTATCGTTGGCGGAGTAGTTCTTGATCGTGTCGCCGGAGATCTTCGAGTTCGGGACGATGATCCGGATGTTGTCGGGGGTGCGGAGCGTCGTGGTGAAGACGCCGATCTCCTCGACCGTGCCGGACGTCCCCCCGGCCTCGACGAGGTCGCCGATCTGGAACGGACGGAAGGTGAGCAGCATGACACCCGACGCGAGGTGCGACAGCGTGCCCTGGAAGGCGAGGGCGATCGCGAGACCGGCCGCACCGACGATCGCGATGAACGATCCGGTGGGAATTCCGAGGACGCCCGCCGCGCCGAGGAACACGCCGGTGAGGAGAGCGGCGTAGGCGAGGTTGGCGAAGAAGGGAACCAGGGTCGGATCGGCGCCCGCGCGCTCGCTGCCTCGCCGGACCGTACTCCGGACCGCGCTCGCGACCCACCGGCCGATCACGAGGATCGCGAGGGCTCCGAGCACCCGGTATCCCCACTCGGTGAGGAGGCTCAGCGACAGTGTCTGCAGATCTTGCATGAGTCGTTCTCAGGTGTGCGCGGTTCTGCGTCTTCGGTGATCGGGTGTCGCGAGAGTAGTCGTCTCGCCCGTGAATGTTCATGGCCCGTCGGTCCGTACGGCCTGCCGCCGGCCGGCCATGGCGTCATCCCGCCCGCGGCACCGGGCCGACCAGCCGCGCGACGTCGACGATCACGAGTTCCGGGGCGCGAGCGTCGAGTCGCGCGAGGTCGTGGTCCGGTGGATCCCGCTGCACGAACAGCTTGAGACGCCGCTCACGGCCGAACCCCCAGCGGGTGGCGCGAACCTCCTCGAGGCGCGCCTCGACCTCGTCCGACGTGAAGCTGCCGCGGTTCGCCGGACCACCCGCCCACCGGGTCCACGCGTAGACGATCGCTCCGTTCCTGAGCGTGGCGGCGACGTCGATGTCGTACCCCTCCCCCCAGAGACCGCCCGTCTCCCTCGCGCCGCTCCCGAACAGGCCGGTCGAGGCGGGCGACTCCAGCCACTCGGCGAGCAGCCGCGGGAGTGTCCGCCCGACATGCGCATCGAGGCGGGGCTCCACGATCTCGGACCAGAGGCGCCGGGGATCGTCCACCCCGAGGCGGTCCCATCCGGGCAGGATGCACGAGAACCAGAACGCTACGTGGGGCTCGGCCACACGCCAGCGGCGGGATCGGGACCGGGGACCGGCGTCGAGCGAGCGGTCGCCCACCACGAGTCCGAGCTCCTCCAGCGTCTTCATGTAGGGGCCGAGCTGCCCGCTGGCCGACATCCCGCCCACCGCGTCGCGAACGTCCCCCCACTCGCGCCGTCCCTCGGCGAGGGCGCGGACCACCCGGAGGTACCGCTCGGGCCGCTGCACCGAGGTACGCACGGCGTCGAGGGCTCGCGTCGCGTGCGGGGCGTTCGGCGCGAGCAGGAGGCTGCGGGCGTTCCGCCCGACGGAGCGCGACGGATCCACGGCCGCGCGGAGCACGGCGGACCGCCCGAGGATCGCGGCGGCGCGGACCCGGTCGACGGGAGACCATGTGGCGTCGACGGAGAGCCAGTCCGCCGACGAGAGGGGCGGGAGGGCAATCCGTTCATGGGGCACGTCGCCCAGCCGCTCCGAGAGACCGACCGGACCCACCAGGATCAGGTGCACCGGGAGCGCCTGCCCGCGGATTCCCCCCCACACCCCGAGGAGTCCGCTCCACGCCGGCCCGGTGAGTCGGTGAGCGTCGTCGACCAGCCATATGCCGCCGGCCCGCGTGCCCGCCTGCTCTCGGATCTCCTGCCAGACGTCGTCCCAGATCGGGTGGGACTCGCCCGGGACTGCGGTCGACAGCGGTGGTCCGCCACCCGGCGGAGGCCGGACCCACGCGATCGGCGGCTGATCGTGGCCGGAGGCGTCGTCCGGGGCGCCGCCGGGGACGCCGCCGACGATGCCGCCGACGATGCCGGGAAGGCGCCGCCGAGCGTCGACCGACGCTTCGGCCTCGATCACGAGCAGCCGCGGACCGGGCAACGCACGCCACGCGCGCACGGACGGGGCTACCGGGTCGTCATAGTACATAATGATGACTAAGCTAATATTGCCGAGGCAATTATGGCCATTCGACGGTTGAACCCGTCCCGATTCCGGTCGACCTTCGAACGTCCGCTCGTAGATCCGACCCTGGGCCGCTCACGCGGTCCTCAACCGGAGCCGCCTCGATGTCCCGACCCACCCCGACCCGCTTCGACGCTCTCGCGGCGGTCAAGCCGTCCCCCGCTCGCAACGGTGGCGGCAGCGCTCCCGGCGCGCCCAAGCCGAAGCCGATCGAGCAGATGTTCGGCGAGAACGTCTTCAATCTCGCCGAGATGCGGGCGCGCCTGCCGAAGGCGGCGTTCAAGGCGCTCATGACCACGATCGAGGATGGGAAGCCCCTCGACGCGGGAATCGCCGAGGCGGTCGCGATCGCCATGCGCGACTGGGCGATCGAGAAGGGAGCCACGCACTACACGCACTGGTTCCAGCCGCTCACCGGCGCGACGGCGGAGAAGCACGACTCCTTCATCGCTCCGACCGGGGACGGCCGCGCGATCGCGCAGTTCAATGCGTCCGAACTCGTACAGGGCGAGCCGGATGCGTCGTCGTTCCCGTCGGGCGGGCTGCGCGCGACGTTCGAAGCGCGCGGGTACACGGCCTGGGACCCGACCTCGCCGGCCTTCATCCTGGACGGCCCTGGCGGCGCCTACCTCGCCATCCCCACGGCGTTCGCGTCGTGGACAGGTGAGGCGCTGGACCAGAAAACGCCGCTGCTGCGCTCCATCCAGGCGCTCGACGAGCAGGCCCGCCGCGCGCTCAAGCTCTTCGACGTGTATGCCCGCCGGGTGCAGCCGACCTGCGGCGCCGAGCAGGAGTTCTTCCTTGTCGACGAGGAGTTCGCCTACCGCCGCCCCGACCTCATCAACTCGGGTCGCACGCTGTTCGGTGCGAAGCCCCCGCGGGGTCAGGAGATGGACGACCACTACTTCGGGTCGATCCCGGAGCGGGTGCTCGACTGCATGAACGAGGTCGAGCGCGAGCTCTACCGCCTCGGCGTGCCGGTCACGACCCGCCACAACGAGGTCGCGCCGGCGCAGTACGAGATGGCACCGATCTTCGAGGACGCGAACACGGCGGCCGACCACCAGCAGCTCACCATGAACACGCTGCGCCGGGTGGCGCGCCGCTACAACCTCGCCTGCCTGCTCCACGAGAAGCCGTTCGCGGGCGTGAACGGGTCGGGCAAGCACCTGAACTGGTCGTTCGCCTCCGAGCACGGCAACCTGCTCGAGCCCGGCGACACGCCCCACGAGAACGCTCAGTTCCTCTTCTTCTGCTCGGCGGTGCTGCGGGCGGTCGAGCGGCACCAGGACCTGCTCCGGGTGTCGATCGCGCACGCGGGGAACGACCACCGGCTGGGCGCTAACGAGGCACCGCCGTCGATCATCTCGGTGTTCCTCGGCGACCAGCTCACCGACGTGTACGAGCAGATCGAGGACGCCGGCGAGGCCACGGAATCGCGCCAGAGCGGGCTGCTCGGACTGGGCGTGGACACACTGCCCCAGCTCCCGCGGCACGCGGGGGACCGGAACCGCACGTCCCCCTTCGCGTTCACGGGCAACAAGTTCGAGTTCCGTGCCCTCGGCTCGTCGCAGAGCGTGTCCTTCCCGGCGACGGTCCTGAACACGATCGTGGCCGAGTCCATCGACGAGATGACCACCGAGGTCGAGGAGGCGATGGCCGCGGGCAAGGATCGCGACGAGGCCATGCGCGAGCTGCTGGCCCGCGAGGTGAAGGCGTTCAAGCGCATCGTCTTCAACGGTGACGGCTACTCCGACGAGTGGGTCGAGGAGGCCGAGGAGCGGGGGCTGCTGAACCTTCGTTCGACGATGGACGCGCTGCCGCACCTGGTGTCGGAGAAGAACGCCGGGACCTTCGAGAAGTACGGGGTGCTGACGAAGCGGGAGCTCGAGAGCCGCCACGAGATCTTCGTCGAGCAGTACTTCTACACGATCAACATCGAGGGTGAGACCGCGGCCGACATGGCGCAGACCATGATCCTGCCCGCGGCCATGCGGTACCTCTCGGAGCTGCTCCTGACGGCGGAGCGGGCCGAGGACGTCGGCGTGAAGGTGAAGGGCGTGAAGAAGACGATCGAGCGGGTCGCGGAGCTCGTGGACGATCTGCGCGAGGCCACCGACGAGCTCGTCGAGCAGAACGCCGAACTCGGCGGGGACGAGGTCGACGAGAAGGCCGAGCACATGCGCGCCAACATCATCCCGGCGATGGCGAAGGTGCGCGTCGCGGCCGACCGGCTCGAGAAGGTGGTGCCGGACGATCTGTGGCCGATCCCCACCTACCGCGACATGCTGCACGTGAAGTGACGGATGTTCGGGCCGGGTCGGTGCGCCGACCCGGCCCGGTCCGTCAGTACTCCTCGATCGAGCCGATCACGAGGTCGAGGAGCCGGTTGAAGGGCCCATTGCCGATCCAGCGCGACACCACGACCAGGTCGTGCGCCGGATCGACGAACACGATGTTCGGCCCGTTGCCGAGGTGGGCGTACGCCTGATCGGACGCCGCCGGGTAGCGCTTGTTGCCGTTCGCCGAGGGCAGGTTCAGGAAGTAGTTCATGAATCCGTAGCCGCCGGCTCCCTGCGCCGTCCCCGGTGTGGCCGCCATGTCGAACCACTCCGTGGGGAGGAGCTGTTCTCCGCCCCAGTCGCCCTTCCGGAGCGTGAACAGGCCCAGGCGGGCCTGATCACGGGCGGAGACGAACATGCCACCGCCCCAGTGCCCACCGCCGCTCACCGACTGCACCATGCGGCCATCGAGCGGGATCCAGGAGTTGTCGTACCCGTGCCAGCGCCACGTGCGTGAGGCACCGATCGGGTCCATGACCCGCTCGCGCAGCACCTCGGGAAGCGGCTCGCGCAGCACGCTCAGCGCCGCCAGGGCCAGCAGGTTCACGCGGGTGTCGTTGTACTCGTAGGCCGTGCCGGGCTCGGCGCGCTCCTCGTTCCAGGGCTGCGGGCTGCTGCGGGAGGGACGGTCGACCCAGTCGGGCTTGCCCCAGAGCGTCCCCTCCCACGCGGACGACTGACGGAGCAGATGGTCCCAGGTGATCTGCGAATTGTGCTCGGACTCGAACAGGGTGACCATGTCCGACTCGCCGAAGTTCTTCCGATCGACACCTCGCTCGCCGTCGCCCTCCGGCAGATCCATCGGCGCGACCAGCTCGGCGACCGGCGCATGCAGGTCGGGGATGAGACCGTCCGCCCACGCGATACCCACCGCGGTCGAGAGGAAGGTCTTCGTGACCGAATGGGTCATGTCGACCCGCCGCGTGTCGCCCCACTCGGCGACGATGTAGCCGTCCTTCACGATGACGCCCGCGGGGCCACCCCGGACGCGGAACGGCCCGATCCCGAACCCCATCGGCTCGCGCCCGAAGCTGGTCGACTGGGACAGCTCCTGATCCCTCGGGACGGACGTCTCGCTGGCGAGCGCGATCTCGAGGGCCGCCGCGATCGCCTCCGGGTCCATGCCCATCTCCTCGGGCGTGCGCGTCTGCCAGTCGCGGTCGGGGGCGTACTGGGCGGCTACCGGGGCCGCAGAGGTCGCCAGGGCGAGGGCGAACAGGAGCAGACCAGTGCGGGCGGATCGTGTGTGCATGAGGGGGCTGGTGTGCGGGGAAGGGACGTGTGGGACGCCTGCGGGCCGCGCGTCGAAGTGGCGACCCCGCCGACGCGGCGACACAATCGTTCAACGTTTCGGCCCTCGTCCGCCACCCCTACCGCCCAGGTCGCCCCGATGCCCCGCTACGTCACCGAGTTCCTGGGCACGTACTTCCTCGTGCTCTTCATCGGCCTCGCGGTCGTTCCCGCTTCGTCCTTCGCGCCGCTGACCATCGGGCTCGGCCTGACCGTGCTCGTGTACATGGGGGGCCCGGTCTCGGGCGCGCACTACAATCCGGCCGTCACGATCGCCTTCCGGGTGCAGGGCCACATGAGATCGAACGACCTCGTTCCCTACCTCGCGGTCCAGTTCGCGGGCGCGGCCCTCGCGACGCTCACGGTGGGCCTGATCCTGGGCACGACCTTCGCGCCCGCGCCCGATCCCGAGGCGTCGGTGCTCGCCGTCCTCGCGGTCGAGTTCCTCTTCACCTTCCTGCTCATGCTGGTGATCCTGAACGTCGCCGTGCCGGAGGAGGTCCAGGGGAATCACTACTACGGCGTCGCGATCGGCTTCACCATCGCGGCGGCGGCCTTCGCGGGGGGTGCGATCTCGGGCGGCGCCTACAACCCCGCTGTCGGTCTGGGTACCGCGCTGGCGCACGGGTTCGCGGGCCACGAATGGGTGTACCTCGTCGGCCCGGTCGCGGGGAGCGTGGCGTCCGTGCCGGTGTTCGCGCTGCAGCAGCGGAGCTGAATCGCCCGGGCTCAGCCCTCGAGGATCGCGTCGATGCGGATCAGCAGGTCGGCGAAGTGGACGCGCGTCGGCTGGTGCGTGACCCGGCGGGCCGCGCGGTCCACGTCGTCGCGAAGCTCGTCCAGCTCCGCGCGCACCAGGGCGCGGACGTCGGACGACGCCACGTCGCTTCCCGCGTCGAAGGCGGTCTCGTCGGCCTCCGGCGCCACCAGCGATCCGGCTACCGCCACCCACTGGCGATGGAGCGCACGACGGTAGGCGTCCACCGCCGCGACCGATCCCAGATCCCCGAACACGGCGTCCCGGACGGCCGGCACGTACTCGGCCACCGGCCACGCGTTGTCGGGCTGCGTCAGCTCGATCTCCGCCATGTCGACCAGACGGCCGCTCGACATCAGCGACGCGACGACGCGCCCCTGCCTGCCGGCGAGCGAGCCCGCGGCCCCCACCGGCCCGATCCGCTCGAGGATCTCCGGGTTGTTGAGCCACAGCGGCGTCACGAACACCTGCGTCCGCAGGAACTCGAGGGCCTCCTCCTGCCGCGCGCGCGGCACGGCCTCGTAGACGGCACCGATCTCGTCGGCCGTCTTGGTGTCGATGTGCACCCCCCCGATCAGCGAGACCACGTGGTTCACGTAGCGGTTCCACTGGCCCAGCAGCTCGCCGTAGAGCTCCTCGAGGTCGGAGTAGTCCCTACCCGCCGTGGACGTCCAGTTCACCAGGTTCTCGGCGACGATCTGGAGGTTCTGGATGCCGTAGGTGCTCGAGAGCACCGCGTCGTCGCCCATGTCCTCGGTCTGGGCCCGCGGGTCACCACCGCCGAGGAACTTGAAGCGGCGGTCGTGGGCGTGGTTCTTGATCATCTCGTTGAGATAGAACCGCTCCTCCTCGGGCGTCGTGTTCGGGTAGACCCGGTAGCCCCACTCGATCGAGTAGTGGTCGTAGACGCCGAGCTGCCGGATGTACGCCGTGGGCGCGAGTCCGTCTCCGGGCTGCGCGACGTAGTTCTGTCGGGCGTAGTCCATCACCGAGGCCGAGACGCCGTTCGCGGCGGCGAAGGCCGGGTCACGCAGCGACTCCGTCGGGTACGACGAGCTGGCGATCATGTTGTGCGGAAGCCCGAGCGCGTGCCCGATCTCGTGCGCGATCACCTGCCGCATCGCTTCGCCCATGAGCTCTTCCGGCATGTCGAGCGTACGGGCGAGCGGGTTGGCGGCGCCCGTCTCCAGCATGAGCCGGTTCCGGTAGGACCGCATGTGATTGTGGTACCAGACGATGTCGCTCTCGATGATCTCGCCGGTCCGGGGGTCGCTCGTGCTGGGACCCTGGGCGTTCCGCGTCTCGGAGGCCGCCCAGCGGACGGTCGAGTAGCGGACGTCCTCGGGGTCCCACTCCGGATCCTCCTCGGGGGAGGGCGGCTCGAGCGCCTGGATCGCGTTGCTGAACCCGGCCGCCTCGAAGGCCGGGAGCCAGTCCAGCACACCCTGGATCACCCAGGGACGCCACTTCGGCGGGGTGGCCGGATCGATGTAGTACACGATCGGCTCGACCGGGTCGACGAGTTCGCCGCGCGCGTAGGCGGCGGGATCGCTCGGCTCGAGGCGCCAGCGCCGGATGAACCTCTGCTCGGCCGCCTTGAGCTCGTCCAGGCCGTAGTTGATCCGGCTCACGCTGAAGTAGCCGACTCTCGGATCGGCGTAGCGGGGACGCATCGGCTCCTCCGGGAGGAGCACGATCGACTGACTCGCCTGAATGGTGAACGACTGGGCCTGCGCGTTCGACGGCGGGTCGCCGGCGTTGAACGTCTGCGTCTGGCGGACCTCGACATTCTCCGGATACGCGGAGACCCGCTCGACGAAGCTCCGGTCCGCGTCGAGGCCGCGGACTCCGAACTGAGACCGGCTTCCCTCGGAGAGCGCGCTGATGGCGCGCGTGTCCCCCGAGAGGAAGTCCGTCATGTCGATGACGAGGCCGCCACCGAGCGAGTCGGGGGCGGTCGCCTCGATGTCGAACGCCTCGACGATCGCCGGGAAGTTGTTGGCGACCACGGAGAGCGAGATGGGCTCGGACGGGTCGGCGTACTCGCTCGTCGAGATCACGCGGAGGAGCAACTGGTCGTCGCGCTGCTCGAAGCGCATCACCTGCTCCTCGACGGAGACGCCCGCGGGCGTGAACCCCGGGAAGCCCGGCGGCACGGCGGCGAGCCGGGTGATCCAAAGGAAGTCACGGCCCAGCAGCTCGGGCGGGACCTCGAACAGGATGTCGTCGCCACGCCGGTGCACCGTGATCACGCCGTCGTCCGTCTCGGCGCCCGACACGGCGCTCGCCCAGGAGCCGTCCCCGGTGGGGGTGGGTGTTTCGTCACCGCCCGACTGGAGTGCCGCGCAGCCGGGGACGAAGGCGAGGGAAGCGAGAAGCGCCACGAGGCGCGAACGGCGGCCCCGATTCGTCGCTCTGGTGTTCATGGTCAGTCTCCCACCGTGGATGTGGCGGTGACCCCCGGAGTCATCGCTGTGGCGCCTTCCAGCTCGCGATCGATCCGATCGACGTAGACCGAGGCCGCGAGGTCGCCCGACACGTTCAGCGTCGTGCGCGCCATGTCGAGGATGCGGTCCACACCGAGGATGATCGCGATGCCCTCGGGCGGGACGCCCACCGTGGCCATGACGAGCATCATGAGCGGAAGCGATCCACCGGGGACGCCCGCCGCGCCAATCGCGGTGACGACCGCGAGCACGATCACGAGCACCTGCGAGCCGATCCCCAGCCCGACGCCGAACACCTGCGCCACGAAGAGCACGGTCACGCCCTCGAACAGCGCCGTGCCGTTCATGTTCATCGTCGCACCGAGGGGGAGGACGAACCCGGCGATCTTGGGCTGGACGTCGAGCTCCTTCTCGGCCGTGGAGATGGACGTCGGCAGGGTCGCCATCGACGAGCTGGTCGAAAACGCCGTGATGATCGGTGCTTCGATGGACTTCCAGAAGCGGACCGGATTCATCCGACCGAAGATCCGGACGAGCGCCGAGACGCCGAACGCGGCGTGGAGCAGCAGCCCGAGGAGGACGACGATCACGTACATCGACAGCTGTCCCAGGATCGACCACCCGAACTGCGACGTGATGACGAAGATCAGCCCGAAGACGCCGTAGGGCGCGAGGGCCATGGCCATGTCGATGATCTTGATGATCGCCTCGCCGATCCCGTCGAGGACGTCGAGGACGGGCTGCGCCTTCTCCTTCGGGATCATCATCAGCGCGACGCCGAAGATGAGCGAGAAGAAGATGAGCGCGAGCATGTCGGTGTCGGCCGCCGCGAACACCGGATTCCGGGGCACGATCTCGACGAAGGTGGACACGCCGAAGTCGGACGGCCCGCCGACGACCAGGTCGTCGCTGGCGAACTGCGTCATGAGCGCGTCGCGGGTCTCCTCCGGAAGTCCGCCGCCGGGACGGACCGTGTTCACGAGCGTGAGCCCGATGGTCGCCGCGATGAGCGTCGAGAAGGCGAAGAACATCATCGTGCGCCCGCCCAGCCGGCCGAGCGTTCCGATGTCGCCGATCCCCGCGACACCCAGCGCGATGCTCGTGAAGACGATGGGCACGACCGTCATGAACAGCAGCCGCAGGAACACCTGCCCGACCGGGTAGGCGACGTTGGTCGAGACCCAGTCCAGCCAGGGAGCACCCCCGAAGAAGGCGTTGCCCAGCCCTCCGACGAGGGCTCCGAGAACCAGGCCCAGTGCGATCTTCGTGTGCAGCTTCACGTGGTGCTCCTTCAACGGCTGTGTGCGTTCGGACGAGACGCCGGACGGAAAGACGGAGTACGATACCGGACCTGCCGGACGCTCGCCAAGTGGCCCGGGCACCGGAGGATGCGGCATGCCGACGCCACTCCCTCCCGGGTCGAGGCCGGGGTGGAGCCGGACCGCGCCGCTTCGTGTACCTTATCCCGGGCGGCGCATGGGCACCGGCAGAGTGCCCGTCCCCCGTCCCACCCAGTTCGGCTCATCCACTTCAGCTCGCATCCGATCCATGCGCTCCACCCAGAAGCTCGCCCCCACGGCGCTCCTGCCCCTCCTCCTGCTTCCGCTCGGACTCGCTGCGCAGAGCGGCCCCTCACTGATGCAGGCCGACGAACTCCTGATGCGGATTTCCGACGGCACGCCTCCGACGATCCTCTGGGTAGGCGGGGACGACGTGTGGGACGCCGGGCGCGTGCCCGGCGCACAGCGGATCGGGCTCGGGGACGTCGCGGTGTCGGAGGGCGACTACGCCGAGCCGGGATCGATCGTGCTGGACCTACCGCTCGACCTCGACCGCGTTCGGACGGCACTCGAGGAGCGGCACGTGTCGAGCGACAACGACGTCGTCGTGGTCTTCGATTCGCCGCGTCGCCTCACGCAGGCCACGCGCGTGGTATGGACGCTCTCCGTGCTCGGGATGGGAGACCGGACCTATCTCCTCGACGGCGGACAGCCGGCGTGGGTCGCCGCCGGTGGGGAACTCACGGAAGCCCGCTTCATCCCCTACGAGGGCACGGTGTACGAGATCGCCACGACGCCCGACCCCGATCAGGTGGTCGGCCTCGGCTGGCTCGCCCGGGAGTATCGCGCCGATGGGCTGTCGGTGATCGACGCCCGCTCCACCGCCTCGTATACGGGCGAGCGGGAGGAGTTTCCGGGTCGCGCTGGACACATTCCCGGGGCCGGCAGCCTTCCCATCGAACGGCTCCTCGACGATGACGGGCGCATGCTTCCGCTCGACGGCCTGCGGGAGCTCCTCGCGGAGGCGGGCGCCGCCGAGGGCTCGCGGGTCGTGACCTACTGTCATATCGGTCAGCGCGCGTCCGCTGCGTGGTTCGCAGCGACGCTCGCCGGCTTCGACGCGGCGATCTACGATGGATCCATGAACGAGTGGGGCCGTACCGAACTCCCGCTCACCTCCGGAGAGAACCGATGATGCCGTGCGCAACGCCCTCGAGCACCCGCTCGCGATCCGGGGTCGCCGGCTTTGCCGCCGCCCTCGTGCTGCCGATCGTCGTGTCGGGCTGCGGCGGGAGTGGCTCCGTCGGACCGATCTTCGAGCTCACGCAGGGTCAGCTGATCGCTGCGGCGGAGTCGATGTTCCGTCACACGGTGGTTGCGGCGTTGGAGCTCCCCCGGGCCCCCAACGACGTGAGCACTGGAACGCCGGTCGTCGGGGCATGCACGGGTGGCGGCTCGTATTCGACGACCGCCTTCATCGGCGGGTCGGGCGATCCCGATGCGGGCACCGCCGACCTCCTCTATGAACTCGGCAGCACCTGGGACGCATGCGTCGAGGGGACCGGTCAGAGCGCCGTGGAGATCCGCACGTCGCCGTCGGCGACCGGGGTGATCAGCGACTTCACATTCGAGCAGTTCCCGAACGGCGAAATCGAGGCCGAGGGGTTCCTCATCGGTCGCGTGGAGATCGAGACGTCGGTCGGGGTCCTCAACTGCCGTGTGGCCTACCAAGTCCTTGGAGAAGATACGGGCGGGGGGGAGAACCGCGACATGGCGTTCATCGTCGCGGGTGACATCTGCGATCAGGCCTTCGGGTTCGACCTGGTGGTCGTGGCCGGCGACTGAGTCACGCCTCTGCCGCCGGGGCGGTCGCTGCGGCCATGCCCGCGCGGATCAGATCGACTGGGCCGGGTGGAAGACCTCGTAGCCTTCCTTGAGCCAGTGCTCGCGGAAGGGGTAGGGCGACACCTCGTCGAGTGTGAGCGCGCTGGTGATCGGGTGCCGGTGCAGCGCGATCCGGCCGCGCTCCTGCTCGTGCACGGTGTAGCGTCCGGTGATCTGCACGTCCGCCTTCAGGCGCCGCTCGCCGTCCATCATGAACGAGTGGAGCAGGTGCGTGTTCGACGACCACTCGTGCTGCGTGACGGTCACCTCCACCACCGGGCGGTCCTCGCTCCGGATCTTCACGGTGAGCCGGTCGGACCATTCCACGAACTCGAGGTCGATGTCGTGCGGATAGGTCGGTATCCGGAGCCGTTTCTCGCGATCACGGCGTGACACCGCCGAGGTCGTCGCGGAGAGGAAGGGGAAGAACCCCGCCTTCGGGAAGGTCGTCCAGTTCCCGGTGAGCGGCGGCACCACCACCGACAGGATCAGCTCGGCGTGAGCGCCGACAGGTGAGTCCCGGAAGTGGAAGGCGCTGACGTTCAGGATGCTCCGCTGCGGCCGCACCTCGATGGGCTGCAGGTGACTCGGCAGGATCCGCTGGGCGTCCGCCGTCGACATCTCGCAGAGCGCCGACACGCCGGTGGTGAAGTACGAGGTCGTCATGCGCCGCCCGGCTCCGCGGTCGGATTCGTCTGAAGCGGCGACACCGAGAGACGCGAGATGTGGAGATTCAGGTTGTGGTTCACGCGGAGCCCCGCGATTCCCTCCATCGTGCCCGGTCGCCGCGTGACGCTCGTGACCTCGACGTCGTTGACGTAGAAGCGGATCTCGGCGTCGTCGGCCTCGACGGCAAGGTGGTTGAGGACGGATGCACCACCTTCCTCGCGATCGGAGAAGGAGAGGATCGACGGATGCGCGGTCCACTCGACCAGCGTCGAGGTCTCGCGACCGTCTCGCACCTTCACGAGGAACTCGCCGCCGTCGCGGATCAGGAAGTAGGTGTAGCGCTGGGCGTCCCCGGCCAGATCGCGCCCGCCGAAGAAGAGCCCGAAGGCCTCGCGGCGCCCCTCCGGGTCGAAGAGGTGCGCTTCGAGATCGAGTCGGTACCGACCGCCGGCTTCGTCGCCCGGCCGCCAGAAGATCGCCGCGGGCCCCGTCGTCACGTGGTGGCCCGGCGGCATCTCGGTGAAGGCGATCGCCGACGGGTCGGCATTCGCCTGGTCGGTTCGGACCTGCCAGCCCTCGGGCCACGCCTGGCCGGAGACGGCGGCCGGCGCCACGCAGAGGAGGGTCGAGACGAGGAGAGTACGCATGTCGAAAACGTGTGCCCACGCGTGCGTCCGGGTCAACGACGCCGACCACTTGCGTGCGTCCGGGTCGGCGGGAGAACGTGCGGGTGCATCGG
>JANQRP010000036.1 GCA_028284495.1 Longimicrobiales bacterium | reverse complement strand
CACCGAGATAGAGATGGCGCACGGTCCGACCGGCGCAGGGCGGGGCCGATAACTGAAGTCATCACGGGGTCGAGGCAACGATTGGCACCCTGCGCGACTTTCCATCATGGCCGGGGCGAACACGTCGTCCGCACAACGGGCCGAAGATACGACTGCAGTCGCGACCTCCGCCGCCTCAAACTCACCACCGCTCTTGGTCCAGGAGGGGGAGGAGTCCAGATACATTCAGTTAGCCGAGGCCGCCGCTTAGCCGTCCTACTTCACCAGCGGTGCCGCCTCTGCATGGAGCTTGAGACCCAGGGCTCCGACGACCTTGAGGATGGTATCGAAGTTGGGTGTGCGCTCGCCCGATAAGGCCTTGTAGAGGCTCTCGCGAGAAAGGCCGGCGTCGCGAGCGACCTCGGTCATCCCCTTCGCGCGCGCGATGTCTCCCAGTGCCTTGGCAACGAACGCGGCATCACCATCCGCCTCCTCGAGGCACGCCTCGAGGTAGGCGGCCATCTCCTCCGGAGTGCGGAGGTGCTCGGCCACGTCGTACCGACTGGTCTTCGTCTTCGTCATTGCTCTTTACTCCGTGAGCTCTCGGGCCAGGCGGAGGGCCGTCTTGATGTCCCGGGACTGCGAACTCTTGTCGCCTCCTGCCAGCAGGATCACCACTTTCCTCCCGCGCTTCTTAAAGTACACGCGGTACCCCGGACCGTAGTCCAGCCTGAGTTCGGAGACACCCTCGCCGACAGGGCCGACATCACCCGGGTTACCCATGGCAAGGCGTTCGATGCGGGCTTGAACACGGGCCCGTGCCCGTAGATCACGCAGGCCGTCGAGCCACTTCGCGAACACATCGGTCTTCCGGATCTCGATCACACCGGAGTGTATCCTGCTGGCTACATCCGGTCAAGGACCTACGGAAGGGCTTCCGGTCGGCTCACGCGGGTTCGGCTAACGTGATCGTGTTGCCGGCGCGGCTCGCACCGCGAGCCGTGATTCACCGAAGTGAGCGCCAGCGAACGGAGGCGGCAACATTTAGTTATGGGGAGTGGGTCGGTGCCTCAGCGTTCGACCCAACTGGCATCAACGCTGTTGGTGCCGTTCTCTGGCAGACAGAACTGGTGGCCTATCCCTCGAAACACCGCCAGCTCAAGCGGCGTGACCGCGAATCGATTGTGGTACACGTCAAGGCGAAGACTTCCCGCCTGAACCTCAGTAAGAATCCCGAGTGCACTAGTTGAGGTGTTCGCATCGGGACGCATAGCTCGCTCGGGACCAGATCGCGTCGCGCCAAAACCCGGTCTCATGCCTCGATCTAGAGGTACACGAACACCCACCACATCGAGGCCTTGCATCGCCGTCATCACCGAGTACGGCTTAGTGTGAAGGCTGCACCCAGTATCGTTGAAGACGACCAAGAGCGTGGCTAGCTGCCGCTGCGACAACAGGGGTTTGAATTGTCGATTCGCAGCTCGAATCTCACGGCGCAGTCGTTCCCCAGGGACAGCACCTGACACGACGACTTCGCCTGCCTTCCGGCGCGCATTGATGGACCGCTCTTCGTCATTGGGTTTGAGCGTTTTCACCTCGACAAGGAAATCACGCTCCGCTCGACACGCTATGTAGTCGGGACGGGGCTCGGATGTCTCCCCGATCGGTTCGCACCGCACGCCGTTGGCCGAGCAGAAAGACTCCCACAACTCATCGCCATACCTTTTCATTCGGTCACCGAATTCTAAACACCGTGCACCGGTCGAGACCCATTTCCCATAACTGGTTCTTACCGACCGACCCCGTCGGCAATGCGCAAGCAGGCGACCGTATCACGACCTCACGGTCGGCCGGTGTTCTGCCTCGACGGTGCGGAGGAGACATGAAGCGCGCAAGCTGCGCGACCACCAGCTTCAAGAGGCTCGCGCCGTCGGCCTACCTGCCGACCCTCTCGACCGCCCCCCTACTCCGCCGCGATCGCCCCCACCGGATCGATCGCCGTAGCCCGCCGCGCGGGAAGCCAGGCGGCGAGCAGGCCGGCTCCGACCAGCACCGCCGCAACGACTCCGATCACCCCGGGGCTCATGCCGGGCACCCCGAACAGGACACTGTCGAGCGCGCGCCCTATGAACACCGCGGCGACGAGGCCGGCGGCGAGGCCGACGACGACGAGACGCACGGCATGCCGCACGACCATCGCGACCAGCGCAGACCGTTCGGCGCCGAGCGCCGCGCGGATTCCGATCTCACGTCGCCGCCGCGCCACCGAGAACGCGAGCACGCTGTAGACGCCCACGGCGGCAACCAGCAGCGCCAGCACGCCGAAGGCGGTGAACAGCGTCGCCCCCATGCGCCATGGTCCCTGCCATGCCTCGATTCGCCCGCTCATCGGGACGACGTGCACGTAGCGCACGTCGCCGGACACGGCTGCGACCCGCTCACGGATCGACGAGACGAGCTCGGTCGGATCCCCGGCCGCGCGCACGAGCATGCCGCGAAGCGCGGGCGCGGTGATCGGGAGCGGCCAGGTCACCGACCAGGAGTCCCGATCGCCGATGGATCGCTTCACGTCCTCGTACACGCCGACAACGGGGCGGCAGGGTTCGGGGCCGTCGGTCGGGACGGGTGAGTACGAGAGTGTGACGCATTCGCGGAGCGGGTCGACGCCCGGCCACGCGCCCTCGGCGAACGACCGACTGACCATCAGGGCCGGGGCCGCGTCCGCCAGATACTCGTCCCGCTCGAACGCCCGCCCGCGCACGATCCGGAGGCCGGCCGTCTCCACATACCCCTCGGTGCCGGCGTACGTGAACGGGCCGCCCTGGGGCAGCGCGCCGACCGAATCCACGCGGCTCGGCCTGAGGTCGTGCATCTCGTCCCACCCGTAGAGCGGGCGTCCGCTGGAGGAGAGGATCGCGCTCTCGACGCCGGGCACCGACGAAACGGCGACGAGCGCCTCGCGATACAGCTCGGTGACCCGATCGCCGTCCACCCCCGCCTGGGGCTCGAACTCGACGTTGATGATCGCCTCGTGGTCGAACCCGGTGTCCACGACGAGCGCGTTCCGCAGGCTCTCCACGAACAGGCCCGCCCCCACGAGCAGGACGGCGCACAGGCCGACCTGCCCGAACACGAGCGCTTCCCGTGCCCGCGTGCCGCCGCGGCCCGAGCCGCGTCGCGCCCGGCGGAGCACGTCGCCGGGTGCGGTGCGGAGTGCCTGGGTCGCGGGCAGGACGGCGGCGAGACCGGCGCTGAGCAGCACGACGACGGCGAGGAAGGCGCCCAGTCGCAGGCTCACCGGCGAGCCGGGCATGGGCACCCCCGGAAGGAGCAGGTCGTAGACGACACGGCTGGTCGGGGGCGCGACCAGCAGTGCGAGGAGGCCACCGACGGTGGCCAGCACGAGGCCTTCGCCGAGGGCGCCCGTGAGGAGGCGACGCCGGCTCACCCCGAGCGCCAGTCGGACGGCGCGCTCGCGCTGCCGATCCACACCGCGCGCCAGCATGAGGTTCGCGACGTTCGCGACGGCCACGAGGAGCACGAGCAGGCTGACGCCGGCCAGCCAGAGCGTGATGCGTGTCTCGGTCTCCGCATACGGCCCGAGCGCGGTGATGAACGAGCCCGTCTCGACCTCGGCCCCGAGCGACTCGTCGTGGTCTTCGGGTGGGCCGATCGCCATCGCAGCGCGTACGGCCGCGTTGTGCGCCGTGGTCAGCTGCCGCCCGGCCTCGGCATCCCGCACGCCGGGGGCGAGACGGACCACGACTCTGTGCCACCAGGCACCGCGGGACTCGAGGGCGCCCCAGCTCGAGGTCAGGGCGACGTTCATCCGGAGGGGCACCCAGAGGTCGACCGCGTCGAGATTCGGACCGGTGAACCCCGGAGGGGCGACGCCGATGACTTCGTACGCGTGGGTGCCGAGCGTGACGGTGCGGCCGATGGCGGCCGGGTCTCCCGCGAAGGCGCTCTGCCAGAACGCGTCGCTGAGGACGGCCACGGGCGGAGCACCGTCGCGATCGTCCGCGGCGTCGAAGAACCGACCCCGGACAGCCCCCACGCCGAGCAGCGGGAAGAGCTCGGCAGTGGCGTCCTGCACGATCACGCGGCGCGCGTCGACCCCGGACCCCATCGTGACCTGCCGACGGGGTCGGTAGGCCGCCGCCGCCTCGAGCGCGGGCACGTCGCGGATCGCTTCGTAGTCGGGAAACGAGTAGGCGAGCGGCGAGTTCAGGGACCGAGGGCCGAGCCCCGACAGCGAGAGGAAGCGCAACGCCCCGTGGTCCTGCACGTGCTCGGGCGGACGGAGCAGCACCCGGTCCACCGCCCCGAAAATGCTCGCGTTCACGCCGAGGCCGAGTGCGAGCGTGAGGACGACGGCGGCCGCGTAGCCGGGTGCGGTGCGAAAGACGCGGGTCACGCCGAGGATGTCGCGGACGATGTCGCCGGCTGTCGTCACGAGGCCGGTCGGCCCTCCGCCGGGCCTGGGCCCTTCCGAGGCCAGCCGCTTCCGGCCTGGCCCGAGGTAGCGTGCGCCGACCGAGACGACCTGTCCCCAGTACCAGAAGCGGGCCCGTAGTGCCCCGTCGCGGGCCCGGACCGTCGCGTACTCCTGGCGCAGGTCTCCGAGGATGAACTCGCCGGCCGGTGCCGACCGGAGGCACCATCGCAGAAGCCGCTCGGCGAATCGCGGCGGCGCGGTCGGCATCACGCGTTCTCCAGTTCGGGCTCGATTCCGTCCCAGAGCGCGAGCAGCGCCTCCCGCGAGACCCGGAGCGCCCTACGGCCCTCCGCCGTCACCCGGAATCGGCGCATCGGGGCTCCGCCGCGCTCGGGAATCGGGTTCGAGTCCTCGGCCTCCCACTCGAGCAGTCCCTTCGCCGCCATCCGGTCGAAGGTGCGGTAGAGCGCGCCCCGCGACACGGAGCGCCGGGCGCTCGCCTTCAACACCTCCCGGATGGTGGGCGCGTAGGCGTCGTCGCCCGCCTGGAGCACGGCGAGGAGCACCATCTGTTCGAATTCCGCGATGTGGTTCGGAGTCATGCCGGCCTCGGAGTATGCGTTGTACACTCCGCGGAGTATACGACAGCGACTCCGAGTCCGGCAAGGGTCCGATCCCGGGGTCCCGGAGCGAGCGACCCGAGCGGGCATGGCCTCCGCCCCAGCCACGCCCTATCTTCGGCTTGTATTCGGTGCCGGCGCCTCAGCCGGCGTGCTTGGACGTGGACGGGGAGGTGGGAATGGGATCGTTCGAGGGATTCCCGAAGGAGGGGCTCGCGCTGCTGGCGCGGCTGCCCGGGTTCGAGAAGGTCGACTTCGAGGCGAGCCGCGATGTGTATCGATCGAGCCTGGTCGATCCGGCCAAGGCGTTCGTGACCGACCTGGGCGGCGCGATCCGGTCGGAGTTCGGCGCCAAGGTCGAGGCGGTGCCGCGGACCAACGGCTCGATCGGGCCGATCAACAACGACCTCCGGTTCAATCCCGACGGGGCCCGCTACAAGGACCACCTCCTGTTCCGCTTCTGGGAGGGCGCCGCGAGAAAGGTGGCCCCCACCCTGTACGTGCGCCTGACGCCGGACGAGGTCGGCTTCGCCGCGGGTGCGATGTTCGACGACGTATCGAGGTGGCGAGCCGCGGTGGATGCGAACGGGGGCGCGCTGTCTGCGGCGCTGGACGAGATCCGCGCCGCGCGGGACGCCTCGGTCGTCGGGGAAGAGCTGAAGCGGGTGCCCGCGGGCTACGGGGACGATCACCCACACGCCGACCTGCTCCGTCACAAGTGGCTGCAGGTGCGGTGGCCCACGGCGCTCCCGGACTCGATCGACACACCCGGCTTCGTCGACGACTGCATCGACGAGCTTCGGCGAGCCGCTCCCGTGCACCGTTGGCTGGTCGAGGCGCTCACGTGAGTGAGGTCGGCGAGGGCGAGGCGCTGTTCTGGTCGGACGAGATCCGGAGGTGTGGGCCGGCCTGATCGCCGAGGCCGTCGAGTCCGCCGAGTACGGGGCGGGCTGACCCCCGGACCCACCGCGCACCCCCTGGGTGCCCCTTTCCCGGTCGGCGCTCGGCCGCTATCTCTATTATATACTGCGTTGCAGTACATATAACCGCACCCCTACTCATTCGACGGGTGGATCCATGTCGAAAGCTCTCGGCGAGCTCGAACAGTCGATCCTCTTCGCCGTGCTCGAGCTCGAGTCTGGGGAGGCCTACGGGGTGACGATCCGCGAAGCGATTCAGCGGCGGACCGGCCGCTCGGTGTCGTCCGGTGCCGTCTACACGGGCCTCGATCGGCTCCGGGATCAGGGCCTCGTGACGAGCTGGATGGGCGAGCCCACGGCGGAGAGGGGCGGACGTCGAAAGCGCCTCTACCGCCTCCAGCCCGCCGGCCTCGAGGCGCTCGATCGATCGGTCCGCATGTTCCGGTCGATGTCGGAGGGCCTCATCGGTCGACTCGACACACGGCTTCGCGAGGCACGCGGCGAATGAGCGTCCGGCCGTGGCGCATCACGCGACTGCTGCAGTGGTTCCTGAAGGGTCGCGGCTCGGAGCACCTGATCGGGGACCTCGCCGAGTCGTGGCGTACACTCGCGACCACCGACGGCCGAGGATGGCGTGTGCAACTCGCGCACCTGCACGACGTCGCCCGCACGGTGGCCTGGTGGTGGAAGCCGGAGAACGTGAGGCGACGAGCCCGCGCGACCGGTGGGCGCGACCAGGTGCGAGACACCTGGCAGCGACGCGGCATGGGTATCTCCCGCTCCATCCATGCGCTCCGGACGGCGCTCCGTGGACTGCTGCGCCGGCCGGGGTTCACGGCGATCACGGTGCTCACGCTCGGTCTCGGGATCGGCGCCACGACGACGATTCTCTCGGTCGTGGACGGCGTGATCCTCCGTCCCCTGCCCTACGACCGCGAAGACGAACTGGTGGCCGTGGGTGCGACCTTCCCCGGACGCGAGTGGGTCGAGGGCACCGACGGACTGCAGCACCTCGCCGGTGTCTCCGTAGGAAACCTGGGGTCGCTTCGAGAGCGGAGCCGCACCCTCGAGCGAATCGCGGGCCTAGAGATCGCCAGCTACCTGCTTCCCGACGAGGGCGAAGGTCCGCGGCTCGCCCCGATGGCGCGCGTCACGGACGAGTTCTTCGAGACGATGGGGGTGGGCGTCGAACTCGGCCGGCTGTTCGCTCCCGACGAGTTCGGCGGTGGTGCGGTGCCGCCCGTCCTCCTCTCGTGGAGTACGTGGCGTACGCGTTTCGGAGGTGACCCGTCCATCGTCGGTCGCACGCTCCCGGCCCGCGAGGGCGGCGCGGCACCCACGATCGTCGGCGTCCTGGCCGCCGACTTCGTCCCACCCGAGAACCTGGGTGCAGCGGCGGTCGAGTTCTGGCAGCCGCTCGATCCGGACAACCTCCGCTACGAAAGTCGAGGGAACCGGTCGCTGTCCCTGTTGGGGCGCCTCGCGCCGGGAGCGTCGATCGAGTCGGCGCGCGCCGAACTCGAGGAGATCGCGTCCGAGCTCGCCCGGGAGTTTCCCGAGGGGTCGGTCTACCCCGACGGCACCTGGCTCGGATACGGCGTGAACGGACTGCGCGACGACATCGTCGGTACGGCGAAGCGCCCGCTGGGCGTGTTCTTCGGCGCGTCGGCCCTGCTGCTGCTGATCTCGGCGATGAACTCGGCCAACCTGCTGCTCGTCCGGACGTCCGAACGCGTCGGGGAACTGAGCATCCGACGCGCCCTTGGCGCCGGGCGTTCCGTGCTTGCCGCCCATGTGGTGATGGAGAGCCTTCTCCTCGCGGCGGCGGGAGGCCTGGTCGGGGTCGTCCTCGCATTCGTGGGCGTCGAGCTGTTCACGGCCATGTCGCCCCCGGTTCCCCGGATGGATGCGATTTCGGTCGACGGCCGCGTCCTCCTCCTCGCCACCACCCTGTCGCTCGGGGTGGGCGTTCTGATCGGCCTCGTGCCGGCGGCGGGCGTCGCGCGCAGGGATCCGGCGAGGGTGCTGCGATCGAACCGAGCCGGCTCGGGCGGAGGCAGCAGGGCCGGCTTCCGAAACGCGCTGGTCGCGGCCCAGCTCGCGGTCGCGCTGCTGCTCGGAATCGGAGCGAGCACGCTCATGCACTCGTTCGTCCGTGTCTCCGCGGTCGATCCGGGATTCGAGCCCGAGGGGCTCGTCTCGTTCCGCCTCTCCTCGAAGCGCCCCGGAGGCCCCGTGGAGACATGGGGCGCCTGGGATGAGACGCTCGGTGCCGTTCAGACCGTCGGCGGGATCACCGACGCCGCCGGCGTGAGCAATCTTCCGTTCGAGGATCCGAACTGGGCCCCGGGGTTCCGTTTCCCGGGCGACGCCGAGGAGGAGGTGCGAACCGGGATCGCCGGATACGCGATCACGCCCGGATACTTCGAGACGATCGGGCAGGAGCTCGTCCGCGGTCGGGACGTCCTCGCCTCCGACGGGCCCGATGCGACGCCGGTGGCGGTCGTGAACCGCGCGCTGGTGGAGCGGGACTTCAAGGGTGTGGACCCGATCGGTGCCACGATCCTCCTCACCGCGGATGCCGTCGAGTTCCGTGTCGTCGGCGTCGTCGAGGACGCCGTGGTCCGGCGAGCCGAGGAGGGTCCGCAGCCCGCGATCTACATCCCCTACACGCAGATCGACTGGCCGTGGATCAAGATCGTCGTTCGAACTCCACGCGACTTCGCGGCCATCGCGACCGACCTCCGTCAGGCCGCCGCCACCATCTCGCCGATCGTGCCGGTACAGGACATGGTCAGCCTGGGTGACCGCATCCGAAGTGTCGAGACCGAGCCGCGCTTCCAGGCCTGGCTGATCACGACCTTCGCGTCCGCGGCGCTGCTCCTGGCGACCGTCGGGCTGTACGGGACGCTCGCCCACACCGTTGGCCGGCGCCAGCGCGAGATCGGCGTTCGCCTGGCCCTCGGCGCCGCCCCCGGTGCCATCTTCGGCATGATCCTGCGACAGGGCGCGTTCGTCGCGGCAGCGGGCGGCGTGGTCGGCGGTGGTGTCGCCGTCCTTGCGGGACGTGTGCTCGAGCGCTTCCTCTTCGAGGTACCGCCGGTCGATCCGGTGGCCTTCGTCGTCGGCCTGGCTGCGCTCGCGGCCGCCACCCTTTGCGCGACGCTCCGCCCGGCATTCCGGGCGAAGCGGGTCGACGTGGTGGGCTCGATTCGATCGGAGTAGCGGAGCCCGACAGGGGTGCGCGACAGCCCGCGCTGCGGCAACCTTCCTGGCCGGGGCCGGCGCCCGAGGGGCTGGGTGTGGAACGGACGGGGCGGACGGGAGGAGGAGGCGACGAATGGGGCGGACGCTGAGCGCGGGTGTGCTCGCGCTGGTCGCGGCGTGTGGATCGGAGACGGGATCCGGGCGGGTGATGCTCGACGGATCGGACCCGGGCTCGATGCGGGCCGCGCCTCCGGAACCGGTCGTGACCGACTCCGCTGGCGTCCGAATCGTCACGTCGCCTCGCCACCTCCTCGACCGGGAGAACTGGGCCGTTGCTTCGATCCCCCTGATCGTGGTCGACGGAACGGAAGGCGGCCTGGAGCCGTTCCATCGGATCGCGTCGATGGCGTTCGACTCGGACTCGACGTTCCTGCTCGGCGAGATGGCGATGACGCGCCTCCGTCGCTACGACCTCCAGGGCCGGTTTCTCGGCTCGATCGGCTTTCCCGGCCAGGGCCCGGGCGAGTTCGGCGCGATGAACGACATCGTGATCGACGGAGACAGCCTGATCGTGTGGGACTCCCGATGGAGTCGGGTGAGCTGGTTCGACACGAACGGCACCTTCGTCCGGATGGTCCGGCTCCAGAACACGCCGTGGGGGTTCGCGGGCTCGTACGACGGATTCGTGGAGCCGGGGTACCTGCTGGCTCACACGGGACGGGGCCGGGAGACGGAATCGACCTACGTCCTCTTCGATCGTGACGGCGAGCCGGTGCGGCGTCTCGAAGCGGTACCGGGGCAGCGGCGGTTCCCGGTGTCCCTGGAGCCGGGCGGCACGAATCGGCCGGAGTACTTCTCGGCCTTCCCGCACGCCGCGCCCAGCGGCCGATACGTCGCGCGGTACGCCGGGCCGCGGTACGAACTCGAGGTCTGGGAGACGGGTGGCGCTCTCCGAGCCATCTTCCGGGTGGACACTCCGGCGAGGCCGCTCACGGATCAGATGCAGCGCAGCTGGCGGAGGTCCGCCGTGGCCGCGGCCGAGTCGCAGGGACGCTCCCCATCGGACGTCCGCGCGCTGGAGCGGGTGGGCCTGCCCGACTCGCTGCCCTCGCTCGGGGCCTCACGAAACGTGGGAGGCCCCCCGCGCATCCTGTCCGACGACCGAGGTCGAACCTGGGTCGTGGAGTACCCGGGACAGGGCTGGCAGCGCTGGCTCGTGTGGGCCGCGGACGGAGCGCTGGTCGGCGTCGTCCGACTTCCGCAGCGATTCGAGCTGGAGGCTGTCCGGGGCGACCTGCTGCTCGGCGTTCAGAAGGACACACTCGACGTCGAGACGGCCGTCGCGCTGAGGCTCGTCGAGATCGATGTCGAGGGCTCGATCCGGCGGGACCGTGCGGGCGATGAAGGTGGCCGCGACGGCGCGGCACCCGGGAACTGACCCGTCCCCGATTGGGAGATCCCCCCACACGGGGAATCGACAAGGTCCCCTCAGCGCGCGCGACGCTCGACGCGCACTGTGGACATGTCCCGAACCCGGAGGCCCGCCATGCACCGCGCATTCCCGATCGCCCTGTTCGCCGCATTCGTCGTCCTCGTCGCAGGCTCCTGCGGGCCCGACGAGGCCGAACGCGCCGCGGCCGCCGAGGAGGCCCGCATCGCGGCGCACGCCGACTCCGTGATGCTCGCGGAGTCCATGTACTCGCTGGCCGCCTTCGACACGATCTCGTGGGCATCGCCCGACTCGGCCATCTCGCGTGGCTCGACGGTGTGGAACTACAGCTGCCTGAAGTGCCACGGACGGGAAGGAGCCGGCGACGGCGGGGCGGTCCAGCGGGGTGACACGATCCGTCCGCCCAGCTTTCTGACCGACGACTGGCGGTTCGCGGACGACCATGAAGGCCTCCGCCGACAGGTCTTCACCGGAACGGCCGAGGGCATGCCGCACTGGGGCTTCTACGGCCTGAAGCTCAGGGACATCGACGCGGTCGCGCACTTCATCCGCGAGGATCTCCGGAGCAGGTAGCCCCGGGCGTCCCCACACGCGCGGCGGAGGGACGAAGCGCCGGAGGCACGAAGCGCCGGAGTTGCCCGGTATGCGGCCGTCCCGCACCGTGGGCCACCGATCCGTCCCTCCGGCCCACCGTCCATGAGCGCAGACGCAGCCACCGGGAAGCCCCGGGGCATCAACCGTATCCTCGACGGCGTCGAACGGGTGGGGAACCGGCTTCCCGACCCGGTGACGCTGTTCGTCCTCCTGGCCCTCGGCGTCGTCGCCGTCTCGTGGCTCGCGTCCGCGCTCGGCATCTCGGCCGTGCACCCGGGCACCGGCGAAACGATCACCCCGGTGAACCTCCTCTCGGCCGAGGGAGTCCGGCGGATGCTGATCGAGGCGGTCGACAACTTCACCGCCTTCCCGCCGCTCGGGCTCGTGATCGTGGTGATCATCGGCATCGGCGTGACCGAGCACAGCGGGCTCATCTCGGCGGCCCTCCGCACGCTGCTGCAGGCGGTGCCGGACTCGCTGCTGACGGCGACGCTCGTGTTCGCGGGGATCATGAGCAACATCGCCGTGGACGCCGGCTACGTGGTCGTGGTGCCGCTCGGCGCCGTGCTCTTCGCCGCCGCGGGACGCCACCCGCTGGCCGGGCTCGCCGCCGCCTTCGCGGGCGTGAGCGCAGGGTTCAGCGCCAACCTGCTGATCACCTCGCTCGACCCGCTGCTGTCCGGGCTCTCGCAGGAGGGCGCGCAGCTGGTCGACCCCGGCTACGTGGTGCAGCCCACGGCCAACTACTGGTTCATGCTCGCTTCGACCTTCGTGCTCACCGCCCTGGGCGCGTGGGTCACGTCGCGGTTCGTCGAGCCGCGCCTCGGCGAGTGGGACCCCGCGCAGGGACAGGACGTGGAGAACGCGATGCACGTCGACGCGGTGAGCGAGCAGGAGCGCCGCGGGCTTCGGGCGGCCGCCATCGCGTCGGTGGCGATCGTCGTCGGCATAGCGCTGCTCGTCGTGCCGCCCGGGGCTCCGCTCCGCGACCAGGCCGCGGTCGCGGCGGGCGCACCCTGGTACGTCCAGATCGGCCCGTTCCTGGACGCGATCGTCACGCTCCTCATGCTCGCGTTCCTGCTGGTCGGCCTCGCCTACGGCTGGGTGGCCGGTACGATCCGCAGCGACCGCGACGTCGCGAAGATGTCGGCCGACGCCGTGGCGGTACTCGGCAGCTACATCGTCCTCGCCTTCGCCGCCGCGCAGTTCGTCGCGTGGTTCGGCTGGTCGAACCTCGGCCTCATCCTCGCCATCCGGGGCGCCGAGCTTCTGCAGGGCATCGGGTTCACGGGCCTGCCCATGATCCTGTCGTTCGTGGTGGTGGCCGCCTTCATCAACCTCTTCATCGGCAGCGCCTCGGCGAAATGGGCGGTCATGGCACCCGTCTTCGTCCCGATGCTGATGCTGACCGGGTATTCACCCGAGATGGTGCAGGCCGCCTACCGGGTGGGCGACTCGACCACCAACATCATCACGCCGCTCATGCCCTACTTCCCGGTCATCATCGCGTTCGCGCAGCGGTGGGACCGGAAGAGCGGGCTCGGGACCCTCATCTCGGCCATGGTGCCCTACTCCGTGATCTTCCTCTTCGGGTGGCTGGCCATGTTCACGGTGTGGGTGCTGCTCGGGCTGCCGCTCGGGCCCGGCGCTCCGCTGGAGTACGTGTCGGGCGTCGGGAGCTGAGGCGGAGCCGGGTAGTCATCGAGGCGCACTCGCGGGTACCTGTACCGGACCCGAGATCGTGAACCACATGAACGCCCTGCCCATTCCCTCAATGTCCGACGAGCACCCGCGCCCGGACCTCGCGCTGGAGGCAGTCCGTGGCACGACCGAGGCGGTCGACCTGCTCGCCGTCCGCGCCAGGCGCATTCGGGACGGGGACGTCGAGGCGTTCGAGTCCCTCTTCCGAACCACGCGCGAGCCACTGCTCGCGACGACGACGCGGCTGCTCGGCGGCGACATCCCGGCCGCCCACGATGTGGTGCAGGAAAGCTTCGTTCGCCTGTGGGAGAGGCGGGACGAGATCGATCCGACCCGCTCCATCGAGGGGTGGCTGCACCAGACCGCCCGGAACCTCGCCCTGAACCGCCTGCGCAACGCCCGAACGCAGGCCAAGCTGCGCGATACGCACGGCGGCGACACGTCGACGCTCGGGATCGCCCCGGCGCGACCGGATCAGGCGCTCGCGCGTTCCGAACTCCAGAGCCGACTCATGAAGTGGATCGACGCCCTCCCGGAGCGCCAGAGGGAGGCGCTTTCCCTGACCCGGTTCCACGGATGCGATCACGCGGAGGCGGCCTCGCTCATGGGCTGTTCCCCGCGAACCGTGAACAACCATCTGGTCCGAGCGCTCCGGACGCTGCGGACCGCGCTGGCCGAGTACGCTCCGGAGGCGATCGACTGACATGAACGACCACGAACCCGAAGATCCCATGGAGCTTCACCCCTCCGTCGCCGACCTCGACGAGTTCACAGAGCTTCGCGGCGAGATCGACGCCCTCCCGGTCGCCACGCGCGGGGCGGCCCCCGACGTCGACGCGGCGTGGACGGAGCTCCGTGCTCGTCTGGATGCCCCAGCGCCGGGTGTCCCGGCGCGGCCCGCTCGACCACGCGCCACGGGCCGGGTGGCCGCGGCCGTCGCTCTGCTCGCGATCGGTGCCGGGGCGTTGTGGACGACGGCTCCGGTCCGTGTCTCCACCGCCCCGGGTGAGCGCGTCTCCGTGGCGCTGCCGGACGGCTCGGCTGCGGAGCTGAACGCGGGATCATCGATTCGCCACGCGCGCGGCTTCGCATGGGTACCCGGGGTCAACAGGCCGGGTCGCGTGGTGGAGCTCGACGGCGAAGCCTACTTCGATGTCGCGACCGACGGGCGTCCGTTCACCGTCGAGACCCCCGTGGCCCGAATCCGTGTGCTCGGGACGCGCTTCTCCGTGCGCGCGACGAGCCCGCGCTCGGAGGGCGTCTCGATCGTGGTGATGGAGGGACGCGTCGAGGTGTCGCCCCGCGTTGGCGAAGCCTCCACGAGCGTCGTTCTGGGCGCGGGTGAAGCGGCCCGGGTCGGTCCGGACGGCGTGGCCCTTCGACTCGAGGGAGAGACGGATCACCTCGGGGCGTGGCGCGATGGAGCGTTCGTCGCGGTGGATCGGCCGCTGGAGTACGTGCTCGCGGACGCGGGCCGGATCTTCGGCGTGGATGTCACGGTCGAAGACGAGGGAGCCCGCAGTCGACCGGTGACGTACTACCTGAGCGAGGGGGTCGAGCTCGAGCGCGTGCTCGCGGACCTCGCCACGCTCGCCGGCCTCCAGTATCGCGAGGTCGCCCCCGGCCGGTGGGAGCTCGGGACTCCGCGATGAGATGTCGATCCCGGGCACCCGGGGCATCCCGTGGGCGAGTGGGGGCCGTGGGTCGAGTCGGCGCAGCGCTGTTCCGGGTGATCGCCTCGACTCTCCTCGTCGCCGGCGCGCTTCCCGCGCAGGAGCTGGGTCGCTACTCGATCTCCCTGCGCGACGTGTCGGTAGAGGACGCGCTCGCCCAGCTGGTCGAGCGCACCGGGATCGATCTCCTGTACGACGCGGACGTGGTACGCGGACGTTCGACGGTGTGTCGGGCCGAGGGCGTCTCCGCCGAGGATCTCCTTCGCTGCGTGGTCTCCGGGGCGTCGCTCGACTACTACCGCACGTCGTCCGGTACCTATGTGGTCATCGCGGGGCCGGAAGGGCTTCCGGCGGCGGCGAGCCTCACCGGCATCGTGATCGACGTTCGATCCGGGCGTCCCGTTCCCTTCGCCGAGATCGAGACGGCCGCGCGCACGACCCGAGCCTCCGCGGACGCATCGGGGGTCTTCACCATCGCCGGACTCGCGCCGGGAGACATCGAGGTGGTTGCCACGAGCCTCGGGTATCGGCCCACGCGGACTCGCGTCTCGCTCTCCGCTGGAGATACGCGCCGGGCTCGCATCCTGCTCGTTCCCAGCGCCATCGTGCTCGATCCCATCGTGGTGTCGGGCCTCGGCGCCCGGCTCTCCGACGACGAGCTGGGTGAGGCGGTCTGGTCCGACGCCGAGGTCGGGGCGCCGATGTCGGACGGCGTGCTCGACGCCCCTCATGGGAGCCTTGGCGTGTCGAGAGCTCCGCTTGGTTCCGAACTCCGGATCCAGGGCAGCGCAGCCGGCGAGTACATCGTTCGGCTGGACGGTGTGCCCGTGTTCGAGCCGGTGTCGCTCGGCGGCCTTCGCCCTGCCTTCAGCTCGCTCGCCGTCGATCGCGTGCGCATCCACAAGGCGGGCTTCGGCGTGAGCGAGGGAAGCTTCGTCGGCGGAGTGGTGGACATCGAGCAGGGCGCCGGCGTTGACGCGCCGATTTCCGAGGTCGAGACGCGGATCGGACCCTACGATGTCGAGGGCAGCGTACTCCTCCCGCTGCCCGGGAGCGGCTCGCCGGGCAGCCTCCTGGTGGCCGGCCGCACCAGCATCTGGGACCTCTGGAGGGAGCCCGTCCTCGACGGCCTCCTGCAGGACTGGAACCAGCCCGATCCCGTGCTCGCCCGCACACTCGGTCCGGGGGTCGGCGCGCTCGCGGACGGACTCGAATACGACCCGCACCGGCACGGATCCGACCTGTCGTTCTCGGACGTCCACGTCCGCGCCGACGTCCCGCTGGGGGCCTTCCGCCGGATCGAGGCGTCGCTCTATCGCGGTCGAAACGCGGTGGGTACGGAGTTGTTCGCGGCGGGGCGCTTCCCCGGATCCGACACGCTCGATCGAGCCGTGTTGTCCGTCGATCGCTACGACTGGTCGAACGTCGCGGGGCAGATCGGTCTGCACACGCTGGTGGGCGATCGAGGCTCGGTTTCCCTCGCGGCAAGGGGAAGCAGGTATTCGCTCGATCAGACGTACTCCTACGCCGACGTGCAGCCGGCCGAACCCTCGACCGTCGCCGCCGATCTGGCCGCGCTCGAGCGCGAACTCCGGGGAGCGCTCTCGACCGGTGCGCCCGGCAGCGACGGCAACGGGATCACCGAGTGGGGCGCCTCGGCATCCGCCGACTACTCGCCCGGCGGTGGGCACCTTCTCGCCGCCGGGATGGACGTGGCGTGGACCTCCTCGCGCGTGCACCTCGACGACCCCTACTTCCGCCGGCTCGAGAGCTCGCTTCGACAGACGCGCTTCTCGGGATGGCTTCAGGACCGCGTGGACCTCGGCACACGGTGGCGGATCGAGGGCGGCCTGCGCGCCACCTGGCTGAGCGGGCGCGACGGCGAGGCGTTTCTCGAGCCGCGCCTGGCCGTCCGCTACGACGACCCCGAAGCCGGATACGGCGGATGGTCGCTGCGCGTGGCGACCGGCGTCTACCACCAGTTTCTGCATCGCTACGAGGTGTCGCGGGTCGGCCCGAGCGCGCTGGTCCCCGCCGTGCAGTTCTGGATGCCCCCCGACACCAGCGTGGCGCCGATGCGCTCGTACCACGTGAGCGCGGAGGCGGTGTGGCGCCCGACGCCCGACCTGGAGGTCCGCGGCGAAGCCTACCACAAGGCGCTCGATCGGATCCTGAGCCTGGACTACGCCGCTCTGGTGCTCCACGACGGGGCGCCGATCGCGGACGTCTCACAGGCGGAGTTCATCGGGACGGCGGATGGATCGGCGACCGGGTTCGGGGTGAGGTTCGAGCACGCCACGGAGCACGCGCGCACCCGGCTCGCGTACGACTTCACCGCCTCCGAGCGGACCTTCCCGTCGCGCTTCGAGGGCGAAGCCCAGCCCGTGCCGTGGCTCGAGCCGCATCGTCTGACCCTGGGCTCCGAACTGGACCTCGGTGCGGGCTTCCGTGTTCGCGCCGAGGGTGCCGGCATCTGGGGGCGGAGCTGGGGCCTGCGGCGCGCCTATTACGACTTCCTGACCCTGCACGACTTCGGTGGGCCCACCGTCGGACTGCCCGAGTCGGATCGACTTCCCGCGCTCCTTCAGGTCGACGTCGGAGCGGGGTGGCGTGGCGGCGTCGGCGGCGTGCGGGTCGACATCGGCCTCGAGGTGCGCAACGTGCTCGATCGCGACAACGTCCTCGATCGATCGCTGCAGAGGACGGCCGCGGCCGAGGGAGACCTCTACGCTTCGGTCCCGCGGCGCCTTCCGGGCATCACGCCGCTTCTCTGGGTTCGCCTCACACCCTGATCGGGTCCTGGATCGGGCCGGGTAGTCATCCGTACCGGCTCGCGGTTACGGGGAGTGAATACCGACACTCCTCCTGACCGTGAGAGATATCGATGGCCTTCCTGAACCCCCTCCTGCGGCGCGGTGCAACGCTCGCGCTCGGCCTCACCCTCGTGCTGGGCGCCGCCGCGTGCGGCGACGACGACCCGATCGTCCCAGACGATCCCACCATCGCGGGTCTCGCTCTGAGCACCGCGGAACTGTCGACACTCCTGGCCGCGCTCACCGAGGCCGGTCTCGTCCAGACACTCGAGGGCGACGGACCCTTCACCGTCTTCGCGCCGCTGAACAGCGCGTTCGACGCGCTCGGCCAGGGAACGGTGGACGCACTGCTCGACCCCGCGAACTCGGACGCCCTCGCGAGCCTGCTGACGTATCACGTCGTCGCGGGCGAGTTCGGCGCGGCGGACCTCACGGACGGTCAGCAGCTCACAACGCTCGAGGGCGGACAGATCACCGTCGGGACGGTCGGCGGGGTAACCGTCGACGGCGCGACCGTCGTGACCGCCGACGTCCCTGCGATCAACGGCGTCGTCCACCTGATCGACGGTGTGCTGACCCGGGGGCTCGATGCGGTGGAGCGCGCGAGCGTGACGCCGGATCTCTCGACCCTCGCCGCCGCGGTCGGAGCCGCCGGTCTCGTCGAGACGCTCAGGGGCGACGGGCCCTTCACGATCTTCGCGCCCGTGAACTCCGGGTTCGATGCGCTCGATCTGGACGCGCTGCTCGATCCGGCGAACGAGGCTGTTCTGTCGAAGGTCCTCACCAACCACGTGATCTCCGGAGCGGAGATCGCCGCCGCCGATCTCGTGGACGGACAGACGGCCACCTCGGTCGAGGGCTCGACCCTCGAGATCGACCTCGACGGCGGCCCGAAGGTGAACGGCATCGACATCGTCGCGACCGACATCCGGGTCGGGAACGGCATCGTCCATCTGATCGACGCGGCGATCACCGATCACCTGAACGTCGTCGAGCGGGCGATCGCCACCCCGCTCACCCAGACGCTCGTAGACGCCGTCGTGGCCGGCGATCTCGTCGGCACGCTCTCCGGAGATGGTCCCTTCACGGTGTTCGCGCCGACGAACGACGCATTCGCGGCTCTTCCGGCCGACGTCCTGGGGCGTCTCCTGGATCCGGCCAACATCTCGATCCTCCAGAAGGTCCTGACGTTTCACGTGCTGGCGGGCGAGGTACGCGCGGCAGATCTCGTGGACGACGCCTCCGTCCCGACGGTCGAGGGCACGAGCGTGACGATCGACCTGGACGGTGGCCCGAAGGTAGACGGCGTCGACATCATTGCGACGGACATCGAGGTCGAGAACGGCGTGATCCACCTCATCGACGAGGTGCTGATCGGCAGCCTCGACATCGTCGATCAGGCCGTGCTGTACGGCTTCGACTCGCTGGTCGGTGCCGTGCAGACGGCGGGCCTCGAGGGGACGCTGCGCGGTGACAACGCCGGGGCCGGGTTCACCGTCTTCGCCCCGACCAACCAGGCCTTCACGGATGCCTCACCGCTTCCGACCGACGTCGGCGTGCTCGCCGATATCCTGCTCTACCACGTCCTCGGACTGACGGCGGAGTCGGCGGCGCTGAGCGACGGCCAGGTGGTCGCGACGGCGGAGGGCCAGAACATCACCGTGCGGATCGCCGGCGACGGATCGATCTCGATCGAAGGTGTGAACAACACGGTGAACGTGCTCGTCACGGACGTGCCCGCAAAGAACGGCGTGATCCACGTCATCGACGCGGTTCTGCTTCCCTGACGCCGAAATGGAGACGGCGCCTCCGGGCGTCGTGACGGTGGTCCACGGGGTCCGCTCGGCGATGCGCCGGGCGGGCCCCGTGGTCCGTCGGGGCGAGACGGAGAAGCGGGATATGGCGGCGCGCCGACCCGACGTGGCCGTGAGCTCCGACCACAGGCTTCTCCTGGTCCAGGACGACGAGGCGGGAGTGGAGGACCGTGGACGACCCCTCGATCCGAAGCCGGGGTTGATCAGGAGAACGAACCGTCTGACCACCGCTACTCGACCCGCAGCGCATCGACGACCTCGGTGCTGGCCGCCCGGCGCGCCGGGAACCAGCTCGCGGCGAGGCCGATCATGGCCAGGAACGCGGTCATCACGAACAGCGTCGGGGGATCCGTGGGGGTGATCTCGAATACATGGGCCTCCAGGATCCGGCCCCCGAGCAGCGCCACGCCGCACCCGACCGCGAGGCCGAGCGCCATGATGACCGCTCCCTGTCGGAGGACCGCGACCAGGACTCTGGTACGGGTGGCGCCGAGGGCGAGACGCACACCGAGCGCGTGTCGCTGGCCCTGGACCGCGTAGGCCATGGTGCCGTAGACGCCTACCGCGACCAGGACGAGCGCGACTCCGGCGAACGACGTCAGCAGAAGCATGTAGAACCGCGGCTCGACATTGTGAGCGGCGACGTGGTCCGCGAGCGTGCCCGCCCGGTCGACGGGCAACGCCGGATCGACCTCCCGCACCGCGCGTCGGAGAGCAGGGAGGAGCGTGCCCGGGTCGGCTCCACCCCGGACGACGATCGACATGCCGAGTGTGGGAGCCTGCATCCAGGGGATGTACACCTCGGACTGAACGGGAGCGCTCGGCGCCGCCTCGCGGACGTCGTCGACGACCCCGACCACGGTCATCCATGGCGTGTCCTCGGTCGGGTGACCGAGCCTGAGCCGTCGACCGAGGGGGCTCTGCCCAGGCCACTGCGCCCGCGCGAACGTGCCGTTCACGATCGCGACCGGTTCGGAGTCGGCCCGGTCGGTCGCAGTGAAGGCGCGGCCACCGAGCAGGGAGGTCCCCAGGGCCTCGAAGAACCCGGGCGTCACGCGGTGGAGACCGGCGCGCGGCGGGTTTTCACCGTCGTCGAGTGTCAGACCCTCGCGGCTCGCCCATGTCTCCCGGCGGTCCGGCGCGAAGGGCAGGTCGTCGCCTCCCCCGGCGACGTCCACTGCGTCGATCTCTCCGAGTCGGAGGAGTACGGACTCGTAGAGCCGAGTTCGCTCGTCGAGGGGAACGCGCCGGTAGGTGGGAAGGCTCAGTTCGAGCCACGCTGCGTCCTCGGCCTCGAACCCGAGATCGGTGTTGTTCAGCCGGACGAAGCTGTTGACGAGCAGCCCCGCGCCGATGAGAAGGTTGGCGGCGAGCGCCACCTGACCCGCGACGAGCACGGTGCGCGTGGCGCTGAGTCTCCGGGAGGATCCGGTCCTGTCGGCCGTGCCGCGGTCCAGCAGGACGGGGGTGCCGGTGCGCCTCGCGACCGGAATGAGCCCCAGCAGCAGCCCGACCGCGAATGAGAGCAGCGCGGCGAAGCCCAGCGCGCGCGCGTCCACCCCGACCTCTGCGAGGCGTGGGATCCCGCCGGGATCCACGCGCTGGACGACTCCGACGGCCACCACCGCCACGAGGACGGCTGCCACGCCGCTCAGGCTCGAGAGCAGCAGTCCTTCCGTGAGAGCCCGACGGATCTGTCGGCCCCTGCTGGCCCCCAGTGCGGAGCGCACCGACGCCTCTCGAGCCCGCCTGGCGGACCGGAGGAGCACGAGGTTCGCGACATTACCGAGCGTCATGAGCACGAGCAGACCAACGGCGGCGAGCAGGATCCGCATCGGCGTGGTGATGGCGGCCACGGTGACTTCGTGGAGCGGCGCGACGGTGACGTTGACGTCGGGCATCGAGCGCTCCGCCTGGAGCGCGGACTGGATGGCTTGCAGCTCCTCGTGAGGGGCCTGGACGGACACACCCTCGCTCAGCCGTCCCAGGACGCGGAGCGAATAGGTCCGCGCCGTGAGGTCGGTGCCGGAGTGCGCCAGGGGATACCAGACCTGTGCGCCTTCGAGCGTCAGAGCCTCGGGTGGCACGAAGTCGGACGGCAGTACGCCCACCACGGTGAAGAGCCGCCCGTTCAACTCCAGGGGTCTGCCCAGGACCGAGGGGTCCGCGCCGAACCGTCGCGTCCACAGGCCATGGCCGAGGAGGGCCGTGGGTGGGGCATCCGCGGCGTGGTCCGCGCCCAGGAACGCGCGCCCGATCCCGCGCTCCACACCCAGGACCTCGAAGAAGTCCGGCGAGATCGCGACGCCCGAAACCTCGATGACGCCGTCGTCGCCGCGCAGGGTCGACTGCTGGGGCAGGGCGGCCGCGACGGTGATCGTGCTCGCTCGCTCCCGCCACTCCCGAAAGTCGGCCGGACTGGTCAGGCCGGGCCGCTCGCGGCCCGGTCCGGCCACCACGAGCCGATCCGGCTCGGCGTACGGAAGGGCCTGAAACGTGATCCCGTCAGCGATGCTGAACATCGCCGTGGCCGCGCCCATCCCGACCGCCAGCGTGAGAAAGGCGGGAAGCGCGAAGACCGGATCGCGCCGGTAGCTGCGGAGCGCGTGCCGGAGATCGAGCGGCACGCTGTCCGCGAGCGTGGCGCGCGACCCCGGTCCATGTGCGAACGAGGTCGCGGTCGGATCGTGCGCGTGGACGGCAACGAGCGAGGTCAGGAAGTCCGCCGCAAGGTAGATCAGGAGCCGCAGTCGTCCGAGCGGGCCCCGATGGCGATCCTCGGCCACCCGGTCGCGGTAGGCGCGCACCAGATCGTCTTCGAACTCGTCCCGGAAGCGCCGCGGGTACAGCCGAAGCAGCGTTCGGTAGATGCGCTCCGCCAGTGTCGACAGAGCGCGCTTCACAGGCCCAGCCGCGCGCCCGCCAGGTCGACGACCCGCTCCAGCCGGGCCACCTCCCTGCGAAGGGCGGCGGCCCCCGCCGGCGTGAGTCGGTAGTAGCGGCGGCGGCTCGCATGCGCGCTGTCGTCGTCGGGCGTCTCGGTCTCGGCGATCAGTCCCTGCCCGGCCAGCCGGTGGATCGCACCGTAGAGGGTCCCGGGCCCCATGCGCACCCGGTGGTTCGTGGTGTCCTCGACCTCCTGCGCGATCGCGTATCCGTGCGACGGGCCTGCAGCGAGGGCCAGAAGGGTATGCAGCGCGACGGGACTGAGTACCGCGTCGGAGGCGGAGGACGACGCGGATCGATCGGGCACGCTGCGGGGCATCGCGGTTCTCGGCTGGAGGTGCATCGGCAAGCGTTACATCGTTCACAGTTACAACGCTCGACGATATATTGCAAGACGCGATGCCGAACCACCCCGGGGACGACTACCCTGCCTCCTCCCGACCGGCGTGCAGCCCCTCGAGTCGGGCGTAGCTGGCCTCCATCCCTTCCACCGCGCCGAAGTCCAGCATCGCCTGGCGCGCTTCGGCATCCGGGAGCGTCATCCGAACGGTCAGGAGCGTTCCCTCCCCGTCGGTTTCGAACGTCGTGACGATGTGATTGTCGGGCGTGGGGTCCGGGAGGTGCATCCGCTCGACGTGTTCGATGCGACGGTCGGTCTCCAGTTCGATGAACTCCGCGGTGAGGTGGAAGCCCCCCTCCTCGGGATGCGTCCAGGCGCAGTACATGGAACCGCCAGCGCGGGCGTCGACCCTGCACTCCGACATCACCCAGCCGTCGGGACCCGTCATCCATTGCGCCAGGAGATCGGGCTCCAGATGGGCTCGGTAGACGAAGTCGGGTGGAGCCGCGAACCGGCGGGACAGCGTGAGGTGTCGCTCTCCATCGGTCGTAACGGTGCTCTTCGAGGGTCTGCTCATCGGTGTTCCTTCCTCAGGGTCTCCCAGAGGCTGTCCAGGCGGTCGTAGTTGGCCTCGTAGGCCGTTCGAACGGCGTCGATCCAGGCGTCCAGCGACGCGAGCCCCTTCGGCGAAAGGCGACGCGGTCGACGCGGTCCGTCCACGCGGTGCGTGACCAGCCCCGCGTCCTCGAGCACCCGAACGTGATGCGACACGGCCGGCTGGCTGAGGTCGAAGGGGGCGCCGAGTTCGGTGACGGTCGCCTCACCCTCCATCAGGCGCGAAACCATGCTTCGGCGCACCGGATGAGCGAGGGCGGCGAGAACCTGGTCGATCTCCGTTTCTTTCATCGAATTCAGTTTATATAAATCTAGCTCGATGCACAAGGATGCGCGCGCGTCCCTGGCTGCCGAGCTACCCGCGGGACGTGCAGGACCCGACGTCGGCGGCGACGGTGCACTAGAGCGGGTCTCCGCCCGGCTCGTCCCGCGCATTGAGGACGAATGCGACCGTGAGGGTCGCGAGCACGACGGCCATGAGCACCCAGGCGGATCGGAAGACGAACTCGAAGATGGTGACCGTCAGTTCCGTCGGGGCGGTCCACGGCGAACTCAGGTGGAGGCCGCCGATGACCATCAGCGCTACTCCGAGGGGGGCGGCCGCCAGGGCGGCGAGCTTCACGGGTCTGAAGCCCTGACCGAGCTCGCGAAGGACGAGGATCGACGCACCCGCGATCCCTGCGGCGCCAGCACCGCAGCCCGCTCGCCGCGGTTGCGCGACGCTGTCGCCCGCAGCATCTAGAGGGACGGGTATGCTGTCGTTCACGGGAGGGAGCCATGGGGTACGGAACGCAACGGTCGAGCCGGGCGCTGGCCGCGCTCGTCCCCGCGGTGCTCTTCCTCGGCTCGCCCCTCGACGCCCAGGAGATCCGCGGTCACCTGCTCGAATCCGGCACCGGGCGGCCCATCGCGTCCGGGGCGGTCTTCCTGCTCGACGAGGCGGGCGAGACCATCGACGTGGTGGAGGCGGACTCGGTCGGGTTCTTTCGGCTCGGCGCGGAGGACCCGGGCGTCTACTACCTCCGCGCACGCCACCAGGGGTACCGCGAGCGGACCGACGGCGCGTTCGAGATGGGCGTCGGAGGCCGGCTCGAGGTCGAGTTCTACCTCCGCCCGGACGCGATCGAGCTCGACGGTGTGGACGTCGAGGTGGAACGCGTCGATCCTCTGCTGAGGCGGCTCGAAGATCGGGTTCGCGCCCAGGGGTTCTACGAGCGCGAGAAGATGGGCTTCGGGCACTTCTTCTCCCCCCGCGATCTGGAAGAAGATCCCCCGATGGAGGTGCGACAGCTGCTCGTCGGGCTGGTCGGACTGGATGCGGCGGCCGCCACCACCGGGGTGATCACACTGCGCGGGCGGGGGTGCGGGGCCGGCGGGACGGGCGGGCCGACGTTCGGTGGATGGATCAATGGGGTCAAGGCCTTCGAGGGGTCGTCCTGGCGCCTGGCCGACGCCATCCATCCCGCCGACATCGGCGCGGTCGAGATCTACACCCGCAGCGTCCAGCTCCCGCTTCAGTACCAGCTGCCGGGCCTGTGCGGCGCAGTGCTCATCTGGACGAAGTGACGGGACTCGAGCGAGCCGGACGCAGATGGTGGAACCCGTGCCCCGGCAGGATACCGGGATGAAGAAGCGCGACGAGGTCTTCGAGTACGAGATCCACCTCCACGACGGCCGTCTCGTACCAGTCGTACGCGTCATCCTCCGGGCGGGACCGGCGATGCACGCTGTAGATCCGCCCCTGCCGGACGGCGGGAATGCCCTCGAGTACGCCGGCTGAACCGGCGACGTCCAGAGCCACGCTTTCCGTCAGCACGAAGTCGATCGAGTCGGCGAACGTCAGGATCTCCTCCGATGTCACCTCTCGCGTCGGGTCTCCATCGGGGTCACCGAAGTAGGTGCGTCCCCCCGCGTCTGTGACCGCCCGGGCCTTCCAGTTCGCCACGGGCACGGTCCACCGGTCTCCCTGGCCCGCCGGGTCGAGCCAGAGTACGAGAGGTCTGCGATCGACCCGCGACGCCCGGTCGGCCAGATCCTCGTATCGGCCCTCGATCGCCGCCAGCCGTTCGTTCGCGACCTCCTCTGCGTCGAAGAGAGTGGCCACCTGATGGAGCCACTCGGCCTGCGCGAGGAGCGTCGGCTCGACCCACGACACCGATGGGACTGCACCGAGGCCCAGCGCCCGGGCTCGGTGCAACGGCGCCGCCGCGTCGAGTGACGCGGTCGAGAGGAAGGTCACCCCGGGGACCGCCTCCAGAAGCACCTCGAATCGCGGCGGTCCGTGAAAGGACGCTCCGATCTCGACCGCCTCACCGTTCTCCCATCGTGCCCGAAGTTCCGGATCGTAGATCCCTCCGCTGCCCACGCCGACCACTCGATCAGCGAGGCCCAGCACCCGCATGCGAGTCAGGCTGAGGTCCTCGTTCGCCGCAGCGGTGCGGACCGGAATCTCGACGGTAGGGGCGTCGAGAAGGTCGCCCTCGAGCTCTGGCGCGGGGGTGCCGCACAGGTGGAGCACCACCGCATCTTCGCCCCCTCCCTGACCCAGGGGAGGGTGCGTACGGAGCACCTTGTAGTGTCCGTGATACTCGATGCTGAATCCCTGCGCGTGCCGGAGCCGAGCCTTGTGAGCGAAGTAGTCCCGACCGGGTGCGAAGTCCTCGACGCACCGGACCGGCAGCGCGCTTCCGACCTCGTCGGATACCGTCGACGCGCCAGCGTGGGGCTCGGCGCTGCCGCAGGCGGCCAGAATTGCCAGCAGCCACGGCGCGCCGAACGACGCCGCTACTCCGCGGCCGCCGAGCGTCAGGGCTGCCACCCCAGCGTGAGAATGATCCGTCGGGCGTCGCCGGGGATCACACCCGTCCCGCCGAACGCTCCACGAAGGAAATAGTAGTCGTCCGTGAGGTTGGGAATCATGAGATCGGCCACGAACGCTCCCCGCCGGAGGAACGCCCCACCCTCCCACACGGTGAAGCCCGGGATCTCCTGGTCCCCTCCGATGACGGGTACCACGTCGCTGTTGGCATGGAGGCCCAGCTTCAGGCCACCCGTCCACCCGCGGGGCAGTTCCCGCTCGGCCGTGGCCCAGACGCGCCACGAATGCTCGGGCACGTTGTCCAGCCGAGACCCGACCGGAATACTCGTGTCCTCGGTCACCTCGGCATCGGTGTAGGCATAGGAGCCGAAGATGGAAACCGCGGAGGGCTCCCACGCCGCGAAGGCCTCGAACCCCCGGGCGCGCTGGGTCCCCGTCGGTACTCTGAAGGCCGGATCGTCCGGGTCCGCGGTTGGCACGTTCTGCCGCTCGAGGTCGAACACCGAGACCGTGCTCACGAGATCGAAGCCGACGTCGACCTTCACACCCGCCTCATACTGCCGGCCGACTTGCGGTCCCAGGGGGTTCCCGTCCGGTGTCCGGACGAATCCGAAGTTGGGCGACGCGGCGAACGTGGTCGCGTAGGACGCGAACGGCACGACACCGGGCACCACCTCCCACGACACACCCGCGCGGGGGGAAAGCTGCGTGTCGGTGCGCGTGCCCTCCTCGTTCGATCGGTTGCTGAGCGTGCGGTTCTCGAGCTGGTCCCAGCGAAGGCCGACCAGGACGGTGAAGACCTCGGCCGGCGTGAACAGCGCCTGAGCGTAGCCCCCGTACAGCTGGAACTGGTCCTCGGAGTCGGCCAGGGTGAAGATCCCGTCCACCGACGCACCGTAGGTCGGGTCCACCACGTCGATCGGAGCGACCGTGCCCCGCTCGAAGAGCGACAGGTAGGTCCAGTCCGACACGTCGAATCCCGCCGAGAAGGTCGTGGGCACCTCGCCGACGTCGAAGCGCTGCACGAACTGCGCCCCGACCACCCATTCGTCCTGTTCCTCCAGGAACCGGTTGAAACGCCGATTCAGGGTCCGACCGTCGTCCTCGAGCGATGCGGGTGCGACCGACGGCTGGTCGTACTCGCTGCGATTGATCCGGGCGTATGCGCGCAGGAGGCCGGAGCTGCCGGTGCGGCGCTCCACGGTGAAGGTGTTCATGAACCCCTCGGAGACGGTCTCCCCCTGCTCCGGCTCACCGGTGAAGAGCGAGCGCGGAAGCTCGAAGCGGTCCGTGTCGATCACCGTTCCGGAAAACGGGTGGTTGATGTACCGCAGCAGTTCGCGGCGGCGCCAGTCCCCCTGGTATCGAACCGTGAGCCCGGAATCGTTCGACCACTCGAGGGTCGGAGCCACCTGTGCCGCCTGCGGCTCGACGAAGTCGATGAAGCTCTCGCGCTGCTCCCAGGTGGCCACCACCCGGTACCCGAGGCCCCCGCCCAACGGACCGGTCACGTCGAGTTCCGGCTGCACGTATCCGAAGTTCCCCACCCCGAAGCGGGCAGCCACGCGAGATTCGTCCAGCGGCTTCTTGGTGACGATGTTGACCGTGCCGCCGGGCGAGCCCTGCCCGAAGACCGCTCCCCCCGGTCCGCGGAGGACCTCCACGCGTTCGATGTTGGCCATCCCTTCGGCCTGGATGTTCAGCGAACCCGTGTTCCGAATGCCGTCGATCACCGACTCGCCGACGAGGAAGCCCCGGAGCTTGAAGCTGCGGAACGGCTCCACGCTGTTTCGTGCCGCGCTGACGCCGGCAACGTTTCGTACGATGTCGGACAGCGTCACGGGCCGCTGCTGGTCGATCATCCGCTGAGGCACCACGTGGATCGACTGCGGGACTCGGCTGATGGCAGCCGGGAACCCGAGCCCGACGTCCGCGTGGCGCTCCACGTAGCCATCCGTCGAGCGGCTCGTGTGGACCGTGATTCCGGGAAGCGGGAGTGCTCGCTGTACCTCGGATCCGATCTGGCTGCGCGATCTGACGGCGAAGACCTCGACATCGAACTCGATCGCGAGCCGCGTGGTCTGCCCGGTGCGCACCACGACCCCGCCCTGGTCGGCTTCGCGACGGTCGTCGGACAACCTGAGGGTGTACGTGCCGGCCGGGACGCCACGCAGCGTGAAGGCACCCGTCGAGCTGGTCGCAGCCGCGGCCCCGGTCTCGACGATCGAGATCGAAAGTCCACCCACCCCGGCGCCGGAGAGGTCGACCACGCTTCCCTCGATCACCCCCGTCGCCGCGGACTGAGCCGACACTGCACCCGGAAGGCCCACGGCGAGACAGAGACACAGAGCGACCAGAAGGGCAGGCGTGGACCGGCAGGGCACGCAGCGCCTCATCCTGGTGTGGTGAACCGATCGGAAGAGCATGGAGGAACCTCACCGGCAGAGAGTTTTGCGCGGCGGGCACACGACCCGCTAGGCGATGCTGGTGAGATTACGTTCTCATTAACATCCGAACAAGGCTTCGCTACGGGTAACCCGGAATCGCACCCCGATCCCGACCCCTACCGCCGCGCGATCCGGTAGACCACGAGCCGGTCGACATCGAACTCGTCGGTCTCGACGGCGGCGAACCGGTCGGCGTCCAGGAACACGATCGGAAAGGGTGCCGAAGCCGGAAGGCTCCCGAGGTAGGCCCCGTCCGGCGCGAAGACGTCGGTCGGGCCGTGCCGGTCGGGTCCGACCTCCTTCCGCGACACCCAGACGGCGCCGTCCGGCGCCACCACGACCCGATCGATCCACGGCACGAACGCGGCGAAGCCCCGCTCCGGGACCATCTCCGCCGGGGGAATCGTGCAGGGTCCGCGACCGAAGTCGATGCGGAACCCCTCCCCCAGCTCTTCCTCGGCGAGCGGCGCGGTGGCGCTGCGCACCGGGAGGTCCCGACGCAGGATTCGCGTGAGCGCGCCGGAGGGGTCGCGCCGTTCGAGCTCGTACGCGGCGGAGCGCGACAGGACAACCCCGCCGCTCGGCGCAGGCGCCCAGTTCACGTGGACCTCGAAGACGCGGGGCAGGTTGAGCCCGCCTCCGCAGGCGGGGTACAAAACCATCTCCGGTCGGGGGAATACGTGGTCGACCACGAGGACGGTGTCGGCTTCGCCCACCCGCTGGAGCGCGTGCCGGAACGTGCCCTCCACGTCGGACCGAATCATCGACGTGACGAACATCCCGTCCTCGGCGGTTCCGATGTGGCGGTGCTGGCCCGGCCACGGGAAGAACGGGAAGGTGCTCTGCGGTCGGGGCTCGCCGCGCGGTCCGAACCGCACGAGCCCACCCTTCCCGAAGTCGAAGATGGACACGTCGCCGTCCGCCGACACGCTGATCGACGAGGGCCGTGCGAGTTCGCCGGGGCCCTCGCCGAGACGCCCGAATTCGGTCACGAACTCGCCGCTCGGGTCGAAGACGACGACGCGGTTTGACGCCGGGTCGAGGACGTAGAGGTGTCCGCTCTCGTCCGCGTCGACCGTGGCGACCGTGGCGCGGAAGAACGACTCCGGGCCTTCCTCCTCGCCGCCGAGCGTGTACTGCGCCTCGAATTCCCACGGGAGCGGCATGTCCTCGGCGGTCGAGAGCACGATCTCGACGCCGGCCGAGTCCGTGCGGGTCGCGAGATCCGCGCCCGTCGATCCGGCGCACCCGATCAGGCCGGCCGACACGGCCAGCGCCCCGCCCCGAAGCCACCTCGCATCCCGTCTCCGTCGTTCACCCATACGCCCTCCCCTCGTCTCGTCCTCGTCGGCGCAGGAAATCCGCGACCGTCGCCCGCACCGTGGCGAGGAAGCGGACGTGAGGCAAGTCGAATCCTCGTGGACCCGCCGCACGGGTGGGCTTCGGACCCCGGGACACGTAGTCTTCGCGTCGAGAAACCCGCGACCCGCCGCCCGGACTCCAGACCCGCCGTGCCCCACCCCGGACCCACCGCACGCCTTCCCGCCCCGCGGCTCGCGCTCGTCGCCTTCGCCGTGGGGATGGTCGCGGCCGTCGTGAACGTCGATCGACTCGATTCGCCTCGCCTGCCGGGCCTGCACAAGGACGGCGTCGAGTACCTGCGCGCGGCCGAGGCGCTCGCGCGGGACGGGTCGCTGGACATCCCGATCACGCACTGGTCGGACGCCGACTCGGCGACCACGCTTTCGCACTACCCGCCCGGCTTCCCGGCCGCGCTGGCGATCCCGATCATGGCGGCCGGCGTGAGCTCCGACGTGTCGGCCGTCTGGGTCCTCTCGATCGGGTCGGGGCTGACGGCCGCGATGGTGACGTGGATCGCGGTGAGTCTTGGCGGAATGCTCGGCGGGGGTGTGGTCGTGGCGCTTCTCGGGACGAACTACCTCTACAACCTGCTGTTCCTCGCCACCTGGTCCGAGACGCTCTACCTGCCCGTGTGCCTCGCGCTCCTCTGGCTGCTCGTGCGACGGCCGGACCGCCCCGGGCTTCACGGAGCGGTCGCCCTCCTGGGCACCACGCTGCGCTACGTAGGGCTCGCGGGGGCCGTCGCGGCCGCGCTGTTCGCGTGGACGCGGGGCGGGCCGATGAAGCGCCGACTCGGGGGCGCGGCGATCGCGGGTGGACCGTCCGCGATCTTCTATCTGGCGTGGTCGCGAATCGTCACCTCCGACGGCGAGATCGTCCGGGACTTCCGGGTCTACGACGAGTTTCTCACACCGCTCGCGGACTCCTACCTCCGCCCCATCGTCGAGTGGTGGGTGCCCCGCTTCCTTCAGGCGCGCCTGCCGGCCGTGTCGCTCGCGATCTTCTTCCTGGCCGCGGTGGCCGTGATCGCCGTGCTGACACTTCGGACCCGCCGCACGCCCGATCGGGACGCCCCCCGGCCGGGGGAGCTCGCCTCGGGCGACGACAAGGGTCGACCCACGGAGGGCCGGAGCGCGCCGGTTGTCGCCGTCGTCTTCTCCCTCTGCTACATCGCCATCGTGATCCTCGCGCGGGCGCTCGCCGACCCCGAGATCCCGATCGACGGCCGCATCTTCTCCCCCTTGCTCGTCGTGGCGACGATGGCGATCGGACTGGGCGCCGCGCACACGCTCGAACGAGCCACCGTCGGGCTGAGAGTGGCGACCGCGGCGCTGCTGCTGCTCTGGGTCGGCGCCGGTACCCGCGACGTCGCGGCGATGGGCCCGTTCTACGGGGCCGACGGCCTCTACTACACGCAGCAGGCGTGGAGTCGGGACGCCGGGCTGGAGCGCATCGTCGCCACCGCCCCGGACTACCGCTATGTGTACTCGAACGAGCCACACCTGTTGAACGTCCGGACCGGGATCCCCGCGTCGTCCCTGCCCCGCTACTTCGACGACCCCGCCCGGTTCGCGGAGGCGTTCGCGGCTCGCCCCGGCCCGATCGTCTTCCTCCAGCCGCTCGGGGCGCTCGATCCGCCGGAAGCCGAGGTGATCGCGGATCTCGACGTGGTGGAGGTGGTCCGCACGCCGCTCTCGGCGGTCTACGTGCCCCGCGACGCCGCGGCGCGCTGAATGCTCCCGAAGGAGGTGGGCATGCCGCGAGGCCGGCGATGACATCGCGAAGCCCGATCCTCGAGCGGGCCTGGGCCTGGCCCGCCGAGTACTGGGGCGTGGTTGCCGTCGTACTCGCGGGCCTGTGGATCCGGGTGGCCGGCCTGTCCGAGTACTGGCTGAGCCCCGACGAGGGGATCTACTACTCCGCGTTGACCTACGGCTCGTTCCGGGACTTCTGGGCCGAGGTCGCCGCGCACGCGCACCCGCCGCTCTACTACCTCGTGCTCCGGGGCGCGGGTGCCCTGACCTGGGACTTCGTCACCCTCCGCCTTCTGTCGGCCGTGTCCGGGGCGGTCGCGATCTGGGCGATGTGGGCCGTCGGCCGCGAGCTCGGAGGCGAGGGCCGCGCCGGCCGGGTGTCGGGCTTCGTGACGGCCGGGCTCGTGGCCTTCAGTGCGCCGGCGATCGTGCTCTCCCAGGTGATTCGACCCTACGCGCTGCTCACCGCGCTCATCGCCCTGGCGCTCCTCGGTCTGCTCCGGTACCGACGCACGCCGCGCGCATCGCTGTTGGCGGGGTACGCGGCGTTCTCGGCGGCCGCGATGCTCACGCACTTCAGCGCGCTCATGGCGTGGTGCGTGTGCGCCATCCTGATCGTGGCCGACCGGCTCTCGGGCCGGATGCGCGGCCGCGACTTCACGCGGCTGCTCGGGGCGAGCGTCGTGCCGGCCGTCGTGTTCGCCACGCTTCTGGTCCAGCACCTCGCCCGGATGCGGCAGTCGGCGTACGCGTCCGCGATGCTGGGGCCCGGCGGGTGGCTCGAGCAGCAGATGGTCGGATCCCCCGCGGACGCGTGGCGGGTCCTCGCCGAGTTCCAGGTGTTTTCGGTGCCGGCGGCGTTCGCGGGCGGCGCGGCCGTGCTGTTCGTCGGCGGGGTCGTCGGAGTCGCACTGGTGGAGGACGATCGCGCCCTGCCGATTCTGGCCGGCGTGGCGATCGGCGGCTCGCTCCTCGCCTCGGCGCTCGGCCTCTATCCGTTCGGTCAGAGCCGTCACAGCGCCTGGCTGGTGCCGTTCGCTCTCCCTGTGTTCGGCTGGGTCGCGGGTCGCCTCCTCACGCGGCTTCGGGACGGACGGGCGGTCTGGATCGTGGCTCTCGCCGCCGTCGCCCTCGTGGCGCTCGCCCCGGGCCCCTGGTCCGACCCCTCCGCGGCCGACCCGGCCTGGGCCGAGGAGAAGGTGCTCCGGCGGGCCGAGGTCGCCCAGCTCGTCGGCGGCGCGCTCGCCCCGGACGCAGAGCCGCGAACCGTGCTGATGTCCCAGCAACCCTACTACATGCTCATGCCGCTGTACGCCGACGCGCGGGACGACGCCCGACGCGCCCCGAACTCGGGCGTGTTCTCCTTCCGGTACGGCTCCCGCCAGATCGTCGTGGGCGAGTACTGGGACTGGGGGCGTTCCGAGGAGATGTACGGCGACCTCCGATCGATGTCGGCCGCCGCGCCGTGGGCCTTCCCGGAAGCCGAGTCCGAGTTCGTCCTGGTGGCGGGCGGATGGGGCTCGAGCCTGTTCTTCGACCTGTCGGAGCTCGTGGAAGCCGGCGTCCTGAGCCGTGACCAGCGCATCGTCGGCGAGACGCCCGGTGGAGGACGACTGCTGCGGATCGTGGCGGCGGTCGTCGATCGCGCGGCCTTTCAGGAGGCCGACCGGCCCTGAAGGGCGCGAGAACGCCGGAGTGTGATACGTGCGGTGGTAGCCGACCTACGTGTAGGTCGGAACATAAATCACTACCCTGCATATAGTTACATCTACGTGTGCGTGCAGGTGCGTGCCTGCACCGGTGGTCGTCAGGCTACCGCTCGTCTCCTTCGACCGAATCTCCGGGACTCGACAGCCCCCGTTCGGTCGGCAGAACACAGGAAGGTCCACCTTGGCGAAGTCCGCCCTCGCAGTCGCGCCCCCCGACGTCGAAGCCGGTCCCGATTCGCAGCTCTACCGCCACTCGAAGCGACCCCAGTGGGGCGTCGGCATTCTGATCCGCGAGAGTGAGAAGGCGCGGACCTACCAGTTCGAGGGCGGCCGTCGGCGCAAGATCCGGAAGGGCTACTACAAGCTCATGAAGCCCGTCGACGACCTCGGAAACAGCGAGGACCTCATTCGGGACACGCTCGTCCGCATGGCGGAGGCCCCCGCCGACCCGTCGAAGCGGAAGGTCCTGGAGCCGGTGGCGAAGTTCGACGAGCAGGTCGAGCTCTTCCTGGAGCTCTACCCGGCGGGATTCGACGACCCCGAGTGGATCGAGGACCACCGCGAGTCCGACGGGCGCGCGCTGAAGCGTCACCGCACGCCGGTCTCGAAGGAGGCACGGGAGGCGCTCTCGGCCGCGCGCTGCGAGGAGGCGGTGGCCGCAGGGAAGCAGGCGGAGCTCGGTGCGATCATTTCCGACCTGCTGTCGCGCACGGACCTCGTTCCCATCTCCTTCGCCAAGGCGCTCAAGGGACTCGACACCGACGAGTCGGTGAGGCACGTGGACGCGGTGGTCCGCCTCCTTCACGGAGAGGGTCGACATCAGGACCGGTTCCGGGACTACATCCGCACGCTGGCCGATCTGTTCGAGGGTCGTCCGACGTGGCGAAACGCGACCGTACTCTCGGCGCTCGTGCATCCGGACGAGCACACCGTCGTGCGTCGGTCGGCCTTCGTCCGGCAGGCGGCGGTCATCGCGCCCGCTGCCCGGTACAGCCGGCGCGCGCGCCCTGGATCGTACGGCAACTTCCGCCGGGTGGCGCATGGCGTGCGCGACAAGCTGATCGATGCCGGCCACGAGCCACGCGACCTGCTCGACGTGTACGACTTCGTCTGGACGACGCTCCGCGCGTCGGCGCTGGAGCACCTCGGCGAGAACGAGGCCCCGTGAAGGGCTGAGCGGCTCGCCGATGACCGCGCCGTGCGGAGGGCGGGGGGGCCTCGTACTATGTCGGGGCATCACGAGTCACACCCTTCGGAGGCACGCAGATGAAGAACGGCTACAGGGCTCCCCGCATCTCCGCACGCCACGGTCTGGCGCTGGTGGTCGGCGCGGTACTCGCCGTCCCCGCGCTGGCCGCGGCGCAGGGCCCGGGCACCGAGGGCGGGCAGTGGCACTACCTGGGCGGTGACGCCTGGCACACCCGCTACCTGCCGGCCGCCGAGATCAATGCCGCGAACTTCGACGACCTCGAAGTCGCGTGGGAGTGGGACGCCGCGAGCTTCGGGTTCGGCGCCGAGATCATGCGTGCCACGCCGAGCTATGTGGACGGCAAGCTCTACACCGTCGCGGGCCCCTACCGGAGCGTGGTCGCGCTCGACGCGGACAACGGCGAAATCGAGTGGAGCTACCGTGAGCCGCACACCGCCCGGTCCGAGTACTCGATGCGCGCGGGCTACGGCAAGGGCGTCGCGTACGCCGAGATCGACGGCCGGAAGGTCATCTACATCTCGACGCCGGGGTTCTTCCTCCACGCGATCGACGCCGAGACCGGAGACCACCTCGAGGACTGGGGTCGGCCGGTCGATATCGACGGCTTCCCGCAGAGCGGGGTCGTGGACCTCACGGAAGACCTGGTCCAGGGGTGGGGGCCGTGGGAGGACCACGTCGCGGCCGGCGGAGAATGGGATGCCTATCAGGGGCTTCCGCTGGAGCTGGGCTACATCACGGCCTCATCGCCGCCGATCGTCGTGAACGGCGTGGTCGTGGTCAGCAACTCGGCCGAGCAGGGCTACAACCAGTCACGCATCGAGAACGTCCCGGGCGACATCCTCGGGTACGACGCCCGGACGGGTGAGCTCCTGTGGAAGTTCAACGTGATCCCGCGGCCCGGCGAGTTCGGGCACGACACGTGGGAGAACGACGCATGGCAGTGGACCGGCGACATCTCGTCGTGGGCGCCGATGGCGGCGGACCCGGACCTCGGACTCGTCTACATCCCGACCAACGGGCCGACGATGGACTGGTACGGGGGCTTCCGCCCCGGCGACAACCTGTTCGGCACCAGCCTGATCGCGCTCGACGTGCGGACCGGCGAGCGGGCGTGGCACTTCCAGATGGTGCGCCACGACATCTGGAACTACGACACCCCGACGGCTCCGGTGCTCATGGACGTCACCGTGGACGGTGAGGAGATCCCGGGCATCTTCCAGGCCACCAAGCAGGCATGGGTCTACGCCCTCAACCGCGAGACGGGCGAACCGATCTGGCCGATCGAGGACCTCCCGGTGCCGGCGTCGGGCGTGCCCGGCGAGAAGCTCGCCGAGACCCAGCCGCATCCCACGTGGCCCCTGCCGTACGACTTGCAGGGACGCACCGAGGAGCACCTGATCGCCTACACGCCCGAGATCCGGCAGATGGCGCTGGACTACGCCCGCGCCACCGACCAGCTCTTCCCGCTGTTCAACCCGCCGACCTACGAGGGGAACGATGATGGGCGGGGCGGCGCGATGATCTGCCCCGGGAACACCGGTGGCGTGAACATCACCGGTCCCTCCATCGCGGATCCGGTCGAAGGCGTCATGTACATCACGTCGCACTCCGGGTGCTCGCAGACGTACCTCGACGCCGGCGAACTGCGAGACAATCCGATGCAGACCGGCACCACCGTCGTGGACTACGCGACCCGACCCGGGTACGCCGTCCGCGACCCCGACCCCGAGGTCGACAACCCCTTCGAAGGACTGCCGGACGATTTCATCTTCGACGGGCCGCGGGGGCGCATCGTCGCCATCGACATGAACACCGGGGAGTATCGCTGGACGATCCCGCACGGCGACGCGTCGGAGGCCGAGCAGGACGCGATCCGCAACCACCCGCTTCTCCAGGGCCTCGACGTCGAGACCAATCGCGGGCGCGGCGGGCACTCTGCGATGATCGTCACCGAGGAGCTTCTCATCGCGAGCGGCCAGGACGCGGCCGGCGACAACTTCATCTTTGCAATCGACAAGGCGACGGGGCAGCGCGTCGGCGCGGTGCCGATCCCGAGCGGGAGCCGCTACGGCATGTCCGGCTGGGTGCACGAAGGCCGCCAGTACGTGCTGGTGCAGCAGAGCAGCGGCCTCATCGCGTACGCACTGCCGGAGTAGGCATCGGAGCGGTCCGGCGGCGAGACGGATTCACTCGCGGCCGGCGCCCGGGCCGCCCCCACCCCAGACGTGCCGCATGAACCGATCGGGAGCGGCCAGCACGTCGCGCCACAGGCGCACCGACTCGAGTTCGTCCCAGGCGACCGGGCCCAGCGGCGAGCCGTCGAAGGAGAGCCGGACGGCGTCGGGAATGGCCAGCAGCAGGGGTGAGTGCGTGGCCATGATGAACTGGGAGCCGTTCGCCACCGCCTCGTCCATCAGCGTTACGAGTGCGAGCTGGCTCGTCGGGCTCAGCGCCGCCTCCGGCTCGTCGAGCAGGTAGAGCCCGTTCGGCACGATCCGCTGGCGGAAGAGGTGAAGGAAGGTCTCGCCGTGGGACCGCGCGTCCGGATCGTCGCCGTAGCGCGCCTTCATTTCGGCCAGGGACGCCCGGTGCGGGCCCAGCGCCAGTCCCATCGCGTAGTCGGAGGCGCCCTCGAGCCGCACCCGCGTGGCCTCGAGCTCGGCCTCGAGCTCCCGGCGCTGCCGTCTCAGCGAGAGGATGAAGCCGAAGACGTCCTCCGCGCGCAGGAAGAACCCCCGCGTGAGCTTCGGCGCCCAGGTCAGCGAGAGCCGACTCGCCAACCGAGCGGGGCCAGCGAGCGTGGGATCCCGGTGCGCCGGCCCGGATCCGATGGTCGGCAGCGCCGTGGCGACGGCCAGTGCCTCCAGGAGGGTCGACTTTCCGGACCCGTTCTCGCCGACCAGGAAGACGACGGGGGCATCCACGTGGATCTCGCCCAGTCCCTGCAGCGCGGGGATCGAGAAGGGATAACCCGGCTTCGACGAGCCGGCCGCCGTCGGATCGAGTCGGATCGCTCGGAGCATCCCGCATCGTACCCGGCCCGGCAGCCTGGCGACAGCGGGAACCCGGTATCGTCACACGCGCCACACGCGGACCGTCCGGAATCCCGGACACTCGGAGCCTCGGGGACCCGTGTGGAGGTCGTTCGCCGGATGGCACGGATGCTGCGAGGATAAGCTGTTGAATCGACACTCCAACCGGATGGAAGACCGGCATGAAGAGGTACCGTTCCGTATGGGCCATCGCCCTGATCGCTGCATCGATCCCACTCGAGGCGGAGGCCCAGCAGACCGCGGGCCCACCCTCGGTGCCGACCCCGGTTCAGCCCCCCGTGCCGTCTGAAGGATCGTGGGGTGTGTCGTTCAACCTGCCCGATGGCGGCGGCACCGGCCTCGGGGTGCGGAAGATGGTCTCGGATCGTACCAACTTCGGCGTCGACCTGACGCTCGACGTCGACCGGCGCGAGCTCGAGAACGGGGCGGTGAGCGACGAACGGACCTCGTGGATTGTCGGGGTCAATCCCGACCTCCGTCTCTATCGGTCGGCGCGCGGCCCGGTCGTGCCGTTCATCGAGGTGGAGGCGCGGGTCCAGTACGGCGAATCGAACGAGGACGTCTCGTCGTTCGGGGCCGGCGCGGGACTCGGGCTCGGGGTGGAGTGGTTCCCGCTCGACCGGATGAGCATCTCGGGATCAACCGGCCTCGACGTGGACTACACGCGCGCCGACGCACCCAGCGACACGTCGAGCAACCGGACATCGGTGCGCTTCTTCCGCTCGGAACTCACGCTCAACCTGTACTTCGAGTGATCGCTTGCGCCCCGAGCCCCGCGCCCGCGCGGACGACGCTCACGGCTGCAGGCCCCGGATGCGCTCCACGAGATCGCGGGCCAGTTCGTTCGGGACCGGGATCGTCAGGTTGTACTGCGCGATCTTCCACCCGCCCTCCGTCCGGACCAGCACGCCGGTGCCCCGCGTTTCGCCGAACGCCTGGTTCTCGAGCCGCTCGTCGAACCAGGCGGTGCGCCCATCCTCGTCCAGGAACAGGTGTCGCTCGGTCGGCCGGTAGGTCCAGCCGCGCGATCCTTCGGCATAGCTGCGGAACTCGCCGATGCTCCACCGCTCCGTCGCGTCCGTGCCCATGAAGACCGCGTCGGGCGTGAAGAGCTCGAAGTAGGCATCGAAGTCGCCCTCGGCCGCGAGCCGGTGGAGGTCGTCGACCACGGCTTCGGCCGCGGCCACCTCTGCCTCACGGCCGATCGGCGGGGAGTCGGGGGTCTCGACGGGCGGTGCGCAGGCGACGACGAGGGGTAGCGCAGCGAGTGGGACGATCGAACGAAGTCGTTGCATGTCCGGAGCTCCGCGGAGCGGGGTACGGGAACGGTCGGCCGGCGGGAACGGATACTGCGGCGGCGACGGAAAGCTGCGGCCCGAGCCAGGGAATCGCGAGCCCGCCCAACCGCGGGGGGACCGCCTCCGAAAAATTTCCCTTGCGCCGTCGGACTCCGTGTCGCATGATGGTCATCCGGCGGGAGAAAAGGAGGCTCGCAAGAGTCGAATCGGACACCGACGGAGGGCTCGGAAAGGTCCCGGAAGGGGGCGACCCCGGAAAGGAAACCGACCTGGCCGAGCCGCGGAAAGCGCTTCGGCGCCGGACGCGGCGAGCGCGGCTTCGAATTCGGTCGAAGACGCGACGACTGCAAGGTCGCTGGACGCAGTCGAGCCCCCGGGAACGGGGGGCGGCCCGACGATGCGGAGACGCTACTCGGGCAGAGAGTGGGAGAGCCGGTCGCCACACACGGCGGCGCCGAAACGGAAAGCTCCCGTTCGCCAGCGCAGTTGAAGCCCCCGACCGGGTGTGTGTACCCGGCGGGGGCTTCTCTTTTGTCCCCCGAAACCCGTGGCGACGACCATGCGTCGATCCTCGCGCCGACCCCTGTCGCGAATCCTCTGGATCGCGGCCCTGCCCGTCCTCGCACTCCCGGGCGAGGCGTCCCCCCAGGCAGCCAGCGAGCGTGCCACCTTCACGCAGATCATCTCGGGCACGGAGGTCGAGGTGCAGTGGTCGCGCCCCTCGCTTCGCGGGCGCGAGGTGATCTTCGGTCGACAGATCCCGTGGGGAGAGGTGTGGACCCCCGGCGCGAACCGCGCGACGACGATCCGATTCTCCGAGGACGTCGTGCTGTCCGGCACCGCCGTCGCGGCCGGTACCTACAGCGTCTGGCTTCGCGTGCTCGAGTCCCAACCCTGGCGGCTCGCCCTCCACGCCGACACGACCCTCGGGCACAGCGCGCACCCGCCGATCGACGAGGCCGTCGTGCACGTCGCGGTCCGTCGAGGGCGCACGGAGGACCTTCAGGAGTCACTCGAATGGGACCTCGACCGGATCCGGATCGACGGGGCGGAGCTGGTCATGCACTGGGGCTACGACCGGGTCTCGATGCCGCTCGAGGTCGATCCGGGCATCGAGATGGCGACCGCCGAGGCGGACGCACTGCCGCTCGTCGGCGACTGGTCCTTCGACGACGGACCGTCGCTCCCGCCGGACGAAGTACTGGCTCGGTTCGCGGACCCACCGGGCAACCCGACGGCACGCTTCCTGGAGGTCCTGCTCGCCGGGGATCGCCCACGCCCGGTCCGCATCGACCACGATCGCGCCACCGGCCTCGTCGTCTTCGTCGATCCGCTCCTCGAAGCCGCGGAGGCGGCGTTCTATTCCGAGGATGGCGAAGACCCGGTCGTCGGCTACGGACAGGCGCTTCTGCCTCGTTCCCCGGGCTTCTTCACGGTCGCCGGCACGCTCGGAGGCGAGGTGTCCGCCGTGGATCCCCAGTTCGCTCCGATCATCGAGTTCGAGTACGACGACGCGGGCCGCGCGGTGTCGTTCACGATCCGTGGACCGAGGGACGAGGTGCAGGGCACGGGTGTGCGGGCCGGCGGGCGGCCCTGACGGACTGGCTTTCACCCGAGCCCCCTGATACGTCCCGTGGCGCCACTCTTCCGAACCGCCGACGAACTCAACGCGCGCGCGGACCTGTTCCGGGCGCCCGACCGTTCGGACGAGGACAACCGCGGCCCCTTCCTCGTCGTCCACGACGACTTCTACTCCGACCCCGACGCCATCCGGGCCACGGCGCTATCGAAGGAGTTCCACCAGTACAGCCCGCCCACCGCGGATCAGGTGGGCGAGGAGAAGGCCGCGGCCTACGCGGGCCAGCTCCAGCGCTGGATGGCCTCCGCACTCATCCGGCACCATGGCGAACTCGTCGCGAATCCGAGGCCCGGCTTCCGGTACGCCCCGCCCGAGGTCAGGGCGCGAATCGGCGCGATCCTCGGGGAGCGCCCGGACGAGGCGACATGGGATACGATGGGCGACGGGTGGAACGGGGCGTTCCACGTCCAGTACGGCGGTGCGGCGGGCCGACCCGGCTCGATCCACCATCACTACAAGGAGGGTGACGTCACGCCGCGTGGGTGGAGCGGGCTGGTCTATCTAAGCCCGGACGCGACGCCCGAGCACGGCACCACGATCTGGCGAAGCCGCGCCACCGGACTCTGCGTCGCGACCGCGCGCGGAAATGTCGCGGAATACGACTACGACGACTTCGAACTCGCCCTCAGGGTCGAGAACCGGTACAACCGGCTCGTCCTCTTCCGCGAGCACGTCCTGCACCGCGCCGAGATCGGCTTCGGTTCGACGCTTCGGGACGGACGCATGAGTCAGACCTTCTTCTTTCAGTCGGTCCGGTCGGGTCCGTCGGACGCGGCCTGAAGGCGGGCGGTGCCCGTACGCCGAGGCCCGCGTCGTTCGAGCTCCACGGTCTTCCCCGTCTCGCGCTCGATCAGGCCCGTGATCCGATCGAGGTGGGCGGCTCCGCGGATTCCGTCTCCGAGCACCATCGCTCCGCCCGCCTTGAGGTGGGCCTTGATCTCGTACCGGACCGACGCCTTCGCACCCTGTCCCACCTGCCCCATCACGCGCGCCACGATCCGATCCACCTCCTCGAGACGTACCGCCCGCTCGGCGCCGAACAGCAGGAACCTCCACCGCGCACGGAGGCCTCCCGGCGTCACCTCGACCCGACGGGTGGTGCACACCAGGTGCAGCCCGATGAGTACGAGACCCAGCCCGAGTAACCCGAACACGAGCAGAAACAGGCCGCCGAACGCGAGGAAGACCGCCGTGAAGAGGCCGTCCACCTCCCCCGCGACCGTGCGGAAGATGAAGACGCCGGAGCCGAGAAACACCGCACCGAACACGCTGAACGCGATCCCCATCGCCATCGACCGGCGCATCCCGTAGCGGAAGACGAGGGCGCCCGCGGTCCGCTCGAGGCGGATCCCCGGCCCGATCCGCCCGCGCCGCCCGTGGCTCGACCCCGGGTCGGCCGCCGGGAGCAGCTCCACGGTGGAGAGCCGGGGGGTCGGCCCGCGCGTGACCTCCACCGGGAACGACAGATCGAGATCGAGATCGAGGCCGGGGACGTCACCGACCAGTCGGACCGCCCACACGACGCCGCCCGACGGGTTCGATGGAGGCAGATCGGGCGGCGGCGCGAAGGCGAACGAGACCTCCATGCCGCGACCCGCGAACGACATCCAGGGTGTGCGCTCCGCGCTCCAGACGACCGTCTCGAAGCTCGAATCCGAGTCCTTCCGGACGCGGATGCACGAGAGGGTCACCGAACACTGATCCGCCCGCAGGCTCCGCAGCGGAAGCTGGATGCGTCCGCCCACCTCCCCGTCGAGGCTACCCGGTGCCGGGTCGAGCTCGAGCACCACCCGCCGGAAGCGCAGCCACCGGAACGTCTCGATCACCGCACCCACGAGCAGCACCGGCGCGAGCGCAGCGACCGCGAGGAGCAGCCACTCGATGAAGGGCTCCGTCCGGATCTCGTCGACGAGGATCCCGACCGCCACGGTGCCGAACATCCCGGCCATCACGAGCGCTCCGAACCAGTGGGCGAACAGCTCCCGGCCCTGATCGGACGCGACCACGCGAAGCGGCGGATCGGGCGGGCCCGCTGCGGTCGGTGATCGTCGATCGTCGGGCGGGTCGGACATCAGCTACCTCGATTCGGAGACGTGGCCGCATCCCGGACTCGTACGCGCCGCACGCACGCTCGTGCAACGGTACGGCCGGGCCGGGCGTTCGAACTGCTGACGTTCGTGTTCCGGTCCAGCCCCGCACACCCCCACTACATGTTTCGACTTCCCGCGCGCCCGACCCGACTGCTGCCGGTCCTCCTCATGCTCGCGTCGTGCTCGGGCCCGGATGCGCGACCAGATGCGCTCGAAGGTTCGGCGTCCGCTTCGGACGACCCCGAGGTGCCGGTGAGCGCCGACCTCGCGGCGGACGTCCTCGACTCGGCGGGCGTGGTGATCAGGCGGTCCCCGGCCGCCGCGCTCGAGCGCACGGCGTATCGCATCGCGGCCGTGCCCGACCTCCTGATCGACGGGAGCGAGGGTGGTGGCCAGCCGCTCCATGCAGTCGGGGCGCTCGCCTTCGGGCCGGGCGGCGCGATCGCCATCGCCGAGCGCGGCGAGATGGGCGTCCGGATCCACGCGGCGGACGGTCGGCGACTCCGGGTGATCGGTCGCGACGGCCAGGGTCCGGGTGAGTTCGGGGCGCTGAACGGGCTCGGCTTCCGGGCCGACTCGATGTTCGTGTTCGATTCGCGCTGGTTCCGGATCTCGGTGTTCGACCCCGACGGCGAGTATGTCCGGCAGGTGGTGCCCGAGAGCGCCTGGGGCGATCGGCCGCGGTGGTTCGCCTTCGCCCCGGAAGGAGGGATCGTGACCACGTCCCGCGGGGGTGGCGGAGACCTCGTGTGGGGCATCCACGGCTTCGACGGATCTCCGCTCCGCTCGTTCCCGGACGCCCCGTCGCCCGCGACGCCCACGATGGCGAGGCTCGCTGTCCCGACGGACGGAAGCCGGCCGGCCAACCCGCTCCGCCTCTTCGCTCCGCAGCCCGTCGCCGGTCCGTGGCGGGACGGCATCGCCGTGACCGCGGGCTCGGAGTACCGGATCGAGCTGCGCGACGGGTCGGGGCGGCTCGCGGAGGTGTGGTCGGTGGCCGACGCCCTCCCCCGCCGTGTGACCCCGGCCGACGTCGAGGCGGCCCGGCGACGCGCGGTCGAGCGCACGGACCCCGATCTGCGCGCCGTGCTCGAGCGGCGATGGTCCAACGTTGATCCGGCAGAGCGCTTCCCCGCCTTCGGTGCCCCCTCCGGCATCGTGTTCACGGATCCGCCCCAGATCATCGAGGCGGCCGGGGGCGAACTGTGGATCCGCGCGTACCCGGCGCCGGAGGAGGATTCCGCCGACGCGGCCGGATGGGCACCGCGATGGTGGGTGTTCCGCGCCGACGGCACCCTGCTCGGATCCGTCGACTTCCCGCCGCGCTTCGAGCTTCACGCGGTCGGCGAGGCGGGCGCGCTCGGGGTCGTCGAGGACGAGTACGACGTGCAGCGTGTCGCGCTCTTCGGGCTGGAGTCCGGCTCCGGGGCTGGGCCGGGAGGCTGACTCCGCCCCGGATCTGCGACGGACCGTCGCGGACGTCGGCGTTGCGTTCGGCCTCCGCCGCCCGGTACCATCGCACCGTCGGCAGTTTACCCGTAGCCCCGGTCCCGCCATGTCCCGTGCCGCCCTCCTCGCCGCCGCCGCTGCCGTCCTCGGGCTGGTCGGATGCGCCCCCGACGCCGCTCCCGCGTCCGACGTGATCCGCGAGACCCTTCCCAACGGCGCGACGCTCGTCCGATACGCGGCGCTGCCGGCCGACGAGGCCCCGCGCATCGTTCCGGACCTGCGCATCGGTGTGCTCGACGGCGAGGAGTGGGAGGTCTTCGGCGACGTGCGTGCCGTCGAGGTCCGACGGGACGGCACGATCCTCATCCTGGACTACCAGGCGTCCGAGATCCGGGCCTTCGACCCCCAGGGCGGATACCTCGGGACGATCGCCGGTCGGGGCGAAGGCCCGGGCGAACTCCAGGAGGTGAACGGGATGGTCCTGAAGGGCGACTCCGTCCTCTGGGTCTAGGACCACGCGCGGTGGACGATGCTCGCCCTCGACCCGGACGGCGGCGAGATCGACCGGGTGCCGATGCACGTGCGGTCGTACGGCTACGTGTGGAGCGGCACGGTCGCCGACGACGGCGTCCACTGGAAACCAGCCTCCCACTCCGACGACGAGCGGACGTTCCCCCCCGAGGAGGGGCTCGAGACCGGATCGAGCCGACGCTACCTGAAGAGCTTCGATCCGCGGACCGAGGCGGTGGATTCCGTGTTCCTGGGCGAGCGCACGTACCGATCCTACGTGGCACCGCGAGGGCGTGGCTGGTCGTACCGGAGCATCCCGTTCGATGCCGGAGGCGGACTCGCGATCGACCCGACCGGCGGCTTCTGGACGTCCGACGGGCGGAGCTACCGCATCGCTCGGCTGGACGCGCAAGGCGATACCGTGCTGGTCGTCGAGGCCGACGTGCCGGCCCTGCCGGTGACGACGGCCGATCGGGAGGCCTTCGTCGATGCCATGTCCGAGCAGGACCCCGACTTCCGCAGCTCGGCCCGGGCGATCATGGACCTCGCGCCGGACACGAAGCCGGTCATATCGGGGCTCCGTGCGGATGCTGAGGGTCGGCTCTGGGTGCTCCGGTCGCGAGCGGGAGAGGACGATCCGACGTACGACGTCTTCCAGTCCGACGGCGCGTACGTCGGTAGCGTCCGCCTCGGGTTCGAAGCGCTCGACTTCTTCCCCTTCGTCGTGCGGAACGGCGCGCTCCACACCCTGACGAGGGACTCGCTCGACGTGCCCACGGTGGTCCGGGCGCAGCTGCCGCCGTTCATCGACCGGTAGCGCGTCCGCGTCCGTCACACGTCCCGCAGGGCGTGGGTGGCTCCTACCCGGGGCCCACGCCGACCGACACCACGGATTCGAGCCCGAGCGCGTCCGTCGCGACGCCGTACACCCGATCGGCCGTGATCACCCTGACGTACATCCGCGGCGGCAGCTCCACGTCGGTGAGCCACCGGCCCTCGCGAGAGAAGACGCGCCAGCGCTGCCGCTCCTCCAGCGGGCGGGCCTCGGGGAGGCGGATCCACGGGCGCCCCTCGGTATCGACGACGATGCGCACGACGGCCGGCGCGGCGTAGTCGCTGACCGGGCCCTCCGGATCCACCATGTCGTCGATCATCTCGTCCGGGAGTGGCGGCTGGAACTCGACGTTCTCGCGGAAATGATCCGCGCCCCGATCCCACAGCTCCTCGGTCATTTCGTACGGGGCACCCGGGGACCGCGCGGAGAAGACTACACCGGACTCGTCCAGGAGCCGGAACTCCGCCGTGTCCTGCGAGGCCAGCCAGTAGCCCGAGGCGTCCATCGTCCATGGTGAGCCGGCGGCCCAGAGAAAGAGCACGACGGTGTGCATCCCCATCGCGGCGTCCCACGGGACGGCCTCGAGGCGGTGGAGTGCCGTCCCCCGCGGATCCATGAGGGTCATGGCGGCCATGCGGGGTCCGGATGGCCCGTCCGGCGACGGGATGGACGTGATGACCGTGATCACACCGTCCGCGGCCCGGAGCCGACCTCCCGACCCCCCCGGCAGCTCGGCGAGACTGGTGGTGCGAACGTCGCCCGATGCGCGGTCGAGCAGAGTGAGCCGACGGCTCTCCACGACCGCGAGCGAGTCCCCGCCGGCCGCGAACAGCCCGGTGATCCCGCGGTACTCGCCCGGACCGTCGCCCTCACCACCGAACGCGGCGTGGACGGCCCCGTCGGCGCAGATCAGGATCTGCTCGGTCGAGCGCACCGCCACTGCCACGGAATCCCCCGTCAGCGGCACCAGCGCACCCACCTGATGGAGACGGATGTCGCCGCCCGGAGGGACGCTCGAGCAGTGCACCGTCGGCTCCGTCACGGTCCAGGCGCCGGGCGGATCGTCGGGCGAGAAGTTGTCGACGATCGACACGCCGGCCGAGTCGCGCACCTCGAATCCCTGCCGCCCGTCGGGTTCGCCGGATCCGCAGCCGACGAGCAGGACGGCCGCGAGCGTGAGGCCCGTGGCGGTCGCCGGCCAGGTGGGATCGCACGGATCCGAGCCTCGTTTCACGGGCATCGACGGGTTGAGGGAGTGGGGAGGCGCATGGCAGCACCACCGGTGGAGTGTACGCCGAATCGCACGATGTCCGCCACACCCGGGTCGGTCCCGGATCGGCACTTTGCATATGCATGAATATGTGCCACATTTCTGCATGTCCGATCGCATCGAACGCCACGCGGCCCTCCGCCGGCTGATCGCCACCGAGGCGGTGGAGAGCCAGTCGCACATGCTCGACGTCCTCGCGGAACGGGGTCTCGACGTCCACCAGTCCACGCTCAGCCGTGACCTGCGGGAGCTCGGAATCCGGAAGCGGAACGGGCAGTACCGGCTCGGAATGGCGCCGCGGCGCAGCGAGGATGACGGGCCCATCGGGAAGCAGCCCGCGGGCGGGATGGCCGGCGGAGCGACATGGCCCGACGTACACGGCTTCACCGCGTGCGGGCCGCACCTGATCACCGTCCGCGCAGGCACCGGGCAGGCACAGCTCCTCGGCGTCCTGCTCGACGCCCAGGAGGACGCCCCGATCGCCGGCACGATCGCCGGAGACGACACGGTCCTCGTGGTCACGCGGGGGCGCCCCGAGCAGCGCGCCGCGCTGGCCCTACTCGAGGCGTGGTTCGGAGGGGGCGAACGTGACGCATCCTGAGGCCGCCCTGGCCGGGAAGGAGCAGCCGGCCTCGGGCCGGCGCCGACTGGCCGAGGTCGACACCGCCGTCGTGAAGGTCGGGAGCGCGGTGCTGGCCGGGGACGGACGCCTGGATCCCTCCGCCATCGAGGCGCTGGCGGCCGACATGGCGACGGTGCGGTCGGGCGGGCTGCGCGTCGTCCTGGTGGTCTCCGGCGCGGTCGCCGCGGGCTACGCCCCGTTGGGATTCGACCGTCCGCCCACGGATGTCGTCGCGCGGCAGGCGGCCGCATCGATCGGCCAGCCCCGGCTGATGCACGCGCTCGTGGAGGCGTTCGCGCGCCACGGGCTCGCAACGGCCCAGCTCCTCATGTCCGCCGAGGACATCGAGGACCGGCGCCGCTTCCTCAGCGCCCGCCACACCCTCCTGCACCTCCTCGACGCTGGGGTGGTGCCGGTGATCAACGAGAACGACGCCCTCAGCGACGACGAGCAGCGCGTCGGGGACAACGACCATCTCGCCGCGCTCGTGACGTCGGTGGTCGGTGCGGAGCTTCTGTGCCTCCTCTCGCGGACCGACGGCGTGCGACGGAACGGTGGCGCGGGCGAGCGCATTTCGGAGACGCACGACGCCACGCTCCTCCTGGAGCACGTGAGCGACGAGACGTCCACCACCGGCGTCGGCGGCATGGCGGCCAAGCTCTCGGCCGCCCGCATCGCCGCCGGCTCCGGCGTGCCGACCGTCATCGCGGACGGACGGGACCCCACCGCGCTCCTGCGGATCCTGGAGGGCGAGGACGTCGGCACGCTCGTGCTGCCCAAGGTCTGGGACGGAAGCGCACGCCGCCGCTGGATCGCCGTGCGAAGCCGGTCGCGCGGAACGATCATCGTCGATGCGGGCGCCGCTCAGGCCCTCCTCACGCGCAAGGCCAGCCTGCTCGCCACGGGCATCGTATCCGTCGAAGGCACCTTCACCATGGGCGCTCGGGTCGAGATCCGCGGGCCCGGCGGTGCCTGGATCGGCGTCGGCCTCGTCTCGTACGCCGCCGACGAGATCCGTCGGCTGCAGGGCCGCAGCGCCGACGAGATCGACCGAGTGCTCGGCTACCGGTACGTCGGCGAGATCATCAGCCGCGCCGACCTCGTGATCGGCCCCCCTCTCTGACCGGACCCACCCACCGTGAGCATCACCGATACCCTCCCGTCGGCCGAGCAGGCCGCCGAGGCCGCCCGGCAGGGCGCGATCCACTCCGCGGCCCTCGACAACGCCACCCGCGACCGCGTACTCCGCGGCCTCGCGACCCGGATCCGATCGGCCGCCGACCGGATCCTGGCCGCCAACGCCGCCGACCTCCACGCCGCCGACGAGGCCGGCATCGGCGCCGCCAAACGGCAGCGCCTCGAGCTCACGGCCGCGAAGGTCGAGGCCACGGCGCGCGGCATCGAGACGGTGGTCGAACTCCCCGCTCCCGTCGGCGCCGTGACCCGGGACGTCGTCCGCGACAACGGCCTCCACGTCCAGAAGGTGCGGGCCCCGCTCGGCGCGATCCTCATGATCTACGAGGCGCGCCCTCACGTGACGGTCGACGCCTTCGCGCTGTGCTTCAAGGCTGGGAACTCGTGCCTGCTGAAGGGCGGCCGTGAGGCGACCGAGAGCAACGCGGTCTTCGAAGCGCTCATCCACGAGGAGCTCGCGGAGCACGGCATCGACCCCCGCGTGGTGCAGCTCGTCACGACGTCCGACCGCGACTACATGCGAGACCTGCTCCGGCAGGAGGGCCGCCTCGACCTCGTCATCCCGCGTGGAGGCGAGACGCTGATCCGGTTCGTGCACGAGCACTCGCGCATCCCGACGGTGCTCCACTTCGAGGGCGTCTGCCACGTCTACGTGGACGAGAGCGCCGACCCGGCGATGGCGCGCAAGATCGTGCTGAACGGCAAGCTCTCCGCCCCGGCGACCTGCAACGCCACCGAGGCCGTCCTGGTCCACGAAAACGTGGCCGCGACGGTCGTGCCGGAGCTGGTCGCCGCGCTCACCGAGGCGGGCGTGGAGGTGCGGGCCGATGCGGCGGTCCAGGCCCTCACCCGGCATGTCGAGGCGGGTGTCGTGCCGGCGTCGGACGACGACTGGGGCCGGGAGTTCCTCGACCTCGTCCTGGCCATGCGGGTCGTGCCCGACCTCGACGTGGCGATGGCCCACATCGAGACGTACGGGTCCCGCCACACGGAGGCCGTCGTGGCCGGCGATCCGGCGGTCCAGGAGGCCTTCGTCCGTCGCTGCGGCGCCTCCTGCACCATGGTCAACGCCTCCACCCGCTTCAACGACGGGGGTCAGCTCGGGCTGGGTGCCGAGATCGGCATCAGCACCACGCGTGTCCACGCCTTCGGGCCGATGGGGCTCGACGAACTGACCACGCAGCGCTGGGTGGTGCGGGGGACGGGCCAGGTACGGGGCTGACGGACCCGGTCCGCGGCCGGGGATCGCACCGCGGGTCCCCGCGGGGGGCCCTCAGCCCAGGTCCGCGTCGGTGAACAGGTCGGCGAGCGGCCGCGATACCGCCAGGAGCCGCGCCGGTGACAGTCCGGAGAAGTCCGAGACGTCGGCGATCATGTGCGCCTGGTCGGCGTAGCCCGCGGCGACCGCCGCCTGCGCGGCGGGGCGCGCTTCCGACCCCGTCATGAGCCGCAGGGCCCGCTGGAACCGCAGGACCCTGGCCAGCACCTTCGGCCCCACACCCACCTCCTCCCGGAATCGCCGCACCAGCTGCCGCGTGCCGATTCCGACCATCTCGGCCACCCACTCCACGCTGCACTCTCCGCCCGCCTCGACGATCAGCGCTGCCGCACGAGCGGCCCGGTCGTTCCGGGGGCGCCGCCCCGCCGCGAGTCGTTCCCTGAGCAGGCTCCACGCCGCCTCGACCCGATCCGCGTCGGGGCGCTCCCGCATCGCCCTCAGCGCCGCTCGCCACACGCGGGACTCGGCGGGCTCCGACCACCGATTCACCAGGCCCCGCATGGACCCGGGCGCGATCGGGCGGGCGCCGGCCGGGTGGAATCGCACGCCGAGCAGCGACGTGCGTCCGGTCGCCGAGAGGTGGAAGGGTCGGGTGATCACGCCGGCCAGCAGCACCGCGGGCTGCACCTCGGCCTTCGCGTCGACCGGATGGTGTCGCATCGGCGCGTCGAAGTTCAGCACCAGCTCGGGGTGACCGTCCGGGAGTACCTCCGCCACGTCCCGCAGCTCGATGTCGCTCCGAAGCGTCCACCCGCACTTCACGACCTTCTGGAGGTCGGACGGGGGTGCGAACTCGGCGTACTCCATCGGCGCCCTCCCGGACGTCGGAAATCTTCAATCGCGCGGCATCACGATGCTCCATCCTTCGGCGTAGTGGCACGCTGCCGCCACCCACGCCCCTCTCGACCCTACAGCGCATGAGATCGTCGCTCGCGGTACTCCTCGCCACTGCACTGTCCGTGCCGCTCTCCGCGCAGACGCCGCCGAGCCTCGCCGACCTGGCGTTCATGTCGGGCTGCTGGGAGGGTGGCTTCGGAGGTGGCGGCATCATCGAGGAGCGCTACACGCCGCCCTCCGAGAACGTCATGCTGGGCACGACGCGGTACCTCCGAGGCGCCCGCGCCGTCCAGTTCGAGCTCACCGCGATCCGAATCGACGCCGAGGGCGCGGTCACGCTTCGCCCCTACCCCGGCGGCGAGGCCTCACCGCACGCCTTTCGCCTCACCTCCGTCGACCGATCCGACACGCCGTCCGCCGTGTTCGAGGCCCCGGACAACGACTTCCCCAAGCGGATCGTCTACCGGCGCGACCCCGCCGATCCAGCGACCCTGATCGCCCGAATCGACAACGGCGAGGGTAGCCAGGAGGCCCAGGAGTGGCGCATGACCGCCGCTCCGTGCCGTTCCGACCCGTAGCAGGCGAACGCAGCCGGCCGCCCCGGGGGTGGGACACGCAGGCGGAAGGGAGGGGTCGGGGTTCTCACCCCCGGGGCGACCGGATCACTCCGACCGCGGATGCGCCTGCCGATACGCCTGCCTGAGCCGTTCCGTCGAGGTGTGCGTGTAGATCTGCGTCGTCGACAGCGACACGTGACCGAGCAGCTCCTTCACCGCCATCAGGTCCGCGCCGGCGTCCAGCAGGTGGGTGGCGAAGCTGTGGCGCAGCGAGTGAGTCGTCACGTCGTCCCCGGCGCCCGCCAGGTCGAGCAGCCGGTGCACGGTCCGCTGGATTGCCCGCCGCGAGTAGCGGCCGCCCCCCGGCCCGAGCAGCAGGGCGTCCCGGTCGGGCCCCGTCGTCGCCTTCCCGCGCACCTCGTCGCGGCGCGGCTCGTAGCGGCGGATCGCCGTCGCCGCCGACCTCGTGACGGGCACGATGCGCTCCTTCCTGCCCTTCCCTCGCACGCGGACCACCTCCGACACGAGGTCGAGGTCGCCGAGGTTCATTCCGTGAAGCTCGGCCAGACGCAGCCCGCTGCCGTACAACAGCTCGAGGATCACCAGGCTCCGCGTCCCCTCGAGCGTGTTCTCGGCCGCTCGCACCTCGGCCACGTCGAAGACCGACTCCATCTCCTTCCGCGTCAGGTGGCCCGGCAACCGTCGCTCCTGCTTCGGCGCGCGGAGCGCGCGCGTCGGGTCCGTGCCGAGCCGGCCCTCGGCGTGCAGGAATCCGAAGAACGTCCGGATCGCGCTGAGCTTTCGCGAGATCGTGCGGGACGCGAGCTCGCGCCGGTGCAGGTGACCGAGAAAGCTCCGCAGCGTGAAGCGGTCCACGTCGGACCAGCGCCAGTCGAATGACCCGTTGTGGTCGCTCAGGAAGGCGCCGAGGTCGTTCAGGTCGCGGCGGTACGCGGTCACCGTGTTCTCCGAGAGCTGGCGCTCGTCGGCGAGGTGGCGGAGAAAGTTCTCCGCCGCGGACTTCGCGGGGCCGTCGGGAATCCGCCGGCTCACGCCTACCTCAGCCGGAGGCGGCGATCCGGGATCCCCGCCTCCGGCTGAGGTAGGCGTGAAC
>JANQRP010000012.1 GCA_028284495.1 Longimicrobiales bacterium | reverse complement strand
CCGCCTCGCGGCGTTCTCGCTCGCTCGTGTAGCGACGCTACACGTCGCTTGCTCGGCCTTGCGAGCCAGGAACATGGATCCGGCAGAGCGCATCCCCGTCGCGTGAGCAGGCCCTGGGCCTGCCGGGTTCAACTCCTCGAGGGAACGACGGCGGTCGAACTCCGGCCGAGCTGGTGGCGAAGCGAGTCTTCCAGGCCTTCGAACCGGTACACGTAGCCACTCTCCAGCGTCCTCTCCGGGCGGGCGCGCTGCCCCCTGAGCAGCAGCTCCACGCCCATCTGCCCGAGCGCGGCGCGGACCGCGAGCGACGGGACCGGGATCACGGTCGGGCGGTTGAGGATCCGCCCTAGCACGTCGGTGAAGGTGGCGTTGGTGACGGGATGCGGAGCGGTGCCCAGAACGACTCCGCGGACGCTCGGCTCCATGAGGGCGTGATGGAAGATTCCCGTCGCGTCGTCGAGGTCGATCCACGGCACGTACTGCCGTCCGGTGCCGATCCGTCCCGCGAGCCCGGACTTGAACGCCCAGAGCATCCGCGGGAGGGCGCCACCGGAAGGGCTCAGCACCAGCCCGAGCCGCACATGAACCACTCGAATGCCCGCGCCCTTGGCGCGGCGCGTCGCTCCCTCCCAGGCCTCGACCGTGTCGGCCAGGAAGCCCCTGCCCTTCGACGTTTCCTCGTTCACGACGGCGTCGCCGCGCCCGCCGTAGAAGCCGACCGCCGACGCGCACACGAGCGTGTCCGGCCCATCGTGCAGCTGCGCCATCGTGCGGGAGATCAGCTCGGTCCCCTTCACGCGTGAGTCGCGGATGGCCCGCTTCTTCTCGTCCGTCCAGCGCAGCGCCTGGATCGGCTCCCCGGCGAGGTGCACGACCGCGTCCACCTGACGGAGCGCGTCCTCGTCGATGCGGCCGCCGCCGATATCGAAGAGGATGCCCGCGCCGTCCCGCGCCGCCGCCTCGTCGCGGACGAGCGGCACGACCGTGTGCCCGCCCGTGGTCAGGAAGTACCCGAGGGTGCGTCCGACCATCCCGGACCCGCCCGAGATCGCGACACGGAGACGCGGGCGGTCGGCGAAGCGGGCGTGCGCCTCCAGGTCCTGCGCGAGGCGGGTATGTCGGAACCGGAACATCCGATCCAGATCCTTCTCGACGATCGGGACGGCGAAGCGATCGCCGGCGACCCCCAGGGGCGGCTCCCACTCGATCTCGTCACGAAGGACGCTTCGGCCGCCGGGCGCGTCCTCGAAGCGATGGATGTGTCGCCAGTGCTCGAAGGGGCCGTCCTCCTGCACGTCCACGAACTGCTCGTCCGGACGGAAGTCCTCGTGCCGGAGCCGCCACGTCAGCTTCACCGGGCCTCGCGCGATCTCCAGCGTCACGCGACCGTCACGGATGCCCCCCTCCCGCGCGAGGACCCGTACGTCCTCCCACGGCGGGGTGAGTCGCTCGAAGGCGCCGTCGCGTTCGTGCCACGAGAAGGCGGTGACCCGGTCCACGGGGAGCTCCGTGGTGAACCGGCTGACGTTCCTCACGCGGCCTCCGGGCCGAACCGGTCGAGGTAGTCGTCCACCGACACCTTCCGGCGGGTGGACTGCGACGTCATCGACCGGACCTTTCCGAACACGTCGCGCTCCGGCCAGCCACGATCGTAGCGGCCGAGCACCCACATGATTCCGCTGTAGGAGTTGGGGTCCCGTCCGTCCACCGCCCAGCGGTTGTTGAGCTCGATCATGATCTTCAACGCCTCCTGCGGCGACTCGCTCCACTCGAGGATCTTCTTCCCCCACAGCATCCTCAGGTAGTTGTGAATCGTTCCTTCGCGCCGAAGCTCGCGCTGGGCGGCGTTCCAGAGTTCGTCGTGCGTCTCCGCGGCCTCGAACTCCTCCAGGGTGTAGAGGTGCGGACGGGGGTCCGCGGCGTGCTCGGCGAGCGTCGCGCGCGCCCACTCCGGAAGGGACTCGTAGCGCGCAGGCTCCGCCTCGCGCGCGCAGTAGTTGAAGCCGATCTCCCGCCACGTGACGAGCTCGTCCACGAACGCTTCCGCCTCCTTCGACATGTTCCACCACCCCTCGCGCCGTCCGTTCGGTGTGGTGGCGAGGCGGGCGGGGGTCCAGTCGTCCCGTTCGGCCAGGCGGTGGAAAACCTCCCAGGACGAGATATGGCCCCAGTGGAGGTACGGAGACAGACGACTGCCCGTTTCGTCGTCGGGCTCGTTCCGTCGTTCGTGATACTCGGGCAGGCGCTCGGCGAGAAAGCGTTCGAGGCGCTCCCGCGCCGGACCCGAACCTCCACGAAACGGAACCGGTCCGACGTCATGATCGATCCCGAGGGCGTCGAGCCCGCCGCCGTCGGGGTCGAGCATGGCGTCCGATGCGGGCATCCAGCGTCCATCCAGGAGCGAGTCGAGATTCTCGAAGGGCGTGAGCGCGTCCAGCGGTGGCGCGGCCGACGGTGCGTCACCGAGAAACGCGGGAAGCTCCTTCTGAAGATGTCGTCGGAAGGAGGCCGCGGTCGTGAAGGTGCGCTCGGCGTGGTGGATGGGGTACAGGCCGTTCGAGTCCACCGCCTCGAGTCGGACGTCCAGGCGCTCGGCGGCGGCCGCAGTCATCCGGGGCAGGAAGAAGAAGGGCGCGTCGTCGGTGACCACGACCGCCGCATCGGCTGCGAGCCGTTCGAGAAGTCCCTTCCCCGCCCCCGCCCGAGGCTCGACCCACGGCAGGTAGCCGACGGGTCCACGGTCCAGCGTCGCGCGATGCTCGCGCATTCCGTCCAGCACGAACCGGTGGTGACGGTCGCTCGCCCAGGGATAGTCGACCCTGAGGGCCTCGAATATCAGAAGCGGCAGACCGAGCTCGCGGGCGTGCTCGACCGCGCGGTCGAGCGTGTGGTTCCAGGAGAGGCGTCGGAACGCCGTCATCCAGCAGAGGACGTGTGCGCCGTCGGGCCGGAGCGGTTCTCCGTTGAGGGCACGAATTCGGAGGTCGGGGACGGGCTCGGTCATGGCCGCGGGTACCCGCGACGCACGCCCCCGTTCAGTCGGACCCGGGCTCCGCGCTCGGCGAGGATTCGGCCGCCTCCGAGGTAGGCGACAGCGGCAGGATCGCGCCCAGGACCCGATGCAGCTCCTCCTCCACGTCGTCCCCCTTCCGAATGACCCACGACGCGGCTCGCGCGAGGTAGCTCTCCTCGTCGACGGTGAGGTCACGGGCGGTGAGGACGACCACCGGTAGTCCTCGGGTATAGAGGTCGTCCCGGAGGTGCTCGAGGAAGGTCATCCCGTCCATGACGGGCATCGTCAGGTCGAGCAGCACCGCGTCCGGGGCGTCCGTCGCCACGGCGTGCAGCGCGTCCTCGCCGTTCTCGGCCTCCGCGACCTCGAGCCCCGCCCCTTCCAGGTGCTCGCGCAGAAGGGTCCGCGTATCCTCATCGTCTTCGACCACCAGAATTCGACCCCCGCGGCGCCGGACGACGTGGCGCCAGAGCAGCCGAAGCAGTCCCTCGCGCGCGACCGGTTTCGTGAGGATGTCCACGGCGCCCAGGAGTCGACTGCGTTCGTGCGCCCCGCGCCCACTCATCACGACGACGGGGACGTCCCGCAGTCCCGCGTCCTCCTTGAGCGTGCGGAGCACGTCGCGTCCGTCCGTCTCGGGAAGCTCGAGGTCGAGGAGTACGAGATCGGGGCGGTGCGTCCTCGCCCGGTCCAGTCCCTCGAACGCGGAGGAGGCGAGTTCCACCGAGCAACCGAACTCGTCCAGCATCCGCGCGAGCCTGCTCCGTGCACGATCCTCGTGCTCCACGACCAGCACGTGCAGGTCGTTCCCTGCGGGGTCGAGTACACCCCGCACCTGTGCGGCGGCGCCGGCGATCGCGACGGCGGCCGCCTCGAGGGTCGAGTCGGTCCCGTCGCCCCCGTCCGCCAGGGCCCCGGGGGCCGGCGTCCGGTCTTCCTGGCGCACGGTGGAGCCCATCACGACGGTGAACGTGGATCCCTCTCCCTCCACGGACGCCGCGGTGAGGTCGTACCCCATGAGCAGGCACAGCGACCGGGAGATGGCCAGCCCGAGTCCGGTTCCGCCGTACTCCCGCGCGGTCGTCGCGTCGGCCTGCTGGAAGGCCTCGAAGATCGCCTGGAGCCGATCCTCCGGAATCCCGACACCCGTGTCCTCCACCTCGATTCCGACCGGATCACCGTGCGGATCCACGTTCACGCGGATGGTGACGGATCCCCCTTCCGAGAACTTCATCGCGTTCCCGACCAGGTTGATGAGGACCTGCCGGAGCTTCGAAGCGTCGGTCCGGAGCGGCACCGGCTCGTCGGGACCGTCGTATCGGAGCGCCACCCGCTTCTCGCGGGCCTGTCCCTCGAGCTGCGCCACGGTCTCCCGGGCGATCTCCCCGAGGTCGTGCTCGACGATGTCGAGCTCCATCCGACCGGCTTCAACCTTCGCCAGGTCGAGCACCTGGTTGATGAGGGCCAGCAGGTGCCGGCCGTTTACGAGGATCCGCTCGAGGAATCCGAGGTCCTGAGCCTCGAGGTTGCCTCGCTTGTTCTTGAGCAGGACGTTCGCGAACCCGATCACGGAGTTCAGCGGGGTGCGGAGTTCGTGGCTCATGCTCGCCAGGAAGTTGCTCTTGGCGCGATTCGCCGACTCGGCCTCCTCCTTCGCCATGCGAAGACCTTCCTCCGCCATCATCCGGCGCGTCACGTCGCGTCCGAACATCACCGCGCCCGCGACGCCCGCCGCGCCACGGACCGGTTGGCCGAAGATCTCCATGATCCGTCGGTCCCCGGCGAGAATCTCCTCCCGGACCTCGCTGAACCGGTCGCCGCCCAGCGCCCGGTCGTGGACCTCCCGGTACCACTCGACCTCGGCCTGAGGGAAGACGTCGGCGACCCGGTCGCCAGGCTTGGGCTCGCGGCCGGTCCGCGCCTCGACTCCGAGCGCGAAGGCCGTGTTCATCGTGACGAGTCGCTGATCCCGGTCCACGGACCAGATCGGGTCCCCCGTAGACTCCACGACCGCCTGGAGATTGGCCTGCGAAGCGGCGAGCTCGCGTTCGGCCCGGCGCTGGGCGCTCACGTCCCGGAAGATGCCCTGCGCCGCCGAGGCGTGGCCGTCCACCATGTACGGGGTAACGCTCCCGGAGCAGGTGATGACTCGCCCGTCGGAGGTCAGGAAGTCGACCTCGATCCGGGGCATCCGTTCGCCTTCGAGTACACGCTCGAAGTGCCGGATCACCCGCTCGCGGTCGTCGGGATGGATGACGTTCCGGAGCTTCAGATCCTCCACGTCGTCTTCGCCGTAGGCGAGCGCCTCGAGCCACGCCGGGTTCACGTAGATCAGGCGACCGCGGGGATCCGTACTCTGGATGAGATCGGGTGCGCCGTCGAGGAAGGACTGGAGGCGCTCTTCGCTCCGCTGCAGCACCTTCTCGGCCCGCGCCCGGATCTCGACCTGGTCCTGGAGCGTCGCGTTGATCCGGCGGATGGTGGCGAGGGCGTGGGTCTCGCGGGTGGATGTCGCGTAGAGCGACGTGAACGCGCCGAACAGCAGCGCCACGTACGAGACGACCTTGAGCAGGTGCGCGAGGATGTCGGCGGGGTCACCGGGCGCCGCCGAGAATCCCATGTAGGCGATGTGCGACATGAACGAGATGAGCAGCGCCACGACCAGCCAGTGCTCGAAGGCGTCGGTGCGCCACTCGCCACGGATCAGGTAGCCGACGAAGGCGGCGGCGAACACAGCTCCCACGACGAGCTCCTGGGGCCGTGGATAGAACGCACCCGCGTCGATCGCATCCGTCCCCTGGAGCTCCACGAACACGAAGAACGCGACGGTCACGGCGACGAGCGAGAGCGCGAGGCGCACCACGCTACGGGCGCCGACCCGGTTCACGCCGGCAGGATCGTCGTCCCGGAACGTCAGAAGCGAGATCGCCAGGAACAGCGCGAGGAAGAGCCGCGACTGAAACCACGACCAGGCCGTGGTGTCCACCGCCTCGACCGCCGCCAGCCCGAAGAGGGCCTGCGAGGACAGGAACCCGTGGCTGGCGTCGAGGATGCCCGCCGCGATGAACCCCGTGCCGATGAAGAGATACGTCTGGCGGCGACCGGAGTGGAATCGCACGAAGGCGAACGCGCCGAGTACGAGCGCGAGGGCCGCGGCAAAGCTCTCGCTCGCGAGGTTCAGGTAGGGAGCCCACGGGAGCGGGGATCCCCCGCGCACCAGAAGCGCCCCGATGACGAGCAGTCCGAGGACCACCCAGTAGACGGTGGCACGGGCCGGGGCGCGGTTCTCCGCGGTCCATCCGTCCAGGACGGAGGTGTCCTCTGCGGACCCGGTCGGGTCCGGCTCGGCCGGCGCGATCAGGGGAGCGTGTTCAGGCACCGGTCGATGGCGTCCAGCAGGACGTCCTCGTCCACGATCGGCTTCGTGAGGTAGTCGTCGAATCCGAGCGCAAGGTACCGCTCGCGGTCCCCCGCCATCGCATGCGCGGTAAGGGCGATCACCGGCGTCCCTCGCAGCGCGTCATGACCGCGGATCCAGGCGAGCACTTCGGGGCCGTCCATACCCGGCAGCGAGATGTCCAGGAGGACGAGGTCGGGGGCATCGTCCTCCAGGCCCGCCACGGCGTCGTGCCCGGTCTCGTACTCGGTGATCTCGTGGAGATCGCCGAGGAGCGCCTGCACCAGCAGGCGATTGTCCGCGTTGTCCTCGACGACCGCGATACGGGCCATCAGACCTCCTCGGGTGGGGTCGGATCCGGGAGAGCGGCTTCACCCTCGCGGACCGCGTCGAGAAGCTCCGCGTGGGCCGCGCGCGCCGTCTCGGTGTCACCGGTCTCCGCGGCCGCCTCGATGCGCGCCGCGAGCGCGCTGACCCGCATGAGCCCCACATTCGCGGCGCTGGACCTGAGGGAGTGGGCGGCGAGTTCGGCCGACGCCACGTCGCCGCCGGGCCTGAGGCCCCGCTCGAGCTGCTCGACCCGGGTCCGCGCACTCTCGAGGTAGAGCCGGATCATCTGATCGCGGAGCTTCGGGCCGCCCCAGTCGTCCAGGCGCGCCAGCGCTCCCTCGTCGAGCACGGGGACATCGTCCATGTCGCAGTCTAGGTGGCCAGCGCGGGCCGGGCAATCGGACGAGACGGGGGTCAAGCGGGGGTCGAGCGGGTCAGCGCAGGGCCTCCCGGAGGTCGCGAACACCCTGCCGAGGACCGCCGGGATGGCGAAAGACGGCGGAGCCCGCGACGAGCACGTCGGCGCCCGCAGCCACCAGCGCCGCGGCGTTGGACGCATCCACCCCTCCGTCCACCTCGATCAGAGCCTCGGAGCCCGCGGCCGCCAACAGCTCACGCGCTTCCCGTACCTTCCTCACCGAGGCAGGGATGAACGCCTGCCCACCGAAACCCGGGTTCACCGACATCACGAGCAGAAGGTCGACTTCCCCGACGACGTCCCGCAGGGTCGACACCGGGGTGGCCGGGTTGATCGCCACACCCGGACGGGCGCCGGCGTCCCGGACCTGCTGCAGCGTGCGATGGAGGTGCGGACAGGCCTCCTGATGCACCGTCAGGTAGTCGGCGCCGGCCTCCACGAAGGCGTCCACGAACCGTTCTGGATGTGCGATCATGAGGTGCACGTCGACGGGCACGGCACTCTCGCCCTGCACCGCGGCGGTGATCGCCGGCCCGAGCGTGATGTTCGGCACGAAGTGGCCGTCCATCACGTCCACGTGAATCCAGTCCGCGCCCGCGGTCACCACGGCGCCCACCTCCTCGCCGAGGCGGGCGAAGTCGGCCGAGAGGATCGACGGCGCGATCCGTACGCTCATGCGGCGCTCCGGCTGCGGGTCGTCGTGCCGGCCTCCGAGGCGACGAAGACCTCGTCGGCTACACCCAGGAAGAGCCCCGTCTCCACGACCCCGGCTCTCGCCTGAAGCGCACGGTCGAGCGCACCGGCGTCCCGGATCCCGTCGGGGAAGTGGACGTCGAGGACGAGGTTGCCGTTGTCCGTGACGTAGGGGTCGTCGGCGCCGCCGCGGAGGACGGGGTCTCCCCCGAGCCCGCGCAGGGCGCCGAGGTGCGCGGCCCACGCGAATCGCACCACCTCCACCGGCAGGGGTGCGCGCGAGCCGAGCCGTTCCACCTCCTTCGACGCATCGACGATCACCACGAAACGGTCGGATGCCTGCACCACCATCTTCTCTCGGAGCAGCGCGCCGCCGAGGCCCTTCACGAGGTCGAGCGCCGGGTCGACCTCGTCGGCACCGTCGATCGCGAGATCGAGTCGTCCGATACGGGCCAGCGGCCGTACCGGAATGCCGACCTTCGCCGCGTGGGCCGCGGTCCGCTCTGACGTCGCCACCCCGACGACGTCGCGGATACGCTTGTCCCGCATCGCCTCCCCGAGGAGATCGAGGAAGTGTGCCATCGTGCTCCCGGTCCCCAGGCCGAGTCGCATCCCCGATCCGACCCGGGTGAGCGCCTCGGCCGCGGCGCGGCGCTTCAGAGAGTCGGCGTCTTGCATGAGGCTTTCGTGGGGGTCGCTGGCGCGGGACGAACGAACTGGGCGGCGTCGCGCCCACGCCCGCTGCGGCGCCCCGAAGGTATCCGGCGGCGGAACGAGGGTCCACCCTGAACGCGGACGCCCACGCCCACGCGCCGCGGCAGCCGCGCAGGCGCACCGGTTGACGCGCGGGCCCGGTCCAGCCATCCGTTCGGGCCTGCGCGCGGCGAGGCCGATCCGCCGCACAGCCCCGACCCGGAGAGAACCCCGATGATCATCGTTACCCGCGCGGGTGTCACCCGCGAGGAGATCGATCACATCCGTGAGCGCATCGAGGCGCTCGGACTTCGCACCCATCTGTCGGAAGGCGAGGAGCGTGCGGTCATCGGGTGCATCGGTGACGAGCGTGTGCTCCAGGGTGTCCCCCTCCTCTCCATCCCGGGCGTCGAGGCCGTTCACGAGGTACTCCGCCCGTACAAGCTGGCGTCACGGGCATTCGCGGCCGAACCCACCCGACTCCGCTTCGGTGCGGCCGAGATCGGGGGTCGGGAGCTCATCGTCATCGCCGGGCCGTGCTCCGTCGAGGGGCGTGAGATGCTGCACACCACTGCCGGGCACGTCGGGGGCGTCGGGGCACGAGGCATACGTGGCGGCGCCTTCAAGCCCCGATCCTCTCCCTACTCCTTCCAGGGGCTCGGCGAGGAAGGGCTCCAGATCCTCGCCGAGGCGCGCGAGGCCACCGGCCTGCCCGTGGTCACGGAGGTCATGGACACCCGCCAGGTCGAGCTGGTCGCGAGCTACGCCGACGTGCTCCAGATCGGAGCGCGGAACATGCAGAACTTCGCGCTGCTCACCGAGGTCGGCAGGACACGGCGGACCGTGCTGCTGAAGCGGGGCATGAGCGCGACCGTGAAGGACCTGCTGCTCGCGGCCGAGTACGTCATGGCGCAGGGCAACACCAGCGTCGTCCTCTGCGAGCGCGGTATCCGGACCTTCGAGACTGCGACGCGGAACACCTTTGATCTGGCGGCCATCCCGGTCCTCAAGCGAGAGACGCATCTCCCGGTGTTCGCGGATCCGAGCCACGCCGGCGGCTCCCGTCCCCTCGTGGCCCCGCTCTCGTACGCCGCGGTCGCCGCAGGGGCCGACGGGCTGCTCGTGGAGGTCCACCCGGATCCCGAGCGGGCGGTGTCCGACGGAGAGCAGTCACTGGACTTCGACGAGTTCGAGCGCCTGATGGCCGGACTGCGCCCGTTCGCCGAGGTCGCGGGCCGGACGCTGGCCGCCGGGGATACCCACGCCGGCGGCGCGAGGGGCTGAGCGTCAGGCGCCTTCGTCCGTCCGGCGCAGAGCCGCGCGGGCGACCTCCAGCTGCTCCTCGACGGCGCGCCGGCTGGTCCCGCCCGGCAGGTCGCGCGCCTCGACCGACGCCTCCATGTCGAAGACGTCCCGGACGTCCGGCTGGAACGCGTCGCTCGCGCGCCGAAACTCCGCGTCACTCAGATCCTCCAGGGCGCACCCGCGCTCCTCGGCGCGACGCACCAGCTGGCCCACCGCCTCGTGGGCGTCCCGAAACGGTACGCCGCGCCGGACCAGGTAGTCGGCGAGGTCGGTGGCGAGGAGCTCTCCGGCCAGCGCGTCGTGGATGCGATCGGGTCGAAACTCCGCGGTTCGTACCGCGCCCGCCACGGCCGGTAGAACGAGGTGCAACGAGTCCAACGCCTGGAAGACCGCCGACTTGTCCTCCTGGAGGTCCCGATTGTAGCCGGTAGGCAACGCCTTCAGCAGGGTGATGACGGACATGAGCGATCCGACCAGACGACCGGTCCGGCCGCGTGTGAGCTCGGCCACGTCCGGGTTCCGCTTCTGCGGCATGAGGCTCGAGCCCGTCGAGAAGCCGTCGGAGAGGTGCACGAAGGAAAACTCCTTCGAGGAGAAGAGCACGAGGTCCTCGGCGAGCCGCGACAGGTGGAGCCCGATGAGGACCGCGGCCGTGAGGAGTTCGACGACCCAGTCGCGATCGCTGATGGCGTCGAGCGAGTTCTCGCTGATGGAGTGGAAACCGAGGGCCGTGGCGAGCGCGCGCCGATCCATCGGAAACGGACAGCCGGCCACCGCCCCGGATCCGAGCGGCAGGACACCGGCGGAGTCGAGGACGAGGTCGAGGCGCGCCCGGTCACGCTCGAGCGGCCAGAAATGCGCCATGGCCCAGTGCGCGGCACGGATCGGCTGGCCCTGCTGCAGATGGGTGTAGCCGGGCATCAAGACGTCCATACCCCGCTCCGCCAGGCCGAAAAGCGCGCGCTGGACGTCCGCGACGTCGGAGGAGACCGCGGCGATCGCGTCCATTCCCCACAGCCGGAGGTCCGTCGCGACCTGGTCGTTCCGTGATCGGCCGGTGTGGAGCCGTCGGGCCACCGGGCCGACTTCCTCGCCGAGCAGACGCTCGATGAGCGCGTGGATGTCCTCGTCCGGCGCGTCCACGGGGATGCCCTGGGCCTCGATCCTCCGTTCCACGCGCTCGAGTCCGTGAACGAGCGTCTCGGCGTCCGAGGGGGGGATCACGCCTGCCCGCCCGAGCTCCCTGGCCCACGCGATCGAGCCGCGGATGTCATGCCGCCACATGCGACGGTCCACGTCGAGACTGAGGTTCAGGGGGACCATCGTCGGGTCCATCGAACCCTCGAAGCGACCGCCCCAGAGGGCGCCCTTGTCAGACGACGTCATGTCGAATCGGTAGCAGCGATTGCAAAGTGAACGGGGCCCGGGACGCGCAGCCCCGGACCCCGAAACCAGCGCCGGACCCGTGTGCCGGATCAGTGTAGGGGACCCGCCGGACTCAGAACTCGTACGTAAGGCGCGCCAGGAAAAGACGACCGACTTCGGGTGCGCCGACGAACTCTCTGTACTCGGCGTTGAAGAGGTTCGTGGCCGTCAGCGTGACCGTGGCCGGAGCGAACGGCAAGCGATACCCGACGTTCGCGTCGAACTTCTGATACCCCTCGACCGTGCCGACGTACACGCCCGAATTCATGTTGAACTCGTCGACGAAGCGCACCCGCCCCTCGAGCGTGACACCGGAGACCTGATCGGCCCAGCGCGCCGACAAGGATCCCTTGTTCTGGGGGGCGTTCAGCGAGATGTCCACCACGTCGGAGCACTCGCCGTTCTCGTTGAAGTCGAAGCACTCCTCGCTCACGAACGAATAGCTCCCCGAGAAGGACAGCTGATCGGTGGCCAGGAACTGGAACGCGAGGTCCGTACCCCAGAAGTTCACGTCCTCGTCGAAGTTCCTGTAGGTGAGGATCACGTCACTCGAGTTCCGCTGGTCGGGCGCCACGGTACCCACGGGAATCGAGAGTCCCCGCACGACGGCCTCGAACTGTTCGGCCGTGAGCGTCGTCCCCGGCGGTCCCACGCGGGAAGCGACGAAGGCCGCGACCGTGGCCGGGTCGTACTGCACGGTGGGCGTCTCCACGCGCAGCGGGCCGATGAAGTTCCGGACCTGTTGCGAGTAGAGGTCCACCGACACGAGGAGCCGATCGGTGAGGAGCCCCTTGTAGCCGACCTCGAAGTTGTTGCGTGTCGTCGGCACCAGTCGCTGGATGGATTCCGGACCGAACGGGTCGGGCACGAACACGCCGGCCTCCGTGTCCAGGCGACCGAGGTAGTCCTGCGGCGTCGGCTCGTCGGGCACGGCCCCCGGGTTCGACAGAGCGACCGCCAACGCCGGATTTCCGGCGCCGTCCGCGACGACCTGCACGAGCGCGTTCCAGAGGCTCGTCGAGCCCATCGCCGGAATCCGCGACCCGGGAGCGAACGGCGAGATCATGCACAGGTTCATGAATCCCCCGGCGCACATCTCGTCGAACGTCAGGCCGGAGGACGGGACGCCGAACGTCCGCACCGGAGCCGTCGGGATCCGGGTACTCTGCACGACGTCGAGGAAGAGGTTGTTCGTCGTGGGCGTCTCGAACGCGCGGTTGTACGAGACCCGGAAGCTCTGATTGTCGGCCGGAGAGAAGACGAGCGCCGCACGCGGTGAGAACACCGGATCGGCGAGCTCGCTGTGATCGTCGACGCGCGCGGAACCCAGGAAGTTGATGTTGTCCGTCAGTTCGATGCGCGCCTGCAGGTATCCGCCGATCTCGGTGATCTCGTCGCTGTCCTCGTTGGAACCGGTGATCGAACCCTCGGTCCGCGGCTCGGTGAACTGCAGATCGATGCCGCCGACCAGGTCCACCCGGTCGCCCACGGCCAGACCCTGCTGCACCTGTCCCACGATCGTCCGGGACTTGTCGATGACCGGAAGTCCCGACCGCAGGAAGTAGGTGTCGCCCGCATCGGACTGGTTGATGAACGCCTGCGCGAACGTGCGACCGGTCCGGAAGCGCACCTGCCCGTACGAGTAGATCCAGTCGACGGCCTGTCCGCCCCCGATCCCGGTGAGCTCGACGCTGTTGGCGAGGTTGTTGGCACCGGCCGCGATGATGAGGTCGGTGTCCTCGCCCGGGCGGTAGTCGAACCGGAGCTCCCCGCCGAACCGCTCCGAATCGAAGTCGCGGTTGGCGATGTTGTCGAATCGCTCCTGCCCGATCACGGAGGGGTCCGCGTCTTCCTTCTCCTGCACCTCTGCCGGGTCGATGAACTCCCATTCGTCGCCGCGGAAGTACGACCCCGAGACCTTGATCCCGGCGGACTCGCCCAGCTGCGTCGCCGCGCGGAACTGGGTCTGGAACACGGAGCGCTCACCCGCCGAGAACGAGATCTTCGACGAGGGGTCGTCGATCGGCGACGAGGTGATCATGTGCATCACCCCGTTGGCCGAGTTCGGGCCGTAGAGTGCCGAGGCAGGGCCGAGCAGGACCTCGATGCGCTGGACGTCGAACTGGTTCGGTGGCAGCATGTTGAACGCGTTGAACCGGAGTGACGGCACCGACGCGTATCGGTTGTCCGTCATCACCAGCAATGCGCCTGAGAACACGTTGTTGAAGCCGCGTACCACGACGTTCGACGAGGTCAGCCCGGACTGCACGACGTCCACGCCGGGCAGCGCCTTCACGTTCTCGACCGGCGAGAGCGCGACGCGCTCCTCGACGCGGGTACTCGAGACCGTCACGATGTTCGACGCGGACTCCGACGCCTTTTCCTCGACGCCCGGCGAGCCCGTGACCACGATCGGGTCGAGCTGGAGCACGGTGGACTCCAGCAGCACCTCGACCTGCGTCGTCGCGCCGCTGGACACCTGCACGTCGATCCGGTTCTGCGCGAATCCGATGAAATCCGCGACCAGGGAGTAGCTCCCGGCAGGCAGCTGGACCGTGAAGCGCCCCTGTGCGTTGGTGAAGACGCCGCCAGCCTGTGCGTCCCCCGCCCCGAGCACCGTGATGCTGGCTTCCGCGATCGGTGCCATCGTCTCGGCGTCCAGTACCACACCCGTCACCGAGCCCTGCTGGGCGAGGGCCGGGGCGGCGGCCGGAAGGAGGAAGAGGCCGAGAATCGAGGAAATCCGAACGAGCGATCGTCGCATGAGCTGTGGCCCTCTCGTGAGGTACGGCGCCCCCGGGAAACCCATGGCCCGGGCCGGCTTCTCCGCTGGAAACTACCTCTTTTTGTCACGGCGAGGCAACGGAAATGCGCCGTTCGGGGCCACCGAACCCGGCACCGCATCTACGGCCCCGCTGGCGCGACACCGCTGCCCGGCAACAGCTTCGCGGCATGTGTCGTCTCGTCGCCTACCGCGGATCTCCCGCCCCCCTCGCCCGGCTCGTGTTCGGGGGCTCCCATTCCCTGTACAGACAGTCGTGGGCCCCCGGGGAGTTGCTCTCCGGCTCGGTCAACGTCGACGGGTGGGGGGTGAGCTGGTGGGTTCCGGGGTCGGATCGGCCCGTCCGCCTCGCCCGCGCCGAGCCCGTCTGGTTCGATGCCGACCTCCCCCGACTTCTCGAGACGCTCGCCGCGGGATGCGCCCTCGCGGCACTCCGGAACACGACACCGGGCCTGCCGGTGGATCGATCGGGACTCCTGCCCATGAATCGTGATCGCTGGGCGTTCGTGCTCAACGGGTACGTGCCCGCCTTTCGCGCCCGCCACATGCGGCGGCTGCGCGCCGAGCTGCCCGACGCCCTCTACGCCCGACTCGAGGGGGTCTCCGACGCCGAGACACTGTTCCATCTCGCCCTCGCCTCCCTGGCCGAGGGTGCCGCGCCCGCCGCCGCGCTGGTTCACGTCCGGGACATGGTCGCGGCACAGCTCGGACCCAGGGAGGCCGCGCCGATGACCATGGTGCTGTCCGGAGCCGACGGCTTCACCGCCCTCCATACGAGCGTCAACGGCGACGTCAACTCTCTGTACGTGCGTGAGGGCGGCGAGCTCGCGGGTGACCTCGCAAATGACGGGGTGCTTCTCGCGTCCGAACGGCTCGACGACTCGGAGGGATGGGAACGTGTGCCTCCGCATTCTATCGTGCACGCCACAGGCGGCGCCTGCGAGATCGTCCCGCTCTGACGTCGTCGGGCCCGATCCCGCACGCGGCGCCCGTCACCGCGGCGCGACCGGATCGGAGATCACACCGCCGTGTCCAGAGACGCCCGATCGATCCATTCACGGGTGTCGTCGCCCGGGTCGCGGCCACGCTCGGTGAACTCCCGGCGGAAATCGGCGGCTCGACGGAGAATCCGAGGAGAAGCGAAGCCCGGTCCCACCGATGCGAGCCCGTCGAGCGCCACCTCCCACCAGGCCAGTGCCTCCCGGCGCACCGCGGCCGAGCCGACGCCGTCGCGTGCGGCCGTCTCGAGGCGCTCACGCGTGGGGTCCGGCACGACGGGGACCGGCGCGGCGCCGTAGACGATGCCGGCCACGAAGGCGGCGGCCACCGTGACATGCTCCGGCCCGAGCGCGTCGATCGATCGAACCTCCAGGTAGCCGCGCGGTCGAACCTCCGGAAACAGCGTGGTGAGGTGCGCGCGCCAGTCGTCCGGGTGGGCCGCGTGCTCGATCTCGGACCAGGACCGCGCGGGCTCGTCCTCCGGACCTGTCAGAAACGCGTGCGCCGACCGCGCGAACGCGAGATAGTCACCGACGGGATCCGACGACCGTCCGAAGGCGCCGGTCCGGGAGGCGTCCAGAGTCCGCCAGGTTCTGGCTCGCTCGCTCCTCCAGCCCGGTCGCCCCTCGACCCGACGGGAGTTCGCGAAGACCGCCGTCGCCGCCGGAATCGCGAGATTTGCCCTCGTCCAGCGCTCGAGCGGTCGCTCGCCGAAGTCGAGGTTCACGTGCACCGCCGCAGTCTGCCGCATCATCCGGCGCCCGGCCGGTCCGCCCCGGTCGTAGTGAGCGCTCATGCGCCGATAGCGCGGGTGATCGAGCCATAGCTCGGGCACGTCCACGGGCGTGAGGGGGTCGAGCCCGCGCGCGAGCAGTGCGACGCCGCGTGGGTCCAACGCGCCCACGAGGTCGTGGATCGTCGTGCGGAGCGCCGCGTCGACCGCGTCGAGCGACTCGAGCGGAGGCGTGGCCACCTCCAGTTGGCCGCCGGGCTCCCATGAGACCACGGTACCGTCGGGTCGGACGAACGCGGGAAGCCCCCTGCCGTCCATGCAGGTCCACCGCCGACTCGCAGCGAGTTCGGCGACCGCCGGAACGGTCGCCGGGCCGGGCTCGAGGGGCGGGGCGGGACGACCAGACTCCCGGTCGACACAGATGAACTCCACCTCGACACCGATCCGGGGCGGAGCTCCCGGATTCCGACTCCGGAACCGATCGCGCAGGATGCGCGCCGCCTCGTCGGGGGTCATTCCGCCGGTCTTCCGAGCGCGAGGGCGTACCGACCGTCGGCGTCGAACCAGTCGTCGACCGTCAGCCCCGCGCACGCGAAGATCTCCTCCACCGTGGCGCGGTCGTACTTGCACGAGATCTCGGTGCGGACCGTCTCGCCCGCCGCGAACGTGACGCTCCCGGCCCCGGGCATCGTGACGGAGGTGGACGACGTCGCCCGCAGGTGCATCTCGATTCGGTCCTCGGCCTCGTCGTAGAATGCGACGTGCTCGAACGCCGGCACGTGGAAGTCCGTGCCGAACCGCTCGTTCAGCACGGTCAGTACGTTCAGGTTGAACCGCGCCGTGACGCCGTGCGAGTCGTTGTACGCGGCCTCCAGCTCGGCCTTCGACTTCGACGGGCCGGGCCGCAAGTCCGCTCCCAGGAGAAGATGGTCGTCCTCCTCCATGTGCTCGACGGCGTGCCGGAGGATGCTCGCCGCCCGCTCGTGGCCGAAGTTGCCGATCGTGCTGCCGAACAGCGCGAACAGGGCCGGACGAGGCAATGGCTCACGGAGCTCGATGCCTTCGGTGAAGTCCCCGGCGATCGGCGTGACCCGCAGGTCCGGGAACTCCGCCCGAAGCTCGCGGGCGGTCTCGCCGAGGAACGCGGCGCTCACGTCGAGTGGAATGTACGTGGCGTCCGGCGCCACGCGTTCGAGCGCCGAGAGCAGGACGCGCGTCTTCCGTGCGCTCCCCGCCCCCAGTTCGAGCACCGAAGCCGGCCGAAGTCTGCGCACGAGCGGCTCCGCCCATCGCTCGAGCAGCGCACGTTCGGTGCGGGTCGGGTAGTACTCGGGCAGTGTGGTGATCTCGTCGAACAGCTCGGAACCCCGCTGGTCGTAGAAGTACTTCGAGTCGATCTGCTTCGGCATCGCTCGCAGGCCCTCGGCCACCCGTCGGAGTTCTTCCGCTTCAGACATCGCGCGCGCACCTGAAGCCGGCGAAGATCTGGCGGCGGATCGGGTAGTCCCAGTTCCGGAAGGTCGTTCGGATCGCCCCCGTCCGGGTCGCCCACGACCCGCCCCGGAGCACCCGGTACTCGGCACCGAAGAACACCTCCGAGTACTCGGGATAGGGGAACGTCTCGTACCCCGGATAGGGTCGGAACTCGGAGGCGGTCCACTCCCACACGTCGCCGATCGTTCCCCGCACCCCGAGCGGACTCACGTTCCTCGGCCAGGCCGACACCGAGGTGGTGCCGAAGCGCAGCTGATCCACGTTGGCGACATCGGGTGTCGCCGGGTCGTCTCCCCAGGGGAAGCGCGCGACGTGACCCGTGGAGGGATCCCAGCGGGCCGCCGCCTCCCACTCGAACTCCGTGGGAAGCCGCTTGCCCGCCCACCGGGCGTAGGCATCGGCCTCCCACCAGCAGACGTGACAGACGGGATGGTCGAGAGGAAGCGGCTCGACGCGGTCGAACCGACGGACCCACCACTCCCCGTCCCGCTCGACCCAGTACTTCGGCTGGCCGATGTCGTGCTCGCGGATCCATGCGAAC
>JANQRP010000011.1 GCA_028284495.1 Longimicrobiales bacterium | reverse complement strand
CCGCCTCGCGGCGTTCTCGCTCGCTCGTGTAGCGACGCTACACGTCGCTTGCTCGGCCTTGCGAGCCAGGAACATGGATCCGGCAGAGCGCATCCCCGTGGTGTGAACAGGCCCTAAGGCCGATCCGGCGCGCATCGGCGCTGGACGGGCGCGACCGAGGCGGTGATATTCGGGCGTCCGATCACTGGAATCGAACCGAGAGCGAGGCGAGCATGGGCGACCTGGTCCCGGGCGGATATCTCTTCACCCACATCATCTTCTGGACGGTCGTCGCGATGGTCGCCGTCGGCACCAATGCGGCCGCGATCATCCTCTCGGTCGGACTCGGCATCCTCGCGCTCGAGAGCCTCAAGAGCTGACCGGGCGGTCGGCCCGGCTTTCGGAACCCGAAGGCGGCGCCGGTTGTTGAATCCGCATGGTCCTCTACGTCATCGGCGGCGTCGCCGCTCTCGGTCTCGGGGTCTGGCTCGGCCTTCCCGGGCGTTATGACCGCGACATCGACGAGATCGATCGCGTCATGGGTGAGGGGGGCGGCCGCCGCAAGAAGGCGAGGCGCCACTTCACGCCGATGGCGTGGATGAAGCGAAACGTCAGCGTCAACACGCCCAGCCGGGCCGGACGCAGGTTCGAGATCCGCGATCCCGAGGACCGGGACTGACGGATCCCGCTCAGCCGAGCAGCAGGTCGATCCCCACGAGCGCGCTGCCGATCATTGCACCCAGCACGTAGCCCAGCCGCACGATCAGTCTGAGCTCGCGGTCGGTGACCTTCCGCACCAGCTCCTCGAGCTTGGGCATGGGGTAGTCCACCACCTTCTCCTCCACGCGGCGGCCCACGTCCAGCTTCTGCACGACGTCGGGCACCTGGCCCTGCAGCCAACTCCACACGACGGGCCCGAGCCCCGCCTCGATGCGCTCGGCGGCATCGTCCGGGAGCCACCGCGCCGGCCGGCCGATCGGCCGATCGAGCACGTTCTCGACGAGCCACCGGCCCACGTCCTCCGTCCCGCGCCGCGCCGCGTTGCTGCGCGCCGCCTCCACCAGCCAACCGGCGACCCGCTCGGTGGGGACGTTCCTCAGGACCTCGCCCCACGTCCGACCGCCGACCTTCGTCATGCCCTCCTGCAGCTTCTCGACCAGGAACCGCCGGGTCTGCGGGTCGCGGGCCATCCCCACGATCCACGCGGCGAGGGTTTCCCGCGCGTCCACCACGGACGCCGACCCCGGCTCTCCGAGCACACCCCTGACGGGTCGCCGGAGGAAATCGACGATGGCCTCGTTGACGCTCTTCGCCATCGCCTCCTGCATGGTCGCCTCGGTGAGCAGCTCGGACAGCCGCTCGGCGCCCTCCTTCTCGATGGTGTCGAGCACCCGGTCCACCGTGTCCTCGGTGACGACGAGCTTGGCGACGATGCGCTGGTGGAACTTCAGGTCGCCGAGGAAGCGGTGGAAGAGGTCGCGCAGCGTGGACTCGAACTTGGCGCGCGTCTGCTCGTCCTCGAGCAGGCGTCCCAGACGTTCGATGGCCAGGGGGAGGTAGCCCTGGATCGCGTGTTCGAGCGAGCTCACGAGGCCCAGCGGCAGGATCTCCTCGAAGGTGCGCTGGGGCGCGAGGAGGCGCTCGGACGAGCGATCCAGGTAGTCCCCGACGGCGGTCTCGAAGTCGTCGCTCGAGACGACACCGTCGAGCCACTCGTCCACCGTCTCGGCGACCAGGGCCTCGCGGGCCGGCGTGAGGAGATCGCCCACGGGACGGTCCGCAAAGGCCTCGATCAGCCGCGCCGTGCGCTGCTCGACGACGCGTTCGAAGTCCTCCGAGCCGACCCACGACTGCAGCCGCTCCGAGCCGTACGCCACGAGCCGCTCGACGAAGGCCTCGACCGCGGGCCGGGCGTCGTCGGGGAGGAGCTGGCGAAGCGTGCCACGCTCCTGTTCGAGCACGTCGTCCAGGAACGCGGCGAGACGTTCGTCGAAGGCCGACCGAAACTCCGGCGTGGCGAGGATCCGCGTCAGATCGTCCTCCGTGAGCAGGCGGTTCCCGACCGTTCGACCGATCGCTGCGGCGAGGCGCTTCTGGTTCTTGGGTACGGCCCCCTGGAGCCATCGCCACCGCCGACCCAACACCCGAGGCGCCTCGTAGGGGTGGAAGATCATCCAGATCGCGATCGTGTTGGTCAGCCCGCCGGCCAGCGCACCGAAGAGGATCGTCACGCCGGCGCGCACCCAGTCCGGTGTCATCGATCGCCCCCCTGACGATGGCGCAGGATGCCTTCCACGGCTCGCTCGTCCCCCTCGATGGTCACCACGCCCGACACCTCGAACACGCCGTCCACCGGCAGGAGCGGACCCTCCGCCTCGCCCGTCCGGAGCCGGACGGTGCGGACCTGGAGCGTCCCGGCGAGCTCGCCGGCGGGGTCCGCGAGACGCCAGGCGATCGGTACGTCACGCCGCGCCTCGTCGTACGCCCGTGTGCCGCTCCACTCCAGCTCGAGTCCGGGAAGCAGGATCTCGCGCTCGCCGCGAAGCAGCCATCCCTGTGACGCGCCAGCTCCACCCTCGCGCCGGGCGGAGTTCACCACCACCGCGATGGAGTCGCCGGAGGTCAGGAAGGCCCAGTCCCCGGCCGGCCCCTCGGTCGGTGTCCACGCGCGCGACAGGTCCACGGCCTGTCCGGCTACAGCGCGGTCACCCATCACGATCGCGGCATCCTGAACACCGAACGTGCCGCCCCGTGAACCCGTCCACGCGGCGCCGCCTCCTCGGAGTTCGAGGTCGAGGAGACGATCTCCCTCCTGATAGATGACGTTGTCGATCCGGTCGCCGGTGCCCACCACCAGGCGCAGCGCGCCGGCCGGGACCACCCGCCAGGGGCTCTCCGACGGGAACCCGTCCTCGTCGAACTCCAGGAAGTCGTCCCATGCGCCGCCCCGGAGAAGGAGTCCTCGACCCCGGCGTCGCACGCCGGCCTCGCCGAAGTCGTCCGCCTCGAACAGCCAGACCACCGCGAGCGCCGAGTCGGCATCGGACGTCCGGAACGCCAGGGCGCGCTCGTACGTCCGGTCCGGTTCCGTGGGCGCGGGTGTCGCGACCGGATTGACGGGCTGGTCGACCTCCGGAGGCGGTACCGCCTCCTCGGTACATGCCGTCGCCGACCCGACCGCGGCCAGTGCGGCCACCACGAGCACTCCCGCGCCACCCGGCGCGATGCGGGTTCGCTCGTCCGCACCGGACCCGTCGTCCACCCGAACGAGGAGCCGCCGCGCCCGCCGGGTGGTGCGCCCCAAGTCGAGTCCCTCGTGATGGTGCACGGTGACGTCGACGCGGGTCTGGGCGTCCTCGTCGAGCCGCACCCGGATCTCGGCACTCCAGCGCTGGCGGGGGAACCCGGTCTCGCCGCCGGCGCGCACGACGCCGGTCGTGTCGTCCGCCGACTCGATCCGACCGCCCTCCGCCTCGAGGGCGTCGCCGGCGGCCCGCCACACGCGATCGAAGGGAATCGCGTAGCGCCGCGACGGCAGGTCGGGGTGGTCGCCCGTCCCGACCGACCGACGCGGCGTCGCACGCTCCGAGGTGGTGGAGGTCAACGCCCGACGAGCTGGATCTCGAGGCGGACCGAGGCGCCGATCGTCTGGTCACCCGGCTCGATCGGCGTGGCGGACATCGCGAGCCCCTCGGCCATCACGCGGGCGACCGGCTGTCCCATGCTGCTGGACTGCAGCGACACGACACGACCGAGCTCGCCACCCGCCGCACGCGCCATCGTCTCCGCCTCGGCGCGGGCACGTTCGACGGCACGGGCGAGCGCATCGAGGTAGGCCGCGCGCGAGTCCGCGGCGAAGAACTCCAGGCCGTCCACGCGGTTGGCCCCCGCGCCGACGGCGGCGTCGATCACCGGACCCACCCGCTCGATGTCGCTGAGCGTCACCACGAGCGCGTTCACCACGCGGTACCCGATGACACGGCGCTCCGCGTCGCGGGAGTACACGGGGTTGATCGAGAAACCCGTCGTCGAGAGGTCGTCGTCGGATCCGGCGAGAGACCGGACGGCGGCGATCGAGGCCGTCGTGAGTTCACCGTTCCGCTGTGCGGCGACGGCGGCGGTCTCGGCGTCGGTTTCGATCGCGAACCGGAGTCGTGCCCGGTCGGGGACGACCGAGGAGGAGGCCTGCGCGGACACGGAGATCGTCGCGGTGTCGGCGGTCGCGGAATGCGTCGCCGCGGTCGCCTCCACGGCCGGCACGGCGGCCTCGCGCGGGGCCTCCGGCGAGGACGCGCACGCCGGCGCGGCCACCGCGAGCAGCAGCAAGGCGAGCATGACGCCGAGGCCATCGCAGAGGCCCGGGTCGCGGCCGCTTCCCGGGCGGATCATTCCACCCCCCATAAGTGTCCTCCCCAAGTGTCGTGATCGTGTGGCTCGACGCCGACGTCTCGCTCATCGTACGAAGCGGCGCTTCGAACAGCGCACCGAACTTCGCAACCCGGACTCGCCTCATGAAGGCCATCATTCCGCTCGCCGGCCGGGGGACGCGCCTCCGTCCGCTGACCCATCATACGCCCAAGCCGCTCATCAAGGTCGGTGGCCGACCCGTCCTGAGCTACCTGCTCGACGACGTGAAGGCGCTCGGTATCGAGGAGATGGTCTTCGTGGTGGGCTACCTCGGCGACGTGATCCGTGACTTCGTCCGGTCGGAGTACCCCGAACTCCGGCCCCACTTCGTCGTGCAGGAGGTCCAGGACGGCACGGCCGGCGCGATCAAGCTGGCCGAGCCGTGGGCCGACGACGAACTCCTCATCCTTTTCGCCGACACGCTCTTCGACGCCGACCTCTCGCTGGCCTCGACGCTTCCCGCCGGGGACGCGGGGATCATCTGGGCGAAGGAGGTCGAGGACTATCAGCGGTTCGGGGTGATCGTGACCCGCGAAGACGGCACGATGGAGCGCATCGTCGAGAAGCCCGACCAGCCCGTCTCGAAGCTCGCGAACATCGGCGTCTACTTTATTCGAGACTACGGCCTGCTGTACGAGGGGATTCACAGCGTGGTGAACTCGGCGCCGGGGAAGGGGGGCGAGTACTTCCTGACCGACGCGTTCCAGTACATGGTCGACCGCGGCGCCCGCATCCACACCGCGCCGGTCACAGGCTGGTACGACTGCGGGAAGGTGGAGACCGTCATCGAGACCAATCGCCACCTCCTTTCGACCTCGCGGGGCGGTGTGTCGAGCGGCGCGACCGTCGAGGGCGTCGAGATCGTGGAGCCGGTCCGGATCGAGGACGGCGTTCGCGTGGCAGGTGGCCGCATCGGTCCGAACGTGACGCTCGAACGCGGCGTGCAGCTCGAGAACGTGGTGCTGGAGGACGCCCTCGTGGGCGCCGAAACCCGCATGGCGGACGTGCGCCTCGCCCACAGCCTCGTCGGGGAGCGGACGGACGTGAAGGGGGTCGAGGGTTCGGTCGTGCTCGCGGCGGACTCGGTGGTGCGGACCGGCTGACGCCGGGCCGCGGTGCTAGGGCCCATCCCCATCGTGTGAACAGGCCCTGGGTCCGTCGGGTCAGTCGGCGGCTTCGCCGATCGTTCCCCGCCGCTCGGCCGAGGCGGCGTCCCAGATCAGGACCGTGAGAAGGGCCCGCACGATGCCCTCGGGTCCGAGCGTGTTCCTGTACCACTCGCCGAGCGTGTGCGCGCCCTGCGCCTCTCCGCCCGCGCCGAGGGTGAGGGCGGGAATGCCGAGCGCCATCGGCACGTTCGCGTCGGTGGACGAGGTCGCCAGCTCGACGGGCAGGTCCAGCACGCGGGTGGCCGCGACCGCCGCCCGCACGAGCAGCGCCTCGGGTGGCGTCGCACCCGCGGGTCGATCGCCGATGGTCTCCACGACCAGTGAGGCCCGATCGCCCGAGCTCTGCACCGTGCCGCCGCCGCCGCCGGACCGCCGCGCGGTCCGGTTGGCGTCCGCGATCGTGGCCTCGAAGGCGTCCCGTACGCGCGCGTCGATCCGCGCCAGATCGTCCGGGCGCTCGGCGCGCACCTCGACCTCTACCCACGCGGACTCGGGAATGGCGTTGATGCTCGTGCCGCCGCCGACGCGTCCGGCCGACCATGTCG
>JANQRP010000004.1 GCA_028284495.1 Longimicrobiales bacterium | reverse complement strand
AGTCCCAGTTCGACCGCCCGGGCCCACGCCGCATCGGCACCCGCGTCCCGGCCCGCCTCGCCGAGCGCCACCGCCCCCAGCGACCAGAGCTCGCCGGCGGGCGTACCGAACACCGCGGCCGCCTCCGGCGTGATTCCCTCCAGGGCGGCGAGCACGCCGTCCCAGTGGCGATAGCCCGCGTGGGCCCGGGCGAGCCAGAGACGGCCCTCGGCGTCGAGCTCCGGCTCCGCCTCGAGGATCCTCGCAGCGTGCCAGAACCGACCCGCCTCGTACTCCTCGATCGCACTGTCCGGCACCGCGGACGCCGCGACGCCATGGGCGGCCGCCGGGCCGTCGTCGCCCCGTGTCGTGGGGGTCCCCGGGAGGTGGGCGAAGCCGCCGAGCGTCAGTGCCGAAACGAGAGAGAGCGGGACCAGGACGGGGAGGCGAGGCATGTGCGGAGGCGTGCGCGGGTTGGGGTTCGAGGACTCGGCTGGAGTCGTCGCCTGCTCACAAACAAACGTTTCCGGCCCTCGATTGCCAGTCCCTTCTCCCGATACGGAGAAGGGGCCGCCCGGAACTCCCGGGCGGCCCCTTCAGGACCGATTCACAGGCTCGGCGACCGTGTCCGCGGTCGCCCGCCTTCCATCGCCTGCTAGGCGGCGGTCCCCATGTTGTGGAGGGCGTCGATCATCTTCTGCGCCGACTCCTCCATGTCGATGACCAGCGAATCGATGCGCGACACGAAGTAGTTGTGCCCGATCGACACCGGAATCGCGATGACGAGCCCGGCGGCCGTCGTGAGCAGCGCGACCTTGATTCCGCCGGCGACCAGCGTCGCCTCGACCTCACCCGCGACTTCGATCGCCTGGAAGGCCTGAATCATTCCGATGACGGTTCCGAGGAAGCCGAGCAGCGGAGCGATGTTCGTCAGGGTAGCCAGGACGACGAGTCCGGACTCGAGCCGGCTGAGCTCGATCAGGCCCTGGTTCTCGATCGCCTTCATCACGCGCTCGGTGCCCTCGTCGTGACGCTCGAGACCGGCGTAGAGGATCTTGGCGGCCGGCGCGTTCGAGTCACGCGTCAGCTCGAGCGCCTCGCGGATGCGGCGCTCGTTGAGGAGCTCGTCGACGTCGCGGAGCACCTTGCGGGTCTTTCCGGCCTTCCCCTGCAGATCCACGAACTTCCACGCGATCACGATCAGGCCGAGAATCAGGCAGGCGGAGAGCGGCCACTTCATGAAGCCGGTGTCCGCCCAGATCTGCTCGATGTTCTCGGAGAGCGTGAGATCCGGAGCATCCAGTCCAGGTACCTGGAGCAGAGCTCCGTAGATGTGCATGACGGCGGTCAAAAGGACCTCCAGCAGCGGTTGCAGTTCGTGAGGTGCGCGGTACCACGGTACCGCTCGACATCGGCGAAACCCCCCAAAATGGGGAGAGGCGGATTATTGCAGGGGTCCACCGACAGTGTCAACCCTGCATTCCTCCGCCGGAAGACACCTTTACACAGTCGAAAAACCCTCCGTCCGGGCGAGCTGTGGAGGCCGGGAGCTGGCGCGTACATGCGTCGTCGCGGTGGGGGTGCGGGCACCGACTGTGGAAGACGCAGCCCGGGGGAAGGTCGATCGGACTCGGGATCTCTCCCTCGGCCCGGACCCGCTCCAGGTCTCGCCCCTCCGAGTCCACCGGGCGGCGGCCCGGCACGGCGGCCAGCAGCGCACGTGTATAGGGATGGAGCGGCCTCGCGAATATCCCTCGCGTCGGTCCGGTCTCCACGATGCGCCCGAGGTACATGACCGCCACCCTGTCACTCAGGTGCTCGACCAGCGCGAGGTCGTGCGCGATGAAGAGGTAGGTGAGTCCCTCGTCCTGCTGCAGGCGCGTCAGCAGGTTCACGATCTGAGCCTGGATCGACACGTCGAGGGCGGACACGGGCTCGTCGAGTACGAGCAGCTCGGGCTCGACCGCGAGCGCCCGGGCGATCCCGAGCCGCTGACGCTGCCCGCCGCTGAACTCGTGCGGGTACCGGGCCGCGACCGAGGGGTCCATCCCGACCCGCTCGAGGAGGTCCTCGATGCGGCGTTGACGTCCGGCCGCATCTCCGCCGAGGCCGTGCACGCGGAGGACCTCGTCCAGCATGCTGCGGACCGTAAGCCGCGGGTTGAGGGCGCTGAACGGGTCCTGGAACACGAACTGCGCACGCCGACGAAAGGCCCGGAGCTGATCGGCGCTCATCGCCCTCAGGTCGATCCCGTCGAACATCACCTGTCCTTCGGCCGGCTCCACCAGGCGAAGGATCGATCGACCCGTGGTGGACTTTCCGGATCCGGATTCTCCCACCAGTGCCAACGTCTCCCCACGGCGCACCTCGAAGTCGACGCCGTTGACGGCGTGCACCGTCCGCTTCCCCCTTCCGGGCGCAGGAAACGTCGTGACCAGCCCGCGCACGGTGAGAAGGGGGGTCGCGGCGCTCACGTCCGTCCCTCCAGTTCGATCTCGCCCCGGGCGACCCGACCGCACCGTGTCGAACGCCTGCCGACCGAGCTGCCGCCGCCCCGCCCGGTCGACCCCTCCCCGTGCTCACCTCCGATCACCACGAGGTCCTGCGCCTCCCCGCATCGGTCGACCGCCCAGCGGCATCGCGGCACGAACCGGCAGCCCTCCGGCCACTCCCCGGCCGCAGGCACCCGACCCTCGATCGGCCGCAGCGGTCGTCCATCACCGGTCGGCAGGGAGTCCATCAGCCCGCGCGTGTAGGGATGGAGTGGATTCGCGAACACCTCGGACACCGACCCCGACTCGACGAGCCGTCCCCCGTACATGACCAGCACGCGATCGCACACCTCGGACACGACGGCGAGATCGTGCGTGACGAGAAGGATGGCCATGCCGTGCCGACGCTGGAGGTCGTCCAGCAGGTCCAGGATCTGAGCCTGGATCGTCACGTCGAGGGCCGTGGTCGGCTCGTCGGCGATGAGCACGTCCGGTTCGCAGGCCAGCGCCATCGCGATCATGACGCGCTGACGCATCCCGCCCGACAGCTCGTGCGGGTAGGCACGATAGCGGGCCGCGGGCTCCGGGACGCCGACCTCGCCCAGGAGGCCGATGGAGCGGCTGCGCGCCTCGGCCCCGCCCAGCCCGCGGTGCAGGCGGAGCGCCTCGTCGATCTGCGCGCCCACGCGCTGCACCGGGTTCAGCGACGTCATCGGCTCCTGGAAGACCATGGCTACGCGGTCGCCGCGGAGCTTCCTCATCGTGACCTTCCCCGCTCCCACGAGCTCGGTGGCCTCCCCTCCGCCGGACGGGGTGTAGCGGATCCGACTCCCCTCCTCGAGTCGGCCCGGCGGGGGCACGAGGCCCAGAACCGACAGCGCGGTCATCGACTTTCCGGCGCCGGACTCTCCGACCAGGCCCACGGTCTCGCCCCGGGAGAGCGAGAAGCTCACCCCGTCCACGGGCCGGACGGTTCCCACCTCGAGGTCGAACCGTGTGCGGAGGTTCTCGATCTCGAGCACGGGATGCCCGCCGCCGGGGTCGCCGGATCCGCCCCCCGCGCTCATCCCTTTCTCATGCGAGGATCGAGGGCGTCGCGGAGGCCGTCGCCCATCAGGTTGAACGCGACCACGACGAGGACGATCGCGAGGCCGGGAAAGGTCGAAAGCCACCACTCGCCGGTGAGCAGGTAGTTCCGGCCGTCGGCGACCATGGTGCCCCAGGACGGAGTGGGCGGCTGCACGCCGAGCCCGAGGAACGACAGGCCCGCCTCGAGCACGATGGTGTTTCCGATCCCGAGGGTCGCGGCGACGATCACCGGCACCAGCGCGTTCGGGATCAGGTGTCGCGCGAGAATCCGCGCGCGCGCGAAGCCCAGGGCTTCGGCGGCCTGAATGAACTCGCGTTCCCGCAGGCTGAGCACCTCGCCTCGGACGAGTCGGGCCGTTCCGGGCCACTGGGTCAACCCGAGTACCGCCACGATCAGAAAGATCGAGGGCTCGAACACCGCGATGATCGTGATGAGGAGGATGAGTCGGGGAAACGAGATGACCACGTCCACGGTCCGCATCAGTACGGAGTCGACCCACCCGCCGAAGTACCCCGCGACCGCACCCACGACCGTCCCAAGACTCGCGCTGATCGCGACCGCGATGAACCCGATCGAGAGCGATACCCGTGCGCCGTAGAGAAGCCGGGACAGGACGTCCCGCGCGAGGTGGTCGGTACCCAGCGGGTGCGACCCCGAGGGGGCCAGGAGGCGGACCTGCAGCAGGTCGCCCTGCACGTTCGGTCCGTAGGGCGCGAGGAGTGGCGCGAGAACGGCCAGCAGGTAGGCGGCGAAGACGATCCAAGCTCCTACGACGGCCATGTGGTTCCGCTGAAAGGACCTCGCGGCGGGGTGCCACCGGCGATCCAGAAGGGACCGGCGGCCCGACGGGTCGCTCCACGCCCACACGAGAAGCCCTCCGACCGTCAGCCCGAGCGTGAGCACCGCGAGTTTCCCGTCCACGCCGGCGAACCACACGTCGGGAATCCGCCGCGCCCGGACCACGACCAGGAGGACGGCGAAAACCCACGTGGTCAGCACCGGCACGCCCAGGTGCCAGCGGCCCACCCGCAGGAGCGCTCCGCCAGGAAGCCACCACAGCGGTGACCGGCTCGTCCGGGTCAGCGCGGCCTCACTCATAGCGGATCCTCGGATCCACGAGCGCGTAGAGCAGGTCCGCGATGAGGTTCCCGACCACCACCATGCCGGCGAAGATCAGACTCGACGCCATGACCACCGGGTAGTCGCGCGCGCCGATCGCGTCGAAGATCGTCTTCCCCATGCCCGGCCACGCGAAGATGGTCTCGATGAAGACGGTCCCGCTGAAGAGTACCGGCAGGTAGAGCCCGAGCAGCGTCACCACCGGGATCAGCGCGTTTCTCAGGGCGTGCTTCAGGATGACGGTTCGTTCGGGCAGACCCTTCGCGCGGGCGGTCCGGACGTAGTCCTGGCCGACCACCTCGAGGAGTGACCCCCGGGTGTATCGGGCCACGCCGGCCGCCAGCACGAGCCAGAGCGCCGTGACGGGCAGGACCATGTGCCGGACGCGATCGACGAGCTGTTCACCGGGCGACATCAGGTCGAAGTCGGAGGACCGGATCCCCGACGACGGAAACCAGATCGGGAGCTCCCAGACGTTCCGGGCGAGATAGCTGAACACGAGGATCAGCATGAGCGCCAGCCAGAACGACGGCATCGAGTAGAAGAACAGCGCGACGACGCTCAACACGGAGTCGGGCACGGAGTACGGGCGCACCGCCTGGACAACACCGACGCCAATCCCGACCAGGAAGGCGATCCCGAGCGCGAGTGCCGAGAGCAGCAGCGTGTTGGGCAGTGCGTCGCCGATGACGGCGGCCACGGGGCGGCGCTGGTTGAGCGAGTACCCCAGATCTCCCTGCGCCAGCGATCCGAGCCACTTCACGTACTGCACGGGGAGTGGGTCGTTGAGGCCCAGATTCTCGCGGGTCTGCTCGATGACCGCCTCGTCCATTCCTGGCGAGAGCACCAGGTTGGCGGGGTCCCCCGGGGCGAGCTGGATCACGAAGAAGACCACCGTCGCGACTCCGAGGACGAGCGGAATCGCCCCGAGCAGCCGCCGGAGCAGGTAGCGGGTCACGCCTCCCGCTCCACGCTCAACGCTGGCGTCGCTCCGCCGGATCGATCCACCAGTCCTTCGCGCTGAGCCAGTCCCCGCGGACGTCCATCTCCACGCCGTTCATCCGACCGCTCACGCCGGCGAGCCGCTGCGGGTAGAACAGGAACGTGTAGGGGTGCTCGTCGTTGAGTACCTCCTGGTACTCCTGCCACAGAGGGAGCGCCTCCTCACGGTCGACGACGGTCTGGAGCGTCGCGAGGATGCGATCGAGTTCGGGATTGTTCGTGCCGGAAAAGGCCCACGGCTCCTCGGAACGGTTGCTCGAGAACAGGTCGGTGTCGTCCACCTTGAGCTCGGTCACCCAGCCGATCGTCACCGCATCGAAGTCGCGGCTGGTCGTCATCTGCTCGATGAGCGTCGAAATCTCGACCACGGTCGGCTGCAGTTCGACGCCGATCTGGCCCAGCTGCGCCTGCATGATCTCGCCGACGTCCTGCCGCACCTGGTTGCCCTCGTTGTACTTCATCTCGATCGAGAGACGGACGCCGTCCTCGTTCTCGCGAACACCATCGCCGTCACGATCGACCCACCCCGCCTCGTCCAGCAGCCGACGCGCCTCATTCGGGTCGAAGCCGTCCACATCCGCCAGCGACGACGCGTGTGCCCAGTGGAACGGCGGCACCGAGGAGTTGGCGACGCGCCCGTACCCGACCAGTAGCGCGTCCACGATCTCGGCCCGGTTCGTGCCCAGCGTGAGCGCCCGGCGGACGCGGGCGTCCGCCAGCTGCGGTCGTCGCGAGTTCCACGCCACGAACGTGAAGCCTCTCCACTCGTACGCGAGGAGGTCCACGCCCTCCTCCGCCACGATCTGCGCCGCCTGATTCGGCGGCGGGTTGATGTAGACGTCCAGGGTCTCCGTGAGCAGATCGGTGAGAAGCGTGGTCGGCTCGGGCACGACCCGGTAGAGGTACCGATCCACGTACGGCCGGCCACCGAGGCCGACGGGAAAGTCCGGATTGGCCGTGAAGGTCCAGCTCTCCTGCGGGCGGTGCGACGCGAACACGAAGGGACCGTTCCCGACGGGGCACTCGAGGCCATACGGATGGAGGGCGAGCTCGGACGCCGGCACCTCCCCGAGCAGGTGCTCGGGCATGATCGCCACGGCCCGCCAGGGATCCATGAAGTCGGCGTGCGGCGTCATGCCGAACCGCACCGTCCGCGCGTCGACCACCTCGACCCCGGTGTAGTTGTCGAAGAATGCGGCGTTCGGGAAGCCGGTCTCCGGGTCGTTCGCACGGGTGAAGGTGAAGGCCACGTCCTCGGCGTCCGTCGCCTCACCGTCGTGCCACCGGACGTCGTCGCGGAGGGTGAAGGTCAGGCTCGTGGCGTCGTCCGACACCTCCCACGACTCGGCGAGGTACGGAACCGGTTCGAGATTCTCGTCCACCTGCACCAGCGTCATCAGGTTGACGAAGATCTGGGTCTGGCTCGTTTCGTGGAGCGCCGAGACGAGGGAGTTCATGCCCCCCTGGAGTTCGCCGATCCCGCCCACGACGGCCGTGCCGCCGTATCGCTCCGCCGGCCCCGGCATGTTCGGGCTGCCCGCAACCTCCGCCTGGTACGCCGCGACCGCGTCCATCGCCGGGCCACAGAAGTCGGCGGTGCGCGCCACGGCACCGGTGGCCCCGGGGGCGGCGGCGTCGGACCCGGCGTCTCCGCATGCCACCAGCGCGACAAGGCAGGCCGTGAGAACGGATACCGGGGAGAGCGGTCGGAGCGTCATCGTCCACGCAGGCTCGGGAAACATTTGATTACCCACGCCGAATGTCGCCCTCGGTCGGGCCCCGCGCCAGTCTGCGGTGGACGCCGCGGAGGCCCGGTTGCGCGCTACCGCCGCCACGTCCAGTCGGGACTCGCGAACCTCGCGATCGTGTCATCCAGGCCGCCGAAGACGCCGTCCCCGCACGCGTCGGACGCCATGACCGCGTCGGGCCATCGACCGGGAAGGGAAGCGATCATCGCGTTGACCACGCGGGCGATCACCGTGGCCGTCGAGGGTATCGGATCGACGAGCTCCGCGAGCGTGACGGGCCGGGACGACCCGGAACCGGTCGGCGGCATCCTGCCGGAGCTCGACCCGCCTCGCCGCGGCGGGTTCGGGCGGGCGAGATGCCCGATCCGCTCCTGGTCGTCGTGCAGCAGGACCGACCCGTGCTGCAGGAGTGCCTTCCCGAGCCGCGCCTGCGCGCTCCCCACGAGCTTCCGCCCGAGCGCCATCACCTCACCTCCCGCCGGACGATCGAAGCAGGGCCCCGCGTCGAGTGGGACGGCGGGGCGATCGGTCGCCAGCTCGACGTCGGCCCCGAGCCGGGACAGACCGTCCGCGAGAGCCGCGTGGATCCGGCGGTACGACTCCCGAGGGCCGCCCAGCGCACGATCGGGCACGACCACCGCGTAGGTCACCTCCCGGTCGTGCAGCACCGCGCGCCCGCCGGTGGGACGCCGCACCACGTCCACGCCCTCGGCGGCGAGCCACTCCGGATCGAACCTCCGGCGGGCGGGCTCGTTGCGGCCGAGCGACAGCGTCGGCCGGGCCCACGAGTAGAACCGGAGGAAGGCGGGCATGGCGGGCGCGTTCGGTATGGCACCCGGGGAGCCCGGCGCGCCTTCGCCGACGTTCGACGGAGCCGCCGACACGGCCGCGGACACGTGATGGGTCAGCGCGGCGTCGCGGGCCATGTTCACGGCGGCCGGTACGGCCCCATCGACGAGGATCGTCCATCGGAGCGAGACCGGGGCGTTCACGGGTCCGTCGTGACAGGAACGACCCGCGACACGACGCTCGGAATCACGCGCTCCGTCACGCCGTGCCGGCGTACTCCTCCACCGGCGGGCAGGCGCACACCAGGTTCCGGTCACCGTGCGCGTTGTTCACCCGACCCACGAACGGCCAGAACTTGTGATCGCGCGTCCATGGAGCCGGCCATGCGGCCTGGGTCCGCGTGTACGCGTGGTTCCACTCGTCGGCCGTGACGACGGCGGCCGTGTGCGGGGCGTTCTTCAGCGGGTTGTCCTCCGGGTCCGCGATCCCCAGCTCGATCTGCTGGATCTCCGCGCGGATCGACACCAGCGCGTCACAGAATCGATCGAGCTCCGACTTGGGCTCCGACTCGGTCGGCTCGATCATGATCGTGCCGATGACGGGCCACGACATCGTCGGGCCGTGGAAGCCGTAGTCCTGGAGTCGCTTGGCGACGTCCTCCTCGGTGACGCCCGCCTCCCGGAAGGGCCGGAGGTCGAGGATGAACTCGTGCGCGCACCGACCCTCGTTCCCACGGAAGAGCACCTCGAAGTGCTCCCCGAGTCGGGTCTGCATGTAGTTCGCGTTCAGGATGGCGACCTCCGTCGCGCGCCGGACTCCGTCGCGACCCAGCATCGCGATGTAGGCCCACGAGATGATCAGGATGCTCGCGCTTCCCCACGGAGCGGCCGACACGGGACCGATCGCCCGCTCGCCGCCGACCGGCGCCAGCGGATGACCCGGGAGGAAGGGCGCCAGCTTCTCGTTGACGCAGATCGGGCCCATCCCGGGGCCGCCCCCGCCGTGCGGGATCGCGAACGTCTTGTGCAGGTTGATGTGACAGACGTCGGCGCCGTAGTCGCCCGGCCGTGCCACGCCCACCTGGGCATTCAGGTTCGCGCCGTCGAGATAGACCAGGCCGCCGTTCTCGTGGACGATGTCGCAGACCTCGCGGATGGCTCCGTCGAAGATGCCGGTCGTGGACGGATACGTGACCATCACCGCGGCCAGGGCGTCGGAGTGCTCCTCGGCCTTCGCGCGCAGGTCGTCGAGATCGATCGCCCCGTCCACGTCCACGTCCACGATCACCACCTTCATCCCGCACATCACGGCGGACGCCGGGTTGGTACCGTGCGCGGAGGAGGGGATGAGGCAGACGGCACGGTGCGCGTCTCCCCGGTCCCGATGGTAGGCCCGGATCACCTGAAGTCCGGTGTACTCCCCCTGGGCTCCGGAGTTGGGCTGTAGCGAAACGTCCACGAAGCCGGTGATCTCGCAAAGCCACTCCCCGAGCTCGTCGATCATCGCGCGGTAGCCCTCGGCCTGGTCCGTGGGCGCGAACGGGTGGATTCCCCCGAACTCCGGCCACGTCACGCCGACCATCTCGGACGTCGCGTTGAGCTTCATGGTGCACGACCCGAGCGGGATCATGCTGTAGTTGAGCGAGAGGTCGCGGGATTCGAGGGTGTGGATGTACCGCAGCATCTCCGTCTCGGAGTGGTACGTGTTGAAGACGGGGTGCTGCAGGTAGGCCGACGTCCGGGCGAAGGGTGCAGGGAGCGTCGCCACATCGAGGCTCTGCGCGATCTCGGTCGAGATCACTTCCGTCTGTTCGCCGGCGGCGAAGGCCGCGAGCACGTCGTCGACGTCCTCGGGCACGACCGTCTCGTCGAACGCCACGCCCACGGTGCCGTCGGCGTACGGACGGAGGTTGATGCCCAGCTCGAGAGCCGTGCCGATCACCTCGTCGGCCGTGATCCCGGACGGACGGACCCGCAGCGTATCGAACCACACGTCGTGCACGATCTCGTGCCCGCCGCGCCGAAGGCCTTCCGCGAGCGTCCGCGTCAGGTCGTGGACGCGCGTGGCGATCCGCCGCAGCCCCTCCGGCCCGTGGTACACGGCGTACATGCCCGCCATGATCGCGAGCAGCACCTGCGCCGTGCAGATATTCGACGTCGCCTTCTCGCGACGGATGTGCTGTTCGCGCGTCTGGAGCGCCATCCGCAGCGCCCGATCACCGTTGGCATCGACGCTCACGCCGATGATTCGGCCCGGCATCGCACGCTTGAACTCGTCGTGCGCCGAGATGAACGCGGCGTGAGGACCACCGTAGCCCATCGGCACGCCGAACCGCTGACTGTTGCCGACGCAGATGTCCGCGCCCCACTCGCCCGGAGGGGTGAGGAGCGTCAGCGCCAGCAGGTCCGCGACCGCGACGAGGTAGCCACCCGCCGCGTGCACCCGGTCCGCGAAGCCGGCGTAGTCCTCGACCGCGCCGTCGGTGGCCGGGTAGGTCACGAGCGCACCGATGAGATCGTCGGTCGGCTCGTACGACGACCAGTCTCCGACCACCACATCGATGCCGAGAGGCTCCGCGCGGGTCCGCACCACCGCGATGGTCTGGGGATGGCAGTTCCCGGCCACGAAGAAGGTCGATCGATTCCCCTTGACCTTCCCGGCCGCCATGCTCATCGCTTCCGCGGCCGCGGTGCCCTCGTCGAGGAGCGAGGCGTTCGCGATCTCGAGGCCCGTGAGGTCGATCACGGCGGTCTGATAGTTCAGGAGCGCTTCGAGGCGCCCCTGGGCGATCTCGGCCTGGTAGGGCGTGTACTGCGTGTACCAGCCCGGGTTCTCGAGGATGTTGCGCTGGATGACGCCCGGCGTGTGCGTGGCGTGATAGCCCATTCCGAGCCAGGAGCGCAGCACCGTGTTCCGCTCGGCGTAGCCACGGAGCCGCTCGATCAGCTCCGGCTCCGAGAGGGCGTCCGGCAGGTCGAGATCACCCTCGAAGCGGATCGCGCCCGGAACGGTGGATCGGACCAGATCGTCGAGGCTGTCCGCCCCGACGGTGTCCAGCATCTCGCGGATCTCGGTGTCGTCGGGGCCGACGTGGCGGCGGGAGAATCCCTGCTCGGGATCGATGGAAACGGGCATGTCGATGGTGTCGTTGATTTGGCGCGCCTCGCCGAGGATGCTATTCGCCGATGTGCTCCGCGTAGCCGGCGGCGTCGAGGAGGCCGGACACGGCGCCCTCGTCCGACGGACGGATGCGGATCATCCATCCGGCACCGTACGGGTCGCTGTTCACCACGCCGGGGTCGTCCTCGAGCGCGTCATTCACCGCGACCACCTCCCCGGCGAGCGGGGCGTAGAGGTCGCTGACCGCCTTGACCGCCTCGATCGTGCCGAAGGAGTCCTTCTTCTCGAAGGAATCACCGGCGGCCGGAAGCTCCACGAACACGATGTCGCCCAGCTCGCCCTGCGCGTAGTCGGTGATTCCGACCGACCATGTGCCGTCGTCGTTCTTCCGGAGGTACTCGTGGTCCTCGGTGTAGCGAAGATCGTCGGGGATCTGCGACATGGCGGCCTCGTGCGCGGGGCGAGCGGGGGGCGGAGAACTGGGACAGCGTCGAGACACGGAAGATATCCCGAGCACACGGGTACGAGTAGGGCGCCCGGCGACGTGATTCGCCCGTCTGCCGGGTTCCCGCTGAAGCGGGCCGTTCCTACCTTTCAGGGGCCGGGTCCCGCACCCTCGAGAACTCCCGCACGAGCACGAAGCCTCCTCCGATGTCGACCGTTCTGACCGCATCTCGCCCCGCGCTGACGACCCTGTCCGAAGACGAGCAGCTCTTCCGCGACGCCGTTCGCGGCTTCGCCGAATCCGAGCTCGCCGAGCGCGCCATCCGGATGGACGAGGCGGCGGAGATGGACGCGGATCTCCTGCCGATGCTCTTCGAGATGGGGCTCATGGGCATCGAGATCCCCGAGGAGCACGGCGGCGCGGGCGCGAGCTTTTTCACGTCGATCCTCATCGTCGAGGAGCTCTCGCGCATCGACCCGGCCGTCGGCGTCCTCGTCGACGTCCAGAACACGCTGGTCATCAACGCCTTCAACCGCTGGGGCTCGGACGAGCAGAAGGCGCGCTTCCTGCCGCGCCTCGCGACCGAGGCGGTCGGGGCGTACGCCCTGTCGGAGGCCGGAAGTGGCTCGGACGCCTTCGCGTTGGCCTGCCGGGCGGCGCTCGACGGCGACGACTGGGTGGTCGAGGGGCAGAAGCTCTGGATCACGAACGGGAACGAAGCCGACCTCTTCATCGTCTTCGCCAACGTCGACCCCGAGGCGGGCTACAAGGGGATCACCGCGTTCATCGTCGAACGCGGAATGGACGGGTTCACGGTCGGCAAGAAGGAGGACAAGCTCGGGATTCGGGCTTCCTCGACGACCGAGCTGGTCTTCGATGGCGTGCGCGTCCCCGCGGCGAACGTCCTCGGCGACGTGGGGAAGGGATACAAGGTCGCGATCGAGACGCTCAACGAGGGCCGGATCGGTATCGGGGCCCAGATGGTCGGGCTGGCGCAGGGCGCCCTCGATCACACGGTCCGGTACGTTCAGGAGCGCGAGCAGTTCGGGCGCGCGATCGGTCAGTTCCAGGGCGTGCAGTTCCAGCTGGCCGAGATGGCCACGAAGATCGAGGCCGCACGCCTGCTGGTCTACAACGCCGCGCGTCTGAAGGACGCCGGCGAGCCGTTCCTTCTGCAGGCCGCGCAGGCGAAGCTGTACGCTTCCGAGATCGCGCAGCAGGTCGCGTCGACGTGCATCGACCTCTACGGTGGGTACGGCTTCACGAAGGAGTACCCGGTGGAGAAATACTACCGGGACGCGAAGATCGGGACGATCTACGAGGGAACGTCCAACATGCAGAAGCAGACCATCGCAAAGATGCTGCTTCGCTGACCAGGAAGGCGGATGTTCGGACTCGGCATCGGCGAGCTCGTTCTGATCGTGGCGATGCTCGTGCTCATCTTCGGCGCGCGGAAGATCCCGCAGATCGCACGCGGTCTCGGGGAAGGCATTCGCAACTTCAAGGGCGAGATCTCGCCACCCGACCCCCCGTCCGACGACCGCCCCGATTCCGGTGACGACCGCCTCGGCTGACGCCGCGCCACCCCCCTCGCGGTCCCGCCTGCCGGTCCTCTTCCTCACGGTCCTCGTCGACCTGATCGGATTCGGGATCGTCCTGCCCCTCCTGCCGCTCTATGCGGACGGATTCGGGGCAGACGGGGCATCGATCGGGCTACTCGTCACGATCTACGCGGTGGCGCAGTTCTTCATGGCGCCCCTCTGGGGACGCCTGAGTGACCGACACGGTCGGAAGCCGATCCTCGTGCTGGGACTTGTCGGGTCCGCAGTCGCGTACGTCGTGTTCGCCTTCTCGCAGTCGTTCCTGTGGCTGTTCGCCTCCCGAGTGCTTGCGGGGGTCGGCGGCTCGACCATCCCGGTCGCGGAGGCGTACATCGCCGACGTGAGCCCCCCGGAGAGGCGCGCGGGCAACATGGGGCTCATCGGAGCGGCGTTCGGGCTCGGATTCACCATCGGTCCGGCCATCGGCGGGATCCTCGCATCGGTCTCGTTCGCGGCGCCGGGTCTGTTCGCGGCGGGGCTCTGCGCGCTCAACGCCGTGGCGGCGATGGTGCTCCTCCCGGAGACCCTGCCGCCGGAACAGCGGGCAGCACGTGGCCGCACCTTCCGGTACACGATCGACGGACTCGGCCGTGCGTTCCGGCTTCCGGATCTGCGGAAGGCGCTCGTCCTCTACTTCCTGTTCACGACGGCCTTCGCCGTCATCCAGCCCACACTCTCGCTCTTCGGTGCGGCGCGGTTCGGCTTCGACGCGCGGGAGGCCGGGTACCTCTTCGCCTTCCTCGGCCTCCTCTCCGCCCTTATGCAGGGGGCGCTCGTCCGACGGCTCGTGCCGCGCCTCGGCGAGCTCCGGCTCATCCGCATGAGCGGTGTCCCCTTCGTCGCGGGCATGCTCCTGATCTCGCTCTCCGAGTCCGTGCCCGTCCTGCTGACCGGGCTGGGGCTCCTCGCGATCGGATACGGGGGTGCCCTGCCGTCCCTGCTGAGCCTCGTGAGCCGCGTCGCCCCCGACGATCTGCGCGGTGGCGTCCTGGGTGTCGGTCAGAGCGTCGGATCGATGGCTCGTATCGTCGGCCCGGCCGCGGCGGGCGTCGCCTTCGACGTCGGTACCGGGGTGCCCTACCTCATGGGCGCCGCGATCGCCTGGATCGCCGGAATCGGGGCGCTCACCTTCCTGTCGGTCGGTCTTCCGGGACGCTCCGGCGCTCCCGGTGGCGGGCCGCCGGACACCGTGACCAAAGGGGTGCGCGAGACCGTCGCGGGCGGGAGTACCGGCTCGTGACCGATCGCTCGCCGCCGCCCACCTCCGGAAACGCGCTCGACCGTGTGGTGATCGTCCTGCACGAGACGCAGGACCTCGTGAACATCGCGGGAACGATCCGGGCCATGACCAACATGGGAGTCTTCCGACTCCGCCTGGTCCGCCCCAGGGAGTTCTCCGAGTACCGCATCAGCGGCATCGCGCACCAGGCCGGCCCCGTCCTGGACTCGCTCGAGATCCACGACTCGCTCGATGAAGCCCTCTCCGATGCGGTCTGGGTGATCGGCACGTCGGCGCGTCGGCGCTCGGCCAACCGGAACTACGGGCGCCCGCGCGAACTGACGCAGGAGATGGTCGAGCGGGCGACGGACGGCACGGTCGCGATCGTCTTCGGGCGGGAGGACCGCGGACTCGACAACGAAGCGCTCGACCGCTGCGATCGAATCGTGATCATCCCAACGGACGCTCGCTTCACGAGCCTGAACCTCGCTCAGGCCGTCCTCGTGCTCTGCTGGGAACTGTCGATGCACGTCGGTGACACCGACCGCGCCCTGCCCGAGGGTCGGCGAGCCACGCGCGCCGCGACGCGGGGCGAGATGGAGCATATGTTCGGAGCGCTCGAACAGGGTCTTCACCGCATCGACTTCTTCAAGGCCCGGGAGCCCGAGGCCGTGCTCAGGACCATCCGGACGATCCTCTCACGCGCCGAGCTGGACCGACGGGAGTCGCGCCTGCTCGCGGCGATCGGATTCGAGATCGGAAACTGGATCGATCGCAACGTGCCCGCACCTCCCCCGCAGGACGAGGAGAAGGATTCCCGTTCCGACGACGAGTGAGTCGGGGTCGCGGGTCGAGCCAAACCGAACACTTGCAGAACGACCATCCGAAACAGAATCTGAAGGCGAACCACGGGTGAAACCCTCGGGTCGTACCGTGGTAGACAGCCATCCCGAACGGGCTGTTCACGTATCTGGATCGGATTCGTGGCGGGAGGATCGCCGGGGTCTGTGCCCCGGGCGAAGGACCGGTGGAACGCCGTGCGTCACACGTGACGTCGGGACGCCGACCCCGAGTACGACCGATCCGGAACGCGTCTGCCCCGCGCATCTGTAGCGCAGGACTCCCAGCCGCAATTCCCATGTCCGACTCCCGTGATCGCATCCTCGAGTTCATGACCGAGGCGGAGTCCTTCGCTCGTGAAGCGGGCGAGGTAACGCTCCGCTGGTTCGGAGCCGGCGTCGACGCCGAGGCGAAGGACGACGGGACGCCCGTGACGGTCGCCGATCGTCATGCCGAGACGCTCTTGCGGGACCGCATATCCGACCGCTTCCCGGGCCACGCCATCCTCGGCGAGGAGTTCGGGGAGACCGGCGCCGGGTCCGACGTGCGCTGGATCCTCGACCCCATCGACGGGACCAAGTCGTTCATCCGCGGCGTGCCCCTCTACGGCGTCCTAATCGGCATCGAGCTCGAGGGCGAGCCGGTGGTGGGGGTCGCGCACTTCCCGGCCACGCGCGAGACCGTGGTTGCGGGGCGAGGCTTCGGAGCGCGGTACAACGGCAATCCCTGCGCCGTGTCCACCAACGACGACCTCGGCGTCGCGCTGCTCCTGACGACCGATGACGGAGCCGTCACCTCGAGCCACCTCGCCGACGGATGGGAGGCGCTACGCCGGCGTGTGGGCTTCTCACGGACGTGGGGAGACGCCTACGGGCACATGCTGGTGGCGACCGGACGGGCCGACATCATGGTCGATCCGGAGCTCTCGCCATGGGACGCGGCCCCTCTTCTCACCATCCTCCGCGAGGCGGGTGGGACCTTCACGTCGCTGGACGGCGAGGAAACCATCCACGGAGGGTCCGGGATCTCGACCAACGGACTACTGCACGACGAGGTTCTGGATCGTCTGCGGGCTTCGCTCAGCCAGGGCGCCGCGGACTGAACCCGCGCTTCAGCGGATTCCGACCGTCCCGCGCACCGACGCGAACAGGGCCGCGCTGTCCCAGCCGATTCCGCCCTTGAAGACCAGTTCGACGTTCCGGACGTCCGCGACGTCGGCCGTAGGGTCACCCGCCATCAGGACGAGGTCGGCGAGCTTTCCGACCTCGATCGTGCCCACGTCCGCCTCGCGCTCGAGGTAGAGGGCGCCGTTGTACGTCGCGATCCGGACGGCCTCCTCGAACGCGAAGCCCGTCTCGACGAGCAGCTCGAGGGTGCGGAGATTCGCATAGCCCGGGATCACGTCGCCCGCTCCCGTCGGGTCGGTGCCCGCGAGGAGCAGCCCACCCCGATCGTGGAACACCTTCTCCATCCGCATCGCCTTCGGGAGCAGTCCGGACCAGACGCTGAAGTCGGGCGCGGGCTCGGCACCTCGCTCCGATACGCGCGCCACGCCACCGCGCAGGGGTTCGGCGATCGCCGCCAGCGCGCCCTCACGCATGGCCGGGCGGCTTCCGGCACGCCGCTCGAACACCGTCAGCGTGGACGTGATGGCGACCCCTCGTTCGATCAGGTGGTCGGCCACGTCGAGGAAGGCGGGGCCATCGGGATCGAGGTCGAGGTAGCTCTGGGTGGCTCCTCTCGGGCACTCGTCGGGCCGCTTGTCCTCGACCCAGTCCGTCGCGGCTAGGAAACCGTGCTCGAGGTTGTCGACGCCCAGGTCGGCGGCCTCACGATAGGTGATCGAGCAGAGGTGGGCGGTGACCCGGGCGCCCCGCGCGTGGGCGGCCTCGACCGCCGCGGCCAGGGTGGCCCGATCGATCAGGTTGTAGGCCTTGAAGGAGTCGACGCCGCGATCCATCCAGAAGTTCACGTGGTCGCGTGCCTCCTCCGGCGTCCGGAGTTCCGGCAACCCGAGCACGAAACCCCCGGCGCCCTCGAGATACGGCCCCGTGACGTCCATCCGGGGGCCGGGCTGCTCGCCGGCCTCGATCCGCTGGCGGATCCGGAGGTCGGTGTACGGATCCATGCTTCCGCCGGTCCGGATCGTGGTCGTGCCACCCGCGAGGTAGAGCGGGGGAAAGCTCACCTCGTTGGTGTTGTAGCGCCGCTGGCCCGACGGGTAGAACATGTGCTCGTGCACCATCACCCACCCCGGCGTGAGCGTCCGACCGGCGCCGTCCACGATCACCGTGCCCGGGGCCGCGCCCGGCTCGCCCTCGGCCGACTCCACCGCGACGATCCGCTCGCCCTCGATCACGACGCGCATGTCGTCCCGAGCCGGCGCGCCCGTCCCGTCCACCAGGCGCACACCCTCGATCACAACGCGGGGCGCGTCCACGGCGATGAAGGCCCGCACCGAGTTCGCGTAGGCCTCGGCGCGCTGGGCGACCAGCGAACCGGGTGTCGCCACGCCAGCCAGGACGGCCCCGGCGACCGCGACAGCGGCCAGCGCCGGACCCGGTCGTCCGGAACGCGACCGTTCCGCAGCCCTCCGCACGCCTACCGTACTCGGCGCAGGCGCACGTGCGCCTCCCGGCCCTCGTACAGGAACAGCTCGTTCAGCCGGACGACGTAGAAGCGCGTCTTCCCGAGCGCGTCGAGCATGATGGTCTCGAAATCGCCCAGCTCGGTCGAGCACGCCCTGCGGGTGGAGGAGAGCGGGCCCATGACCAGTTCGTTGCCCGTCGCGCGGTAGGGCCCGTTGAAGGAGTTGCACCCCGTGCTCCCCGCCACCTGGCCGTCGCCGCTCTGGATCACCACGTAGGGGTCCGGAGCCGCGGAGGAGGGCGGCGTGATGCCCCGCACCTCGACGACCTCCCACGTCGTCCCCTCCAGCGGAGCGTCGGAAGGCACCGGAGCGGACGCACAGGCTGCGAGCGCGACCAGAATCGAGAGGGATAGCGTGCGCATGGAGGAGTTCGGGTGGGGCCTCGTCGGCCGTGAAGGGATCGGTGCGGGGCCGCCGATCACGGCCGGCGTACCCTGCACCCATAATGCACGAAAGGGCCCCGCCGATCCACTCGGCGAGGCCCTTCGGCCGGGCGCATCCGTCGGGCCCGTTGGCCGGGGTCCGGGGGTGCCCGGCGCGCGATCTCAGCTGACGTGTGCGAGCTCCGTCTCGTGCGTCTCGTCGAACTGCGGCGGCTGCCAGATCTGGATGATCGGGAAGGTGTTGAAGAACCAGAGCACCGAACCCATGAAGAGCCCGAGGAAGCCGATCCCGATGCCCGTCTGGTAGGCCATGTTCATGACGTCGTAGCCATCCGTCTGCAGCGTCGGAGCGATTAGCCAGTAGCGCTCGCACCACAGCCCGAACAGGATCGTCATCGTCATGAAGGCGAGCCACTTCGTGCTCAGCTTCGGTGCCCGTCCGATCAGTCCCGCGAAGGGAATCACGAAGCAGGTCACGATGACGAGCAGCGAGAACGTGCCCCAGCCGTGCCCGGCCCGCTTGACCATGTAGATCTGTTCCCAGGGGAGCTTCCCGTACCAGATCACGATGTACTGGGACCAGAAGAGGTACGTCCAGAACACGGTGAAACCGAAGGCCAGCTTCCCGATGTCGTGCCGCTGCTGGATCGAGATGGCCTTGTACGCGAAGTCGTCCTGCCCGCGAAGCCAGACGCCGGTCAGCGCCGTGAACGCGACACCGCCCCACAGGGCCGCCATGAAGTACCAGCCGCCGAAGAGCGTGCTGAACCAGTGCGACTCGAGCGACATCGCGTAGTCGTACACGATGAAGCTCATGATCGACGCGTACAGGATCAGGAACACGGGCCCGAGACGCGCCATGCGGTTGCGGCTGTGAAGCTCCTCGGCCTCCTGGCCGTTCCATCCCGCCATCAGCCGGTCTCGCCACGTCCGCTGACCCGCGTCGAGCTCGTCTTCGGCCACGCGGCCCATGTCGGGTCGCAAGGCGAGGTAGGCGAAGTAGCCGGCCACCGCGAAGAGAAGCAGCGGACCGACGAAGTTCCGGACCATCAGGAACGGGATGTTCAGGTACGCCGCCTTGGCCTGCACGATCGGGTCGTACGCCATCTGCTCGATCCACGGGAAGTAGCCCTCCCGGAGGAAGAGCATCGGGATCAGCAGGACGAATGCGATCGGCAGGAAGGCGATGCCCGCGAGGCTCACGCGGCGAAGCGACCAGTTCCACTTCGCGCGAACGATCGTGGTCGCGGCCGCGAAGGCGATTCCACCCATGGCGACCGAGGTGAAGAACAGCCAGTTGGACACGTAGCTGATCCACGCGGACTGGGCGTCGTTGCCGAGCTGCATGAAGAAGGCGACCACCCCGATGAGCGCCATGAACCCGAAGACGGCGTTGGCGCCCTTGTTGCGGGCGACGAAACGCGTGGGAATCGAGTCGGGAATATGGATGTGTGCCATCTCAGCTCTCCCCTCCGTCGGCGGCGCCCTGGTCCGCACCCTCGTCGGCGCCCTCGCCCGCGGCGGGGGCCGCCCCCTGCGCAGCCGCGTACTCGTTCTGCAGCTGGCGGATGTAATTCACGATGTGCCAGCGATCGAAGTGCGTGACCTGATGGCCGTAGGCCGGCATCTGGCCCCGCCCGACGCGGATCATCGCGTACAGGTAGCCGTCGGAGTATCCCTGGACGGTCTCGCCCGCGAGGTTGTAGACCGGCAGCGCCAGCCACTCCTCGGCCAGGTAGGCTTCCGCGCCGATTCCGGCCTCACCGTGACACGGCGCGCACACGCGGATGTAGAGCTCCTCACCCCGCTCGAGCGACGCCTGATCGGCCGCGACAGGGTTCACGAGTTCGTCCAGGAGGGGGTCGAAGCGGACGGTGTAGCCGTTGTCGAAGTCCGGCACGTCGTAGTCGTGCTGGGCCGGCGTGCCGTACATGACCGAGCTCGGGTCCGGCGCGAAGTTGCCCGACGAGAAGGAGACCGACGCATCCGCCGGGCTCCGCGTGTTCTCGTAGGGATCGAACGACGCCTGGTCGCGCATCGAGCGCCCGAACATGAAGACCATCGCGTCGTCGAGCGCGGCACAGCCGGACGTCGATCCGACGACGAGCGCGACGACCGCGAGGCGAAGCAGCTTACGCATGGGCACCCTCCCGCGTCTCGACGGGGTCGTGCTTCCGAAGAATATCCCGCGCCCGGTCCAGATCGGTTCCGGTGGCGGGAACGAAGACGCCGTAGCGACCCGCGCTGAACTCCGGATCGTAGACGACCGCCGGCGTGACGTTCGGGAGCCGGCTGTTGATGAACATCCCGAGCACGGTCGCGAGCGCGCCGAAGAGAATCGTCATCTCGAAGGCGATGACGACGTAGGCGGGCATGGACAGGACCGGCTTGCCCCCGACGATCAGCGGCCAGTCCATCGAGGACCACGCCGTGAACCCGAAGCCGGTCGCCGTTCCGGTGAGGCCACCGACCAGCGTCCAGACTCGCACCGGGCTCTGCCCGTACCCGAGGGCGTCCTCCAGGTGGTGCTCCGGATACGAGGAGTAGGTCACGACCTCGTCGAAGCCCGACTTCCGAAGCTCCTCGACCGCGTCCACCGTCGAGTCGAGGTAGTCGTACGAGGCGAGAATTCCGCTCTGGCTCATCGTCAGTCTCCCGCCGGGGCGGTCGCCGGCACCGCGTCGTGTCCGTCGTGCCCGCCGGACTTCCTGCGCATCTGCGGCGGGATGACCTCCTTCAGCTCCGCGATCGCCACCGGCGGCAGCAGGCGGATGAAGAGGAGGAACCAGAAGCTGAACCAGCCGAAGCTCCCGATCACGATGCCCATCTCCGTGAGCGACGGGCGGTAGACGCCCCACGCGAACGGCGCGAACTCGTGGCTGAGCGAGGTCACGATGATGACGAACCGCTCGAACCACATCCCGATGTTGATGAAGATCGTGATCGCGAACAGCGCCGGGATCGAGTGCCGGACCCGCTTGAACCACAGCATCATCGGCACGAGGCCGTTGCAGAGCAGCATGATCCAGGTGGCCCACCAGTAGTGGCCGAACAGTCGGTTCCAGAACATCTGCTTCTCGGGCGGCTCACCCGAGTACCACGCCATGAAGAACTCGGTCAGATAGGCGTAGAACACGATCATCGACGTGAGCATGACCAGCTTGGCCATGGCGTCGAAGTGCTTCGTGGTCAGGTAGGCCTCGAGCCCGAACACCTTCCGGATCGGCACGGCGAGGGTGATCACCATCGCCACACCGGAGAAGATCGCGCCGGCCACGAAGTAGGGCGCGAACACCGTGGCGTGCCATCCGGGCACGATCGACATCGCGAAGTCCCACGACACGACCGAGTGCACCGAAAGCACCAGCGGCGTCGCGAGCGCGGCCAGGAAGAGGTACGCCTTGCCGAAGTGGTGCCACTGCCGGTCGGTGCCGCGCCACCCCATCGAGATGAAGCGGTAGAGCTTCCGGCGGAACCCCGTCGCCTTGTCGCGGGCGGCGGCCATGTCGGGGATCATCCCGAGGTAGAAGAACACCGACGACACCGTGAAGTACGTCGTGACCGCGAACACGTCCCATACGAGCGGCGAACGGAAGTTCGGCCACAGGTAGCGCGCGTTCGGATACGGAATCAGCCAGTACGCATGCCACACTCGCCCGACGTGGATGAGCGGGAAGAGTCCCGCCGTCATCACGCCGAACACCGTCATCGCCTCCGCCATCCGGTAGATCGACTGACGCCAGGGCGCCCGGAAGAGGAAGAGAATCGCCGAGATGAGCGTGCCCGAGTGCGCGATACCGACCCAGAAGACGAAGGTCGTGATGTACGCGCCCCAGCCCACCGGTGACGAGAGCCCCGAGACCCCGATGCCGCGGTAGATCTGCCACCCCCACGACCCGAACATCAGGGCCACGCCCGACGCCGCGAGGAAGAAGAGGAACCACCACCCCTTCCCCGGGGCGGAGAGCATCTTGAGGATGTCGCGGTTCACCTCTTCGTGGAGTTCCACGTCGGGGTGTGCCAGCGCGCCTCTACGTTGCGCTTCCGTCAGGTTCGCGTCGGTCGCAGTCGCCATTCGCGTTCTCGTTCCGCGGAATCGAGGAGTCCGGCGCCCTAGTGGGTGCCGTCCTCCGCTTCGTGGAAGGTCACCTTCTTGAGGTAGTGCACTGCCGGCTGCGTGTTGATCAACTTGTCGAGCACCCGGTACGTCCGCTCGTTCTCGACGAGCTCAGCCACACGCGACGACGTGTCCCGGATGTTTCCGAACACGATCGCCTCGGCGGGGCAGGACTGCTGACAGGCCGGCACCACCTCGCCGTCCGCGATCGCACGACCCTCCACGACGGCCTTGTTCTGGACCTCGCGGATGCGCTGCACGCAGAAGGAGCACTTCTCCATGATCCCGGTGTTCCGGATCGTGACGTCCGGGTTGTACTGCCAGTTGAGCGGCTCCGGGACGTCCGCGTAGCTGTACCAGTTGTACACGCGGACCTTGTACGGGCAGTTGTTCGCGCAGTACCGCGTGCCCACGCACCGGTTGTAGACCTGGCCGTTGAGGCCGTCCGGCGTATGGTAGGCGGCGACCACCGGGCAGACCGGCTCGCACGGCGCGTTGTTGCAGTGCTGGCAGAGCATCGGGAGGTGCCGCACGTCGAGCGTTCCGGCGTGCGACGCGTCCACCGTCTCGTAGTACCGCTCGAGTCGGATCCAGGCGAGGTCGCGCCCCATGCGGAGCTGGTCTTCGCCGACGAAGGCGACGTTGTTCTCCGACTGACAGGCGACGATGCACGCCGAGCAGCCGGTGCACTTGTCGAGGTCGATCGCCATCGCCCAGCGCGGCGTCTCGGGGTCGGCGTAGTCGCCGCGGTCCGTGCCCGGAAGGGGCCAGTCCTTGGCCTTGCCGTCGACCTGGACGGCACCGAACCCGCCGAGCATCTGCATCTCCTCGAGCGGCTTCTTCTCGTAGCCGCCCTCCTCGGCGTAGCCCTCTTCCTCCGACTGCCCGAGAGACCCGATGTACGCCGCCGGCGCAATGCCGCGCTTGGACTGGTCGTCCGAACCCTCGATGGTGGCGAGGCGGTAGACGTCGCCGGTCGGAACCACCGACACGCGAGTCGCGAGGTGCACGAGACCCCCGGACGGCTGCTCCGCCTCGGCGGGCAGCAGCGTCATCGCGTTCACGCCGTTGCCGTTCGCGTACCGGCCGGAGTTCTCGCGGCCCATGCCCATCTGGATCGCGACGGTATCGTCCCGGATGCCGGGATACGTGAACACGGGCAGGTCGACGGAGCCGTGTGGCGACGTGACGGACACCACATCCCCCTTCTCGACCCCGAGGCGCTCGGCGGCCGCCGGGTGGATCTCCACCCAGCCGTGCCAGGCGATCTTCGAGACCGGGTCCGGAAGCTCCTGCATCCACGCACTGTTCGCGTGACGACCGTCGCCGAACCGCGACGACGGGTAGACCATGAGCACGAACTCGCCGTCGCCGTCGAAGGCCGGCTGGTCGAAGATGAGCGCCGCGTCGGGCTGACGGAGAGCCGCGGGCTCCTCGGTCGCCGGGACCGGCACGTTCACCACACCCTCCTTCAGCGCGCCGCGCCACCAGGCGTCGAAGTCCTCCGCCGCCCCCACGCTCTGGTGAAGGGCTTGCCAGCGGTTCCGGAGATGATCGTACGTCGTGGCCGGACCCACGGGGCTGCCGGCCCGCGCCGCCACCGACAGGAGCACGTCGCCCGTCTGCTTCGAGTCGAAGTGCGGGACCGCCTCCATCGCCGGCTGCTGGAGCGAGTAGACGCCGGGCCGCGGGCTCGCGTCGCCCCACGCCTCGAGGAAGTGGCGATCCGGGAGGATGAGGTCCGCCATCGCGGCCGTCTCGTCCGGCTCGCTCGCGAAGGACACCTTGAACGGGACACCCGCGAAGGCCTCGTCGAATCCCGCGGCCGGCGGAAGGCCGTGCGCCGGATTCGTGCCGTGGACCATTACCACGCCCACGCCGCCCGACGCCATCGAGCGGATCGCAGCCTCGACCTCGCCGTAGGGGCGTGAGGCGGCGCTCTGGGCGTTCTCGACGAGGCGGACCCGCGTGCCGACGTTGCCGGCGACGGAGTTCAGGATGTGGATCGCGAGGTTCGCGGCCGTCGCGTTCCGGTGCTGACCGGCGACTCCGGGTCCCACCGCGAGCGAGGGCGAGTTCTGGAACCGATCCGCCAGCTCGCGGATCGTGGCGGCTTCCAGCCCGGTCGCCTCCGCGGCGGCCTCCGGCGAGTAGGCCTGCAGGATCTGCGCGTAGGGGCCCGCGTTACCGTTCCGACCCGCGATGACCGACGCCATCCCGAGCGCGATCGCGGCCTCGCCGCCGGCCGGAATCGGGACCCACTCGTCCGCGTTCTGCCCTGTCAGATTGAGTCGCGGTCCGACGTAGACGAACTCCCCCTTGTTGCCCTCGGCATCCACACCCGTGGCGCGCGCGAACCCTCGCTGGTAGGCGACGGGCGAGATCCACGTCTCGATGAAGTCGGCGCCGAAGGAGACGATGAAGTCGGCCGACTCGAAGTCGTAGTGCGGCACCACGTCGCTTCCGAACGCGATGCGCGTCGCCTCGCGGAGCGGTGCCTCGGCGAGGCCGTCCCACTCGACCCGCGACCCACCGACCGAGGCCAGGAACTGGTCGACGAGGTCGGCCATCGTCGGACCCATGGAGCCGCCGATGAACAGCACGTTTCCGGCCGCGCCCTGGATTTGCTGTGCGAGCAGCACCTCGGCCTCGTCCCAGGAGATCGGCTGCAGCTCGCCATTCACGCGCTGCATGGGGCCGGTGAAGCGATCCGGGGAATAGAGGTGCTGGAGGGATGCGTGCCCGCGCTGACAGAGCGCACCCTCGGACACCGGGTGGTTCGGATTCCCCTCCACCTTCACCGCGCGACCCTCGCGCGTGCGGACCCAGATTCCGCAGCCGGCGGTGCAGTCTCCGCAGGTGGACGTGTACCAGGTGGCCACGCCCGGTGTGATGTCCTCCGGGGGCACGACGTAGGGGAGGAGCTTCTCGGCGCTCTCCGTCGAACAGCCGGTGAGGGCGGCACCCGCGCCACCGACGCCGACGACCTTGAGGAAGTCCCTGCGCTTGATTCCGCTGCTCATATCGGCACTCATGTCGGGCCTCAGTAGTGGCAGACGGTGCAGTCGCGGCTCGCGTCGTTCTCGACGTGGCACGAGATGCACCAGCCCATCTTGCCGTCGCCCCAGGCGTCGTCGGGCTGCTGAAGGACACCCATCTCCTGGACCGGCCCATGACACTGGGTGCAATCCAGGCCGGCGTTGATGTGTCGCATGTGCGGGAACTTCACGTGGTCGGCGACCTTGTGGATCCGGACCCAGGGAATGGTCTCCTCGTTGTTCCAGTACTCGAGGACCATCGCGACCTGCTCCTGTCCCTGCTCGGACTGGACCTGGACCTTGCCGGGGCCGTGGCACCCGATGCAGGTCGAGACCGGCGGAATCCCGGCGGACACCGAACGCTCGGCCGAGAAATGACAGTAGGCGCAGTCGATCTGGTTGTCGCGCGCGTGAATCGCATGCGGGAAGGCGATCGGCTGAATGCCGGCGTCGTTCCCGTAGTTGGTCCCCGTGCTCGACGCGGCCGGCGTCGGCATCTGCGCCTCGGCGTCGGCCTCCTGTCCCGCCTGCGCGAAGGCGAGCCCGCCTCCGGCGAGAACCGTGACCATCGCTGCGGCCACGCCGATCTTCCTCGTTGCGCCCATATTCTGCGAATCCCTGTAAGGGTCACGGGCTCCAGCCGCTGTTCACGGCCTTCGTCCGACCTCTCTCCTGCGCAAAAGTCTCGGAAGCTATCCGGGGTTCTGCGTACACGTCAACGCGTACTCCGACGGACCGGATCCTTTCCGAACGGGCGGGTGTTACCCTTAATCTCCGGATTGTTTCATCCGTCCGAATCGGGAACGGATCCTCCTCGATCTTCCGCCCGCCCCTGGCCCGCAATGTCCGACGCTTCCGCGCTCCGCGACGCCGACCCTTCGCTCGCCGTCCTCGACACCCTCGTGTCGGATATCGAGACCGTGTTTCACGGGAAGGACCGGGTCGTTCGGCTCGCTCTCGCCGCACTTCTCGCCAGAGGACACGTTCTCTTCGAGGATGTTCCGGGCGTGGGCAAGACGACGCTCGCGAACGCCCTCGCCCGGGTCCTGGGCCTGAGCTTCCGACGGATCCAGTTCACGAGCGACCTGCTGCCCTCGGATGTGCTCGGCGTGTCCGTCTGGAACCCGCAGAGCGCCGACTTCGACGTGCGCACGGGACCGATCTTCACCCAGGTCGTCCTCGCGGACGAGATCAACCGGGCACCGCCCAGAACGCAGTCCGGGCTCCTCCAGGCGATGCAGGAAGGGCGCGTTTCGATCGACGAGCACGCGCTCGACCTGCCGCGACCGTTCCTCGTCCTGGCCACCCAGAACCCGCTCGAGCACCACGGCACGTACCCGCTCCCGGAGAGCCAGCTCGACCGATTCCTGATGCGGCTCACGATCGGCTACCCGCACGCGGAGGCCGAGCGCCGGATCCTGACGGAATCGAAGGGGGGGCGCGCACCGGTGGACGACCTCGAGCCGCGCATCGGACCCGCGGACGTGCTGGAGCTGCAGCAGCGCGTCGAGAACGTGCACGCCGACGCCTCGGTCGTGGACTACGTGATGGAGATCGTGCGCCGGACGCGGAACGCCCAGGGGATTCGTCTGGGTGCCAGTCCTCGGGGTGCCGTGGCGCTGCTGCGTGCCGCTCGCGCACTCTCCCTCACTCGAGGTCGCACGTACGTGGTGCCGGATGACGTACGGGACCTCGCAGTGCCCTGCCTGGCCCACCGCATCCTTCCGACCGGGGCCTCCTCGTCCACGGCGGACGCGCACGAGGCGGCGGCGGCGATCCTGGAGGAGATCCTCTCGGAGGTCGAGGCGCCGGTGTGACCTCGGACGGTGAGGTCGGGACGACCGTCCGGTCGTTCGTCCGGGCACCGCTGCAGACCCTGCGGGCCGCCTGGGAGACGCTCCGGTCGTGGCGCCGAATCCACTTCACGCGCGCAGGCGTGTTCTATGTGGCCGGCTCGTTCGCGGTCGGGTTCGCCGCGATCAACACCGGCAACAATCTCCTCTACCTCCTGCTGGGCGCCATGCTCGGCGCGATGTCGGTCAGCGGTTGGCTCTCCGAGCAGACGATTCGCGACCTGGAGCTCGATCGGATCGTCCCCCGGGGCGGGCACGTGGGTCAGCCGATCCAGATCCACTACCGGGTGCGCAACCGGAAGCGCTTTCTCTCGACCTACGCGCTCGAGATCCAGGAGCCGGGCCTGACGGAGATCTCGTTTCTCCCCCGCGTCGCCGCGGGCGACACGGGCCGCGCCTCCGCCCGGCAGGTGTTCCTGAACCGGGGCGTGTACCCCCTGGAGAAGCTCACGCTGGCGACGGACTACCCCTTCGGCCTGTTCCGGAAGGAGCGCGACATCCCCGTTCCGGGCGAGATCCTGGTCTGGCCGCGAACGGACCTCCGCATCCGGGTGCCGAGCGCCGCGGAGGGCCGACGGGCCGGGCCGGCCGCCGAGTCCGGCTCGGCCGCCCGGGGTGTGCGCGGCGAGTACCGAAGCCTTCGGGAGTACCGCCCGGGGGACGACCTTCGAGACGTACACTGGAAGGCGACCGCGCGGACGGGTCGCGCGGTGGTGCGGGAGTACGACCGCGACGCCGCAGACCCGCTGTGGGTCTCGCTCGACGTGTCCACGCCGGAGGGAGCGGCCTCCGAACACGCGGCCGACGTCGCGGCGTCGCTCGTCGCGCGGCTGATTCGCGAGGGCTCGCCGGTCGCGCTCCACGCCGGAGAGCGGTCGGTGTCGCCCGGCTCCGGGCCCGCCCAGCTCGAGCGGATCCTCGACGCGCTCGCGCGCGTCGACTTCGGCACGGTCGACGCACCCCCTCCGGTGCCCCGCCTGCGTTGCGTCCGCGTGACGGCCGGGGCCCGCCCCCGCGGCTGGGCCGACGCCATCCTCGCTCGCCCGGGGGCCTCGTCGTGACGCTCGCCACGGTGCACCGGCGGCTGGTCATCCTCATGGCGCTCTCGGGGCTGGTCGCGTTCGGTGCGGGCGCCGGGCTCGATCCGCTCTCCGCCCTCCCCGCCGGCGTAGTCCTCCTGGCGCTCCTCTTCCGTCGCCCCGGCGCGACGACGGTCGCGTGGGTCGAACGCCTGATGGTACCCGTGGCGCTCCTCCTCGCCGGCCGCGCACTCCTGGTCGCCACGGTGGTCGGGGGCGACGTGGTCATCCCCGTGGTGGACCTCCTCCTGCTGCTCCTCTGCGTCGAGGTGATCCGGGGCTCCGACGCCGTCCACGACGTGCGGCTCTACGCCCTCGCGTTCGCGCTGGTCCTGGCGTCGACGGCGTACCGACCGGGCGTGCTCTTCGCCATTTCGTTCGTCGCGTTCGTGTTCATCGGCTCGGCCGCGCTCGCGATCGGGCTGATGCGGCGGAAGGCGATCCGTTTCGGGGCCGCCGACGCCGTGCTCGACCGCTCGTTCGTGGTTACGTCGACCGGTCTGTCGCTGGTCACCTTCGCGATGGCCGTCGGTGTGTTCGTGACCTTCCCGCGCGTGTCCCGGGCGTGGCCGGGTCGCGGCGAGGTGGCGGCGACCTCGATCGCGGGCTTCAGCGACCGCATCTCGCTCGGACAGCACGGCGCGACGATTCGGGACAATCCGGAGGTCGTGCTCCAGGTGGAGTTCCCGGACGGACGCCCGGCCGACCTCGGAGGCCTTCGGTGGCGGGGGCGTTCCTACGACCGGTTCGACGGCGTCACGTGGACCCGCTCCGAGGTCGAGCGGCCGGGTGCCACCCCCGTGAGCTGGTACCGGGCCCGCTGGCCCGAGTCCACCGTCGCGCAGCGCATCACGGCCGCTCCGCTCGACGTGCGTGTCGTGTTCGGACTGCACGCCCTCCAGTTCGTGGACCCCCACTCGACGATCACGCCGGCGATGGACGACTCCGGCGACTGGTACTACTGGGGATCGTCGCCTCAACCCACCTACACGTCGTTCTCGACGGGCGCGCCCCCCGATGCCGACGCGCTTCGAAGCGCAGCCGGGAACTACTTCCCCGATCGGACGCGGTACCTCCAGCTGCCCGACCTCCCCGCCCGGGTGCATGCGCTCGCGGATTCGCTGACCGCGCCGCACGACACGCGCTACGACCGGGTCGCCGCCGTGCACCGGTTCCTCACGTCCGAGTTCGGCTACACGCGGGAGCTGCCCCGCACGGCCCGGGAGACCTCGCTCGACCACTTCCTGTTCGAACGCCGGGAGGGGCACTGCGAGTACTTCAGCTCCGCGATGGTCGTGCTGCTGCGCGCCGCGGGGATCCAAGCGCGCAACGTGAACGGGTTCCTGGGCGGAGAGTGGAACGAGTTCGGGAACTTCCTCTCTGTCTCGCAGAACACCGCGCACTCGTGGGTGGAGGTGTGGTTCCCGGATTACGGGTGGATCGAGTGGGACCCGACGCCGCCGGGCTCGGGCGAGGGCGTCGCGGGCCTCGGCTGGCGGTTCCCCGGTCGCCTCTGGCTCGCCGGCCTCTCGTACCGCTGGTCCCAGTGGGTTCTGGAGTACGACCTCGCGGCCCAGGTCGGGATCTTCGACCGGCTCGGCGACGCGTTCGACGGGGGCGGAGGGTTCGAAGGGCGCGGGCTGCCGGGCGGGACACTCGCGTGGATCGTGGCCGGCGGACTGATCGCGCTGATCATCGTTCGTCGGAACCTCGGCACCTCCGCGAGGTCCCTCCGTCCCGAGTCGCGGGCGTGGCGTTCGTTCGTTCGGCACGCCGCTCGCGCGGGGATCGTCGAGTCGGACCGCGCGACACCCGCGGTGCTCCTCGAGCGCATCGCGTCCACGCGCCCGGACGCCACTCCCGTAGCCACCGGGCTCGCCGAGCTCTACCAGCGCCTGCGCTTCGGGGGCGGGTCCGTCGACGCCGACGACCTCGCCCGCCTCCGCCGGGCCCTGGCAGAAGCGAAGCGAGCCGTATCCTGATACACTTGCTGGCATGATGGACGACACCCCAACACACGGCGCCGAGCCCCCGCGGGCTGGAGGCGGTTCAGGCGCCGATCCGGGCGGTTCCCGGTCGGTACCGGAGGAGCCCCGGACGCCGGTCGGGCCGCCCTCCGACGGGCCACATCTGGCCACGGTGAGCCATCTCGGGCACTTCTGGGACGTCTACATCGAGATCGTCGACGACCCCCGCCGGACCGACAGCGTGAAGGGCCGGCTGTGCTTCTCGCCGGCCGACGACACCGCGACCGGCGGGCCCGTGCGCACCGCACCGATCCTGATCGAGCCGTCGTACCAGGAGGTCATTCATCGCGCCCGGTCGTTCGAGGATCACCAGCTCGTCGGGCTGCTGCGATCCTGCCTGCCGGACGAGGACGAGGAGAGCTGACGCGCGTCAGCCGGCGCGCACCCACCTCCATAGCTCGCGGACGCCGGGGCGCTTGCCCGTCATGAGGATCCCGACCCTGTAGATCCGACCGCCGATCCAGGCCACGATCACCGTGGTCGCGGCGATGCCCATAAGCGCCACCCCCACCTCGAGGCCCGAGGCGGCGCCCGTGACCGCCCTCGCGAACATCAGCACGGGCGCGAAGAAGGGCACGACGGAGGTCCACACCGCCAGCGCGGACTCGGGGCTCTCCAGCACCGCGGGGAGGATCACCGCGGGCACCACCATCAGCACGACCAGCGGTGCCTGCGCCTGCTGCGCCTCCTGATCCGAGTTCGCCATGGCCCCCACGGCCGCGTATAGACTCGAGTACAGGAAGTACCCGCCGAAGAAGAACGCGAGAAAGAGAAGCAGCTTGTCTGCGCCGGGAGCGAACGATTCGAACTGTGCGAGGGGGGCGAGTTCGGGTCGCGCCGCGACGAGCCTCGGGAGCCCGATGTCGGCGAGGATGACGACGGAGGCCGCCCAGACGCCGAGCTGCGTGAGTCCCACCGCCCCGACCCCCACGATCTTCCCGAGCATCAGTTCGATGGGGCGCACCGACGAGAGGATGATCTCGACGATCCGGCTCGTCTTCTCCTCGAGCACCGAACGCATCACCGCGACCGCGTAGAACAGGAGCGTGATGTAGAGCAGGAACGCGCCCAGGTACGCCATCAGGAAGTCCGCGCCGTCGACCTCCATCTCCTCGTCCAGCACGTCCACCTCCAGGGTGCCCCCACCCAGCAGGGCCAGGGTCTCGGGCGCCTCGGCGGCGAGCCGGCTCGCGAGGGTGCCCTGCGCCACGATCTGGCGAAGCGCGAGCGTGCGGATCGGAGAGAGGGAGCTCGCGACGGTCAGGCGCGCATCACCGTTGGCCAGGGTCGCCGAGTCGAGCTGGAGAACGCCGAAGACCTCACCGTCGTGGATGCGCTGAATCCAGTCCTCGAGCGATGGCTCGCCGTCCCCCGTCGTCACGGAGTACCCGGCTCCCTCCAGCGCCGGCCCGACCACTGACAGCAGCTCCCCCGTCCCGTCCAGCACCATGATCTCGCCCGGCTCGGAGGAGCCGGTGGTGAGAATGGGGAGGACGGCGATGCCGACGAAGAGGACCGGGCCCGCCAGGGTGGCGGCCACGAACCAGCGGCTGCGCACTCGCTGCAGGTACTCGCGCTTGATGATGGCGAGGATGGCGGAGTTCATCGGAGCGCCGCCTCGCCCTGCGAGTCCTTGGTTGACGCCTCCGCGGGGAGCCGCGCCTCCGCGGGTCGGCCCGCGTCCCCCGCCGCGTCGGCCCCCGCGTGGCGCACGAAGATCTCGTGCAGACGTGGCGCGACTCGCTCGAACCGACGGAGCTCGACCCCCGCCGCCAGCGCGCGTTCGACCACGGTCCGGGGTGGGGTGTTTGCGTGCAGCGTGAGGTGCCACCCGTCGTCGACGGGGGAGGCGGTCTCGATCCCGGGTCCATCGAGCCACCCGGCGTCGCCCTCGAACTCGACGACGACGTCTCCGCGGTCCTCGGCCTTCCGAATCTCCCGCAGGTTGCCGTCCAGCACTTTCCTCGACCGCGAGATCAGGCACACCCGCCGACACAGGCGCTCGGCCTGGCCCATCAGGTGCGTCGAGAAGAGGATGGTCACGCCGGCCGCGTTCATCTCGCGCACGATGGTCTCGAGCACGTCCTGGTTGATCGGATCGAGTCCACTGAAGGGCTCGTCCAGGATGAGGAGGTCGGGCTCGTGCAGGACCGTGGCCGCGAACTGGACCTTCTGCTGCATCCCCTTCGAGAGGTCCTCCACCTTCCGGTCGCCCCACTCGGAAAGACCGAGCCGCTCGAGCCACTCGCCCGCGCGCCGCCGTCCCTCCGCCGCTCGGACTCCGCGGATCTCGCCGATGAACGCGAGGTGGTCCATCACCTTCATCTTCCTGTACATGCCGCGCTCTTCCGGCAGGTAGCCGACCCGCTTACGGTGCGCGTGATCGGGCTCCCCGCCAAGCAACTCGACGGACCCGGAGTCGGGCACGTAGATCCCGAGGACCATGCGGATGGAGGTCGTCTTTCCCGAGCCGTTCGGCCCGAGGATGCCGCAGATGGTGCCGCGCGGCACGTCGAGATCGAGGTCGCGGACTGCGACGTGGCCGCCGAAGCGCTTGGTCACGCCGCGGAGCCGGATTGCCAGATCGGTCATGGGCGGGAAGATGGGGTGAGGCGGGGTGCATCGCGACATGCCGATCGGCACCCGCATGGCGTCCCGGCGCCGCACCGGCGCCGACCCCGTTGAACGCCGGATCGCCTTTCTGATATAGTTGATGGCTGGAACGGACCCGAACCATCGACCGCGAGACCTTTCAATGGCGATCTACAGGACCCTCTACTACGACGATGTCACCGTGGGTGTCGGTGGACGTATCACGATTCCGCAGGACATGCGGGACGACATCGGCATCGACGAGGGCGACACGCTTCGCGTACGGGTGGAGGAGAATCCGAACGGCGTCCGCCAGATGGTGATCTGGCCCGAGGAGCCCGCCGAAGAGGAGTGACCGGGGAGCGGCCCGCCGTCAGTCGGGCCGCTCCCACTCCACCAGGTCGACGAGCGCTCCGAGAGGACCGCGCCCCTCGTGGGTCCACCACGGCGGTGGCCACGCCATCGACCGCGCGGGGCCCACTCTCGAAGCCCCCGCCGACCCGGCGGCTCGCGCCACGAGACGCTCCGCTTCCGGCTCGAGTCCCGCCGTTCCCACCGCCTGAAGTCTGCCGCGCCATCGTGCCAGCTCCGACTCGATCGAGTCGATCGAGTCGGCCGCCGACACCATCACCACGCGGCCTCCCGCCACGGGCTCCGCCGACGCGTCGAGGGCCACCGTCCAGCCGCGTCCCATCCACAGTCCCACCGGCTCTCCCGCGGCGCGCCTGAGTTCAAGCGAGCCCGCGATCTGCTGCGCCACCGAAGCCTCCGTGGGTGTCCGGACGCCCGGCATGACCACCTGGCGGCGCTCCAGGCCCGCCGCCAAGCGTTCCGCGAATCGCCGTGCTTCCTCGGGCCTGCCGACCGCGTGCACCGAAACCGGGGAGACGCAGCCCCGCTGCTCGTACGGCACGACCGCGTCCGCCACGTCCTCGACCAGACGGTCCAGCTCGCCCTCGGTCCGGCCCTCCACACCGACCACCACGATGCCGACGCGGTGGCGGTACTCGACGAGCGTCGTGGCCGGCGGCGTGCGACGACGCACCGACCGGACCGTCTCGTCGCCCCCGTACACGACGACCCGATCCGCGGCCGCCAGCGCGGCGTCCTCGAGGGCCGCGTCGCCTCCCCGCCAGTAGACCACCGCAAGCGCGGCCGCCGCGTCGGCGTCCACCTCGCGAAGTGCGTCCGCGAAGAGCAGCGGCAGAACGACGTCGCCAGCACCCGGCTTCACGAGGGTGCCCGCGCCGACCAGGAGCGACCTCACGAGCGCCGTCGTCGACACCCCGGGCACGGTCCCGGAGCAGATCGTCAGGGTGAGGCCGGGTGGGAACGCCGATCTGGAGACCGGCCGTCCACCGGGGTCCGGCCGGGCGTCCCCGAACCGCGGCTCGAGTTCGCCCCGAGGAAACTCGGCGCGAACCACGCCGGCGAGGCGTTCCGCCGTCCAGTCCGCCGCCATCCGGTCGAGCACCGCGGCCGCGGCCGCCGCTGACAGCCCGGCGTTCCCGGGTAGGAGGTGCAGCGCCTGCTCCCGGGCGGGATGCCCGGCCTCCAGGAACCGCGCCCCGACTTCGCCCAGCACGGCGATCCGGTCGGCCACCGCGCGCTGCCGGAACCGGCCGGCGCCGGCGCGGAGTCCGGCGAGCAGCGCCGCCGTCTCACCGACGTCCAGCGTCGGCGACAGGAGCGTCGGCCCGACCGGCTGCGGGTGCTCGGTCTCGCCCGACGCAGTCACGCCGTCGGGAAGCGACCAGGATCTGAGCGCGTCGGGGGGCGCGTCACGGGACGCATCGAGGGGCACGTCGCCGGCGCTCATGGTGCGAGCAGCTCCTCCATCGCCAGCGAGCATCCTCGCGGCTCGGCGCCCGGGGTGCGCCCGAGGACCACGAACCCGTCGGCCTCGGCGCGGCCCATGTCCTCGGTCAGCACGGCGGAGACCGACCCGACGTTGGCCAGGTCGAAGTGCTGAAGCAGCCCCGGTGATCCCGGATCGACCGGCTCGAGCGTGTCGGGCGAAAGGATCCGCGTCCTCATCCACGGCGGGGGGCGATGGCGACGCAGGATCGCGGGCTCGCCCGCGGCGGTGTGACGCGGTACCGGGTCCCCCGGCACGGCCTTCTGCGGCACGGCGTCTCGCAGCACGGGCTCGTAGAATTGCGAGAGGAGCTCCGTCATCCCGTACTCGTTCACGATCCGTTCCTCGGGAAGGCCCGTCCGCTCCGTGATCTCGGCGTAGAGTTCGTCACGCGGCACCTCGCGCGACTGCCCCTTGAACCCGCCCGTCTCCATGGCGCGTGAGCCTCGGGGCAGGCGCACGGCCACCCCCCGCGTGGTCAGCGCGTCGAGCATGTGGACGAAGGCGAATGCCGTACCGAGAAGGAGGACCGGCCCGCCGTCCCGCACTGCCTGCTCGAGCGCGTGGATCAGCGCGTCCGTGTCCACTCCGGTGTCGCGGTGCGCGACGTACGCGCTTCCGTCGTCACCGTGGGCGTCCAGCACGAAGCCGACCATGGCAGAGAGCGACGAGTCCGGGACGCTCTGCGGATCGGGGACCAGCGAGACGATGCGGATGGGGTCCACCGTGCCCAGGTCCGGGAGGAGGTTCGCCCGGAACCAGGGGACGGCCAGACGTCGGTACAGATCCAGCGAGAGCACGTGATGCCGTCCGCGCGCCCGCGTCGTCGTGCCCGACGTCTTGAACGTCCGCTCCACGTCGTCGGGATCGCCGCTCACCAGATCCAGCTCTCTGAACCCCCGGGCCGGCACCGCCGGCACGCACTCCCACCCGGGCCACGCGCGCGGCGAGACGCCCCGACCCTCGCAGAACCCCCGGTAGACGCCGTTCGTCTCCCACTGGTGCGCGAACACCCGCCGCGCGAGGTCGTCGAACACATCGTCGGGGAGCGGGCGGTCCAGGGGCCCGTCCGCGAGCGTCGTGAGCTCCTCGAGAACGTCCGGGGGCAGCGCGCCGGCACGTGTCACGCGCCGCCCTCAGCGCAGAAGGCCGGATCGGCCCGGTCCGCGAACCGCTCGCCCACCGAGGTCGCCGGTATGCTCGCCGTCCCTGATGGTGAGGACGCCGTTCACCACCACGTGGGGAATACCCCTCGGGTAGCCGTGCGGATCGTCGAACGTCGCGGTGTCGGCGACCGTCCCGGGGTCGAAGGCTACGAGGTCCGCCATGTACCTCGGTGCCAGGCGGCCGCGGGGCTGGACGCTCGCGACGTCGCCCCCGGAGAGGTCGCGTGCCAGCCCGAGCCGGCGGGCGGGGCGCAGCGTCATCTTCGCGACGGCGTCGGCGAGTCCGAGATCGCCGCGCTCGCGGACGTAGTGGCCGAGCACCCGCGGGAATGTCCCGTACCCTCGGGGGTGCGGCGAGCTTCCCGACAGGGGACCGTACGGAGCGTACGCCCCGCCGTCGGACGCCACCATCGCCCGGTCGTGCGCGAGGAAGCGCGCGGTGTTCTCCTCGGACATGCCGAAACCGACCATCCCCACGCTCCCGCCGTTCTCCCGGAGCAGCTGGACGGTTAGGTCCATCGGGTCCACCCCGCGCTCTTCGGCCAGATCGCCGAGCCTCCGGCCCCGCGCCCACGGTGTGGCCCCCGACGAGGTGATCTGGACGGCGTTCCAGTCGCCGAGCAGCGCGATCTTGTCGCGCACCGCCCGAACGACCCGCGGACCATCGTCCGGCGCTTCCAGTCGTTCGAACAGTCGACGGCTTCCGCCCTCCCGGGACCACGGCGGGAAGAGCGACGTGAGGCCCGTCGCGTACGCCACGTACGGGTAGCGGTCGAACGTCACGTCCACCCCGTCGGCGGCCGCGGCGTCGATCATCTGGAGGGCGATCTCCGCCTTCCACCAGTTCCGCTGGCCCTGCGCCTTCAGGTGGGAGATGTGCACGGACACGCCCGCGCCACGGCCGACGTTGAGGACCTCCTCGATGGCGGCGAGCAGACGGTCGTCCTCGTTCCGCATGTGAGCCGCGAACAGGAACGGCGAGGGGGGCGAGGGAGTGCGGACACCGCCCGTCGCAGCGACCTCGTCGCTCGGGACCCTCGGATCGCGCAGTTCCCCGGCCAGCGCGATCAGTTCGTCCGTCGTCCCGAAGGCCCCGGGGGTGTACTCCAGCCCCGCCGAGAGGCCCACCGCACCCTGCTGGAGCGCCTCCACGAGCATCGCTCGCATCCGGTCGAGCTCCTCGGGCGACGCCGGTCGGTCGGCGCCCCCGACCACCGCCCCGCGGATCGTCCCGTGACCGGCCATCGACGCGATGTTCACGGCCGGTCGCGTGCGGTCCACGCGATCGAGAAAGCTCCCCACGTCGGTGAAGTCGAAGGGGAGGCCGTAGCGATCCATCCACTGCGTGTCGAGGAAGTGCCTCGCCTCCTCCGAGTACAGGATGGACGAACCGTCCTGGCCGACCACTTCGGTCGTCACGCCCTGACGAATCCGGCTCTCCGCTCGCGGCTCGATGAGCACGTTCTGGTCGGCGTGCGAATGGATGTCGATGAAGCCGGGCGCGAGCGCGAGTCCGCGCAGATCGAGTTCGACGGCCCCGCGTTCCCGGAGGGTCCCGACCCAGGTGATCCGATCCCCGTCGATGCCGACGTCCGCCTCGATGCCGGCTCCCCCGGTTCCGTCGAACACGGTCGCGTTCCGGAGCACGAGGTCGTGGGCCTGCCGACCGCGCACGTGAACCCACGGACCCGACAGCTCGGCCGCGCCGGCGACGCCGAGCACGGCCGAATGGTGGAGGAAGGTGCGTCGATCGATGACCATGGTGTTCCCCCTAGCTCCTGCGCACGCGGGCGGGCTCGAGCCCGCCCGCGTGAAGGACCTTCTCCTGGAGGCGGGCCCCCTCCTCCTCCGTGAACTCGCCGATCCGCTCGATCAGCGTCCGCAGCTCCTCGTACCTCGCCCGCGGGAAGTCGTCACCCTCGGCGCGATGCAGCGCGCCTTCGAGGGCGTCGAGCTCCCGTCGCGTCTTCTCGGCCGCGCGGCCGAGACGGGCGAGCGCCTTCCGGGCCGAGGAGATGGCTGCGTCGGTCATGTGGCGGATCGGTGTGAGTCGCGGCGGAGAGAGTCGGTTCGAGGCCGGCACGCGACGGGCGGCAGCATCAGATCCATCCGAGCCCCAGCAGGACCGAGCGGAACGCCCTGAACGCCAGAAGTGCCGACACGAGCACCGCCGTCGCTCCGAGGACGTTCGGCACGATCCCGTTCGCCGCGTCCCCCATGCGGCGGCGGTCGTTCACCGCCACCAGAAGGAATATGGCGACGACGGGAAGGAGGATCCCGTTGGCCGCCTGCGCGAACAGAATCATCTGGACCGGGCTTCCACCGATCAGGACGAAGAGCAGCCCCGTGCCGAGCACCGTGGCCCACACCGCGCGGAGTCGCGGCGACCGCAGGTCCACGCTCCACCCGAGCGCGCCCGCCGTGGCGAGCGCGGCCGCGAGCGGGGCGGTCACCGCGGAGGTCATGCCGGCCGCGAACAGGCCAACTGCGAAGACGATCCGTGCCCAGCTTCCGAGTACGGGCTCCAGCGCGCGGGCCATGTCCGCGGCGGACTCCACCGTGGCGCCGTCCGGAGCCAGCGCGAACAGCGTGCCCGCCGCGGTCACCATGATCGCCACGCTGACGACGCCCCCCGCCAGGATCGACCGGACCAGGTCGGCACGGGCGGCCCCCAGCCCCTCCACGCCGCCGAACGACTCCCGCACCGCGCTCGCGTGCAGGAAGAGGTTGTACGGTACGACGGTCGTGCCGATGAGGCCCACCACGGTCAGGATGGCGCCGTCCGGCACCGTGGGCATCAGCCCCGCGAGCAGATCGGGTACCCGCCCGATCACACGCGCGGCGGTCAGCAGGAAGGCGACGCCCATGACGGCCACCAGCGCGGTCATCCACCGTTCCAGTGCACGGAAACTCCCACGCCAGAGCAGCGCCGCCGCGAGCACGGCGATGAGCGAGGCCCAGCTCCGCGGCGACCCTCCGACGGCGCCCTGCAGGCCGAGCCCGCCGCCGACGAGATTCCCGGTCTGGTAGGCCGCGTTGCCCACGGCGATCGCGCCGACGACCAGCGCGGGGCCGATCCAGCGGAGCGGTCCTGTGGTGCCGACGCCCGCGCGAAGCGCCTCGCCCAGCCCCTGCCCGGTGACCAGGCCGAGACGTGCGGCCATCTCCTGGAGCACCATCGTCATCGCGACCGAGAAGACGAGCGCCCAGATCAGCGCCGCGCCGAAACTCGCGCCGGCGAGGGTGGCGGTCGTGACCGTACCGGGGCCGACGAACGCCGCGGCGACGAGCCAGCCCGGGCCGCTGAAACCGCTCTTGTTCGGGGTGTCCCGTGTGGTCATCGTCCGAACGTACCCCCGCGCACCTCCTCAGGAAAACGTCCGGACCGCGCCCGCATGCGCCCCACGCGATCCCTCCTCCTCCTCGCCGTGGCGGCATCGGGAGGCTGCGACATCCCAACGTCCGTCCCCGTGTGGGACACCGAGTGGGAGGTGCTTCTGGCGCGCGACTCGGTCCCCGTCGGCGACGTGCTGCCGCCCGAGGTCCGAATCGCCCCGGAGGGCTTCCGGGTGGCGAGCTTCGAGACGCGCGACTCCGTGCGGCTCGACGAGGTCTGCGAACTCTGCACCTGCTTCGACGGACCGATCCCGGAGCTCTCTCTGGAGGCCCGGGACTACGCGTTCGAGCTGCCGGACCGGCTGCTCGAGGCCCCGATCGACCGAGGCACCGCCGTGCTCGAGCTGACGAACGGACTCGGGTTCGACCTGCTCGACGACGGTCTGGGCGGCCGCGGGTTCATCCGGGCGGATCTCGTGGACGGTCGGACCGGATCCACCCTGGTCACGCGCACCTGGGCCGAGGGCTTCCCCGACGGGTCCACCGTTGCGCTCGACTTTCCCCTCGACGGGATCCTGCTCCATCGATCGATCGTGGCGCGCGTGACGGGTACGACCCCCGGGTCGCGATGTGACGACCTCGCACTCGACCCCTCCGACGGACTGGACGTGCGGGTCGAGCTGCGCGACGTGGAGGCAGGCTCGGCCCGGATCCTCCTGAACGAGGCCGACCTGGCACCTCCGATCCGCCGCGCGGCGCTGCCCGACGCGATCGCCGACCGCCTGCGTCCGGGAGAAGCGGACCTGGTCGTGGCGCTCGACGTGTCGAGTTCGCTCGGACTCGCGGTCGACCTCGAGCTCTCCGTGGCCGCGTCGGCCGGCGAGCTTCACGCGCCAGGGGCCGCGCTCACCACGCCGGTGAGGATCGACGCGGGCGGGATCGCCCAGCCGACCCGACTCGCGAGGGACTACGTTGTGGACCCTCGGCTCCTGGTCGGTCGCGACTCGCTGATCGTGTCCGGCCGGACGTCGCTCACGCAGGGCCGGGTCGTCACGGTCACCGGATCCGAGGTCCTCCGCTATGACGTGCGCCTTCGGGCGCGGGTGCCGTCCCGGTGAGGCCTCCTCTGTCCGCTCGATTCGCTGTAGCCCTCCTTCTCGGGGGTCTCGGCGTTCTCCCCGGCTGCACCGGCGACGAACGGCCCACGATTCCGTCGGCCGACCCGCCGCCGGGGACACGGCTCGAACCGGGCGAGCCGGGGGAGCTCGTCTTCGAGGCGGGCGGCACCTCGCCCGAGCCGGTCCGGGTCCGCGCCATCGCGAGCGGCGCGCCGCTCACCGGCGTGCGCGTGAGGTTCGAGCTCGACGGCGCGCTCGGTCGCCTCTCGCAGACCGACGCGCCGACGGACGCCGACGGGTGGGCGGAAACGTGGATCCTCGACGCTCGCCCCGGAGTCGGCTCCGTCGAGGCCACCCTGGGCGAAGCCTCGGCCGCGCGGGCCCTGCGCGTCCTCCGTGCGCCGGCCGTGGTGGTCATCGCGCGGGGCGACACGATCGTGGGGCGCCCCGGCTTCACGCCCGTCGACTCGGTGGTCCGAGCCCGTGTGTTCGACACCGAAGGCGAGCCGATGGCCGGTCAGCCCGTCTTCTTCGCCTGGTCCGGTGCCGAGCGGATCGGCGTCGACACCACGGACGCCGAGGGATGGGCGAGGGGAGTGCTGGGGGCGAGTCCGCTGCGCGCCGGGGCGTGGCCCGTGTTCGCGCTGCTTCCGGGCCGGCCCATCATCGACTCCGACGTGCGGATCACCGAACCGATCGCGAGCCGGATCGTGCTGGTGGCCGTGGACGGCCTGCCCGCCGACGCGGTCGACGCCACCCTGACCCCCCGGCTGCACACGCTCGGTGCGGCGGGTGCGATCGCCCCGGTCGCGCGATCGATCGAGCCGACGCTCTCGGTGCCTGCCAACCTCTCGATGCTCGCCGGGGAAGGCCCCGACTCCCATCAGCTGTTCTCCGAGGAGCTCGAGTTCACACCGGAGATGAACCGCCTGGATCCGCTCTTCCGCATCGGTCTGCGTCGTGGTGCCTCGACCGCCGCGGTGCTCTCGGCCGACGGCCACCTGGCGCGATTCGACGACATCCTCGAGTGCAGGCTGGCGTTCGGGTTCGAACGGGTCGTGTCGGTGGTGGGCGGCGGGGCCGCGCTCGTGGACTCGGTACTCCCCTTTCTCGAGCCCGACGGGCCGGCCATGGTCTTCGTGCACCTCTCGGGGCCCGACGTGGCGGGCCACTCGACCGGGTGGGGCTCGCCCGAGTGGCGGGCGGCGGTGACGGCCACCGACGAGCAGATCGGTCGCATCGCCGACGCGCTGCCCGGCGACGCCCTCCTGGCCGTGGTCGCCGCGCACGGCGGCGGCGGTGGGTTCGGGTCGTTCCAGCACGGATCCACCGCGCCCGCGGACTCGGAGGTCCCCCTGGTCCTGTTCGGACCCGGCGTCGCCCCCGGAACGGAGCTCTCGGAGGTCAGCCTTCTCGACCTCGCACCGACCCTCGGGTGGTCGCTCGGATGGGAGCCGGCGGAGCGCTGGGACGGGACGGTTCTGCTGGACGGATTCGGAGGAACCCGGCCCGGCCAGTCGGGTCCCATCACGCCATGAATTCGCACGCCATGACTTCCAACGCTGCTTCCGGCCGGATCCTCGACCTCGTCGTCGTCGGCGCGGGTCCCTGCGGCCTCGCGGTCGGCGCTGCGGCGGCCCGCAACGGCGACGTGTCGTGCCGGCTGTTCGACCGCGGGTGCGTCACGAATTCGCTGTTGAACTATCCGTACTACATGCGGTTCTTCAGCACGGCGAGGAAGCTGGAGATCGGCGGCGTGCCCTTCTCGATCCCCGAGACCAAGCCGACCCGCCGCCAGGCGCTGGCGTACTACCGGCGGGTCGTGGAGCACTACGACCTCGACGTCCGGCAGTACGAGGACGTCGTCGCCGTGGAGGGCGTGTCGGGCGACTTCCGGGTCCGCACGCGGAAGGTGCGTGGCGGCGAGGAGTCGGTCACCCGTTGCAGGGCGGTCGTCGTCGCCACGGGCGGCTTCCACGAGCCCAACTGGCTCGGCGTGCCGGGCGAGGATCTCGAGAAGGTCTCGCACTGGTACTACGAGCCCTATCCGTACTGGGACCAGGACGTGCTCGTGGTCGGCGGAGGCAACTCGTCGGTGGACGCCGCGCTCGAGCTCTACCGCAACGGTTCCAGGCCGACCCTGGTGCACTTCGCGGGCGAGCTGGACCGCGGCGTGAAGCCCTGGGTGCGCCCCGACATCGACAACCGCATCGAGCGGGGCGAGATCCCCGTGTACTGGAAGCACCGCGTGGCGGAGATCCGGCCGACCGAAGTCGTGCTGCGGTCGGACGAGAGCGGTGAGCTGACGACGATTCCCAACGACTTCGTGCTCGCGATGACCGGATGGCGCGCGAACCCGGCGGTGCTGTTGGAGCTGGGCGTGGGTGTCGACGACGAGACGGGGATCCCGGTCCACGATCCCGACACGATGGAGACCGACGTGCCGGGCGTGTACATCGCGGGCGTGCTCGCCGCGGGGCACAACGCCAACAAGGTCTTCATCGAGAACGGGAAGGAGCACGGCGGCCGCATCGTCGCCGCCTACGACCGGCCGAAGACTCCCGCGGCCGGCTGACAACCCCGCCGACGCCTGCCGGGCGTGTCAGCTCCCGGCGGTGGCCTCGTCGAGGAAGAACTCCGGAGCCTCCCCCTCCCCCGTCCACACCTCGCGGCGCACGTAGGCGAGTCCGATCGTCTGACCGAAGCGGGGTGACCGCACCGCCGAGCGCACCACCGCCGCCGGCTTCTCCCGTCCGGCCACGAAGAGCTCCGTCCCGTTCCCGGGCGGATCCATGTCGCCGAGCGGAACGCGCAGGAGTCGACGATTGACGTGCCCACGGTCGCGGATGCGCACGATGACCTCCTGCCCCGTGTAGCATCCCTTTCCGTGGTCGATCGCGAGTCGGTCGAGGCCGGCCTCGGTCGGAATCGTACGGTCGTCCATGTCGGCGCCGTACACCGGCGTCCCTGCCTCGACGCGGAGCACCGTCCAGTCGTCCTCCGTCGCCGGCGCGGCGCCCGCGGCCTCCAGAGCCCGCCGCGCCGCATCCACCTCACCCACGGGGCCGATCACGTGCCAGGCCGGGATCGCCGTCTCGCCGCAGCGGACGAGCCGGAGCGGCTCCTCCGCCTCTCCCTCCCCCGGTCCCTCCTGCGGGGCCGGTTCGCGCACCACGACGGTACCGCCCGTCGGGAGAGCGGCCAGCGTCCCGGTCTCGACGGCGAGCCCGAGCAGCAGCCGGGATACCAGTGCGTCGGATTCCGGGCCGATGACGCCGAGGATCCCGATCCCCCCCGGCTCCTCGACCTTGGCGAAGCGGGGCGGGAGATACCGCGCGAGGTGGGCCCGCAGCCCGTCGGTGGCAGCGGTCGGCACGACGGCCCAAAGCGCGTCGGCGGCGTCGGCGATCCCGGCCTCGCGGGCGAGCCGAAGGTCCGCCACCATCCGGCCCTTCGGCGTCAGCACGGTCTGGAGCGTGGCTTCCCCGATCTCGACCGAGCCGCCGGCCGACCTCGAGACCTCGGGCAACCCGGGCATCCGTCCCGACACGACGCCGTCCAGCATCCGGACGGGATCGCGGCCGACGAACCGCCAGTAGCGAAGGTCGTCGCGGTCGAGCACGGCGACGCCCTCGGTGGCGGCGCGGTAGCCCGGAGTGATTCCGGACGTCGTTCCGTGGGTGCCGCTCCGGGTGACTCGGGGGGTCATTCGGCGCCCTCTTCCTCGAGCCCCGGGTCGTCGAGCGGCTCGCCCGCCCGGATCCGCTCGATCAGCGACTCGATCCGACGCGAATCGTTCGAGCTCTCCGGCAGCGACTGCAGGTACTCGCCCAGGTGATGGAGCGCCTCCTCGCCGCGACCGCGGCGCGCGAGCAGCAGGCCGAGCGTCTTCCGCTCCGCGATCGCCTCCGGGCGGATGAGGAGCAGACGCTCGACCGCCGAGATCGCGCGCTCGTCGTCGTGGGCGTTCAGATAGACGCCCTTCAGGTTGGTGAGCAGCCGGGCCAGCATGTCGCGGCGCGTGGCGGCGGCCAGAAAGGCGGGCCGGAGCCGGACCATCCCGCCGTACACCCGGTCGAGCAGCTCCTGCGCCTGGTCCTCGAAACGGATCTGTCCGCTGTCGTACGCGTCGATGAGCAGCGACATCGACTCGCCGCGGAAGCGGACCAGAAAGTGGTGCGGGAAGTTCACGCCCTCGAGATCCAGGCCCAGCCGCCACCCCACCTCGAGCAGAACGATGCCGAGCGTGAGCGGAATTCCCAGACGGCGATCGAGGACGTCGTTCAGGAAGGAGTTTCGCGGATCGTAGTAGGCGTCGCGGTTGCCCCGGAAGTTCTCCTGCTCGAAGAGCGTCGCGACCAGTTCCTGGAGCACGAGGGTCGGCGCCGTCTCACCCTCCAGGCGATCCATCACGCGCTCGGCGAGCTGATCGAGCCGCCCGAGGTAGAGGTCGACGGGAAGCTGCGGATACTGCTCACACGCGATGAGGAGCGCCGCGCGCGCCAGGTCGATCTCTCCCTCGGTGCGCCGCAGCTCGTTCACGAACTGCTGTCGGGCGGATCGGGCGGGGGCGGTCACGGGTGTCTCGGCAGGTCGGGCGTGCTGTCGGGAGGCATGTGCGATCGGGACCTCTCTATCTACACTATGCCGTCCGCCTGTTTCCGCGAACCACCCACCCGACGTTCGATCGATGAGCGACACGCCCCGTGACGAGCGCCCGCGCCTCCGGCTGACCCAGCTGAGCCACGGCGCCGGCTGAGCCTGCAAGCTCGGCATGTCCGAGCTGTCGCAGGTTCTGCGTCACCTCATTCCGGTGGAGGACCCCCGATCCCTCGTCGATGCCTCGACGGGGGACGACGCCGGCGTGTATCTGCTCGCCGACGACCGGGCCCTCGTGGTGTCGCTCGACTTCTTCGGTCCGGTGGTGGACGACGGACGCGATTTCGGTCGCATCGCCGCCGCCAACGCGCTGTCGGACATCTACGCCATGGGCGCCGAGCCCCTCTTCGCGCTCAACCTCTTCGCCTTCCCCCGCGAGCACCTCGGCACGGGGGTCGCGGAGGAGATCATCGCGGGCGGTGCAGAGATCGCACGCGAGGCCGGCGTACCCATCCTGGGTGGCCACTCGATCGACGATCCGGAGCCGAAGTACGGCCTGGTGGCGGTCGGGGAGGTGCACCCCGATCGCCTCGTCACCAACGCCGCCGGCCGCCCGGGCGACGTGCTGATCCTCACCAAACCGTTGGGGATCGGGGTGATCACCACCGCGATCAAGCGGGCGGCCGTGGACGACGCGACGATCGCGAGCGCGGTCGAGCAGATGGCGACGCTCAACGCCGAGGCCGCACGGATCGCCCGCAGCTACGAGGTCCGTGCAGGAACCGACGTGACCGGGTACGGCCTTCTCGGCCACCTTCGCGCGCTCTGCCGGGCCTCCGGCATGGGGGCCGAGCTTCGCGCCGCCGACGTGCCGGTTCTGAGCAGCGCGGCCGTGCTCGCCGAGGCGGGTCACGTGCCGGGAGGGACGCGCCGGAATCTGGACGACGTCTCGTCCGACACGAGCTTCGCCCGGGGCGTCGACGAAATCACGCGCGTCCTGCTCGCCGACGCCCAGACGTCCGGCGGGCTGCTATTCTGCGCGAACCCCGACCGCGCGGAGTCGCTGGTCGACGACCTCGTCGCCGCAGGGCTGCGGGCTGCCGCGATCGGCCGCCTGACCAATGACGGTCCGGGCACGATCCGGGTGCTCTAGCCCGTGGCCCGTGGAGGAGGCCGGGTGAAGCGGCTCGCTCTGGTCGCCCTCTCCTCGGTCGTGGTCGTGCTCGCATGCTCGCCCCACACCTCCATCGGGCAGGCCGACATCACGAACGGCCGGTTCGTCGACGTGACCTGCGCGACCGCCTGCGAGCCGGCGAACGACGAGGCATCGCTGTTCGCCGACCACGCGGTGGAGATTGCGGCGGAATGGCTCGGCATTGAGGCGGATCATGTAGGACGCCTCCATCTCGCCCGCGACGAAGACGAGTATGTCGAGATCGAGTCACGCATCGCCCGGGGTCGATTTCGAACGAACCTCGCCTTCTCGACTCCCAGACCAAGGCTCTCGGTGGTCGCGGTCCAGCCCCCCGTCACCGACGCGGAGGTCGGCGAGTGGGGCCTGCCCCTTCAGACGCTCCGGCTGGCGGCACACGAGGCGTCCCACCTCGCCTCGTACGCGGCGATGCCGCCCCCGCGCCGCGTACCGAGGTGGATCGAGGAGGGCCTCGCGATTCACGTCGAGACGGAGGCACGGACGGCGATGGGAAGAATGCCAGCTGATCCGGGCGAGGATCCGTTGTGGTCCACGTACTTCGTCCGATCTCTCGCCCTTCTCGATGACGACCGCGTGGACTTGCGAGACTTTCTTGGAGGCGACACCGGGGGGCTGTCAGCCGGCGACGTGTATGCCCTCGAGGCGGTGATCTTCCGAGGTCTGGTGGCTTCGGACCCGGCGGCTGTCAGGGAGGCGCTGCGGGTCGTCGTGGCAACGCACAACACGGGGGGGAACGAGGAGGCGGTCGCCGACGCATTCATCGCCGCCGTCGGGGGACACGAGAGAATCGCGGACGCGCTCCGCCGGACGCTCCGTGCGGCGCGGCCCGCGTGGTGGGAGGAGGCTCGATCCCTCGACACATCCGAAGACGTATGGGTCCAACATCCGTTCATGGGCGGCGCGCTGGCGTTGCGTAGACAGGGCTCCGGTCGGAACTGGAGCCTGAGTATGGACGTTCATCTGCGGGGCGCCGACCCAACGGGCGCGGTGACCCTGGAGGGTGACGACGGCATATGGGGGTTCGTACGCGTGGATCGCGAGAGCGTGCAGGTGGTGCGGAACGAACCCCGCGAGGTTCTGGCCAAGGTCGCGATCGCCTCGGACTCGATATGGCGCGCGCCCGTCCCACTCCACATTGAGGTCGACTCATCGTCGATCAGGGTGCGAACGGGTCTCCTCGAACTCGACCCGGTAGACGCCGGCGTCGAGCTCGCGGGGCCGTGGGGCCTTATCGCGAGCGGTGGAGGGTCGCTCGGGTGGGCGGACGTCCGGTATCGCTCGCTATCCGAGCTTGGCGAGGCGTGGTACCGAAGCCCATCCAGGGCCCCGGGCGTCCGACTCGAGCCGATGCCCCGTCAACCGTCCCCACCTCCGGTCACGCCTCTCCCGTGAGATAGGGCAGAACACTTGCGGAACAGAACTGTGGCACCGCATCGACGATCTGGCGGAGGACCCGAACGTGCGAACCACCTACGACAACGAAGAGGCGATGCGGCCCGGGGCGAACTCCTCGAGCCTGTCGAGGATCGCCGCAAGCTCCGTCTGACACCGGCTCGAAAGCGGATCCACCTCGTCCTGCTGGGCGAAGTGGAACGTACCGAGGATCATCACCTCGATCCGGCCTTCCTGGCACGACTCGGTGGAAACCGGAGGAGATCCGCCACTCAGTGTTCGGCCGCACCCCGATGCGGCGAGGATGGCGATCACGGCGGCGGCAGCGCGCAGGTGTGTTGAAATCATCGGGTCACGTATCGAGTGAGTCACGTTCCTCGCCATGGTGTCCGGAGTCCGACGCACATCGCTGCTTGAGCGTCCGCGCCAGTTCGATCGCAACGTCGTCCGCTTCGAGCTCCAGCCGCTGCACCCGACGTCTCCACGCGGTGCGCGGCGCCGCAGAGAGCGGGCGAGTCTGTCGAGGTCGCGACGATCGGCCTGCCCCTTGACCCGAAACGCCCTCGCTGAGCGGCCCTCGCTCACCCCGTCACGCGAGCGGTCGAGCCTCATCATCGCGAGATCCACCGCCTCAGTCGGGATTCCGGCTGCCGCACCAGTTTGCCGCATCTCGTCCGCAGTCGGACCCCTGGCCTGGCAGGCGGCGCCGCGCCCGCCCGTCGCCAGATCGAGGACCCTTTCGACCTCGCCGTCCGCGTATCGTCTCGCCATGGTCGGCCTGGATAGCTTGTCAGGCCGGATCCAGACTCACCGCAGGATCCACCTTCGAGGCGCGGCGTGCAGGAACCGCGGCGGCGATAGCGGCGATGCCCAGGACGGCGACGGCGGCACCGACCCACAACCCGACACGATCGGCACGGACGCCGTGGAGGTGCGGCTCGATGAGGCCGACAACCGCCATGGCCAGCGCGAACCCGGAGGCGACACCGAGGACAGCAAGGCCGACCGCTCCCCGAACCACGCGCCACTGTACATGGCGAGGGCTGGCGCCGATCGCCATTCGCACACCGATGTCGTGGGTTTGCTGCGCGACCGAGTATGACACCATCCCGAACAGTCCTCCGGCGGACAGCAGCCCGGCGAGAACAGAGAACGCCACCATGAGGATCACCAGGAATCGCTGCGTCGTCGTCTGGCTCCGGATGACCCCCGGCATCGACTCCACATCGAAGAGTGGAACGTCCGGGGCCCAGTCCATCGTCAGGCCCCGTACTCCGGGCGCTAGGGCCAGCGGCTCACCGCCTCCCGCTCGCGCAACCAGAGTCAGTAGGGGCGGGAGTCGCGGGAGGATCTGGTACACTGAGTAGTACACCTGAAGATCCGAGGGCCTCGGCTCCGCTCCGGGTCCGCCGTCCCGTACATCCTCGACGACGCCGATGACCGTGGCGACGGGCCCGTTCTGGTCCGGGCGGGAGAGCTTGACGCGCGCCCCGATTCCTCGGCCCTCGAGGTACCGGTCGGCGAACGTCCGATTCACCACGATGACCAGCGGGGATTGCGTCTCTCCCGTGTCCTCGTTCGTGAAGTCTCGGCCCCGTAGGAGCTCGATACCCAGGGCGTCGAAGTAGCCCGGGGTGACCGAGTGGGTGATGGCGACGAGCCCGTTCGGGTCGAAGCCGGCCTCCGTCCGAGCCTCAACGGACACCTCGGCGCTGTTCCAGTCCCCCACGGGTCGTTGCGGCCCGACGAGAGCTGCCGCTTCCACACCATTCAGGGCGGATGCCCGATCGTGAAGCTCGCGCGTGAAGGAGCGGAACGCCGTGTTGGGCTGAAAGCGTGGCGCCTTCAGATCGACGGTTGCCATTACAAGGCCTGCCGGATCGAACCCCAGATCTTCATTCATCAGGTTCTGGAAACCTCGCACCAGCAGTGTCACGGACACGGCCAGCGCCGAGGCCACTGCGATCTGGGAGACGACGAGACCACTGAACAGCCTCCGGTGCCGACGTCCGGGCCCGGGCGACCGCCCTTCGTGGGTGAGGGCGGCGAGCGCGGACACCCTCGACGCGATCAGCGCCGGGATCGCGGCTGCGAGCAGCGACACGAGGCACGCGACGAGGACCACGACGATGGTGACAGCGGGGTCGATGCGGACCTCGACGAAGCCCGGCAGGAGCGGCCCGGCCGAGCGCGCCGCCGGACCGATCAACCCGATCGCGGCCACCAGGCCCAGGACCAGGCCGAGGCCGGCGATCGCCAGGCCTTCCGTCAGTGGGACGCTGGCGAGTGACCATCGATCGGCCCCGAGTGCGCTGCGAATTGCGGTCTCCCGCGAGGTGGATACTCCCCTTGCGAGCAGCAGCGCGGACACGTTGGCGGTTGCGATCAGTAGCACCAATCCCGCAGCCCCCCACAGGATGAGGACTCGGGGTTGGATGTCCCCGAGCATGTGGGTCGTCAGCCCGATCGCCTCCACGTCGATCCGGTCGTTGGTCTGAGGAAAGGCCTCGCGAAGGTCTTCAGCGGCTCGCCTGAGTTCGGTGTCTACGCGCTCGAGTGGCGCTTCTCTCGCCCGGCGTCCGATCGCGCTCAGCCAGCGAAACTGACGGCTCTCCAGGTAGAAGGGACCGTACAGCGCCGATGCCATGGAAATCGGCATCCACAGCTCCGCCTCGTCGGAGAGCCCCCTGAACCGGGGGGGTGCGACGCCCACGATCTCGAACGTTCGCCCGTCGAGGTCCAGCGTCCGACCCACGGCGGATGGGTCCGATCCGAACCGTCGAGACCAGAGGTCGTGGCCGATCACGACCACCCTGTGCTCCCCCTCGACATCCTCGGACGGATCGAGGACGCGGCCGTGGACGGGTACGAGGCCGAGCATCGGGAAGTACGCCGAGCCGACGAGTTCTCCCCGCACATTCTCCGAGTTGCCGTCCGCGAACAGATTGAAGGAGCGCGCGCCGGTCCTCGGGACCAGGTCCACCGACCCCGACACCGACTCGGCAAGATCGCGGATATCCAGGTAGGACATCGGGTAGGGCGACGGACCTTCGCCGCCCGCTTCGGAGGGCAACCGGACTCCGGAGACGTGCACGAGACGTGAGCCGTCAGGCCACGGCAGCGGGTCGACCAGGACGGCTCGTGCCACGCTGAAGACGAGGGCGTTCACGGAGAACCCGAGAGCGACCGTGCCGACGGCGACGGTCGTGAATACGGGGCGCCTGAGCAGCCCCCGGAGTGAGTGGCCGAGCTGGTTCACGAGGAGTGGTCGTGGACGATGACCCAGACGTCACCGCGCCGAACCAGGACCAGCGAGAAGCGGCCCGAAGACGTTCGCGCGTCCTCCTCGAACTCGAGGACGAACCGACCTGTCGCCAGGGCGGCACCGTCACCGAGGAATCGAACGGCGACCCCGTCGAAGGCCAACACGCCTCTGAGGCCATCCGGTGTCTCGAAGCCGCTCAGCGCGCGGCGAATGGCATCTCGTCCCCGGACCACCCCCCGAGGCAGTGTGTACGTCGCGTCCTCGGCGTACTCGGCGACGTGGGCGGTCAGGTCGTCGGTATTCCAGCTGTCGACGAGGCGGTCGAGAACCGCTTCGACCTGAGCGGTGGCGTCCTGCGGTGTCTGAGCCGTGACGACCGAAGGCGAGAGCGTCGTGACGGCTAGGAGGACGACCCGGAGCAGACGGGGGTTCGGCTGGAGCATGGTCGGAGCGGAGCGGGCGGCACGTTCGATGACCGTCCACAGTCGGATCCGAGGGCGTCGCAGACTTGCTCGATGGGGTGACTCGCGGTTCGGCGGTATGAGTCGCGGGACGGGCAATGTGAGCGGATCGCCCCGGGCTCGGCGCGGACCGACGCGTAACGTCGCCGACCGTCACTCGGGCCCGAGCGCGGCCGTCGGAGACCCGCACAGTCTGGGTGACCCTACTCTCGACCGAGGTACCGCCGGTGACGGCTCAGAGAACTTCATCGCGGCTCAGCGTTCGGCGACCCATGCTCTGGGCTGCCTTGGCCATACTGTCGGCGGCGCCCTCACTGAGCGCCCAGGCCACGCCAACCGGCACCGCCGTCGTGGCGAACATGTCCGGTCGATCGACGTGGCTCGTGGACCTCACCACCGGGGGCGTGACTGCGACGGTGCCGAGCAGGGAAGCACCGCACGAGGTGGCCGTCTCCGCTGATGGGGCACTCGCTGTGGTGACCAACTACGGCGGGCAGGGGGAGACCGGGAATATCGTGCAGGTCATCGACGTCGCCGCTGGCGAACTCGTGGCCGAGCACGTCATCGACGGGTACGAGCGGCTGCACGGCGTTGCCTTCCTGCCGGGAGACTCCCTGCTTCTCCTGACCGCGGAGCGAAGCGGGGAGCTTCTGGTCATCGGTACCGACGACGGGCGCGTTCGGCGACGGCTCCCTACGCTGGGTCGCGCGAGCCATATGCTCTCCGCGACCGGTCGATGGGCCTGGACCGCCAACATCGTCGATGGTACGGTCAGCCGAATCGACCTGACCGGGCAGGAGTCGACCGCGACCTTCCCGGCCGGCGAGCGCACCGAGGGGATCGCCAGTTCACCCGATGGACGCGAAGGGTGGACCGGGAGCATGGCGAGCGGTGAGGTGATCGCAATCGACGCCGATTCGTCCAGGCCTCCTGTCCGCATCCCCGGGTTCTCCGTGCCGTACCGCCTAGCTTCGACCCCTGACGGGTCGACGATCGTGGTGTCCGATCCCGCGGCTGGAGAGCTCATCGCGATTGATCGAGCCAGTCGGCGCGTGACGGGACGCACCGACGTTGCGGATGCCGCCGGCCTGGCGGGACTCCCGGGGGCGCCATCGCCCCAGGGATTCGTGATCACACCGGACGGCCGATGGGCTCTGGTCTCCGCCAAGATCGCGAATCGTGTGGTGGTCGTTGACCTCCGGACCATGGAGGTCCTGAGGTTCCTCGAGGCCGGTGGTGGACCGGACGGGATCGCGTTCAGCCCGGTACGTCGGCGATGAGACTCCCGAGCGCCGGGTCGCAAGCTAGCCGGCGTCCGAATCAGCCGGCACGATGAGGACGGCCTGACTCCCACCTTCTGGCCTCGCGCAGAGCCGGAAGCTGGCGCGCGACCCGAAGTGCGTCTCGAGTCGCGCTCGGAGGGCGTCCAGACCGAGACCCGAATCCCCGGCACCAGGCTGCGGGCCCGGCCGCCCGGTCCCGGGATCAAGGACTTCGAGCCGCACGGCCCCGTCCGTCCGCTCGATGCGAATGCCAACCTCGCCGCCTCGAGAGTTCCTGGAGATCGCGTGGTTGATCGCGTTCTCCACCAGTGTCTGCAGCACGAGCCTCGGAATCCGGTCCTCGATCGCCTCGGGATCGACGTGCCAGCGCGTCTGCAGCCGTGACCCGAATCGCGCCTTCTGAATCTGAAGGTAGCTCTCGACGAGTTTCACCTCGTCGGCAATACGAACGAGTTGGTCGTGACGCCCATCGAGCGTGGCACGCAGGAGGCCCCCGAACGCCGCCAGCGTGCGGACCACCTCCGGGCGGTCGCCGCGGGCAGCCAGCCCGGCGATCGCATTGATGGTGTTGAACACGAAGTGCGGGTCCAGCTTCCCGGCCGTGACCCGTCGCTGAGCGTCCTGGAGGGCAGACACCAGAGCCGTCGCTTCCTCCTTCAGGGCGACGCTTTCCCTTCTGTACCGGAAGGCGTGAACGACTCCCGCCAGCGCCCCGTAGGCCAGGATGTCGTACACGAAGTACCGCGACACCAGCCAGTCGAACCCGTATGCGAGTCCTAGGCCCAGGGACGCTGGCCGGACGGTTCCCCACACCGCCGTCAGGAACAGGTGCAGTGCCGCGAACGGCAGGGCGAGCGCGACATGAATACTCAGTGCCCTCGCCCAACCGGAGCCTCGCACGGGCCAGCGATCGACGGCGAGAACCACGAGTGGGGTCAGCATCCCGAGGAGGGCCCATGACGGGACTACGCGCCAGAAGGCGACCCACCACGAAGACTCGACGACGTCGCCCCCGCCGAGGCGCACCTGGGCAGTCTCGACGAGTCCCAGAAGGAGACAGAGCGTGGTGATGAGTAGGGCCAGCGGGAGCATCCCGGAGGAGCGTCCTTTCACGGCAGGAGTCGACTCCGGTGAGAGCGACTCATGCGATAACGGTCTCCCGAACGAAGCGTCACCACGAAGTCCCCGTGCGGCTCGGGCGTGATACGCTCTACGTGATCCACGGCGACGACGGTCGATCGATGTATCCGCACGAATCGCTGCGGATCGAGCCGCTGCTCGTATCCGCTCAGTGTTCCACGCACCAGGAAGCGTCTGTCCGCCGTGCGAACCCGCACGTAGTTGCCGGCAGCCTCCAGGGCCCAGACGTCGGAAACGTCGATGATCACGAAGTCGCCGTCGTCGCGTACGACGATTCGTTTCAGGTACTCGTTGACCTCGGCGTGTCGGAGAGGCTCGGGCCCGGTGCCGATGACGACGGCAATCTCGGTCGGGTCCTCCAGCGCCGTCGCTCGGCGATGAAGCCGCACCACCTCGCGCTGCGAAACGTACTCCCGAGCACGGTCCAGCGCCTGCAGGAGCCTCCCGGTGTCGACTGGCTTCAGCAGGTAGTCCAGAGCCGCCGCCTCGAACGCGCCGAGCGCATAGTCCGGATGGCCGGTCACGAAGATCACGGCCGGCCTGTGCCCGTCGGCCACTCGAATCGCCTCGATGCCTGACCTGCCCGGCATCTCGATGTCGAGAAAGACGACATCCGGATGGAGGCTCTGGATAGTCGCTGCGACCGCGTCTCCGTCGGAGCACTCCGCGATGATCTCGACGTCTGGCACGTCTTCCAGGCGATACCTCAGCGCCTCTCGACTCAACTCCTCGTCGTCCGCGATCAGGACGCGCAGCAACTCCGTCTGGTCCACTGGACTCCTCCCGTGACTGCCCCGTGCGGTCGGTGCCAAGTTCGGATCTCCCCGGTGTCCGTGTCCATGCGCCGGGAATCGACTGCCTCTCGGCGGGCTCAGGTCCGTAGGGCCTCCATCGGGCTCACCCGCGTGGCGCGGAGCGCCGGAATCAGGCACGCGATCAGGGCCACCGCGCCCAGAACGACAGGTACTACTGCCAGGGTAACCGGGTCGTGAGCGGCAACGTTGAACAACAGGCCCTCGACGGCCCGGCCCGCTGCGATCGCTGCCACGACGCCAGCACCCATCCCGGCAGCCACCATCGCCATGCCCTGAACCACGACCATCCGAACAATCGTCTGGACTTCGGCACCGAGCGCCAGTCGGATCCCGATTTCGTGCCGTCGCTGAGCCGAGATCTGGCTCATGACCGCGTAGATCCCGATCACCGCCAGCAGCAGCGCCACGACGCCGAACGTACCCACCATCCCTGCCCCGATCCTCCGAACTCGCAGCACCTGCGAGAGGAGCGACTCGGTCATCTGCATGTTCTGGGGCTCCCGGTCCTCGTCGACCTCGAGCAGCGCTCCACGGACCTCGTCCATTGGTGCAGGCCGGTGAGAGTCGAGCCGCACATGAAGTATCCCGGTGCCGGAGGACCACTGAGTGTGGGGCATGTAGGCCACCGGCGGCCGGGGCGCCGCGAGGTCACCGAGCGACACATCGGTGGTTACCCCCACAACCTCCCGAACAACCGTGTCGGCGAAGTAGTTGAAGCGTTTCCCAACGGCGCTCTCACCGGGCCAGTACCGCTGGGCGAGCGCCTCGTTGATCACTGCGACAGGGCGACTTTCCTCCTGGAGGTCGTCGATGCCGATGCCCCGTCCCGCGACGATCCGAAGCTTCATGGCTTCCAGATAGCCCGGCATCATCGAGACGGTGGTGACGAAGGAGCTGCCGCCGTCGTCGGGCGCGGCCTCCTCCGGCACCAGGGTCCGGACCTGAGTCGGAGACAGCGGGAACGAGGAGGAGAAGCCGACTTCGGCGACTCCCGGAAGCTGCGTCAGCCGATCGCGAACCGACTCCATGAACTGGACCCGCTCGGGGACCGAGAGTCCCCCCAGCGGAACCGCCGCGACACCGAGGTTCTCGAGATCCAAGCCGAAGTCGGTTCGGGAAGCCTCCTGCATCGACCTGATCAGGAGGCCCGCCCCCATGAGGCCCACAAAGGCGAGCAACACCTCCGAAACGACGAGCGCGCTTCGAAGGGGTGAGCGACTCTGGACCTGGCCCTCCCGCCCCGTGTCCTTCATGAGCGCGGCGGGGTCCTGTCGTGACGCGTGAACAGCTGGAAGCACGCCGAAGAGTAGACCCGTCCCGATGGACGTGACGGCGGTGAACAGCAGCACCCGGCCACTCAGCGACACGTCGACCGCCTGGGACGGCAGGAGTCCAGAACCCAGCTCCAGCGTGAAGCGACTGCCCCAACCCGCCAGTGCAAGCCCAATCACTCCGCCTGCGATGGACAGGAGCAGGCCTTCGGTGAGCACCTGGCGAACCAGCGCTCCGCGCGGAGCCCCCAGAGCCGTTCGCAGCGCGAGCTCGTGAGACCGCGAAGCCGTTCGTGCGAGCATCAGGTTCGCGAGGTTCGCACAGGCGATCAGCAACACCAGGGCCACGACGCCCATCATCAGGGCGCCCGACCGACTTAGCGCCTCGACCTGATTCACCCCCACGGCCGCCCTGGCGGTTGGCACCATTTCGAGGGTGCGGTTGCGATTGTCCTCGGGATACGCGTCCTCGAGCGCCGCGGCGATCTGGGCCAGCTCTGCCCGCGCCGTGCTGGGGTCCACCCCCTCGGCGATCCGCCCGACCACGTTCAGGGGAAGAGCCCTCCGCACTTCGAAGAAGAACAGAACGCCCGGGGACGCTACCTGGCGAAGCATCCCGAATGGCACCCATACGCGTTCGCTCGTGGTGAGCGTCTGATGACCACGAAACCCTCGCGGGGTAACCCCGATGACCGTGAACGGCTGTGCGTTGATTCGGACGGACGTCCCGACGACCCGTGGATCGCCACCGAAGTAGTTCATCCACGTCGCATGGCTCAGCACGGCGACCGCTCCGTCGCCTTCGATCGCGTCGTCCCCGGGCGCAATCAGACGGCCGATCTCCGCCTCGACGCCCAGCGCCTGGAAGTAGCTCCCTGTGACGAGCTGGCCCGCCATTCCCACGGGGTCCGAGTCGCCCCAGTCGACTCCGAACCCCATATCGGCGATTCCGACGATCTCCTCGAAGCTGCGAGCCTGTGCCCGCAGATCCTCGAAGTTCGGCACTGAGACGGGAATCAGGCCCTCGCCCGAGTTGGAGGCGTCCCGGGTGTAGATGTTGAACAGACCGTCGGGCTCCGCCACGGGCAGCGAACGGAGCAGCACGGCATCGACCAGAGTGAAGATGGCCGTGTTGGCGCCTATGCCCAGCGCAAGCGAAGCGACGGCGACGAGCGTGAACCCCGGACTCCGGATCAGTCTCCGGAGCGCGTAGCCTGTATCACGGTACACCCAGCCCACCCTGCCCCTCCTCCCCACAGCCCTGGATCGTGCGCCGGCAAGGCGTGGAAGCTCGTTGGGCGGACGGGACCCGAGTACGTCGGTGTGACGAAGCGCGGCATCCTGTGGTGAAACGCCACGAGGTTGCTGTCCGCCGCCTGCGCAGCTGAGCGCTGGAGCGATTGCTCAATCACGACCGCCCAGCGTTGCGAGCGACACGCAAGCCGAAGTCACACGTGGGTCTCCCCGTCGAGAGGAACGATACTCCGAAGTCCTCTCCCGCCAGTTCGTCGTCGCGGTCGAGGCCGAGATCGCCGAGAGCGCAGTACGCCACGACGGGCTCGAGTCACCATGCCGACCTTTTTGTCATCCAGGTCGCCACACCCTACGGGGCTCGATCTCGCGGGGCCGCCTGCCCGTGACGGATGGCGGCAGGGCGGGATCGACCGCCCTCTGCGGGGGGATCGCCGCTACTCCGTTCGCAGAGCCTCGGCAGGGTCCACTCGCGTGGCGCGGTGGGCTGGGAGGAGACTCGCGCAGGCCGAGACCGCCAACAGCGTCACCGCCACCCCGACGAGCACGACGGGATCGCGGGGGGACACACGAAAGAGGAGGTCCTGAAGCCCAGGCCCCGCCATCAACGTGAGGGCCGTTCCCACCGAGACGCCAAGGAGTGTGAGGCGGAGCGCCTCGGACACGGTTGCAATCAGCAGCCGGGTGCGGTCGGCTCCGAGCGCCGCTCGAATCCCGAGCTCCCGACGCCGCTGCGCCACGTTGAAGGACAGGAGGCTGTACAGGCCGACCGCGGCAATAGTCAGGGCAAGTACCCCGAAAAGGGAGAACATGGTCGCCCCGAGCTTCCAGGTCCGCGAGAGGGGATCGAGCACATCCTCGAGAGGCCGAACGCTCGCGTGTCGGACGCGTGGCGAAAACGAACGGAGTGCGGTCGCGATCGACGCGGCGCTGGCGGCGGGGGTGGTCACTCGTACGTAGATCCCGCTGACCTCCATCCCCTCTGTCCGCACGTCTTCGTAGGGAAGGTAGTACTGGAAGAAGGGCTCGTCCTCGAGCCCGGCTCGCGCAGTATTCTCGGCAACTCCAACCACAGTGGTACATCCACCGGGATCATCACCGACCAGGAGGCATTGGCCCAGCGCCGAGCCGCCCCAGAGGGAGTCGGCCATCGCTCTGCCTACGATCGCCACCCGTCGTCCATCCGTGAGATCGGCCTGCTCGAAGTCTCGGCCTTTCAGCAGGGGTACCCCCGCCGTCTCGAAGTATCGGAGCCCCACCCCCCAAACATACGGGCCGCCGCCCGGCATCCTAGGGAGAGAATCGAAGCCCGGAACGCTGATTGAGATCGCCCACGACCAGTAGAACGGCGCTGTCGTCACCGCGGCGGACTCGACCTCGGGAAGCCGTGCCGCCACGGACGCGGCTTCTACGTAGAGGCCGTTTACATCGTCGGGAGTTTGGACCGACGGTTCGTTGTCCAGTGTTACGAGCAAGAGGCGGTCGACGTCGAAACCCAGGTCGACGCGATCCACCTGATCCAGACTCTTCACGAAGAGGCCGGCGCCGACCAGCAGCACGAGCGAGAGAGCGGCCTGTGCCGCCGCGAGGGCCGCCTGCATTCTCGACCGCGTCGATGTGCCGCGTGCGCCTTCGCGAAGTGCACCCGCGACACTGGTCCTTGCAGCCCGGAGGGTGGGAGCAACCGCTGCCAGGAGCCCCGAGATCACCGATATCACAAGCGCGAAGAGCAGCACCCGACCGGTCGCGCCGTACCCCGGAAAGTAGACGCCGGGCAGTACGATCCTCTGTAGGGCGTCCTGTCCCCAGAGCGCCAGAACGACCGCCGCCGCACCTCCCATCCCGGCCAGAATCACGGCGCTCCCGAGCCGCTCGGCCGCCAACCGCGCCTGGGAAGCCCCAAGGGCGAGGCGCACTGCGGTGTCTCGACGGACTCGAACCGATCGCGCGAGCAGGAGATTCGCGACGTTCGCGCAGGCGACGAGGAGAACCAGGAGCGACACCCCCGCCAGCCACCGCACGACGGCCGCGTGACTCTCGGCACCAGCCGGGCTCGTGAGTGGTCTCAGCGCAATGCGCACCTCCTCGGAGTACCGCCCCTGTGCGATCTGCGAAGCTCGTCCGGCGCGGTGTAGCCCTGTGGCCTCATCCGCAGCTGCCTCTGGGGATACACCCTCGGAAAGCCGCGCAACGACCGATATCCAGTACGCGCCACGGCTCTCGAACAGGTCCGAGACAGGCCGAGTCGCGCTCAGTTCGGCAATCCTCGATCTGGTGGCGACGATGGGCATCCAGGCATCGACCGCGAGAAGTCCGACCCCGGTGAACCCTGCCGGCACGATCCCGATCACGGTCGCGCCGACTCCCGAGACGTCCACGACGCGGCCGATCACGGCCGGATCGGACCCGAACGCCGTCGCCCAGAACTCCTCAGAGAGGACGACCGTCGGGTCGGCCCCGACTCCCTCCTCGTTCGGCCCGAAGAATCGACCGACGACCGGGGTCACACCGAGTAGGGGAAAGAAGGACGGAGACACCTCCACGACCTCGAGAGGCACGGCCCCGTCCCCCAACCTCATCGTGTGCCGGGAAACGCTGACCGGCGAGACATGCTCGAAGGCGGACGCGCCCAGGAGATCCCGGTAGTCGGGAAAGGTCATCGCCGTGCCGAAACGCCGGTCGCCACGTTCTGTTCCGACGAACATGACCCGATCTGCGTCGACCACGTGCAGCGGAGGACGGAGGAGGACGCGGTCCACTATCCCGAAGATCGCCGTATTCGCGCCGATTCCCAGGCCAAGTGTGGCGGTGACGGCCAGGGCGAAGCCCGGCGATCGGCGTGCGAGCCGGAGCGTCGAACTCGCCACGCCGGCCACGAAAGAGCGCCCCGCCATCCTCCCCTCCCGTGGTCAGCCGCCGGAACGCTCTCCACCAGGCCGTGGCATGGCGCCGTCGCCGTGGCGAAGGGCGGCGAGCCAACTGTCGCTCGCCACCTTACCTCTCCCTCCGGATCCTATGGTTGGATTCCGGAGCCGCGCTCTCCGCGTGCCGAGTCGCCCGCCCTACGGGGCAGGACGCCACAAGACTGGTCGAGCCGGGGAAGGCCACCGCGTAGTCGGCTCGGGCCTCATCCACCCCCCGTCACCCTCCTACGAAGTGCCGAGTCGCTCCCTCGCCGGGGTATTCCGCTACGAGCACGTTGGCAGTGGTCTTCGAAAGACCTCGATGAGCTCCGGGAAAAACGAACTCAGCAATGGATACACATCTCGAGAGCCCTCGTACCTCTCGAGTGCGGCTGCGATAGCTGGGACGTGGCAGAATCCCCGGCCGACCTGCTCGGCCGCGACACTGGTCGCTCCGTCCGTGCCCGATGTCGCGTATGCGAGCCGGACCTCGATCGCGCGAATCACGCTCTCGTTCACGATAGTGGGCCAGTCCGGATACGCCTGCGCCCGCATGCGACTGCGGAACACGCTGTCAACCACCTCCGTCGCGGCGACGTCGGCATGGTGCCGCGCAGTCGCTGGGTTCACGAATCCGTGGGCCAGTTCGTGCCAGACCAGGCGGCCGAGGCGGTCGCGGTCGCCGAACGACGGGTTGCCCTCTTCGACTCCGTCAGGCCCGATAAACGCCATGAACTCGGTGTCGCCCCCCCGCATGCCGAACCCTCCATCGTGCAAGAGAGGAGACAGGACGACGGCAACGTCGTCGACCCCCTCCCCCGAGTACTCTCCGAGGAGGGCAACGGCGTCCGTCACTGTGGGCAGGGCGCCCTGCACCAACCACCGAAAGTGGTCCGAGTTGTCGCGAAAGAAGGCTTCGAAGTTCGTGACCGCGTAGAAATCCCGAAGCTCGGCGGCCCATCGTCCCACCTCACCACGACCCACGCCGCGACCGCGGACATCCTGGTGGATCTGCTCTGGAAGCGCGAGGTGCGGCAGGGGACCAAGGGCAGCGAAAACCTTGGGTACTCGGTCGAAGGACAGGCCCACACGCGAAAGAGAGTCGAACCTGACCACCGCAGGGTGGTCCGAATGAGGGGTGAAGTGGGCCAGGGCTCTTTCGCGGTAGTCGGTTTCCCACTGACCAAGAACGGGGTACCCGGCGACAAGTTGAATCACGGCCATGAGCTCGATCCTGGGGTCGACCCTGACCTCCAGGCCTGGCTCCGCAGTGGCCACTACCGGCAGGAGCACTGCCGAGGCTTCGGGCGCACTCCCGAACTCGTCATCGTGGGACCCCGGACCGCATCCGACGACTGTCATGAGGCACATCGTGCACAAGGCACCCGCGCGAGCGTTCCTGAGAGCCCGAGGGCGAAGTTCAGCGGAATAGGTCATGACATTGCTAGATTGTTATAATTGTGATATCGTAGAAGATGCTTGACGATATACTGGACTCGGTTGGATCTCAACTCCGGCGGGATTCGAATGCGCCACTGTATCGTCAGCTGCACTCGATTCTTCGCTATAGCGTGCTGACGGGAGTCCTGCCCGAAGGAGTGACGCTCCCCGCAATTCGGGCAGCGGAGAAGCGGTGGCATCTCCACCACCACACTATTCGCAGGGCCTACCGGGCGCTCGCGGACGAGGGGCTCGTCGAGAGTCGCCGCGGATCAGGAACTCGAGTCCTCAAGCTCCCGTCCGGTATGGATTCGTTCGATTCGCGGATCGAGCGGTTCCTCGAAGAGATGGAACGGGACTTCGACGCGACGCGGGAAGTCGTACTCAGCCGTATCGCGGGGGGCCCGGGCCATGTGCGCCGAGCCCGCCCGATCTGGGTGGTCGAATGCTCTATGGCCCTCTGCGCTCAGATCGCACGGGAGATCTCTCAACGCACGGGGGCCGACGCTCGGGGGTGGCCCCTTTCCCGGCTCGCCTCACTGCCGCCGGGCCCGGTTGTGAGCACGCACTTCCACACGGAGTCGGTCGAGAACGTACTGCACCGTCGAGCCGACGACCCGGCCCGGGTCCTCTTCATCGGGATTCAGCCCGACATGCACACGATCTCCGAACAGCTGCGGAAGGATGTGGAGCGGGTCGTAGTCTGCGACCTCGACGCGGAATCGTGTCACGTGATCACCGGTGACCTGAGGCGATCGCTGGTAGCCGCGACCGGAGTCGACGTCGAAGCGACCTCAAGCGTCGAAGACGCCGTTGCGATTTCCGACCGACGCACCCTGGTGCTCTTCAGTCCGGGCACCTGGGACGCCCTGCCGGAGGGGAATCGGATCGGCCCGGCCTCGCGCTGCCTGCCCGTTCGCATCAACCCCGCTGAACTGACCCTCGTCGACAACTTCGTGGCGTCTGTGTTCGGGCCGGCCGACCCGACCCGCAGCGGAGGGGTCGATCAGGCCGACGGACGTTCTGGACGGGATCGCCGCTGACCCTCAACCCTCTCCGCGCGCGCCGACCGCAGCTCCGAGTCCGCCGGTCACGCCCGAGGAGAGACCACCGAGCACCAGGATCATCGTGGTCACCTGCCCCAGGCCCAGCGCCAGAACCAGGCCGATCAGCGCGGGGATCCAGCCGAGCAGGAACCCCCGACCGAACGCCGCCCCTCTCGCCATCGGGGCGCTGCGGGCCCAGATGAATCCGACCACGAGCGGGATCCCCACGCCGAGGATCCCCGCCATGTTGGCGAAGGCCGGAATGACGGTCGCGAGCGCCGGGTGCGACAGCTGGAGCACGATGGAAACGGCCAGCCAGTAGGTGAACGGGGTCATCAGGCTTCTCCTTCCCGCGAGGTGCCCGGAATCCCGGTCGAGAGTTCGTTCGACTCGAGTGCCGCGAGCACGTTGTCGGTGTGGATCTTCTTCGGCTGCATGAACGAGAGCATGCCCATCAGCCCGAACATGATCCGGATCTTCAGCGGCGGTTTCCCGGTCTCGAGCTGCTGCTTGAGCGTCGCCAGGATCATCTTCCAGCCGCCGGTCACGCGCTTCCTGGTCGGGGTCTCCCCGTCGAATCGGGAGTGCGTGACGGTGACGCGCACGCCGGTGTCGATCTCCTCGAAGTCCCAGGTGACCAGGGTCGCGGCGTCGTCCAGATCGGTGAAACGGTAGGTGTGCACGAACCGCCTCGGCTCCTCCACCTCGACGACCTCCCCGACCACGAACACCATGGTCCGGTCGGGCTTGTAGTAGAGCATCTTCGACCCGGGGGCCCAGTCCGTCTCCAGGATCGCGTTGAACATCGGGTACTGGACCTCGCCCGTCTTCGTCAGTTCGTGCCAGGCGGCCTCGCGCGGCACCGCGATGTCGATCGAGTAGACCACGTCTTCCATCGGGTCGTCTCCGTTGGACGTCAGCCCGCGGCGGCGGAGCTCGTCTCCGCGCCGCCCTCATCCTGCTCGAGCGTCTTCTTCAGGCCCACCAGCGCGCTCGCCCAGTGGCCTTCGAACGCCTGCACCCAGCGTTCGTGAATGCGCTGGATCGGGACGGGATTCAGGTGGTTGTAGCGCCGCCGGCCCCGCCGGCGCGGGATGATGAGTCGAGCCTCCGTCAGTACCTCCAGATGCTGCATGACGGCGAAGCGCGACAGTCCCCCGCAGGCTTCGGCCAGCTCGCCGGTCGTCCTCGGACCGCGGCGCACGAGATCGAGCAGGTAGCGCCGCCAGGGGTTCGCCAACGCCTTCCACACGTCGTCGAGCGCGTCGGCAGGCGGCTCGTCGACCGGCGCCGGGAGCGGCTCCTTTGTGTGATCGGGGGTGTGATCGGGGGTGGGGTGGCTCGGAATCATGTGATATTTTTATCACATGTTGTCGCGTTCCGCAAGAAGAACGGCCCGCCCCCGTCCCGGGCGGGACGGGGGCGGGCCGGATTCACTTCGACCAGCGTGTCGCGGGGTGAAGGATCCCGCGTCAGGCCTCCGCGACAGGTGGACGCGTGCCCGCGCTCCGCCGCCGCTGCTGCCGCTTCGGCGGGTCCACGAACATGAGCGCGAGCACCTCGTCGAGATCCTCGACCAGGTGGACCTCCACGCCGTTCCGAATGTCCTCGGGCAGGTCGTCCAGGTGCGCCTCGTTCTCCTTGGGGAGGACGAACTCGCTGATCCCGGCGCGCACGCCTCCGAGCATCTTCTCCTTCACGCCGCCGATCGGCAGCACCCGGCCGGTGAGCGTCAGCTCGCCGGTCATCGCGATGTCCCTCCGGACCTTCCGGCCCGACAGCGCAGAGACGAGGGCGGTCGCCATCGTGATGCCCGCCGAGGGGCCGTCCTTCGGGATCGCGCCGGCCGGTACGTGGATGTGGACCTCGCGATCGGTCAGCGCGTCGGCGTCGATACCCAGCCGGTCGTGGTTGGCCTTGGCGTACGAGAGCGCGGCCCGGCCCGACTCCTTCATCACGTCGCCGAGCTGCCCGGTCAGCACGAGCCCGCTCTTCCCCGGCATCACCTGCGCCTCCACGAACATGATGTCGCCGCCCATGGGTGTGTAGAACATGCCGGTCGCGACGCCCACGGTGTCCTCGGCCGCCATGCGCTCGGGGTGCGCCCGCGGGCGTCCCAGCAGCTCGCGAAGGCGCTCCTCGTCCACCGTCACCGGCCCTTCCTCACCCCCGGCGATCTCGCGCGCGACCTTCCGGGAGACCTTCCCGATCTCCCGCTCGAGCTGCCGGACACCCGCCTCGCGCGTGTAGTTCTGGATGAGCTGCATGAGCGCGTCGTCCTCGAACACGAGTTCGTCTTCGCGAAGCCCGGTCGCCCTCTCCTGACGGGGCAGCAGGTACCGCTTCCCGATCTGGAGCTTCTCCGCCTCCGTGTAGCCCGAGAAGTCCACCCGCTCCATGCGGTCCATCAGCGGAGCCGGGATCCGGTCCACGTAGTTGGCGGTCGCGATGAACAGCACCTCGGAGAGATCGAAGGGAATTCCGAGGTAGTGGTCGACGAAGGTCGAGTTCTGCGCCGGGTCGAGCACCTCGAGCAGCGCCGAACTCGGGTCACCCTGGAAAGACACGCCGAGCTTGTCCACCTCATCCAGGAGGAAGACGGGGTTCTTGGTCCCGGCCTGCTTCATGCCCTGGATGATCCGGCCGGGCATCGCGCCGACGTAGGTCCGTCGATGTCCGCGGATGTCCGCCTCGTCGCGCGCGCCGCCGAGCGAGATTCGGACGTACTTGCGCCCGAGCGACTTGGCGATCGACTGCGCGATCGAGGTCTTGCCGACGCCCGGAGGGCCGGCGAAGAGCAGGATCGGCCCGCGGCCGCCCTCCTCCTCGGCGTCGTCGACTTCTCCCTCCTCGATGTCGGCTGCCTCGACCCCGGACTCGTCGTCGCCGGGCGCGGCGGCGTCGGCCTCGGGGCCCGCGGCTTCCGTCGCTCGATCGATCTGGAGCTTCCGCACCGCCAGGAACTCGAGCACCCGGTCCTTCACGTCCTCGAGCCCGTAGTGGTCCTCGTCGAGGATCTCGCTCGACCTCGACAGATCGATCTTGTCCTCCGTCCGCTCGTTCCAGGGGAGGTCCGTCACCCACTCGAGGAAGGTCCGGATCACCTGGTACTCCGCCGACTGGGGCGACGTGCGCTCGAGGCGGCGCAGTTCGCGGTCGACCTCCTCCCGCTGCTCCTCGCCCAGCTCCAGCGCGTCGATCCGCTCCTTCAGCTCCTCGAGGTCGCCCTGCTCCTCCTCCTCACCGAGCTCCTTCTGGATCTGCTTGAGCTGCTCTCGCAGAAGCATCTCGCGCTGGCGCTCGCCGAGTTCCGTCTGGACCCGCGCCTGGATCTCCTCCTGCGCCTCGATCCGCGCGAGTTCGCGCTCGACCGCGACCAGCGCCTTCCGCATGCGCTCCTCGTCGTCGAGCACCTCGAGAAGCCGCTGCTTCTCGGACGTCGGGAGCTCGAGGTAGAAGGCCACGAGGTCGGCGAACGCGCCGGGCTCGTCCACACCCGTGATCAGCTGGTTCAGGGCCTCCGCCGGGACACCACGCCGGGTGCCGAGCTCGGCCGCGCGATCACGCAGCTCCTTGTCGAGAGCCTGGAAGGCGGGGTTCTCCGCGTCGCGAGGCTCCTGCCGGTCCATGTCGAGAAGGACGGCGCGAAGCATCTCGCTGTCCTCGTTCTCCTCGTCCCGGTGGTAGGCGATCGCCTGCGAGCGGCCCTCTCCCTGCACGAGCAGCTGGACCCCGCCCCGGACGCGGTGCGTCTGGATGATCCGGACCACGGTGCCGACGGAGTAGAGCAGTTCGGGGGTCGCCTCGTCCTCGTTCTCGCGCTGCGCCACGGCGAAGAGCCGTCGGTCGTCGTCGAGCGCGGCCTGCACCGCCTCGATGGTGCCCGGGCGCCCGGCCGAGATCGGCACGGCGACGCCGGGATAGACCACCGTGTCGCGTAGTGGCAGGACCGGAAGTGTGTATCGATCGCCCATCTGACCATCCGTGAAGCGCCCGACGGGGGTCGGGCTTCGTTTCGTTTCGCGTGTTGCGTTCCGGCGAGAAGGGTCGCCTTGTGGTGGGGCGGATGTGGTGCATGAAGCCTGCCACGGCCGGGGGCGAGGTTTCATGCCCTTCCAGCAGAGTCTCTGTCACGTTGACACTACGCGTGCCGGCGGCCCCGGTTTTGGCAGGCCCGTGTTCCATCCGCGTCCAACGTACACTCCGTACCCGGCAGGAGAGCCGTTCGACATGTTCCGATCCGCCCGTCGAAGCCGCGGGACCCGACCCGCCGCCCTCGCAGCGGTGGCCACGGCCGCGCTCCTGCTCTCCCCCTTCGCGGCCACGTCGCTCGCCGCGCAGGCGTCCGGGGATTCATCCGCCTGGGACGCCGAAACCATGGCCCCGGATCCGGTCGACGGCCGCTCGACGGTGTACGCGCCGAACGGAATGGTGGCGACGAGTCAGCCGCTCGCGTCCGAGGCGGCCGTCCGGATCCTCCGGCAGGGAGGGAACGCGTTCGACGCCGCCGTCGCCGCATCGGCCGTGCTCTCGCTGGTCGAGCCGCACATGACGAACGTGGGCGGGGATCTCTTCGCCCTCGCATGGAGTGAACGCGAAGGACGGCTGGTGGGCCTCGACGCGTCCGGGCGCGCCGGCGCGCTCATGACACCCGAGAACATCCTCGCCGACGGCTTCGACGACGTGCCCTACCGCGGCGCGGGCTCCGTGACGGTACCGGGGGCGGTCGCCGGGTGGGAGGCGCTGGTGGGCGAGTACGGAAACCTCTCGCTCGCCGACGTCCTCGCCCCGGCGATCGAGCTCGCCGAGGGCGGCTTCCCCGTCTCGCCCATCATCGCCGGGCAGTGGGGCAACCTGGTCGGGGTGCTGGAGGACGATCCGGGCGCGGCGGCCACGTACCTGCTCGACGGGCAGGCGCCGGAGGCGGGCGACTGGTTCCGGAATCCCGATCTCGCGGGCACGCTGCGCATGATCGCCGATGGCGGGGCCGACGCCTTCTACCGAGGCGAGTTCGGCGCGCGGCTCGCGGACGGGATCCGCGACCTCGGCGGCTATATCACGCCCGAAGACATGGCGGCGATGGACGTCGAGTGGGTCGAACCGCTTTCGGTGGACTACCGGGGCTGGACGATCTGGCAGCTCCCGCCGGCGGGCCAGGGCATCGCCGCACTCCAGATGTTCGAACTCCTCGAGCCCTACGATCTCGCCGCGATGGGGCACAACTCGCCGCAGTACCTCCACCACCTCATCGAGGCCAAGAAGGTCGCCTTCGCCGACCTCGCCCACGTCGCGGACCGCGACTGGCTCGAGGTCGAGCCGGAGCAGCTGCTGGACGAGGACTATCTCGATCGGCGGCGCGCGCTCATCGACCCCTTCCGGGCCTCCGAACAGCCGGAGCCCGGTGCCTTCGCCACCGCCACGGAGACGGTCTACCTCTCGATCGGGGATTCGGAGGGCAACATGATCTCCTTCATCCACTCGATCTTCGAGTACTTCGGATCGGGTGTGGTCGTCCCGGGAACCGGGTTCGTGCTCCAGAATCGCGGCGCGGGGTTCGACATCGACCAGGGCCCGAACCAGGTCGCGCCCGGCAAGCGCCCCTTCCACACCCTCATCCCGGGATTCGTGACGCGGGACGGGGAGCCGTACATGGCCTTCGGGGTGATGGGCGGCTCGATGCAGCCGCAGGGCCACGTCCAGCTCGTGCTGAACATGCTCGAGTTCGGCATGGACCCGCAGGAGGCGGTGGACGCGGCGCGCTTCCGGCATCGGGGCGGGATGCGGGTCTCGATCGAGAACCTCACCCCCGAGCTGCGCCTCGCGCTCGCGTCGATGGGTCACGACCCCGGTGGCAACACCGCGTACGGCGGTGCCCAGGTGGTGATCCGGCTCCCTGGCGGAGGCTGGGCCGGCGCCTCGGACGCCCGCAAGGACGGGCTGGCGATCGGTCACTGACGGCGCGCCGCGTGAAGATCCCCTGGTCGAAACTCCCGCCCGGATTCGCGAAGACGGTCCGGATCATCCCGGCGCAGCCGGCGACGCCGCGGCAGGCCGCTACGGTCGTCCTGATGCGCGAGGGCCCGACGGGGGGGCGACCGCCGGAGATCCTCCTCGTCCGGCGCGTCCGGTCGTCGGGATTCGTCCCGGGGGCCTGGGTCTTCCCCGGCGGTCGCGTCGATCGAGCCGATCGGGACCCGGCCACCATGCTCCGGTGGCACCCGCACGGCTCGCCGAACGAGCTGGCGGATCGCCTCGGCGTGCGTCTGCCCGAGGCCGTGGGCTTCCTCAACGCAGCGCTACGGGAGTGCCTCGAGGAGACGGGGATCGGGGCAGGCCTCTTCCGACGCGGAACGGAGGCTTCCGATCGCGAGCTCACCGAGACCGCGCGATCGACCGTGCGGCAGCGGCTTCTCGCCGACCGCCTCGACTGGGCGAGCACGCTCGACGCGCTGGATGCGCACGTCGATGTGAAGCGGATCGCGTACATCGCGCACTGGGTCACGCCGCTCCAGGAGCCTCGGCGGTACGACACCCGCTTCTTCCTCGCTGCGGTGCCCCGACGGGCAGTGCTGGATCTGGCGAAGAACGAGATGAGCGAGGGCACCTGGCTGCCCGCGGAGGACGCCCTCCGGCTTCACCACCGCGGTGAGCTTCCCATGGTGTTCCCCACGATCCGCACCCTCGAGTCGCTCGCCGATCTCCGCTCGGTCGAGAGTGCGCTCGCGCACTTCGCCGAGGGCCGGGTGCGCCGGATCCTTCCGCGGCTCATCGCCGAGGAGGACGGGGTGCGAATGGTCATCGACTAGGAGGCGCGATGGGGGAGGTATTCGAGTTCGCCGGTGTCGTGGCCGTCTTTCTGGTCGCCGCGCTGGGTTGGCGCTGGGGCACCTTCTGGATCGATCGGATCCGGGGCGAGACGAGCGCGGAGCTCGAGGCGCTGGAGGATCGAATCGAGCAGTTGGAGGACGAGCTGCGTCGGCGCGACGCGCTCCCCTCCGGCGACCCGGCTGAACCGGAGAGCGACCCCGGCGACCAGTGACCCGCGACGGTGACCCGCTCCCACCGCCCGGTCGCGAAACCGTCCGCTGAAGCGTCAGCGGATCACGAGCGGCGAGTAGCCGATCCCGTCCGGGCTGGACCCCGTCCCGTAGCTCCCCAGGATCTCGCGCGTTTCGATGTCGATCGCGATGACGCGGTCGCGACGGCTCAGCGAGAGGAAGAGGGTCCGGTCGTCGGGGTGCAGTGTCACCCCCTGCGGGCCCATCAGCTCGAGCGCGATCGATCCGACCTCCTCGCTCGTGGAGTTGTCGAAGAAGCGAATCGAGTTGGTCCGCATGTCGGGCATGATCGCCATTCGCTCGTCGCGGGTCAGGAGGATGCGGTACGGCCAGTTGAACCCGTCCCACTGGCGCCGGATCGTCCCGTCCTCGGGCGAGACCACCGAGACCACGACCTCGTCGTTGCTCCCGACCCAGATCTCGTCGCCCGACCGGGTCGTGGTGATCGCCTCCGGTCGGTCCGGCACGTCGAGGATCCGCGTCACCCGACCCCCGGCCACGTCGATCACCGAGACCGAGTTTCCGGCGCCGTTGCTCGTGTAGGCGACCGATCCGTCTTCGGAGACCGCGACCATGTGTGAGCCGGGCTGCTCGGTGTCGATCGAGCGGACGACCCGGCCCTCCACGATGTCGACCACGACGAGCGTGTTGCTCGCTTCCGAGGTGACGAGCACCTCGCGCTGGCCGGGCAGCCACACGATCCCGTGCGGCCGCGGATACCCGGAGAGGTCGATCGTGCGAACCACCCGGGGCTCGGCGACGTCGAAGACGGTCAGGCTGTTCCCCTGGTTGTAGTCGGTGCCGACGGCCGTCCGGCCATCCGCGGTCACCAGCAGCTCGTGCGGTCCCTGCCCCGTCGGGAGTACGGCCACCGTCTCGCCCGTTGCGAGATCGATGAAGCTGGCGTCGTGCCCGCTCTTGTTCAGCACGACGAGCGTCCCGGTCAGCCCGGGCGCCGGTGTGTCCGGGATCGTGGCCTGCGCCACGAGGGGGAGCGGAGCGAGGACGAGCGCGGCGACGAGCGCGGTGTGGTGAAGCTTGGACATGGGTCGAGTTCCGGGTGCGGGTCGCGACACCCGGTCACATTCTGCGGTAGCCCGGCCCTGCGCCACCCTCGCGTGGCGTCCACCGCGGCCCCAGCACGTCGGTCGCCTTGCAGTCGACGCAGTTCGGCGCGTTGACGACGAGCTTGTCTCCGTCCCGCTCGTAGACACCGGCCGGGCAGAGGTTCTCGAGCATCTCGGCCATCTCGGGCGTCACGTCATCGCCGATGACGAGGTGCGAGGGAATGTCGTCACGGGTCTGATTCCCGGACTTGTACACCGCGTCGACCTTGCTGAAGGTGAGCTTCCCGTCGGGGGTGAAGGGCACGCCGGCTCCGTTCAGGTGCTTCACGTCGGCGGCGTCCTCTTCGTGGTCGATGCGGCCTCCTGGGAACGCGCCACCGGTCACCGTCATCAGACCCGCCTTCGCACTGCCGCTCCAGAACCCGCCCTTGAAGGCGAGTCGCATGTTGCGGGTCTTCCTCATGTCGCTCGCGATGTAGCTGTCGCGCACGGAGCGCGTGTACGCGGCGAGCCCGTCGGCGCTCACGTCGTCCTTCTTCAGGGCGTCGAAGATCGCACGAGCGGCGTACATCCCCGACTGCATCGCGTAGTGGATTCCCTTCAGCGACGGCACGTCCACGAACCCGACCGAATCGCCGACCACGCAGATCCCGTCGCCGTGCATCCGCTCGGGGAGCGCGTGGAATCCGCCCTCCGGAATCGTCTTCGCCCCCCACTCGACCATCTCCCCGCCCTCGAGGATCTCCCGGAACAGCGGGTGCAGCTTCATGCGCTGGAGGAGCTCGTGCACGTCGAGCCGCGCGTCCTCGTAGTCCAGCCCGACGACGAGCCCGAGCGAGACGAGGTTCTCGCCCTGCGGATACGCCCACGACCCACCGAACGCATCCCTCGGGAGCGGCCAACCCAGCGTGTGGATGACGCGGTCGAGCGGCCTTTTCACCTCCCACAGCTCCTTCACGCCGAGCGCGTAGATCTGCGGGTTGTCGCGCGTCACCGACCGCCAGTCGTACCACGCCTGGCTGAGCGCACCGCGCGTTCCCTCCGACAGGACGGTGACCCGACCCGTGATGTCCATCGCGGGCATGGCGTCGGGCGCACTCGGGTTGCCGTCGCGGTCGAGCCCCGAGGGCACGGTCCGGACGCCGATCACCCGCGAGCCGTCCACCAGCAGCGAGTCGACCGGAAAGCCGGGGAAGACGTTGATCTCCATCGCCTCGGCCTGTTCACCCATCCAGCGGACCACCTCGGACAGCGACACCGACCGGTTGCCGTGGTTCTTCATGGTCGGGGGCGTGGGCATGCGCTGCGCCCTCCCCTCCGTCATGAAGTAGACCGCCTCCTTCGTGACCGGAGTGCCGAGCGGAAGCTCGTCGTCGGAAAGGTCGGGAAACAGCTCACGGATGGCGCGGGGATTCATGACGGCGCCCGAGAGCGTGTGCTCGCCGAGGGCCCCCGCCTTCTCGAGCACGCCGATCTCGATGTCCCCGATGCCGCCGTCCGCCTCGTTGTCGGCCTTCACGAGCCGCGCAAGTTCGATCGCGCCGGCGAGCCCGGCCGGTCCACCGCCGACGAACACGACATCCATCGGCACGGCCTCTTCGTCGGGCCGCTCCTCGAGGATGAGTCGCTGCCTGGGGAGCGGCGGCTGGTGGTCGAGCGGTCGGACCGACTTGCTGAGGGTGACGTCCTGGGACATCCGCGCTCCTGCTGTGCTCGCGGCCACGCGACGTGGCGGCCGGTGGGATGGATCGGTGGGTCTGGTCGACGCAGGACCCCGTTCCCCTCCGCGGGGGTACGGGCCCTTCGCCATTTCGTGTGGCCGATTCGTGTGGCCGATTCGTGCGGCCGGTGCGCGCGTCGGGCGGCTGGCTGGCCGCCCGGTTCGTGGCGCCTCGACCACAAAGATAACCCGTGCCCGCGCGGTGCGGGCTCATCGCGGCAGGGTAGCCGGACCAGGCCGACCCCGCCTCAACGCAGCGGAGCCAGATGTCGGAATCGCGTCCCGGGACCGTCGGTGACCTCAGGGCTTCTGGCTGGACGTCCCGTCCGGTGAAGGAGGAGATCCGGACCAACCTCCTCGAACGGCTACGTGCGGGGGAGCCGATCTTCCAGGGCGTGCACGGCTACGAGGACACCGTGGTCCCGCAGATCGTGAACGCGTTGCTCTCGCGCCACGACTTCATCCTCCTGGGGCTGCGAGGTCAGGCCAAGAGCCGGATTCTCCGCCAGATCGCCAACCTCCTCGACGACGAGGTACCGATCCTCGCTGGAAGCGAGATCAACGACGATCCCCTCGCGCCGATCTCCAAGTACGGCCGCCAGGTCCTGAGGAACGAGGGGGAGGACGCGAAGGTCGCCTGGGTGCCCCGCGACCAGCGCTTCGTCGAGAAGCTCGCCACGCCGGACGTCACGATCGCCGACATCATCGGCGACGTGGATCCGATCAAGGCGGCGCGCGGCGGCCACATCCTGGCCGACGAGCTGACCATCCACTTCGGGCTCCTTCCGCGGGCCAACCGCGGGGTGTTCGCGATCAACGAGATCCCGGACCTCTCCGGCAAGATCCAGGTCGGACTGTTCAACGTCCTCCAGGAGGGGGACGTGCAGGTGAAGGGCTATCCGATCCGGCTCCCGCTCGACGTGCTCATGGTCTTCACCGCCAACCCCGAGGACTACACGGCGCGCGGAAAGATCATCACGCCACTCAAGGACCGGATCGGCTCCGAGATCCGGACACACTACCCCGCCGATCTCGACGTCGGCATCCGCGTGACGCGCCAGGAGGCATGGACCGAGCGGAGCGGCCCGGAGGTCGTCGTACCCGAGGTGGTCGAGGAGGTCATCGAGCGGATCGCGTTCCTCGCACGCGAGGACAAGCGGGTGGACCAGAGGTCCGGCGTCAGCCAGCGCATGCCGATCACCGTCCTGGAAAGCGTCGTGTCGAACGCCGAGCGGCGTGCCGTGGTGCTTGGCGAGGAGCGGGCCGTGCCCAGGATCTCGGACGTGTATGCCTCGCTTCCGGCGATCACCGGGAAGATGGAACTCGAGTACGAGGGAGAGCTCCACGGCCACGACAAGATCGCCCGTGAGCTCATCGCCGGTGCGGCTCACGCCACCTTCGAGGAGCGGGCGGGCGGCGCCGACGTCGAGGAGATCGTCGAGTACTTCGAGAACGGCGGCGCGCTCCAGCTCGGCGAGGACTCCGCGGCCGCAGCATGTCTCAAGGGATTCGAACTCGTGCCGGGCCTTCTCGAACTGGTCGAAGCCACGGGGCTCGCCGCCGTGAACGGCTCGACCCCGAGCGCGGGTGGAGACGGCGGCGACGATGCGACCCGGGATGCCGAAGGACTCACCGTGGCGGCGTGCGAACTGGTGCTCGAGGCGCTGGTGGCAGAGAAGCGGGTGTCCCGCTCGAGCGGCGGCGGGTACCGCCGGACGCGTCACGGCGAGGGCCCGACCGGCGGCGGAACGTACGGCCCGGGCGGTGGCGGATTCGATTCCTTCGGCGGTCTCGAACTGGGCTGAGGCGTGCCTCCTTCTCGCTCCACCCGCCTGGCTCGCTCCACCCGCCCGGGTGTGCTCCTCGTCGCCGCCCTGCTGGGCGGTTGTGCCTCGGCCGGTGTCCAGGAGTAGGTTCAGCTACTCGTGCCGGACGGTGTGGTCGTGGACGTCGAGGAATCCACCTACGCGGTGTTCGGAAGGACCGTCCCCGAGATCTGGGACTCGCTCAACGAGCGCGGACCGGCGCTGAACAACCGGATCGTGGCCGGTGTGCACAGCTGGAATCTCTCGTGGGACACCGAGTGGACGCGCTCCGAGGAGGGGTGCCGCATCGGAAGCCTCGAGATCCGGATGAGCACCGAGATCACCATGCCCGACTGGCGACAGCGGGCCGGCGCCAACCCGGAGCTCCAGGAATACTGGGACGAGTTCGTGCGCCAGCTGCGTGAACACGAACTCACGCACCGCGAGTACGCGCTCGACGCGGTTCGCGACCTGCACCGGACGATCCTGGCCGAACGCGCACCCGACTGTCAGACCGCGGGGGCCCGGATCGAGGCTCAGACCGCCCTCATCATGGATCGCTACGGAGCGCTCAATCAGACCTTCGATCAGCGGTCGCTGCTGACCTGGCCGCCGCGGCGCTGACGTCCGGCCCCTCCGCCCTCCTTCACGATCCGAGATGCCCGCGAGAAACGCGCTTGCGAACATTTAGCCATAATGCTAAATGTCGATTGTCACAATCCACTCCACAGGAGGCGAGACATGTCGAATCCGATCGATACCGTCTGTCGGTACCGCGTGAAACGGGGCCACGAGGAGGAGTTCGAGCGCCTGCTGATGACCCACTGGCAGGTCCTCTCGAACTGCGGATTCACCACGGCGGATCCCGCGAGGATCCAGCGGGCGTCCGACGGGGCGGGGAACCGCGCCTACCTCGAGTCGTTCTCGTGGGCGAGTCGCGACGCCGTCGAGGCGGCACACGAGTCGGTCGAGGTGATGCGCCACTGGGAGCCGATGGGTGCGCTGTGCGAGGACATGGAATTCTGGAATGTCGAGGCGCTCTGACTCGACCCGAAGCGAAGCGGGCGCTCCGTTCGTGTCGCCGGAGACGCTGGACCGCGTCTTCGGCGCCCTCGCCCATCCGGCCCGCCGTCGAATGCTGACCACGCTCCACGCACGCGGCGGACGGATGACCGCGGGCGAAATCGCTGATCGATTCAGGCACTCCTGGCCGACCACCACGCGGCACCTCCGCGTGCTGTCCGATGCCGAACTGGTGGACATCGAGGAGGAGGGCCGGAACCGACTCTACTCGTCGAGACCGCAGGCGCTGCAGGAGGTCGTCGCGTGGCTCGCGCGGGGGATCGCCCAGCCACTGGGTGGGCGTGGTCGCGCGCCGTGGGCCGAGCTCGGCTACGCGACTCTCAGAAACGCGATTCGGGAGCCCGGGGGGGACGACGGGGCGGCGGATGAAGGCTGAGACTCGGCCTTCGTCCACCTACCTCCCGTCGATCTGCTCCAGCAGCGTCCGGACGGCGGCGTCCAGCTGGCTGTCGACCCCGAGGTAGGACTCTCCCGCGGGACGCTCGACCTCCACGTCCACCGGACGGGGATTGAGCTCCATGTTCTGGCCTCGGTTGTCACGGATGAAGGTGCTCGGCATCCGCACGCTCGTGCCGTCCACCAGCCCCCGGCTGCCCGTGAAGATGATCCACCCCGCCGTCGGTTCTCCGACCACGCTCCCCAGGCCCAGTTCGCGGTACCCCTCGGTGAAGTCCTCTCCGTCCGAGAGTGTGTTCTGATTGGTCACGAGAACCGTGGGAGCCAGCAGGGCGCGCTGCCCGAGACGCACCCGCGAGGGCGCGCGAACGTCGCTGCCGCGTGACTCCATCGTGAAGTAGTTCCGCCTCGCCAGGACGTCGATCGCGTACACGTTCACGAAGCCGCCGTTGTTGTCCCGGACGTCGATCACGACGCCGTCGCGTGCGTGGTTCTCCTGATCGAGGTCACGGATGAACTGCGTGAGCGAGCCCTCCGACATCGACGGGATGTGGACGTAGCCGACGCGCCCGTCGCTGATCTCCGCGACGTACGCCCGGCGACTCTCGACCCAGTTCCGGTACCGGAGCTGTCCCTCGGCTCCCGAGGACGTGGCGAGCACCTCGACGTTGCGCGGCGCGGCGCCGTCGGTCGACACACCGAGCACCACCTGCTCTCCCTGCGCGTCCCGTAGCAGCAGATTCAGATCTGTCGCGCCGTCGAGCGCGGTATCGCCCACGTAGACGATCTCGTCGCCGACCGCGACGTCGCCCGATACGTCCGCCGGCCCGAGCGCGACTACTTCGCTCACCACGAAGCGGCCGTCGTTCTCATAGGCGATGCGATCGAACCTGAGACCGAGGCGGGCGGTGGAATGGCCGTCGCCGCCCTGGGGCGGTCCGGTCCGACCCGAGTGCCCGAGGTGCGACGCGTCGAGTTCGCCCAGCATCATGTCCATCAGTCGGCCGAACTCCGCGCGAGTTCGCGCGCCCTCCATCTGCGACCGGAACTCGTCCCGCACGGCGTCCCAGTCGGTGCCGTGGAAGTCGGGGTCGTAGAATCCGTCCCGCATCTCGCCCCAGCCCTGTTCGAAGGCGGCGACCTTCGTGCGCTCGAAGTCGTCCACGACCTCGACCGTGGTCGAGACGGTCCGCTCGTTCCCGGACGGCCACGCGACGACCCGGAGCTGCCCCCCGCGGCTCGTGTACAGCTGGCGCCCGTTCTCCGAGAAGGCGATGGGGTTGCCGGCGACGTCGATGCTCTCGAACTCGACGTCCCCGTTCGCGCCGAAGGTCACCCGACGCATCCCGCCCTCTCCGGTCACGACACCCGACTCGCCGTCGGGGTGGAGCAGGATCGAGCCCACCGAGAAGTTGGTCGGCACCACACCGCCCCGGCGCCGGATACCGTCCCACTCGATCTCGACGGCGTCCGGCGCATCGACGGGCTCACCCGGGCCCGCGGTCGACCGATCGGCCTGCTCGTCCGGATCGTCTCCAGGCTCGTCCTCCGGGTCGGGCTCGTTGAAGAGCTCCCGGAACGTGTCTTCGTCGAAGGTCGGCGGCGCCGGTACCAGATCGACCTTGATCAGCTCACCCGGCTCCGTGCGCTGGCTCGTGCGATAGACGATGAAGGACCCGTCGGCGCTCCACTGGACCGACCCGAAGTTCGAACTCGCGAGGAAGCTGACCTGGCGCGCTTCGCCGCCCTCGACCGGAACGACCTTCACGTTACTGAACTCGTCGGTTTCAGCACCGTACGCGATCCAGCGAGAGTCGGGGGACCAGGTCCCGCCGCCCGCGACATCCTGAACGAGCATCCGGTCCTCGCCGGTCGCCCACTCGATCACTCGGAGCTCGCGCTCGTCGTGAAGCTGGCGCGCGTACGCCAGCCACCGCCCGTCGGGCGAGAAGTCGCCGACGCCGTCCCGCGCGTCGCCCGTCGTGAGCTGCCGCTCTCTGCTCGTGGTGAAGTCGTAGTGGTAGAGCTTCTCGGTGCCGCTCCTCCACGACGCATATACGATCCCGTTCGAGTCGGGCGTCCAGACGATGCCCCCCTCCTCGGCGGGGGTGTCGGTGACCCGGGTCGCCGGGACTTCGTCGGACGTCGAGGCCGCCCATACGTCGCCGCCAGCGGCGAATGCCCACTTCTCGCCGTCGGGCGACACGGCGATCGAGCCCCAGCCGGAGTCCTGCTCGTCGGCCTCGGGGGTGGGGCCCTCGATGGCACCCATGAGGGTGACGTCGAGGCGTCGGGGGGTGGCGCCCTGCTCGAAGTCGACGGTCCAGATCCCGAAGTCCCGCTCGAAGGCGATCGTGTAGCCGCCCGCCGTGACGCTCGGGAAGAGCACCCGGCCATCATCGAAGTTCGTGAGCTGCACGAGACGACTGCTCGTCGAGAAGGTCCCCTCCGGGTCCACCAGCGTCACCCAGATGTTCTCGGCTCCCGACCGGTCCGACATGAACGCGAGGGCACGATCATCCGCGTTGCTGAGCCACATCGGCCACATGTTCTTACCACCCGTCGCGACCTGGCGATAGCTCGGCACGCCCCCCTCCGTGGTCGCCTCGTTCACGATCCAGATCTCGGACTCGTCCATGTGCGAGTGGCCGTTTCGCCACCACTGGCTTCGCGCCTGATCACCGCGCGTCGAGATCGCGAGCATCCCGTCCGGGCCCGGGGCCGAGAAGTACTCGCCCTCGTAGGTGTCGCCCGCCACGACCATCGGCGTGCCGCCGCTCGCACGGACCCGAAAGACGTCGTGCGTGCCCGCCACGTCCTCGGCACTCGAGCTGAAGTAGATCCACTCGCCGTCCGGGGACCATCCGTTCAGCTCCTCGGACCCGGAGTCGTTCGTCACCCGCCGCACGTTCCCGCTGCCGAGATCCATGACGAAGACGTCGGTCCCTCCGTTCCGATCGGAGTTGAACGCGAGGTGCCGGCCGTCGGGCGAGTACAGCGGACGCGACTCGTGCGCGGAATGCGCGACCAGAAGCCGCGCCGCGCCACCCTCCGCGGCGACCGTCCAGATGTCGCCGCCGGACACGAAGGCGATCTGGGATCCGTCGGGCGAGATGCCGGGCTCGTAGAGAGAGGGGGCGCCCTGCGCGGACAGCGGCGTGGCGAGCCCACCCGGGATCACCAGGTGGACGAGTGCGAGCGCCGCGACGGCGGCAGGGGCGCGGAGCGGGTTGGTCGGCATCGAAGTCTCCGTGACGTGCGGGGTCGGACGTTCACGGCTACACGCGAGTGCGTCCTCCGGCAAGCGTGCAGGCAACTCCACCCGTCTCAGTCGCGTCCCACTTCGGGACGGGTGGACTCCCCGAAGCGAGGGCTGGCCGGGTGCGGAATCGAGTGTGGTGTGCGGGCGTCGCGTGGATCGCTCTCTCGGCGTGCTCGAGCGAGCCGGCCACCGAGCCGATGGAGGCGGTGACCCAGGAGGACTCTGCGGGCATCGCGATCACGACACTCGGGCTCGTCGATCCGCCACTCGCCCGTCCCGTGGATCCGACCCCTGCGGTATCGATCGCTTCCGAAGGACCGGGCGATGCCTGGCGCCTCTTTCGGGTGTCCGCGTTGGCGATCACCGCTCGGGGCGACCTCGTCGTCGCGAACCGGGGGGAGAGCGAGCTGCTGCTGTTCGGCGCCGACGGTCGGCTGCGTGCCACGGTGGGTCGCGAGGGCGACGGTCCGGGCGAGTTCCGGTCGCTCATGCACGCGACCGCAGCGGGCGACGAGATCCTGGCGCTGGACTTCCTCCCACGACGCGTCACGCGGTTCGCCGGCGATGGTGCGTACGTCGACGACTTCGCGCTGGATGCCTCCGCGGGCCGACCGCTCGAGTTGCACTGGACGCCGGAGGGACTGGTGGGCGCTTCCTTCGACCTGCCCGACGAGTACGAGGCGACCGATGAACTCTCCCCGATCCGACGGACGGCGCGCTTCACGCTCTTCGACGAGCGGGGACACGCGACGCGCGTCATCGCCGAGGCGCCGGGCCCGGAGATGCACATGGTGTCGCAGCAGGTGGACGGCGGCATGGTCACGTCGTCCACGGCTCCCGTCGTGCAACACACCACGCACCACGCACTGCTGGGACACCGGCTGGTGGTGGGCCACACAGCCCGCTGGGAGTTCACCGTGTACGACCTGGACGGCACGGCGCGGCGCGTCCTGCGGGCGCCCGCCCTGACCCGCCCGACCACCGAGTCCGCCTGGCGCGCGCGCGTCGACGCGCGCGCGGTCACCCTGCGCGCGAACCTCGGCGACGAGGCCGCGTCGGCGCTGCGGGTGCTCGATCAGCTCGCCGAGGCTCCCCGGCCCGAGACCCTTCCGGCGTTCGGACGAATCGTCGGCGGCGACGACGGCCGGCTCTGGGTCGCCCCCGAATCAGCTCCGGCGACCGGCGGGATCACGTGGCTGGTGGTCGAACCTTCGAGCGGCAGTATGGAGGCCGTCGAGGTGCCGAGGCGCTTCTCTCTGCGCGTGGTCGAAGACGGGCTTCTCTGGGGTGTCCTCCGCGACGACTTCGACGTCGAGTCGATCGTCGCCTACAGGCTCCCCGACTGACGGCCGAGCCAGTCCAGCACCGACTCTGCGATCCGGCGCTGCGCGACCGGGAGTGCGAGGGCGTCGATCTGCCGGGCCGGCAGCCACCTCGGCTCCCCGGTGCTCACCTCGCCAGTTCCGTGAAGCTCGGCCGCGCCGCACCCCTCGGCCGCACCGCGGGCGACCACCAGGAACGGCCGATACGTCGCTCGGAAGTGCGAGAACGCGTGTTCCACCTCCGGCAGGGTGACCGCCAGCGGCGGGTCCGCATCGTGCTCCCACTCCGGGAACTCCCAGAGCCCCCCGAGCAGGCCGTCGAAGGGCCGCCTGCGCATCGCCACCCGCCACCCGTCGTCGGTCGAACGGCACGCGGCCACGAGCGTGATTCGTCGGTGCGGGACCGGAGCGCGCTTCTTCGGCGCCGGCCGCTCCTCCTGCGTCCCGGCCGTTCTCGCGGCACAGCGCGTCGCCACCGGGCAGCCGGTGCAGCGCGGGGACGTCGGCGTGCAGACCGTCGCGCCGAGCTCCATCAGCGCCTGATTGAAGTCGCCCGGACGGTCGGGGTCGACCAGCTCACCCGCACGGTCCCTTAGCCACGCCGCCGTCGGCTTCGGCTCGTCGAAGAGCCGGGAGAGCACGCGACGGACGTTCCCGTCCACCGCCGGCGTCACGACGCCGAACGCGATGCTCGCCACGGCACCCGCGGTGTAGGGGCCGATCCCGGGCACCTCGCGCAGGTGGTCCGGATCCGACGGGACCTCTCCGCCGAACCGTTCACGGACCACCGCGGCGCCCTTCCGAAGGTTCCGGGCCCGGGAGTAATACCCCAGGCCCTCCCATGCCTTCAGCACCTCCTCTTCGCGAGCGGACGCGAGCGCCTCGACGTCCGGGAAGCGTGCCATCCAGCGCTGCCAGTAGGGGATCACCGTCTCGACCCGCGTCTGCTGGAGCATGATCTCGCTCACCCAGATCGCGTAGGGGTCGTCGGTCTCGCGCCACGGCAGCGGGCGTGCACGCTGGTCGAAGAAGTCGAGCAGGGCCGCGCGGGTGGGTCGCGGGTCGATCGACTCGGCGGATCGGGGGGCGGTCATGGAGCCCAAGCTATCCCGACCGGCCCGACACGCGAACCACCGCGAACCTGCCCGGGACCTCGCGGGTAGGTCGCACTAGGCTCGCCGACTCCCACCGCGCCCGGGTCCCATGCGCTTCACCCGCTACACGAAGTACAAGGGCGGCTGGATCGACGCTCTCAATCTCGAGGGCCTCATGGACCAGCTCTCCGACTTCCTCCTCAACGGGGGATTCGCGGGCGGACCCCACTACCATCCGTACTGGGGGTGGTCGGGTGTCGAGGATACCAACTCGGTGGACGCGCTGAAGCGCCAGCTCCTCCAGGCGCTGATCGAGAGCGGCGAACTGACCCCGGAGATGATCGAGGAGCTCCGCGGTGAGGGGCAGGGCGACGAGGCGGTCCAGCAGGAGATCGCCGAGATGCTCGACCGGCTCATCGAGCGGCTCGTCGACGAGGGCTTCATCACGCTGGAGAACGGTCAGCCGCAGTTTCCCGGGCAGATGCAGGACGTTACCGGCGAAGGGAACATCGACGAGGCGAAGGAGGCCGCGCAGACCGTCCAGTTCAACCTCTCGCAGAAGGGGATGGACTTTCTCGGCTACCGGGCGCTCAAGGGGCTCCTCGGCGGTCTCGGCAAGTCGGCGGCCGGCTCGCACGACACGCCGCACCTCGACACCGGCATCGAGGCGGAGGCGGCATCGAAGCCCTACGAGTTCGGCGACACCATGAACCTCGACATTCCGGCCACGCTCAAGAACGCGATCGAGCGAGCGAATGCCGACGGGCGGGAGGTCGAGGGTCCCCTCGACCTCGACTACTCCGACCTCATGGTGCACCAGTCCGAGCACCGGTCGTCCTGCGCGACCGTCCTGATGTTGGACGTCTCCCACTCGATGATCCTCTACGGCGAGGACCGCTTCACTCCGGCGAAGCGGGTGGCGCTGGCGCTCAGCCACCTCATCCGAACGCAGTATCCCGGTGACTCGATCCATGTGCTCACCTTCGGCGACCGCGCCGAGCAGATCCCGCTCAGTCAGCTGTCGAAGGCCCAGGTCGGTCCCTTCCACACGAACACCGCGGAGGGGTTCGAGCTGGCGCGCCGGATCCTCAGCGCGCAGAAGCAGGACATGCGGCAGATCGTCATGATCACCGACGGGAAGCCGAGCGCGGTGACGCTCCCGAACGGGCAGGTCTACACGAACTCGGGCGGGCTCGACGCCCACATCCTGCGGCGGACCTTCAAGGAGGCGGCTGCGTGCCGGAAGGCGGGCATCCCGATCAACACCTTCATGCTCGCGCGCGACCCCTACCTGGTGCAGTTCGTCCGGAAGGTCTCCGAGATCGCCCGCGGAAAGGCCTACTTCACGAGCACCGTCACGCTCGGGCAGTACATCATGATGGACTTCATGAAGCGGAAGCGTCGCCGGGTCGGCTGAGCTCGTCCAGCTCGCGCGTCGCCCAGGCCGCTTCCTCCGTGCCTTCGAACGCGTCGCGGTGGGCCTCGAGATCCGCCGACACGAGATGTCGCTGACCAAGTCCGCCGGCCGTCTCCAGCATCTCCCGCATCGTGAGTCGCATCTGGGCCGTGGTACAGGCCCCGGTCGCGCGACCTCGCCGGAAGGCGACGAGCGCCTCCCTCGGACGTTCGAACTCGTCGCGTTGGATTCGGGCGATCCGCAGCCACGCGTCGGGGTCGTCCGGGAACTGCTCGAGCGAAGCGCGGAGCACGTCCACCGCCGCCTTCGCGTCCCCCCTCACGAGCAGGGCGTCCGCCCTGGAGTGCGTGCCGGGGCTCGGACGTGCCTTCCCGTCCGTGACGCCCCGCACCATCTCCCCAACCGTTTCCGAGACCGCGATCGCGACCCCTCCGACCCCGAGAGTGAACAGCAGGAACACGGCGATCCCCGCTACCACACCGTACTTCGCCAACACCACGACGCCGATGAACGTCCCCGGAAAGGCGCCCCACGCGAAGCCCCTGAACCACCGTGCCCGGTCATCCGAGAAGACGTTGCGCGGACGTTTCGCTGGAACCTCGGGGGGTGTGCGGGTCATTCTTCACTGTGCCGGCCCGTCCGGTGCTCGTCCAGATCCGACATGTACGCCCCCGAGGCAGAGGAGTCCGCTTGAACGCTCAGGTACTCGTTCGAGGACTGGCGGCCGGAGTGATCGGCGCCACCGTGATCGCCGTCTTCTTCTTCGTGACGGATCTGATCGCGGGCACCCCGCTCGCGACGCCGGGCTTCATGGCCGAGGCGCTGCTCGGCACCCCGGGCGCCGCAGGCGTTCCCGCCTACACCGTGCTGCACTACACGTCGTTCCTGGTGATGGGCATGACCACCGCGTGGGCGCTGCACAATCTCGACGTCAACGCGCCCGTCCCGATCGGGCTCGCGCTCGGCGGGATGCTGTTCGCCTTCATCTTCTACGGCGCTGTGCTGTTGAACGGCCCCGACGTGGTGACGTTCGTCGGGTGGCCGACCGCGCTGATCGGGAATCTCGTGGCGGGACTGGCGATGGTCCTGTACTGCCAGCGAGCCGCCGGGACGGCAGGGCCGACCGCGATCGGCGCGCTGGTGAGCATCCCGTGGGTGCGCGAGGGCCTCATCCTCGGCATCTCGACGGCGGTCCTCGTGGGCATCTGGATGCTTCTCATCGACACCATCGCCGCGGAGCCGTTCTACACGCCGGGTGCGATCGGGTCGGCGATGGTGCTCGGCGCGTCGGGAGCCGCCGACATCGTGGTGGACGGAACCACCGTGCTGGGCTACACGCTCTACCACGCGATCGTCTTCACCGCGATCGGGCTCCTGGTCGCGTTCGGCGCGTCGAGGGCGAAAGACGCTCCGTCCGTGCTGGTGGCGGGGCTTCTCCTGTTCGCCGTGTTCGAGGCGTTCACGGTGGGGCTGATCGCGATGCTCGCAGCGTTCCTGCTGGGCGCGACGGCGTGGTGGGGGATTCTCGGCGGAAACCTCCTCGCCGCCGCGTGGCTCGCGTGGAACGTCTCGCGGCGTCACCCGGAGATCGCGGACCTCCTCGGCCGGCGTGAACTCAGTTCGGAGACGCCCTGAGGAGCGAATCGGCCTCCGCCAGCATCGCGCGGTCGAGTTCGTTCGCCGGCTCGATCTCCAGTGCCCGGTTCCACCACGCCGTGGCGTCGCCGGGCCGGTCCAGTTCGACGAGCAGCTTCCCCAGCTCGAGCCGCGGCGCGATGGCGCGGGTGTCCAGTTCGGCGGCGCGTTCCAGATGCGCCTCGGCCGACTCCCAGCTCGCCTCACCCAGCGCGTCGTTCATCCCGAGTGACGCGCCCAGCTTGCGGACGAGCCACGGCAACCGCATGACGCCCGCGTGGATACGGCCGAGAAGCTCGTGCGCGCCCGCGTGCCCGGGATCCAGCTCGAGCGCCCGCGCCGTCGATTCGTAGCACGCCTTGCCCGTGGTCAGCTTCGCGAACGGACCGGAGTACTCCGTCTCGAGCCCAAGCGAGACCGCCAGCCAGTAGTGGGCGTCGGCCGTCTCGGGCGCGGCCTCCGCGAACCGCCGTCCAAGGGCGACCGCGCGTTCGATGTGGGAGTCGCGTACGCCCGGCTGGTCCTTGGCCAGGATGGCCGCGTGAACCTCGCGCTCGACTTCGCGCGCCGCTTCGTACTCCCACGTTGAATGCGGTGCCGGGCCCATCTCGATCACCTCCGGTGCCTGTGCCGCTGCGCTCCCCGACCCGAGTCCGGGCGGGCAGGGAACCACGGCCAGGCAGATCGCGCCCGCGAGGCGGACGCCGATCGATCGGGTTCGGGAGCGAGTCATGCGATCGGATACACGAAGAGGCCGGACCCCGTTCACGAAGTCCAGCCTCTCGACCGGGGTACGGCCGCCGGACCGCCCGGCTGCCCTCGGGCCGACCGGCGTCAGCCTACGGCAGGGACCTGCATCGGCGGCAGGAAGTGGTAGAGCACCACAAGGGCCGACACCATGAACATCGCCAGTACGAAGCCGGCCATGAACACACCGGTGAACACCCTGGAGTCGAATTTGAGGTGCATGAAGTAGCCCACGACGAGCACGAACTTCACCGCGGACAGGATCAGCAGCAGCGGCTGCTCGAGCGGCGGCTTCATGTAGAAGAGCGCCACCTCGACCGCGGTCAGTACCGCGAGGATCCCGCCGATCATCCAGTAGAAGCCGGGCGAAGCGTGGCTGTGATCGTCGTGGCCGTGGTCGTCCCCGTGCACCGCGCCGTGCGCGCCTTCGTGCGTCATCTCGGACATGGGCGGGCCTCTATGGAATCAGGTAGACGAGGACGAAGATCACGATCCAGACGATGTCGACGAAGTGCCAGTACAGACCGGCGATCTCCACCTGCAGCGCCTTGTCCGGCGTGAGCTTCCCTCGAAGCGACTGGACCAGCAGGGTGGTCATCCAGATCACACCGACGGTCACGTGGGCGCCGTGGAAACCGGTCAGCACGTAGAAGGTCGACCCGAAGACGCTGTGCTGCAGCGTCAGTCCTTCGTGGATGAAATGGTTGAACTCGTAGTACTGGAAGCCGAGGAAGATCGACCCGAAGACCACCACGACGCCGAGCCAGAACGCAGCCTTTCCCCGACTCCCCTTCTGCACGCCGTCCAGCCCTAGCACCATCGCGAGCGAACTCATCAGGAGGACGAACGTCGACAACGTCGTCAGCGGGATGTCGAAGATGTCGAGCGGGTACGGCCCTTCGAGGCTCGCCCCCTTGTAGACCATGTAGGTCGAGAGGAGCGTGCCGAAGAAGAGGCACTCCGACCCGATGAAGGTCCAGAATCCGACCTTCCAGCTGTTCAGCCCAGTCGCCGTGTAGTGATGGCCGTCGTGGTCACCGCCACCGTGCGACGCGTCGTGTCCGGCCCCGTGCCCCATCACGGCCTCAGCCATGGGTCACCTCCGCGCCCTTCTTCGCGAACGGATCCTCGAACGCCCACATGTAGGTGCAGAATGCCGTGTACGCGAAGCCGATCAGCGGCACCCACCAGATGCCGGTCATGACGAGCGCCCACGTCGCCGTGACGCCCAGAGCGAGCAGGATCGGCCAGTAGGACGGGTTGGGCATCTCGGGCTCCACCTCCGGGTGCGCGAGCGTCACGGCCTCGATCGCCTTGCGCTCCGCCTCGTGCCACATCGGCTCACGCGACTGCACCGTCGGGAGCGCGGGGAAGTTGTAGTGGTGCGGAGGCGACGGGATCGACCACTCCAGCGACGGCGCGCCCCACGGATTCGATCCGGCTTCGGCCCCGCTGCGCGCGCTCTTCCAGATGTTCCAGAGAAGGATGACCGTGCTGATCGCGAGAATGAATCCGCCGTAGGTCGAGAGCTGGTTGTAGAGCCCCACGTTCAGTTCGGAGGAGTACGTCCACGTCCGCCGCGGCATCCCGTACATCCCGCTGAAGTGCATCGGGAAGAAGGTCACGTTGAAGCCGATCAGGGTCGTCCAGAAGTGCCAGGACCCGAGCTTCTCGTCCATGAACCTGCCGGTCACCTTCGGGAACCAGTAGTAGAGCCCGCTGAACATCCCGAGCAGGATCCCGCCGACGATCACGTAGTGGAAATGCGCCACCACGAAGTACGAGTCGTGCTGCTGCAGGTCGACCGGGGCCGAGGAGTGCATGATCCCCGAAAGGCCGCCGACGGTGAAGAGCGCGACCAGTCCGATCGCGAAGTTCATGGCCGTGTTGAACTTGATCCGGCCGCCCCACATGGTCGCCATCCAGTTGAAGATCTTCACGCCCGTGGGGATGGCGATGATCATCGTCGTGGCGACGAAGAAGGAGTCGGCGATCGGACCGAGTCCGGAGGTGAACATGTGGTGCGACCAGACGCCCCAGCCGATGAAGCCGATCAGCACGCCGGCGTACACGACGACCGGGTAGCCGAAGAGCGGCTTCCGGCTGAACGCCGGGATCACGTCCGAGATCGCGCCGAACGCCGGAAGGACGAGGATGTAGACCTCGGGGTGACCGAAGATCCAGAAGAGGTGCTGCCAGAGCACCGGGTCACCCCCGCTCGCCGCGACGAAGAAGTTGGTCGCGAAGAAGCGGTCGAACGCGAGCAGGATGAGCGCGACCGCGATCACCGGGAGCGCCGTCACCAGGAGGAACGACGTCACGAACGTCATCCAGGTGAAGATCGGCATGCGCATCAGCTTCATGCCGGGGGCCCGCAGCTGGATGATCGTGGTGATGAAGTTCACGCCACCCATGATCGAGCTCACGCCCAGGATCGAGAGCCCCAGAACCCAGAAGTCCGCGTTGAGGCCCGGGTTGTAGACCGTGTTCGTGAGCGGCGCGTACCCGACCCACGAGTTGTTGGGCGCCGCGCCGAAGAACCACGATACGTTCAGATAGATGCCGCCGAACAGGTAGATCCAGTACGAGAGCGCGTTCAGCCGCGGGAAGGCGACGTCACGAGCCCCGATCTGGAGCGGTACGACGTAGTTGAAGAACGCCACCGCCATCGGCATCGCCACCAGGAAGATCATGGTGGTGCCGTGCATCGTGAACAGCTGGTTGTACGTCTCGGCCGAGATCAGCGCCTGCTCGGGCGCGAAGAGCTGGAGGCGGATGATGAGCGCCTCGATCCCACCGATCCCCAGGAAGACCAGGGAGGTGAGGAAGTACATGATCCCGATCCGCTTGTGGTCGACGGTCGTGATCCAGCTCCAGAGACCGGTCGGCTCGTCGTGGCCGCCGTGCTGCATGTGGCTCGGAGCGGAGTCGGGCGCCGTGTCGTCCGGCGCCATGTCCGGATTGAGGGTCGTCTCGCTCATGCGTCAGCGCAGGGAGAAGAGGTAGGCCGCGACCGCGCGGACCTGCTCGGGTGACAGATTCGTGGCCGGCCAGAACGAAGGCGGGTCCGACGGGTAGTCGACCCCCGGCATGAGCACCCCCGGCTTGAACGAGCGGGGGTCGGCGATCCAGCGCTCGAGATTCTCCGGCGTGTTCTCGAGCCACCCGGCCGCGATCGTCGAGCGCCTTCCGAGCAGGGTCAGGTTCGGGCCGAGCACCCCGCCGGCCGACGGGTCACCGTTGATCGCGTGGCACCCCGCGCACCCGCCGATGGCGAACGCCTGGCGACCCTCCTCGATCAGCGCCTGCTGCGCCGCTTCGGCACCCGTCACTGCAGGCGCCGCCGACTCGCCGGCGGGATCCTGCGGACCGGCGAGCGCGGCCGCATCCGGCTCCGCCTCGATCTCGGCCTGCGCCGTCTCGGTCACGGGCGCGTGGCCGGTGTCCCAGTCGGCGAGCCACTGATCGAAGTCCTCCTGCGACTCGACCACGACCCGCATCCCCATGATCGCGTGGGACTCTCCGCAGAACTCCGCGCACTGCCCCATGAACGTCCCCGTCTCCTGCGGGGTCATGAAGATCCAGTTGTACGTGATGTCATCACCCTCCGGCACCGCCCGCAGCGGGTTCGCGTCGCGCTTCCCCCCGAGCTGCGGCACCCAGAAGGAGTGCAGCACGTCGTCCGACCAGATCCTCAGGGCGACCGGCTGGTCCACGGGAAGACGAAGCTCGTTCGCGGTCCGCTGACCCCCGTGCTCCGGGTAGTGGAACTCCCACCAGTACTGGTGCCCGATCACGTCCACGACGATCGCGTCCGGGTGGGGCGTCTGCGTGTCGAAGGTCGCCTGGATCGTCGGCACCGCAATGGCGACGACGATGAGCGCCGGCACGATCGTCCACGCGATCTCGAGGCCGAGATGGCCGTGGACCTGCTCCGGTACCGGCGAGTCCGGTCGTTCGCGGAAGCGCACGAGGATGTAGGCGAGAACGATCCACACCACCGCGAGGATGCCCATCGTCCAGAGGAAGATCTGGAAGTAGAGATCCTGGATCCGCTGGGCGAAATCGGTCGCGGGAGCGATGGATGACTGGGGATACTCCCCGGCGCAGGCCGCCAGGAGTACGACCCCGGCAAGCGCTGCGAGTCTGGAAAACCGCATGATCCCTTGTGATTCCTCGAAGTAGGGTCGCGGGTCGTCTCGTCGCGGCGTGGGCTCTCGAGTCAGGAGAGCTCGACCGCTTCGTCGATCAGCATGATCGGGATGCCGTCGCGGACGGGGTACAGGCGGGTGTCGTCCTCGCGGACGAGCGCCCCCTCCATCGGCGCGACCTCCCCGCCGGACACGGTTCGCGGCTCGCCGTCGAGTGCCCCCAGGAGTCGATCCACCTCACTCCGCTCGACGAGGCGAAGCGGCTGCTTCGTCTCGGGGCAGACGAGGATCTCCAGGAGTTCTGAATCGAGCATCGAACGAACGCGGTCCGGCTGTGGTACCTTCACGGTCCGGACGTCCACGGACGGTCGGACCGAGGGCTAAAGCTACAGGAAAGGGCGCCTCGGTGCGACCCTGGGAAGTGCCGCCACGACAAGGAATTTCCATGATGCTTGAAGCATTCTCACCGGGGGTTCGGAGGGCCGTTCCGATTCTGGTGGCGGTGAGCCTCGTGGCCTGCGGCGGAGGATCGCCCGATCCGTCGTCCGGGGAGCGCACGACGGCCGTGGCGAGCGGAGGCACTCCCCTGCCCGCGAGGAGCCCCCAGTCCGCCGAGCCCGGCGCGACGCCTCGCCCCGCCCGCGGTACCGCATGGGTCGTGTTCGGAAACGCGACCGCGGCCGACACGATCGTGGCCGAGGTCGCGAGTACCGCGGCTCAGCGCGCGCAGGGCCTGATGGACCGCGAGGAGCTGGGCGACGACGCGGGGATGCTGTTCGTGTTCCAGGACATGGCGGAGCGCGCCTTCTGGATGCGCAACACGTACATCCCGCTCGACATCGCCTACATGGACGCCGCCTTCCGGATCATCGACATCCAGCCGATGGAGCCGGAGAGCGAGGAGCTCGTCGAGAGTTCGGGGCCGGCCCAGTACGCGCTCGAGGTGAATCGCGGGTGGTTCGCGGCGCACGGCGTGGAGGTGGGGACCACACCGCAGGTGTTCTTCGGGATGTGACCTCTCCCCGTCGTCCGGCGCCCACGGCCGCCGGACGCCGCGGGACCCGCCCCGGACGACTCAGCCGGCGACGGAGTCCGCCAGCGCCTCGGCGAGCGCCGCCACGTCGCCCTCGTCGTTGTAGACGTTCGGGCTCACCCTGAGCGCCGTCCCGCGCAGCGAGACGTGGATCCGACGCGCGGTCAGCAGTTCCCGAAGCCGCCCGAGGTCCACGCCCTCCGGCATTCGAAGGCCGAACAGATGGCGTGCCCGCCATGCGTCGGCCTCCACCCCGAAGCCGAGAGAGCGGGCGCGGGCGAGCAGCGGCTGCGTGATGCGGTCGCACCAGTTGCGGATGGAGGCGGGCCCGAGACCGGCGACGTACGCGAGCGACGCCTCCAGCACCGGGAGCAGCGCGAAGTTCGACCGCTCGCCGACGTCGTAGCGCACGCGGCCGGGTCCGTATGCGTCGGTGTAGTCCACCAGCCCCTGGAAGTCGTGGCTCCCTTCACGCGCGATCCACCCCTCCTCCAGGGGGACACCGTCGGAGAAGCGTTCGCCCATCCAGGTGAGCGCGGTGGAGTAGGGGCCGAGGAGCCACTTGTAGCCGGCCGCGACCACGAGGTCGGGCCGCACCTCCTCGATCGAGAAGGGCATCGCGCCGATCGACTGCGTCCCATCCACGACCAGGGCTGCTCCCAACGCTCGAGCCCGGGCGCCGATCGCCACGAGGTCGAAGATCGTGCCGTCGGTCCAGTGGATCTGTGGGAGCGCTACGATGGACGTGTCGGAGTCGATGGCGGCGAGGACGCGCTCGTTCCATGCCGCACCGGCCGTCACCGAGTCGGGCCGCGCCACGGTCACCACGCGCGCATCGTTCTCGCGGGCGAGCCGATGCCACGAGTACACGTTGCCGGGAAACTGCTCGCCGAGAAGCACGATCGCGCTGCCCGACGGCGCAGGGAGGTTCCGTGCGGCGGTCGCGACCGCGTAACTGACCGACGGGTGCAACGCGACGTCCTCCGGACGCCCCCCGATCAGCCCGGCGAAGTGACCCCGGACCCGATCGCTGGTCTCGAAGAAGTCGTCCGGTCCGACCGTCCACGGAGTGGACTTCTCGCGGATCGCCTCGGCGCCGGCCCGTTCCGCGGTGCGCGGCAGCGGGCCCATGTACGCGCAGTTGAGGTAGTGGATGTCCGGCGGGATGCTGAAGTCGTCGCGCCGGCACTCGCGCGGGCCGCCGACGGTCATGCGGTCTCGGAGGTCAGAGCGGAAGCCAGTAGTCGAACTTCACGATGAACGTGTTCTCCGACTCGAGTCCCCACAGCGCGTCGAAGTCCCGTCCGAAATCGAAGTCGCCGATCGCTGCGCTTCCGCGCTGCTGCCTCTGCCAGACCAGGAAGAGTGTGGAGCCCGGACGGTACTCCCAGCGGAGAACGGCGTTGCCGACGAGCGATCGGACGTTGAAGTCCCGGTCCGAGAGGCTGTAGTCGGTGCCGCCGTCGCCGTCGAAGTCGATGTACTGACGGCCATCGACGAAGCAGATGTCGCCGCCGGCGCAGGTCACCTCGCCGTCGGCCTCCCCCGGCGTCCCGGGTTGGAAGTCACGGAACTCGAAGGTGCGCGTGTCCGCGAGCTGTCGGTAGGTGACGTAGTCACCGCTGGAGATGAGCGGCTGTGCGTACAGCTGGAACGTGAGCGTCGGGGTGAGGCTCACGTTGACCCGCGTCTCCATCGACACGCTCTCGCGGTCGAGGTCGGCGAAGAGGTACCGGCGTCCGAACGTCGGCTCGTAGGCGAGCGTGGACGTCGAGGTCACGTACTGGCTCACCGTGTTCGACCGCGACCACTCGGGGCTGACTCGGACCTCGACCGTGGGTGTGGGGCGGAACTCGATCCCGCCGCCGATCGAGATGCTCGAGCCCGAGTCGTCCGCCCCCGAACTGCCGCCGATGTTGAAGTCGAACACGACCGGGTTTCGTCGGTCGGTGTTCCAGCGGGTGTTGTACCGGATCCCGCCCGGGTCGAGCATGACCGGTCCGCCTCGCGTCCCGCCGTAGTCCGCGGTCCGCGGCGAGTAGTTGAAGTCGCCCCGGAACCCCCAGAAGTTGTTGAACTCACCCCGCCAGTCGAACCGGACCGTCGAGCTCTTGAGAGCATCCCGGAACCCGATCTCGGGTTCGAGGATCTCCTGGCTCAGGTCGTGGAAGGTGAACATGCTGACGTTGTAGCTGCGGAAGGGCCCCTGCGGCGTGATCTGCGCGTAGTTGACGCGCGCGCCGAAGTCGATCTGCTCCGTCGCGGTCGAGAACCCGATGTCGTTCACCTCGAAGCCGGGCGTCACGCCGCCGGTCCAAAGCGACCAGGTCCAGTGGTCGCCCCGCTCCTTTCCGAAGCTCACCCGCCAACTGACCCCCGCGAGAGAGGTCGCCGTCGAATCGATCGATTCGCGGAGCGCGTCCGGGCGTTGAAAGCGGTGGTTGGCCGCGCGCTGGAGGCGCAGCATCGACGCCTCCGCCCCGCGCACCATCGATCCGGCGGCCCACGCGCTCAGCGACCACGTCCGGTTGGACCACCGGTGCTGGAAGTCGACACCCCCGGTGTAGGCTTCGGCTGCCAGGAAGTCGAGGCCGCCATCGCCCGGGTTCGAGCGGCGGGTCGTCGTGACGATGCCCCCGATCTGGGTATCGCCGTCGCGGAGGTCCTGCTCGATGCGCGCGACCCCGTAGAGCGTTCGAGGCTCCACGATCGCCTCGTCCCTCAGGCCCTCGTCCTCGAAGAAGACGTCGGCCGACTCCTCGTCCGTGAGAGCGACGAGCCCCCCGACCGAGAGGCCACCCTCGGTCCGCCCCGTGAGCTTGGCCGATCCGAGGATCGTGGCGTTGATGGGCTCATCGACGAAGTCCGCGTCGAAGGGAGCACTCCCCTGGGGGCCGCGCCCGATGCGCCGCGAGTAGAACAGCTTGTCGCGGAAGCCGGCGAGCCCGAAGTCCAGAAGGTTGGAGTCCTCGACGAAGTAGGGGCGACGCTCGTCCAGGAACACCTCGAAGGCGCCCAGGTTGATGACGGCCGGGTCGGCATCCACCTGCCCGAAGTCGGGGTTGATCGTGGCGTCGATCGTGAAGGCGCTCCCAAGACCGAACCTCAGATCCCCCCCGACCTGCATCGCGGCGGCGCTCCCGTCGAAGAACGGATCTCCGGGCTCGGCGGGGCCGCTGGCGAGGCTCGAGAGGGCGTACGGACGGGCCTCGATGCGCCGGACCGACGACGGGATCCGCACGCCGTCGAGCTGACCGAACTGACTCACCCGACCGCGCACCCGCTGCGATCGCAGCGTGAAGTAGGATGTCTCGGCGTTCGCGACCCGGCGGCGTACCAGGTTCACACCCCATGTGGTCGCACCCGCCTCGTACCGGATCTGCGAGAGCGGGATTCGCATCTCGACGATCCACCCCCGGTCGTCGATCGACACGTCGGACTCCCAGACGGAGTTCCAGGCGTCGTCCTCGCGCTCGTCGTTGAAGTAGTACATGTCGCGCTGCTGCCCGGCGGCGCTCACCTCGAACCCGTATCCGGACCGGCGATCGAGGTTCGGATCGATCTGGACCCCGAACCAGTCGAAGTTCCCGCGCGAGTCACGGCGGACCAGCTGTCGTGCAATGGTCGACGGCTCGTCGTCCCACATTCGGGCGGCGACGTACATCGCGTCGTCGCTGAAGAGGATGCGCACCTCGGTGTCGAAGGTCGCGGGGTCCCCCTCGACCGGTTCGCGCTGCACGAACCCCGTCGCGACGCCGGACTCCGACCAGGCCGTATCGTCGAGGCGCCCGTCGATCTCGATGCGGCCCTCGTCGACCCGACCCGCCACGAACCGCGCAGGAGCGGAGACATCTCCGGAACCCCGGTAGACGGTGGCGGCCGTCCGGATCGCAGCCACGTCGGCGGCGTTCCCCGGCGGCGCGTCCTGCGCACGTACGTCGCCGCCCCACGCCGGCGCGAGCAGCGCGGCGACGATCAGGAGGAGCGGGGTGGGGCGTGCGTTCACGGGCGGCGGACGCGGGCGTGGGTATGCGGAACAGATGTTCAAGATACAACGCCAAGATACATCGCATGGCCGACTTCGCGCCCCGCGATGTGGGGCTCACGACCCTCAGCGGAATGACACCGGCACCTGGCGGACGGTTGAGGGTCGAAGCCTTGGAGGCGCTCCCGACGCCGGGTTATCATCGGGAGTCCGCAACCGAGAACCGCACGAGGCCCCATGTCGCTCAGAACCAATCCCGACCGCATCCTCGAGAACATCGATCGGCGTCGCAGCCGGATGGAGGACACCCGCGCCGAGCGTCAGGCCATCGGGCGGGAGCTCGACACGGACGTACCTCCCGTGGACGCGACGAACCCGGAGCGGATCAAGCGCCTGTTCGGCGCCGTCGAGCGCGCGTACGTCGGGGCGGCCCAGAGCCAGACCCTCGGGCCGCTCGCGCAGCGCTTCCAGGCGATCGGTGACCTCAGCGACCACAAGGCTCGCGGTGACGTCAGCATCGCGGTCCGCTATCTGGACCACGATCGCCCCGAGGACTTCGGCATGGCGCCCTTCAACGTCTACCCCGAGCACCTCGTCGAGGCGAAGAAGGAGACCAAGACGTCCCGGCCCGACGTGAACGCCATGAAGATCCTGCGCAAGGAGCTCCGGACCGGCGTGCTCGCTGCGTACCAGAAGGTCGAGCCGCGGCTTCGGGACGCACTGCGCGACCGCGCGGACATGGGGCACGTGGAGGTGCAGGTGACCATCGACCTCCGACCGATCGGCGACGCGATCTGACACGAGGCGCCGGACCCTCGGACCGCCCGACCGGCGATTCACCGGGCGTCCTCCTCGTCTTTCTGGACGGGGTGGGAATCGGCGAGCCCGACCCGCGCCACAACCCCTTCTTCGCCGCGCGGCTCCCGACCCTCGAGCGCCTCGTCGGCCGTCCTCCCTCGCTCGATCGACCGCGCTCGACCTCCCGGGCGTCGGGGCGGACGGCGACGGTGTTCCCGGTCGATGCCACGCTCGGCGTCGAAGGGACACCGCAGAGCGGAACCGGACAGGCCGCGCTCCTGACCGGCATCAACGCCGCCCGGGTGTTCGGGCGGCACTTCGGCCCCTGGATTCCCACCGCGCTGCGCGACGACGTCCGTGACCGGAACGTTCTCGTGCGCGCGACCGAACGGGGCCACTCGGTCGCCTTCGCGAACGCCTACCCACCCGGATGGCCCGGCCCGCGGCCCCGGCGCAGGGTGGCGGGGCCGCCGCTGGCCGCGCTCGGCGCCGGGGTGCTGACGCGTCACGCCGAGCACCTCGCGAGGGGAGACGCCGTGTCGAGCGAGATCGTGAACGACGGCTGGGTCCGGCACCTCGGCCCGGTCGACCTTCCGAGGCCCGCGCCCGACGAGGCCGGACGGACCCTCGGGCGGATCGCGGCCCGGTCCGGTCTTACCATGTACGCCCACTACGCGACCGACACCGTCGGGCACCGCGGCGATCTGGCGGCGGGCGTCGAAGCCCTCGAGCGGGTGGACGCCTGCCTCGGAGGGGTACTGGATACGCTCCCCGCCGGCCACCGCCTCGTCCTGGTGTCGGACCACGGCAACCTCGAGGACGTGCGAGCCGGGCACACGCGGAACCCGGCGCTGGGGATGATCGTGGGCGTCGAGGCTGCCGGCGACCCGATGGTGGAGTCGGCCGCCGACCGGCTCGCGTCGCTGGTGAGCGTTCCCGAGACCGTGCTCACGCTCCTGGACTGACCGGCCCCTCTCGCCATCCGACCGCCCGGCGGCCCGGGCGATGGTGGATGCATGCCCCGACCCGCGCCCCCCCAACGGACCGCCGACGGCGATGTCCGGGCGCTCGCGACCCGGCTCCGACTGCCGTGGGTGCGCCCGCCGCTGGTGCCCGACGCGCGCGCGATCGACCTGCTGTCGGCAGACCTGGCGCGCGCCCGGCGGGTGGTGCCGCTCGCCCTGGACGCGCGAACGCTGACGATCGCGACCGCCACGCCCCTCGATCCCGGACTCGCCGACCTCGGGTTCCGCGTCGGGCGCCGGCTTCGGGTGTGCGTGGCGTCGGAGGTCGCGATCGATCAGGGCCTCGCCGTCCTGCAGCGGGACGAGATCTCGAGGCTCGCGACGATCCTCGAGGAGCGTGAGGACCTGGCGGACGTGCGGGATTCCGCGACCCTCGAGCGCGCCGCGAGGGCCGCGCCCCTCGTTCGACTGGTGGACGAGATCATCGCCGAGGCGGCCCGGGCGCGGGCCAGCGACATCCACGTCGAGCCCCGGACCGGATCGCTGGATGTGCGGATCCGCGTGGACGGACTGCTTCGACGGGCATGGTCGCTGCCTCCCACCGTCCGGACCGCGCTCGTGTCCCGGCTCAAGGTGATGGCCGGCATGGACATCGCAGTTCGAAGGCGTCCGCAGGACGGCAGCCTCCGGATGCGGGCTGCCGGACGCGAGCTGGCGCTTCGGATCTCGACGATCCCCACCGGCGGGTCGGAGAAGGCGGTGGTCCGGGTTCTCGAGACCGACCGGCCGCCGCTCGCGCTCGAGGAGCTCGGTCTGGCGACTCCCGACGCGACCCGGCTGGCGCAGGTGGTCGAGGCGGGCAGCGGTGTGATCCTCGCGACCGGACCGACGGGAAGCGGCAAGAGCTCGACGCTCCACGCGCTTCTCCACTCGCTGGACCGCGAGCGGCGGAACGTCGTGACGCTCGAGGACCCTGTCGAGTATCGCGTGCCCGGCGTCACGCAGGTCCAGGTCGACCCGAAGGGCGGTCTCACCTTTCCGGCGGCGTTGCGGGCGGTGCTCCGGCAGGATCCCGACACGGTGATGGTGGGTGAGATCCGCGATGCCGAGACCGCGCGCATCGCGATGGCCGCGGCCGTGACCGGCCACCTCGTCCTGTCGACGCTCCACACGAACGACGCGCCGGGCGCGCTCACCCGGCTCGTTCAGATGGGCGTCCCGGCGTACCTCGTGGCCGGAGGCGTGGCCGCGGTCCTGGCGCAGCGACTCGCACGATGTCGCTGCGATCGTTGCGGGGGGGTCGGATGCGATCGTTGCGACGCCGGGCTGCGCGGACGGACCGGGGTCTTCCAGCTGCTCGTGATGGACGACGCGCTCCGCGACGCGATCGTCGCCGGGGCCTCGACCCCGACCCTCCGGCGGCTGGCGCGCGAGGCCGGGATGCGGTCGCTGGCCGAGGACGCACGTCGGCAGGTGGCGGAGGGCCGGACCACGCCGCACGAGACCGCGCACGTCACGCGTGGCGACGCCTCCGCGGGACGGTCGTGCCCGCACTGCGGGCGCCACGGCCCGTCCGACTCGGCCGGCTGCCCGTGGTGCGGGCTCGCGACAGGGCGCAGCTGCCGATGCGGCCGGCGGCTCGAGCCGGGGTGGCGCTGGTGCCCCGACTGCCGTCTCCGTGGCCCTCCGGAGTGACCGGAGCCGGTTGCCGCCCGAGAAGCGCGGGGTCTAGAGTGGTGTCGACCACCCGCGTTCCTGCGACCCGCAGTCATGTCCGGCCCCGCCAGCTTCCGCAGGATCCTCTTCGTCGCCGTGCTGCTCGGCGCCTTCGTACCCGCCGCGATCGCGATCGGCGGCGGTGCTCTGCTGCTCGGCGAACTCGGAAGCGCCGCGGGCACCGCCGGTCCCTGGGCCGCGGTGGCGGAGTCGGGCGGCGAGCTGATCGACGCTGCCCGCGCGGCCGCACCCGGCGACACTGCGCTCGCGCGCCTGGCGGACGAGCACGCGGCGGCCCTGTCGGAATCGGTTCGGCAGTCGAGCGTGTTCACACTGCTTCTCGATGGCGTGGGCCGGCTGCTTCCGTGGGTCGCGGTCGGACTTCTGCTCCTCACGAGCCTCCTGGCGGCGTGGGCCGCGGGACGGTTCTCGAAGCGCCTCGCACGCCCGGTCCACGACATGGTCGACTGGACGGAGCGGATCGCGCGGGGTGAAGGGCTCCCGCCGAAGACCCGCGACCGCGACACCGTCGCCGAGTTCGCCCGGCTTCGGAGCGCGCTCCGGCGGATGGACGGCCAACTGGTCGAGGCTCGCGCCCAGGAGGTCGAGTCGGCTCGCGTGCGCGCATGGTCCGAAATGGCCCGCCGGGTCGCGCACGAGCTCAAGAACCCCCTGACGCCCATCCGGATGAGCGCGTCCGCCCTCGCCCGCTCCGACGATCCGACCACCCGGGAGGCCGCCGAGATCATCCTCGAGGAGACCAGCCGGCTCGAGGAACGCGCGCGGGCCTTCTCGCGCTACGGCCGCCCGGCCGAGGGGCCACCCGCCGAGGTCGACGTCGTCGAGATGCTGCGTACTCTGGTTCGCCGCGAGACGGGGAGCGACGAGGGCGACGCCCTGCTCGGGCTCGAGATCGAGGGCGAGCTGCCGCGGGTGATGGGTCATCACGACCCCCTCCAGCGGGCGGTGCTCAACCTGGTGGTCAACGCCCGGGAGGCCATGGCAGAGCAGGGCGATGGACGGGTGGTGGTTCGTGCGAGCGCCGACGACGACGGCGTCCTCATCAGTGTCGACGACGACGGCCCGGGAGTACCCGCGGAGCTGCTTGATCGCGTCTGGGAAGCGGAGTTCACGACCCGCAGTCGTGGCACCGGACTCGGTCTCGCGATCGTCCGACAGACGGTCGAGGCCCACGACGGCCGCGTAGAGGCCACCAACCGACCCGAGGGCGGCGCCTCCTTCAGCATGCGGCTGCCGGGTAGATCCCGACCGGCCGACCGAGTCTCGACCGGAGGCCGCGGGTGAGCGAGATCCTGCTCGTCGACGACGAGGGAAACATCCGCCGATCACTTCGCGCGCTGCTGGAAGCCGAGGGCTACCGCGTCCGCGACGCCTCCACGGCGGAAGCGGGGATCGCGGAGGTGCGCGAGGCCGAGCCGGATGTGGTGCTGCTCGACCTCATGCTGCCCGGGATGACCGGACTCGAGGCGCTCCCGCGATTCCTCGAGATCGCACCTGCGACCACCGTCGTCATGATGAGTGGCGAGGCGTCACTGTCCGACGCCGTCGAGGCCACGCGCATCGGCGCCTTCCACTTCATCGAGAAGCCGCTGACCCCGGAGTCGGTTCTCCTCACCGTGAAGGGCGCGCTGGAGGTACGGCGCGCGCGTGACCTCACGCGTGCGCTCCAGGGAGAGCTGGGCCCGGGCGCGCGCCTCGTCGGCGACTCCGACGCGATCGAGGCCGTTCGGGTGCGGGTGCGCCGCGTCGCGCCGACCGACGCGCGGATCCTCATCACCGGGGAGAGCGGCACCGGCAAGGAGCTGGTCGCGACGGCCATCCACGGACTCTCCGCGCGACGCGACGCCCCCTTCGTGCGGGTCAACTCGGCCGCCATCCCGCGCGAGTTGGTCGAGAGCGAGATGTTCGGCCACGAGCGGGGTGCGTTCACGGGCGCCACGGAGCGGCGGCGGGGGCGATTCGAACTGGCGGACGGCGGGACGCTCTTCCTGGACGAGATCGGCGACCTCGACGCCCCGGCGCAGGCCAAGCTGCTGCGGGCGCTCGAGTCGGGGGTGATCGAGCGCGTGGGAGGCGGCACGCCGATCCCGGTGGACGTTCGGGTGGTGGCCGCCACCAACCGGGACCTCGACCGCGAGATCGAGGCCGGACGGTTCCGCGACGACCTGCGCTTTCGCCTCGACGTCGTCCCGATCCACGTGCCACCGCTGCGGGAGCGGCCCGGGGACATTCCCGCGCTCGTGGCACACGCCGCGGAGCGGCTTCGCGTTCGCGACGGCGTGACGCCCCCCGCCTTCGGCTCCGGAGCGATGGAGGTGCTTCGCGGGTACGATTGGCCGGGGAACGTTCGGGAGCTCTTCAACTGCGTGGAGCGTGTCGCGATCCTGCACGCCGGCGAGGAGGTGGGCCCCGAGGTGATGCGCTCCGTGCTCCGGCACGACGCCCGCGACCGGGACGTGGGGACACCCCACCTCGCCGAGGATCCACGCTCTCTGGCCGAGCGCCTCGACGACCACGAACGGGCGCTGATCCGAGCCGCCATCGAGGCCGCCGACGGCAATGTGGCCGAGGCGAGCCGTCGCCTGCGCACCGATCGCGCGAACCTCTACCGACGGATGCGTCGTCTGGGACTACGCGACGACGACTGACCGTCTCACTCCCCGCCGGAACGGTCCGGCGATGGACGCCTGGAGATCTTCATGAGCCTGCCGCGTGCACCCATCCATCCGCTCCGGCCCGCCCGGCTCACGGCGACGCTGCTCGCCGTGCTGCTCCTCGTCGCCGGAGCGACGCCCGCGTCCGCATTCCAGGACCTGCTCGGGGGCGAGCCGCTGCCCCGCGAGATCGCCGAGGATCTCGTCGGATTCCTGAACGACCCCACGGTGATCCGGTTCGACGGGCGCGCATCGGTTCCTGATGGCGCCACCCTCACCGGAGACGTGGGCGTCCTCGACGGATCGCTCACCGTGGCCGGGCGGGTCGAAGGAGGGGTCGTGGTGGTGGGAGGCGACCTCGAAGTCGGACCCTCCGGGGCCATCACGGGCGACGTCATTCTCGTCGGGGGACGGCTTCGGGGCGACATGGCGCGCATTCAGGGCGGCTTCTTCCGCTACGACGAGACCTTCACCTTCGTCGTGCGCGACGGGCGGGTCGGTCTGAGGGAACCGCCCGACCGCCGGGAGGGCCTCTACCTCGGAAGGTCCCGCCTCACGGTTCGCGCAGGCACCAACTACAATCGCTCGGAGGGCCTTCCCATCGTGTTCGGCCCGGTGATCGAGAGTCGCAGTTCCAACCCCGTCCGGGTGGAGGCACTCGCCATCTACCGCACCGAGTCGGAGTCCACGCGTGACCGCCTCGGGTACGGGATCTCCGCCGAGCAGCGATTCGGGTCACCCATCACGTTCTCGGTGCGTGGGGGTGCCTACTCCGACGTCGTTCCGGTGGAGTACCTGCTCTCCGACCTCGAGTCGTCGCTGGCCGCCTTCCTGCTACATCGCGACTACCGCGACTACTACGAGCGTCGTGGCTGGAACGTCGGGGTCGGGGTAGGCGTGCCGTCCGTCCCGATCGACTTTTCGCTCGACTACCGGAACGAACGACACTTCTCGCTCCCGGTAGGAAGCCCGTGGACGCTGGTCCGGAACGACGAGGCCTGGCGCCCGATGCCGGTCGTGGCCGAGGGCATGCACGAGTTTCTCGACGCCCGGCTCGTGTTCGACACCCGCAACGACGAGGACCGCCCGACCGACGGGTGGCTCGTGAGCGCCACCGGTCTCTTCGGGATCGGGTCCGACCCCGCCGTCCCCGCCGTCTCGGTCACCGCCGATGGCCCGGCCGGCAGTCCCACGGTGACGGATGGCGGCTTCGCGACCGGGATGCTCGACGTCCGGCGCTACGCTCGGGTCGATCCGTGGTCTCACCTCTCCTTCCGCGCGTACCTGGCCGGGTCGCTCGACAATCAGAGTCTGCCCCCCCAGTACCAGCACGCGCTGGGGGGCGAGGGCACCCTTCCCGGGCTCTCGCTCTTCGAGCTCGACTGCGGGGCTCGCGCGGCCACCGTGTTCGTCGACCGGGAGCTCGATCCCGAGGCGTTCCCGTACTACGGGTGCGACCGAGTGGCCCTCTTCCAGATCGAGTACCGGAAGACCTTCGCGTGGGACCTCGAGCTCGGTCCCGACGACGACGAATGGGACGAGTGGTCCTGGTACCCCCGGATCGATCTGTCGCCCGCCTTCTCGGTGTTCGTGGAAGGTGGACAGGGGTGGTCGTCCGACACGGCGCGCCCGGACACGAGCCGGGGCGCGGACGCGGGGGTCGGGCTGCATCTCGGCGACCTCTCGTTCTACTGGGCCTACCCCCTCGAGGGCGGGAACGAGCGCGTGAACTTCTTCGTGCGGCTCTCCCGCCGCTTCTGATCCCGACCCGCTGCCCTCGCTCGTGGGATTCCTGCTCCGTCGCCGCACGCTCGCTCGCCGATCGGCGGGCATGCTCGTCGCGCTGGCGCTCGTCGTGCATGCAGGACCGCTGTCGGCCCAGGCCGACGAGGCACGTCCGGCGTCCATTACGTTCGACGACGACCGCACGGGTCTGATCCTCGATCTCGGCGACCTCCTGGACGACGGCGGGCTTCGTCGCGCGCTCGAGCAGGGCCTTCCACTGCGCATCCGACTCGAGGCCGAGCTCTGGAGGGACGGCTTCTTCGACCGGCAGGAAGGGGAGGCCGAGTGGGGCGCCAGCGTGATCCTCGACCCCGTCGCGCGGGAGTACGAGATCGCAGTCGCCGGAGTGGGAACCATCGGTCGGCGGGTCACGTTGGCGGAGGTCGCGCAGATGCTCGAGGAGGCCTTCGAGCTGCGCCTGCGGCCGGGACGCACCGCGCGCTACTACTACCTCGCCGAACTCGAGATCGAGACGCTGTCTCTCTCCGACCTGGAGGAGCTGCGTCGGTGGCTCGGCGGTGACGTGGCCTCGGCCGTGCGTGGGGAGGAGGGGGTCGAGAACGCGATCGCGTCGGGGGTCCGCCGCATCTTCGTCCGCGCGCTCGGTCTGCCGGCTCGGCGCGAGCGGCTGCGCACCCCGACGTTCGACTGGACTCCGGGCCGTCCCGCGGGTCCGGGCGTCAGTCCCGCCGAACCGCCGCCCCCGGACCGCGGAGAAATCGACCGGGTCGGGCGTCGGTGAGTTCTCCGTCGAGCATCACCGGTACGCCGTTCACCAGCACGTGGGACACGCCCGTCGAGAGCTGGTGGGGGTCCGTGTACGTCGTCACCTCGTCGATCGTCTCCGGATCGAAGACGACGATGTCGGCGAAGTAGCCCTCCCGCACCAGGCCACGCGCCTCGAGGCCGACACGGTCCATGACCGCCGACGTCATCTTCCGCACGGCGTCCTCCAGGCCGATCACCCCCTCGTCCCGCACATAGAGCCCGAGGATCCGCGGATACGTCCCGTACGCGCGGGGATGCGTCATCCCGGTGGCGGTCGCGGGATCGCGGGCGCCCGCGTCAGATCCGATCTTGATCCACGGTTGACGAAGCTTCTCGCGCACGTTGTCGTCGCTCATCGCGAAGTAGACCATCCCCGCGTTGCCCTCCTCGATCAGGAGGTCGATCACCGCCTCCGCCCACGGCTTGCCGCGGCGCTCGGCGAGCTCGTCCAGCGTGGCGCCGATCAGGTCGGCGTTCGCACTCGACACGCCCACGATCAGCGCCCCCTCGGGCGTCGAGAGCCGGCACCAGTTCTCGTAGGCGTCGGGCGGTCCCGTCATGTCGGCGACGATCCGGGCCCGCGACTCGGGATCGCTCAGATTGTCCCGCAGCAGGCCGTCGGCGCTGGCCCATGGGGGGAGGCAGGCCTGAAGGCTAGTCGATGCGGCGGTGTACGGATACATCGCGGCCTGAACGTCCAGCCCCTCGGCGCGCGCGGCGTCGATCCGCGCGATCGCGTCGTCGAGCCGATCCCAGTTCTCGGTGCCCGCCGCCTTCAGGTGGTAGATCTCGACCGGCACGGACGCGCGCCGGCCGATCTCGACGGCCTCGTCGAGTGCCGTCATGAGTCCGTACGACTCGCTCCGAAGGTGCGTGATGTAGACGCCGCCGTAGTTGGCGACCACCTCCGAGATCTCCACCAGTTCGTCGGTGCCGGCGTACGCTCCTGGCGGGTAGATGAGCGCCGTCGCCACGCCCAGCGCCCCGTCTTCCATGGCCCGCGCGGTGACCGCCCGCATCGTGTCGAGCTCCGCGGGCGAGGGCGCTCCCTCCCGGAAGCCCATCGCGTAGCGCCGGACCGTGGTGCCACCGATGAAGGAGGCGACGTTCACCGCCACACCTCCGGTCTCGATCTCCTCGAGCCAGCCGCCGAAGCGGTCCCACTCCACCGCCCGGCGGACCGCGGTGGTGTCGTTCGGATCGGGCGGACCGTCGTTGTACGCCTTCCAGGGAGCCGGGGTGTTCGACTCGCCCATGATCTCGGTCGTGACGCCCATGTAGAGCTTGCTGACCGCGCGCCCGTCCGCCAGCAGCGCCTCGTCGGACTGGCCGTTCAGGTCGGCGAACCCGGGCGCGACCACGCGTCCCGATGCGTCGATCACCCGCCCGGCCCGCGCCGGATCGAGCGCGCCGGGTGCGCCGATCCGCACGATGCGGTCGCCGGCGATCGCGACGTCGGCCCACCGCCACGGATTGCCGGTGCCGTCGACGAGGCGCCCACCGGTGATCAGCACGTCCCATCCGCCCCCGGACGGCGCCGGGTCCAACGCCCCCGGTCCGCTCGCACACGCCCCGGTGAGCACCGTCCCGGCCAGAATGGTCAGCCAGCGCCGAACGGTGTCGCCGCGCGGCATCAGGCGGGGCTTCGACACTGTTTCCTGGAGCGTACGCGTCACGGTTCGATCACCTCCCGCCGGACCGCCTCCGTCCGGATCAGGTCCACTCTCGGCCGCACGCCGATCCCCGGCGCGTCGACCGGCCGGATGTGGCCGGGCTCCGACATCTCCCACTCCGGCTCCACGATATCCTCGGCCCAGTACCGGCGACTGCCCGAGATATCGCCCGGTAGCGAGAAGCCGGGAAGCGTGGCGAGCGCCACGTTGTGGCCGCGACCGATGCCGGACTCGAGCATCCCGCCCACCCACACGGGCACGTTCCGGGACCTGCAGAGGTCGTGGATCGCGATCGCGTTCGTGAAGCCGCCGACGCGCCCCGGCTTCACGTTGATGATCCCGCACGCGACCGCGTCGAGCGCGTGTGTCGCGTCGGCGGGGTGACGGATGGACTCGTCGAGGCAGATCGGCGTCTTGAGCCTCCGCTGGAGCTGGGCGTGGTCGCGGATGTCGTCGTGTGCCAACGGCTGCTCCACCATCATGAGCTCGAGCGGGTCGAAGGTGCGCAGGTGGTCGAGGTCGTCGAAGGTGTACGCGGAGTTCGCGTCGACCATGAGGGCGGCGTCCGGGAAACGGTCCCGCACGGCGGCCACCATCTCGACGTCGCGGCCGGGCTTGATCTTCATCTTGATCCGCTCGTACCCCGCGTCGAGGTAGCCTCCGACCTTCTCGATCAGCGTGTCATCGTTCTCCTGAAGCCCGACCGACACACCGACCGGCACCGGCCGGAGCGAACCGCCCAGCGTTTCGGCCAGCGGACGCTCTTCGAGGCGCGACCACAGTTCCCAGGTGGCCATCTCGATGCCGGCCTTCGCCATGGGATGTCCGCGCACCCAGGACATGGGACCGAGCACGTCCGACGGATGACGAAGCTCACGGCCGACCACCGAGGGTGCGAGGAACTCGCGGAGGAGATGCCACGCCGTCTCCGTGGTCTCGTACGAGTAGCCCGGGTCCTCCGCCGCGACGCACTCGCCCCACCCCGTCTCGCCCTCGCCGTGGACCGTCACCACGATGATGGACCGCGCCTGCCGTCCGCCGGAGCTGATCTCGAATCGCTCGCGAAGCGTGAGGGGAACGATCCGGAGTTCGATCCGGTCGATGCGGACGGCGGTGTTCATGGCTTCAGTTCGAAGGGATCGCTGCCGCGGGTACGCGCCTCGGCGCGGCCCCCATGATGGTCTTCCTGAAGAAGGCGATATGCCACGTCGCCCTCGGAGGTCCGGGCCATCCCGACCACGTTCCACCCGTGGTCGACGGCGTCGGAGAGGGCTGCCCGGGTCGCGACCCGCCAGGCCCACGCCTGCTCGGGGTCGTTCCGCTTGAGCTCCTGCAGCTCCCTCGGCAGCGGCACGCGGTATTCGTGGCCCTCCTCCGGCGGGGTCACCCGCGGGTCGTCCAGGTCCACCCCGGGCCGCCCTGATCCGGACACGTCGAAGGCGTACACCGGTTCTCGGTCGGGCCAGTTCAGCTCCGGCATCGAGTCCCCGGCGGCTGCGGCCTGAACTCGCGGATCCCTGAGCTTCCAACGGGCCACGAGGCGGTCGGTGCCGATCCCGGTGTGGAGCGGCGAGGTCGAACCGCCGTACATCTCCATCACGTACAGGTCGGCGATCGCGCCGAGCCGTTCGAGATTCAGCCAGCCGTTGCGTGCCTCGAGCGGGTCCCACGTCCACTGTGCCGTGCGGGCGCCGGCCTCGAGGGCACGGGTGCGCTGGTGCCACTTGAGGCGCTGCCCGATCCCCACGTCGCGGATTCCGTCGCGCACCGCGAGGATGTCGGACCAGTGCACGAGCTCGCCGGAGCGCACGCCGGTGATCCCGAACACGAACCCGACCATCTCGCCGTCGATGAACGCCCCCGCGGCGACCCCGCCGACCCACTGGGCGACCTTCTGGAGCGAGGCGGGCACGCCCTCCGTGAAGCCCGGGCCCCATACCTCGTCCTGGAACGCGAAGGCGGCTCGGTACTCCTCCATCCCGGCGAGGTCGCGGATCTCGAGGTCGCGGGCCCCCGCCTCGCTCATCGTTCGCCGTCCAGGAGCGCGTAGCTCTCGTCGAGCAGCTCGACCGGATGCACGACATCCATCCGTGACCCCACCAGGATCAGCCCCGCGCCGATCTGCATCATGCAGCCCGGGTTCCCGGTCGCGACGCAGGTCGCACCGGTGGCGCGCACCTCCGAGACCTTCCGGTCGCCGACGGCACCTCCGAGCTCGGGGTGCGTGACACCGTAGATGCCCGCGCCGCCGCAGCAGGCATCGGGGTCGGCCACGGTTCTCACCTCGAGGCCGGGAATGGCCGCCAGCACCGTAGCGGTGGCCCCGTCCGCGCGCTGGGCGTGCCGCAGGTGGCAGGGCGGGTCGTACGCGACGGTGCGCCGGAGCTCACCGCCGGGAACCGGTCCGAGCTCTGCGAGCACCTCGGTCACGTCGCGCACCTTCGACGAGAAGGCGGCAGCGCGCTCCGCCCAGGCCGGATTCGCCTCGAACCACTCGCCATACTCCTTCATCGCCGCGCCGCAGCCGGCGGCGTCCGTCACGACGAGGTCGACGCCCATACGTTCGGCCTCGCCGATCCGCGCGCGGGCCAGGTCCAGCGATCCGTCGTGGTCTCCGGCATGGGCATGAAGGGCGCCGCAGCACCCGCCCGCGCCCATGCGCGCGACGTCGCAGCCGTTCCGGGTCAGGACCCGGTCCGAGGCATCCACCACGCGACCGAAGAGGCTGCCCTGTACGCACCCCGGAAGGAAAGCCACGCGCGGCCCGACCGGCGCCCCGGCCAGGCGCGACGTACGACCGGGATCGGGCGCGACCGGTCGTGCCCCCCGACCGCCCGAGGCCTCCAGCATGGCCGCTCCGAACCTCAGTCCTTCGCCCACGCGCCCGCCGGGGGCCAGACGTCGGGCGAGCGTCGGAAGCCGCAGTGCCCGAGCCAGTCGCGCTGCGGAGAGGGCGACGCGCAGCGCGAGCGGGTGGCGGAAGAGCCGCAGCATGACCTCGACGGTGCGGCCGGCCGAACGCTTCCGGGCCGGCACGGCGGAGCGGGCCACGCGCCTCGCCGACTCGAGCAGCGATCCGTACGGCACGCTCGACGGACACACGGGCTCGCACGCGCGGCACCCGAGGCAGCGATCCATGTGGGTCTGGAAGGCGTCGCTGGCGGGATCGAGGCGGCGTTCCGCGACGGCACGCATGAGGTGGAGCCGACCTCGGGGCGAGTCGGCCTCGTCGCCGAGTTCCCGGTAGGTCGGGCAGGCGGGCAGGCAGAACCCGCAGTGGACGCAGGTGAGCAGGCCTTCCTCGGCGGCGTCCATACGACCGGCGAGGATGTCGATGGGGTCGACGGATGTGGCGCCCGGCCGGCTGGCGGCCCGTGACGTGTCCGAGGCCCCGCGGGGCCGTGTCTCGTCGCTCACGACCCCACCCCGAACGCCGCCCCGAACGCCGCGCGGACTCGGGCCTCGATCCGGTCCGCGCCCGCGGCCTCGGGGTGCCCGTGGCGTGTGGCCGCCCGGATCGCCTCCCGGAGAGCGGCCGCTCGCTCCGGGGCCGCTCGCCCCGATGCGGGTGGCAGCATCGCGCACCCGCCGCCCTCGTAGGCGAGCGTGCGGGCCACCGCGGTCCACTCCGCGACGCCGGCCTCCCCGGCCCGGGTCGCGACCCGTCCACGACGGAGCGTCGGGTCCCACGACCACCGGGCTGCCGCGACGGAGGCGACGACCTCCCCGAATCTCACGCCCTCGTCCGACGCCGCTCCCGGCCGCACCTCCACGACGCAGACATCTTCGGCAGCCACGCCGCCCTCCATGCCGGCGACGGGGTCGAACGCCCTCGCGAAGTCCCGCAGCGCGTCGCCGCCGCGATCGTGGGAGACCGGCGCCCCCCGTGCTTGCTTCAGGCGTGTCCGCTCGTGATCGACCCACGCGGCGGTACCGGACAGCAGCACGGCGTGCGTCTCCCCGGTGACCACCTGGGCGTGCGGCCAGCCGGGAAGCGCCGATCCGTCGACGTCGGCGGGCCACCTCAGCACCTCCACGACGTCCGGCATCGGGTAGCTGCGGAGCGTGGCCTCCTCGATCCGGCCGATCGCACCGAGGCCCAGGAAGAGGCCGAGCAGGTCGAAGCCGGCGACGTTCTTCACCACACGACCACCGAGATGGAGCCTGCGTCCCTCGGGCGTCTCGACGGTCGCGCCCAGCACGGACTCGCGCACCGGACCGTAGACCGCCTCCAGCGGGCCGAGGTCGAGCCGAAGCGCGTCGGAGACGGGAAGCTCCGGGCTCCCCGCCGCGATCGGCGACCACTGCCGGTCCTCCGCCATCGCGACCAGAACGCTCCCCCACGGCACATCGCCGGGCGCTCGCACCGACAGGTCGGGTGCGCTCACCTCGACCCGCGTGACGGGCGGCCGGGGCGTGAACCCTCGACCCGATCCTGTCGCCACGTCGTCGGGAAGCACCTTCCCCGGGTTCCAGCGTCCCTGTGGGTCGTACGCGTCCCGTACCGCCGCCATCGCGGCGAGCTCGTCGGGACCCGCGACGAGGTGCACGTACTCTCGCTTGTCGAGGCCGACACCGTGCTCACCGGTGATCGTACCACCGGCGTCCACGCAGATCTTCATGATCTCGCCTGCCGCGCGCTCCACGCGCTCGGTGAGCTCCTCGTCGCGCCGGTCGTAGAGGATGTTCGGGTGCAGGTTGCCATCGCCCGCGTGGAAGACGTTCGCGATCCGGAGATCGTACCGCGCCGCGACGTCGTCGATGCCTCGGAGCACTTCCGGAAGGATCGACCGCGGCACCGTCGCATCCTGGACCATCAGGTCCGGTGCGAGGCGGCCCATCGTACCGAACGCCTTCTTCCGTCCCTGCCAGAGGCGCAGTCGATCGGCCTCGTCGGTGGCGCGCCGGACCTCGGTGGCGCCCGCCGCGAGACAGTGCGCTTCCGCGCGCGCGGCATCGGCGTCGAGCTCGGACTCGCGTCCGTCGAACTCCACGACCAGCGCCGCACCGACGCCCCTCGGGTACCCCGCTCGGAACGGGCTCGACTCCACCGCGGTGATCGTGTGCCGATCGACGATCTCCAGCGCAGCGGGGAGCAGGCCGTCCGAGATGATCGCCGTCACCGCCTCCCCCGCCTCGGCCGTGGTCTCGAAGAGCCCGAGGAGCGTGCGGACGCCCTCCGTCTCGGGCACGAGTCCCAGCTCGATCTCGGTGACGAGGCCGAAGCACCCTTCGGACCCGACGAGCGGACCGAGCAGGTCGAGCCCGTCGCCTCTCGGTCGGCTCCCGCCGCCGATCTCGACCACGGTGCCGTTCCCGTCGATCATCGTGAGCCCCTGCACGTAGCGGCGCGTCACACCGTACTTGAGGCAGTGCGGCCCGCCGGCGTTCTCGGCCACGTTGCCGCCGAGGGTGCACGCCGCCTGCGAGGACGGATCGGGCGCGTAGACGAGTCCCCGTGGACGGACCAGCGAGGCGAGCTGCGAGTTCCGGACACCCGCCTGGACCCGGGCCACCCGCCGCGCGGGGTCGAAGCCGAGAACGCGGTTCATCCGCGCGGTCCCGAGCATGACGGTTCCGGGAGCGGCCACTGCGCCACCCGAGAGCCCCGTGCCGGCGCCACGCGGCACGATCGCGAGGCCCGCGTCGTGTACCGCCCGTACGGCCGCGGCGGCTTCCTGCGTGTCGGCCGGAAGCACGACCGCCAACGGCGCCTGATGGAAGCGCCCCAGAGCGTCGCTCTCGTACACGAGCAGTCGGCCCGAATCCGTGACCACTGCGCCCGCGCCCGCGATGTCGCGCAGGCGCCGTTCGAGGCCGGCGGGAAGTGCGGTCGGAGCGGACGGGCGGTCCGGTCGGCCGCGGTGCGCGGGTGCGGGGGGTGCGGGAGAGGTCATCCCCCTTGATCTATCCGCGTTCCGGAGCCGTGTCCACATGGTGCAGGAGGACGCGCAGCGACGCCTCCGCCGCGGCCCTCACGTCCCCGGGCACCTCCTCGCCGTACACCTCGTCGTACACCTCCACGAAGGAGGCGTCCGGCTGCCGCACCCGCACCGCCCGTACCGCCTCGATGCGTGCGATCCGATGGGCCCGGTAGCGCTCGATCGTGGCGTCCGGATCGTGGATCACGGGCCCGTGCGTCGGATGGATCGTCCGGAGACCGAGCGTCTGCACGCGATCGAGGGAGCCCAGGTAGTCCGCCACGCAGCCCGGATACTCCGCGACCCAGGTCGTGTCTCCCTCGCCCAGTACCAGGTCGCCCGCGAAGAGCGTGCCCGCGTCGGGATGGTGATACGAGACGTGGTCGCGGGTATGGCCGGGGGTGGGGATGCACACCAGCTGGCCGGCGTCGGTCGAGACCCGATCGCCCGCCCGCAGAGGCCTCGCGGCGGCGTGCCCCGACCCGACCACCCGAACGGTCACGCCGCCGTCACCACGGGCCGGCCGACCCGGGTCGCCTCGGTCACGCAGCGCCGCCAGCAGCGCGTCCACGCCGCCCGCATGGTCCGGATGTCCGTGCGTCAGCGCGATCACGACCTCGTCCGCCGCCGCCACCGAACGCACGACGGCCCGGACGTGGTCCTCCACGTCCGGGCCGGGGTCGATCACCGCGACGCGCCGCCGCCCGAGAATCCAGGTGCGGGTCCCGTCGAGCGTGAAGGGGCCTGCGTTGTCCGCGCGGAGCGAGCGAAGCCCGTCCACCCGTCCGATTCCGGCGCGAGGCCGAGGGCCTCGATCAGCGCCGTTCGGCCGCGATCTGCTCGGCGAGCTTGTCGGCGATCGCCGAGAGCTCCTTCTCGTCCTCCTCCGTGAACGCCTTCTCCTCGGAGGAGTCGATGTCGATCTGGCCGAAGATCTCGTCGCCGGCACGGATCAGGACCACGATCTCGGAGCGGACGTCGGGATCGCAGGCGAGGTAGTTGTCGATGGCGGTCACGTCGTCGACGATCTGGTTCGCCTTCTCGGCGACCGCCGTCCCGCACACGCCGGTCCCGACCGGGATCTTCGCGTGCTCGGTCGGAGCGCCCACGTAGTTGTGGAGCCAGAGCTCGTCCTTGTCGGCATTGAACAGGTAGACGCCCACCCAGTCGTAGCGGGGGTCCGCCTTGTTGATCTGCTTCACCGCGGTGCGCAGAAGAGCGTCGGAGAGGTGTCCCTCGTCGCGCAGCTTCTGCAGGTCGTGTACGACCGCCGTCCCGTCCAGCATCGTGTCTCCTGTACTTCGTCGTGTCCGCGGGTAGATCCGCGAGCGTTCAAGATAGCCTTGAAGGGTAGGAACGCCCTCGAAATGCGTCAACGGATGCCGAGGCGGTCAACGCGGAGTGAAGTCGGTGTCCGGCTCGAGCGATCGCACGAACGCCGCGAGCAGCCTCGCCGTCGCGTCCAGATCCGACAGGCTCACGATTTCGTTGGGCGAGTGCATGTAGCGATTGGGTACGGAGACGAGCCCCGTCGGAATACCGCTCCGCACGAGGTGGATGCCGTCCGCGTCGGTTCGCGTCTGCCTGGGTGACGCCTGGATCGAATGGGCGATTCCCTCCGCCTCCGCGACCTCGACCAGCCGTTCGAACACCTCGGGGTGCGCCGCCGAGCCCCGGCTGAGCACGGGCCCACCGCCCACCGAGTGGTCGCCGTGCGCCCGCTTCTCGATGTCGGGCACGTCGGTGCTGAAGGTCACATCCACCACGAGTGCGACGTCCGGCTCGAGGTCGTAGGCGCTCGACCGCGCTCCACCACCCTGATATCCGATCTCTTCCTGGGCCGTCGCCACGGCCCAGGTCCCCGCGTGCTCGGCCGGCTCCCCCTTGAGCATGCGCAGCGCCTCCAGCACGACGTACGCGCCGATCCGGTTGTCGATCGCGCGACTCGCGATCCGGTCGCCGGCGAGCTGGACCACGCCGACGTCCACGACCATCGGATCGCCCACCCGGAGCCCGAGCTCCTTCGCCTCGTCGAGCGACGACACGCCGACGTCCACCCACAGCTTCTCGATCTTCGACGCCTTGGCGGCCTCGTCGTCCGTCATCAGGTGGATCGCCTTCTTGCCGACCACGCCCGGGACGTCCCCGTCCTTCGCGAGGATCCGCACGCGCTGCCCGACGAGCACCTGCGGGTCCCACCCTCCGATCCCGGCCACGAAGAGGAAGCCGTCGTCGTCGATGTGGGTGACCTGAAGACCGATCTCGTCGATGTGGCCCGCCAGCATCACGCGCGGTCGAGCCTCGGGGTTCATCGCCGCGTAGGAGTTGCCGATTCGATCGATGCGGATCTCGTCCGCGAACCCGCCGGCTTCCTGCCTCCAGACGCGGGCCGCCCGCGTCTCGAAGGTCGAGGGACCGTGCGCGTCGAGAAGGCGGTGCAGAAAGGCTTCGTTCATCGGTGGTGTGATCGTGTGCCGGGGCAGGAAGAGGGATCGAAAGCTGTGCCGGTGCACACGCGGGAAGCGATCTGCGCGACCCGGCAGGCGCAGGTCGTCAGGATACCCGGTCGTGGTCTTCGGGTCGAATCTCGTGACGCGGGTCGAGGGGTTCATCGCCGCCGCCGGGGCCGCGCGCCGCGGTGTCCCCGAATCCGCCCCCGAATCCACCGCCAGAGGCCGCCCCGTAGAAGGCCCCGAACCCGCCGAGCTGCACCCGTATCCGTCCGTCCTCGATCCGCTTCCTGATCTCGCGGACCGCGATGCGCCTGGCGAGCGCCCGGGTGGGCGGGAACAGCAGCCCGAACCCGACCAGGTCGGTCAGGACGCCGGGCGTCAGCAGGAAAGCCCCACCGACCAAAATGCAGAGCGCGTCGAGCGCCGCCGTACCCGGTACGCCCCGCTCCGCCACGTCCCGCTGTACCTGCCGGATCGCGCGGAGCCCCTCGCGGCGCGCCAGCCACGCACCCGACACCCCGGTGAACAGCACCAGCAGGATGGTCGGGAGCGCGCCGATCCACTGCCCGACCTGGATCAGCAGGGCGAGCTCGATCAGCGGGACGAGGACGAATAGCAGGAAGATCATTCGAAGAGCGGAGAGGGCATGCTATTGTTCAGGAACACCCCCCGGACGGGGGTGTTGCAGCACGCTCGCCGCGCACGCCTCCGAAAAAGGCGTGCGCTGCATCTGACGGACAGCTTTCGGGGCCCCAGCCGGCCGCCGATGGGGGTCCACGGCTTCGCCACACCCATGGAGCAGACGTACTTCCGGAAGGGCTTCGGACTGAAGGCCGAGGTCAAGCCGCTGATCGACGCCGAGTACCATTCGGCGATCGTGGAGCGCATCCGCGCCCGCGGCTACGAGGACACCATCGGGGACGTCACGGTCCGGCTCGCCCAGGAGTTCGGGTTCTGCTACGGGGTCGACCGCGCGGTCGACTACGCCTACGAGACCGTCCACAAGTTCCCGGACAAGAAGATCTACCTCGTCGGCGAGATCATCCACAATCCGCACGTGAACCGGCGGATGACGGAGATGGGGATCGAGTTCATCTACCCCGCGCAGGACGGCGCCTTCGACTTCGGGCACGTAACCGGCGACGACGTCGTGATCCTTCCCGCGTTCGGGGTGACGATCCACGACTTCAACCGGCTCAAGGAGATCGGCTGCATTCTGGTCGACACCACATGCGGCTCGGTACTCCACGTGTGGAAGCGGGTCGAGGGATACGCGAAGGACGGGTTCACGGCCGTCATCCACGGCAAGTACCAGCACGAGGAGTCCCGCGCGACCGCCTCTCAGGCGCTGAAGTACGAGGGAGGGAAGTACCTCATCGTGCGCGACATGGACGAGGCGATGCTCGTGTGCGACTACATCGCCGAGCGTGACGGGCACATGACGCGCGAGGAGTTCCTCGCGCGGTTCGGGGGCGAGAAGTCCTCGGACGGGTTCGACCCGGACCGCGACCTTCTCAAGATCGGCGTGGCCAACCAGACGACGATGCTCGCCAACGAGTCGATGGCCATCGGCGCGCGCGTGAAGGAGGCGATGGTCGAGCGCTGGGGCGACGACCACGCCGAGGAGCACTACCGCACCTTCGGCACGATCTGCTCGGCTACTCAGGAGCGGCAGGACGCGGTCAAGGAGATGATGCAGGATCCGCCGGACGTCATGCTCGTGATCGGTGGATACAACTCGTCGAACACGAACCACCTCGCGCACATGTGCCGCGAGTACACGACCACGTACCACATCGAGGACGCCCCCTGCATCGACCTCGAGGCGGGGACCATCCGTCACAAGCCGGTCCTGAACGCGACCGCGCCCGAGGACATCGAGACCGAGTGGCTCCCCGAGGGACCGTTCTCGCTCGGGATCACCGCCGGCGCATCGACGCCGAACAACAAGATCGGCGAGGCGCTAGTGCGGGTGCTGAAGATCCGCGGGATCGATGTGGAAGCGGCGGCCGGACAGGCCGTCGCGCGGGGCGGGGTGGAGCCGGCCGAAGCCTAGCGGCCGATTCCGCCCGGAAGCCGCACTCCGACCCCTCGGGTCTGGGGGATCGTGAACCCGCCCGCTCGTGGCAGACCCAGACCGGTGGTGCGGTCCTGGGGGATCGCGAACCCACGACCCCGTGCCTGCTGGATCAGGTCTCCGTCCATCGGGCAGTGACCACCGCTCGATACCGAGATCTGGAGCCCCTCCGCCAGCCGCTGCCAGAATCCGGGACCTTCCTGCTCGGCCAGCGTGTGAAGGTGACCCTCGTGGCCGGTGAGCGGGGCCGCGTCCGGGGCCTCGATCGCACTCATCTCACCGAGCGCCCCGAACTCCGGCTCCGCCATCATGTACCGAGCGGCCACCCGGACCGGCTCGACGACGTCGGCGATCCGCTCCACGGTGGGCGCGGTCTCGGAGACGCGAGCCTGCTCCCGCGTCGGGTCGGGACGTACCGGAGCCGCGGATCCTCCAGAAGTTCGTGAACCGGAGGGAGCCGAAGCCGCCGCCGCCGCGGCCGCGTCCGGAGCCTCGGCCTCGGGGATCTCGAGGGAGATCAGCTGCAGCGCGTTCGAGGGCGCGGATCGGATCTCGTCGAACGACGAAAACTCGGTGGCGGCCGGAGTCGTGACCGCGGGGAAGGTCAACCACGCCAGAAGCGCGGCGTGGACGAGCGCGGACGCACCGATGCCGATGCCGACCGTGCGTCGATGGTCCGCGCCGCGGCGGGCGAGAGATCGGTCGTGGGCTGGGTGCGGCATGCTGCGGCCTCCCGAGTCGAGGTGGACGGGGGCTCCACGCCACCCGCTGACGGTGTAACCGCAACGGACGCGTCCGGGTTCCCCCCTCCACACTGCAACCGTTCAGGCTCGCGGCGGAATCACTTCGTTCGGCGCCGGGTCGGAGAGCGCCGCGGCTGCGCATCTACCCGCGCGGCTGACCCAGCGACTTCCCCAGCTTCTTGAGCAGATCCCGGAGTGTCTCCTGCTCGTCGGGATCCAGCGCACTCATCTGACGCCGAACGAACTCCGCATGGTCCGGAAATACCTCGGACACGAGCTCCCGACCGTCCGTGGTGAGGCAGGCGAGCACCACGCGGCGATCCTCCTTCGAGCGAATCCGCTCGACGAGTCCCTGCTCCGCCAGCCGGTCCATCACATAGGTGATGTTGCCACCCGTCACGAGCAGCTTGTCCGCGAGCTCGCCGAGCGGCAGCGGACCGAGGTGGTAGAGCGCCTCGAGTACCCCGAACTGCGGCGTTGTGAGGCCGTAGTCGCCGACCTTTCCCGCCACCTCGCGCGACATCGTCGAGTAGCACCGGGCGAGCGCGATCCACAGGCGCAGCGCCCGCTCCTCGTCGTCGCCCCAGTCACGCTCCGCGACGTCGCTGACGACGCCGAGGGCGCCTCCCGTGGACTCGTTCATCACAACCCCGTCGTCGTCCCGATCGGACGTGTCCAATCAGATGTGAATCGCTCGACCCAGCGCGTTGAGCGCGCCCTCCGCGACACCCTCCGAAAGCGTCGGGTGCGGGTGCATCGCCAGCTCCATCTCCTCGACGGTCGACTCCAGGTGACGCCCGAGGACGAACTCCGCGATGAGCTCGGTCGCGCTCGGTCCGACGATGTGGGCGCCGAGAATCTCGGAGTACTTCGTGTCGCGGATGACCTTCACGAACCCGTCCGCATGGCCATGCGCGATCGCGCGTCCGATCGCGACCCAGGGCAGCTTTCCGACCTCGATCTCGTAGCCCGCCTCGCGCGCCTCCTCCTCGGTCATGCCGATCGACGCGACCTCGGGGTGGCAGTAGGTGCAGTTGGGCACGTTGTCGTAGTCCACGAGATGATGCCCCTGCCCGGCGATGTGCTCGGCACAGACCACGCCCTCGTGCATCGCCTTGTGCGCGAGCAGCTGCCGGCCGGCGCAGTCGCCGATCGCCCAGACGCCGTCGACGTTCGTGCGCATCCGGGCGTCGACCTTCACGAATCCGCGGTCGTCGGTCGCGACCCCGGCCGCCTCCAGCCCGCAGTCCTCCGTGTTGGGCACGCGGCCCACCGCCGAGAGCACCTTGTCGACCACCATCGTGTGGTCCTCACCCTTCGCGTCCGTGAAGGTGACCGTGATCCCGTCGGTCCCGATCTCGGCCTTCTGGAAGCGCGCCCCGGTGTGGATGTCCATGCCGCGCTTCCTGTAGGTGCGCTCCATGAACTTCGAGACTTCGGCGTCCTCGAGCGGAAGGATCCGGTCGAGCGCCTCGACGATCGTCACCTTGGAGCCGAACGACTCGTACACGTCGGCGAACTCCATCCCGATCGCGCCGGCACCCACGATGAAGAGGTGCCCGGGCGCCTCCTTCTGGTAGAGCGCGCCGGTGCTCGAGATGATGTGCTCCTCGTCGATCTTGAGGATCGGAAGATCCCGCGGCCGCGACCCGGTCGCAACGATGATGTTCTTCGCCGAAACGACGGTCTTCTCGCCATCGTTGTCGACCTCGACCTTCCCCCCGCCCTGGAGCCTTCCCCACCCCTCGAAGTGGGTGACCTCGTTCTTCTTGAAGAGGAAGCCGATCCCCCTGTTGAGCTGGTCCGCGACCTTCCGGGAGCGCTCCTGAGCGGGGGCCATGTCGAAGCGGACGTTGTCGGCGACGATCCCGTGCTGGGCGCCGTCCTTCATCTCGTTCACGAGGAGCGCACTCGTGAGCAGCGCCTTGGTCGGGATGCACCCGATGTTGAGGCACACGCCCCCGAGCTTCTCGGCCTCGACGCAGGCAACGTCCATGCCGAGCTGCGCCGCGCGGATCGCCGCGACGTAGCCCCCTGGTCCGCTGCCGACCACCACGAGATCGAATTCGGTCTTCTCGGCCACAATCTGCTCCAATGGATTCGGGCCGGAGAAAAGAGTCCGGCCGGTCGTCTTCGTATTGAGGTCGGTGAGGCGGCCCGGCGGGTCCGAACCTCGACCCATGCGACGGCCGCCACCGCGCTATATCCTAACGAAAATCCGTCCCCTCAGGTGGAGTTCGACACGGGTCCATGGACAACATTTGGCTGATCCTCATCCTCTTCGCGGTCGTCGGTTGGGCGATCGCCGTCTACAACCGGCTCGTGGCGCTTCGTGAGCAGGCGGAAGCCGCCTGGGCCGACATCGACGTACAGCTGAAGCGGCGCCACGACCTGATCCCGAATCTGGTCGAGACGGTGAAGGGGTACGCGTCGCACGAGCAGGAGACCTTCGACGCGGTCATCGAGGCGCGCTCGCGGGCGATGAGCGCCGATGGACCGGCGGCGGCGGGTGCCGCCGAGTCGCTGCTGGGAGGCGCACTCGGGAAGCTGTTCGCGCTCGCGGAGGCGTACCCCGACCTCAAGGCGTCCGCCGGGTTCCGGGACCTTCAGCAGTCGCTGTCCGCCCTCGAGGGCGCCATCCAGAACGCGCGCCGTTTCTACAACGCCGTCGTCCGCGACTTCAACACCAAGGTTCAGACGGTGCCGGCCGCCCTGGTCGCCCGGAGCTTCGGGTTCAGCCAGAAAGAGTTCTTCCAGATCGAGGACGGGGAGCGCGCCGTACCGAGCGTGGACTTCGGCGCGTGAACCCGATTTCCCCGGCTGGTCGGGGGCTCCTCGCCACCACCTGCCTCGCCCTCGCACTGGCGGCGGGCGCCGGGTGGCCCTCGGCGGGCCTCGCGGCTCAGCAGAAGGAGCTCCGGGCCGACCGGATGGAGGTCGAGATCACCGTGCTCGCCTCCGGCGCGGTCATGGTGCGCGAGCGCATCACCTACGAGTTCACCGGTACCTGGAACGGGATCTTCCGCGCCATTCCCACCCGCTACGAGGGCCCGGGCGGATTCGACTACTCGCTGGACGTGGACCTCCGGGCCGTATCCATCGTCGGCGAGGAGGGCACCCCGAGGATCGAGACGGACCGGTCCGGGGGCGAGGTCAGGTGGAAGGTCTGGGTGCCGAACGCCACGAACACCCGCCGCACCGTGGTCTTCGACTACCGCGTGGGACGGGCGCTCCGATTCTTCGAGGAGCACGACGAGCTCTACTGGAACGTGATCGGGGACGACTCCGAGGTGGCGTTCGGACCGGTCCAGGCGAGAGTCCTCCTCCCGGCGGGAGCCACCGGAATCCGCACACGAGCCTTCGCGGGCGGGTTCGGGGCACGGGAGGAGACGGTCGCCATCGACGTCGGGCCCGAGTACATCGAATTCGACTCGGACGAGGATCTCGGGTGGCGGCGCGGAATGTCCATCGTGGTGGGGTGGGACCCCGGGCTGGTGACGCGTCCGACCGCGCTCGATCGAGCCGCCGGGTTCGTGGGCGCCAACATCTGGCTGCTGCTCCCCTTCCTGTCATGGTTCTTCATGCACAGGCGATGGCGCGCGCGCGGCAGGGACCCCGAGGAGCGACCGATCACTCCGCAGTACGAGCCGCCCCCGGACATGGGTCCGGCGGAGGTCGGTACCCTCGTCGACAACCACCCGCACGTTCACGACATCACCGCAACCATCGTGGACCTGGCCATCCGTGGCTACCTGCGGATCGAGGAGGAGGAGAGGGACGGGTTCCTCGCGAAGCTCGTCGGCGGACGGACGGACTATGCCTTCCGTCGGCTCCCCGACCCCGAGAACGAGAGGCTCAGGAGCTACGAACAGCGGATTCTGCGCGCGCTGTTCGAGGAGAACCCCGAGCGGGTCACGACGGACGACCTGAAGTACGAGTTCCATGAGGAGCTCGGCGACATCCGCTCGGCGGTATTCGACGATCTCGTCGCGAAGGGCTTCTACGCGCGGCGGCCGGACAAGGTGCAGGCGACCTATGCGGTGGTCGGGGCTCTCGCCATGGCCGCCGGCATCGTGGCCATGATGTTCCTGGCCGCGCGCGGGGTGCTCGGTCCGACGACCGCGATGGTGACCGGGATCGGCATCGGCCTGCCGGTGATCGTCTATGCGTTCTGGATGCCGGCGAGAACGATGTTGGGCGCACGCACCACCGAGCACATCCGCGGCCTAGAGGAGTTCCTCGCGCGGGTCGAGAAGGAGCGCTACCGGCGGATGATCACCACCCCGGAGCAGTTCGAGGCGCTGCTCCCGTTCGCGATGGCGCTCGAGGTGGACGAGAAGTGGGCGTCGGCCTTCGACGACCTCTTCCAGGAGCCACCCGACTGGTATCGCGGGCGCTACCCGGGCGACCGCTTCCGGGCCGCGTATCTCATGACGTCGCTGAACAGCTGGTCGCAGCGGACCGGTACCGCACTGACCACCGCGCCTCGTAGCTCGTCGAGTTCATCCGGCTTCAGCGGCGGGGGCGGGTTCAGCGGGGGCGGGTTCGGCGGGGGGAGTACCGGCGGGTTCTGAGGCCGCGTGTCAGTTCACGACCAGGTTCTCGATCAGCGCTAGGGACCCGTCCACCTCCGGGCTCTCGAGTCCGACGAGCTCGGTCAGGAGCGGGTAGACGTCGACGGCGCGAACGGCGCGAAGTCGAGCGCCTTCGCGAATCCGCGGGCCCACGGCCACGAAGATCCCGTGCATGATCGGGTCGGCGGCGAGCCACCCGTGGGTCCAGCGAGGACCCCCGCCCGGTTCGAGTCCGGGGCGCGACTGGGCCACGGTGACGCCGATCGGGGGAACGACGAGGATGTCACCCGCGCGGGCCGTCCCCGCCACGCGAAGCTCGTCGGGCGCCTCTGATCGGAGATGGACGGCGACGTCCGGCGGCACCTGCGCCCGGACGGCGTCGCGCACGCGGAGCACCTCCGCGGCGTCGCCTCGCACATGGATCGCGGCCGTCGCGCCCCCTCCGACGAATCGCGCGGATGGGTGCCCCGAGAGATCGATGGGGGCGGTCCGCGACGGCGGGGCCTCCGCCATCCCGTGGTCCGAGACGAGCACGAGATTCACGCGGTCTCCGTGCGGCAGCGTCGAGATGCCTCGGATGAGACGATCGAGGTAGGCGTCCACGCGCGCCACCGCCGCTTCGACCTCGTCCGAGAGGGGCCCGAAGCCGTGGCCGGCACCGTCGACGTCCGGGAAGTAGAGGGTGATGACGTGGGGCCTTCGCTCCCGCGGCATGTCGAGCCACTCGAGTACCCGATCGACCTTCTGCTCGCCTGTGACCGAGCCGTCGTACGGATACCAGAACGTCGGTCGTGCGCCTGCGATCTCGGCCTCGGTCCCGACCCAGAAATAGCTGGCCGAGACCATTCCCTGGTTCTCCGCCAGCGACCAGATCGGTTCCCCGCCGTACCACGACCCGTCCCCGACGTTCTCGGAATTCCGGTAGTAGTAGTCGCGGCCCCGAATCGGGTCGTGGATCGCGTTGCCGACCAGCCCGTGGCTCTCGGGCCAGAGCCCGGTGGCGATCGTGTAGTGGCTGGGGAAGGTCAGCGACGGGTACGGCGGGATCAGCCCCTCGGCCCACGCTCCCTCCTCGATCACGCGATCGAACGTCGGCGTGTCGTAGAGGTCGAAGTAGTCGGCCCGGAAGCCGTCGAACGACACGAGAACGAGGTACTCCGCCGGAAGATGTCGAGAGGCGTTGACCCCTCCGGTCGGACTCGTGATCGGCGGTGCAGCCGGGTCACCGCGCGCTCCGTCGAGGGGTCCGCCCTGCGGCGGCGGCGGGCCGGCGCAGGCGCCGAGTGCCGTCAGCCCCGTGAGGGTGAGCGTCCAGAGGCGTGAAGCGGGGCGCGTGGTCATCGTTCTCGGATGCGAGCCCGGGGCCTAGATGAGGATCGCCGCCGGCTCCTCGAGCATCGCGCGGAGTGTCTGGAGGAACTGCGCGCCCGTCGCCCCGTCGATGACGCGGTGGTCGCAGCTCATCGTGACGCGCATCCGGGGGCGTACCGCGAGCTCGCCGTCGACCACGACCGGGATCTCCTCGATCGCACCGACGGCGAGGATCCCCGCCTCGGGCGGATTGATGATGGCCGTGAACTCACGGATCCCGAACATCCCCAGGTTCGAGATCGAGAAGGTGGAGCCGGTGTACTCCTCCGGCTTCAGTCGCTTCTCACGTGCCCGACCCGCGAGCTCCTTGACCTCGCGCGAGATCTGGACCAGCCCCTTTCGGTCGGCGTGCCGGATCACGGGCGTGATGAGCCCGTCCTCGACCGCGACCGCGACGCCGACATGGACGTGATCGAAGCGGCGGATCGTGTCGTCGTGCCACGCCGCATTGCACGCCGGATGCTTCCGGAGCGCGGCGCCCGTGGCCCGGAGCACGAAGTCGTTCACGCTGACGCGATCTCCGTCCTTCTCCACGGCCGCGTTGACGCTCTTCCGCGCCTCCATGACCCGCGCCATGTCGACCTCGATGGTCAGGAAGAAGTGAGGAACGGGCGACAGCGACTCGGTCAGGCGCCGGGCAATGGTCTTCCTCATCTGGGAGACCTTCACGTCCTCGAAGCCTTCCGTGGCGCCCGCATCCGACCAGACGGCCGGCGGGGGCGTGGGCCGCGAGACCTCGCGGGCCGTCGGCTGCGTGTTCGGCGTGGCTGCTGCTGCCAGGGGCGCGGCGGGTGCCGGCGGCGACGCGGCGGCCTCCTCGACGTCGGCCTTCACGATCCGGCCACCAGGCCCGGATCCGCTCACGGCGCTCAGGTCGATGCCGGCCTCCTCCGCCAGTCGGCGAGCGAGCGGCGACGCCTTCACACGTCCCGACCCTGTCGCCGCCGGTGCCTCCATGTCCCGGTCTGACTTGGAGTTATCGGGCTCCGGGGTGTGCTCGGCCGGGCCGTCCGCTCCGGACTCGGCACCATCGGAGACGGCACCATCGGAGTCCGCGGGAGCACCGGCGGAGTCCGCGGTCGCCGCCTCTGCGCCGCCTGCGTCGCCCACGAGGTCGTCGATGTCCTCGTCGGCCTCCGCAATGACACCGATGACCGCGCCCACGGGGGCGGTGTCGCCGGCGTCGAGCAGGACGGCGCGCAGGATTCCGTCCCCGCGGGCCACCAGCTCCATCGTCGCCTTGTCGGTCTCGATCTCGGCCAGGATGTCGCCGCTGGAGACCTCGTCTCCTTCGGCCTTCACCCATTTGACGATCTGGCCCTCCTCCATCGTGGGGGAGAGTGCCTCCATATGGACCTTGGTGGCCATCCGGTTCCTGTCCTGACTATGGAATCATGATTCTGATACCGTGGCTCGAGCCCGTATCTCAGCGATACATGACTCGATGACACGCGTCGATCACCCGCTTGGCGTTCGGCTTCGCGAGGTTCTCCAGATTCTTCGCATACGGCATGGGCACGTCGGCCTGCGTCACCCGCAGGATCGGTGCGTCGAGCCAGTCGAACGCCTCCTCCTGGACGAGCGAGACGATCTGAGCGCCGATTCCGACGTAGCTCCACCCCTCCTCGAGATAGACGGCGCGGTTCGTCTTCTTCACGGAAGCGAGCACGGCGTCGACGTCCAGCGGCCTCAGGGTGCGCAGGTCGACCACTTCGGCCATGACGCCGTCGTCCTTCTCCATCTTCTGCGCGGCCTGCATGGCGACGTTCACCATCTTGCCGTGCGTGATGATGGTGACGTCGTCGCCCTCCTTCTTCACGTCGGCCACGCCGAGCGGGATGACGAAGTCGTCGTCGTCCGGGACCTCGCCCTTGAGGTTGTAGAGCAGCTCCCCCTCCATGAAGGCGACGGGGTCGTCGTCCCGGATGGAGGCCTTGAGCAGGCCCTTCGCGTCGGCCGGGGTGCCCGGCGTCACGAGCTTCACGCCGGGCGCGTGCACGTAGTACGTCTCGCAGGCCTGGGAGTGCTGCGCCGAGAGCTGGAGCGCTGCACCGGTCGGTCCGCGGAAGACGATCGGGCAGCCGATCTGCCCGTTCGTCATGTAGTGCATCTTCGCCGCGGAATTGATCACCTGGTCGAGCGCGAGGATCGAGAAGTTGAACGTCATGAACTCGATCACCGGCCGGAGTCCCGTCATCGCCGCGCCCACGCCGAGGCCGGCGAAGCCGAGCTCGGAGATCGGCGAATCCACCACGCGGCGGTCACCGAACGCGTTGAGGAGGCCCTTCGACACCTTGTAGGCACCGTCGTACTCGGCGACCTCTTCCCCCATGAGGAAGACGTCGCCGTCCCGCTGCATCTCCTCGCGCAGCGCCTCGTTGAGCGCGTCCCGGTAGGTCATGACTGCCATGGTTCTCCTACCTCGCGAAGTCGGGGCGATCGAGCCCGTCGAAGAAGAGTCGGCCGTTCGGATTCAGCTCGGCGTACACGTCGCGATACAGCGCGTCCGGCTCCGGCAGCTCGGCGGCGTCGGCGAAGTCGAAGGCCGCCTGCGCGGCCTCCTTCGCCTCGGCGTCGTACTCCTCGAGCGTCGCTTGATCCAGCTCGTCCGCCTCGAAGAGCGTGTCGCGGAGAATGGCGATGGGATCCTGGTGCTCGACCCGGTCATCCACCTCCTCCTTCGACCGATACGTGCCCGACACCGGATCCGACATCGAGTGGCCCTTGAATCGGTACGTCCGAACGTCCACGAACTGCGGACCCTCACCCGCCCGCACCTTCGCGGCGAGCTGGGTGAAGGTCGCGTACGTCTCCAGCACGTCCTGGCCGTTCACGACCGTGGCCGGGATGCCGTAGGAAAGCGCCTTCTCGTCGATCGGATTCCGCGAGACACGGGTGAACGCGGTGCCCATCCCGTACGCGTTGTTCTCGACGACGTAGATGGCGGGGAGGTCCCACACGGCCGACATGTTCATCGCCTCGTGGAACCCGCCCTGATTCACCGCGGCGTCGCCCATGAAGCAGATCACGAGCTCGTCCAGCTCCCGATAGCGGATCGAGAAGGCGATGCCGGAGGCGAGCGGCACCTGCCCGCCGACGATTCCGTGGCCACCCATGAACCGCTTCTCGATGTCGAAGAGGTGCATCGAGCCGCCCTTTCCGCCCGAGCAGCCATCCACGCGGCCGAACAGCTCGGCCATCACGTGCTTCGGTTCGATTCCCTTGGCGATGGCCTGGGTGTGCTCGCGGTACGCACTGATCGCGTAGTCGCTGTCGCGGAGCGGCGCGATACAGCCGGCCGCGACGCCCTCCTGGCCGATGTGGAGATGGCAGAAACCGCCGATCTTCCCGATCGCGTAGGCCTCCTCCGCCTTCTCCTCGAAACGACGGTAGAGCAGCATGTCGTTCAGGAGCTGCCTCGCCGTGTCCGGCGAGACGCCATGGAGCGCGTCCGCCATCGTCTCGCTCTCCGTGGCCGTGTCCGTCGTCACCTCTTCACCTCGTCGTCGTCGATGCGCCCGTTCTCGGACTCCTGGCCCGATCGCCCGACCTCGATCTGCACGAGGTTGGAGACCTGCGGGGGCATGATCACCTCCGCAGGCGCCGCCACGTCCGCCTCCATCACATCCGTGATCGCGCCGGGTCCGCCCGCCTCGACCTCGCGAGCCTGATCCTTGGCGTGGTAGCTCGACCGCACCAGGGGTCCGGACTCGACGTGGCGGAACCCGTACTCCTCCTCACCGATGCGCTTCCACTCGAGGAACTCGTCGGGCGTCACCCACCGCGCGACGGGAATGTGCTGCGGCGAGGGGCGGAGGTACTGCCCCAGCGTGAGGATGTCCACCGACGCCTCGCGGAGGTCGATCATCGCCCGCCGGATCTCGTGGGGCTCCTCACCCATGCCGAGGATGATCCCGGTCTTTGTCAGGATGTCGGGTGCGAGCTTCTTGGACGCACCAAGGTAGGAAATCGACCTCCAGTATCTTCCCCCCGGACGGACGTCCGGATGAAGACGGTCCACGGTCTCGAGGTTGTGGCCGAGGATCGCGGGCCCGGCGTCGAGGACCACCTGGAGCGCGTCCTCGTCGCCCTTGAAGTCGGGGATCAGCACCTCGACCGAACACTCCGGGAGGCGCTGCCGGATCTGGCGGATCGTCTCCGCGTAGATCCCGGCGCCGCCGTCCGCCAGTTCGTCCCGGTTCACACTCGTGATGACCACGTGCTCGAGCTGCATCGCCGCGCAGGTGTCCGCCACGCGGCGCGGCTCGTCGAGGTCGAGCTCCGTCGGCATTCCGTGCGCCACCCCGCAGTACTTGCAGGCGCGCGTGCACACGTCGCCCAGGATCATGAACGTCGCGGTTCCGTCCTCCCAGCACTCGCCGATGTTGGGGCAGCTCGCCTCCTCGCACACGGTGTGGAGGGACTGCTCCCGCATGAGCTTCTTGAGGCGGAGGTAGTTGCGGCCGCCCGGCGACTTCACCTTGAGCCAACTCGGTTTCCGCGAGCGGAGCTCGATCGTGTCGAGTCCCTCGTGCGCTCGGATGGCGTTGGTGCCCTTCGGCTTCACGACACCCGTGTTCTTGCCGATGGGTGCGTAGCCGCCTGGGGTCCGGGTCGTGATGCTGTCACTCACGTTCTATGTGCCTCCTCTCGGGAGGTCCGGCCGCTCGAGCACCCGGAGCGATCCGGCGATCTGGATTCGTGGTCGACTCCGCGGGAAAAAAACGGTCGCCGGACAGTCCGGCGACCGCGGCTGAGTCGCGAGGCTTCACAGGACGCGTAGCGCCTCCGGGAGAGCCCCGAATCATAGCCGAGGTCCGGGGCTCGATTCAAGAGAAGTCGCGCCCCTGACCCGGTGAAGCCCGCCACGCGGATCAGTTGGCCAGGAACGCCTCCGCCGTGCGCCAGATCATCGGCATCATCGCCGGGCGCCCCTGGTATGCGGGCCTCGGGATCGTCTGCTCATCGGCCCAGTTGTCGACGATGGACTGGAAGTACTCCCGGGCCCGCGTCGTGTCACCGAGCTGTGCGTGCGCCTCCGCGGCCGCCTGGAGCCCGAAGAGATGCGTGGGCGTGTCCTCGAGGATGCGCTCCGACGCGGCCAGCGCTTCGTCGGCCTGGCCCGATATGCGGAGAAGTGTCGAGAGGTCGTAGAGCCCGTCGGGGTCGAGCGGCTCGGCCTGCTGGTACGCCGAGATCGACATCGGAAGGAAGAAGGCCACCTGGGTCGTGTCGCCCGACTCGTACAGGCTCATCACGCGATCGAACAGGCGATTCGCGGCCTCGATCGGCGTCATCGAGCTGAGATCCACCGCTCCGGCGTTCCCGAATTCCGACGGCGCCAACTGCGACTGCGCCCCTCCGGTCGGGCCCGGGTTCTGCTCACGACTCTCCTGGGGGACGAGGATCGGATAGGCGATGACGCCGATGAGGAAGACGAGCATCGTTCCGGCCACCCACCAGCCGAGCTGGCTGCTCCCGCCGCTCGAGGCCGCGGCCTGGGCGCCCACCTTGCCGTGACCCCGCGCCCCGGCGCCCGCAGCCATCGCCCCGCCGTCCGTCGTGCCTGCGCCGGCATCGGCCCGGGCGCCGGCTCCGGTGCCGCCGGCGGCACCCGCGCCCGCTCCGAGCGGCGCGCCGCACTCCGTGCAGAAGCGTGCGCCGGGCTCGGCCTGCGCGCCGCAGTCGGCGCATGTCTGGACCGCGAGGGAGGCGCCGCATGTGGCACAGAAGTTTCCGCTCGCGGGGGCCCCGCAGCGGGGGCAGGTCGTTTGGGCCATTTCGGACGTCGTCGAAGGTTGGTGCAGGTGAGATCGGAGCGCGTGAGTGGCGAGCTGCGCCTCAGACCGGCGGAAGCGTGGATCGTCTCGGATCCAGGGCGCGCAGCAGATGCCGCCACCCCGTCACCGACTGTGCCCGATAGTTGGGCTGATACCCGAACAGCACAACCGACCCTCGGCCGATGCGAGCCTCCACCAGCGCAGGTCGGCCGGCGATCGCTCGCTCACCGAGGGCCCATCCCGACTCGAGGAGGCCGTTGGTCGCGTACCGGGCGAGGACGCGGACGGAGGGGTCGGTAACCTCGAACGCCCGACTCGACGTCCAGAACCAGGCAACGTCCCGATCGGGGAGCCCCTCGACGAAGCGAGTGGGCTCGAACTCGAGACCCAGGATGCTTCCGGGAACGAAGAAGTCGCGCTCCGGGAGCCGTTCGACCACGTTGCGTACCCTGAGGTCGAAGAGGTCGGAGACGAATTCCGTCGACTCCTCGATCGCCACCACCCGCCCGCCCTGGCGCACGAAATCGCGGATCGCCCGCTGGCCCGCCTCCCCCACTCCGCCGGTCCAGGCGGCCGGAAGCGTGCCCGGAGCGATTCCGTCGAGGATGGACGCAGCGGACTGGCTCTGGAGCAGCAGAACGTCGACACGGTCGCGCAGCTCGCCCGCCCGGAGGTCCGCGTTCGAGAGGGTGTCGTACGGAAGTCCCATCGAGTCGAACAGCCACCGGGTCCAGCCGCCCTCCATCGGCTCCGCGTGGGACTTGTGGTAGCCGATGCGCGGCACCGAGTCGCCGAACACCGCTCGCGGGTCGGGGAAGGCGATCTGCGGAGGAGCGATGGCCGCGCCCAGTGGGACGTCCGGGAGTCGATCCACCGCCCGCGCGTACACACCGGTCAGCAGCGGAAGCGTGTGTGCGGTGACGTCGTATGGGCGACGCGGGGGTCCCCCCGGATACTCCCGGAGGTCCGGGTAGCTCTGCCGCTGCATAAGCGCGTGCGCGAAGCTTCCGTACGGCTGCCGCAGCGCGATCACCCAGCTGCCGGGAGGTACGCGCTCGCCGTCGATGGTCACGGGCGACGACGTCCGTCGAATCTCCACACCGCCCAGAGTGAGGGCCCGCAGGAGATAGGTGAGGCCGGTCCGATTGGCGAGGTTCCCGGAGGTCGCCGGGATGACCCAGGCATCGGGCCGCCCCGACCACCCCGCCACGGCGCGTTCGGCGATCTCGACCGACGTCTCGACCCAGGTTCGCCGATCCCTCGCGACGCTCTCGAGGAGCGCGATGGCCGTGGCCTCCATCTGATCGACGATCTCGGGAAGACCCCATCGCCCGCCCGACCACGGCGCCGGGTGGTTCCAGGACGGAGCCGTGGCGTCGTAGCCGCGGCCGCCCGGACGCGGACCCTCCGGCATACGGACGGGGGTGGCGAGCTCGGCGCTCGCGGACTCGCCTAGGATCCGCGCTCCGCCGCGGTAGTGGGAGTAGGCCCGCGCCGGCGACCACGCGTCGTAGATGGCGTTGACGACCACCCCTTCACGGCCCTCCCGGGTGAGCGCGGCGGCGACCTCCATGCCCAGCCGGTTCACGGACGCCACGAGAGCGGGGTCCACGTTGGGCTCCCAGGGGTCGACGTACGGGGGAAGGAACAGCCGCGCTCCGTCGCCGCTCATCTGGTGCACGTCGTGCACCACGTGGGGCCGCCAGGCGTCGTGCCCGTGCTCGACGGCCAGGCGCGTCTCGATCTGCGTAAAGGCGTACCAGTCCCGGTTGTTGTCGTGGCCCGTGTAGTAGTGGTAGAGCCACGGAAGGGGCGCCGCCTCGAACGGCGTGCCGACGAACCGTTCGTACCAGTCCGTGACCCACTGCGTCCCGTCCGGGTTCAGCGACGGGATCTGTACCACCACGAGCTCATCCAGAATCCGACGGACCGCGGGGTCGTCCGACGCCGCCAGGCGGTGAGCGATCCGTACGGCCGCCTGAGCGCTGCCTACCTCGGTCGAGTGAATGCCGTGCGTGAGGAGCACCACGCCGCGCGCTTCGGAGAGCAGCGCGTCCCGGCGGGCGCCCGACGAGATGCGTCTCGGGTCGGCCAGCTGCTGCTGGATCTCCTGCAGGCGGGGGAGTCGCGACTGGTTCTCGGCGCTCGTGATCGTCACCACCAGGAAGGGTCGGCCGCGTGTCGACGTGCCCACGGTGTCTACCGAGACGCGGGGGGAGGCGGACCCCAGCGCGTCGTACCACGACGAGATCTCCTCCCAGTCGGCCAGGCGTCGGTCGGCACCGAGGGGGAAGCCGAGCCACGACTCGGGCTCCGGCACCTGTCCCGCGGACGGGGCCGCCGTGGCCGCGGCGGTCGCCGCCACGAGCATCGCGATGCGGACGCGTCGGATCCCGCCGCCTCGCCTCACGTCACCTCGCCGGATCACAGGCCGCTCGGAACGTCCACGAACGTGTGCGACACGTCGAACCGCGCCGCGAGTTCTCCGCCCAGCGCGCGGACGCCGAACGTCTCGGTCGCATAGTGGCCCGCGTAGAGCACGTTGACGCCGAACTCGTGAGCGTCGGTGAACGTGTGGTGGGCTCCCTCCCCCGTCACGAGGGTCGTCACCCCCTCGCGCGCGGCCTGTTCGATGAACGAGCCGCCGCCGCCGGTGATGACCGCGACGTCACCCACATCCGCGCCGGCGCCGGCGATCACCCGCACCGGACCACCCCCCACCGCCGCGGACACCCTCTCGCGGAGGTCGTCCAGAACCATTCCGTCGGTCGGGGAGCGCCACCCGAGAGGTGCGCCCTCGTACGTACCGAACCGTTCGCGCGGCTCGAGGCCAAGGGCTCGCATCAGGAGGGCGCAGTTTCCGAACTCGGGGTGGGAGTCCAGGGGCAGATGCACCGAGTAGAGCGAGATGTCGTTTCGAATGAGGGCGCGGAGTCGCCGATACCGTCGACCGGTGACCGGCCGGAGTCCGCTCCAGAACGCGCCGTGGTGGACGAGGAGTAGATCCGCCTCCGTCTCGCCGGCCGCGGTGATCGTCGCCTCCGACGTGTCCACCGCGGTCGCGACCCGGCGTACCATGTCCGATCCCTCCACCTGAAGACCGTTCAGGGCGGTCGGGTAGTCGGGGTGCGATCGGACCTCGAGCAGGTCGTCCAGAAACCCGACGATCGATTCTAGTTCAGCCGCCACGCTCGCCTGCTCCGATGGCCGCCGGGACGTGCGCGTACGCGCCTCGGGGAACGTGTGTGGAATTCCTTCCGGAGCGTCCCGCCGATCGCCAATAGCGACACTCCGCACATGGTCGGAACCCAGTGTTCATGCGACATCTCAGGTTTTCCCCACGGGTGTGGATAACTATGTCACGAACCCGCAACCGATAGCGCCGCAGGACGTTATCCGATCTTTCTCGCTACCGCTCGATCCAGCTCCTCCCCGTCCGTTCGCTCGGGGGTCCGCGCGTCGGCGTCGGGTGCGGACCGCGTCGCGTGCTCGCCCATCGAGATGCGGCCGTTCAGCTCGGCGCCTTCCTCCAACTGCATCCGCAGAGCTCGAACCTCACCATCGATGTGAGCCGTAGCCTGGACCTCCAGCCTCGACTCGGCCGTGACGGTGCCGGTGACTCGGCCCGAGATCACCGCGTCCTGGGTCACGACGTGCCCGTCCACCACCCCGTCCTTCCCGACCACCACCGCCTTCGCGGCGCGGACCGTGCCCTGGACCCGACCTTCGACGCGGATCGTGCCGTCCGAGGCGCAGTCGCCCTCGACGGACATGCCGGGGGCGATGATGCTGATGACTGCGTCGGGCGGCGTCGAGGGTGCGGAGCGGTCTCGGGGCATGGTCCGGTCAGTTGGGAGGGATGACGAAGGTGGTCGGATCGAGGGGTTCGCCGTCTCGGCGTACCTCGAAGTGGAGGTGGGGTGCCGTGGACCGGCCGCTGTTCCCGCTGAGGGCGATCAGCTCGTTCCGGCGAACCTGCTGCCCGCGGACCACGAAGGTTCGCGACGCATGTCCGTACAAGGTAACCAGCCCCTCTCCGTGGTCGAGTGTGACGAACTCGCCGTACACGGGATCCTCGCCGACGTCGAGCACGATGCCGGCGCCCGCGGCGCGCACCCAGGTGCCCTCGGGAACCGCGATGTCGAGGCCCGGATGATCGTCGGGCGCGTCCGCCAGCAGCGCCCGGGTGACGAACCCCGCCTCGGACAGTGGCCAGCTCTCGGGGGAGGACGGCTCGAGGTCCGGCGCGCGGGCCTCGGTTCCGCTCCCGGTCGGCGGGACCCAGAGGGCCGACGGTTCCGTCGGCCGGGACCCGAACAGATCCCGAACACGGCCGTACTGCTCCTCGAGCAGCTCCAGCTGCCGACCCAGCTCCACGACCCGCCCCTGCTCGGCCTCCAGGCTGTCGATCGTGGCCATCAGCCGCGGCACCTTCGACGCCGTCGCCGCGACCCAGACCCATGACGTCAGGAGGACCGCGAGTCCGACACCGACCAGGGTCGCGAGGACGATGATCAGTCGACGCCGACCGGGTCCGATGTGCCAGCGTCGACTCTCGCCGCCGCTCCGGGGCACCAGGATCAGGTCGAATCCCTCCGACTCGGACACGTCAGCTCACGACGTCGGACGCCTCGATGCCGGCGATCAACTCGAAGAGGCGTTCGAACTCCTCGGTGCCGTGGAACGGGATCTCGATCACGCCCTTCCCGCGCGCGGCGCCGCGAATCGTGGCCCGGGTGGCAAGCCGCTCCTGGAGTCGCCGCTCGAGAGCCTCCACGACGGGGTCCCGACGGGGCTCCGGACGCTTCCTGGACCGCCCCGATGCCGCGTCCGAATCTCGCGCGACGGCCTGCTCCGTGGTCCGGACCGACCACCCTTCCTTGACGGCGCGCCGGCCGAACTCGGCCATCCTGACATGATCGTCCAGAGACAGGAGGGCGCGGGCGTGCCCGGCCGATAGATCTCCCGCATCCACGAGCTTGCGTACGGAGGCGGGAAGGCGAAGGAGTCGGATCGAGTTCGCCACGGCGGACCGGCTCTTTCCGACGGCCTTCGCGATCTCCGCCTGCGTCATCTCGAAGTTCTCGCCCAGCGCCTGGAACCCCTCGGCTTCCTCGATCGGGTTGAGCGCTTCCCGCTGCAGATTCTCCACCAGCGCAAGGACCAGAAGCGTCTCGTCGTCGACGTCCCGCACGACGACGGGCACCTCGTCCCACCCGAGCTTCTGAACGGAGCGGAAACGGCGCTCTCCGGCGACGATCTCGTAACGTCCCTCCGAGATCGGAGACGGTCGCACCACGAGAGGCTGAAGCAGACCGTTCGTTGCGATCGAGGCCATGAGCTCGTCGAGCTCTTCGGGGGCGAAGACCTTCCTCGGCTGATGGGGGTTCGGCACGATGCGCCGGAGGCCGAGCGACCGTACGTCCTCCGGCACGCTCCCCTCTCCCGCGCTGTCTCCATAGTCCCCGAGAAGCGCACCCAGGCCGCGTCCCAGCCGGTCCTTCTTCATGCCCGGCTCCTTGCTTCGGTCGTCGCGAGAATCTCCTGAGCGAGGTCCAGGTACGCCTGCGCGCCAGCCGACATCACGTCATACAACGCGATCGGCTTTCCGAACGACGGCGCCTCGGCGAGCCTCACATTCCGCGGGATGTACGTCTTGTAGACCTTGTCCCCGAAGTACTCCAGGGCCTCTGCCGCGACCTGCTTCGAGAGGTTCAGTCGCTTGTCGTACATGGTGAGAAGCACGCCCTCGACGTCCAGCGAGGGGTTGAGGCCCTTCTGAACCAGCCGCACGGTGTTCAGGAGCTGACTCAGACCCTCGAGGGCGTAGAACTCGCACTGGATCGGGATGAGCACCGAATCCGCCGCCGTGAGGGTGTTCAGCGTGAGCAGGCCCAGGGAAGGCGGGCAATCCACGAGGATGTAGTCGTAACGGTCCTGGATCGGCTCGAGGGCGTCCCGGAGGATCATCTCCCGACCGGCACGATCCACAAGCTCGATCTCGGCGCCGACAAGGTCCCGGGTGGACGGGATCAGGTCGAGGTGGTCGAACTGGACGTCCTCGATGATGCAGTCGGATGCGGGGACGCCGTCCACGAGCACGTCGTAGATGGTGCGCTCGCGGTCGCGCTGCTCGACGCCCACGCCGGAGCTGGAGTTTCCCTGCGGATCGATGTCGATCACGAGCGTCCGCCGCTCGGCCACCGCCAAGGATGCGCCGAGATTGATGGCGGTCGTCGTCTTGCCGACGCCGCCCTTCTGATTTGCGATGGCGATGGTGCGAGCCATGAGTAGACAGATCTCCTGCGTTTCGGAGTTTCGCGACTGGAAGAGGTGCAGATACACGGGCGCTCGATCAGCGCGCGAGGTCCGAATATACGAGTCGCGCAGACGTCGGCGGTAGGGTTGGACGCGCCATGTTTCACGTGAAACAGGCCACCCCGAGATGCCGGTGTGGCACCGTCCAGGCGCGCTACAGGCGCGCAGATGTTTCACGTGAAACACCGGCCGGCGGACCCGACCAACGGGCCCGATGATTCCGTAAGTCTTTGTCCCTGAGTCGCTTACCTAATCTGCGACTACTCGCCCCGGGCCCTCTCCGATCTCCACTTGCGCACCTCCATCAGGAGGTTCTGCAGGTCGGCAGGCGAGACGCCGGGGACTCGAGACGCCTGCTCTAGCGACTCGGGGCGCACCGTGGCCAGCTTCTCCCGCGCTTCCGACGACAACGTCAGGAAGTCCGCGTACGGGAGGTTGTCTGCCAGGCGAACGTCCGACTGCGCTCGGAGGCGCCGCGCTCGCTCGCGCTCGCGCGCTACGTATCCCTCGTACTTGACCTCGATCTCGAGCGCGTCGAGAACATCCGCAGAGATGTCCTCGCGGCCGCCCGCCGCCGCGAGCGTGGCCGCGGGCACTTCGGGCCGGCGGAGCAGCCCTGACGCGCGTACCGGTTCCGTTACGGTGCTCGATCCGACGGCCTGGAGCCGCCCGTTCACCTCGGCCGGCGCGAGCGCCGTCCCCTCGAACCAGCTACGCGCCTCCTCGAAGTCCGCCTCGATCCGCGCCAGTGCGGCGAGCTGTGGACGCGTCAACAGGCCGCGCTCGCGCGCCCGCGGGCCGAGCCGTGAGACCGCGTTGTCCTGCCGGAGGAGCAGCCTGAACTCGGCGCGTGACGTGAACAGCCGGTACGGCTCGTCGACACCCCGCGTCACCAGGTCGTCGATCAGGACTCCGATGTACGCCTCGTCGCGCCGGAGGATGAAGTCGCCGTCTCCCCGAACAGCGGCTGCCGCGTTGATCCCGGCGACCACGCCCTGTCCGGCGGCCTCCTCGTACCCGGTGGTCCCGTTGACCTGGCCGGCGAAATAGAGGCCCGGGACCGCCCGAACCTCGAGCGTCCGGCGGAGCTGGTGGGGCGGGAACCAGTCGTACTCGATCGCGTAGCCCGGCCGCGTCATCCGCGCCCGCTCCAGGCCGGGGATCGATCGGAGGAAGGCGAGCTGAACGTCCGCCGGAAGGGACGTGGACAGCCCGTTCACGTAGAGCTCGGTCGTCTCGAGGCCCTCGGGCTCCAGGAAGACCTGATGCCGGGGTGCGTCGGGGAATCGCACCACCTTGTCCTCGATCGAGGGACAGTATCGGGGGCCCCTACCCGCGATCTCGCCGCCGTGCAGGGCGCTCTTCCCGAGGTTGTCCTCGACGATCCGGCGCAGGTGTTCGCCGGTCCACGTGATCCAGCACGGCCGCTGCTCCGGGATCGCCTCCTCCGAGTACGCCGAGAACCGATAGCGTCGTTCCTGCGGCTCGGGATCCCCGTCCTGCCGTTCGACCCGCGAGAAGTCGACGCTCCGGCCATCCAGGCGCGGCGGCGTGCCGGTCTTGAACCGCGACACTTCCAGCCCGAGCCGCTCGAGCTCCGAAGCAAGCTCGATGGATGGCGCCTCCCCGGCGCGCCCGGCGCCCACGCCGGCCGTCCCTCCGATGTGGATCCGCCCTCGAAGAAACGTGCCGGCGGTGACAACCACCGCGCGGGCGCGGATCTCGGTACCCGACCGCGTCGTCACGCCGACGGCGCGATCGCCGTCCCGCACGAGGCCCGTCACGAAGTCCTGGAACAGGCTCAGGTGCTCGAGTTCGTCGAGCACCCGCCGCGCGGCGATCGGGTAGCGCGCACGGTCGCACTGCGCGCGCGGACCCCGCACCGCCGGACCCTTCGAGCGGTTCAGCATCCGCCAGTGAATCCGGCTTGCGTCGGTGGCGCGCCCCATCACGCCACCCAGAGCGTCGACCTCACGGGCGACCACACCCTTCGCGATCCCACCGATGGCCGGGTTGCAGCTCATCTGGGCGATGCGCCCGAGATCGGGGGTGACGAGGATCGTCCCGACGCCGAGGCGCGCGGCAGCGGCGGCAGCCTCGGTTCCCGCATGTCCACCCCCGACCACAACCACGTCGCAGTCGACGGCGAGGGTCACTGGAGGATCTCGAAGCGTTCGGTGCTGAAGTCGGTCTCCCCGTTGACCTCCAGCTCCTCCATCTGGTCGACTCGCGCCATCGGCGGGCCGTCCGACAGGCGCTCGCGGAAGCGGGAAAGCGCGTCGGATTCGCCCTTTGCACGAACCTCCACGGTCCCGTCGGGGCAGTTCCGGACGTCGCCGACCACCCCGAGGCCCTTGGCCGTCCGCGCACACCACCATCGGAAGCCCACGCCCTGCACGCGACCATGCAGGCGCACCGACATGCGACCGTTGTCGCTCATCACTTGCCTATACAGAAGTCCGAGAAGACGCGATCGAGCACGTCCTCCGTGCCGATCGTACCGAGCAGCTCCTCCGTCGCGGTCGCAGCCGACTTCAGGTGTGACGACGCGACCTCGGGAGGAATACCGCCCTCCAGCGCTCGTGCAAACTGCAGCATTTCCCGTGCCGCCATTCCAACGCCCTCGATCTGGCGCTCCCGCGTCAGAACCGGGCGGTCGTCGTCGACCGCGAAACGCCCCGAGAACGAGGCGTCCACCATGGCCCTGCGAAGCGCGTCCAGACCCCTACCCGTGACCGACGAAACCGGAATCGCCGGACCGCCCCTACCGCCCCGCGACGCATCCGTCGCCACGTCCGCCTTGGTCCGCACCGTGAGCACATGCCCTCCGGCCGGCGCCTCCACGACCGGAGCGTCGGCGTCGCCCGGATCGGTACCCACCGGCACGCAGTGAAGGATGAGGTCGGCATCCCGAACGGCCGCCTCGGCGATCGCGACGCCCTGCCGCTCCACCGGGTCCCGGGTGTTGCGGAGACCCGCCGTATCGATGAGCAGGAACGGCAGTCCGTCGATTTCGACCGCCACCTCGATGCGATCGCGCGTCGTACCCGCGACGTCGGTGACGATCGCCCGCTCCTCACCGATCAGGGCGTTCAGCAGCGACGACTTGCCGGCATTCGGGCGCCCGGCGATCACGGTACGGACGCCCTGACGCAGCATCCGCCCGACCGGCGCGGTCGCAGCGAGGCGTTCGAAGTCGGACGCGAGCTCACGCCCCTCCCGCGCCAGCACGTCGACGGCGACCGGCGCGTCGTCCTCCTCGGGGAAGTCGATGTGGTGCACCATCCGCGCCTCCAGCCCCACGATGCGAGATCGGAGGGAGGCGAGCCGCCGGGACAGTCCGCGGTCGAGCTGACGCAGTGCCACTCGGTGGAGCGCACGACTCGAGCCCTCCACCAGGTCGGCGACGGCCTCCGCCTGAACCAGGTCGACCTTGCCGTTCAGCCATGCGCGCTGGGTGAACTCGCCGGGGCGTGCGCGTCGGGCACCCAGGCGCTCGAGCGCGTCCCGGACCAGGTGAGGCGCGAGTCGGCCTCCGTGCGTCGAGATCTCGACGACGTCCTCGCCCGTGTAGGAGTCCGGCCCCGGGAAGAGCGTGAGGACGGCCTGGTCGAGCATCTCGCCGTCGGGCGCTCGCAGCGTCCGGAGATGGGCGATCCGGGCCGGCTCGGACGGAACCTCGGTGAGGCACCCGATCAACCTGAAGGCGTCCGGACCCGAGAGCCGCAGCACGGCCAGCGCGGCCACGCCCGGTGGGGTGGCGATCGCAACGATCGTGTCCACGGTCGCCTCGCCGGAAACGGACCCCGGATCAGCCCCGGCTTCGGGCCTTCTTCCGCTTGCCACCCTTTCGTCCGCCACCGCCGGAGCCGCCGCCCGAACCACCCCCGGAGCGACGACCGGAGCCACCTCGATCGTTCGCGCCCGGGCCACCCGGCTGGATCGGCTGAACCTTCTTGCGCTCGTTGGCGATCAGGATCTGCTGCGGAAGCGTCGCGACGTTCATGCTCGCGTAGTAGAGGTTCAGCCCGGACGGGAAGTTGAGGAAGATCACGCCCAGGAAGATCGGCATGAACCACATCATCATCTTCATCTGCGGATTGTCCGACGGCATCGACTTGTACGTGATCCACTGGATCAGGAACATCGACAGCGCCAGCATCGCCGGCAGAATGAACAGCGGGTCCTTCGCCGAGAGGTCGGGCAGCCACCAGAACGGCACGCCGCGGAGTTCGATCGCGTTCTGGAACACGAAGAACAGCGCGATCAGGATCGGCCACGGAAGGAGCATCGGGAGGCAGCCCGCCACGGGATTGAATCCGTGCTCCTTGTAGAGCCGCATCAGCTCCTGCTGCTGCTTCTCCTTGTCGTTCTTGTACTTGGTCTGGATCTCCTTCACCAGCGGCTGTACGGCCATGTTTCGGATCTGCGCACGCATCGCCTTGGCGTTGAGCGGCCAGAGCATGACGCGTAGCGCGACGCCGAAGAGGATCAGCACCCAGCCGTACCCGATCCCGAGCGTGTCGTGGGTCCAGTTCAGGATCGCCACGATGACGCCGACGAACGGCCGGACCACCGCGCGGAAGAACGCCCATCCGTAGGGGTTCACCTCCTGGAAGTCGTCGCCGACTGCCTTGAGGCGGGAGTACTCCTGGGGGCCGAGATACATCCGGTACTCGACGAGCCCGGACGCATCCGCCGCCATGGCAGCCTCTACTTCGGCGCGGTGGGGCACCGGCGTCGGCGTGACCACGATGCCGCCCACGTAGCTCGGCGGGGGGCCGGCGAGGGCGTCCTCGGCGCGCTCCGCCCCGGGGAGAAGCGCGACCACGAAGTACTTCGACTTGATCGCGGTCCAGAGGAACGGCCCGTCCTGGAGCTCCCCCTCGTTCACCCTGGCGAGCTGGCGCTGGCTGATCCCGCTCTCCACGCCGTTGGTTACGTAGGCCATCGTGCGGGCCTCCTGCACGGAGTCCGCCTCGGCGTACGCGATGCCGTCGCCCAGCGAGGTGAGGAGGAGTGGCCGATCCACGCCGGTGATTCGCGTGTCGACGTCCACGATGTACTCGTCGGGCTCGAACGTGTACGACACGTCCACGGCGAAGTCACCGGCCGGATTGCGCCAGGTGAAGTCGAGAGAGACGGGACCGCCACCCTCCGTGACCTCGACACGGGCCGGGGCGTCCGACCTGAAGCCCAGCTCGCGGAGGTCCACCGTGTCCGCTCCGATCACGAGCCGCCGGCCCATCGCGGCCCCGCCCTCGGGGACGAGCTGGACGGCGGGGCGGCCGTCGTGGGCGAGATCGTCGAACCGGGGGAGCGTCGCCGACAGCAGCCTGGCTCCGACGTTCGTGAACCGATACTCGTAGAGCGGGCCCGCCACCACGATCTCGCGCGGCGCGACGGGCTGCGGCGCTGCGGGTGCGGCCGGCTCCTGCTCGCCGAGCGCGGGGGGGTCGGCGACGGCGTCCGCCGCACCATCCGATGCCTCGACAGAGGGATCGGGGGTCGTGCCGGTGGGGGTGACGGTGGGCGCCGACGAATCACCGAGGTCGGGAAGCGACGGGGCCGACGTGGTCGAATCGGCGGGCGCCGGACCGGGCGCCGGCTCCGGGGTCGGGAAGAGAATCTGTGTGCCGAAGATCACCCCGATCATCAGGGTGACCGCCAGCAGGAGACGTGCTTCGGTGTTCATCCAGTCGTGTCCTCTGCGATGCGTCGCTCACCGCGATCGGTCGCGCGGGGCACCGGGTCGTACCCCGAGCCACCCCACGGATGGCAGCGCATGATCCTCTTCAGCCCGATCCAGCTTCCGCGAAGGGCTCCGTGCGTATCGAGCGCCTCGAGCATGTATGCCGAGCAGGTCGGGTCGTATCGGCAGGCCGCCGGGGTCCACGGGGAGATTGCCGCCCGATAGAACCGGACGAGTGCCATCAGGGCCGCTCGGGCCACAGCGCCTCCATGGTGGATTCGATGTCCTGCCTGAGTTCTACGAAACTCGCACCGTAGGCCCTTCGATGGACCCGGAGAAGCACGTCGACTGCGTGGCCCCGGTCACGGAGCCGGGGCAGGAGTTCCCGGCGCCCGATCTCGCGGAGGCGGCGGCGCAATCGATTCCGGTCCACGATCGTGCGCCCATGCTTCGGCACGATCAGCCCCAGCCGGGAATGCGAAACGGGGGAAGCGTCGAAGAAGACATCCATCATCCGTGTCTTCTTCCGCTTCCCCCGTTCGAGCAGCCGGCGGATTTCGGAGCCTTTCCGAACCCGTCGATCCGCCGAGAAACCCTGGTCCGACGGCCCGCCCGTCGACGTTTCCGTCGTTCGGGCCGTCGTCACGGGATCACTTGCCGCCGATCTGGACCGACAGCTTCTTGCGACCGCGGCGGCGGCGGGCGTTCAGGACCTTCCGGCCGCCCTTCGTCTTCATGCGAGCGCGGAATCCGTGCTTGTTCTTGCGCTTGCGATTACGCGGCTTGTACGTCGGCTTCATCAGAATCGTCCCGGCAGATCGGGGCAGGTGCGTTTCGAGCCTGAAAAGTTAGCCGAAACCGCGGACGCGGGTCAACCCGGGGCCGAACGCCGCTCCGGGAGGACCTCGAACCCGTAGAAACCCCGCAGACTCTGGGTTCGATTGACTTTTCCACATTCGCGGAATAGCGTTGCGTCCCCCCTCGTCAGAGCCCCGTCCCGCGAGGCCGAACTTCCACCCTGATCCCCGGATTCCCGCCGGGCCGAGAGAGCGTCTGAATGGAGCTTACCGCCGGCGAGCTCTGGACCCGGATCCTGGATGCGGCCAGGCCCGGTCTGTCCGAACAGAGCTTCGAGACCTGGCTCGCCAGCAGCTCCGCCGTCGCGCTTTCCGATGCCGATCTCCTGGTCGAGGCGCCGAGCCCGTTCCACAAGGAGATGATCGAGGACCGGTTCCTGGGCACCCTCTCGGAGCACGCCCACCGGATCGTCGGGCGGCCCATCGGGATCTCGCTCCGGGCCGGCTCGCTCGAGCGCTCCGGACTCCCCGGGGTGGAGGTCTCGACCCCGCAGATCGACGTCGGCCTTCTCGAGAACTCGAGCGTCCAGCCGGATGCGCCGCCCCTCGATCAGCGTCGCGAAGACGCGTCCATGAACGAACGGTACACGTTCGATCGGTACGTCGTGGGCAACAACAACCAGCTCGCCTATGCGGCGTGCCAGGCGGTCGCCCGGAAACCGGCGAAGATGTACAACCCCCTGTTCCTCTACGGCGGGGTAGGGCTCGGCAAGACGCACCTCATGCACGCGATCGGGAACGAGATCCTCGATCACACGCCCGGCAGCCGCGTGACGTACGTGTCGAGCGAGCGGTTCGTGAACGAGCTGGTGAACTCCATCCAGACCGGCACGACCGCCGAGTTCCGTCGGCGGTACCGTGAACTCGACCTCCTGCTCGTGGACGACGTCCACTTCCTGGAGGGGAAGGAGCGAACCCAGGAAGAGTTCTTCCACACCTTCAACGCTCTGTACGACGCGCAGAAGCAGATCGTGCTCACGAGTGATCGGCCCCCGAAGGAGATTCCCGGTCTCGAGGATCGGCTGGTGTCGCGATTCGAGTGGGGCCTCGTGGCGGACATCAAGCCGCCCGACTACGAGACGCGCGTCGCGATTCTTCGGAAGAAGGCGGCCGACGACGACCTGACGCTGGACGACGAGGTCATCGACTTCATCGCGCACGCGTGCACCGCGTCGGTCCGCGAGCTCGAGGGCGCCGTCATCAAGCTGCTGGCCTACTCGTCGCTCACCCACCAGGAGATGTCGGTGAAGCTTGCGCGCACCGCCCTGGCCGGAATGATCCGCGGTGGGGACCGCGACGGGCGTCCGGCCAGGCCCCGCACCAGCGCCGAGAACATCCGCTCGACGGTGGCCGAGCTGTGGGGTGTGGAGGTGGACGGCCTCGTGTCGAAGCGCCGCACCAAGAACCTCACCGTGCCGCGCCAGGTCGCGATGTATCTCATCAAGGACCTGCTCGACCTCCCCCTCGTCCAGATCGGAGACCTCTTCGGAGGGCGCGACCACTCCACGGTGATCCACTCGATCCGGAAGGTCGAGGAGGAGATGGCGGGCGACGCCGACTTCGCGGGCCGGGTCGAGCGAGCGCGGGGCCGGGTGAGCGCCCGGTCCGGTCTCGGGGCCCACGCGTGAGGGCCGCGTCCGGTCATCCACGACGAGCCGTGGAGAAGTGTGGAGAGCTGCATCCTCTCCACGAACGCTCGGGGCCGGGCGCGTGGACGATCCACGGAACGGGCGATTCTCCACGCTGCATCCACACCCCGGGATCGGTCGGATCGCCGCATCATGACGGCCCGAATCGCCCTTCCTCCACAAGTCCACAGGCCCCTACTACTACGTCTTTCATTTAAATCCAAAGACACAGAGATTAGGGCGCGGTGGAGAACCGCCTCGCCGAAATTTCCGGAGACCCCGAATGCGCTTCACGATCACCCGGCAGAACCTTCACAACGGCCTGGCCGCCGTTTCGGCCAGCATCCCCAGCAAGACCACGCTCCCCGTGCTGTCGAACATCCTGTTCGAGACAGATGGGGACGCGGTCTGGATGAGCGGCACGGACCTCGACGTGTCCGTTCGCGTGAAGGTGCCGGCCGAGATCGAGGAGGCGGGCAGCCTCACCGCGCCGGGCAAGAAGATGCAGGAGATCACGCGGGAGCTCCCCGACGAGCCTGTCGAGGTGTCGACACGCGGGGACCAGATCGAGCTTGCCTGCGGACGCTCCCGGTTCAAGCTCAACGGCCTGCCCGCCGAGGAGTTCCCGACGCTGCCTCAGGTCGAGTTCGGACAGGGCGTACAGATCGACGGAGCCGACTTCCAGCGCCTCATCCACCACACGTCGTTCGCGGTGTCGACCGAGGAGAGCCGCCCGATCCTGAACGGCGTGCTGTGGGAGCTCCGTGAGGGGTCGATGCGCATGGTCGCGACCAACGGCCATCGCCTCGCCCGGATGGGACTCGAGACCGGCCCGGGCGCCGTCACGCCCACCGACTTCATCGTGCCCCCCGCCGCACTGGCCCAGGTGCAGCGCCTCTTCAAGGACGGCGACCCGATCACGGTCGCCTGGGATCAGGGCGCCGAGGGTTCCAAGAAGAACCACCTCGGGTTTTCCTCGGAGAACACGCAGGTGTACACCCGCCTCATCGAGGGGACGTACCCGAACTACGAGCAGGTCATCCCGAAGGACAACGACCGCTTCGCAACGGTCGACAAGAAGGCCCTCGAGCGCGCGGTGCGGCGGATGGCCGTGGTGGCGAGTGACCAGACGCACCGGATCCGGATGACCTTCGAGGAGGATCGGGTGCACCTGAACGTGCTCACGCCCGACCTCGGCGAGGGTGCCGACGAGCTCGAACTCTCCTACGAGGGCGAGACGCTCGAGATCGGCTTCAACGCGACGTACCTCCTCGAGGTGCTTCGGTACATGCCGACGGACGACGTGCGTCTGACGTTCAAGGCGCCGGAGCGGGCCGCGACGCTGGAGCCGGTCGTCGCGGACGGGGAGGACGAGTTGGACTACCTCGCGCTGGTGATGCCGCTGCGCCTGCTCGACTGAGCGGCAGCCCCCCGGACCACTCCGGGGATCACTCCCCCCAGATCACTCCTCGGGTCGTTCCGCCCCGGCTCCCTCCGCCGCGGCCGCCTCCAGCAGTTCCGAACCCGTGAAGAGCGCCACGAGCGGAAGTCCCGTCGGTTCGAGCGCTTCGGCACCACCCTCCTGACGGTCGACGACCGTGAGGACGCCGATCACCTCGGCGCCGTGCTCGCGGACCGCATCGATCGCGCGGAGGGCGCTCCCCCCCGTGGTCATCGAGTCCTCCACGACGAGGCACTTCGCGTCCCTCGGAAGACCACCCTCGACCCGCTGGCCGGTGCCGTGCTCCTTGGGCTGCTTCCGCACGGAGAAGCCGTCCACCGGGTGTCCGCGACGGAAGCTCTCGCCCGCGATGGCGTAGGCGACCGGGTCGGCGCCCATCGTGAGCCCCCCTACGTGCGTAGGATCCAGGCCGCTGGCGTCGAGGGCTTCCCAGGCTACCTTCCCGAGTCGGGCCTGTCCCTCCGCCGACATGGTGGTGACCCGCGCGTCCACGTAGTACGAGGACCGGGCCCCGCTGGCGAGTGTAAAATCTCCCACCCGCACCGAACGCTCCACCAGGAGCGCCTTCAATCGTTCGCGATCCGTCATGCCGAACACGCTCCCGACCCGTCCCCGGCCCGTCAAGCCCCGCAGGGCAGCGGCGTGGTGCCTCGTGGTCGGCGCCGCGGCGCTGGCGACGGGGTGTGACGACACGTCGCCCACGACGCCGGGCACGTCCCGGTTCGGACAGGTCGGCGTCGTCGAGATGTCGCTGAGCGCGCCTCTGCCTCTCGAGTCGGGGCGCGTGGAACAGCAGATCACGTGGACGTCCGCCGGGGACTGGACGCTGAGGGAGGAGATCCTGTACCGCGACATGTCCGGGGACGCCTCGAGCCGCGAGCTCCAGGGCGACCGGGATGTGTCGGCCGGGGTGTACGCACAGTGGATCTCGCAGATCAACGAGTCGCCCGGCCTCGATCTCTTCGACGGCGTCGTGGACTCTGCGCTCGACCCCGACTGCCCTCCGAGCCGCAGCCGGGTGACCCTCCGTGTGACCGACGACGCGCGGGGCGAGACGATGACGTGGATCCGTTGCGCGCCGGGGTCGCTCGCGAACCTCACGCCCACGGGTTCCGGGCCGGACGCCGCCGCGGCGCGGGTGATCAACGCCACCGTGCTGCTCCGCGACTACACCGTCGGCCAGACCTTCGAGTCAGCGTATCGCGGAAGCCTCCCCTTCGCCACGCTGCTCCGCGGCGAGGACGCCCCGATCGTGTTCGCCGAGCCCACGGTCTTCGACACGGCGGAGGAGTTCCTCGACTACTGGAACGCCGTGTCGATCGAGCCGGCGCCCGCCGTCGACTTCGAGAACGAGACCGTGATCCTCGCGGCCGTCGGGATCCGGACCGAGGCGGGGGACAGCGTGGAGGTCCGGCGCGTCGTCCCCGTCGAGGCGGGCACCATCGTCGAGGTGGTGGAGCGCGTCCCCGGCAACTTCTGCTCTCCGGCGTCACGCCTCCAGGCGCCGTTCCATCTCGTGGTCGCGCCGCGGATCTCAGAGCCGGTGCGCTTCACGGAGCTGCGCGTCGAACGCGTGCCCTGTGGCTGATCCGGGCGGGCAACGCCGCGGACCACGCAGCGGACAACGCCGATGAACATGCGTCGGCGGTACACCGTCGTCCTGGCCCTCTTCGCGGTCGCGCTGGCTGCGCTCTTCGGGTTGGTGGCGTACCAGGTCGCGAAGGGCGCGCTCGAACGGGAGCTCGATCAGCGGCTCATCTGGATCGCGGGCGGCGCGGCGCAGGTCGGGCTGCTTCCCGATCTGATTCGCCAACTCGGACCCGGCGACGAGGAAAGCCTGGGTTTCACCGGCAATCGCGCGTCGCTCGTCGGCCTCACCGAGTTCGTGGATGCCGCCTGGGTCTTCGACGCCGACGACCTGACGGCCTACGTCACCTCCGAGGAGCCGGTGATCGGCACCACGCTCCGGATCTTCGAACCGTACCGCGCCGAGATCCGCGAAGCGATCGAGAACGGACGTGGGTCCACGACGCGGCTCTTTCCGGGCACCGACGGGCGGTCCTACAAGTACGCCTTCGCACCGCTGGTCAATGATCCGACCGGTACCACCGTCCTCGGCATCGAGGCGCCCGCGGAGTTCATCCAGCCGCTCGCTCGCCTCCGGAATCTCCTCGTCGGGGGCGGCGTCCTCGCGCTCCTGCTCGCCGTGGTCCTCGCGAACGTGCTCTCCGCGAACGTCGTCGGGCCGCTCGAGGGGCTCTCCCGCGCCGCACTCCGGATCCAGCGAGGGCGGCTGGATCGGAAGGTGGAGCTGGACCGCGTGGACGAGGTGGGACGGCTCGCCAACGCGATGGAGCGGATGCGCGTGGGGATCATGGAACGCGACGAGCAGCTCCGGCTCATGCTCGCCCAGGTCGCGCACGAGATCCGCAACCCGCTCGGCGGCCTCGAGCTGTTCGCGACCGCCGCCTCGGACGCCGAGACCCCGGAGGAGCGGGAGCGACTGATGCGTCGGATCCGCGAGGAGGTCGCCTCGCTGAACCGCATCATCAACGACTTCCTCGGCTACGCCCGCCCGACCCCGGTCGACATGGAGCCGACCGACGTGCGGATCGCGGTCGAGGCCGCCGCGCACCTCGCGCTCTCGAACGACGGCACGCACGTGGAGGTGATGCTGCCCCGTGAACAGCTCACCGCCCGCGCGGACCGCGACCAGATCAAGCGGCTCGTTCTCAACCTCATGCGGAACGCGGCCGCGGTGTCGTCGCGCGTGGTGGTGTCGGGGGAGGTCCTGCATGGCGAGGTGGTGATCCGCGTGGCGGACGACGGCCCCGGCGTGCCACTCGAGATGCGGGACCGGATCTTCGAGCCGTTCACGACCGACAAGGAGCAGGGTGCGGGGCTCGGCCTCGCGATCGTCCGGAAGGTCGCCGACGCGCACGGCGGTCGTGTCGAGGTCGGCGATGCGACGGAGTCCGGCCTTGGGAGAGGCGCGGAATTCCGCGTATACTTACCCGGTTTCGAGGACTTCGGGACGATGCCGTCCGCCGACGGCGGGTCCCGACGTTCTCTCTCCTGACCCGGGACCCCGGACGATGGCGCAGATCCTCATCATCGACGACCACGACTCCATGCGGGAGGGGCTCGAGCTCCTCCTGAAACGGGGGGGTCACTCGATCCTCTCGGCGGGGGGCGGGGCGGAGGGCCTCGCGCTGCTCGAGTCGCAGGGCGCCGACCTGGTCATCACGGACCTGAAGATGGCGAAGGTCGACGGCCTCGAGGTGCTGCGGAAGACGAAGGAGATCGCGGCCGAGACGGAGGTCTTCGTGATCACCGCGTACGGCACGATCGAGAAGGCGGTGGAGGCGATGAAGGCCGGCGCAGCCGACTTCATTTCGAAGCCGTTCTCCTCCGAGGAGTTCGCGGTCAAGGTGGACCGCCTGCTCCAGCAGCGCGCCGAGCGCGAGAAGCTGCGCCAGGAGAACGTCGCGCTGCGGATCGAGAACACCAGTCTCAAGGAACAGGGGCAGGGGGAGGCCCGGTACGGCGAGATGGTCGGCGAGTCCGACGCCATGCTCGACGTGTTCCGGATGGTCGATCGCGTCGCCCGGTCGGAGTCGACCGTGATGATCTACGGCGAGTCGGGGACCGGGAAGGAGCTGGTGGCGCGGGCGATCCACGCCGGCTCGACCCGCCACGCCGGGCCGTTCGTGCGGGTGAACTGCGGAGCGCTCACCGAGAGCCTTCTGGACTCCGAGCTGTTCGGTCACGAGAAGGGCGCCTTCACCGGCGCGGAACGGCGACGGCGCGGTCGTTTCGAACTCGCCGACGGCGGTACGCTTTTCCTCGACGAGATCTCGACCATCTCGCCGGCGACCCAGGTGCGCCTGCTGCGCGTCCTCCAGGAGCGCGAGCTCGAGCGGGTCGGCGGCGAGGAGACGATCCCGGTGGACGTCCGCATCATCGCCGCCACCAACACGCCCGCCGACGAACTCCGCGAGGGCGAGCACTTCCGGGAAGACCTCTACTACCGGCTCCACGTCGTGCCGCTCCAGCTTCCGCCGCTCCGTGATCGGAACGGCGACATCGAGCCGCTCGCCACGCACTTCGTCCAGAAGCTCGCCACGCGCGCCAACTCGACCGTACGCGAGATCTCACCCGAGACGATCCGTGTACTCGCCGCGCACTCGTGGCCCGGCAACGTGCGGGAGCTCGAGAACGTGCTCGAGCGGGCGCTCGTGATGGCGGAGGGCGACACGCTCGACCCGCAGGACCTCCCGCCGCTCGACGGCCAGTCGGTGGCGCAGTCCGGCGGGAACGGGCTCGATCTTCCGAGCCACGGGCTCGACCTCACCCGCACGGTCGAGGGCGTGGAGGAGAAGCTCCTGCGGCAGGCGCTCGAGCAGGCCGACGGCGTGAAGGCGGAGGCGGCGCGGCTCCTCGGCCTCAAGGCCAGCGCGCTCTACTACAAGCTCGAGAAGTACGGGATCGAGGGGTGAGAATGAGCCGCTTCGTCGGCCTCCTCCGTATCCTCTCCGTGGGACTCTCGTTCGGTCTCGTCCTGCCCTCGGGCATCACCGCGCAGTCGCTGGAGGAGCGCGAGCTCCAGTACCTCGCGGCCCTCGAGATCCGGAACGCGGCCGCCGCGAGCCGGGACGTGCGAGCCAACGAGTTCTTCGCGCTCCTCGACTCTCTCACGGACGCGCGGGAGGCCGGCGATCAGGTGCGCGTGGACGCGCTGGAGGGGCGATTCCGCGACGTGGGCGTCGCCCTCTCACGCCTCGACGCCCGCGTGAACGAGACGGACGGGGCCTACGAGGTCGCCCGCTCCGCGCTGCTGTCCGCGCTCGATCAGCGGTTGGACTCGCTCGGCACGATCGTGGAGATGACGGCCGACCCGGGCCGACGTGACGCCCTGATCGACGTGATCTACGATCTCCAGATCCAGTTCGCCCAGGTGTCGGACGAGGCGCTCGAGGAAACGATCGGGCCGCCGTCGATGATGCTCCCCGCGTTCCGGGTCGACCCGCGCGACACGCCGACCACCCTGCGGGCCAAGGCCGATTTCCTCGAGGGGAAGGCGGCCGACTTCGAGCGAGAGATCGAACGGGTCGACGAGCTGCTCAAGCGCTACCGCGCCGAGCTGAGGCTGCAGCAGTTCACCGGTGACGTCCGGGCGAACCGGACCCGGTTCGGCGACACGCAGGTGCCGGTGCGCGGAGCCACCGGCGCCGAGCGTGCGGGCCAGGGAATCGCAGCGGACACGATCGGCGTGGATCTCGAGTCGCTTCCTCCGGAAGACCGGATCGTGCGGCTCAACCTCTGGCGTTCGCAGCTCGTGATCGCCCGGGACCAGACGCTCGCGGCGGCCGAGAACCTCCGCGCCGAGGCCCGCGGAGAGTTGCGGGGCGAGTTGCGAGGCGAGCTGCGGGAGGAGGAGCGATGAGCGCCTCGCCGCTCCTGCGCTCCGCGCTCGTCTCGGCCGCCGGGGTCGCACTCGCACTCGCCGCCGGCCCCTCGCATGGCCACGCGCAGGTCCGGGTCGACGACCTCGTCGTCACGACCGGTGCGTCGATCGACGCGTACGAGGGCAACCTCGCCTCCGTCACCACACCGGTGGTGGACTCGACCGAGAGCGCCCGCGCCCGATCGGGCCAGCTCGGTGTGCGGGGGGCGCTGCTGCTCTACGCGGCCACCGACCAGCGGATCACGGGCAACTTCGACTTCGGCCTGCGGCAGTTCGCCGCCGAGGGCTTCTCGACGCGCGACTACACGCCGCGCGAGTTCGCGGGACGTGTGGACCTCGCGGCGTGGCAGCGGCTGGGCCCCTGGGGGAACGTCGGCGTCGAGCTGGCCGCGCACGGCCGCAGGGTGGATGACCGCCCGCCGATGCCGCTCTTCCTGCAGCCGGGGTTCGTGGAGGTTCGCGGTGCGCTGGTGTGGGAGTCACCACTGATCGACGGCGATCTCCGGCTCGGCCTTCGCGCGGACGTCGATGACGCCGACTACCGGGCGCCCGAACAGATCCGCGCGCTCGACCTCCTCGACCGCGACTCCTTCGGGGTGGAGGCGAGCGCCGAGTGGGGGATGACCTCGCTCTTCCGGGTCTACACCGGGGGACGGCGGACGCACTATCCGCGGCAGAGCAGCTTCGACGCTGACGACCCCTTCCGGCGCGATCGGACGTACACGGCCGGCGCGCGCTGGCAGTATCGCTCGGACTTCATCGTCGAGGTCGGGGTGGAGGGCGCGATCAACCGCTCGAACTCCCGCCGACCGGAGTACGACGCGATCGCGCTCAACGTACAGGGCGCAACGCCGCTGCCCTGGTGGAGCCTCAGCGCCAACCTGCTCGCGACCTTCACGTCGAAGGTGTACGTCGAGGAGACCGAGTTCGCGCGGCTCGTGCCCGGAGAGGAGGCCGACAACGCCTCGGTGGTCTTCCTCGACGTCGGTCGACCGGTGACCGACGATCTCGCCGCGACGCTTCGCCTCGGGTGGACGCGCGCGGAGACCGACATCGGAGACTCGTACTACGAGCGTTTCGGCGTGAGCCTGCTCCTGAACTACCGCCCGTTCGCGCGCTAGGGCCGGCTCAGGCGCAACAGAGCGCTAGTGTGGTGTCCCCGAGGTCCAGGTCGCCCAGGCGATCCTGACCCCGTCGTGCGACAGCGACACCCGAGCCTCGGCGCACGGTTCCTCGTCGAGGTGCACGATCGGCGGGGTCCTTCCGGCCGGCCCGGGTGCGTTCACGATCTCGAGTCGGCCCGGGTCCGTGCCCATGCGGCGGGCCACCTCGGTTCGGGCCGCCAGGCGGACGAGTGCGTGGGCGAAGCCGCGCGCCGCCGAGACTTCCCGGGGGCCGAGCCGACCCACGAGCGCGTCCCGATCCCGCGCGCCCAGGCGTACCGACGTCTCCTCGATGTCGGACGCGGTCCAGGCCACGCCGGACTCGGCGCCCCGGTCCGACGCCTCGTCCACCAGGACGGCCAGCGCGCCGACCCAGCGTCGCTCCGGATCCTCCCGAAAGCTCACCGAGCACGCCGCGTCCTGCCAGCGGACGGTGCCCCGATCGGCCGCGTCGCCGTCGGCCCCGACGCCAGCGGCCACGACCCGGAAGGCCGCGTGCTCGAAGGGGGGCGGAGGGTCGGGGTGGACGTGGATGCCGATCGCCTTGAAGGCCGCCTCCTTCGCCGCCCAGAAGCGCCACGCCTGGATCCGCGGGTCGCGAGCCGCCTCGATCGAACTCCGCTCGCCAGGAGCGAAGACGCGCTCCATGAATCGACGATCGTGATGGCGGCCGAGCGTGCGCGGGTTCGCCAGGTCGACGATGTCGACCCCGAACGCGGGCGCGACCACCGGGGGGGCGCTCACCCGGGAACGGCTCCCGGGGGAGCGGGCCGCGCCGGCAGTCCGAAGGCGTCTCGCACGTCCTGCGGAACGCGCATCGGGCGGCCGTCGGGACCGATCCAGACCAGCACCACCCGCGCCTCCGCGTAGACTCCCGGCTCATCGCCGTCGTGAGGCGCCACCATGCGCTGCCCGATCGTGAGGCTGGACGCTCCCGCGTCGAGCGCGCGGGTACGCACCTCGACGTCCTCTCCGAGTCGGATCTCCCTCCGGAAGTCCACCTCGACCCGAACCACGTGGACGCCTTCGCCCCGCTCGGCCAGACGACCGGGCGGGAAGCCCCCCTCGGTCAGCGCGGCGAAGCGGGCGTGCTCGAAGTAGTTGAGGTAGACGGCGTGGTTCACGTGGTTGAAGCTGTCCAGCTCGTAGCTCCGCGCGCGCAGCCGGAGCCGGTGCTCCCGTGCACTCTCGTCCGCCGGTCGGCTCTGCGGTCGTCGCTCGAGGTCGGTCATCGGCTCGGTGGGGCGGCGGGGTGGATGTGGTGCTTCCAACGTGAAGCGAGCGGGCGCCGGACGACAGGGAAACCCGGCGCGCGGCGTTGACGGTGGGCTGCGTGAGGACGAGCATCAGCCTCCCGATTCCCACCGCCCGACCACCGTGACCCCCCCGCCGATCCCGTTCCGAGCCACCGGCCGAGTCCCCGGCCGAGCCACCGGCTGCCGCGCCTGGCGCTTCGTCGTCGCGCTGTGGGCGGCGTGGTCGTCGCTCGGGGGCTCGCCGGTCGCGGCCGCGGCGCAGGACGTAGCCGGCACCGCCGCGCGCGTGGAGGCGTGGGCGGCGGTGAGCGCCGGACCTCTCGTGGTCGGCGTCGCCGAGGCGTGGCGGGCGGAGGGAGGTCCGCAGGTACGCGTGCACACCGACGCCACGTCGCGCATCGTGCCGCAGGTCGCCGCCGGCGCACCGGCCGATGTCGTGGTCACGGCGGACCGCGCCTGGATGCTGAGGGCCGTCGACATGGAGATCGTGAACGCCACGTCGGCCCGGCTCGTGGCGGTCAACCGACTCGCCCTGTTCGAGCGGTCGGACGGGAGCGGAGGAGTCCCCGTGGACGATCGCCCGGGCGCCGCGCCCCTTTCGTCCGAGCCACCGACCCTCGATGCCGAGGCGGTGCGCAAGCGCCTCGCCCGCCTGTCCGGCCCCGGCCCGTCGATCGCGCTCGCCGGGCCCGACGTCCCCGTGGGCCGCTACGCGCGGGAGGCGTTGTCGAGCCTCGGTCTGATGGACGCCGTCCGGCGCTCCGCCGTCGCCGTCGGCAACGCGCGCGCGGTCGTCAACGC
>JANQRP010000028.1 GCA_028284495.1 Longimicrobiales bacterium | reverse complement strand
ATGGAAGTCGGAAGCGCCGGGAGAGCGGCGTGGCCTGACGCTCCCGACGCTTCCGACTTCCATCGGATCCTGATGCCATGACCACGTCGACCCCCGCCTCCGACCGCACCGCCGACCCCAACACCGAGCACACGGCCAACCTCGGGGCCCGCTGGGCCGAGCTCCGCGCCGACCAGCCGCGGATCCGGATCCGCGCGGCCGCCGATCACCTCGGCGTGAGTGAGCTCGACCTGCTGCTCACGCGCGACTCGGGCGTCACGCCGCTCCGCATGGAGTTCGAGCCGTTCCTGACCCGCGTCGAGGAGCTCGGCGAGGTCATGGCCCTCACCCGCAACGCGAGCTGCGTGATCGAGACCGACGGCGTGTACCGGGACCCCGACTTCGGTGCCCACGCGACGGGGATCGTGCAGCCGGGCGTGGACCTCCGGATCTTCCCCGGGCGCTGGGCCCACCTGGTCGCGGTCGAGAACGAGGCGAAGGGTGGAACGCGGCGCAGCTTCCAGGTCTTCGACGCGCACGGCGACGCCGTTCACAAGATCTGGCTCCGGGACGGGAGCGACGTCGCCGCCTGGGAGCGGATCGTCGCGGACTTCGCGGAGGACGCGGAGGCACCGGTCGTCGAGCCGAAGCCCGACGAGGCGGGAGAGACGCGGAATCCCGATCCCGACGCGGAAGGGCTGCTCGACGCGTGGTCGAAGCTCGAGCACACGCATGACTTCTTCCGGCTGATGCCGAAGTTCGCGGTCACCCGCACGCAGGCGCTGGAGCTTGCCGAGGGCCGGTACACGCGGCGCCTGGACACCAGTGTGGTGAAGCGGCTGCTCGAGGCCGCCGCCGAGCGCGAGATCGAGATCATGGTCTTCGTCGGCAACCACGGCTGCATCCAGATCCACTCCGGCCGCGTGCACCGGATCGTCGAGATGGACGACTGGATCAACGTCATGGATCCGGGCTTCAACCTCCACCTGGTCCAGTCGGCGGTGGCCGACGCGTGGGTCGTGACCAAGCCGACGTCCTACGGCGACATCCACTCGGTCGAGGTCTACGCGGAGGACGGAAGCCAGATCGCCTCGTTCTTCGGTCTCCGGAAGGAGGGGAACGAAGTGGCCGCAGGGTGGGAGGAACTCGTCGGAGATCTCAGCTGAACGCGCCGAACGTCCCGTCGCCTGCCGCCGGCTCGAGCGGCGTCACGGCCGGACGATCCGCCACCGCTCCACGTAGGGCACGTCGAACTCGTCCTTGCGATAGCCGACTACGTAGTCGTCGGTGACGTCGGTGACTGCGAGCCCGTAGGGCGCCTCGAGTGTGCCCAGCCACCGGCCGTCCGGGTCGATGACCGCGAAGGTCGCGCGCATGTCGGCGGGTATCTCACCGATCATCAGCTGGGTCGGCTGGAATCGCCACTCCCAGTCGGGGAGATCCACGAGCAGGTGGCCCGAGGGCAGGGGGCGCAGCCCGACGACCAGCGGAGCGTAGCGGGCGTCCGGTTGCTGGGCCCGCATCTCTTCCATGCCACGCTGCATCTCGGCGAGCATCTCCGCAGGCATCTGATCACCCATCTGCTCCATCACGCGCTCGATCTGACGATCCTCAAACTCGCGCATGCGGACGACCATCGCGTCGTCCACCTCCGTGGGCGGGGTCGACAGTCGCACGAGCCGGTCCACCGCGCCGCTCCGGGCGTCGATCCGGCGCACCTCGAAGGCCGAGTCCGCGAAGGCGTGCCAGAGATGCATCCCCGACGTCGCGACGTGGCCCACGGTGGGGAACGTCGGAGCCATCAGTTCGCCGTCCGGCGTCGTGAAGTAGCGCTGCATCGCCCACGCACCCAGGGACCCCACGTGCTCACCCTCGGGTCGCATGCGTTCGGCCAGGAGATACTGCGTGGCGAGCCCCGGCTCGTCGCCGCGCGGGTCTGGGTTGTTCATCATCACGTACGAGCCGTCCCGGAACCAACCCCGGACCATCCACTGAAAGTCCGCGCCGAGGCCCTCGAAGGTGTCGGCCTCGACGGGGGGCGCGCCCGGCGCGTAGCTGGACGCCTCGCCGCTGGCCGCGTCGAAGACGACCGTCTTGGACAAGGCCCAGACCACGATCGTGTCGGTGCCGAGCACGTCCCACTCGATCGCGTACTGGATCTCCGTCGGACCCTCACCCCGACGCCCCAGCTGCTCGACGAACGTGCCGGTCTCGTCGAACACCCGGAACCCGGGGCTCGTCATGTCCGTGACCACGACCCGGTCTCCCATGGCTCGTGCCTGGACGACGTCGCCGAAGTCCGTGCCCGGCGCCGACCCGTCGAAGGAACCGATCACGAAATCGGGGCTCTCGGCGAGGCGCCAGCGGGTCGCCTCGGTCCAGGCAGAGTCCCGGTTCTCGACGATTCGGATGCCCGCGGAGTCGCGGACGGTCGCATCGGTCCCGCCGGCCCCGCCCGCCGCCGCCGCTCCGCCGGCCCCTTCCGCGCCGCAGCCTGCAACGGCGACGGCTAGGGGGAGGACGAACGCTGCGAGGGCCCGGGTCGTTGTGTGGCGAGCACGTCGCGTCATGGCTTGATCAGTCTCCAGCGTTCGATGTAGCGGACGTCGAACTCGTCCGTCCTGTATCCGAGTACGTAGCGGTCGCCAATGTCCGTCGGGACGAAGCCGGCCGGGAAGTCGAGCGTGCCGAGCCAGCGACCGTCCCGGTCGAAGACGACGTAGACGCGGGTCCGTGGCGGGTCGGGCGTATCGGGACGCCGGCTCGCGGTCCACTCGGGGTTCGCGAGCTCCGCGAAGACGTGCCCGGACGGTGTGGCGACCAGGTCCACGAAGGGGGCCACCGAATCGGGGTAAGGGCGCGACGCCTGGAGGTCGGCAGTCCGCTCGCGTATCTCCCGGAGGCTCGCCGAGGCGCCTTCCAGCCCGGCCCGGTGAAAGGCGAGTTCACTCTCACGGAGCGCGGCCACCATGGCGTCGGTTACGGGACGACGCGGGATCGCCGCACGCACGATCGTCTTGACCGTCCCGCCGGTGCGGCGCTCGACGAACTCGAATCCGTCGTCCGGGAACGCCTGCAGGAGCGTCGAGTCCAGCGCTACCACCATCCCGGTGGCGGTGAAGGCCATGCCGGTGCTGGTCTCGCCGTCGCTCCAGATCGCCATGGCCGGGAATGCACCGACCTCAGAGACATGCTCCCCCGCGGCCGAGACGTGATGCCACGCGCTCGTGGTGACGGACTCTCCGGACGGATGTCCCGACAGCGAGATGATGTTGGGGTAGACCAGGTAGGACCCGTCGGCGAACCAGTCACGTAAGGCCCACGACGACATCCCTCCGATTCGGAGACCGCCCTGCGGCTCGCCGGGTGGCTGCCCCATCGCGGTGCTCCAGGCGGAGTCGGCCGCGACGTCGAACCGGACGATTTTCGGCCCGCGCGAGTCGTACACGGCCACGACGCTGTCGCCGAACGTGTGCACCCGGCTCGCACCCAAGAGCTCCACCGGTCCTTCGCCGCGACGTGCGATCGTCTCGACGAAGACGCCGCCCGCGTCGAAGAGACGGAGGTCGTCGTTGCTGGTGTCGAGGACCACTGTGGCGGCGCCCAGAAGCTGCGGGACCACGAACCGACCGAAGTCGGTCCCCGGCACCGATCCGTCGAGGGAGCCGATCACGAAGTCCGGCTCGTCCGCGAGCCGCCAGCGCGTAGAGGCCGTCCACACGGAGTCGTGGTTCTCGACGATCCGGATGCCGGCGGAGTCTCGGACGGTGACGCCCGAGCCGGATCCGTCGGAACTCGATCTGGACGGCGCGTCGCCCGCGCAGGCGGCGAGGAGGAGAGACAGGGCGAGAAGCGTGACGATCTGACGCATGGGCGGCTCGGCTCGAGACGCGAGCAAGCTGCGTGCGGGGGATACGGAAAGGCAATCAGGGCGTCCGCCGAGCGTCCGGCGGCGTGATCGGCCGCGCCCTATCGCCCCATCACGATCACATTCCCGCTCACCCGCCTTCCGGCCGGCCCCGTGAGGTGCGCTATCTCGTCGGCGATCGCCTCGGGTGTGACCCACTCGGCGTAGTCGGCGTCGGGCATCGCAGCCCGGTTGGCGGCGGTATCGATCACGGTCGGCGCGATCGCGTTCACGGTGATGTCGTCGCCCGAGAACTCCCTGGCCATCGCGCGGGTCATGGCGACGACGGCGGCCTTCGACGCGGTGTAGGCGACCATGCCCGCACCCCCACCGGTGATGGCCGGCACGGCGGCGATGTTCACGATGGCCCCCTCGTCGGACTTCCGAAGCCAGGGGAGGAGCGTCTTCGTGGTGAAGAAGACGGTGGTGGCGTTCATCGCGATCATCCGGTTCCACACCTCCTCGTCGGTGTCCGCGACGTCACCCATCGCGAACCCACCGGCGAGGTTGCACAGCACGTCGAGCCGACCCAGTTCCTCGACCCGGTGTCCGAGCCCCTCGAGGTCCGCGGGGTCGGTGAGGTCGGCGGCCATGAGTTCGATGCGCTTCCCGGCACCGGGCGCGTACTCGCGCACGTGGTCGGTGAGGCGGTCCACCTCGCGCTGGGCATACCACGGAACGATCACGCGATCTCCCCGCTGGAGGAGCCGGAGCACCACGGCCCGGCCCAGTCCGCCGGTGCCGCCGGTGACGAGTGCGATCTGATCCCTCATCGTTCCTTCCTCCGGGGTGGAGATCCGCCGCGCGGACCGCGCCTCTGCCCAGCCGCCGGCGCGGCGCCTTCGACCCGCGGACGGGCGCGCCGTTCCACCTTGCTCGCCCCGCTCGGTTCGCGACAGTTTCCGGGTCCCGTCGCAAACGCCCCGACACCCCCGTCCGACACGTCATGGCCGACTACCAGCACGCCCGCGTCCCCGACTCCGGCGATCCGATCACGTTCCGGAACGGCGAGATCGACGTCCCCGACCATCCGATCATTCCCTTCATCGAGGGCGACGGCATCGGGCCGGACATCTGGCGGGCCACGCAGTCGGTGGTCGACGCGGCCGTCGAGAAGGCGTACGGCGGCGACCGGAAGGTCGCCTGGATGGAGGTCTACGCCGGCGAGAAGGCCCATGAGAAGACGGGAGAGTGGCTCCCGCAGGAGACCTTCGACGCGCTCACCGAGTTCAAGGTGTCGATCAAGGGTCCGCTGACGACGCCGGTGGGCGGCGGCATCCGGTCGCTGAACGTCACCATCCGCCAGGTGCTCGACCTCTACTCCTGCATCCGGCCGGTTCGCTGGATCCCGGGCACCCCGAGCCCGATGAGGGAGCCGGAGAAGCTCGACGTTGTGATCTTCCGCGAGAACACGGAGGACGTGTACGCGGGCATCGAGTGGGAGTCGACCAGCGCGGGCGCCGAGAAGGTGCGGGAGTTCCTGGTCGACGAGATGGGGTCGAACATCCGCGAGAAGAGCGGCATCGGCATCAAGCCGATCTCGCCCTTCGGCACGAAGCGGCATGTCGCGGCCTCGATCCGCTACGGCATCGAGCGCGGCCGGCGGTCGGTCACGCTGGTCCACAAGGGCAACATCATGAAGTTCACCGAGGGCGCCTTCCGCGACTGGGGCTACGAGGTCGCGGTGGAGCGCTATCCGGAGCATACGATCCCCGAGAAGGAGATCTGGGAGGGCACGTCGGCGAACGGACGGATCGTGATCGGTGACCGCATCGCGGACGCGATGTTCCAGCAGCTCCTCCTCCGGCCCGACGAATACGACATCATCACGACGCCGAACCTCAACGGCGACTACCTCTCCGACGCCTGCGCGGCGCAGGTCGGCGGGCTCGGCATGGCGCCCGGCGCGAACGTCGGCGACGAGGTGGCGGTGTTCGAGGCGACGCACGGTACGGCGCCCAAGTACACGAACCTGGACAAGGTGAACCCGGGCTCGCTGGTCCTCTCCGCGGTCATGATGCTCGAGCACATGGGCTGGAACGAGGCGGCGCGGGCGATCGACCGAGGTCTCGAGGCGGCCATCCAGGCGAAGACGGTGACGTACGATCTCGAACGCCAGATGGATGGGGCGACCCTCCTGAAGACCTCGGAGTTCGGGCAGGCGATCATCGGAGGGATGTAGCCCGAAGCCGGCCGAGCCGGCGGCTGCGGACCTCTGACGCCCCGCCGTCGTAGATTTCTCGGTGCCCCGCGGGTCGCGGGGCCGCCCAGCCTTCGAACCACGACCGCGGCCATCCGCCGCAACGGACCCATGGCGCTCACCACGACGTCCACCGATTCACTCGCCACGCTCGACACCCCCCTCCTGGCCGTCCCGGTCTTCGGTACCCACGATGCCGCGACCCGGGAGACCGACGGGCCGGGTGCCCCGACGATGCCGGGTGCGCTTCCCGCGGAGCTCTACAACGCGCTCCGCAACGCGCGGAGCGACCTCCGGGCCAACGCCGGCGCGAAGACGCTCGTCTGGTCCGCGGAGGGCGTGGACGGCCCCGAGCGCCTCGTGTTCATCGGGGTGGGGAAGCGAGAGTCGGAGCTCACCGCGGAGGACGTCCGCAGATTCGCGGGCCACGCGGTCCGGCAGGCGGAGGCGCTGCGGATCGAGGGGCTCGGCATCCTCGTGCCGTCGCTCGCCGACGGTCCCGGGATCGCCGCACAGTCCGCCGCGGAGGGAGCCGTGCTCGCCTCGTGGCGGTTCCGCGAGCTCAAGACGGGCGCGGGGGAGACGGAAGAGCCGACCGAGGTCACGGACGTGACCCTCGTGGGCGATGGCGAAGAGTTCGACGCGGGCGCCGAGAACGGGGTGATCATCGCGGACGCCGAGAACGTCGCGCGGGTGCTCCAGTCGCGGCCCGGAAACGTCGCCACGCCGAGCCATCTCGCACGGGTCGCCGAGGCGCTCGGTCGCGACCTCGGATTCGACGTCGACGTGCTCGGACCCGACCGGCTCAAGGAGGAGCGGATGCGCGCGCTCCTCGCCGTGTCGCAGGGCTCCGAGCAGGAGCCCCGCCTGATCGTGATGCACCACCGCGGCGGCGGCGAGGGCGAGAAGCCGCTCGTGCTGGTAGGGAAGGGGCTGACCTTCGACGCCGGCGGCATCTCGATCAAGCCGGCGAAGGGCATGGAGGAGATGCGCTTCGACATGTCGGGGGGCGCGGCCGTCATCGCGGCGATGTCGGCGCTCGCCCGGCTGGGCGTGAAGCGCAACGTGATCGGCATCGTGCCGTCGTCCGAAAACCTCCTCGGCGGTCGCGCCGTGAAGCCGGGCGACGTCGTGAAGACGCGGAGCGGCAAGACCGTCGAGATCATCAACACCGACGCCGAGGGCCGCCTCATCCTCTGCGACTCCCTCGACTATGCGCTGCAGTTCGAACCGGAGGCGATGGTGGACTGCGCGACGCTCACCGGGTCGGTGACGTATGCGCTCGGCAACAACGCCATCGGGCTCATGGGCTCCGACGACGCGCTCGTCGAGGAGGTCCGTCAGGCCGGCGAGCGGTCGGGCGAGCGGTGCTGGACGCTCCCGATGTGGCCCGAGTACCGGCGCCAGCTCGATTCGGACCAGGCGGATCTGCAGAACGTTGGCGGCCGGGCGGCCGGCACCATCACGGCGGGCTGGTTCCTTCGAGAGTTCGTGCAGGATACGAAGTGGGCGCACCTCGACGTGGCCGGGACGGCGTACGGTGACGGCGAGCGGACATCGTATCTGCGGAAGGGCGGCTACGGCGTCCCGACGCGTCTCCTCGTGGAGTGGGTGCGGGGCCGCGCGTGATCCGACCCCTGCTCGGAGGACTTCGCGGGTCGATCGACGCCGCGCCGTCCATCCGGGTCGGCGGCCCTCGGTGGACCGCACTGTGGGGAACCGTCGTTGCGGCGCTCCTGAGCGCGGGCGGACTCGCCGCGCAGGAGCCACCCGACTCGTTGCCACCGGACTCGCTGGCGGTGGAGGGTGACCTGCGCGAGGTCGACCCGGATTCGCTTCCCCCACCCATCCGGAACCTTCCGGACTTCGGGCGCTTCTCGGGGACGGACGACCCGGGCGTGATCCGGCGCTGGGAGCTCGAGGACCTCCTGGGCGCCCGGGCGACGACGCTCCAGGAGCTGCTCGAGACGCTTCCCGGTGCCCTCCCTGTGCGCGGCGGCGACTACGGCACGCCCGAGAACGTCGTCGGCGTCGGGATGGGCGGCGGCCGGGTGCGGGTGTTCAACGACGGCGTCGAGGCGCTGCCCCTCGACGGGAGCGTGGCGGATCTGTCACGCATCCCGCTCGTCGGCATCGGTCGCGTCACCGTCCGGCGGGAAGGGGGTGAGCTCCGGATCGAACTCGAGACCGAGCGCTCCGACGAGGATCCGCGACCGCTCACCCGGATCTCGGCGGGCACCGGAGACCTCGACACCAACATCTTCCGCGGCGTCTTCCTCCACCCGAGCGCGCTCGGAGGGGCGCTCGGCGTGGGGATCGAGCGGATCGACACCCGCGGCAGGGCAGGGCAGGAGGAGGGCACGCTCCGTGGCGTCTGGCTCCGCTACCTGCGACCGGTCGGCCCCTTCACGCTGGCGGCCGAGCTCCAGCGGGGCGGCGCGACCAATCCGATCCCCACGATCGGCGCCACGGAGTCGACGCGGAGCAGTTGGATCGTGCGGGCGCGCGCGGGTGAGCCGGGAGGACTGCGCGGCGAGGTCTACTGGGCGGACACCGGCGTCGACCTCGACGGCGGCCAGGGCGTGGAGGGCGCGAGCCTCCAGCCCGCGCGGCTGTCGCGGAGCCAGATCGGGGCGCGTGGTGCGTGGGATCGGACGACCGATACGTGGTCGGCGTGGGCACGCGGCGAGGCACGCCGGTTCGGCGGGGAGAGCCGGAACGCCGTGAGTCCGCGCCTCGACTCGATCCTCGCCACGGGCGACCCCGGCGAGGCCGGTGCGCGCCCGGGCGACCGACTCGACCTCGACCTCGGCTTCGAGATCGCGGGTGTCGGCGGCGTGGCGGCCCGGCTCGGCAGCGACGGATGGGACGATGGACGCCGTCAGGTCGCGGGACTCCGGGCCTGGACCGCCCCCGTGTACGGACTGTCGCTGTTCGCTTCGCACGACCGGGGCGAGCGTGGGTGGCGCCCGACCTTCCGACGCCTGCCCGCGGACAGCGTCCTCGCCGACTCTCTCGCAGCCGACTTCGCGCAGCCGGCCGAGCGCTACACCGACCTCGAGTCGACCCGACTCGGTGCGCGATTCGTCTTCGGGCCGCTCGACGTCCGGGGCGCGTGGCTCTCGCTCCGGACCGACTCCGTGCTGCCGCTCGGCACCGCCGACCGCGGAGGGCTCGAGGCCCGGAACGGGGCGGGCTTCGTGGGGGACGAGGTGTCCGGCTTCGAGGTCGAGGGTCGCCTGGGCGTGCCGCTGCTCGACGGACTCGCCGTCGTCGGGTCCCTCCAGCAATGGGAAGAGGAGGGGATCTATCGGCCCGAGCGGATCTACCGGGGCGGTCTCGACTTCGCCAACACGTACTACGAGACGGGGAATCTGGGGATCCGCGCCGGTCTGATCGTGGAGGGACGCGACTCCATGCTCGTGGCGTTCGCCGACCCCGACTTCATCGCGCCACCGGAGGATCCCGACCGGGTCCCGGGCGCGGCGCGGGTGCCCTTCTACCAGAGCTGGAACGCCCACCTCCAGATCCGGGTGGTGAATGTCCGTATCTTCGTGAAGTGGGAGAACGTCTTCGGGCGACGCGAGCTCGAGGACGTCCCCGGACGCACCATGCCGGGAGTGCGCGCGAGCTACGGCGTGCGCTGGACGCTCCGGAACTGACGCGCGTCGAGCGCGACTCCGCACGACCGACCGACACGAACCGACCAACACGATGATTCGAAGCATGACGGGATGGGGGCAGGCCGAGACCGACACCGAGGTCGGGCGGCTCCGGGTCGAGATCCGGACGGTGAACCACCGGTTCCTAAACACGTCCATCCGCCTTCCCCACGGACACGATCGTCTCGAGTCCAGCGTGGTCGAGTGGGTGAAGCCGAAGCTGCTCCGAGGCCACGTCACCGTCGGGGTCTCGCTCGAGAGGGACGACGCGACCGACCGGGGCCTCCCCGAACTCGACCTGGATCGCGCGCGCCACGCGCACGAGATCTACCGCGAGCTCGGGCACGCGCTGGGGCTCATCGGTGAAGTCGACGTGGCCACCATCGCCCGGTTTCCGGACGTGATTCGTCCGCCCGATCCCGGCCGGACCTCGGGTGGAGGTGCGTTCGAGATTCCGGAGGAGGCGCTCCGCGAGACGGTGGAGGCCGCAGCCGAGGCGGTCGTGACCTTCCGCGAGCGCGAGGGGGAAGCGCTCCGGAGCGACCTGGAAGCTCGGCTGGCCGAACTGGAGACCGCGCTCGATCGGGTCGAGAGTCGTGCGCCCGCCCGCCTCGTGGCCGAGCGGGATCGGCTCCGGGAGAAGATCGGCGAGCTGATCGAGTCGCACGAGGTGGACGAGGAGCGCCTCGCGCGAGAAGTCACGTGGCTCGCGGAGAAGTGGGACATCAACGAGGAGATCGTGCGCTTCCGCGGTCACGTCGCGCTCATGCGGGAGACGCTGGGCGGCGACGGGTCGGAGTCGGTCGGGAAACGCCTGTCCTTCATCGTGCAGGAGATGCACCGCGAGGCGAACACGATCGGGTCGAAGGCCAACGACACCGAGATCGGACGTGCGGCGGTGAAGATGAAGGAGGAGGTCGAGCGCCTCCGCGAGCAGGTGGAGAACGTGGAATGACGGAGACGGGAAACGACGCGCCCCGGCGCGCACGCCCTCTGGTGCTGGCGGCCCCGAGCGGTACCGGCAAGACGACGATCGCCCACCGGCTGGTCGACGAGCACGACGACTTCGTGTTCTCGATCTCGGCCACGACGCGGACACCCCGTCCCGGCGAGACCGACGGCGTGGACTACCGGTTCGTGTCCAGGGAGCGCTTCGACCAGATGGTCGAGCGCGGTGAGTTCGCGGAGTGGGCCGAGGTGCACGGGAATCTGTACGGGACGCCCACCGCGAACCTCGAGGCGGCGTCCGAGCGCGGTGACACCGTGGTGCTCGACATCGACGTGCAGGGTGCCGCCCAGATCCAGGCCGCGATGCCGGACGTCACGCTCGTCTTCGTGCTCCCTCCGGATGCCCCGACCATGCTCGACCGGATCACGAAGCGCGGGACCGAGTCGGAGGCCGAGGTGAAGCGCCGGCTCCGGTCCGCGCTCGAGGAGCTGGCGCGCGTCTACGAGTTCGAGCGGGTCGTGGTGAACGACGACCTCGACACCGCGGTGGCCGACGTGGAGGCGATGGCGCGCGGCCACGAGGCGGGGCGACGGCCGTTCGACGAGACGGCGCGGATCGACACCCTCCGCCGAGATCTGGCCGAGGCGCTGAGGATGCGGATGGAGGCCGAGGCCGAGGACGCGGAGTCGGCCGGCGGGAGCTGAGCGAGGCCCCTGGTGCCATGCGATCGCCCCGCTCCGGGGTGAACGTCCGGACCGTTTCGCTGTATCTTGAGAGTCTGGCGGCCGACGGTCGCCTCCAGCCCGTCGCCATCCGCGAGGTCGCCCGCGCGTGCAGTCGCGCAGCGCTTTGCGCCGTACACCGAAGGAGAACACCATGCAGGTCTTCACGCCCGACGAGGTCGCGAGCCACAGCTACAGCAAGTACCTGGGCGTCGTCGTTGCCGCGAAGTACACGCGCGAGCTCAACCTCCTCCCACGGGAGGTTCTCCCGCTGGGCGAGGAGAAGAAGCTCACGACCCGTGCCCTCGAGGCGCTCACGTCGGGACAGATCGAGTTCCGGCTCATGAAGCGCCGTCGTACGGAAGACTGACGAGGCGCCTCCCGTGCACCCGCCGGGCGACGACGAACTCACCGCGGCCCGACGGCCGTGGCCGGAGGCGCGTCGGCCGTGGCCCGAGGCTCGCCGCCCGTGGGACGGTCGACGGGTGGTGCTCGGCGTCACCGGTGGCATCGCGGCGTACAAGGCGATCCTCGTCGCTCGCCGGCTCACGCAGCTCGGCGCCGAAGTCGACACGGTCCTCTCGGAGGCGGCACGCCACTTCGTCACGCCGCTCAGCTTCGAGGGCGTGACCGGCCGCACCGCGCTCACCGACCTGTTCTCGGTCGAGGGCGCGGCGCGCCACATCCGCATCGGGCAGGACGCGCACGTGGTATGCGTTGCGCCCGCGACGGCCGACTTCCTCGCGCGCGCCGCGATCGGCCGCGCCGACGACCTCCTGACCACCACGCTCCTTGCGACGGACGCGCCGGTGCTGCTGTGTCCCGCCATGAACGACCGGATGTGGGCCCACCCGCAGGTCCGCGGGAACGCGCAGTACTGCGAGGAGGAGCTGGGCTACACCGTGGTCGGGCCCGCCACGGGCCCTCTGGCGGTGGGCGAGGCGGCGGGCGCCGGCCGCATGGTCGAGCCGGAGGAGATCGTCGAACGGATCGGTCGGGCACTGGCGCGTGGCGGCCCACTCGACGGACGCACGGTGCTTGTCACCGCGGGGCCGACGCACGAGCCCCTCGATCCGGTGCGATTTCTCGGCAACCGGAGTTCCGGTCGCATGGGATACGCGCTCGCGTCGGCCGCGTGGCGCCGGGGCGCGCGCGTGGTCCTCGTCTCGGGCCCGACTCAGCTGCCGGACCCCGTCGGCGTCGAGACCGTTCGGGTCGAGACCGCCTCCGAGATGGACGTGGAGGTGCAGAGGCGCGTGGGCGACGCCGACCTCCAGATCTTCGCGGCCGCCGTGGCCGACTTCCGCCCGGTCGAGCCCGCCCGGAGCAAGATCAAGCGGGAGCGCGACGGAAGTTCGTGGAACGTCGAGCTGGTCGCGAATCCGGATGTGGCCGCGGGCAGCGCCGCCGCGACGTGGTCGGGAGCCGTGCGGGTCGGGTTCGCGCTCGAGACGGAGAACCTGATCGAGAACGCCGCGCGGAAGCGGGAGAAGAAGGGGTTCGACTGGATCGTCGCCAATCCGGCCAACGAGCCCGACGCGGGCTTCGGGGCCGAAACGAACCGCGTCACCCTGGTCGGCGCGGACGGCGCTGAGCAGCTCCCGCTCCAGCCGAAGGACGAGGTCGCGGAGATCATCCTGGACCGCGTGCAGGACGCGGTCGGGGCCGCTTCCTGACGCGGTGGGCGCCCGCCCGCCCCTTGATCCGACGGAGCTCGCCCGGCTCCTCCGCCAGCGCCGCGAGCTCGCGGCTCCGGCGCTCTTCCTCGGCGCCACGACCCGCGACGAGTTCATGGCGCGTGTACGCGAGATCGGCGCCGCCGGGCCGCGGGAGGACCAGGAGGGCGCGACGGCCCCGCCTAGGGCCGTGAAGTCTACGCCGGGCCCCAGGCCGGGCCCCAGCGCAGGGGAGCGCATGGCCGCACGGACCCCGAACGAGCCCGAGGCCGGCGATCGCGCCGAGATGGACTACGACACGCTGCGGGACCACGCGATGACGTGTACCCGATGCGGCCTCGCCGAGACGCGGAACAGCGTCGTGTTCTCGGACGGCAATCCCGCCGCACGCCTCGTGGTGGTCGGGGAGGCACCGGGCGCCAACGAGGACCGGACCGGACTGCCCTTCGTCGGGGCGGCGGGAAAGCTGCTGGATCTCATGCTGGCGTCCGTCGATCTCTCCCGCGAAGACTCGGTCTACATCTGCAACGTGCTGAAGTGCAGGCCACCCGGGAACCGGAATCCGCAGGCCGACGAGATCCAGGCGTGTTCGCCGTTCCTGAAGCGGCAGCTGGCGCTGGTCCGCCCCGAGGCGCTGCTTGCCGTGGGTACCTTCGCGGCCCAGCTTCTCACCGGCCGGGATCGTCCGCTCGGGCGCCTCCGGGGAGAGGTCCACGCCTACGAGGGAATCCCCCTCGTGGTGACCTACCACCCCGCGGCCCTCCTGCGGAACTCCGGCTGGGTTCGACCGACCTGGGACGACCTCCAGCTCCTCCGTCAGGTGATGGACGGGTGAGGGACTCCCCTGAACGCTCCGCCCTCGAGGCGGCCGCAGCTGCAGGGCACTCGTGAGTACATCCGAATCAGCCAGCGCATCCGGGCTCGCGTCCGGCTTCGCACCGGGGTCGACGTCGGTCCCGGGGTACGATCGCCGTCCCCCGTACTCACCGGAGGCGGAGGTGTCGGTGCTGGGCGGCATGCTCATCGACCGCGACGCCGTCGCGCGCGCCATCGAGATCGTCGACGCGACGATGTTCTACCGCGAGGCGCACCGCCGGCTCTTCCGCTCGCTGACGCGCATCTTCGAGCGCGGCGACGCGATCGACCCCGTCACGGTCCAGGACGACCTGAAGAAGACCGAGGAACTCGACTCGGTCGGAGGGCTCGACTACATCGCCGAGCTGATGGACGCGGTCCCCTCCGCGGCCAACCTCGAGTATCACGCCAAGATCGTGCGCGAGAAGGCACTGCTCCGGCGCATGATCGACGCGGCGCAGGAGACGATCCGGAGCGCGTACGAACAGGGCGAGCGTGTGGTCGAGGAACTCCTCGACGAGGCCGAGTCCCGGATCTTCCAGGTCGCGCAGAGCCACGAGCGCGAGGGGTTCGTGCGGGTGAAGGACCTGCTCTGGCCCACCTTCGAGGAAATCGAGAGGCTGCAGGAGTCCGGGTCGCCGGTGACGGGTGTCCCGACGGGGTTCAAGGACCTGGACCGGATGACGACCGGGCTCCAGAAGGGAGACCTGATCATCGTGGCGGCGCGTCCGTCCATGGGGAAGACGTCGTGGGTGCTGAACGTCGCGGCCACCGCCGCCATCGAGCATCGCTTCGCCGTCGCGATCTTCTCGCTCGAGATGGGGAAGGAGCAGCTTCTGAAGCGGTTCCTGTCCTCGGAGGGCCGGATCAACGCGCAGCACCTGCGCCGGGGCGGGATGACCGCCGAGGACCACAAGCGGCTGGCGGCTGCCGCGGGGCACCTCAACACGGCACCGATCTGGATCGACGACTCCCCGGGCGCGACGGTGCTCGAGATGCGGGCGAAGGCCCGCCGACTCGCCTCGGAGATGAAGCAGGAGGATCAGGAACTCGGGATGATCGTCATCGACTACCTGCAGCTCATGGGATCGGACGGACGGTCCGAGAGCCGCGTGCAGGAGGTCTCGATGATGTCCCGCGGGCTGAAGGCGCTGGCGCGTGAGCTCGATGTGCCCGTGGTCGCGCTCTCGCAGCTCTCCCGGGCGCCCGAGCAGCGGCACGACAAGCGTCCGATGCTGTCGGATCTGCGCGAGTCCGGTTCGATCGAGCAGGATGCCGATCTGGTCATGTTTCTGTACCGGCCCGAGTACTACTTTGGACCTGTGGACGACGAGGGGAATTCGATCGAGGGGCACGCCGAACTGATCGTCTCGAAGCAGCGGAACGGTCCAGTCGGCATGGTGCCCCTCTTCTTCCACAAGGCCTACACCCGGTTCGATTCGATGCAGCGCGATCACGCAGGTCCGACGCCGGTGGGCGGCGGGAACGGCGGCGGCCCCGGCGGATACGGCGGCGGCTCGGGCGGCTTCGGCGGCTCGAAGGGCGGAAGCGGGGGCGGCTACACCTCGTGACGGGCGAGGCCGCGGCGGGGCCGCGGGTCGGCGTCGCGATCCCGGCGGCCGGGCTGGGTCGCCGCATGGGCGGCGTGAAGAAGCCGTGGCTCGAGCTGGCCGGGCAGCCGGTTCTGCGCCATACCCTGCGACCCTTCCTGGCCGACGACCGGGTCGTGGCGGTGGTGGTGGCCCTCTCCACCGAAGACGCCGCCGACCCGCCGTCGTGGCTCACCACGGTCGATCGGCGCGTCCAGGCGGTCGCAGGCGGCGATTCGCGCGCGGCCTCGGTGGCTCGTGCGGTCGGCGCGCTTCCGGCGGACGTCGAGGTCGTGCTGGTTCACGACGCGGCGCGTCCGCTCGTGGATCGGGGCACCATCGATCGATGCGTTCGTGTGGCCGTGTCGGGTGTCGGTGCGGTCGCCGGGCTGCCGGCGGTCGACACGCTCAAGGAGGTCGCAGGCGGCGACACGGCTTCGGGGGCATCGCCGCAGGTGGTGACCACGCTGGATCGTTCGGTCGTGTGGCAGGCGCAGACGCCCCAGGCGTTTCCGGCGGATCTCCTCCGCCGCGCCGTGGCACGCGAGGACCTCTTCGACTCGGCGACCGACGACGCCTCGCTCGTGGAGGCGATCGGGGGGACCGTCGTGATGGTGGAGGGGCATTCCCGGAACCTGAAGGTCACGCGCCCGGCGGATCTGCCGCTGGCGGAGTTCCACCTCGCGCAGCTGGGCGGCCCGGGCGCCGGGGGGGCCGCGTGAGCGTGGAGCGGGTCGACCTCCGAGGCTTCTCGTTGGCACTCGACGGCGGCGCCGACTTCGATGCCGGCGATTTCGACGACGCCGATCTCGACGCCCGCGAATCCTACGCCGAAGGTCTCGCGGGGCGTCTGGCGGCGGCCGTCGCCGCGGCACGAGAGGGCCGACCGATCGTGTATCCGACCGAGACCGTGTACGGCGTCGGCAGCGGGCTCTCGCCCGAAGGCGTCGCCGCCGTGCGCGCGGCCAAGGGCCGGGCCGACGACAAGCCCGTGCTGGCGCTGGTGGACGGGCCGGAGTCCGTGCCCGGACTCGCCTGGACCGACGACGCCCGCCAGCTGGCCGAGGCGTTCTGGCCCGGCGCCCTGACGCTCGTGCTCGGAGACCCCCTCGGGCGCTTCCCGCTCGGCGTGCGAAGCCCCACCGGGACCGTCGCGGTGCGCCACTCGCCGCACCCGATCGCCGCCGCGCTGGTCCGCGGACTCGGCGCGCCGCTCACCTCGTCGAGCGCCAACCGACCCGGCGAACCTCCAGCCACCGACACCGCATCGGCCCTCGCCTTCGCGGAGGGGCTGCTCGCCGACGCGCGGCGGGAAGGCGTGCCGCTCGAGGCGGCGGGCGAACCCCTCCTGGTCGACGCGGGCACCCTCCCGCCGGCCGCGCCCTCCACGCTGGTCGACTGCACCGTCGCGCCGCCGCGCGTGCTCCGTGAGGGGTCGATCCCCATGGGTCGCCTCACCTGCGTGCTTCCGGAGTTCGGATGACCGCCGACGAGAGGGCCGGAGACGTCGGCCCGCAGGAGGAGGAGGGGACCGCGGCGCCCTTCCGGCTCGTGTTCGTCTGCACCGGCAACACGTGCCGGAGTCCGCTCGCCGAGGCGCTTGCCCGCCGGCATGCCGCGCGTCGCGGGTGGGACCACCTCGAGGTGCGGAGCGCCGGTGTGGCCGCCGGGACCGGGCAGCCCGCGTCGAGGGGGTCCCTCGAGGCGGCCGACCAGGTGGGGCTCGATCTGAGCCACCACGCGTCGACGCCGCTGACGGCCGAGCTCGTCGATGCCGCGGACCTTATTCTCGTGATGTCGGCCCACCACCTCGTGCGCATCGTGGAGCTCGGCGGCGGCGGGCGCGCCGCCCTCCTGACGGCGTTCGCCGAGGGAAAAGAAGGCGAGGACGCCTTCGGGGCTCCGCCGATCCCCGACCCGTTCGGCGGCCCTCTCGACGAATACGTGCGAACTCGCGATCGACTCGACACACTGGTCGCGCAGGTCCTCGATCGACTCGAACCCGTTCTCGCACCATGACCCGGCCCCCGGCGCCGATCGCCTCATGAACCGGATTTCCTCGACCTCCCGCGTGTTCGCCCTCCTCGGCGACCCCGTCGAGCATTCTCTCTCGCCCGAGATCCAGAATGCCGCGATGGCGGCGGCGCGGGTGGACGGCGTGTACGTGGCCGTCGAGACCATGGAGGAGGACCTCGCGGGTCTCATGCGCGGACTCGCCCGGGGCGGCGGGGGCGGCAACGTCACGCTCCCGCACAAGGAGAAGGCCGCGAGTCTGCTCGACCGTCCGAACTCGACGGTCCGGCGCACGGGGGCCTGCAACACCTTCTGGGCCGAGCCCGACGGCACCGTCGTCGGTGACAACACCGACGTGGAAGGGTGTCGCAGAGCGGTCGCCCGGTTCCTCCAGGGAGGACCGGGGGGCGCGAGAGTGCTCATGCTCGGCGCGGGTGGCGCGGCCCGGGCCGCGCTCGTTGCACTGCTCGACGACGGTGTGGACGAGGTCCGGATCCTGAACCGGTCGATCGAGCGGGCGCGGGCGGTGTCGCGCCGGATCGGCGGAGAGCGAGTCCGGGTCGTCGCGTCGCTCGCCGATATCGCCGGTGAGGAGTTCGATCTGGTCGTGAACGCCACGCGGCTCGGGCTCGAGGACGACGATCCGCTCCCCCTCGACCTCGAACTTCCCGGCCGTGTCGGGGCGGTCTTCGATCTCGTCTACGGGGAGGACGGTACGCCGTTCGTCCGCGCGGCGCAGGCGCGCGGCATCCGCGCCACGGATGGGATCGAGATGCTCATCCATCAGGGTGCGGCCGCATTCGAGCGGTGGTGGGGGAGGGAGGCACCGCTCGAGGCGATGCGCGAGGCGTTCCGCACCCGGCGGGCGGCCCTCGCGGGCGAGGTCGGGCGCTGATCCGCACCACCGGGTCGCCGGCCGACGGTGACTCGGTGGGTTCCGCGCCCCGCCGCGGGCGGTGGGCGGCGCAATGGCTGGACGCGCTCCTTCCGGCGAGCTGTCACGGCTGTCGCGAGGCGCTCCCTCCGGGAACGGTGCACGCCGTCTGCGTGCCGTGCCGACTCCGCCTCGCCAGAGCCCCCGCCCCCCGGTGCCCGCGATGCGATCACCCTGCACGGTGGGCCCTCGGCGCCTGCCCGGGATGCGAGCCCCTCCCCGAGATCGTCGGCCACGTCCGCAGCGCGGTCCTCCACCGACCTCCCGCGGACGCACTGGTCCGTGCCCTCAAGTATTCGGGCTGGCGAGCGCTCGCGTCGTTCATGGCCGACCGGATGCGCCTGCTCGTCCCGGCCGGGGCAGGTGCGCTGGTGCCGGTCGCGAGCCCTCCGGTGCGCGAGCGCCGCCGCGGATTCAACCCGGCGCGCGACATCGCTGGGGCGCTGTCGGAGCGCTCCGGCGTACCCGTCGTGGAGGCCCTCCGACGCCCCCTCGAAACCCGCCGCCAGGTCGGGTTGTCGCCCGGTGAACGGGCCGCTAACCTTCGAGACGCTTTCGTCCCCGGCGCCCCGTTTTCGGGCGTTCGGGGCACACTCGTTCTCGTCGACGACGTCCTCACCACTGGGGCGACCGCGGCTGCGGCCGCGACGGCGCTGGGCGCGGCGGGTGCGCACCGTGTGGACGTCGTGACGTTCGCGCGTGCCATCCCGGAGTTGCCCGACGGTGTGGACGCGTCGTGACGATATCAAAGGAGCCCGAATGTCCACTCGCGTCGCGATCAACGGCTTCGGACGCATCGGCCGGAACGTCCTCCGTGCCGCCAAGGCCACCGGCAGCGATCTCGACTTCGTCGCGGTCAACGACCTGACGGACGCCGACACCCTCGCCCACCTTCTCCGCTACGACTCGGTCCACGGCCGGTACGACGGGACCGTCGAGGTCATCGACCAGGGGCTGCGCGTGGACGGCGACGACCTCCGCGTGTTCAGCGAGCGTGACCCCGCCGCGCTGCCGTGGGACGAGATCGGCGTGGACGTCGTGATCGAGTCCACCGGGTTCTTCCGCGATCGCGTGGGTGCCGGCAAACACCTCGAGGCGGGGGCGCGGAAGGTCATCATCTCCGCGCCGGGAAAGAACGAGGACGTGACCATCGTCCTGGGGGTGAACGACCATGCCTACGACCCCGCGGCGCACGACGTGGTGTCCAACGCGAGCTGCACGACCAACTGCCTCGCGCCGGTGGTGAAGGTCCTGAACGACGCCTTCGGCTTCGAGCAGGGGCTCATGACCACGATCCACTCGTACACGAACGACCAGGCCACGCTCGACGCGCCGCACTCGGACCTGCGACGCGCGCGGGCCGCCGCCGTCTCGATGATCCCGACGACCACCGGGGCCGCCAAGGCGACGGGACTCGTGCTGCCGGCGGTGGACGGACGGATCGACGGCATGGCCGTGCGGGTGCCCACGCCCGACGTCTCGATGATCGATCTCGTCGCGACGCTCGATTCCGACGTCACGGTCGAGTCGGTGAACGCCGCGTTCGGGGCGGCGGCCGAGGGCTCGATGAAGGGCATTCTCGGCGTGAGCCACGAGCCGCTCGTCTCGATCGACTACACCGGGGACACGCGCTCTTCGGTCGTCGACGCCCTCTCGACCGCCACGATCGGCGACCGGATGGTGAAGGTCGTGTCGTGGTACGACAACGAGATGGGCTACTCGGCGCGCGTCGTCGATCTCGCCCGGTTCATCGGCGAGCGGCTCGCATGACGCCCGGGGGCCGTCCCGACTGGCACGTGTTCCGCTGTCCCGTGTGTGGCCACCGGGACGAGGTGAAGCTCGCCGAGCTGTCCGGTGCGCGGATCGATTGCCCCCACTGCGAGACCACGCTGAACGTCGAGGTCGGCCCGGCCTCGAGGATCGATGCGAGCGCGCGGGTGGCCGACGCGCCTTCCCGCTCCCGCCGGCCTCGCGAGGACGCCTGACGCCATGCCCAAGGCCCGACTGTCCGACCTCCCGGACGCCACGTACCGGGGGGCCACGGCCCTCGTCCGGCTCGACCTCAACGTCCCGCTCGAGGCGGGGCGGGTCGAGGATGCCACCCGCATTCGCGCCGCGCTCCCGACGCTGAGCTACCTGGTCGACCGGGGTGCGCGGGTCGTGGTGACCAGCCACCTCGGCCGCCCGGACGGCGTCGAGCCGGCGCTCTCGCTCGCGCCCGTGGCGGAACGCCTCGGAGACCTGCTGGGACGCGACGTCCGGTTCGTCGGGCGCACGGTGGGGCCCGAAGTCGACGCCGCGCTGGCCGAGCTCGGTGACGGAGACATCATACTCCTCGAGAACACGCGGTTCTCGGCCGAGGAGACGGCGAACGATCCCGACTTCGCCAGGAAGCTGGCGGGCGACGCCGACCTCTTCGTCCAGGACGCCTTCGGCACGGTGCACCGAGCGCACGCGTCGACCGAGGGCGCGGCACGCGTGCTCCGCGAGCGGGGGAAGCCGGTGGTGGCCGGCCTGCTCCTCGAACGTGAACTCCGCTGGCTGAGTGGCCTGACCCACGACCCGGCGCCCCCGTTCGTCGCGATCCTGGGCGGCGCGAAGATCTCAGGGAAGATCGACGTCATCAAGGCGCTCCTCCCGCGCGTCGATCGCCTCCTCGTGTGCGGGGCGATGGCCAACACCTTCTGGCTCGCGAAGGGGCTTCCCGTGGGCCGGTCTCTGGTCGAGCCCGACCGCGTGGACATGGCGCGCGCCGTCATGGAGGCCGCGGGCGACCGGGTGATCCTGCCCGTCGACGCGCGGGTCGCGACGGCGCTGGACGGGACCGCGGACGTCCGCGTCACTCGTCCCGAGGGCATTCGTGAGGACGAGGCGGTAGGGGACGTCGGCCCCGAGACCGAGGCGCTCTTCGCGCACATCGCCGGAAGCGCCCGCACCATCCTCTGGAACGGGCCGGCCGGCGTCTTCGAGCAGCGCTCGCTCGCGGAGGGCACGCGTGCGCTGGCCCGGACCGTGGTGGACGCCGCCGAGCGGGGCGCCGTGACCGTCGTGGGCGGCGGGGACTCCGCCCGGGCGCTCGCGGAGGCGGGCCTCTCGGACCGTGTGGGACACGTGTCCACGGGAGGAGGGGCGTCGCTCGAGTTTCTGGCCGGTCGCGCACTGCCCGGCGTGGTGGTGCTCTCCGAGGTCGAGGAGGTGGCCGGAGGAGAGGGACCGGAGGACCGCGACCGCAAGGGGACGGGGGACGCTTCGTGACCCCGCCCGCCACCCGTCCGCTGGTTGCCGGCAACTGGAAGATGCACAAGGGACCCCGCGAGGCGTCGGTGTTCTGCGACGCCTTCGCGGCGGCCCTCGAGGCGGAGCCGGCAGGTTCCGCGGACCTGCTTCTCTTTCCCTCCGCGGTCGCGCTGGGCGCCGTCGCGCGGCACCCCATCGTTGAGCGGGTGGGCGTGGGCGCCCAGACGGTCCATCCGGAGCCGTCCGGCGCCTTCACCGGCGAACTGTCCGCCGAGATGGCGGTCGACGCCGGCGCGACGTGGGCGCTCGCGGGGCATTCCGAGCGCCGGCACGTGTTCGGCGAGAGCGACGCGGACGTCGCGGCGCGGGTGCGCGCGTGTCTGCGGGCCGGCCTCCGGCCGATGGTGTGCGTGGGCGAGACCCTGGAGGAACGTCGGCGCGGCCACCTCGAGGGGGTGCTTCGCCGCCAGCTCGAGGCCGTGCTTCCGCCGCTCGACGACACGGCGGCGGACGCGTGGGCGATCGCGTACGAGCCGGTGTGGGCGATCGGCACCGGCGAGACCGCCAGCCCGGACGACGCGCGCGAGGCCCATCTCCTGCTCCGACGTGTGCTCGGGGACCATGGACGTGCCGTCCCGCGTATTCTCTACGGCGGGAGCGTCAAGCCCGACAACGCCGGTGAGCTGCTCGCGACGGAAGCCGTCGACGGCGTGCTCGTGGGCGGCGCGAGCCTCGATCCCGCCTCGTTCCGGGCCATCGCGGGGGCATCCGACCCCCGTTGACGACCGTCCGTGCCCGGGATGATCTTTGACGTCTGGGCACTTCAACTGCGGACAGTTCGATGTACGGTCTACTTCTGGCGATTCTCATCCTCGACGGCATCTTCCTCACCGTCATCATCCTCCTCCAGTCCGGAAAGGGCGGGGGGCTGGCCGCGATGGGCGGAAGCGGAACGACGATGACCGACGGGATTCTCGCCGGTCGCCAGGCCACGACGGTGCTCACGCGCTCCACCTGGATCGCCGGAACGGCCTTCATGGTGCTCGCGCTCGTGCTCTCCATCATGTCGTCGCGGGCCGCCGCACCCGAGTCCGTGATTCGCCCGAACATCCAGCAGACCGCGCCGCAGCCCGTGCTCCCGGGTGCCGGCGACGGCGCCGGAGCGATCCTCCCGGGCGCCGCCGGTGGCGCCGCCGGTGGCGCGGCCGGGGGTGAAGGCGCCGGTGGCGCCGACCCGACGGGCAACGACCCGGTCGGCAACGACTGACGCGGCGCGGCGATCCGCGGGGGCGTCGATCGGGAGCTCGCGGAGTCCGTGACGGCCGCCGATCTCCTCCGGGGGCTCTATCGCGTCCGCGCGCTCGAACGGGCTGCCGGTCGTGAGCCGGACGCGGCGTCGCTCGTCGTCTCGACCGCCAGCGCCCTGGCGCTCGCTTCCGCACCGCCGGATACGCTGACCCTCGGCGCCGGTACCATCGGTGCCGCCGTTCTTCGGGGTCTCGCCGCCCGCGATCTCGCGAGGCACCAGGCCGGGACCGACGTCGAGGGATATCCGGCCGCCCCCCGTCTGGGGCTGCTCGATTCGGTGCCCTCGCGAGGGGTCTCGCTGTCGGTGGCGTCGGGAGCCGCGCTCGCCTTCACGCTCCGCTCGGAACGTCGTGTGTCCGTCGTGGTCGAGGATGCGGTCGCCGTCCAGTCGGGTGGCTGGCACGAGGGCTTCAGCCTCGCGGCGGCCCGTCGGGTACCTCTGGTCGTGGTGCTCCTGAATGCCGGCGCCTCGGGGCTCGTTGGGGCGAGCCGCCGGCGCGGCGAGGCCTACGGGGTGCACACCGAGCGCGTCGTGGTCGACGATGCCTGGGCCGTCGCCCGGAGGATCCACCGGGTGGTCGAATCGGCTCGTACGCGTCCCACCCCCTGGCTGGTCGAGATCGAGGGTGCGGGCCGCGATCCGATCGGGCGGCTCGAAACCCGCGTGATCGTGGCCGAACCCGACGACGCGACCGCGACGCCCGGACGGGTTCGTCTGGACCGCTGGATCGCGGAAGCGGACGCCGAGGCGCGAGAGGCGTGGCGCGGACTGGAGGTGGCGGCGTGAAGGAGGGTCCCGACCACGTCGCGAAGACGTCGCGCCGCGAGCCCGTGACCTTTCTGGAGGCCGTCTCCGAGGCGCTCTGGGAGGAGATGGAGGCCGACCCGAGCGTGTTTCTGATCGGCGAGGACATCGGTCGCTACGGCGGCGCGTTCAAGGTGACGCGGGGGTTCCTCGAGCGGTTCGGCCCCGATCGGGTCGTCGATGCGCCGATCGCCGAGGGCGGCTTCACGGCCGCTGCCGCGGGAGCGGCCCACATGGGGATGCGGCCGGTGGTGGAGATGCAGTTCATGGACTTCATCTCCCCCGCCTACGATGTGCTCACGAACTACATCGCCACGTCGGAGTTCCGGGGCGCGGGCCCGCTCCCGCTCGTGGTGCGCGGACCGGTGGGCGGCGGTGGCGGTGGCGGCCCGTTCCACTCGCAGAACGTCGAGATGGCGTTCTTCCACACCCCCGGGCTCACGATCGTGTACCCGTCCAACCCCTACGACGCCAAGGGGCTTCTCAAGGCCTCGATTCGCCTCGACGCGCCCGTCGTGTTCGAGGAGCACAAGGGGCTGTATCGCAGTCCGGCGCTCCGCACGACGCTGCCCGACGAGGACTACGTCGTCCCGATCGGATCGGCGAAGACCGTGCGGGAGGGCGACGCGCTCACGCTCGTGACGTACGGCATGATGGTCCACCGGAGCCTGGAGGCCGCCTCGCGCGTCGCGGAGGAGGACGGCATCGAGGTCGAGATCGTGGACCTGAGGACGCTGCTACCGCTGGACGACGATCACCTGGTCGGCGCCGTGCGGGCGACGGGCCGCCTCCTGATCGTGCACGAGGACACGCGCACCGGCGGGATCGCGGGCGAGATCGCGATGCGGATCAACGAGCGGGCGTTCGAATGGCTCGATGGGCCGATCGTGCGCGTAACTGCGGACGATTCACCGGTTCCGTTCGCGGCGCGCCTCGAAGCGGAGTTCCTCCCATCCGTCGACGACATCGTGGAGGCCATCCGAACCCTCGCGCGATATTGAAGATTCAACGGTCGGGACCGTCTTGCCTTCGAGGCGAGCCGGGGTAAACTCCATGTCCGCGGACCGACCGACGCCCGCGTCGGGTCCCGGGCCGAACATTCAACGAAAACAGTCCGGAGAATCGAGCGTGGCTCGAATCGAAGTTCCGATGCCCCAGATGGGTGAGTCCATCGCCGAGGGGACCGTATCGAAGTGGCTCAAGGAGCTCGGCGAGACCGTCGAGCGGGACGAGCCGATCCTCGAGATCTCCACCGACAAGGTCGACGCCGAGATTCCCTCACCCGCGGCGGGGACGCTGGTGGCGGTCGAGGTCCAGGAGGGCGAGACGGTCGAGGTGGGCACCGTCGTCGCGTACATCGACGACGAGGGTGGCGCGCCCGACGCTGCGGCGATCGGGGCGTCGGCGCCCGAGCCGGCACCCGCCGCGGCCCCGGTCGAGCCGGCGCCGGAACCCGAGCCGGCTGCCGCCGTCGCGTCGAGCGACGCCGGCGACGAGGACGCGTCCGCGGAGACGGTCGAGGATCGCCTCCGTACGCGCTCGACGCCGGTGGTTCGCCGCATCGCGGAGGAACACGGGGTCGACATCGAGGCCGTCCCGGGAACGGGCCACGCGGGCCGCGTCACCAAGCAGGACATCCTCGACTTCATCGAATCCGGCGCGTCGGCGCCGGCGAGTTCGCCGCAGACGCCGCTCGCGCCGCCGCGCGAGACGACGGAGACCACGCCGACCGCGCAGGCGGCCCCTCGCGAGGAGGCCGCTCCGGCCCCGACCCGGCCGCCGGCGCCTCCGAAGGCGCCCCCGGCGAGGACCTCGCGTCCCGCGGCATCGGGTCCGATGGACACGTCCGAGTTCTTCCGGACCTTCTACGGCAAGGTCGAGCATCCCGAGTTCCCGGTGCGCGACGCCGACACCGTGGAGCCGATGGACAAGATCCGCCGTCTCACCGCCGAGCACATGGTGGTGGCGAAGCGGATCGCGCCGCACGTCCACTCGTTCATCGAGATCGACTTCACCCGGATCGACCGAATCCGCGCCGCCCACAAGGCGAAGTGGGCGGAGCAGGGTGCGAAGGTCAGCTACACCGCCTTCGTGGCGTGGGCGGTCAGTCGCCTGCTGCGTGGCTACCCGGCCATCAATGGCACCGTGTCGGGCAACAACATCATCCACCGGGGGAACGTGAATCTCGGGATGGCCGTCGATCTGAATCCGGGGCTTATCGTTCCGGTGATTCACGACGCCGACGACCTGAGCCTGGTGGGCATCGGCCGGAAGATCATCGACCTCGCCGAGCGTGCGCGGGACCGGAAGCTTCAGCCGCAGGAGATCCAGGGCGCGACGTTCTCGATCACCAATCCGGGCGTTCTGGGCACGATCGTCGGCATGCCGGTGATTCCGAAGGGGACGGCCGCCATCCTCGGGACCGGCGCGATCGAGAAGCGGGTGGTGGCGGTGACGGATCCCGACACCGGCGCGGATCAGATCGCGATTCGCAAGCGCTCGTACTTCAGCATGGGGTACGACCACCGACTGGTGGACGGCGCCGACGCGGCGCGCTTCCTGTCCGAGCTGAAGGCGCTTCTCGAGGACTTCCCGGAAGACGCCTGACCGTCGGACCGGTGCAGACGGACGAGACGGGACGGGCGTCGGCCGCGGAGGCGGTCGGCGTCCGTTCGCGTTCGGCGGACCAGCCGGCCGACGGAGAGGCGCCGTCGCGTGTCCTCCGTGTGGAACGCCCGGGTCGGGTGCCCTATGCCGCGGGCCTGGAACTCCAGGCGGAGCGGATCGCCGCGGTGCGCTCGGGCGACGCCCCCGAGACGCTGTTCCTGCTCGAGCACGACCCCGTGATCACGCGTGGAACGGGTACCCGGGACGGTCACCTCCTCGAGACCGAGAACGCACTCCGCAGGCGCGGGATCGAGCTCCACGATGTGGGTCGGGGCGGCGACATCACCTACCATGGCCCCGGTCAGCTCGTCGGGTACCCGATTCTCGATCTCAAACCGGATCGCAGGGACCTTCATCGGTACCTCCGCGATCTCGAGGAGGTCGTGGTCCGCACGCTCGGGCGGTTCGGGGTGCGGGCGGCGCGCGAGGAGGGGCTCACCGGCGTGTGGACACCGGCCGGCAAGGTTGCCGCCATCGGCGTGCGTGTCTCGTCCGGCTGGATCACGTCGCACGGCTTCGCGCTCAACGTGGATCCGGACCTCTCACACTTCGATACGATCGTGCCGTGCGGCATCGGCGACCGCGCGGTCACCTCGCTGCGGCAGATCCTCGGGGAAGACGTGCCGAGCGTCGCCGAGGTGGGCGACGTGGTCAGCGGCGAACTGGCGGCCTGGTTCGGTCGAACGCTCGAGGGGTGACGCCGCCTGCCGCCGGGAAGCTCGCGGCGTCCGCGCCGGTGGCACGGGCCGTCAGCCCATGTCCGGCTCGACGAACTCCATGAAGTCGAGGTAGCGTTCGCGCTTCTCGCGCTGCTCGTTCAGCCACTCGACGAAGCCCGACGGCACGAGGCCACTCGAGGAATCCTGCTCCTTCGCAGCGTGGACGGCGAGATCGTTCACGTACTCGTTGCGCGCATGCCCGTCGTGCCCGCGCACCCAGTGCCAGGTGACGTCGAGCGGCTCGAGAACCCGGTCGAGCTTCTTCCACAGGTCGAGGTTCTCGATCGGCCCCGCCTTCCGCTTCCACCCGCGCCGCTTCCAGCCAGGCATCCACTCCGACGCGCCCTTCACCAGATACTGGCTGTCGGAAACGAAGTGGACGGGCGCGCGGCGGCGGAGCGACGTGAGGCCCGCAATCGCCGACCAGATCGCCATCCGGTTGTTGGTGGTGTCCGGCTCCGACAGCCAGAAATCCCGCGCGATCCAGTCGCCGTCGATCCAGGTCTCCATGAGACCGCCGGCGCCCCCCGGGTTCGCACGCCCCTTGAACTGGTTGCCGAGGCAGGACTCGTCGGCGTGAATCCAGACCGTGGGGGCTGAGCTGGGGGAGGTCATGCCCGGAAAGGTAGCAGGAGAGGGACGTCGGTCGAGGCCGGACCGACGCGTCGGATCGCCTTGACCGCTTCCCCCGCCGATCTACCTTCCGAGGAGTCTGTCCTCCACCGCCGAGCCACCGGAAGCCACGTGCCCGATATCGCCTCGTCCCGCGCCGCGTATCTCCTGCTGGAAGACGGTCGACGGTTCGACGGAACAGGACTCGGCGCCTCCGGCACGGCCTTCGGCGAGGTCGTCTTCAACACCTGCATGACCGGGTACCAGGAGGTCCTCACCGACCCCTCCTACACCGGGCAGCTGGTGACCATGACCTACCCCCTGCAGGGCAACTACGGCGTGAACGGAGAGGACCTGGAGTCGCCGACGCCCCGTGTCGGCGGGTTCATCGTCCGGGAGGCCGCGCGCCGGCCCTCGAACTGGCGCGGAGAAGAAGGACTCGGCGAGTACCTCCGACGGAACGACGTGTCGGGTATCTCCGACATCGACACGCGAGCACTCACGCGTCACATCCGGTCGCACGGCGCCATGCGTGGCGCGATCGCGGCGTCCGACGTCGATCCCGCCGACCTGCTCGACCGGATCCGCGCGCAGCCCCGGATGGAGGGTCTCGACCTGGCCTGTTCGGCGGGCGCCGGCGAGCGCTACGAGGTCCCCGCGGTCGGCGACGAGCGGTTCCACGTGGTGTCCTACGACTTCGGCGTGAAGGCGCATTCGCCGAAGCTCATGGCCGAGCGGGGCTGTCGCGTGACGGTTCTCGCGGGCACGGTCGAACTCGACGCGGTCCGCGCCGAGTCCCCCGACGGCATCTTCATCTCCAACGGGCCCGGGGACCCGGCGGCTGTGGAGAGCGCCCTCGACGCCATCCGGACGCTCGCCGCCGAGGGCGTGCCCATCTTCGGGATCTGCCTGGGGCACCAGCTCATCTCGCGGGCGTTCGGCGCGGAGACCTACAAGCTCCCCTTCGGACACCACGGCGGAAACCACCCGGTCCGGCACCTCGACACCGACACCATCGAGATCACCTCGCAGAACCACGGGTTCGCGGTTCGCGGGGGCGAGGACGGTTCGATCCCCGGTGCCCGGGACCTTCGACTCACGCACGTGAACCTCTACGACGGAACCGTCGAGGGTGTCGCGCACCGGACGCTTCCGGTGTTCTCGGTGCAGTATCACCCCGAGGCGGCGCCCGGTCCCCACGACAGCCGCTACCTGTTCGACCTGTTCATCGAGCGGATGGAGGCGGCCGCCACCGCCTGAGTCGGTCGCTGGGGCCGGAGTCCGCATCCTGGTCGCGCGCAAGAACTTGACGGGGTCGCCGGGGGGCGCTTACCGTCCGCGTCGTTCGAGTCCTGAAGCAACCTTTCGGAGGAGTCGCTGGATGACGAAGGCCGACCTCGTGGAACAGGTCGCGGAAGCGATCGGGCCCGGAGTCACCAAGAAGGACTGTGCTCTGGTCGTGGACGGGTTCCTCAACGCCATGAAGCGCGCGATCGCCCACGGCGACCACATCGAGATCCGGGGGTTCGGCACCTTCAAGGTTCGGCGGAGGAAGGCCCGCGTCGCCCGGAATCCGCGGACCGGGGAGCAGGTCGACGTCCCCGCTCGCGTCGTCCCGGTCTTCAAGCCTTCGAAACATCTGACCAGCCGCGTGTCCCGCAACGTGGATCTGGAGGATGTCGGCTGACCGGCCGACCGCCCGGCGATGCGAAGGCCCGTCTGCGTCCGGCAGGCGGGCCTTCGTCGTATCGACTGCGGCCCGTCGCGGTGCCTCGCTTAACGATTCGGAGCCCTCTGGCGTCTCCAGGTCGAGATGATGCCAGCCAGACGCGATGACCCCGAGCTCGACGACACGCTCGTCGAACGTGCGCAGGGCGGAGACGCCCACGCGCTCGACACCCTAATCCGCCGGCACTACGAGCTGGCGTATCGGGTGGCGCTGGGGCTGGTGCGCGACCCGGACCTCGCTGCCGACGTCGTGCAGGACGCCTTCGTGAAGGCGACCCGCGGACTCGACGGCTACCGGGGCGAAAGCTCCTTCCGCGGCTGGCTCGCGACGATCGTGAAGAACGAGGGTCGAAGCGCGCTCCGTTCGGCCGGACGCCGGAACGAGTCCGACATCGATGCGGTCGCACCCATCGCGGCGCCGGGCAGCGGGGCCGCGGAGCGCACGATCCTGAGGGACGAGGCCCGGAGGGTTCGGGCCCACGTCGATCGGCTGCCGGAGAAACAGCGGCTGGCCGTGACCCTTCGGATCGATCAGGGTCTGAGTTTTCGCGAGGTCGGCGAAATGATCGGGTCGAGCGAGGGCTCGGCACGGGTGAACTACCACCACGGAATCACCAAGCTGAGAACGTGGCTGACGGAGGAATCGGCATGAACTGCCAGGACGTGAACGACCTGCTTCCCGAGCTCGCGCTCGGCGACCTCCGGCCCGAGGTGCGTCGGGACGTGGAGCGGCACCTGGCCGGATGCGAGGCGTGCTCGGACACCCGAGCCACGGTCGAGGCGCTCCACGCGTCGCGGCCGGACGTGCCGGCCGGCCTCGAGGCGCGGATCCTCGACGCGGTTCACGCCGAGTTGGGGACGGACGTCGCCTCCGGTGCCGGCGAAGCGGCGGGGGGCGTCCTTCGGCTCGAGCCGCGCCGTCGCCGGGGACTGCCCTCGTGGGCGCTCGGTGCCGCAGCGCTCCTCGCGCTCGCGGTGGGGACGCCGCTGATGGTCAGCCGCATGGCAGAGGCTCCCACCGTGGCCGACGACGAGACGCTCGTCATGGCGGAGCGCACCCTCACGCCGTCCGTCTGGGCGAGCGACGACGGACTCATCGCGGGCGAGCCCGCTCTGGACGGACTGTCCGACGAAGAGCTGCTCGCGCTGCTGGAGGAACTGGAGGCCGGAGCATGATCACGACCACGATTCGACGACACGGGCTCGCGCTCGCCGCGACGCTCGCCTTCGCGCTCCCGGTGTGCACGGCTCCGGTGGCCGCCCAGCAGGTCGGCCCGCCGCAGCGGGGAGGGATCGACCGCGCCCAGATCGAACAGCGGATCATGGCGCAGTTCCGGACCCTGGTCGGGACGGAGCTGGGCATCGACTCGGCCACTACCGACGCGGTCTTCGGGGTCGTTGCCGAGATGCAGGAGGAGCGTCGGGCGCTGCAGATGCGCGAGTTGGCGCTCGATCGGCGGCTGCGCGGGACGGGGGTGTTTCTGTCGGACGAGCAGTCCGCCGAGGCGCTCGACGAGTTCATCGCGATCAAGCGTGAGGAGCTTCGGCTGCTGGAAGCCGAGCACGTGCGGCTCGGCGAGGTGCTGGAGCCGCCCCAGCTCCTGAGGTTCTACTCGCTGCGCGAGGAGATGGGTGAGCGGATTCGCCGGCTCCGGGGTGGCGAACGCGGTCCGAGGGGCGCACCGTACGGGTGAGTTCCGGTGGCGGGGAACGATTCAGGCCACCGGCGGCTACGTAGCATGGGGACGGCGGAGAGGCCCGGAGCCGCCCGCCGATGGGCGTCCGCGCCGCCCGATCAATCTTGGCGGGGTCCCCGAACCACCCCCTGCGGCTCGACGCCTCTCCGTCCAACCCGTCCCGAGCGACCTCGCCAGACCGACCTCGTCAGAACGATCCCGTCAGAACGACTCCGTGAAGACCGACCCCGTCCACATCGACCCGGCGCTGGCCGATGCCGTTCCGCCGGACCGGATGCAGATCGACGTGCTGTTCTTCGCGTCCTACCGTGAGCTCGCCGGCGCTCGGCGTCGCTCGGTGATGCTGCCGGCCGGCGCGTCGGCGGGCGACCTGGTGCACGCGTTGCGGGCGCTCGGTGACGGCCTCGTTGCGCTTCCGGAAGGGGCGGCGGTCGTGGTGAACCAGCGAGTGGTCCGACCGGACCACTCGATCGCACCGGACGACGAGGTGGCGCTCCTTCCGCCGGTGGCGGGCGGATGAAGGGCCGGGTCGTGCTCACGCGCATCACCGAGAACGCCATCGATCCGAGCGCCCTTCTTGCGGCGGTGGCCGACCACGGGCACGGTGCGCACCTCCTCTTTCTCGGCACGGTCCGCGACCATGCCGACGGCCGCCCCGTGGCGGGCATGGGCTACGAGGCCTACGTCGACATGGCCGAGACCACGCTGGCCGCCATCGCGGAGGAGGCGGCCACGCGGCTGGAGGGTGGAGCGGTCGCCGTCGTGCACCGCATCGGTGAACTCGAACTCGGCGAGGTCAGCGTCGGCATCGCGATCGGTTCGCCGCACCGTGCCCCGGTCTACGATGCCAACCGCCACGTGATCGAGGAGATCAAGAAGCGCCTTCCGGTCTGGAAGCACGAGCACTACACGAACGGCGACGCCGCTTGGGTCGAGGGGACGCCACTGCGGCCCGAGGCCGCCAGGGGCGAACGGGTGGCCGGGGAGGGGGGCGAAGCGTGAGTCGGGGACCGGGACTCCCGATCGTCGACGGTGCCACGCCGGCGCCGGGCAGCGACCCGGCACGGGTTCGGGCCGACGACGCCATGGTGGACGGCTTCGGCCGTCGCATCGAGTACCTTCGAATCTCCGTCACCGACAAGTGCAATCTCCGCTGCGTCTACTGCATGCCGATGGAGGGGCTGCCCTGGATCCCGAAGGCACAGCTGCTGTCGTGGGAGGAGATCCGGGACGTGGTCGGCGAGATGGCTCCGATGGGGCTCAGGCGGGTCCGCATCACCGGCGGCGAGCCTCTGGTACGGCGCGATGTGGACACGCTCGTGCGGTTTCTGCGTGACGTCCCCGGCATCGAGGACATCTCGCTCTCGACCAACGCGGTGCTTCTGGCCGATCAGGCCGACGCCCTGGCGGATGCGGGCCTCGACCGCGTGAACGTGTCCCTGGACTCGCTCCGCGACGACCGGATGGAAGCGATCGCGCGTCGAAGCGGGGTGGCGGCCAGGATTCGCGCGGGCCTGGAGGCTGCCGAGCGCGTGGGCTTCCAGCCGCTCAAGCTCAACGTCGTCCTCATGCGGGGCCGGAACGACGACGAGATCGAGGACTTCGCGCGACTCACCGTCGATCGGCCCTGGCACGTCCGCTTCATCGAGGTGATGCCGACCGGCGCGAACCTGGACGTCAGCCGCGACGAACAGCTCACCTGCGACGAGGCGCTCGAGCGGATCTCGGCGATCGACGCCCTCGAGCCGGTCGAGGGTCCGACCGGCAACGGGCCCGCACGCTACTGGCGCTTCCCGGGGGCGGCGGGGTCCATCGGTGTCATCACCCCGATGAGCCACACCTTCTGCGACCGCTGCAACCGCATGCGCCTCACGGCCGATGGTCAGCTGCGCCCCTGCCTCTTCGGTGACCTGCAGACGGACCTTCGGGGTCCGCTCCGGCGCGGCGAGGACCTCCGCCCCCTCATCGAGCGGACGCTCCGGATCAAGCCCGAGCGCCACCTTCTCGAGCAGGGAACCGACGCCGGCTCCGGCGGGCTCGCGGCCCTGTCCCAGACCGGCGGCTGAACGTCCGCATGGTCGGTCGGACAGGCATCGGCCGCGGGTCTGGCGCGCCCCGTCCGGTTCGTCGGGGATTGCCTCAAGATTCAAGGGTTCCCGGCCCCTGTAACGGTGCGTCACGAGCGCGCCCGTGCGCCCTTGAGACGGTCCCCGACCCCTTCTAGGTTCCGGGTCCGGGACGGCCTCCGGTCGTCCACCCAGATCGCTTCCGCGTCCCGCGGACACATCCGGAGCAGACCAGTCACGTGAGCGCCCGCAAGATCACGGTCGTCGGAGCCGGCCACGTCGGCGCGACCGCCGCCCAGCGCATCGCCGAGAAGGAACTCGCCCGCGAAGTCGTCATGATCGACATCGCCGAGGGCATACCCCAGGGGAAGGGTCTCGACCAGTGGGAAAGCGCCCCGATCGAGGGATTCGACAGCCGCGTGACGGGCTCACAGAGCTACGACGCCGCGGCCGACTCCGAGATCTTCGTCGTGACCGCCGGGATCGCCCGCAAGCCGGGCATGAGCCGTGATGACCTGCTGAAGACCAACGCCGGCATCGTCGCCAGCGTCTCGAAGGAGATCGCCCGCGTCGCGCCCGACTCGATCATCATCATGGTGTCGAATCCGCTCGACGTGATGTGCTACGTCGCGATGCAGGCGAGCGGCTTCCCGCGGGAGCGGGTGATGGGCATGGCGGGCATTCTCGACACCGCCCGGTATCGCTCCTTCATCGCGCTAGAGCTCGACGTGTCGGTCGAGGACATCCAGGCGCTGGTGCTCGGCGGACACGGTGACACGATGGTGCCGCTGCTGTCGACCACGTCCGTGAGCGGCATCCCGCTCACGCACTTCCTGGACGAGGACCGGATCGAGGCGCTGATCGAGCGCACCCGAAAGGGCGGCGCCGAGATCGTCGCCCACCTCAAGACGGGCAGCGCCTACTACGCGCCGTCCGCCGGTGCGGTGCAGATGGTCGAGGCGATCGTGAAGCACAAGCGCCGGATCCTTCCGTGCGCCGCGTACCTCGAGGGAGAGTATGGCCACGAGGGCCTCTTCCTGGGCGTTCCGTGCAAGCTCGGCGAGGGCGGACTGCTCGAGATCGTCGAGCTCGAGCTCAGTGAGGCGGAGGCGAGCGCGCTGGCGAGCTCCGCGGAGGCCGTCCGCGACACGATGGCCGCGCTCGAGTAGCCGGCCCACATTCAGTCGGAGCAGCGATGCGACGCGTCGTGAACCTCTACCGGTCCTCGGTGGGGAAGAAGATCCTGATGGCCCTTTCCGGGCTCATCCTCTTCGGATTCATCGTCGGTCACATGACCGGCAACCTGAAGGTCCTGCAGGGGTGTGAGCCGGCGGTCGCCGGCGACCACGCGGCGGGCCTCTCGGTCGCCAGCCAGACGTGCGCGATCGACACCTACGCCGAGTTCCTCCGCGAAGTCGGCTACCCCGCAGTGCCTCACGGCGCCGCGCTCTGGGGGTTCCGGGTCCTGCTGCTGGGCGCGATCGGGGTCCACGCGAGCGCCGCCTTCCAGCTCTGGAGCCGTGCGCGCGCCGCCCGGACGCAGGGGTACGGCACCTCGAAGGACATCTCCTTCACGTACGCGTCGCGGACGATGCGCTGGGGCGGGGTGATCCTGCTCCTGTACGTGTTCTACCACATCGCCCACTTCACGACCGGTCAGGCGCACTCCGACTTCATCGCGGGCGGGGTCTATCACAACTACGTCGTCGGCTTCCAGAGTCCGTTGATTCTGCTGGTCTACCTGGTCGCCAACGCCGCGCTCTGCCTCCACCTCTTCCACGGGCTGTGGAGCGCGACGCAGACCCTCGGCGCGAACCATCCGAAGTACAACCACCTCCGTCGACCGGTGGCGACGCTCCTGTCGCTCGTGATCTTCGTGGGGTTCATGACGCCGCCGGTGCTGGTCTTCGCCGGCGTGATCTCCTGAGGAGCGAGCCATGGAGCTGAACGCACGCATCCCCTCGGGACCGGTCGAGAAGAAGTGGGAGAATCACCGCTTCGAGATGAAGCTCGTGAACCCCGCCAACAAGCGAAAATACGACGTGATCGTGGTCGGCACCGGGCTGGCCGGCGCTTCCGCCGCCGCCACGATGGGCGAGCTCGGCTACAACGTTCACGCGTTCACGCATCACGAGTCACCCCGCCGGGCACACTCGATCGCGGCGCAGGGCGGCATCAACGCCGCCAAGAACTACCAGAACGACGGCGACTCCGTCTACCGGCTCTTCTACGACACCGTGAAGGGCGGTGACTTCCGCTCGCGAGAGGCCAACGTGTACCGGCTCGCCGAGGTGAGCCTGAACATCATCGACCAGGCGGTCGCGCAGGGTGTGCCGTTCGCACGGGAGTACGGCGGCAAGCTCGCCAACCGGTCGTTCGGTGGCGCGCAGGTGTCGCGCACGTTCTATGCCCGTGGGCAGACCGGCCAGCAGCTCCTGCTGGGCGCGTATCAGGCGCTCGAGCGACAGGTGCGCGCCGGCACGGTCACCATGCACACGTCGAAGGAAATGCTCGACGTGGTCGTGATCGACGGCGTCGCGAAGGGTATCGTCACCCGCGACCTCGTGACGGGCGTGATCGAGCGCCATGCGGCGGACGCGGTCGTGCTGGCGACGGGCGGCTACTCGAACGTGTTCTTCCTGTCGACGAATGCCCAGAAGTGCAACGTCACGGCCACATGGCGGGCCCACCGGCGCGGCGCCGGCTTCGCGAACCCCTGCTTCACGCAGATCCATCCGACCTGCATTCCGCCGTCGGGCGAGTACCAGTCGAAGCTCACGCTGATGAGCGAGTCGCTCCGGAACGACGGGCGCATCTGGGTGCCGAAGGACCCGGAGGACAAGCGGAAGGGGAACGACATCCCGGAGGACGCGCGTGACTACTACCTCGAGCGCCTGTACCCGTCGTTCGGAAACCTCACGCCCCGCGACATCGCGTCGCGTCGCGCCAAGGAGATGGTCGACGCCGGGCACGGCGTGGGCCCGATGGAGAACGGCGTCTTCCTCGACTTCAAGCACGCCATCGAGCGGCTCGGAAAGGACAGGGTGTCCGAGCGCTACGGAAATCTGTTCGAGATGTACGAGCGGATCACCGGCGAGGACCCGTACGATCGACCGATGCGGATCTTCCCGGCGCCGCACTACACGATGGGCGGACTCTGGGTCGACTACGACCTCATGACCACCGTGCCCGGGCTGTTCGCCGCCGGGGAGGCGAACTTCTCCGACCACGGCGCGAACCGGCTCGGGGCCAGCGCGCTCATGCAGGGGCTGGCCGACGGCTACTTCGTGGTACCGCTCACCATCGGCAACTACCTGGCCACTGTGACGCCCGGCTCCGCGGACACCGACCACGCCGCCTTCGCGGACGTCGAGAAGGACGTGAAGCAGCGTCAGTCCCGGCTGCTGGACGTCGACGGTACGCGATCCGCCGCGTCCTTCCACCGAGAGCTCGGTCGCATCATGTGGGAGAACTGCGGCATGGTCCGCACCGCCGAGGGGCTCAGGTCGGCCCTCCAGCGCATTCCGGAGCTCCGCGAGGAGTTCTGGCGCGACGTACGCGTGCCCGGAACCGGCGAGGGGCTCAACCCGTCGCTCGAGCAGGCCGGCCGCGTCGCCGACTTCCTGGAGTTCGCGGAGGTGATGTGCTGGGATGCGCTGACCCGCGACGAGTCCTGTGGCGCCCACTACCGCCCGGAGCACGTGACCGAGGAGGGCGAAGCCAGGCGTGACGACGAGAACTTCGCACACTCGGCCGTCTGGGAGTTCATGGGCGTCGGCGAGGAGCCCAGACGACACACCGAGCCACTCGAATTCCCGAACGTCCCGCCCTCGCAGAGGAGCTACAAGTAGGATGGATCTCAAGCTCAAGGTCTGGCGCCAGAGCGGCCCCGACGAGGCCGGCGGGTTCGTCGCGTACGACGCGAAGGAGATCTCGCCGGACATGTCGTTCCTCGAGATGCTCGACGTGGTCAACGAGCGGATCCTCGAGGAGGGCGGCGACCCGATCGCCTTCGACCACGACTGCCGCGAGGGGATCTGCGGATCGTGCGGGATGATGATCGACGGTGTGCCCCACGGCCCCAAGAGCATGACGACCGTCTGCCAGCTGCACATGCGAAGCTTCAGGGACGGCGACCAGCTGACGCTGGAGCCGTGGCGGGCGAGCTCGTTTCCGGTCCTGAAGGACCTCTATGTCGACCGTACGCCCTTCGATCGGATCATCGCGGCGGGCGGGTACATCTCGGTACGGACCGGAAGCGCCGACGAGGCGAACGCGGAGCCGATCCGAAAGAAGGACGCGGACGCCGCCTTCGACGCGGCCGCCTGCATCGGATGCGGGGCATGCGTGGCGGCCTGCCCCAACGCCTCCGCCATGCTGTTCACGTCGGCCAAGGTGGCGCATCTCGCGCACCTCCCGCAGGGACAGACCGAGCGCTACACGCGCGTGCTCGACATGGTCGAGACGCACGACACGGAAGGGTTCGGCAACTGCACGAACCACGGTGCCTGCCAGAACGCCTGCCCCAAGGGCATCAGCGTGGACTATATCGCGCAGCTCAATCGGGATCTGTTCCGTGCGACCGTGACCACGGCGGCGGACCCGGTCGGGAGCTGACCGCGTGAGCGCGCTTCCGCGTCTGCTGCGCCGCGCGGTGCTGACGGCGGTGAGCTGGGGCGTGGGTGGCTACCTGCTCTCCCGGGTCGTGCTCGCGGCGCTCGCGCTGCGCGGGGGCGCCGCGACCGGCGTGCCCGCACATGGCGCGTGGTTCCTGATCGCTGCCACGGGCGGTGCGCTGTTCGCGCCCGCGGCCGCCGCGCTCCGGGCCGGGGGGTGGCGAGGGTCGACGTCGCGGCGTGTTCTCGGCGTACTCGGCGCGGTCGCGATGCTCCTGGCGCTGCTGATCGCGGACGCGTGGGCGACGGGGGACCCGATGGGCGCGGTCGGCGGCTCACTCGACCGCGTCTGGATCTCGCTCGGCGTCGGGGCGGTCCTGGGCTGGAGCACGCTCGCCGTGGGGGGCGCGCGCGAGTAGGCGGGGAACGCGGGCGGGGAACCTCGGCGGGCCGACTCGGCTTGGTGGGGGCGCCGGGAGAGATCCCCCCTCATTCCCTCCGTCAGGAAGCGGTCCCATGTCCCGTCGCACGATCATCCTCGCCCTCGTCGCCATCCCCCTTTTCGCCGTGGGTTGGTGGCTCGGTTCGCCGCTCTTCCTCGACGACCGCGTGTCCGAGGCCTTCCCCACGGCGCCGGTGGCGGGCGAGGGGGCGAGTACCGCAGCCGACGACGTGTCGGCGGAGCCGGTGCGCCTCGCGGTCGGCTCGTTTCAGGACCAGGACGCGATCCACAAGGGCTCCGGCGAAGTCTCGCTCTATCGCCTCGCTGACGGCAGCCACGTCCTGCGGTTCGAGGATTTCGAGGTCACCAACGGCCCGGACCTGAAGGTGATCGTGAGTAACGGTCGCTCCTTCGCGGACCACGATGAACTGGACGTGGCGGGGTGGGTCGAACTCGAGGCGCTCAAGGGCAACATCGGCGACCAGAACTACGTGCTTCCGGCATCGGTGGACGTCGACGAACTCGGCAGCGTGATCATCTGGTGCAAGGCCTTCTCGGTGATCTTCTCGGTGGCCTCGCTCGACCGGGTCTGAGGTATCCCGGCCGCGCCCGGAATCCGACCGACGGAACTCTTCGCCCGGCCCGCCTGTTCGTCGGGTCCAACGCGGCACGAACGGTGCCGCTCCGAGATCAACGAACCGACTGGAGGCATACATCATGGCCCGCTTCACGACCCACACCGCCGAGACCGCGCCCGAGGGCGCCATCGACGCCTTCGACCGCGCGCGGAGCACGTTCGGGATGGTGCCGAACCTGATCGGCACCCTCGCCGAGTCTCCGACCACGGCCGGGGCCTACCTCGACCTTCACGAGCGCTTCGCGGCGTCCGGGTTCTCGCCGGTCGAGCAGCAGGTCGTCGCGCTGACGACCAGCTTCGAGAACGAGTGCCACTACTGCATGGCCGCCGAGTCCGCCGTGGCGAAGATGATCGGCGCGGACGACGCGGCGATCGAGGCGCTCCGGAGCGGCGATGCCCTCGCCGATGCGCGTCTGGAAGCGCTTCGGCGCTTCACCCGGACCATCGTCGAGACGCGCGGGTGGGCCGGCGACGACGCCGTGGACGCGTTCCTCGCGGCGGGCTTCACGAAGGCTCAGGTACTCGAGGTCGTGCTCGGCGTAGCCAAGAAGACGATCTCGAACTACTCGAACCACCTCGCGGAAACGCCGGTGGACGAGGCGTTCAGCGGATTCGCGTGGGAGCGTCGGGCGGCGGCCGTCTGAGCACGCCGGACCGCCGAGACCCTCCCGCGGCGAGCGTCGATCCGATGACCGAACGCAAACCCACGGGGCAGGTCGCCGAGGAGGTGGAGCGGATCGCGCTCCCCTTCCTCGGCGACGTGTCTCGCTTCGCGCTGTCGCTCACCCGCGACGAGTCCGAGGCGGACGATCTCGTGCAGGAGACGTTCGTCCGCGCGATGCGGGGCTGGCACACCTTCGAGGTGGGGACCGACGCGCGGCGCTGGCTCTTCACCATCTGCCGGAACGCCTTCCTCCGCAGTCGTGAGCGGTCGCACCGGCTCGTGCTCTCGGAGGAGGGGGATCTCGACGCGATGCAGGCGGTGCTGGGTCACGTGTACGCCACCCGCGCGGGGATCGGCGACCTCTTCGACCGGATCGACGTGGGACCCGCGATCCGGAAGGCGATCGACGGTCTGCCCGAGCCGCACCACTCGATCCTGGTGCTCATCGACGTCGAGGAGATGAAGTACGCCGACGCCGCCGAGGTCCTGGGGATCCCGGTCGGCACGGTCCGCAGCCGACTGTTCCGGGCCCGGCGCCTGGTGCAGGAAGAACTCATCGAACACGCGCGCGACGCCCATCTGCTCGACGGAAACGGCGGTCGGGGCGCAGGGGAGGGGGGATGATCAAGCCGGAGAAGGTGAAGTTCCCGCCCGACTGCGAGGTCGTGGTCCGGGCCATCTGGGACTACCTGGACGGCAACGTTTCCGCCGACCAGCTGGCGGAGATCGAGGATCACCTCGCGGAGTGCGAGTACTGCGTGGCGCACACCGAGTTCGAGCGCGATCTCATTCGTCACATCAAACAGCTGCGCGCTCGGCACTCCGACCCCGAGCGGCTCCGGCATCGCGTGCTGGCGGCGATCCGGGACGCGAAGTCCGAGTGAACCACCACCACGAGCGAGTCCGACCGAATGACGAACGAACCGACGCACGAGCTTCCTCCGATCCAGCCGCTCTACCCCCGAGCACCGGTGCCCCCGCTCGAGATCGATCTCGTCGGGGGCGGTCGCTGGTCGATCGCCGAAGCGGATCCGGACACGTTCACGATGCTCGTGTTCTACCGCGGCTTCCACTGTCCGATCTGCCGCACGTACCTCCAGCAGCTCGTGCGGCTGCTCGCGGAGTTCGAGGAGCGCGGCGTGGACGTGGTCGCGATCTCCAGCGATGCGCGTGATCGCGCCGTCCGGACGGCCGAGGAGTGGGCACTCGACGGGCTCCGGATCGGGCACTCGCTCGAGCTCGAGACGGCTCGGACATGGGGGCTGTACGTCTCGTCGAGCCGGGGGACGACGTCGATCGGGGTCGAGGAGCCCGAGCGGTTCAGCGAACCGGCCATCTACCTCGTCCGACCCGACGGGACGCTCTACTTCGGAACCGTCCAGACGATGCCCTTCGCGCGGCCGGAGTTCCGCGCGATCCTCCGCGCGCTCGACTACGTGATCGAGAACGACTATCCCGCCCGGGGAGAGACCCGCTGATCGGACCAGCGTCCGCGTCGAGCGATCACGGACGGCGCTCCGTCTCGACGACAATGCCGCGCTCGAGCGTGCGATGGACGGGGCAGCGGTCCGCGATCTCCATGAGCCGGTCCCGCTGCTCGTCGTCGAGATCGCCCACCAGTTCGATCTCGCGGTGGATGCGGTCGAGGCGTGCTTCGCGCCCGTCCACGCAGTCCTCCTCGTCGGCTCGGTGGATCTTGCCGTGCCGGAGTCGAACCCGCACCTCCTCGAGGGGCCACTCCTTTCGATCCGCGTACATCCGGAGCGTCATCGAGGTGCACGCGCCCAGGCCGGCCACCACGTAGTCGTAGGGGGTCGGCCCCTCGTCGTCACCGCCCACGGAGGCGGGCTCGTCTGCGACCAGCCGGTGTCGGCGCACCACGACGTCGGTGCGGAATCCCGCGGCCCCGGTGCGCGTGACCACGCGGTCGTGCGCGACGAGGTCGTCCGTGGTCGCGGCCCGTTCGGCCGGCGGGACGTAGCGCTCGGCCCACGCGCCGAGCACGCGCGCCGCGTATCGGGCGTCCTCGCGGCGGGTGAGAAGGTGGTCGGCGGTGTCCAGCGAGACGAAGCTCTTCGGGTGTCGGGCCGCGTCGTAGATCCGGCGGGCGTTCTCGATGCCGACGGTCCGATCGACCGGCGAGTGCATCACGAGGAGGGCCGCATCGAGCTGCGCGAGGTGCTCGGTGAGCATCGCGGATTCGACGTCCTCGAGGAACGACGCACGGATGGTGAAGGGCCGCCCCGCCAGAGTCACCGTGGCTTCGCCCCGCTCCCGGATCTCGTCCTCGCGCTCGGACACGTGCTGGAGTACGTGGGCCGGGTCGGCGGGCGCGCCGATCGTGGCGATGGCGTCGACGGAGGGGAGGTGCTCGCGGGCGCAGAGAACCGCTGCGCCACCGAGCGAGTGACCGACGAGCACCCGCGGAGCTTCGTACTCCGTTTCGAGCCATCGCGCCGCCGCCACGAGGTCGTCGACGTTCGACGAGAAATCCGTATCGGCGAAGTCGCCCTCGCTCTCGCCGAGTCCCGTGAAATCGAAGCGGAGGACGGCGAACCCGGCGGCAGCGAGTTCCCGGGTGATCGCGACAGCCGCCCGGAGGTCCTTCGAGCACGTGAAGCAGTGGGCGAAGAGGGCCGTCGCCCGAGGGACGCCGTCGGCGGGAAGCTCGAGGCGGGCGGAGAGGCGGTGCCCCGACGATCCGGGGAAGGTGACGGCGTGGGTGCTCATGAGGGGTGGTCGGGGTCGGACGGGGAGAGGCCGGGGGACACCCCGCAAAGCCGACGAGCGCGCGATGCGTTCCGTGGGGGCGTCGGGCGAGGCAAAACCCCGGGCGCCGACGCCCCCTCCGGATCACTCCACCCTGAGCGTCTCCAGCGGATCGGTGCCCGCCGCCCGCCGGGCCGGGAACCAGGCGGCCACCGCGGTGACCGCAAGTAGCACCGCCGCCGCACCCACCAGGCTCACGGCGTCGCGTGGCGCGACCCTGAAGAGGAACGACTCGAGGAATCGCGTCACGTACCAGCTCAGGGCGATGCCGACCACGACACCGCCGGCGCCGAGTGTCAGGGCGCGCCCCACAACCGCCCGTTCGATCCGCCGCCGCCCGGCGCCCAGCGCGAGACGGATCCCGATCGCCCGGCGCTGCTCGCCCACGGAGTAGAGGAGCGTTCCGTAGAGTCCGCCGGCGGCCAGCACCAGCGCCAGCACCCCGAACGACGTGGCCAGGGCTCCCCCGAACCGCCGGGTCGAGGTGCTCTCGTCGATCATCGCGTCCAGCGTCGTGACCGTGGGGATGGGCAGTTCCGGCGCGACGCTCCAGATCGCGGCGCGCAGGTCGTCATGGAGGCCGCTCGCGTCGCCGCGGGTCTTCACGGCGAGGGAAGCCCACGGCATCGAGAACGGATTCTGCCACAGAGGGATGTAGGCGGTGATGTCATGCGGAATGTCGAGGCCGTAATGGAGCGTGTGCTCCGCGACGCCGACGATCCGTCGCGCCTCGCCCCGAGCCTCGATGATCTCGCCGAGCGCCGCCTGCGCCGACCCCCAGCCGCGGATCGCCGTCCGCTCGCCCACGATCGCCACGGGCTCCGTTTCGCCGGGCAGGAAGTTCCGACCGGCGACGAGTTCGGTCCCGAAGGTCGAGAAGAAGTACTCGTCCACCGAGTGCCCCGCGAGCCGCGTCGGCTCGTCGTCCTCTGTGAGCTGCGCGCGCATCGCCCAGCAGCAGGAGCTGCCGCCCACGTTCTCGAAGGGGAGCTCGCCCGACCAGGTGGCGGTCTCGATGCCGGGGACCTGCCGGACGGCCTCGGTGATCGTGGTCATCATCTGTACGTAGGCGTCGCCGGTCTCCGGAGCGGACACCGACAGCGGGACCATCACGACGTTGTCCGAAACGATGCCGGTGTCCTGCCGGGCGACCTCCACGAAGCTCCGCATGAGAAGGCCCGCCAGCGTCACGAGCACCAGCGAAACCGCGACCTCGCCCACCACCAGGCCGGACCGAAGCGCCTGCACGGTGCGCGACGACGACGCGCCGCGCGCGCCGGACCGGAGCACCCTGTGCAGGTCGCGCCGCGTCGAGCGTATGGCGGGCAGCAGCCCGAACACGAGTACGGTGGCCGTCGACAGCAGAAGCGCGAAGCCGACCACCCTCAGATCCATCGAGATCGCCTCGCCGCGCGGGAGGGCGGTCGTCCAGCGGCCGAATCCCCTCAGCGTCAGCCACGCTAGCGCGACGCCGCCGATGCCGGCGGCCGCGCCGACCACGGCGCTCTCGGCCGCGAGCTGCCCGACCAGCGCTCGCGTCGACGCACCCAGCGCCCGCCGGACGGACATCTCCTGCGTCCGCCCGATGCCCCGGGCCAGGAAGAGATGCGCGACGTTCGAGCAGGCGACGAGCAGCAGGAGGGCGACCGCACCGAGGAGCAGCGCGAGGCCCCGCGTGATTCCCTCGCCGACGGTGATGGCGGCGAGCGGCTCGACCGGCCAGCGGACCGGCTCGCTGTACTCCGAGTAGTGCTCGGCGTACGCGGCCATGACGTCGTCCGCGACCCGGACGAGGTCTGCGTCGGCCTGCTCGATCGACGCGCCGGGCGCGAGTCGGCCGACGACCGAGTGGGCGTGGTATCCGGGGCGCTCGAGGTTCGGATTGTTCCAGTTCATCGGGTAGAGCACGTCCACGTCTCGGCCGGTGAGAGCCTGCGGCGGCACGAAATCCTCGCCGAGTACGCCGACGACCTCGCCGGACCTGCCGGCCAGCTCGATGGTGGACCCCACGACCGCGGGATCGCCGCCCCACAGCCGCTGCCACGCGTCGTGGGTGAGCACCACGATGTCCGGCCCGCCCTCGTCGCCTTCGACGAGGACGCGGCCCACCGTCGGCGTCGCGCCGAAGACGCTGAAGAACGAGGCGGTCACCTCCGCTCCGCGCACCCGGACCGGCTCGGCGTCGGGCCGCGCGAGGTTCAGCGTCGCTTCGCTCGTGGCCACCCACGCGTCGAAGGCGTGGACCGCGTCGAGCCGTCGAAGCGTCGGACCGGAGTGCGACCCGTTCGTCATGTACACGAGCCGCTCGGCCTGCGGATAGGGCAGAGGCCTCAGCAGCACGTGGTCCACGATGCCGAAGGCGGCGGTGCCGGCGCCGATTCCCAGCGCGAGCAGGAGTACCGACGCCCACGTGAACGCCGGCGCCTTCATGAGCGTGCGCAGCGCGAGCCGCAGCGTCCTGATCATCCCGTACATCCCGTCCCCTCCCCCCTGTGGATTGCCTCGTCCCGACCCCCGCACCGAGCGGGCGTCCCTCGCCATTCCCATCGCGGCTCCCGGCAGGCGCACGAAGGCCCGCAGCCAGATCCGCGTCCGCTCCGTCTCGGTCGACGCGCCGGCAAGCTGGTCCTCGAGCGTCGCGACGATCGCCGCCCCGTCCTCCTCCCGGACCTCGCGGGGGAGCAGCCTGAGCGAAGCTCTGTAGAGCCTCAGCACCCGATCGCTCACGCCCTCACCCCAGCGCCGGGCGGGCGTGCTTCACCAGACGGTCGAGTCGCTCGACCTCCGCGCGGAGGACGGCGCGCCCGCGGGCCGTGATCTCGTGCGTTCGCCGGCGATCGGACCCGTCGCCGTCGCATTCGCCCACCCATCCCTGCTCGCGCATGCGGCGGAGCACGCGGTAGAGGTTGGCCGGATCGAGCAGCACGCCCGCCTCCGAGCGCTCCTCGACCGCCTTCACGATCCCGTAGCCGTGCAACGGTCCTTCCGCGAGAACCACCAGAATGAGCAGGTCGCGCGGTGCGAGCGGAAGCACGTCGTTCGGGTCGGTCATGGTCGGGCCCCGGTTCGGATATATGTCATATGACTACTAGTCAGGTGACACATACTGAGACGACCGCGATCGCGAAAGGGTTGCCGTCGATGTCGGAGCCCCGGACGACGCGCATTCCCGAGCGATTGGTGGTAGCTTGAACATCCCCGTGGCGAGTGCCGTGGCGCGATGCCCGCTCGCCCGCCACCCACCCTCGAACACCCGGCTCAACGCACCGATGATCAGGCTCGAGAACGTCGAGAAGTCCTTCCGTGTCGGCACTGGTGAAACCTTTGTCCTGCGCCAGATCACGGCGGAGATCACGGACGGCGAGTTCGTCACGATCATGGGTCCGTCCGGCGCGGGGAAGTCGACCCTCCTGTCGATTCTCGGGATGCTCGATTCGGAGTGGCGGGGCCAGTACTTCCTGCAGGGTCAGCCCGTCCATGCGATGCGCCAGCGTGCGCGGCAGGAGCTGGGGAAACAGCAGATCGGCTTCGTCTTCCAGCAGTACCACCTGCTCGACGACCTCACCGTGTACGAGAACCTCGAGATCCCGCTCTCCTATCGGAACATGGGCCGCAAGGAACGCCAGGCGGTGGTCGCCGACACCCTCGATCGTTTCCAGATCGTCGGAAAGAAGGACCTGTATCCGACCCAGCTCTCGGGCGGACAGCAGCAGCTGGTGGCCGTGGCGCGGGCGATCATCACGGAGCCGTCGCTCATCCTCGCCGACGAGCCTACCGGCAGCCTCCACTCGAGCCAGGGGGAGATGATCATGGACCTCCTGAAGCAGCTGAACTCGGAGGGGACGACCATCGTGCAGGTGACCCACAACGAGAAGTACGCCGAGTACGGGGATCGCGTGATCCAGCTGCGCGACGGCTGGATCGTCGAGGAGTAGCCGAGGGCCGCCGATGGGATCGCGGGTGCTCGTTGCGGACGACCAGCCGGACGTTCTGGAGGCGCTTCGCCTTCTCCTCAGGTCGGCGAAGCTCGAGTGCACGACGGTGCGGTCGCCGGCCGAGGCACGCGATGCGATCGAGAGCGGCGACTTCGACCTGGCGCTGATCGACCTCAACTACGCCCGCGACACCACGTCGGGGAAGGAAGGCCTCGACCTTCTCAGCGAAATCCAGACGATCGATGGCGAGCTTCCCGTCGTGGTGATGACCGCGTGGGGAAGCGTCGAGGGCGCGGTGGAGGCGATGCGACGGGGTGCCCGGGACTACATCGAGAAGCCCTGGGACAACGACCGGCTGCTGTCGATCATCCGCACCCAGGTGGCGCTCGGCCGCGCGCTGCGGAAGAGCGCCCGGCTCGATGGCGAGAACCTCCGGCTGCGCCGCGACCCGGCGCCTGACCTGATCGCCGGCTCCGAGGCCATGGAGCCGGTACTCGACCTCATCCGGCTGGTGGGTCCGTCCGACGCCAACGTGCTGATCACCGGAGAGCACGGAACCGGGAAGGAACTCGTCGCGCGGTCGCTCCATCGGGTCTCCAACCGCTCGAACAGCCCGCTCGTCGCGGTCAACGCCGGCGGCTTCTCGGAGGGCGTGTTCGAGAGCGAGCTGTTCGGCCATGTGAAGGGAGCCTTCACGGATGCCAAGACCGACCGCGTCGGCTGTTTCGAACTCGCCGACGGCGGGACGCTGTTCCTCGACGAGATCGCGAACGTGCCGGTGGCCCAGCAGGCCAAGCTGCTGCGCGTGCTCGAGCAGGGCGAGCTCCAGCGGATCGGGTCGTCCAAGGTTCGCCACACCGACGTCCGGGTGCTCTCGGCCACGAACGCCGACCTCGCCGAGGCGGTGGAGGAGGGGACCTTCCGAGAGGACCTGCTCTATCGACTCAACACCGTCGAGATCCGGATCCCGCCACTCCGCGAGCGGCGCGACGACATCCCGCGGCTCGTGGACCACTTCCTCGCGCGGCACGCCGAACACTACGGTGAGGGGCCCACGGGCATCACCGACGCGGCGCGCGACGCGCTGCTGGCTCACTCGTGGCCCGGGAACGTGCGGGAGCTCGACCACGTCGTGGAGCGCGCGGTGTTGGTGAGCCGGGGTCGGCGCATCGACGTCCCCGACCTCGGTCTCCGCCCGCGGCGTGACGGGTCCGCGACGCTCGAGGACATGACGCTCGAGGAGGCGGAGCAACTCATGATCCGCCGCGCACTCGACCGGCACCAGGGCAACGTCACGAAGGCCGCGGAGGCGCTCGGACTCAGTCGGAGCGCGCTCTACCGTCGGCTGCCGCCCACCGACGGCGAGGACTGAGCGGGATGGGCGGGCTCTGGAAGGGTGCGAGCCACGGCCGCAGGACGTTGATCCTCGGCGTGATTTCGGGTCTTCCGGCCGGCTCGCTGTCCCTCGTCCTCCTCTGGACCAACCCCTACCCGACCCGCCTCAAGTGGACGCTGACGCTGCTGGTCGTGCTCCTCTGGCTGTGGTTCCTCGTCGTCCTGAGGGAGCACGTGACGCGGCCGCTCGGTACGCTCGCCAACATGCTCGCCGGACTCCGCGAGGGGGACTTCTCGATCCGCGCGAGGGTCCCCGCCGAGCCCGACCCCGAGGACACGCTCTCGCTGGTCTACATGGAGGCGAACGCCCTGGAGGAGATGCTTCGGGAGCAGCGGGTGGGGGCTGTCGAAGCCAGCGAGACCCTTCGGAAGGTCCTCGAGGCCATCGAGGTCGCGGTGTTCGCCTTCGATCCGTCGGGCGAACTCCGGATCGTGAACCGCGCGGGGGAGCGACTTCTCGGCCAGCCGGCCGAGAAACTGCTCGGATCGACCGCCACGGAGCTTCGCCTCGAGGACGCACTCGGCGGGCCCAGCCCGCGAACGCTCGAGGTCGCGTTCCCGGGCGGAACGGGGCGGTGGGAGTTGCGGCGCAGCGTGGTCCGGCAGGAAGGCGCGCCGCTGGCCCTCATCGCGCTCTCCGATCTCAGCCGCGCGCTCCGCGAGGAGGAGCGCCAGGCGTGGAAGCGGATCATCAGGGTGCTTTCGCACGAGATCAACAACTCGCTCGCGCCCATCAAGTCGATTTCAGGCAGCCTCCGGACCATGCTCGGCCGTGGGGAGCTGACACCGGACGTCGAAGAGGATGTGACGCGCGGCTTCGAGGTCATCTCGAACCGGGTGGACTCGCTCGGGCAGTTCATGGCGTCGTACGCCCGGCTCGCGCGTCTGCCCCCTCCGGAGATGTCATCGGTGGACGTGACGGAACTCGTGCTCGCGATGGCCGCGCTCGAGACGCGGACGCCGGTGCAGGTCGAGCGGGGGCCGAACGTGTCGGTGGAAGCGGACCCCGCCCAGCTCCAGCAGGCGCTGATCAACCTCATCCGGAATGCGGCGGACGCCACGCTCGAGGCCGGGGGCGACGGGGTGTCGCTGACGTGGCGCGTCCGGCCCGAGTTCGTGGACCTGATCGTCGAGGACGAAGGACCGGGACTCACCGATACCTCGAACCTCTTCGTGCCGTTCTACTCGACGAAGCAGGGGGGATCGGGCATCGGGCTGGTGCTGACCCGCCAGATCGCCGAGGCGCACGGGGGCAGCGTCGTACTGGAGAACCGCGAGGACCGCCCCGGCGCCAGGGCGGTCATGGTCATCCCGGCTGCGGCGGAGGATTGACCGGGCCAGGGGCCAGCCCGAACTCCGCGCGAGGCGGCTTCTCGGGACCGACCGTCCCCACGGCCGTGACCATCCGATCGAGGAAGGCCCGATCGGAGGGGGAGAGGCCCCGCACGCCGTTCTCCCGAATCCGGGCGAGCAGCGCGCGGACCTCTTCCGCGTTGATCTCGTGCAGTCGATCGATGCGGATCCCCTCCCACCGCTCCTGGTCCACGAGGTTCTGGACTCCGCGCGACTGGTAGTGCGAGTTGGGTGCCTCCACGACGCGGGGCCGCCTGCGAAGCCGCGCACGCCGCCGCATGAGGAGAGCGGTGCAGACGCCGACGACGAGCGTCAGCCCACCTCCCACGAGCGCGAGCGCGAGCGTCGATTCCATCGGATCTACCGCTGGAGCCCGAACTGTCGTGGCCGGGCGTACCCGGCGGTCAGGCCGAGCCGTGCTCGTGGAGGTCGAAGCCGGCCTCTTCCAGCTCGTGGGCGCGGACGGCGTCGTCCTCGCTCACGATGTGTCCGTCGAAGAGGTGGATCGACCGGTCCGCCACGTCCGCGTACCGCGGATCGTGAGTCACCATGCAGATCGTGGCGCCCTCGTCGTGGAGCTCGCGAAGGAGATCCATGACGGCGTTGCCGTTCTTGGAGTCGAGGTTACCCGTGGGCTCGTCGGCGAGCAGGATCAGTGGCTTACCGACGATGGCGCGGGACACGGCCACGCGCTGCTGCTGACCACCCGAAAGCTGGCTCGGGTAGTGGTTCATCCGGTGCGCCATCCCGACACGCTCCAGCGCCGCCTGGACCCGCTGCTTGCGATCGCTCGCGCCCATGCCGCGGTACGTGAGCGGCAGCTCGACGTTCTCGTAGACGGTGAGGTCACCGATCAGATTGAACGCCTGGAAGATGAAGCCGATGGCCTCGTTCCGGATCCGCGCCCGCTGGGCTGCGCTCAGGTTCTCCACCGGCTCGTCGTCGAGCAGGTAGCGGCCCGAGGTCGGAGAGTCGAGGAGTCCGAGGATCGAGAGGAGGGTCGTCTTGCCGCAGCCCGACGGGCCGGCGATCGACACGAACTCTCCGCTGCGGATGTCGAGGTTGATGCCGCTGAGCGCGTGCGTCTCGACCTCCTCGGTGTAGAAGACCTTCCCCAGCTCGTACAGGTGGATCAGAGAGTTTCCGTCCGCTTCCGTCGTCATCCCGAGTCTCCCAGTATCGTCGAGGCCGACTCTCGTCGGCGTTCGGAGACCGCCGTCGCGGCGGCCTCAATCCAGATTGTCTTCCTGTCGATTCGGTCAGTCTCGCAGGCGCACCCGATCGAAACGGTCCCACTGTGACATGTCAGACAGTATCACCACGTCTCCGGGTTGCAGGCCAGAGACCACCTGTATGTCGTTCACCGAACTCGCTCCGAGCACTACGGTGACGCGCTCCGCGAAGTTTCCGTCGTCGGTGACCCGGAAGACGCTCACCTGCTGATTGGCCTGGCCGAACTGAGGGCGGCCCATGTGGATGACGTCATCGAGCTGCTCGATGATGACGTTGCCGTCCACGCTCAGATCGGCGCGGGCGCTGGGCGGCAGGGGACCGACCAGCGACACGTCGATGGTCACGGTTCCGCCCTGCACGGCGGGATCGATTCGCGTCACCTCCCCCTCGATGGTGTCCGAGCGCGTGTCGATGAGCGCGCGCTGCCCCGGCGAGATCTCCTGGATCTGCGTCTGCGTGATCCGGATCTCCGCCTTGAGCCGGTCCGGGACCACGATCCGGGCGATCTGCTGCCCCGACGTGACGTACTGTCCGACCTGCAGCGGTGTCGCGAGTGGCGCGAGCAGTCCTGAACTCGGGGCCTGCACCGTCAAGGACTCGAGCCGGTCACGATTGAACGCGACGGTGGCCTCCAGGCGCTCGATCTGCAACTCCTGGGACGCGATCTGGTCCTCCTGCGTCGACTGCGTGAGCGCGAGCCGCTGCTCCTCCAGGTCGACCTGCGCCACGAGCGACTCCCACGCGTCCCGCGTCCGCTCCAGCTCGGCCCGCGCGACGAGGTCGGGATTGGTGTCGTAGAGGCGCTGGTTCGTCTCGTACTCGCGTCGCGCCTGCGCCTCCGAGGCGCGCACGACCGCCAGGGCTTGCCGTTGCTGGAGTTCCTGCGTACTCAGAGCGGCCCGGAGCTGGAGGAGGTCCGACTGAGCCTGCGAGAGCTGGGTCTGGGCCTGCAGCAGCTGGACGTCCACGTCCGGATTGCTCATGCGCAGGATCACGTCGCCGGCCTGGACCGATGCGCCCGGAAGGAGCGCGATCTCCTCGACGCGCCCGTTGGTGACCGCCGTGATGAGCCGTGCCTGCTCGGGCACCAGCGTCCCCGGTCCGCGGATCTGCCGAACCATCGTGCCGAACTCGACCGTGTCGGTCCACGCGACGGCGCGGTCCACTGCCGGCACGGCCGTCGGCAGGTTCCAGACGACGAGCGCGAGCGCCCCCATCCCGGCCACGCCTCCGACCACCCAGGCGGTCCGCTTGCGCTTGGCCGGCTTCGTATCGCGAATGATGTCCATGGTGGTCTAGCCGTTGCTCAGCATGGCGTCCGGTCGTCCCTCCGCCCCGTTCCCATCCTCGTCCACCCCACCCGTCGAGGGACGAAGGGACTGACCGGTCGCGGCTTCGAGAGCCACGAGTGCCTGGTGAAATGAGTAGATCGCGTTCAGATGATCCCGCTGCGCGGTCGAGAGGGACGTCTCGGCGTCCATCAGCTCGATGATCGAGGTGTTCCCGACCTGATAGCGCTGGCGGGCCTGCTCGAGCTGCGTGTTGGCGAGCTCGAGGTTCCGCTCCTCGATGCCGATGCTCCGCCACGCCGCGTCCAGATCGGCATGGGCCTGATGCACGGCCGTCCGGATCCGGAGTTCCTCGGCCCGGAACGAGTTCTGAGCGTCCCGCCGGGCTGCAGAGGCCTGCTCGACCTGCCGCTGACGCGTGAAGCCCTGGAAGATCGGGATCGACACGTTCAGGCGGACGGTGACGGGAATCCGGTTGTAGTCGAAGGGGAAGACGGAGTTGGCATCCAGCGCGGCCTGACCCATCTCGGGGGTGAAGGCCGCCTGGCTGCAGTCCGCCGGCTCCCATCCGGGGTAGCCGCCGGGCAGGCCGGCGTCGAGGGCGTTGAGCTGCTCGCAGCGCTGCACGCTTGCCGCGGCGCGGTCCTGCGCCTGGCTCAGGATGAAGTCCTGATTCCGGGCCTCGAGCGCGTTGCCCGACCATCCGGTGGAGAGGCTGATCGAGGGGAGGTAGGAACTCTGCGCCTGTCGGAGCGACGCGCCGCTCGCGGCCACGCGGGCCTCGAAGGAGTTGAGCGACGGGTGCGCGCGGAGAGCCGTCTCGAGCAGCTGGTCGGCGTCCCACATCGGCTCGAACACGTCCAGCTCGTCCACCAGCTCGACGTCGTTCTCGAGGGCCACGCCGATCTGCTCCGAGAGCCGCGCGATCGACGCCCGGCGGGCCCGCTCGGCGCGCACGAGCGCCACCTCCGCCCGGCCGAGCACGACCTCGGCCTGGGTGGCCTCGGTGCCGGCCGCGAACCCGGTCTGCACACGGGTCTCGACGATGCGGAGGTTCTGCTGGGCCCGCTCGTACGTGTCTCGCGCGACCGCCTCGGCGTCACGCGCGGCGAGCGCCGCGGTGTACTGCGCCGTGACGGTCGTGCGGAGGTTGAATGCGGCGGCCTCGATGCCGGCATCTGTGGCGCGGGCGTTGGCCCGGGCGTTCGCGATCCCGTACAGCGTCGAACCGTTCAGCGCCCAGTTGACGCTGAGGTTGTAGGACGAGGACAGGTAGTCGGTGCTCTGCGCACCGAAGTCGAGCGTCCCGATCCGCTGGACACCGGCCTCGGTGTACGCGGCGCCGGCGCCGGCCGATACAGAGGGGAGGAGCCCTCCCCAGGCCTCGCGCACCTGCCACGCCGCCGCATCGGAATCGTTGGCCTGCGAGAGGTAGCCGGGGTTGTTGCCCCGCGCGAGGCTGACCGCGCGCTCCAGGGTGAGGTCGTCGCCCACTTCCTGTGCCGCGAGGCCGGGGGCCGATCCGACGAGCGCCGCGAGTGCGGCGGCGAGGTACGACGTTGCTTTCACCGAGTCTCCCGTTCTGTACGCCATTCTGTACGCCATTGACGCTGCCACCTCCGCCCCGCGCTCCATCCCGTGCCCCTCTTCCTTACGAAAGGGTCGTGCCAGAGTGTCAGAAATTCCGTAAAACGCTTGCAGGCAATGGGATGCAGGAATCGAGTGCCGGCGTCGGCGAGCCTCGAAGTGTCCGCCTGCGAACGGGGAGTCCCGGATCCGGACGATGACGACGCTCGTCGGGCGAGGCCGCCGAACGTACCCCTTGACCAGTCAGGTGTAGGCGCGTATACCTAAGTCGACAAGGTAAGCGACGTCCGCCGGTTCTCCTTCCTGTGGCGCGGGCGCGACCACCACGACGGAAGGTGCGATGAGCGGAAGCGATCTCTTCACCGGGACCCTGGACCTCCTGATTCTACGCACGCTGGGTGCGGAGCCGCTCCACGGCTACGCCATCGGACGCGCGATCCGCGAGACGAGTTCGGGCGTGCTGGACGTGGAGGAGGGCGCGCTCTATCCGGCGCTGCACCGGCTCGAGAAGCGCGGCCTGCTGGAGGCGGAATGGGGCCGGACCGACACGAATCGGCGCGCCAAGTTCTATGCGCTGACGGCCGCGGGGACGACGCATCTCGCCGCGGAATCCGATCGGTGGAGGGACTACTCGACGGCGGTCCAGGCAGTGCTCGACGGAGCGGGGCGTCCGAGTGAGGCGTGACTTTCCGCCGGGCGGCCCGGCAGGGGACGCGGACGAGGAGGTCCGCGACGAGATCCGGTTCTACCTCGAGGAGCGCACGCGCGAGCTGGTCGCGTCGGGGTTGAGCGAGACGGAAGCGAGGAAGCGGGCGGAGGCGAGGTTCGGAGACGTCGAGCGGATCGAAGCGGAGGTCCGCCGCGTGAGACGCGAACGGGAACGGGAACGGGGGTGGAAGATGGGGATCGGTTCGCTGGTACGGGACTTCAGGATCGCGGTGCGCGGGTTCGCCCGGCGCCCGGGGTTCGCACTGGTGGTCGCGGGCACGCTGGCACTCGGGATCGGGTCGGTGGCGGCGATCTTCACGGTGGTCAACGCCACCATGCTCACCGCGCTGCCCTTCGAGGACGCGGACGAGCTCGTGTTTCTCCAGGGCGCGTTCGACGCGCCCGAAGGACCGCAGGTCCGTGGCGGGTCGCCACCCGAGATCCGCGACTGGGGCGAGCTCAGCCGGAGCTTCGAGGGAGTGTCGGCGGTGGGCGGCCACTCTGCCACGCTGACCGGCGCCGACGCACCCGCCGAGCGCCTCCTCGGGCAGATGGTCGACGAGGGGTACTTCGATCTGCTCCGGGTTTCGCCGATCCGCGGCCGCACCTTCTCGGTCGACGAATTCGCGACCGACGCGTCGCGGCCGGTGGTGATCAGCGAAACGCTCTGGGAACGGAGGTACGGCCGGGACGAGGCACTCGTGGGCGCCTCGATCGTGCTCAACGATGCGCCGTTCACCGTGATCGGAGTACTCCCCGACGACTTCGGCGGATCCAACCTCGGGTCGGAGTACTGGCTCCCGCTGGTCGCGATCGTCGGGGTGGACGGGATGGAGTCGCGGGGCGGGCGCTGGCTGAACGCGCTCGCGCGGCTCGCGCCCGGCGTCACGGTGGACGCCGCGACGCGCGACATGGACGCGGTCACCGCTCGACTCCAGACCGAGTATCCGGACACCAATCAGGATCGAATCGCGCTCGTCACGCCGATGCGCCAGCTCTACCTGGGGAGTACCCGGACGCTGCTCTGGGTGCTGCTCGGCGCGACCGGCCTCCTGCTCGCGATCGCGACGGCCAACGTCACCAACCTCATGCTCGTGCGAGCGGAGTCCCGGCGATCGGAGACGCTGATGCGCAGGGCGCTCGGCGCCGGCCATGCAACGATGCTCCGCCACTCGCTGGTCGAGAGTCTCGTGCTGGCGGCCGGCGGAGCGGTCGGCGGCGTGCTCGTCGGGATCGTCGGCGTGCGCCTCCTGTCGGACGTGATCCCTGCTTATCTGCTGCCGAGCTATGCGGTGCTCGAGCCGGACGCGACAGTGTTCGTCGGGGTGCTCGGCCTCATGGCGCTCGTCGCGGTCGGGGTGGGCGTAGTGCCTCAGGTCCTGGATCGTCAGCCGGACCTCGCACGAGGGCTGCGGGGGGAGGGGGGTCGGACGCTCGGGAGCGGTCGGGTGGGGAGCGCGCTGGTGGCGGCGGAGGTCGGCCTGGCGCTCATGCTGCTGGTCGGGGCGGGCCTCATGGAGCGGAGTCTTCGGGCGCAGTTGGCGGTCGATCCGGGGTTCGACTACGAGCAACTGCTGTCCTTCTCCATCCAGTTGCCGCCGGACGGATACCCGGACGAGGCGACGCGGCTGGCCGGGCTCCGCGACCTGGAGTCGCGCATCGCCGCGCTGCCCGGCGTCGAGGCGGTGACCTCGGGGCCGGACGCCGCGCCGCTCTACGGCGGGAGCAGTGCCGCCTACGTCTGGACCAACGCCGGGGGCGGGACCGACGACCGCATCCGGTTCTACTACCACGAGGTGTCGCCGGGGTGGTTCGAGACGGTAGGCGCCGACGTCGCCTCGGGGCGGGCCTTCGAGCCGTCGGACGTCGAGTCGCGTGCGGCGGCCATCGTCTCCCGGGCGTTCGCCACGCGGCACTTCGGGACGGACGATCCGGTCGGTCGGAGCCTCTACGTGTTCGACCCGGAGAACGGGCCGCAGCTGACGGTCGTGGGTGTCGCCGAGGACGTGCGGTGGCGGGACCTGACCACCGACCTGGTGGAGGGTGCGACCGATCCGGACGTCTGGGTGCCCTTCACGGGCGACGGGGCCAACGTCGAGATCGTGGTGCGGACGACGGGTGACCCGGCCGAGCTCGGACAGGCCGTCGCCGAGACGGTCGGGACCTTCGACCCCGACATCGCGCCGCTGAATCTGGTCCCGATGTCGACGTCGCTCGGAAGTCTGACGGCCCAGGCGCGGTTCGGGACGACGCTCCTCGGCGTGTTCAGTGCGTTGGCGACGGTGCTGGCGGGGGTCGGGGTGTATGGGGTGCTCTCGTTCAGCGTGAGCGGGCGGGCGCGAGAGATCGCAGTGCGCATGGCCCTCGGAGCCGATCGGTCGTCCGTTCAGCGGATGGTCGTGACCGACGGTCTCAAGGTCACCGCCGTCGGGCTCGGGCTTGGCGTCGTCGCCGCCGTCTTCGCGACACGCAGCCTGGACGCGTTCCTGTTCGGCGTGGCGCGCATCGACGCCGCGACCTACCTCGCGGTGGCCGTGCTCCTGTCGGTGGTGGCCGCGGCTGCGGCCTGGGTGCCGGCGGTGCGGGCGACGCGGACCGACCCGCAGCGGACGCTCGCAGGCGACGGCTGACCGACCGGGCGCAGGGCGGAGGTCGATCGACCGGACGCCCGTCCGGGGCCAGCAGTCCGTTCCCTTGTGGTGCAAGGGGAGGCAGGATACGATGGTGTCATCCTGTTCACCTTGTGGTTCTAGGGGAACGACATGACCGAGACGAACCTGGCGCTTCTCAAGGGCACGGTGGATCTGCTGATCCTCGCGGCACTCGATGCCGGCGAGCCGCTGCACGGCTACGGGATCGCCGAATGGATCGAGCGCACCACGGGCGGCACGCTCCTTCTCGAGGAGGGGACGCTCTATCCGGCCCTCCACCGTCTCCGCCGCCAGAAGCTGATCGCGTCGGAGTGGGGTGCGTCGGAGAACAACCGGCGCGCGAAGTTCTATCGGCTGACGGCCAGGGGGCGGAAGCGGCGTGAGGCGGGCGCGGCGGAGTGGGACCGATACGCGGCCGCCGTCGCGGCGGCGCTGGGCGGCGGGGCTTCGTGAGCGGCCCGCTGGACGACGGCACCGGCCCCGAGAGTCCGGCCGACCTGGACGCCGAGATCCGCTTCCACCTGGAGCGCCGGGTCGAGCAGCTCGTCGAGGAAGGCTGGCCGGAGGTCGAGGCGCGTGAGGAGGCGCTCCGGAGGTTCGGGGACGTGGACTGGGCGCTCGCTCGCATGAGGACGGAAGATCGGCGCCGGCGCCTCTCCATCACCGTCGTCCGCGTTCTGGACTCCGTCCGGCTCGACCTCGCGCACGCTGCCGCCCAGTGGCGCCGCGCACCCGGCGTCGTCGGGATGGTGCTCCTGACGCTGGCGCTGGGCATCGGTGCCACGACGGCCATCTTCTCCGTCGTGGACGGCGTGCTGGTGCGGCCGCTGCCGTTCCCGGCGCCCGAGCGCCTCGTGGCCGTCTGGTCCGACTGGACGGAGCGAGGCGGGCCGGAGCGCGAGTGGTTCGGGTGGCCCGATCTCGAGGACGTTCGGGACGAGGTCTCGGCGTTCGAGGAGGTGTCGATCTGGAGCACCACCAGTCGGACCCTCACCGAGCGAGGCGCGCCGGTCCAGCTCGCCGGGATCGTCGCGACGCACGGGACCCTCGAGCGGGTGCTCCGCGTGCAGCCGCACCTCGGGCGGTTCTTCACCCCCGAGGAGGACGCCCCGGGTGGACCGGCGGCGGTCGTCGTTTCGCACGAATTCTGGACCACCACCCTCGGCGCGGCGTCCGACGCGCTCGGGTCGAACCTCGTCCTGAACGGCGAGCCCCACGAGATCGTGGGCGTACTCGAGCCGGGCATGGCTCCGCCCTTCGGACCTGCCACGCCGCAGGACATCTGGATCACCCCTCGAGTGGACGGCACACAGGTGGCCGACACACGCGGCAACGCGAGCTGGCGCTCCATCGCCCGACTCCAGCCCGGGTCCTCCCTGGAAGCGGCCAACGAGGAGCTTCGTGCGCTCGGCGCGAAACAGCGCGAACTGTATCCGGGTCGCTACGAGGGACGGACGCCCCGCGCATGGGATCTCCGGAAGGACCTCACCCGCGCCACGGCGCCGGGCATGCGCCTTGTGTTCGCCGCGGTGGGACTCGTGCTGCTGCTCGCGGGCTTCAACGTGGCGAACCTGCTGCTCGCGAGGAATTCGATGCGGACCGACGAGCTCGCGGTCCGTGCGGCGCTCGGCGCCGGGCGGGCCAGGCTCGTCCGGCAGCTCCTGGTGGAGACCGGGGCACTGGCCGTCATGGGCGGGGTCCTGGGAGCGGCGCTGGGATGGGTCGGGACCCGTGCCCTCGTCGCGGTGGCGCCGCAGGGGACGCCGCGCATCGAGGCGGTCGCTCTGGATGGCCGGGTCCTCCTGTTCACCGCCGTCGTGACCGTCGCCACCGCGCTGGGCGCGGGACTGGCACCCGCCCTCAAGGGAGGCGGCCGCGATCCGAAGGCCGCGCTCGGGGATCGCGCGGGTGGCGCCGACCGTGCCGGGCTGCGCCTCCGGTCGGGCCTCGTGTCCGGACAGGTCGCTCTGGCGGTCGCACTTCTCGCCACCGCCGGTGTGCTGGGCCGGTCGTTCCAGCAACTCCGCTCGGTGGACCTCGGCTTCGATCCGTCCGACGTGATGACGTTCCGGATCAGCCTCCCGCCGGGTCCGTACGACGACCCCGAGGCGCGCGCCGCCTTTCAGGAAGAGGTGGCGGCTCGCCTCCGCACACTACCCGGCGTGGCCGATGTCGGGGCGGTGTCGGCCCTGCCGCTCGCCGACTTCAACGGGGACGTGACCTACAACATCGAGGGCCGCCCGCTCCCCGAGCCCGGCGACGAGACCGCTGCCTGGATTCGCCGCGTCGTACCCGGCTACATGTCGTCGATGGACCTGAGGATGGTGGCGGGGCGGGGGATCACCGCATCGGACGCCCGGGGAGGCACACCGGTCGCGGTCATCAACGAGACGCTCGCCGGGCGCCAGTTCCCCGACGAGAACCCGATCGGACGGCGGATCGGGCTGGGATCTCCCGAGGACCCGCTGTGGTTCGACATCGTGGGCGTCGTCTCGAACGTCCGCAACTTCGACGTGCGCGACGACTGGCGGGACGCCGTCTACTTCTCGAACGCGCAGTTCCCGACCGCATCGCTCTTCTTCACCCTGGAGATGGCGCCCGGCATGGACCCGACCTCCGCGCTCGGACCCGCGCGCGCCGCGATCCAGGAACTCGACGGGTCCCTCGCGCTGGTCACGCCGCGCGCGATGTCGGACCTGGTCGCCGTCGCGCTCGGGCCGGACCGATTCCTGGCGCTTCTTCTCGGGTCGTTCGCCGGCCTGGCGCTGAGCCTCGCGCTGGTCGGGCTGTACGGCGTCGTCAGCCACTCCGTGGCGGCGCGCATGCGTGAAGTGGGCGTGCGAATGGCGCTCGGGGCCGACCGGGGGCAGATTCGCGCACTCGTGCTGGCGCGGGGCCTCGTGCCCGTGGGCGTCGGCGTCGGCGCCGGCCTGTTGCTGACGCTCGTCGCGACACGCCTTACCTCCGCGGTCCTGTTCGGCACGTCCCCGGTGGACCCGCTATCGGTCGGAGCGTCGGTGCTCGCGCTCTTCGGCACGGCCACGCTCGCGACGCTCGTGCCCGCCATCCGGGCCGCCCGCTCCGATCCGGCGCGGGTCCTCCGTCGGGAGTGACCCGGGTCGGAAGCGGCCGGCTCGCGGCGTGACGATGTCGGACGGTCGGCCAGCCGCTCGCCGTACCCTCAGCAGTCGGGCCGTACCTCTACGCGCCGATTCGCCGCCTTCCCCGCGGCGGTCTCGTTGTCGGCGATCGGCTGGGACTCGCCCACCCCCAGCGGCGTGAGGCGACCAGTGTCCACGCCCCGCTCGACCAGCCACGCGACCACCGACGCCGCGCGGCGTTGCGAGAGGTCGAGGTTGTACGCGTCGCTCGCATCGGAATCGGTGTGTCCCTCGATCGTCACGGCCAGATCCGGTCGTGCCTCGAGGGCAGCGAGGATCTGCTCGAGTGCCGGGTCGGAGTCGGGCCGGAGCACGTCGGAATCGACGTCGAAGTTGACGCCGTAGACGACGGCCGATTCGCAGGCGTCGAGCGCGACGCCGACACCGTTCTCGCCTTCGCTCGTCAACGGCTCGCAGTCGGTCGGGTCTCCGCCCGGTTCGCCCACGGTCCGGCCGTAGGACCGGCCGACCTCGACGCCGAGGAGCCGCCCGCGGCTGTCGATGAGGTACAGGCTCGGGATGCCGTCGCCCGCGAGCACCTTCAGGATCCCGTTCTCGATCCCGCCCTCGATGCGGCGGACCGCGCCACCCGCCTGCACGCATCCGCGGACGAGTGCACCCTCCTGCAGGAGTTCGATCCGGTTGCCTCCCGGCCCGGAGCCGCCGCCGCCGGTGAGGAAGATCCCCGTGAACTCGCCCGACTCCGCCTCGCGGGGAGCCTGCTCGCCGTAGCCCATCAGGTCGGTGAAGGTGGTTCGCCGATAGTCGTCGGGGTCGGGCACCTGCCGGCCTTCGAGCGTGATGCGGAGCCACCGGACCCCCGGGGTGGCCGTAGCCGGGAACTCCTGATCCGCGTCGTAGACCTCCGCCTCGATATCGAACCGGACCAGTTGCTCGTACTCGCCGTCCGGGGCCGACGCCGAGCCCTCGACCGTGACGGTGCGGATGTGCGTGCCGTTGCAGCAGCCGAACCTCGACATCGGCGGCACCGCGAAGCTCGTGAACGTCGTCGTCGCCGGAAGCTCCACGACCAGCTGCAGAGGCGTTTCCGGCCCCTCCGACTCGATGCCGGGAAGCGTCACGTATCCGCCAATGCCGTCGAGGACGGACCGCGCGATCTCGGCGTGGAGGCGGTCCTCCACGTCGAGGGGGAAGGCACCGCTGCCGTAGTCGATGAGGTCGGCCCGGACGGGGGCGTCCTGGGGGGCGGCGGCGAGAAGATCGCCGGTCCCGGCCGACAGGAATGCGGCAGTGAACAACGCGGTCGTCGCCGTCGTGGCGGTCGGACGGAGGAGGGTCATCGGAGCGGCATCATGTCGGGAGGACCGGAGGGTGGCCTCGGCGAATATTCCAGCCGACGGCCGATCGCGCACCCCTCGCTGCCGAGGCGGACCTCCACCGAGGCGACGGCCGGCGGGTGGCGAGCGGCACCCGGTGTCCCATAGCTTCCGCCCCGAAGTTCGGCGAGGCCCGCGAAGGCGAACCGACGCCCCCGACCTGCCCGCAAACCGGGAGGATCGTCCGTTGCGCAAATGGCTCCCGCTCGTCGTCGTGGTTCTCGCGGGGATACTGTTCGGCCTGGGCGGCTTCACCTTCGTCTACGCCCGCGGATACTCGTACATGCAGGACGAACCGTCCGTATGCGGCAACTGCCACATCATGGACGAGCACCTCGATGCCTGGAACAAGTCGAGCCACAAGGCCGTGGCTACCTGCAACGACTGCCACACCCCGCACGATCCCGCACGCAAGTACCTGGTCAAGGCGAAGAACGGGTTCTGGCACTCGTTCTACTTCACGACCGGCACCTATCCGGATCCGCTCCGCATCACCGAGGCGAATCACGAGGTGACGGAGAAGGCGTGTCGGTACTGTCATCAGGACGTCACCAGCGCGATCGACCATCGTCCGGCCACCGGCTCGGCGGAGCGCAGCGCCGGCGCCGAGGGGTTCACGTGCACGCGCTGCCACCGGTACGTCGGACACTGGATCCGATGAGCCCTCACGACGGGACCCGCACCCGCTCCCTCTGCGACCAACTTCCCGACCATGACTGACGAACCAAGGGACCACGTTCGATTCCGCCCCTCCGTGCTTGTTGGCGCCGCCGTCGTGGCCGGCGTGGCGACCCTCGGTCTGGCCGCGCTGCTGACGAACATCTTCGAGCGCCAGCAGGAGGCACTGAACCCGTTCTATCGGGTCGTCGAGTTGACGGACACGACCACCGACCCGGCGGTCTGGGGGCAGAACTTTCCGCTCCAGTACGACGACTACCTGCGTACGGTGGACATGACGCGGACGCGGTACGGGGGGAGCGAGGCGATCCCGAGACACCCTACGGACTTCGATCCCCGTGACTCGGTCTCGTTCTCACGCCTCGAGGAGGACCCCCGACTCCGTGAGTTCTGGGCCGGCTACGCCTTCGCCGAAGACTTCCGGGAAGAGCGCGGCCACGCCTACATGTTCAGCGACCAGATCTTCACCGAGCGCCAGCAGGTCGCGCCCCAGCCGGGGACCTGTCTGCACTGCCACGCGTCGGTCTACGTGCCCTACATGAAGCTTGGGGAAGGCGACCTGATGGCAGGGTGGGAGGCAGCGAACCGAATGCCGTACCAGGAGGCGGCTGCGCTGGCCGAGCACCCCGTGGCGTGCATCGACTGCCACGACTCCCAGACGATGGAGCTGCGCGTGACCCGCCCGGGCTTCCTGAACGGCATCCGCGAAGTCAAGGCGCGCGAGGGCATCGAAGACTATGAAGTGAACCGGGACGCGTCGCGTCAGGAGATGCGCAGCTTCGTGTGTGGCCAATGCCACGTCGAGTACTACTTCCAGGGTCCGGAGAAGCGGCTCGTCTACCCTTGGAGTCGGGGGCTGAAGGCCGACAGTATTCTGGCCGTCTACCAGGAGAACGGGCACGTCGACTGGACCCACGCCGAGAGTGGTACCCCGGCCCTGAAGGCGCAGCACCCGGAGTTCGAGCTGTACAGCCAGGGCATCCACGCGCGGAGCGGCGTGGCCTGCGCCGACTGCCACATGCCCTACAAGCGGGAAGGCGCGATGAAGATCAGCGACCACTGGGTCCGGAGCCCGGTGCTGAACGTCGACAACGCGTGCCAGACGTGTCACACGTGGCCGGAGAGCGAACTGCTGGCCCGGGTGAACGAGATCCAGGATCGGACGTACGAGATGCGCAACATCGCCATCGATGCGACACTCCAGCTCTCCCGGGCGATCGGAGCTGCGGCGGAGGCGGGCAGCGCGGCGCGGGACGATCTCGAACGCGCCCGCGACTACCACCGACGCGCGCAGTTCATGACCGACTTCATCGAGGCGGAGAACTCGATGGGATTCCACGCGCCGCAGGAGGCGGTGAGGATCCTCGGGAATGCAGTCAACCTCGCGCGGATCGGGCACGCGGCCCTCCGGGGTGAGGAGCTCGCCGAGACGCAGTCCGACCTCCGCCCCGCGGCGGAGCAGAACGTCTCGCCGGGACGGGCCGTCGGGGCGGGGGCCAACTGATGCCGGTGGCCGGGATGGTCGGTCCCGTCCCGCGGCCGAATCGCGTCTCCGACCGCCGGTCCCTTCGAGTGACGAAGCCCATGCAGACCCGCCATCGCCCGCCTCTCCGCTCCCTGACGCTCCTCGCCCTCGTCGCCCCGTTCTGGCTCGGTGCCTGCTCGGCCCCGTCCGACCCCGGCGCGGACCTCGTGCTGCTCAACGGCCGGATCTGGACCGGCGACGAGGCGCAGCCGTATGCCCAGGCGGTCGCGGTCGAGGGGAACCGGATCGTGTTCGTCGGCGACGATTTCGCGGTCGGGGACTTCATCGGCTCCGGGACGGCGCAGATCGATCTGGAGGGGCGGTTCGCCTCGCCCGGCTTCATCGACAACCACACGCACTTCAACCGGGCCGGCGAGCTTCTTCTGGGCGTGAACCTGCTCGAGGTGACGAACGGGGACGAACTGGTGGCCGAGCTGGAGGAGACGGCGGCCCGCATGCCGGAAGGCGCATGGATGGTGGGCGGGTCATGGGGTGCCTACGAGCAGTGGTCCCAGAACGCGACCGGCACCGAAGAGGACGCGGTGGCGTCCGGCACCTTCCGACCCGATCGCGCGCTCATCGATCCGGTGACGCCGAGCCACCCCGCGATCCTCTGGAACTGGGATCGCTCGCAGTACGTCGCGAACTCGCTGGCGCTCGAGGCGGCGGCGGTGGACTGCCGGGTCCCGGGCGTCGAGTGCGAGGGAGGCGAGCCGACGGGCCGCGTGTCCGGAGCCGTCGCGCGTCGGATTCAGGGTGTGATTCCGGACAAGACGATGGAGCAGCGCCTCGCCGAGGCTCGGGCCGCGCTCGCCGACATGGCGCAGTACGGGGTGACCTCGTTCTTCGACATCACCCCGCCGTCCCAGGTCGGGGTCTACGAGCGATTGCGCGAGGCGGGCGACCTCACGGCGCGGGTGAACATGCGCATGACGCTCGACACCTGGGACGAGATGCGCGACGCCGGCATCGTCGAGGGGTTCGGCGACGACTGGATCCGTTACCAGGGACTCAAGGGCTTCGTGGACGGAATCATGGGGTCCAGTCAGGCGCGGTTCTACGAGCCGTATCTGACGACGGGCGTTCGCGGGAACTGGCGGAACGCCGGCAACACCGGGTACGTGACCGACGGCGGTTCGGGGATGGATCCGGCCGGAAACATGGAGACGCTCCTGTTCGGCGCCGACTCCGCCGGCTTCAACCCCCGCGTGCACGCGATCGGAGACGAGGCCATCGATTCGATCCTCCACCTCATGGGGGAGGTCATCGCCGCGTATCCGGATCGCCCCGATCGACGTTTCGCCATCATCCACACCCAGGTCATCCGCGGACCCGAGACGGCCGAGCGGATGCGTGAACTCGGCATCGTGGCCGAGATGCAGCCCTACCATACGATCGACGACATGCGCTGGATGGAGGAGCGGATCGGCGAGCGGGGGAGGTGGGCGTACGCATTCCGCACGCTGCACGACGCCGGCGTGCTTCTGTCCTTCGGAAGCGACTGGCCGGGCACGAATGCTGCATGGTATACGGTGAATCCGCTGCAGGGGATGTACGCCGCCGTGACCCGGGAGACGCTGGACGGGACCCCGGAGGGCGGCTGGTTCCCCGAGGAGAAGATCGACGTTGAGACAGCACTTCGGGCCTACACCGTAAACAATGCGTGGGTAGGGCTTTCGGAGGATCGTCTAGGGCGAATCCGGGCCGGATATCTGGCGGACATCGCCGTCCTGGACCGGAATCCCTTCGACGTCGAGCCGACCGACCTCAAGGATGTCGCGGTCGACATCACGATCGTCGACGGACAGGTCGTGTACCGGCGCTGAGCCGCTGGGCCGCGCCTTGAGGACGGCGCGCACACGCGAACCAGACGCAGGAGAATCGGATGCAGTCGATCACACGTCGCCCGGCCACCGTCGGCACCGCCTTCGCCATGCTGCTCGCTCTCGGGGGTTGCGGGGACTCCATCGTGGGGCCGCGGAGCGTAGAGGACGCGGAGTTCAACCCCGGGCTCGGAATCAACCTCGAGGAGTTCACACGGCTCCCGCTCGGCGTGTACGTGCTGACCGTCGTCGAGGGCTCGGGCGTCGAGTCCGGGGAGGGGGATCAGGTCACGGTCGGCTACGAGCTCCGCCTCACCGACAACACGCTCGTCGACGCCAGTCCGCCCAACATCAGCTGGCTTCTTGGTCAGGGTGGCGTAATCCAGGGGTTCGACTTCGGTGTGCGCGGGATGCGCGTGGGTGAGCAGCGCCGGATCATCATCCCGTCGAACCTCGGCTACGGCCCGGGTGGGTCGGGCGACGGACGGATCCCCGGCAACGCGGTGCTGATCTTCGACGTCACCATGCTCGCGCTGGGCGTGGCGTGAGGACGGTGCGGCAGCTTCGCCGTGTGGGGTTCGGGCTGCTGCTCCTGGCGGCCTGCATCTCCGCGCCTTCGGAGGCGCCGCCCGAGCGGGGCGGCGGCATCGTCAGCTCGGCGCACCCGCTCGCGACCGAGGCCGGGCTCGAGGTGCTGGGGCGGGGCGGGAACGCGTTCGACGCGGCGGTTGCCGTCGCGGCCGCTCTGAACGTCACCGAGCCGATGATGTCGGGAATGGGCGGGTACGGGACCATCCTGGTGTACTCCGCGGAGGAGGGCAGGGCGAGGTTCCTCGATTCCAGCGGGCGGATTCCGCGTGGCGTGGAGCCGGACCAGTTCCGGCCTCCGACCCCGGGGTGGGAGCAGAACCGGCGCAACGCGAAGACCATCACGACGCCGGGCAACGTGAACGCGTGGGCCTCGATGCACGCGCAGTACGGGACCCTCGCCTGGGACGAGCTGTTCGGTCCGGCCATCGCGCTCGCCGAGCAGGGCTTCGAACTCGACGCGCGCGCCGCCGGCTTCATCGCGTCGGCGTTCGACGAGTTTCCGGCGCACGCGCAGTCGGTGTACGGGCGGGAGGGCACACCGCTCCAGGCGGGGGACGCGCTCCTGCAGCCGGACCTCGCCCGATCGTTCCGGCTCCTGGCGGCCAACGGCCCCGCGGTGTTCTACAGCGGTGAGATCGGGCAGGCCATCGACGCGGCGGTCCGCGCGGCGGACGGGTTCCTCCGGCTCTCCGACCTCGAGGAAGCCGAGCCGGAGTGGTGGGACCCCATCGAGATCGACTATCGCGGTCATCGCGTCGTGACCGCGTCGCCGCCCGCCAACTCGTTCCCGGCGCTCATCCGACTCGGACTGATGAGTCGCTACGACGTCGAGCGGCTCGGCCACAACTCGACCGAACATCTGCACCGCTACGCCGAGGCGACCAAGCACGCGTTCTGGGCACGGCTTCGCTGGGCGGGGGACCCGGACTTCGCGCCGCCGCCGCTCGACCGGCTGCTCTCGGGCCCGTACTGGGACTCGGTCACGGCGACGTTCGACCCCGAGCGGGCGCGTGACTTCGAGCCGCCCGGTGTCGTTTCGGGCGACTCCCACACGACGCACTTCGTCGTCGCCGACGCTGAGGGGAACGTGGTTTCGGCCACGCAGACGCTCGGCAACAGCTTCGGCTCCCGGCTCATGCCGGAGGGCACCGGCATCTGGCTCAACAACTCGCTCGCCTACTCGACCTTCGAGCCGGCCGGGAACCCTATGGACGCGCACCCCGGTCGTCGGAAGCTGTCGGGCGACGTGCCGCTCTTCGTGTACGACGGCGATCGCCCCTGGCTCGCGGTCGGCACGCCGGGCGGGCACACGATCGCGCAGACCATCCCGCAGATCGTGATGAACGTCGTCGACTTCGGTATGGACGTTCAGTCGGCGATCGGAGCGCCGCGTGTTTCCTTCGTCGAGCCGAACATGCTCATCGTCGAGGAGGGCGTGCCCGACTCGGTCGTCTCCGACCTGATCGCGCGCGGCCACGAGGTCCGGGTGATCGGGCCCGGCATCGGCAACGCGCATGGCGTCACGATCGAGTGGGGCGACGACGGGCGACCTTCGTCGTTCGCCGGCGGCGCGGACCCTCGCGGCATTGGGACGGCCCGCGGGAACTGACGGGCGTGCTCGTCGGCGACGTCCTCGAACGCCAGTCTTGGATTTGCTGCGCATTCTCCCGCATAGTGGGCCGGAGCACCCACCCGGAAGGATGACGATGCCCAGAACCCACCGACCCCGCGCGATCCTCCGTCCTTCGCGTTCGGCGACGGGCTCTGTCCCCGGCCGTGGCCCGATTCGACGGAAGGCGCGCCTCGTTCTCGCCCTCTCTGCACCGCTGGCGTTGCTGGCGGGATGCGGTGGCTCGGAGTCGGCGGCCGCGCCCGATGCCTCTTTCGCGGTGGTCGACAGCGCCGGCGTCGATGTCGTGACGACCACTGTCCCGGAGTGGGGTCCGAGCGGCTCGCCATGGAGCCTCACCGTGATCACGGAGATCGGCGGGCTGGACGGCGACGAGGTCTACCTGTTCGGGGAGGTGGCGGACGTGGCGCTGGTGCCGGACGGTGGGGTCGCGGTGGCGGACCGGCAGACGGCCGACGTCCGCTTCTACGACGCGGCGGGTGAGTATATGCGACGATCCGGCGTCGCCGGCGACGGCCCCGGGGAGTTCCGCCGAATCCGCTGGCTCGATCGGTGCGGCGGCGGGTTCATCGCGTACGACCCGATGCTCCGGCGCACCACGCCGATCTCCCTGTCCGGCGTCGCGGGAGAGCCGTCTCCCTTCATCACGGGCGAGACCAACCGACCTCCCTACAACTCGACGTGCCTCCCGGACGGGTCGCTGCTCGCCGTCGGCTGGGGAGAGGCGCCTCCGCGCCCCGAGGGTGCCGAAACGTGGTTCTTCACCCAGCGCGCGAACGCGTGGAGAATCCTCCCGGACGGGGTGATCGACACCATCGGCACCTACATCTCCTCCGAGCGGCTCGGCATGTACGATCCCGACACCGGCGGCGGCGGAAGCGGTCCACATCCCTTCAGCCGGTCGGTGGAATTCGACGGCGACGAGGACCACATCTACATCGGGGCCGGCGAGCGGCTCCAGGTCGAGGTACGCACGCTCGACGGCGAGCTGCTCCGGATCATTCGCGGGCCGGACACCGACCTCGACGTCGACGCGGAGTTCATGGCGACGTACCGGCGCGCGTCGCTGACCGGGATGGACTCGGTCCTGCGGGCGGAGATCGTCGCAGCGGACGACGCCATGCCCGAGCGCTATCCGGCCTTCTCCGAGCTGCTCGTCGACGATCTCGGATTCGTGTGGGTGGAGCGGTTCGTCCTCCCATGGGACGACGTGCGGCGCTGGGGTGTGTTCGCGCCCGACGGCGCCTTCCTCGGTCATCTCGAGCTGCCCCTCGACTTCGAGTTGACCGACGTGTCGGCGGACCGGGTGGCCGGCTTCGCCACCGACGAGATCGGGGTGCAGCGGGTTCGCGTGTACGGGCTCGTACGTGGAGAGGCGGACTGAGGTGGAGGCCTCGATGATTCGCCCGGGCGGACGTCGACGTCCGAGGCTCGTCGGCGTGCTGGTGATGCTCGCCGCGTGCGGGGGAGACGGGTCTCCGTCACGCGCGGCGTCCATCACGGTCGACTCCGACGGGGTCCACGTCGTTCGCTCGGACGATCTCGGGTTCGACCGGGAGCCCGACGCCGTTCTGTCCGAGCCCATCTTCCGTGTCGGCTGGGACGAATCAGGTCTCCTCTTCGAGCGGATACAGGGCGGACGGCTACGGGACGGGGACCTTCTGGTCGGGGACACCGGGCCGGCTCGGATCTACCGACTCGGGTTGGATGGCGTCCTCATCGACTCCATCGGGAGAGAGGGGCAGGGCCCGGGCGAGTTCGGCGGAATCTCGGGGATCGCGCTACTGCCTGCCGACAGTATTCTCGTGGAGGACCGGACCAACGCCCGCACCAGCGTGCTGGATCCGGAAGGGGACTTCGTCCGGAGTGCGACAGTGGCGCGCGGCGACGCCAGTCACGTTCCTGCCGGAACAGCGGAGGATGGCACGGTGATATGGCGCGTCTTCTCCTGGTCTCCACGCGCTGACCCGCTCGATGCGTGGCTCGAGTTCCCGGTCCTCGGGTCCCGCGACGACCACGCCTCGCGTGACACCCTCGGCGTCGTACCGTTCACCGAGTCGATCACCGTCGACGGACGGCCCGGCTACCGGCCGGTCCCGATCCTGGGCCTGGTTGCCGCGTCGGGAAGAGGATTCGCATACCTGGCGATGGACGCGCCCCTCGTTCGCTGGTACGACGCGAGTAGTGGTGACGAGTACCAGCGGCTGCACTGGAACGAGCCCCTGGAGCCACTGCGGGATGAGTGGTACGACGGCTTCGTCGAGGCACAACTCGCGGTCTACCGCGAACGCGGTGGCTCGCCCGAGGCGCTCGAGCGAAACGAGGCGAGACTCGCCGCCCAGAGACACCTCGCGCCGGAGTTCGCGCCCATGGTCCGCGACATGGTCTCGACGTCGGGCGGGGACCTCTGGCTCCTCGGTACCACCCCCGATTTCTCCGACCCGGTGTCCGAGTTCCTGGTCGTTTCATCGGACGCGGGGTGTCTCGCCCGCGTGCGAGCCTTCAACCACTTCCTCGTACTCGACGCCGACGACCGATACGTCCTCGGTGTCGAGCGCGACGAGTTCGACGTGCAGGCGGTCGCACTGTACGAAGCGCCGAGGTGTCCGGAGTGACGCTCACCTCGGAGTCGTACGCCGCGACGAGCGTTCCTCCGTTCGGCCACTGGGCGGAGCGATGACGCGCGCGACTGCGGCCTTGCTCGCCGCCGGTGTCGTGGGAGCGCTGTCCGCATGCGGCGGCGCTCCGGCGGAGCGGGCGGACAGCGCCTCCGCGGAGGTTCGCGAGATCCGCCTGTCGGCCGACCCGATCCTCACCGTCGGCGTGGTCGGCGGCGATCCGGACCACGAGCTGTTCGACGTCAGGGGCGCCGTGCGGCTCACGGACGGCAGAACGGTCGTCGCGAACCGGGGGACGCACGACCTCCGGTACTACGACGAGAACGGTCGGCACCTGCGCACGGTCGGGCGGGAAGGGGAGGGGCCGGGCGAGTTCGACGACGTTCGCTACATGACCGCGATCCGAGGCGACTCCGTCATCACGTACGACTACGGCACACGGCGGGCCTCCTGGTTCGATGCCTCGGGCGACTTCGTCCGCTCGGTCGGGATCGACGTATCCTCCGGCACCGTACGCATGTTCGGGCAGACTGCGGACGCCCAGCCGTCGCGCGCGCTCGCCCGGTTCGACGGCACGCTGGTGGTACAGCCCGCCCCCCCGATCTGGCTGGCGCGACAGTCCCCGCCGGGGCCCGGAATCCACCGCGCCGAGCTCAACCTCTTCGAGCTCGATTCCGCGGGCGCCCTCGTGCAGACGCTCGGGCCCTTCCAGGCGAACGAGTGGTTCGTGACGCCCGAAGGCCGCGGAAACGGGCGCCTCGGCGGCCCCCGATTCCTCGTGGCGGCCGGGCGGGAGACGATGGTGATCGGGTCCGGGGTCGAGTACTCGTTCGCGGTGGCGGCTGCGGACGGGACCGTCGACTCGGTGTCGTTCGCGTGGCCCCGCGAGCCGTTCACGGAGGCGTACCGGCAGCGGCGGGTCCGGCACGTGTACGAGTTCTTCGGCCAACAGGAGTCGTGGCGGGAGCTGTACGACGCCATGCCCAAACCCGACAGCCTGCTCGCCTACGTCCGGCTCGTCGCGGAGGGCGACGAGCGCGTCTGGCTCGGGCTCGACGAGGAGGCCGAGACCTGGATTCAGGCCGAGCCGCGCGAGTGGCTCGTCGCCGACCAGACGGGGCGGCTGCTCGGACGCGTGACCATGCCGGACGGACTGGACGTCATGCACATCGGCCACGGCGTCGTGACCGGCGTGGTCACGGACGAGCTCGACGTCGAGCAGGTCCGCGCCTACCGCATCCTCAACGGGAGCTGACGTGCGCCGCTGCCGCACGACCCGGCCTGGACCCGCGGCGGTCGCCGTGTTCGCCTTCGCGCTTGCATCCTGCGGCGTCGAGTCGTCCGCGGTCGGAGACGATGCAGACGCCGCACCTCACCTTCCGGTCGCGGAAGACCTCCGCGTCGGCAGCGTGGACGACCCGGTGGTCGGATTCTCGCGCATCGGGTCGGTGGCCGTCGGCCCCGACGGGCGCATCTACGTGGTGGAAGCGCAGGACCCGCACGTGCGCGTGCTCGATGAATCCGGCGCCCGCGTCGGCACCATCGGCGGCCCCGGGGAGGGCCCCGGCGAGTTCGCGCAGCCGAGGCGAATCGGGATCCGGGCCGACACGCTCTGGGTCCATGACTCGAGGCGACGCCGCATCTACCTGTACTCATCGGCTGGTGATCTGCTCGAGGAGTTCGCGGCACCCGGGCTGAGCTCCAACTTCGCGCCCGGTGTGATCGCCTTTCCGGTCATCGAGCTCGTGGGCGACGGTTCGGTTCGGGCCACGCCCGACTTCGGGACGATCCTCGGCCGTCGCGGCGACGGCTCCTCCTCGTTTCCGGACTCGGTACGTGTGCCCATCCTGCGCCTCGACCGAGGCGGCGAGGTCGTCGACACCCTCGACGAGATGACGATGCACGTCGCGTATCCGAGCGACACGGGCGGCATGCCCCAGGCGGACGTGATCCGGGATCCCTGGCCGCACGCCGACGGGCCCATCGTGCGGTGGTTCGAGGGCGGGAAGGTCCTGGTCGACCACTCGACCGAGCCGCAGGACGGCCCGTCCACCTTCACGATCACCCGCGTCGGAGTCTCAGAGGACACGACGTGGCGGCGCACCTTCTCGTACACGCCGCGCCGGACCGACCAGGACGCGGTCCGGGAGTGGCTGCCGGTCGGAGACGACTTCGTGGGTCCCGACGTCCTCCCCGGGGTGACCGACGTCGAAGTCGACGCGCATGGTGGGGTCTGGCTGCGCCGTGGCATCGGAGGCGGAGACATGCAGACGTGGCTCGTTCTGGACGCCGCAGGTGATCTCCGCGGGCGGGTCGAGCTGCCCGTTTCCGCCGAGATCCGCCTCATCCTGACGGACGAGATCTACGCGGTCGAGCGGGACGACTTCGAGGTGCCCTGGCTGGTCCGGTACCGAATCGGGTGAGGCGGAGCGACACGACCGTATTCGGGCCCGACCGGATGACGGACGGATTCACTCTTGATCGCCCGTGCGGGCCGATGACACCTTGGAAGTATCGCATCTTTGGAGCAGTTTCGTCCGTTCGATCGGCGGAACCGTGTCCGCCGCCGCAGGTTCGGGCGACGGCAAGACGAAGGGTCACCCGATGACACGCCTCACGCTGCCGCTGATCCTCGCCGTCCTGTGGTCGTGCTCGTCCGGGGCCGGAACGGAGCCGGAGGTCGAACCCGAGGCGGCCGCGGTGGTCGCCACGGCGGGTCAGAACCAGGTCGGCTGGCCCGGGGCGCCGCTCGAGGAGCGACTCGAGGCGCGGGTGTTCGACCGGTTCGGCGCGCCGATCGCGGGGATCGACGTCAAGTGGACCGTCCTTTCCGGTGAGGGAACGCTGGACATCGTGCGTTCCGTCACGGGACCCGACGGGCGGGTGACGGGGGACTGGACGCTGGGACGCGGGTCGGTGGGCCAGAGGGTCCAGGCCCGGGCGGACCCGGGATTCTCGGCGTTTTTTGACGCAGACATCGGTGTCCCCGGCGAGTGGGCGGCGGTCGCGAGCCTGCCGACCGGCGTCCGTGCGCCCGCGGTCGCGACCGACGGGATCCGAATCTTCGTGTTCGGCGGGGAAACGACGGACCGCACGATCGTCGGGCTCACGCAGATCTTCGACCCTGCCAGCGGCGAATGGTCGCAGGGCGCCCCGCTCCCTACGCCGCTCGTGTGGAGCCGTGCCGTCTACGTGGCCGGACGCATCCATCTGCTGGGCGGGAGCGACGAGGTCGAGATCGCGACCACGGCGCACTGGATCTACGACATCGGCTCCGACGGCTGGACGGCCGGCCCGCCCCTGCCGGGACCTCTGGCGAAGGCTGCAGCCGGATACGTGGGGGGTGTGGTTCTGGTCGCGGGCGGGATCATCCGCCCGGGGCAGTACTCGTCGGCGGTCCACTTCTACCACCCCCAGAGCGAGACGTGGAGTGCCGGCACGGACTACCACGAGCCGACCATCAACTGGCAGGGCGCGGCTGTGGGTGGGCGATTCCTCATCGCCGGCGGACGCAACGGTCGGCGCCAGACGTTGCCCTGGATGTCGGAGTATGACATGGAAGCGGACCGCTGGTGGGGACGGGGCGGGATGCCGCACCGCGTCGAAGGCTACGCGGCTTCGTCGGCCGGCGGGCTGTACTGCGTGCTGGGCGGCCGGACTACTCCCCCGACCGGCGATTTCAACACCCCGCTCGACCACATGCAGTGCTTCGAGTACGGCCTCCGCGAGTGGTTTCTCGGATCGGACCTTCCGACCCCCGTCCAGGAGGCCGGGGCCGTCGAGGTGGGCGGTTTTCTCTATGTCGTCGGCGGGTGGCTCGCCGACCGTACGGTCTCGCCCGCGGTGTACCGCATGAGCATCCCGACGTCGTGAGTTCCGCATATCCATCGGGTCGGCCGCGTCGACGGGTTCGACGGGCCCGGGCGGGAGGGGCCTGATGCTGCGCCGCTTCCTTCCAATGGTCGTGCTGGTCCTCTGGTCCTGTTCATCCGACTCGGGCACCGAGCCCGACCCGGACCCGCCGCAGGCGGGGTCGATCGCTCCCGTGGCCGGAGTGGGTCAGTCGGGGTGGCCCGGGGCGCCCCTGGCCGATCCGCTGGTCGTGGAGGTTCGCGACACGAACGGCGAGCCGCTGGAGGGGGCGACGGTCACATGGGCCGCCACGTCCGGCGGCGGTTCCATGGACCCGCTGACGTCCGTGACCGACGCTCAGGGTCGCGCGGCGACCACCTGGACGCTCGGGCGAGGCGCGCTCGAGCAGTCCGCGAGCGCGCAACTGCCCGGCGGCCTGGCGGCCCCGTTCGAGGCCGACCTCGGGCTCGTCGGCGACTGGCAGACCGTCGCGGGCCTTCCGACGGCAGTGCGGGCTCCGGCGGTCGCCACGGACGGCGATCGCATCTTCGTGTTCGGCGGAGCATCGGTCGGGGGAGGCCCGGTCGCCTCCACCCAGATCTTCGACCCCGCAACGGGCGCCTGGACGGTCGGTGCCGATGCCCCATCACCGGTGGTGTGGAGCACGGCCGTGCATGCCGGAGGCAGGATCCACCTTCTTGGCGGCGTCACGCCCGGCGAAGCGGCTACCGCCGGCCACTGGATCTACGACGTGGCCGGCGACAGCTGGACCACGGGGCCGCCGCTCCCGACCCCGGCGGCAGGGTCCGCATCGGCGCTCCTCGGCGGGCGGATCATCGTTGCCGGAGGCATCGACGGCCCGGGCGCCTACGCGGCCAACGTTCACCTCTACGATCTCGCCACCTCGACCTGGGCGTCCGGCGCCGACGTTCCCGAACCGCTGATCAACTGGCAGGGTGCCGAGATCGCCGGCCGCCTGCTGGCGGCCGGCGGAACCGGCCCGGGTCGGACGACGTCGGCCGAGCTGTACCGCTACGACCCCGGAACGGACTCATGGACGGTGCGCGCGTTCCTCCCGCGAGAGGTGGAAGGCTACGCGGGCGCGCTCGCGGGCGGGCTCTACTGCGTCCTCGGAGGCCGTGAGGCTCCACCCGTCGGCAGCCTCAACACTCCGTTCGACGAGGTCGAGTGCTTCGAGGACGGCCTTGGAGTCTGGCTGTCGGCCGCGGATCTCCCGACGGCGGTGCAGGAGGCCGGCGCGGTCGAGGTGGCCGGCGCGCTGTACGTGATCGGGGGCCGGGTCGCGAGTGGCTACGCGATCGCAGAAGTCTACCGGCTGCCCACGCCCGGCTCGGATCCCGGCCCGCTTCTGCCTCCGGTGGGATCGATTGCGCCCGTATCTGGGTTCGGTCAGTTCGGCTGGCCCGGAGCCCGGCTCGCTGAACCGCTGGTGGTCGAGGTGCGCGGCACGGATGGAAATCCCCTCGGGGGGGTGCCGGTCACCTGGGGAGTCGCCTCCGGCGGTGGATCGGTGCGTGCTCTCGCGTCGACCACGGACGCCCAGGGGCGCGCGGCGGCGGAGTGGACGCTCGGCCGGGGCGGGGTGAATCAGGCCGCACGCGCCCAGATATCGGGAGGCCTGACGGCGTTCTTCCCGGCCCGCCTGGGGCTCGTTGGCGACTGGCAGCCGGTCGCGGACCTGCCGTCCGCCGTCCGAGCACCCGCGGTCGCCACCGACGGGGGCAGGATCTTCGTGTTCGGAGGCGTCACGGACGACGGCAGCCTCGTCGCGTCGACCCAGATCTTCGATCCCGCAGCGGGCTCGTGGACCGCGGGCGCGGACATCCCGTCTCGCGTGGTGTGGAGCACCGCCGTGTATGCCGACGGAAGAATCCATCTTCTCGGCGGTGTCACGCCGAGCGAAGCGGCGAGCGCCGCCCACTGGATCTACGACGTGGCTGCGGACAGCTGGAGTACCGGACCGTCTCTGCCCACCCCGGCGGCGGGGTCGGCCTCGGCGCTCCTCGGTGGTCGAATCGTAGTCGCCGGAGGCATCGACGGGCCGGGCGCGTATGCCGATCACGTACACCTCTACGACCTCGGCTCCTCCAGTTGGACGTCGGGCGACGATGTCCCGGAACCGCTGATCAACTGGCAGGGTGCGGAGATCGGTGGGACGCTTCTGGCCGCTGGCGGAACCGGTCCGGGTCGGACCACGTCCTCCGAGCTGTATCAGTACGATCCGGGCACCGACTCCTGGTCCGTGCGTGCGTTACTTCCCCGCGAGACGGAAGGGTACGCGGGTACGCTCGCGGGCGGACTGTACTGCGTGCTCGGGGGCCGTGAGGCTCCCCCCGTCGGCAGTCTGAACACGCCGTTCGATCAGGTCGAGTGCTTCGAGGACGCGCTCGGGATCTGGTTCTCGGCGGCCGACCTGCCGACCGCTGTGCAGGAGGCCGGCGCCGTCGAGGTGGCGGGCGGGTTGTACGTCATCGGCGGGAGGGTCGGCAGCGGCGAAGCGATCGCCGAGGTGTACCGCCTGCCGGTCCCTCCGTCCTGAGTCTCCCGGGTCCGACGCGTCCGCCCCGTCCCACGCCGCCATGCCGCCGACCCATCCCGATCTTGACCCTGACCTCGCCCGCCGCGATCTTCTGTGCCGTGAACAAGGGACATGCCCTGAGGACGGGGCAACGGAAGCGAAGTAATGCAGGCGTCGGTCTCATTATTCGAGATCGTCGCCTTTTTCTATGCGGCCACAGAGGTCGCGATTCGCGCGGAGTTGCCGCGCACACATCAGCAGTCGGTAGAGTACGCGTAAACGTGGCTCCGATCTGCACATCCAAGGGAGCGCACTATGCGTACCAAGGGAACCGTGAAGTGGTTCAATGATCAGAAGGGCTTCGGATTCATCACGCCGGAGGACGGTAGCAAGGACTGCTTCGTCCATCACAGCGCGATCCAGGCCGAGGGCTTCAAGTCCCTCGACGAGGGCGCCACGGTCGAGTTCGACATCGTCCAGGGCCAGAAGGGCCCGGCCGCGGAGAACGTCGTCCAGCTCTGATCCATTGAGCTGAAGGCAATGCGGCGTGTGACGTGCGCCGCGAGGCCGAACGGAGCCGTCCCGCATGCCGGGGCGGCTCCGTTTACTTTTCCGGACGGCCCTGATCGAACCCGGCCGCCCAGGCCGCCCCTGAGCCGCCCTACATCCGCGGGAGCGTCACCCCCGTCTGGTTCATGTACTTCCCCTTCCGATCCGCGTACCCCACCGAGGGGAGTTCGTCGCCCTGGAAGAAAAGCAGCTGGGCAATGCCCTCGTCGGCGTAGATCTTCGCGGGCAGGGGCGTCGTGTTGCTGATCTCGAGCGTCAGGTACCCCTCCCAGGTCGGCTCGAGCGGCGTCACGTTCACGATGATGCCGCACCGCGCGTAGGTGCTCTTTCCGACGCAGATGACCAGCGTGTCGCGCGGAATCCGGAAGTACTCCACCGTGCGGGCGAGGGCGAAGGAATTCGGCGGGATGATGCACTCCTTCGCCTCGATGTCCACGAAGGAGCGATCGTCGAAGTCCTTCGGGTCCACGATGAGGTTGTGGACGTTGGTGAACACCTTGAACTCGGGTGCGACCCGGATGTCGTAGCCGTACGAGCTCACCCCGTAGCTGATGTTGCCGCCCCGCACCTGACCATCCTCGAACGGCTCGATCATCCCGTGTTCCTGGGACATCTTCCGGATCCAGTTGTCGCTTCGGATGGGCATCGCGTTCGTCGGGTGAGGGAGGGAAGTCGTCGCTCCGGGGGCGCCGGGACGCGAGAAGCTACCCCATCCCGGACGTCCTCGCAAAGTGCCTCGGGCAGTGAATTGTCAAGGGTCCGAAAAGCCCGGAAAACCTTTACGTTTCAAGGGGTTCAGGGGGCCCTGCCCGGCCTTGCTCGGCCGTGCTGCTGCCGGTACTTTCCGGTGTTCAGAGATCGTGACGTTTTTCACAAGGCTTGGGATCGGGCCGGGTGAACATGGCAGCTTCGTACGCTCCTCTCGTGGTTCTGTTCGGCATCTCCGTGCTGAACGCCGTGGGCATGGCGGTCGCCACCCACATCCTCAATCCGAGTCGACCCACGCCCGAGAAGGACATGCCGTACGAGTCGGGGATGGTCCCGCTCGGGGATACGCGGCAGCGGTTCAGCGTGAAGTTCTACATGGTGGCGATCAGCTTCATCGTGTTCGACCTGGAGACGATCTTCCTGGTGCCTTGGGCGGTGCACATGCGCGAACTCGGCGGGCCGGCGTTCGTCGCGATGCTGCTCTTCGTGACGGTGCTGTCGCTCGGTCTCGTCTACGAGTGGAAGAAGGGAGGCCTCGAATGGGAGTGAACGACCCGGAGGCGACCGGTGTGAGCCTCCCCGGCGGGGGTACGAGCGCCCGCGCCTCGGGCGACGTCGGCAGCGGGGGACTCTTTGGCACCGGGGGTCCCACCTTCCTCACGACCAAGCTCGACTGGGTCGTCAACTGGAGCCGCAGGAACTCGCTCTGGCCGATGCCGTTCGGCACCGCGTGCTGCGCCATCGAGATGATGGCATCGGCCGCGTCCAACTACGATCTCGCGCGCTTCGGCATGGAGCGGATGAGCTTCTCGCCCCGGCAGGCCGACGTCCTGATCTGTGCCGGACGGGTGCCCTACAAGCTGGCGCCCGTTCTCCGCCGCATCTACGACCAGATGATGCAGCCCAAGTGGGTCATCTCGATGGGCGCGTGCGCAAGCTCCGGCGGCGTGTTCGACAACTACTCCATGGTGCAGGGGATCGACACGATCGTTCCGGTGGACGTCTACATCCCGGGCTGCCCGCCACGTCCGGAGGGGCTGATCTACGGCCTCATGATGATCCAGGAGAAGATCCGTCAGGAGCGCCTGTCCGACCACGCGATCAACCGCGCCGAAGATCCGCTCGCCGCGGGCCACCCCCGCGCCTCGGAGAGCGAGATCGAAGGGCTGACGGGGCCGTTCGGGAACTCGACGCGTCAGAACCGCGTCAGCGGGCTGGTCGAGACGAGCCGCATCGCCCGCCCCGACGACCGACTTCCGTAGCGCATGGCCGACGAGACGCTTTCACATCCGGACGCGTCGCGGACGCCGCACGGCTCGGCGTTCGACGCGGTGGAGCAGGGACCGCGGCGGAGCGACGAGCCGGCCCGTGACCTGGCTTCCGTGCCGACTGCGGTGCCGTCGCATCCCTCGGTCGCTGCACTCCGGGCCGTCTTCGGCGAAGCGATCGGGGCGCACCAGCTGCACGCCGGGGATCAGCACGTCGTCTTCGTCGACGCGGCCCGCATCGTCGACGTGCTCGAGTATCTGCAGCAGGACGCCGACCAGCAGTACGCGTTCCTGCTCGATCTGACCGCCGTCGACTACGGCGGCGGCAAGCCGATTCAGGTCGTCTACCAGCTCTGGTCGATGGCCCACCACCGAAGCCTTCGGGTGAAGGTCGAGCTGCCGCTGAACGCACTCGACGTGGCGTCGGTCGTTCCGCTGTGGAAGACCGCCGACTGGCTGGAGCGGGAAGTGTTCGACCTCTTCGGTGTCACGTTCACGGGCCACCCGGATCTGCGACGGATCCTCATGCCCGAGAACTACGCCGAGGGGCATCCGCTCCGGAAGGACTTCCCGCTGCGGGGTCGGTTCAGCCGGGCCGAGCAGACCCGTCGGGCCCTGGGGCTGCACGTCGAGGACAACTACACCGACTTCGAGATGGGCGTGGGGCGTGACCCGCAGCTGGTGGCCGAGGAGTCGGACGGATCTCTCCCGGGCGACGCGCCCCGGGCCGCCCCCGACGCCGCGCCCGATCCTGCCGGTGACGAGACCTCCGCCGCCGTCCCCCAGGCCGAGAGCGAGTAGCACGATGTCCATCCGCACCGTCGAATACGCCGTCGGCCGTACTCCCGAGATGGGGGTGGACGGGCGCCCGGCGTACGGGCCGATGGCTCCGGTCGATCTTCCCGAGCCGGAACTCGGGTCGGAGCACATGCTCATCAACATCGGGCCGCAGCACCCCGCCACGCACGGCGTGCTCCGGCTCGTGTGCGAGCTCGACGGCGAGACGGTGCTGAGGGTCATCCCCCACATCGGCTACCTCCATTCCGGATTCGAGAAGCTCGGCGAGTACCGGGGCTGGAATCAGGTGGTGCCCCTCACCGACCGCATGGACTACCTCGCGCCGCTGATCTACAACTGCGCGTACGTGATGTCGGTGGAGCGGCTCATGGGCATCGAGGTGACGGAGCGGTGCAAGGTCGTGCGGGTCGTCCTCATGGAGCTGGACCGGATCTTCGGGCACCTGCTCTGGCTCGGCACGACGGCCATCGACGTCGGCGCGTTCACACCATTCCTGTACTCGTTCCAGGAGCGCGAGAAGATCTACACGCTCCACGAGTCGCTCACGGGCGCCCGGATCACCACGTCGGCCACGCGCGTGGGCGGCATGATGGCGGACCTGCCCGAAGGGTGGGCGGAGGCCTGTCGGAAGTTCGTGAACGAGCTGCCCCGGACGCTCGACGAGGTCGACTACCTCCTCACGACCAACGCCATCCACCTGGGGCGCACGCAGGACGTGGGCGTGATCTCCGCGGACGACGCGATCAACTACGGGTTCACCGGCCCGAACCTGCGGGCGTCCGGCGTGCCCTACGACGTGAGGAAGGACAAGCCGTACTACGACTACGAGACGTACGACTTCGACGTCCCGGTCGGCGAACACGGCGACTGCTACGACCGATATCTCTGTCGCATGGAGGAGATGCGGCAGTCGATCCGGATCATCCACCAGGCGCTCGACCGCCTTCCGGACGGGCCGATCGACATCGACGATCCGAACGTGGTCCTTCCGTCCAAGACCGACTGCATGAACGACATGGAGTCGATGATCCACCACTTCAAGATCATCACCGAGGGGATCGAGGCGCCGGTCGGCGAGAGCTGGTTCAGCGTCGAGGGCTCGAAGGGGGAGCTCGGCATGTACGTCGTGAGTGACGGCGGCACCAAGCCGGTCCGCTGGCGCGTCCGACCGCCGTCCTTCGTGAACCTTTCGGTGATCCCGAAGCTCGCCGAGGGGCACCTCGTGTCGGACCTGATCATGATCAACGCGTCGCTCGACATCGTCCTCGGGGAGATCGATCGATGAGCGACCTGCGCGTCCGGAATCCCGGCTGGGCCGGCAACACGGGCGAGTTCGATCTGACCGAGGAGCAGGTACGGGGCGACGACTTCGTGGGGACCCGCCCGGTCGAGGGTGGACACCCGGCGGCAACGCCGTCCTATGCATACATGAGGGCGGAACGCGACCCCGAGGCGCCGCTGTTCGAGGGGCCCTACGCGGAGCGGTTCGAGAAGCTGCTGACGCGCTACCCCGAGAAGCGGGCCGCGCTGTTGCCGACGCTCGCACTGGCGCAGGAGGTGCGTGGCCACGTCTCGCCGGAGACGATGGCCCGGGTCGCGGAGCTGCTGGACCTGCCGGACGCGTACGTCCGGGGCGTCACGAGCTTCTACACGATGTACAACAAGCGGGAGGTCGGGCGGTTCCTGATCCAGGTCTGCACCAACATCTCCTGCAACCTCTGCGGCGCCGACGACGTGCTGGAGGCGTTTCTCTCGACGACCGACACCGAGCTCGGCGAGATATCGAAGGACGGCGACTTCACCGTGGTCGAGGCGGAGTGCCTCGCCGCGTGCGGGTTCCCGACCTGCGTCCAGATCAACTCGCGCTACTACGAGAACGTGACGCCCGCGGACGTCCCGAACATTCTCGATCGCCTGAAGGAGCGGGGCGAATAGCATGGCGTATCCCTACACGTCGGACCACGAGGTCCGCGTCCTCAGCGAGCACTTCGGCGATCCGTCGGCGCGGACCCTCGAGGGTGCGCGCCGGAACGGCCGCTACGAGACGCTGAAGAAGGCCTTCGAGATGGGGCCGGACGCGGTCATCGACGTCGTGAAGGACTCGGGCCTGCGAGGTCGGGGGGGAGCGGGCTTCCCGACCGGGCTGAAGTGGAGCTTCATGCCGAAGGACGACGGCAAGCCACACTACCTGCTCTGCAACGCCGACGAGTCCGAGCCCGGGACCTTCAAGGACCGCGAGCTGATCCGGTGGGACCCGCACCAGCTCATCGAAGGGTGCCTGATCGGCGCGTACGCGATCCGAGCGCAGCACGTCTACATCTACTGCCGTGGCGAGTTCTTCGAGGCGTCGGCGGTGCTCGGCCGGGCGGTGGAAGAGGCGTACGAGGCGGGTCTGATCGGGAAGGACATCATGGGCTCCGGCGTCGACATCGACGTGACCGTTCACATCGGCGCGGGTGCCTACATCTGCGGCGAGGAGACCGGCCTCATGAACTCCCTCGAGGGCCGGCGCGGCCAGCCCCGGGTGAAGCCGCCCTTCCCGGCGGCGGTGGGTGCGTTCGGTCAGCCGACGACGATCAACAACGTCGAGACGCTCTCCGCCGTGCCGCACATCGTGAAGAACGGTGCCGACTGGTACCGCCAGTGGGGCACCGAGAAGTCTCCCGGGACGAAGCTCTTCTGCGTGTCGGGCCACGTGAACCGGCCGGGCAACTACGAACTGCCGCTCGGCTTCCCGCTCCGGACGCTCATCGACGAGGTCTGCGGCGGCATCCGCGACGGGAACGCGCTCAAGGCGGTGATCCCGGGCGGGTCCTCGGTGCCGATCATGAACGCCGAGGAGGTCGCGCGCTGCGATCTCGACTACGAGGGCGTCGTGGCGTGCGGGTCCATGCTCGGCTGCGCCTCCGTGATCGTCATGGACGAGACCACGGACATCGTCAAGCAGGTGCGCCGCATGGCCTACTTCTACGCGCACGAGTCCTGCGGTCAGTGCACCCCGTGCCGCGAAGGCACGACCTGGGTCACCAGGATCCTGCAGCGCATCGAAGACGGTCGGGGCACCGAGGAGGACCTGGACACCCTGGTGGAAGTCACCGACCAGATGACGGGCACCACGATCTGCGTGCTGTCCGACTCGGTCGCGGCTCCCGTCCAGAGCAGCATCACCAAGTTCCGCGACGAGTACCTCGCCCTGATCCGTCGGGGCGAGCGCGTCGGCGCGGCCTGATCGAACGCAGCGAGCCCGAGCCCGAATGTCCCAGAGCACGCCCCAGGCCAACGGCAACGACGCGGCGGTCGAGACCGTCACGCTGACGATCGACGGCCGGGAGGTCACGGTGCCGAAGGGCACGACCGTCCTGAAGGCCGCCGAGTCGGTGGGGACCGAGGTCCCGCACTACTGCTTCCACGAGGGACTGTCGTCGCCCGCCATGTGTCGGCTCTGCCTCGTGGAGGTCGAGGGCGCGCCCAAGCTCCAGCCCTCCTGCGTGACGCAGGCGCAGGACGGACAGGTGGTGCGGACGCAGGGCGATCAGGCGCTGCGCCAGCGCCGCGGCGTGCTCGAGTTCTACCTGGTCAACCACCCGCTCGACTGCCCGATCTGCGATCAGTCCGGCGAGTGTCACCTCCAGGACTACGTGCACGAGGAAGGCCGGGACCACGGTCGCTCCCGCGAGCCGAAGCGCGTGTTCGGCCGGGACGACTTCGGCGGCGACGTTCTCTTCTACGGGGACCGCTGCGTGATGTGCACGCGCTGCGTGCGCTTCATGAACGAGGTGGAGCAGGACCCGCGGCTCACCGTCGTGGAGAGGGGCAACCGGTCGGTCATCGACACCTTCTTCGAGGAAGGTCTCGACGGTACGCACTGGTCGGGCAACGTGGTGGACATCTGCCCGGTCGGCGCGCTGGTGTCGAAGGACTTCCTCTACAAGCAGCGGGCCTGGGACCTCGACCACACGCCCTCGATCTGCCCGTCGTGCAGCCAGGGCTGCAACATCTCGCTCCACACGCGCGACAACCTGGTCCAGCGACTCAAGCCGAGGAAGAACCTCGACGTCAACGGCCACTGGATGTGCGACCACGGCCGGCATCGCTACGAGTTCATGAACCGTCCGGACCGGCTCACGGAGCCCCTGACCGGGCGGGGTACCGCTCGCACTCCGTCGTCGGCCTCACGGGGCTGGCGCGCGGCGCTGACCGACGTGGTCGACCGTGCTCGCTCGCTCGCGGAAGGGGGACGGGGGGGACGCGTGATGGCGGTGATGTCTCCGAACGCGTCCAACGAAGATATCGGCGCCCTCGTCGAAGTGGTCGACGCGCTCGGCGGCGGCGACGTCGTCTACCGGATGGCGCGTGCGGACGACGAGATCGTGCTCAAGGGCTACCCCTCGCTCGCTCGCCGCCGCGACCTCGCGGCGAACGGCCACGGCGCGGAGCTGCTCGGCGCGACGCGGGTCGGGGACGACGACGCCACCGGCGGCCTCGAGGCGGTGGCCGACCACGACGGCATCGTGATCGTGCTCGGCGACGAGCTCGACGACCAGGGCGAGGACTTCGGACGTGCGGCGGCGCTCTACCTCTACCTCGGGGCGCATCCGAGCGAGGCCGCCACGCACGCCGATGCGGTGCTCCCGACCACGACCTTCGCAGAGCAGGAGGGCACCTTCACCAACATTCAGGGCCGCGTCCAGCGCTTCCGGCAGGGGCTGCGGGCCCCCGGTTCGGCGCGCCCGGCGTGGCTGATCCTGGGTGCGGTGGCCGCGGAGCTGTCGGGGCGCGAGACGGCGCCGACCTCCGCCGAAGAAGCGTTCGACGCCCTCGCGGGCCGGACCAACGCCCTCGCGGGTCTCACGTGGGACGGCCTCGGGAGCCGCGGCGCCCTCGTGAACGAAACCGTGCCGTTGGCGGGAGACTGAGCGTGGAACCGATCAGCGGAGTGCCCGCCGTCCTTGCCATGCTCGGCAAGATCGTCGGGATCTTCACCGCCGTGATGATCGTGGTGGCCTACACGACGTACGCCGAGCGGCGGGTGTCGGCGTGGATCCAGGATCGGCACGGTCCGAACCGCGTGGGCCCGTTCGGGCTGCTTCAGCCGATCGCGGACGGGATCAAGAACATCCTGAAGGAGGAGACCATGCCGGCCACGGCGAACCGCTTCTGGTTCGTCCTCGGGCCCATGCTCTCCATCATCCCGGCGCTCGTGGCGATCGCCGTGGTGCCGTTCGCCGCGCCGCTCCCGACGCCGTGGGGCGTCGTCGACATGGTCGTCGCCGACGTGCCGATCGGCGTCCTGTGGGTGCTCGCGATCGGGTCGCTGGGAATCTACGGGATCGTGATCTCCGGCTGGGCCTCGAACAACAAGTACGCGTTCCTCGGCGCGCTGCGGGCCTCGGCGCAGATGGTGAGCTACGAGGTCGCGCTCGGACTGGCGCTGATCGCGACGCTGATGCTCGCCGGCAACGTCACGCTGACCGAGATGGTGTGGCAGCAGCAGCAGCTCGACTGGTGGTACGCGTTCCCGCTGTCGCTGGCCTTCATCCTCTTCGTGATCTCGGCGTTCGCGGAGACCAACCGGCTCCCGTTCGACATGCCGGAGGCCGAGTCGGAGCTGGTCACCGGATATCACACCGAGTATTCGGCCATGAAGTTCTCGATGTTCTTCATCGCCGAGTACGCGCACATGATGACGGCCTCGGCGCTGATGGCGACGCTCTTCCTGGGAGGCTGGGACATCCCCTTCGCAACGTGGGACGACGCCTACTACTGGCAGGGTCAGTACATCTCGGGATTCGACGAGGCGGGTGCTCCGATCGCGGCGTCGCTGGCCGCCTGGAAGTCGCTTGCCACGTACGCGGTCTTCTCGCTCAAGACGGCCTTCTTCCTCTTCCTCTACATCTGGGTCCGCTGGACGCTTCCGCGCTTCCGCTACGACCAGGTGATGACGCTCGGGTGGAAGGTCATGCTGCCGGTCTCGCTCGCGTACGTCATGGTCGTCGCCTCCACGATCCTCGTGCTCGACTACCTCGAGATTCCGTACGGCTTCGTCTTCGGCCTCGTTCTCACGGTCGTCAGCGGCCTCTGCACGCTCGGCTTCCTCTTCTTCCTGGATCGCGACCGCGTCATCGCGGGTGCCGCCGTCCCGCATCGCCTCGACCGGCCGGTGCGGATGCCGGACACCCGGGTGCCCGGACCCGCGATCCGGGGCGACTGACTTACAAGAACTCCACGGACGGACGTCATGGGAGTACAGGTAAAGGTCATTCAGCGCCCGGAACCGGGCCGCACATCGTATCTCCGCGCCGCGCTCAAGGGCATGGCGCTGACCTTCCGGCACATGGTGAACCCGACCAAGGTCACCCAGCAGTACCCGGAGGAGCAGACCGATCTCAGCCCGCGCTGGCGCGGCACGCACGTGATGGAAACGCATGCGGACGGACGGCCCAAGTGCGTCGCCTGCGGTCTGTGCCCGACCGTCTGCCCGGCCAACTGCATCCGCCTGGTCGGCGGGGAAGACGACAACGGGAACCGCTACCCGATCGTTTACGAGATCGACGAGTTCCGCTGCATCTTCTGCGGAATGTGTCAGGAGGTCTGCCCCGTGGAGGCGATCCACGTCGGGCAGCACTTCGAAAATGCAGAGTACAGCCGCGACCGGTTCGTCTACGACCTCGACCGGCTCATGGAGCAGGACCACCCCTCGACCCTTCTGTGGGATCCCAGCGATCCCCGCTCGGAGTGACCGGGTGGACATCGATCTTCTGAGCACCGCCTACTCGATCCTGGCGGTCGTGGCCGTCGGGAGCGCGCTGGGGGTCGTCTTCGGGCGGAGCCCCGTGGCCTCGCTCCTGTTCATGGTATCGTCGCTCGCGAGCATCGCCGGGATCTTCGTGATTCTCGAGGCGCACTTCCTCGCGGCGATCCAGGTGATGGTCTACGCGGGCGCGATCATGGTGCTGTTCCTCTTCGTGATCATGCTCCTGAACCTCGGTCACGACTATCAGCAGGATCTCAAGGGCTGGGCCTGGTCGATGGTCGCGCTCTTCGTTTCGGGTGGCATCGGCGGCGTGCTCGTGCAGCGCTTCCTCGATCTCCGCGGCACCGGGCTGTCGCTGGGCCTGGGCCTGCCGAACGGGAACGCCCTCGATCGTTCGATCGAGGAGCTGGGCGCACTGGGCGTGATCGCGGAGCCGCTCTACACCACCTACGTCGTCCCCTTCGAGATCACCGGGATCCTCCTGCTGGTCGCGATCGTGGGCGCGCTCGTGCTCGCCAAGCGCAACGTCGAAGGCGGGGGGACGGTGGATGGTGGCGCCGCCGGCGGGGAGGGTGGCCGATGAACGCGGTTCTCGCCCTGAGCGCGGTCCTGTTCGCGATCGGGACGCTCGGCGTCCTGGTCCGACGGAACGCCATCATCATGTTCCTCTGCATCGAGCTGCAGCTGAACGCGGTGAACCTCGCGCTCGTGGCCTTCAGCCGGGCGCACGGCATCGACGGTCAGATCTTCGTGTTCTTCGTGATGACGGTGGCGGCGGCCGAGGCCGCGGTCGGGCTCGCGATCATCATCGCGATCTTCCGGCACTACGAGACGGTCGACGTCGGCTCCTTCAACCTGCTCAAGTGGTGATGGCGTCCGCGGTGGTCCTGCTCGCGCAGGGCGGGCAGGAGGTGGTGGAGGGCAGCGCCGCGCACGCGAGCTTCGATCCGCTCCTTCCGGGCCTCATCGTCCTCCTCCCGCTGATCGGCTTCCTCGTCAACGGGGCGTTGGCGCTCTCGCACGCGAAGAAGTCGGCGGACGCGGTGCGCGTCGGCGAGGAGTACGATCCGCACACGGGTTCCGGGGGCGGGCGCGATCTCACGCACACGCTCCCCAGTTGGATCGGGCCCGGCGTCATGCTCGGGGCCTTCATCCTCGTGCTGGCGAACTTCGCCCGGATGTTCGGGGCGGACCTCCACGATCCGGTCGTCCTCGAATACTGGACCTGGATGGCCACGGGCACGCTCGAGGTGAGCGTGTCTCTCCAGCTCGACCCGCTCTCGATGATCATGATGCTCGTGATCACGGGGGTCGGGTTCCTGATCCACGTGTTCAGCGTGGGCTACATGAAGGACGACGTCGGGTACCCGCGGTACTTCGCGTACCTGAATCTGTTCGTCTTCTTCATGCTCGTGCTCGTGATGGGCGCGAACCTCCCGCTGCTCTTCGTGGGCTGGGAAGGCGTCGGGCTCTGCTCCTATCTCCTGATCGGCTTCTGGTTCGGCGACCGCGAGAAGTCGGACGCGGGGAAGAAGGCGTTCATCGTGAACCGCATCGGGGACTTCGGCTTCCTGATCGCGATGTTCCTGCTCTTCACCGTGTTCGGGACGCTCGATTTCGTCGCGATCAACGCCGGCGCCGAGGCCTCACTGGTCTACGGCGGCGCGATGGTCACGGCGATCACGCTCTTCATGCTGCTCGGCGCGAGCGGAAAGAGCGCCCAGATCCCGCTCTACGTCTGGCTACCCGACGCGATGGCGGGGCCGACGCCGGTTTCGGCGCTGATCCATGCGGCCACGATGGTTACGGCCGGCGTGTACCTCGTCGCACGGACGAGCGTGCTCTTCGCGCTTTCGCCGGTGGGCAGCGTGACCGTCGCGGGAATCGGCGCCGCGACGGCGCTCTTTGCGGCGACCATTGCGCTGGTCCAGACCGACATCAAGAAGGTGCTCGCGTACTCCACCGTCTCGCAGCTCGGGTACATGTTCCTGGGCGTCGGGGTAGGGGCCTACGCGGCGGGCGTCTTCCACCTGATGACGCACGCCTTCTTCAAGGCGCTGCTCTTCCTGGGCTCCGGCGCGGTCATCCACTCGATGCACCACGCCTACCACGCGACGCATTCGCACGAGGACGCCCAGGACATGCGCAACATGGGCGGCCTGCGACGGTACATGCCGTGGACGGCCCTCTTCATGTGGATCGCGACGCTCGCGATCGCCGGCATCTGGCCCTTCGCCGGATTCTTCTCGAAGGACGAGATCATCTGGTACGCCGGGGCCTCCGCCGTGGGACCGTTTGCGCCGCTCTACACCGTCTTCTGGGTCGTGGCGCTCGCGGCGGCCATGCTCACCGCGTTCTACATGACCCGCATGATGGTCATGACCTTCCACGGCGCGAACCGCACCGGCGAGGAGGAGCGGGGGCACCTGCACGAAGCGCCGCTCACGATGACGGTGCCGCTCTCGATCCTGGCCTTTCTGTCGATCTTCGGTGGCTGGATCAACGTGCCGGAGAAGATCCGGACGTCGTTCCTCGGCGGCGGTGGCGCGCTCCCGATGAGCGAGTGGCTCCACGACTGGCTCGATCCCGTGGTTCACGCCGCCGTGGTCGTCCGCGAGGAGGCGCTGGTCGCCGCCGGCGCGCTGGCCGGCCAGGAGCACCACTACGGATTCCTCGAGCACGCGCCCGTGGGCGGCGGCGAGCTGACGTGGGCGCTGATCTCGACGCTACTCGCCGCGGCGGTCGTGGCCGGCACCTTCATCCTCGGCGCCCGCTGGGCGATCCGCCCTGCGAAGGAGTCGGCGCCGCTCGCCGGCGTGAAGAAGCTCCTCTACGACAAGTGGTACGTCGACGAGTTCTACGACGCGGTCGTCGTGAAGCCGATCCTGGGTACGTCCCGCTTCCTGTGGCGATGGATCGACCGAGGCATCGACTTCGTGGTCGGCGGCGTCGGTGGGGTGACCAAGGGCGTCGGGTGGGTCGGATCGCTCGTTCAGACCGGCTCGGTCAACGTGTATGCCTTCGTCCTGACGGCAGGGGTCCTCGTGATCCTCTGGTTCACGAGGTTCTGATCTCATGACGGCACTACTGAACGCGGTCGCGTACGACGCCTGGGTGCTCCACGCGCTCGTCTGGCTGCCGCTGGTGGGAATGGCGTGGGTCCTGGCATCCTCCGAGGAGCAGGCGAAGCACGTGGCCTTCCGCGTGTCTACGGCGCTGTTCGTCCTGAGCCTCGGCCTCTGGTCCGCGTTCGAGCCGGGCAGCGCCGAGCTCCAGTTCGCCTCGTCCACGCCGTGGATCGATGCCTGGGGCATCGACTACGCCCTCGGCCTCGACGGGCTGAGCCTGGTGCTCGTGCTGCTCACGACGTTCACGATGCCGCTCGCGATCCTCGGGTCGTTCCGGTACATCGAGACGAAGCAGAAGGGGTTCTACGCCCTCATGCTGCTGCTTCAGACGGGCGTGGTCGGGGTGTTCGCGGCCAGCGACCTCTTCCTCTTCTACGTCTTCTTCGAGCTCACGCTCGTCCCGATGTACTTCATCGTCGGGATCTGGGGCGGGGAGCGGCGCGTGTACGCGGCGGTGAAGTTCTTCCTGTACACCGCCTTCGGGTCGCTTCTGATGCTGGTGGCGATCCTCTATCTGTACGTTCAGACGCGCGGTGACCTCGGCTACGCCAGCTTCGCCTTCGCGGACCTCGCGCAGGCGAACCTCTCGCTCAACGAGCAGCTCTGGCTCTTCAGCGCCTTCGCGCTCGCGTTCGCGATCAAGGTGCCGGTCTTCCCGCTCCACACGTGGCTCCCGGACGCCCACGTGCAGGCACCGACACCGGGCTCCGTGGTGCTGGCCGCGGTACTGCTCAAGATGGGGACGTACGGCTTCGTCCGGTTCCTCCTCCCGTTCTTCCCCGAGGCGGCGCAGCACCCGACGGTGGTGACGGTGATGATCGTCCTGGGCGTGATCGGGATCGTATACGCCGCCTGGGTCGCGGCGGTGCAGCCGGACGCCAAGAAGCTGGTCGCGTACACCTCGGTAGCCCACATGGGCTTCGTGGTCGTGGGCGTGTTCGCCCTCACGGTGAACGGCCTGCAGGGGGCCATCATGGTGATGATCGCGCACGGCGTGAGCACCGGTGCGCTCTTCCTGCTGCTCGGGATGCTCTACGAACGGCGGCACACCCGCGAGATCGCCGACTTCGGCGGGCTCGGGCGGGCGGCGCCATGGCTGGCTACGGCGTTCGTGATCACCGCGCTCGCCTCGATCGGGCTGCCGGGCACGAGCGGATTCCCGGGCGAGTTCCTAGCGCTGCTCGGCCTCTTCGAGACGCACCCGGTGCTGGGCGTGATCGCGGCCACCGGCGTCATCTTCGCGGCCTACTACATGCTGCCGATGGTCCAGCGGATCTTCTTCAACGCCCTCGACCGCGACGAGAATCGCGAGGTCGAGGATCTGAGCGGGCGCGAGATCGCGGTGCTCGCCCCGCTCGTGGCCGCGATGATCGTGCTCGGGGTCTTCCCGAACGCGGTGTTCGAGCGGACGGAACCGACGGTCCGCGCCGTGCTCGAGCGGGTCGAGGCGGCGGCGCCGGCTCCGGCCGTGGAGATCGGGATGGACACGACGGATACGGATGAGGAGGGTGGCCGATGACGCTCGACTTCGTCTCCACGCTGGACTACGTGTGGGCGCTACTTCCCGAGTTCATCCTCTGCGCCTGGGGAATCGTGATCCTCCTCATGGGCGTGTCGGGCAAGCGGAACCCCGCCTCGGCCGGAGACGCGGCCGCGGAGATGCCGTCGCACGACCTCGGGTACCTCACGCTGGCCGGGATCGTGGCCGCCGCCGTTGCCAACGGATGGCTCTACGGGGTCACGGAGGTCGGATCGGCCGGGCTGGTCGTGGTGGATCAGTTCCGCCTCTTCGCGAACTGGATCTTCCTGCTCGCGGCGGCGCTCGCGGTGCTGATGTCGTTCACGTACGTCTATCGTCAGCGACTCCAGGCGGGGGAGTACTACGCCCTGATCCTCTTCGCTACGGCGGGGACGATGTTCATGGCGGGTGCCCGGGACCTCATCGTCGTCTTCCTCGGCCTCGAGGTGATGTCGATCTCGGTCTACGCACTCACCGCCTTCAACCGCCGCGACCGGCGGTCGGCGGAGGCGGGGCTCAAGTACTTCATACTCGGCGCATTCTCGACGGGGTTCTTCCTCTACGGCCTCGCCCTGGTGTACGGAGCCACCGGGACGACCAACGTCGATGCGATCGGCGAGGCGGTCCGAACGGGCGCGGCGCAGGAGACGCTGCTGCTGTTCGGGATCGCGTTTCTCGCCGTGGGCTTCGCGTTCAAGGTCGGCGTCGTCCCGTTCCACATGTGGACGCCCGACGTCTACGAGGGCGCGCCCACGCCGGTGACGGCGTACATGGCGGTCGCGGTCAAGGCGGCCGCGTTCGTGGCGTTCTTCCGGGTCTTCCTCGTCGGATTCCTGGGTGCCTATGCGGCGTGGTACCCCATCGTCTGGTGGATCGCGGCGGTCACGATGGTGGTGGCCAACATCCTCGCCCTCGCGCAGTTCAACGTGAAGCGGATGCTGGCGTACTCGAGCATCGCGCACGCCGGATACCTCATGGTGGCGCTCGCCGCGGCCAACGACCGGGCGTCGGCCGGGATGCTGTTCTACCTGCTGATCTACGCGATCATGAACATGGGCGCCTTCGCGGTCGTCGTGATCGTCGGCCGGCAGGGCGAGGAGTCGCTCGAGATCGACGACTACGCCGGACTCGGAGCTTCCAATCCCATGCTGGCGGTCTTCCTGACCGTGTTCCTGCTCGCGCTGGCCGGCTTTCCCGGCACGGCGGGCTTCATGGGGAAGATCTTCCTGCTGCAGGGGGCCGCGGACTCGCGGCTCTGGGTGCTCTCGATCGTCCTCGTGCTCATGACGGTCGTGTCGTACTACTACTACCTTCGACTCGCGTGGTACGTGTGGATGCGCGACGCCCGCGATCCCTCGCGGAACGGCGAGCTGTTCGTGCCGCTCCCGATGCGCTTCGCACTGGGGGCCGGCGCGGCCGCGCTGATCCTTCTCGGGGTCTTCCCGGCCGCGACGATGGACTTCGCGCAGACCTCGGTGGCCGCCGTCTCCGCCTTCCCAGAGGCGCTCGCGTCCCTGATCCCTTGATCCGCCCTCCGACCCGGCCCGTCCGATGAGTGCACCCTCCGCCCGAATCTTCCGGCAGTACGACATCCGTGGCATCGTCGGGGAGGACCTCGACGCGGACGTCGCTCGCGGCGTTGGGCGCGCCTTCGCGACCATGCTCCGCGACGCGGACGTCCCACCGTCCGGCCCGACCGTGGTGGTGGGCCGCGACAATCGGCCCTCGTCGCCGGAGCTCGCCTCCGCGCTGATCGAGGGGCTTCGCGCCTCCGGAGCGAACGTCGTGGACATCGGCACGGTCCCCACGCCGATGGTGTGGTGGGCCGAGAAGTCGCTCGGTCACGAGGTCGTCCCCGGCGGCCCCGACGGCGCGATCCAGGTCACGGGTTCGCACAACCCGCCCGAGTGGAACGGGATCAAGATGTCGATGGGTGCGTCCGTGTACGGCGACCGGATCCAGGAGGTGCGGACCCGTATCGAAGGCGCGGACTTCCACGACGCCGATGGGGCCGGGGACCTCACCATCCTCGACGTCTACGACGCCTACGTCGCCGACGTGGTCGGACGCTTCGATCTGCCCCGGCCGGTCAAGGTCGTCGTCGACTGCGGCAACGGCAGTGGAGCGCTGGTCGCGGTGCGGATGCTCGAGGAGCTCGGCGCGGACGTCGTACCGCTCTACTGCGAGTCCGACGGCACCTTCCCCAACCACCACCCCGACCCGACGGTCGACGAGTACCTGATCGACATGATCGCGAAGGTCCGCGAGACGGGAGCGGAGCTGGGCATCGCCTTCGACGGCGACGCCGACCGCATCGGCGCCGTGGACGAGAACGGCGATGTCGTGCGGGGCGACGTGATCCTGCTGCTCTTCGGCCTCGACCTGCTCGAGCGGAAGGGGGCCGGACAGAAGCTCGTATTCGACGTGAAGTGCTCGCAGGTGCTGCCGGAGGTGTTCGAGGCGGCAGGCGGCGAGCCCATCATGTGGAAGACGGGGCACTCGCTCATGAAGCAGAAGATGAAGGAGGAGGACGCGCCGCTCGCCGGCGAACTCTCCGGACACATCTGCGTCGGCGGCGACGACTACCTCGGCTTCGACGACGCGCTGTACGACGCGTGCCACCTGATCGACATCGTGGCGCGGTCCGATCGCGCGCTCTCCGAGCGCGTCGCGGAGTTCCCGCGCTTCGTCTCCACGCCGGAGCTTCGGATCGAGGTCGCCGAGGAGGAGAAGTTCGACATCGTGGACGCCGCCCTCGCCCACTTCCGGGAGCGGTACGACGTCATCGACGTGGACGGAGCGCGGATCCTCTTCGGCGACGGGTGGGGTCTGATCCGGGCGTCCAACACGCAGCCGGTGCTCGTGGCGCGCTACGAGGCACGAACCGCCGAGCGACGCGACGAGATCCGCCGTGAGGTCGAGTCCTGGCTCGAAACACGGGGCATCCGGGTGGACATCTGAGCATGGCCACGGATTCCCCCGGACCCGGGCTGCGTCGAGGCCGGATCGTCGTGGCGGCGCTGCTGCTGTTCGGGTTCGTCCTGCTCGCCACCCGGGTGGCGACCAACCTCTGGGTCGACGTGCTCTGGTTCACCAGCGAGGGGTACCTGCAGGTCCTGACCCGCGACCTCGTGTGGATCTGGGGCGTCCGCGTCGTCGTGGGCGTCCTGGTCGCGGCGCTCTTCGCGCTCAACCTCCGACCCGTCGCCGCGTCGCTCGGCACGATCCAGATTCGGCGGCGGTTCGGGAACATCGAGATCTCGGAGCGCCTTCCGGCGCGGTTCATCGCGACCGGAGTCCTGGTGTTCAGCGCGCTGCTCGGTCTCTGGTTCGGGGCGGTGGTCCCGGAGAACCTCGGACGCGACCTGCTTCTGTGGAGCAACCGTGTCGAGTGGGGCGTGAGCGATCCGTTCCTCGGCGCCGACGTCTCGTTCTACGTGTTCACGCTGCCGCTGCTCCGCTGGGGGATCGCCTTCGCGCTGCTACTCGGCTTCCTGCTCTTCACGCTGGTTCTCGCCGGGTACGCGGCCACGGGCGCCCTGCAGCTCGCGCAGGACGGCGTCGGGATCGAGGAACGGGCGCGGAAGCACCTCGGGACGATCGCGGCGGTGTTCCTGCTGCTACTCGCGGCGCGCTACGGAATGAACCGTCCGCTGCAGCTGATGTTCGGCTCGTCGGACGTTCAGAACATCTTCGGCTTCACAGACGCGCAGGCGCGCCTCCCGGCGCTCCGGATCGAGGCCGGGCTCGCGCTCCTCGCCGCGGTCGGCGTGTTCTTCGGAGCGTGGCGAGCCCGCTTCCTCTTCGTCGCTGCCGGAGTCGGCGGGCTGCTCCTGGGCGGCGTGGTCGTGGGCCAGGTCTGGCCGGCGCTCGTGCAGCGGTTCCAGGTCGTACCCAACGAGCTCGCGCGCGAGCGGCCGTTCATCGAGCACAACATCCGCTTCACCCGCCTCGCGTATGCGCTGGACGCGCTGGAGCGATCGGACTACGAGGCGTTCGCCGACGGGCCCGTGGACTGGGCCGCCGGGGCCGATCAGCTCGCGCGGCTCCCGGTGTGGACCCAGTCGACGCTCCGGACGACGTTCAACGAGGTGGACGCGCGGTTCGAGTACTACGACTTCCCGGTGGTGGAGTTCGATCGGTACGCCACCCCGGACGGCGAACGGATGATCGGGCTCGCGGTGCGCGAGGTGGACCAGAGCCGGATCGATGATCCCAACTGGCAGAACCAGCACCTCGTCGAGCGCTTCGTGGTCGGGAACGGCGTCGTGGCCGTGGATCTGACGGGCCGCACCGACCAGGGCCGGCCGCAGATGCTGCTCGACGGCATTCCGACGGTCGCGGCCGAGGGCTCGCCGGTGAGGCTCGACCGGCAGTCGATCTTCATCGGGTCACGCACCCGGCCGGCGCTCCCGTATGCGGTGGTGAACGCGACGGACTCGAGCTACACCGCCCCCGACGGCTCGCGCGGAACGCCGGGCGTGGACTTCCCCGACGGGATCGCCGCCGGGGGCCTGCTCCGCAAGGCGGCGCTCGCCTGGTCGCTGGGCGACGCGAACATCCTCTTGGCGGGCGAGGTCACGCCGGAAAGCCGCGTGATCCTCGAGCGGAGCGTCCAGGAACGGGTGAACCGGATCGCGCCCTTCCTCCGGTATCCCGAGGCGCCGTATCCGGTGGTCCACGACGGCAGGGTCACCTGGATCCTCGAGGCGTACACGGCCACGGCCTACTTTCCGCTCGCCGAACCGGCGGAGCTCGACTCCCGGCTGCGGCCAGTGGCCTACGCCCGGAATTCGGTGAAGGTCACGGTCGATGCGGTGACGGGGGAGGTCGGCTTCTACGTCGTCGACGAGGCCGATCCGCTGCTTGAGGCGTGGCGCCGTTCGTACCCCGAACTCTTCCGACCGCTCGACGAGATGCCGGACGGCCTGCGGTCGCACCTCCGCTACGCACGTAGCCTGATCGCGCTCCAGTCGGCGGTACTCCTGCAATACCACCAGAGCGATCCCGCCGTGTTCTTCGGCCAGCAGGATCGCTGGGATACGCCGCAGGAACTCGCGCAGAATCCGACGACTCCCGTGGCGTACCAGCCCGAGTACGGGGTCTTCCGGATGCCCGACGACGACGAGCCCACGTTCCAGATCAGTACCGTCTTCGTGCCGGCGGGTCGTCAGAACCTCACCGGGATCCTCGCGGGTCGGTTCGAGCCCGACGGCACGCCCCGCCTGCGGCTCTTCGATCTGCCGGTCGAGGAGCAGGTCTCGGGTCCGGCACAGGTCGAGGCGCTGATCGAGCAGGACCCTGCGATCTCGCAGCAGTTCTCGCTGTGGCGCACCGGCGGCAGCCGCGTCTGGACGGGGCACCTGCACGCGATGCCCGTCGGCGACCGGGTCATCTACATGGAGCCGATCTTCCTGGCGGCGGAGGAGGGTGCGATCCCGGAGCTCCGACGGTTCGTCGTGAGCGACGGGCGCCGCGTCGCGATGCGGGAGCGGCTGGGCGAGGCGATTCTCGCGCTTTCCGGTGCCGAGCCGCCGGCGGGGCTCGACCGACCGGGCGCGGAGGCGCTCGACCCCGGTGCCGACGTTCCGATCGCCGCCGCGGGGATCCCCGCCGAGGGGCTCCGCCTGCTCGACCTGGCGGAGGAACGGCTCCGCGCCGGCGACTACGCCGGCTTCGGCGAGGCGCTCGACCGGTTGCGGCGGCTCCTGTCGAGCGGCGGCGCGCCCCGCGGGGGAGGCGGCGGCGAAGACGGCTGAGCCGGTCGCTCGGTCGGTTGAACGCGGGTAGGGCCCTCGGTAGCTTCCGGGGCTCGGCCGATCGGGCCGGGTCCCTCGACATCCACACCATCACGACAAACGCACACGCCGAATGGATCTCCACGAATATCAGGCCAAGGAGATCTTCCGGGGCGCGGGAATTCCCGTCCCGCCCGGGAAGGTCGCGACCACCCCCGAACAGGCGGAGGAGATCGCGCGCGAGATCGGCGGCCTCGTCGTCGTGAAGGCCCAGGTGCACACCGGTGGCCGTGGCAAGGCGGGCGGCGTGAAGCTCGCGAAGACCCCCGAGGAAGCGCGTGACCATGCGTCCAACATCCTGGGGATGGACATCAAGGGGCTGACGGTCGAGAAGGTGCTCGTCACGCCGGGCGAGGACATCGACACGGAGGCCTACGCCGCGGTGCTCGTGAATCGCGAGACCCAGGCGCCGATGTTCATGGTCAGCGCCGAGGGCGGCGTCGACATCGAGCAGGTCGCGGACGAGAACCCCGACGCGATCCGGAAGCTGGACGTGGATCCGCGCTATGGTCTTCTCCCGCACCAGGCGTACCAGCTCGGCGTTGCGCTCTACGACGACCCGAAGCTCCAGCGCCAGGCGGCGAAGATCATGTCGCAGCTGTACACGGCCTTCGTGAACGCCGGCGCGAGCTTGGCCGAGATCAACCCGCTCATCACCACGCCGTCGGGCGAGGTGAAGGCGATCGACGCGAAGGTCTCGATCGACGACAACGAGCTCTTCCGGCGTCCTGAGATCGCGGAGTACCGCGACACCTCCTCCGAGCCCGAGGCGGAGACGGCGGCGCGCGAGGCCGGACTGACCTTCATCAAGCTCGACGGCAACGTCGGCTGCTGCGTGAACGGCGCGGGCCTTGCCATGGCCACGATGGACCTCGTGAAGTTCTACGGCGGCGAGCCTGCGAACTTCCTGGACATCGGCGGGTCGTCGAATCCCGAGAAGGTGGTCAACGCGCTGAAGATCATCACCGCCGACCCGGCGGTGAAGGTGATCCTGTTCAACATCTTCGGCGGCATCACCCGGACCGACGACGTCGCGAACGGCATCATCGAGGCGCTCGATCAGATCGAGATCGACGTGCCGATCGTGATCCGACTCACCGGCACCAACGAGGAGATCGCGCTGAAGATCCTCTCCGACGCCGGATTCGAAGCCTATTCAACGATGGACGAGGTCGTGAAGAAGGCGGTCGACCTCGCCACCGCAGCCGCGCCTGCGGGCGCCTGAGGGAGTCCCGACGAATGTCGATTTTCATCGATGACGCCACCCGCCTCGTGATCCAGGGGATCACCGGGCGCGACGGGTCCTTCCACGCGACCCAGATGATGGAGTACGGCACGAACGTCGTGGCCGGCGTCACCCCCGGGAAGGGCGGGCAGACGTTCGAGGGGCCGAACGGCGAGCAGGTGCCGATCTTCGACACGATGGAGCAGGCGGTCGAACAGACCGCACCCAACTGCTCCGTCATCTACGTCCCCCCGGCCTTCGCGGCCAGCGCGATCATGGAGGCCGCCGACGCCGGCGTCCCGCTGATCGTGGCGATCACCGAGGGGATTCCGGTGCTCGACATGGCCCGCGCCCACGCGTACGCGGAGGACTGCGGGTCGCGGGTGCTCGGGCCGAACTGTCCGGGCCTCATCACGCCGGGCACGTCGAAGGTCGGCATCCTTCCGGGCTCGATCGTCACGCCGGGCCCCGTCGGCGTGGTCTCGCGCTCCGGTACGCTGACGTACGAGGCCGTCTACCAGCTGACCCAGAACGGCATCGGACAGACCACGTGCGTCGGGATCGGCGGCGACCCTCTCATCGGCACGAAGTTCATCGACTGTCTGGACGCGTTCCGGAACGACCCGGACACGAAGGCGATCGTCATGATCGGCGAGATCGGCGGCACCGACGAGCAGGAGGCCGCGGAGTTCGTGAAGGAGCACGTCGACGTTCCGGTGGTTGGCTTCATCGCGGGTCAGACCGCGCCTCCGGGGCGCCGCATGGGCCACGCGGGCGCGATCATCTCCGGCTCCGCGGGCACGGCGGCGGAGAAGATGGAGGTCTTCGAGCAGAACGGGATCGCGGTCGCGGAGCGTCCGTCCGACATCGGCGGTCTGATCCGGGACGCGCTCGGCGCCTGACCCGGGCACGGCTCTCCGTGGACGACGACCCGACGGTGACCCGAAGATGATCCTCTCGGACTGGCTCGACGGGCGCCGGATCGAGGTGCCGCTGGCGGTGGAGACCCTCGAGGAGGCGCTCGGCGCGCTGCTGCGGAGGGCGCCGGAAGGGGTCTTCGCGGACCCCGAGTCGCGCACGAAGTGCGCCCGCGATCTCGCCTTCGGATCCCGGGGCGAAGTCATCCGGATCGGCGACGAGGCCGTGCTGGTTCTCACGGAGGACGACGGCGTCGATTCCCCGGCACTCTTTCTCGGCGTCTCGGTCGATCCGTTCGTGGTGACCGCGGAGGGGCGCGAGGCGCCGGGGCGTGCCCGGGCCGTCGTCCTTGCCTTCGCGCCGGATCGACTCGAGGCCCTTCGCGCCCGGCTCGTGCCCGTACTGCGGAAGTTCCTGGCCACGGATGAGGGCCGCCTGGCGCTCTACGCCGCCCGCTCGTCCGACGAGATCCTGGAGGACTCCGGTCTGGTCGACCTCGTGATCCCTGACCGGACCGGTGTCTCGAGCGCCGTGCGGGCCGTGACCTATCGGGTCTATGCGGATACGCCGGTCGCCGAGGTCTACGAACTGATGATCCGGCGCGGACTGCACGCCGTGCCGGTGGTGGGCGAGGACTACGAGGTGCTCGGTGTGATCACCGCGGGCGATGCGCTTCGACATCTGGTGCCGCACACCCGGAGTGGGCGCGACCCGATGGAAGCCGTCGGCGACGACGTCGCCCGCGACGTCATGACCCGGTCGGTCCTGTGCGTGTCGGAAGACCAGACGCTGGAAGAGGTCGCGTCGTTGATGGTCAACCGGGACGTGGAGCAGCTTCCCGTGGTGCGTGAGGGCGAACTCGTCGGGTTCGTCACCCGCGACGCCGTGCTGCACGCCCTGCTCGAGCCGACGCCCGACGACGACCAGGCCTGAACCCGCAGTTTCCTTCGCACCATCACGTAGCCGAATCCATACGGAGATACGAGAATCCCATGTCCCTGACACTCGCCATCATCAAGCCCGACGCCGTCGCCGCCGGAAATGCGGGCCGCATCGTCGCCCACCTCGAGCAGGGGGGCTTCACCCTCCGGGCGATTCGCATGACCCGCCTCACCGAGGCGCAGGCCGGCGAGTTCTACGCGGTGCACCGCGAGCGCCCGTTCTACGGCGAGCTCGTCGAGTTCATGACGTCGGGGCCGTGCATCCCGATGGTGCTCGAGGCCGCGGACGCGGTCCCGGCGCTCCGCGAGGCCATCGGATCCACGGACCCGGCCGAGGCCGCGGAGGGCACCGTGCGGAAGCTCTACGCCGAGTCGAAGGGCCGGAATGCGATCCACGCCTCCGACTCCGACGAGAACGCCGCGCGCGAGATCTCCTTCTTCTTCAGCGAGTCCGACCGGATCTCGACCGCCGGCTGACCGCGGGGGTGCGTGCCGCCTCGACCATCGCGTCGGCGATGTCGTCGACATGCGCCTCGGAGGTGTCGAGGTTGAGGATGTTGAGGCGGCACCACGTGTGCCCGGCGTGGCGCACGGTCGAGAACCACGCGCGGTCCGCCGCGAGTACGCGCTCCGCGATCCGCCCCTGGAGCCGGTCGACCTCATCGGGCTCCAGCTCCGGGGGTACCCACCGCGCGCACGCCACGGACAGCTCGCCGTCCGGCAGAACCTCGAACCCCGCGGACGCCAGCCTCGCCTCGAGGCGCCGGGTCAGCCGGATGTTCTCTGCGACCACATCGCGGATGAGGTCGAACCCGTGCGCCCGCAGCGTCATCCAGAGCGCGAGCGCCATCCCGCGCCGTGAGGTGAGGATCCCCCGCTGGTAGGGATACACGTCGGTGCCGCGCGGGATGTACGAATTCTCGATGTCGAAGGGGTTCAACGACGCGGTCGATCCGCGGGTCAGCACGAGGCTGCAGGTCAGCGGCAGGAAGAACCACTTGTGCGGGTCGATCGCGATCGAGTCGGCCCGCTCGAGTCCCGCGAAGCGTGGGGTGAGCTCCGGCAGCAGTCGCGCCGCGCCGCCGTAGCAGGCGTCCACATGCAGCCAGAGATCCTCCGCCTTCGCGACGTCGGCGATCTCCGACACCGGATCGAACGCACCGGTGCCCGTCGTGCCGGCGGTCGCGATCACGGCGAAGGGCAGGTGCCCGCTCGCCCGATCATCGTCGATCATGCGTCGGAGCTCGTCCACCCGGATCGACCCCCTCCCGTCGGTCGGCACCGAGCGGACACCCTCCCGCCCGATCCCCGCGGCGGTTCCGGCGCGAGCGCCCGAGAAGTGCGTCGCGTCGGACAGGTAGAGGGTCGGCCGGCCCGGCACCGACGCCGGCCCTCCGGACTCCCATTCGGGAAATGCGCGGGCTCGCGCGAGCAGGATCCCGTGGAGGTTGGCGAGACTCCCCCCGGGCAGCACGAGGCCCGACACATTGTCCCGGTCCATGAAGAGCCGTCCGAACACGCGCAGCACCTCGCGCTCGGCGGCCGCGCCGGACGGCCCCTGGTGCTCGGCCCCGCAGTTGTTGTCGAGCGCGGAGATCAGGAGGTCTGCAAGGGGTCCGGCGGGAAGGGGCGACGAGTTGACGAGTCCGACGTACCGCGGGTCGGGGGCCCCGAGCGCGCCGGGAAGAACGCGGGTCCGGAAGTCCTCGACCGCCGCGACGAGCCCGACACCAAGCGGACCCAGCGTGTGCGCGAGAGGGGCCGAGTCGTACCACTCGGGGGCCGGCGTGAGGGGACGGTCCTCCCATCCCAGGTGAATCTCCCGGAACAGCGCGGCCGCCGCATCCAGTGCACGATCCAGGTCCCTTCTGGCCCGTGTCGCCCGGTGGCTCGGCGCCCGGCGCCCCGCGAACGAGTCGTGGGAGTTGGGGGCGTGAACGTCGCGATCGGAGTCGGTCGGATTCATCGCTCGAGGGTCCGGGCCCGTTGGAAGGCGGAGTGAGGCTGGCCGACGTCCGCACGTTGCACGATATTGCGATGAAGTGGCAACTTGACCGAATAATATTCGGACGGGAGGACGCATGACCGATCTGGACGCGAAGGACCTTCGGATCGTCGAACAACTCCTCGCCGACTCGGGAGTCTCGAATCGGGACCTCGCGCGGTCGATCGGCATCGCGGAGTCGTCCACGCTCGAGCGTGTACGTCGCCTACGGCGCGACGGGGTGATCCTGGGCCAGCACGCATCGATCGACCTCGCGGCGCTCGGCGCCCACCTCGAGGTGATGGTCCTGATCCGGCTCACCAACAACGCGCGGGAGTCGGTGGAGCAGCTCCGGGATCACCTCCTCGCGCAGCCCGAGGTACGAGCCGTCTTCCTCGTGTCGGGGGAGTTCGACTTCCTTGTCCACGCCGCCGTGCGGGACTCCGACCACCTGCGCCGGCTCGAGCTGGATCGGGTCACGTCACGGCCCGAGGTGGACGGCGTCCGGACGCTTCTGATCTTCGAGCATCGAAGCAACCACGAGCTGCCCATTCCGCGTTGACACTTTTTCGCTTCAACACTAGCCTTCAGAGCTATGCCAACGCTCGATCTTCGACGCCTCGCGCAGGACGACTCCGTCGCGGTGGTCGGGGAGTGGGCGGCCGATGACGCCCTCTGGGCGGAGTCGGGCCTGACCTTCGCCGGACGGGTGAAGGTCGACCTCGTCGCTCGGGAGACCGGGAGCGGTGAAATCGTGGCGACGGGGACGGTTTCGACCGTTCTCGATCGCGCCTGCCGCCGATGCCTGGAGCAGGCGGACGAGGAGTTCGACCTCGACGTGGCCCTGGTATGGTCCGACGATGCCGAGCTTCGGGGAGACGACGGAGAGATTCGTGCGCTCCCTACGGGAACGGACGAGATCGACGTCGGAGAGGCGATCCGGGAGGAGCTGCTCCTCGCGGTTCCGCCCTACAAGGTGTGCGACCCGGACTGCAAGGGGCTCTGCCCGCAGTGCGGTATCAACTGGAACGAACACAGCTGCGACTGCTCGACCGAGGAGCCCGACCCCAGGTGGGACGCTCTTCGTGCGCTGCAGTCCGAGTGAGGCATCATGGCGGTCCCGAAGAAGCGTACGTCCAAGCAGCGGCAGCGGAAGCGCCGCACGCACTACAAGGCCGAGAACCCCACGGTGCAGACCTGCGAGAAGTGCGGGGATCCGCGCCGCCCGCATCGGGTCTGCCCGAGCTGCGGCCACTACCGCGGTGAGACCGTAGTCGACGTCGACGCGATCTGACCGGACGCCGGCTCCGTGCGAATCGCACTGGACGCGAGCGGCACCGACGACGCGCCCCATGTCGAGATCGAGGGCGCGCTCTCGGCCCTCGCCGAACTCGAGGACGTCTCGATCACGCTCGTGGGTGACGAGGGGGTCCTGACCGCGGCGCTGGCGGATCGAGGTGTCGCGGTGTCGGATCGCCTGGGCGTCGTCCATGCGCCCGATCGCATTCTCGCGAGCGACTCCCCGGCCACCGTCGTCCGTCGGAAGCCCGAGTCCTCCATCGTGCGCGGACTGGGCCTCCATCGCGACGGCGAGGCCGACGCCTTCATCAGTGCCGGATCCACCGGCGCGGTGATGGCGGCGTCGCTCTTCCTGCTCCGGCCGCTTCCGGGTGTCGACCGACCTTCGGTGGCCACCACGCTTCCCACGGTCGGCGCCCCGATGATCCTGGTGGACTCGGGCACCAACGTCGACTGCAAGCCGCGACAACTCGTCCAGTTCGCGCACCTGGGCTCCGTCTACGCGCGGGATGCGCTCGGCGTCGAGGGGCGGCCCCGCGTCGGCCTGCTCAACATCGGAGAGGAACCCGAGAAGGGAGACGAACTGGCCGTCGAGACGTACGAGCTGCTGGCCGCCGACTCACAGCTCCAGTTCGTGGGGAACGTCGAGGGCCGCGACGTCATTCGGGGGGTGTGCGACGTACTCGTCACGGACGGCTTCGCGGGGAACGTGCTGCTCAAGTTCTACGAGAGCGTCGCGCAGCACGTGGTCGGGATCGTCAAGTCGAACCTCGACCTCAGAGGGATCGAACTCGACTACGAGAAGACGTTCTCGATGCTCGACTACTCCGAGTACGGCGGCGCGCCCCTCCTGGGCGTGAACGGACTGTCCGTCATCTGCCACGGGGGATCCACGCCCAAGGCGCTCAAGAACGCCATCCGGGTGGCGGCCGACGCTGTTCGGAACGATCTGGTGGGTGACATGGCGGCGGAGTTCGCCGACCGCACCGCGGCGGGCCCACCCGCCGGCTCGTCCGCCACGGCCACGTAAGGAGAGGAAAGCGCGTGAGCATGTCCAGTCCAGCCGTCGAGATCGTCTCGACCGGCCGTTACCTCCCCGATCGGATCGTGACAAACGACGATCTTCGCGAGTTCGTCGACACGAACGACGAGTGGATCCGTACCCGCACCGGGATCGTGACGCGGCGCCTCGCTCGCGAGGACGAGCTCGCCGCCGAAATGGCCGCGACGGCCTCCCGGATCGCGCTCGAGCGGGCCGGGATCGCACCCGACGAGGTCGACGCCATCATTCTCTCGACCGCGACGCCGGACCGGCTCCTTCCGTCGACGGCCTGCGACCTTCAGGCGCTCATCGCTGCGGATCGGGCGATGGCCTTCGATGTCCAGGCAGCGTGCTCGGGCTGGCTGTACGCGATGAGCATGGGCGAGGGGTACCTCGCGGCGGGACGGGCCGAGACCGTGCTCGTCGTCGCGACCGAGAAGATGAGCGCGATCCTCGACTGGACCGATCGTACGACCTGCGTCCTCTTCGGGGACGGCTCGGGTGCCGCCGTGCTGAAGCGCGGCGACGGATCGAAGGGGATCGTGTCCAGCTTCCATGCCTCCGACGGCAGGCTCGCCGAGCTGCTCTGGAGGAAGTCGGGGGGTGCGAAGGTGCCACTGACGCCGGAGCGGGTCGCCGAGCGGGAGCACCTGATGCTCATGTCGGGCCGCGAGATCTTCAAGAACGCCGTCCGCTCGATGGCGCAGGCGTGCGACGAGGCGCTCGAGCGCGCGGGCCTGACCGGCGACGACATCGATCTGATGATCCCGCACCAGGCCAACATCCGGATCATCGAGTCCACCGCCAAGTACGCCGGTATTCCGATGGACAAGGTCTACGTGAACGTCGACCGGTACGGAAACATGAGCTCGGCCTCCATTCCGGTCGCGCTCGACGAGGCCCTCGAGGACGGGACCATCGAGTCCGGCATGAAGGTCCTCTCCGCCACGTTCGGTGCGGGCCTGACGTGGGGCGCGATGGTCTGGCAGTTCTGACGGGGGAGATCGAATCATGTCACTCGCGCTGCTGTTTCCGGGCCAGGGCTCCCAGCATGTCGGGATGGGCCGTGAGCTGGCCGAGGCGTACGGCGAGGTCCGTACGCTGTTCGACGAGGCGGATGATGCGCTCGACCTGTCGCTCACGTCGATCATGTGGGAGGGCCCCGACGAGGTCCTGACCGAGACCCGGAACGCCCAGCCGGCGCTCCTGCTCCACGCCGTCGCGGCCCACCGGGTCGCGCGGGAGGCTCTCGGCGAGCCGGCCTTCGTCGCCGGGCACTCGCTGGGCGAGTTCTCGGCCTACGTGGCGGCCGGCGCGATCGACTTCTCGGACGCGCTCCGGGCGGTCCGTCGCCGGGGCGAGCTGATGTCTGAAGCGGGTGAGAAGACGCCCGGTACGATGGCTGCTCTACTTGGCCTCGACGACGGGGCGGTCGAAGGTGCGTGCACGGCGGTCGAGGGCGGAATCTGCGTGCCGGCCAACTACAACTCGCCGGGGCAGGTCGTCATCTCGGGGGACGAAGCCGGGGTCGCCGAGGGGATGGAGCGGGCCAGGGAAGCGGGCGCGAAGCGCGCGATCGCACTGAACGTCTCCGGTGCCTTCCACTCGCCGCTCATGGAGAGCGCCGAGAAGGGCCTCGAGGACTTCCTCGCGTCGATCGAGATCCGCGATCCGCAGGTTCCCGTCGTGTCGAACGTGACGGCGGAACCGGTCGGCGATGCCGCGACGGCCAGGGAGCTGCTCGTCCGGCAGCTCACGTCGCCGGTGCGCTGGTCGCGCTCGGTGGCGCGGATGGTCGGGGGCGGAGCGGAGCGGTTCGTCGAGCTCGGTCCGGGGAACATCCTCTGCGGGCTCAACCGCCGGAACGCACGCGACACGGAGTGCACGTCGATCGGCACGGCCGAGGACGTGCGGAAACTCGTCAACGGGGAGTCGGACGCATGAGTGGAGCGCTCGAGGGATCGGTCGCGGTCGTGACGGGAGGCTCGCGCGGGATCGGGCGAGGCATCGCGGAGGCGCTCGCCGGGGCGGGGGCGAGGGTCGCCGTGGTCGCGCGGGGCGAGTCGGGGGCGGTCGCGACGGCCGGCGAGCTGCCGGGCAGCGGTCACGCCGGGTTCGCGTGCGACGTATCCGACGGCGAGGCCGTGGCGGCCACGGTCGGCGCGATCGAGGAGCAGCTCGGACCGATCGCGATCCTGATCAACAACGCCGGAGTGACCCGCGACAACATCCTCCTTCGGTTGAAGAATGACGATTGGGATCAGGTGATCGACATCAACCTCAAGGGCGCCTTCAACTTCATCAGGGCCGTCACCCGCGGAATGATGAAACGGCGGGAGGGGGCGATCGTCAACGTCAGCTCGGTCGTGGGCCTGATGGGCAACGCCGGCCAGGCCAACTACGCCGCCTCGAAGGCCGGACTTCACGGCCTGACCAAGAGCGTCGCGCGTGAACTCGCGTCGCGCGGGGTGCGGTGCAACGCCATCGCGCCCGGCTACATCCGCACCGACATGACCGCCGAACTGTCGGAGGAACAGACCTCCGCGCTCGCCGACCAGATCCCGCTCGGGCGCCTCGGCGAGGTGGACGACATCGCGGGCGTGGTGCGGTTTCTCGTGGGGCCCGAGGCACGCTACATTACCGGGCAGGTTCTTGCCGTCGACGGCGGCATGGTCATGTAGCCTTCGTCTCGTTCCGGGGCGGGGCTCGATTTTCTTCAAGCAACATCAATCGAACAGCAGGGGGAGCACATGTCGGACGCCGAGTCCAAGGTCCGTGAGATCATCGTCAACGAGCTGGGAGTCGAGGCCGAGAAGGTCACGCCCGAGGCGTCGTTCGTGGAGGATCTCGGGGCGGATTCGCTCGACACCGTCGAGCTCGTGATGGCCTTCGAGGAGGAGTTCGGGATCGACATTCCGGACGAGGACGCCGAGAAGCTCCGCACCGTCGGAGACGCCATCAAGTACATGAACGACAAGGCGAGCTGATTCGGGCTCCGCTTCGGAGCCTGCTCCAGGCAGGAATTCACCGATGACCGACCGTATCGATCGACGGGTCGTCGTCACCGGGGCCGGGATGGTCACGGCCGTCGGGAACGACGTGCCGACCACGTGGGAGGCGCTCGTCGCCGGGCGCAGCGGAACCGCGACCGTCCAGGCCTTCGAGGCCACCGAGGACTTCCCGTGTCGCGTGGCCGCGGAGGTCACGGACTTCGTGGAGTCCGACGTCGTCGACGCGAAGGATGCCCGCCGGTACGACCGGACGTCCCACTTCGGGATCTCGGCCGCGATCGAGGCGATTCGGATGGCGGGCCTCGAGCCCGGCCGGCTGCCGGATCCGGACCGCTTCGGCGTGATCTTCGGGTCGGGCATCGGCGGCATCGCGACCTTCGAGCGCGAGCACCAGAAGATGCTCGATCGCGGGCCGAACCGCGTGAGCCCCTTCTTCATCCCCTTCTTCATCCCGGACATCACGGCGGGGCTCATCTCCATCCACACCGGAGCGCGCGGGCCCAACTACGCGACGGTCTCGGCGTGTGCCTCCAGCGCGCACGCCATCGGGGATGCCTTCCGCGCCATCCAGCGCGGCGACACGGACCGGTGCATCGCGGGCGGCTGCGAGGCGACGATCACGCCGATGACCTTCGCCGGGTTCTCGGCGATGAAGGCGATGACCACCCGCAACGACGAGCCGGAGAAGGCGAGCCGGCCGTTCGACGCGGGCCGCGACGGCTTCGTGATGGGCGAGGGATCCGGCGCTGTCGTGCTCGAGGAGCTCGAGGCCGCGCAGGCGCGGGGCGCGACGATCCTGGCCGAGGTGGTCGGGTACGGGGTGACGGGCGACGCCTACCACATCACGTCGCCGCCCCCGGAGCACGAGGGCGCGCAGCGCGCCATGCGCGAGGCGATGCGGGACGCCGGCATCGGCCCGGACGACGTGGACTACATCAACGCGCACGGTACGTCGACGCCGATCAACGACGAGCACGAGACGATCGCCGTCAAGAAGGTGCTCGGAGATCGGGCCTACGACATCGTGGTCGGTTCGACCAAGTCGATGACGGGGCACATCCTGGGCGCGGCCGGCGCGATCGAGGCGGTCATCTGCGCGCAGGTCATGCGGACCGGCACGATCCCGCCGACGATCAACTTCGAGACGCCCGACCCCGCCTGCGATCTGAACTATGCCCACGAGGGCGCGATCGAGCGGGACGTGCGGGTGACCCTCTCGAACTCGTTCGGGTTCGGCGGGCACAACGTCTGCCTGGCCATGCGTCGCTGGGACGGCGACTGAGCGCGGCGGGAATGCGTGTAGGGCTGGGTTACGACTCCCACAGGTTCGACCCCGGCACCCCCTGCGTGCTGGGCGGCGTCGTCATCCCGGACCACCCCGGCCTCACCGGCCACTCGGACGGCGATGCCGTCTGCCATGCGGTCATCGACGCCATCCTCGGGGCGGCCGCGCTCGGGGACGTGGGCAGTCACTTCCCACCGTCCGATGAACGCTGGAAGGGCGCCGACTCGATCGACCTGCTCCGGCGGGCGCTGGAGGTCCTCGAGCGCGCCAACTATCAGGTCGTCAACGTGGACGTCACCGTCGTCTGCGAGACCCCGAAGATCGGACCCCACGCGTCCGCGATGCGGGCCCGGCTGGGCGACGTCCTCGGCATCGGACCGGACTTCGTCTCCGTGAAGGGGAAGACGAACGAGACGATGGGGTGGGAGGGTCGAGAAGAGGGACTCGCGGTGCACGCCGTCGCGCTCGTGGATCGCGTCGAGGGCGAGGCCCCGAGCGCCTGATGGGCGTCGGGACGGGGCTCGGCGGTGCGGCCGACCCGATCCTGCGCGCGCTCGAACGGCTCGAGGCGCTCGACCCGATCCTCCTCCACGGGGTGCTCGGGCTCGGCGCGTTCGCGGAGAACGTCTTCCCGCCCGTGCCCGCGGACACCTTCATCGCCGTGGGTGGCGTGCTGGCCGGCCGCGGCGCGATTCCGCTCTGGAGCGTCGCGCTGGTCGTGGGCCTGGCCAACGTCGGAGGCGCGTGGGTCGTCTACCTTCTCGGACGCCGCTACGGGCATGCGTTCTTCGCCGAAGGCCCCGGACGGTGGATCCTGAGCGCCGACCAGCTCGCGCGCGCCGAGCGCTGGCACGCCCGCCACGGCGGCGTCGCGCTGTTCTTCCTCCGCTTCCTTCCGGCCCTCCGCGCCGTCGCGCCGGCCTTCGCCGGCATCGGCGGGCTCTCCGCGACACGGGTGGCGCTGCCCCTCGTGTCGGCCTCGCTGCTCTGGTACGGTGGGCTGATCTGGGCCGGGCACGCCGCCGGCCAGAACCTCGACGTGCTCGCCCGATGGATCGGTCAGATCAACACGGGCCTCGCGATCGCGGCGGCGTGCGTGCTGCTCGGCACGCTCTGGTGGTGGCGCTCGAGCCGGCGGGCCGGCGCCGGCGGATCGGCCCGCGGATCGGAGAACGGAGACGGGCGTGGGCGCGCTTCGGGGAACGGTGCGGAATGACCCCGATCACGGTGCGCGCGCTCTCGGCCGACGACCTCCCGCTGCTCGAGGCCTGTCCGCCCGACGTCTTCGACGACGCGGTGGTACCGGCCGCCGCGCGAGCGTTCCTCGAACGCCAGGGCAACCTCCTCGTCGTTGCCATGACCGACGAGGACGTGCCGCGGATCGTCGGATTCGTATCGGCGGTCGAGGTCCTTCACCCCGACAAGGCCCGGCCCGAGCTCTGGATCAACGAGGTGGGCGTGGCGGAGCCGTTTCGGCGTCGCGGAGTCGGCCGCGCGCTCATGGGGGAGGTGCTGGACATCGGTCGCTCGCGGCACTGTCGTCTCGCGTGGCTGGCGGTGGACGAGGACAACGAGGTGGCGCTCGCCTTCTACGAGTCGGCCGGGGGCGAGACGCCCGAACGCCAGCTCCACGTCGACTTCGACCTCGACCGGTAGCGCTTCCGCATGGCGGATCGCCCCGACGACCTGCGCCGTGCCTGGCGGCTCGAGCTCTTCCTCGACCATCTCGCGGTCGAGCGGGGACTATCGGAGCGCACGGTGTCGGCGTACCGGGGCGACGTCGTGCGGTTCGTGACCTTCGCGCGGGACGCGGGCGTCGCGGGCCCGCGAGAGGTCGACGGGGGAGACCTTCGCGAGTTCACGTACGCCCTCAAGGACGAGGGTCTCGCCGCGAACACGATCCGACGCGCCCAGTCCGCGCTCCGCACCTACTTCGGGTTCCTGCTGGACGAGGGTGACCTCGACGTCGACCCGACCGAGCGGCTGGAATCACCTCGTACCGGTCGCAGGCTCCCGGACGTCCTCGACCCCGACGAGATCGAGCGGATGCTCGCCGCCCTCGACGACACGAAGGACACGTGGGCACGCGATCGGGCGATCCTCGAGGTCCTGTACGGATCGGGGCTGCGGGTCAGCGAGCTCACCGATCTTCCGGTCCGAAGCGTCGACCTCGACGAGCAGATGCTCCTCGTGTTCGGAAAGGGCTCCAGGGAGCGCCTCGTGCCACTCGGCGGCGCGGCGCGGCGGGCCCTCGAGGTCTACCTCGGACGGGTGCGGCCCGCACTCGATCGAGGGTCGTCCGGCGGGAAGGTGTTCCTGAACGCTCGCGGCACGCCGCTCAGCCGGATGTCGGTGTGGACCATCGTGAAGGAGGCGGCGGAGCGCGCCGGGATCACGAAGAACGTGTCACCGCACACGCTGCGGCACTCCTTCGCGACGCACCTGCTCGAGGGCGGGGCGGACCTGACCGTCGTGCAGGAGCTGCTCGGGCACGCCGACATCTCGACGACGCAGATCTACACGCACGTCGACCGCGAATACCTTCGCGAGGTGCACCGGAGCTTCCACCCGCGGAGCTGAGCGCATCCCCGTAGCGTGAACGGGCCCTAGTTGGACCCCGTTCCGTCCGTCATCTCCGCCCGCTCCACCGCCGCGGCCGCGTACAGCTCCGGCTGGGTCGCGGAGCCGGTGAGCAGCGCGACGGCTTCCGCCAGCGCCGGGTCACGACGCATTCGGGCCTCGGTGGCGGGTCCGAGCCGGCCAAGCCGGTCGAACGTCGAGATCTCCGCCTGCCAGCGCAGGTAGCTCTCCACCTCGGGATCGCCGAGCATCTCGGCGTTCGCACCCTCGGCCACGAGGCCGTCCACGAAGGCCCGGAAGGCGCTCTCGTCCACGGCAGGAGCGTTCACCTCTCCAGTCTGCGCCTGCGCCTGTGAGAATCCGAACTCGGCGATCCGGAGCGGGATCGGCACCTCGCGCTCGGCCGCGTCCTGCAGGAACTCGCGCTCGGCCGTCGTGAGGGTGTCGTTCGGGATCGTCAGGTCCGGGAAAATCCCCCCGGCTGCGACGAGCTCCCGACCCGACGCCGTGGTGATCTTCGGGAAGGTGTCCACGTTCTCGGCGAGCGGACGCCCCTGACGGTCTCGCGGCCGATGAAGGGAGCGGCCCAGCGGCGTGTTCCACTCGCCGTTGGTGACCCGCAGACGATAGCCGTGGGGAAGGTTGAGCACGACCTGCACGACCCCCTTCCCGAACGACCGTTCGCCCAGTACCAGAGCGCGATCGTGGTCCTGGAGCGCGCCGGCCAGAATCTCCGATGCGGAAGCCGAGAACTCGTCGACGAGGACCACCATCGGCACGTCGGGCACCCGTGGCGTCACCTCCGCCACGTAGTCTTCCTCGATCAGCTCGTACGCCTCTCCCTGCTCGCGAACCGTCGTGCTCGCGAGTCGGAGACCCGGCTCGAGGAAGAGGTCGGCCATGCTGAGCGCCTCGTCTAGGAACCCCCCGGGATTGCGCCGGAGGTCGAAGACGATGCCCGAGGCGTCGGTGTTGGCCTGGAGGATCGAGTCCAGCTCGGTCGTCGACTCGCGCGCGAAACGATCCATCGCGATGTAGAGCAGGTCGTCGGCGATGCGGTCCGCCTGGACGAGGTCGACGTGGACCTGCGCGCGCGTGATCGGGAACGGAATGCGGCCGACGCCCTCACGCTCGACCACCACCGTCACCAGCGTTCCCGCGGGGCCACGAATCACGTCCGACACGTCCGCGGTGGTCCAGTCGCTCGTGTCCGTGCCGTCGACCTCCACGATGATGTCGCCCTCCATCATCCCGACCTGATCGGCCGGAAAACCTCGATTCACCGCGGTCACGGTGACGACCTCGTTCAACTGCGAGATGGTGACGCCGATCCCCGCGTAGTTCCCCGTGTTGTCCTCGTCCTGCTGCTCGACCTGTTCGGGCCGGAACACCGCGGCATACGGGTCGTCGAGCACCTCGATCATTCCCTCGATCGCCGCGTCCCAGAGCAGGGTGTCGGCGAACGCGGTCTGATGGAACCGCTCGATCGCCGCGAGCGTGTTGATGAACACGTCGAACCGGATCTGCTCGTCGGTGGTCGGGTCCTGAGCCGTCGTGGCCTGGGCGTGAGACGGCGACGGGCCGACGACGAGCAGCGCGCCGAGCGCGAGGCCCGGGGCGGAGAGGCGAGAACGCATGAAGCGCATGGAGGGTCCTGGTCGGGTAACGGGGTCGTACGGAAAGCTACAACCCCCTGCCAGCAAGTGTCGTTCCTGACGGGCTCGCGGGGGGCGGGGCATCGTTCGCCCGCGGCCGCCACGTTACCTTGCGTTCCGGCACCGCCGCCACCCCCTGACGGCCTCCACGCGCCCCCGAATCCCACGTCATGCCCGGCGACCCGCCCCGCCCCCTCCGACTCGCGCTGGTTCAGTTCCGCCCCGAGAAGGCGAAGGTCGACGCGAACCTCGAGCGCGTGCGCACGGCGATTTCGGACCACGCCGGACAGACCGATCTGCTCGTCTTCCCCGAAGCCTGCCTGTCCGGATACTTCCTTCAGGGCGGTGTGGGGGAGGTCGCCCGCGCGGCGGAGGACGTGGCGTCCGCGCTCGGCGCGCCCCCGAGGGACGCGCCAGACGTCGTGCTCGGGTTCTTCGAGTCCTGGCGGCGGCGGATCTACAACTCGGCCCTTCTTCTGACGCCGCGCGGCGACGCCTGGGTCGTGGCCCACGTGCACCGGAAGCTCTTCCTTCCCACGTACGGGGTCTTCGACGAGGCGAGGTTCGTGGAGGCGGGCACCGAGGTACGTACGGTCGACACGCGCCACGGTCGCATCGGCCTCCTCGTCTGCGAGGACGCCTGGCACGGACTCACGGCGACCATCCTCGCGCTTCACGGGGCCGAGCTGATCGTCGTGCCCAGCGCCTCGCCGGTCCGCGATTTCCGACCGGACGAAGCCGAGCGCCCCGGCAACCTCGTGCGGTGGGACCGTCTCGGTCGGGGCATCGCCGAAGAGCACGGCGTGTTCGTCGCGGTCGCGCAGCTGGTGGGTTCCGAGGGTGGCAAGGTGTTCGCCGGCGGGTCGCAGGTCTTCGGGCCCGACGGCGAGCTCATCGCCGACGGTGGCCTGCACGAGGAGGCGGTGGTCTCGGCACGGCTGGGGGGTGAGGCCGTTGCCCGGGCCCGGGCCGATACGCCGCTGCTGGCCGACCTCGAGCACGCACTGCCGCACCTCCGTCGTGCACTCGACGGCGGGTCGAGCGTGCCGTTCGGCTCGCCGGCGGCGCTGCCCGCCGCCGTTTCGGGACTCCGCGGCGCCGGCCCTGGGACGGCCACGCCCGCGCGACGCGTTTCCGGGTCCGCGTCCGGTCCCGAGCCGGACGTCCCCGTCGAGGAGCTTCTCCGCCTCGACCTCGACCTCGTGGAGGACACTCTCGTTCGTTTCCTGCGCGACGAGGTGGTCGAGCGTCGCGGGTTCGAGCGAGCGGTGGTGGGCGTTTCGGGTGGCGTGGACTCGGCGGTGACGCTCGCGCTGGCGTGCCGCGCGATCGGCGCCGGGAACGTGCACGGTTTCCGGCTCCCATACCGGACGTCGAGCGCCGAGAGCCTGGAGCACGCCGAGGCGATCCTCGAGCAGACGGGGGCGCAGGCGCGGACCATCGACATCTCCGACGCCGTCGACGGATACGCGGACACCTACGAGCCCGATGCGTCCGGGCTCCGCCGCGGCAATCTCATGGCGCGGACGCGCGCGATCGTCCTCTTCGACCAGTCCGCCAAGCTCCGCGCCCTGCCGCTGGGCACCGGCAACAAGAGTGAGCGACTGCTCGGCTACTACACGTGGCACGCGGACGACTCGCCGCCGATCAACCCGCTGGGCGACCTCTTCAAGACGCAGGTCTGGGCGCTCGCGCGGCACCTCGGGGTACCCGCGGAGATCGTCGAGAAGCCTGCGACCGCCGATCTGGTGGAGGGCGTTACGGACGAGAGCGAGATGGGCGTGCGCTATGCCGACGCCGATCCGATCCTCTACTGGCTCACCCGTGGCTGGACGCCGAAGGAACTCGTGGACGCCGGCTTCGACGCGTCGGCGGTCGAGGTGACCGCGCGCCGGCTGGGCTCCACGCACTGGAAGCGCGAGCGCCCGACCGTGGCCATGCTTTCGTCCACCGCGATCGGGGAGTACTACCTGCGGCCGGTGGACTACTGACCGACCGCCGAGCGGGTCGACTCAACCGTCGAGACGTGACCGGAAGGCGCGGAGAAGCGGGAAGGGGGACAGCTCGCCGTCGATGATCTCCGCGAGTTCCTCCTCCCGCCGCCACACCGCCTCGAGCTCCCGCACCTCGAGTTCGAGGAGCCGCTGCTCGCGGGCCTCGTTGGCGGCGATCTCGAGGGCGATCGCGCCGGTGCGCTGCAGATCGCCGAGGCGCCGCCCGTCGCGGACCAGGATCCGGGTCAGGTCCCCCGCCGAGCCGGCTTCCTCGATGAGCCGCGTGGCGGCCTGAACGCGACGGTCGGTGGCGCCCGTGTAGTGCTCGTACGCCAGAACCCGGCGGAGCGTGTGCTGGGCGGCGTCGCCTTCGATCCGAAGTCCACCCTCGTCGCCCCAGCCGCGGCACCGCGGGCACCGCAGCGAGAGCGCCGGCGCGTCCGGACGTTCGCCGGGGAGCACGAGCAGCTGGCTACGGTCGGCGAACGAGACGCGATCGAACCGGCGCCCGCACTTCGCGCACGTCGCATCGCCCATCCACGCCCGGCGCCCGAAGCGCATCCACCGGCCCGCCTTCTGAAGCCCCTCGGGCGCGCGCTGCCAGAGCAGCCAGCCGGCCACGAGCGACATGCCCCCCGTCGTGAAGCCGGTCGCGATGAGGCCTCCCGTGACGACGCTCGTCGCGACGGCCACCTTCCGGGCGTGGGCCCGGCGCTGCGTGAGCTCGCGCCCGTATCGCCACCACGCCTCCTCGCGGAGGCCGGCGCCGCCGACGCGCACCACCTCCAGCTGGCCTACCCGGAGCAGCGCGATGTTGTCCGTCTCGGACAGGAGCCGGCCGCGATCGTGGGTGGCCTTCTCCAGCTCCTCGAGCGCCTCCCACCGATCCTCCAGCGGGATGAGAGACCATCGGCGGCACGTCCGGCAGACCACCCAGAGCCGCCCGCGGTTCGGGTCGAACGCCACGCGCCGGCCGCGAGAGAGGTGCTCGAGTTCCTCGTTTTCCGCGAAGTCGCTCGCGCAGACGAGGCAGCGTCGGATCATGGAGTGGGGCGGTTCGTGCGGGCGGGCCCGGGGTTCCGGGGCGTGACTTCGAAGTACACGCTCCGGAACCTACATTTCCGTCCACCCGGAGGACCATCCCCGCGAACCCGGCTGCGGATTCGATGCTGCTCGTTCTCGACAACTACGATTCCTTCACCTTCAACCTCGTCCAGTATCTCGGCGAGCTGGGTGCCGACCCGGTCGTGATCCGGAACGACGAGCGAAGCGTCGAGGAGATTCGCGCGATGGCGCCGGAGCGGATCGTGCTGTCGCCGGGCCCCTGCACGCCGGCGGAGGCGGGGGTGAGCGTGGATCTGGTGCGGGAGCTCGGGGCGGGCACCCCGATCCTCGGCGTGTGCCTCGGCCATCAGGCGATCGGAGAGGCGTACGGGGGACGAACGATCCGGGCGGCGCGCACGATGCACGGGAAGACGTCGGCGATCCGGCACGACGGGACCGGGATCTTCACCGGTCTTCCGTCGCCGTTGACGGTGACGCGCTACCACTCGCTGGTCACCGATCCCGCCGCGCTCCCGGACGTGCTGGTGCCGGTCGCCTGGTCCGACGACGAGGAGGCCGGTGAGGAGGTGCAGGCGGTGCGACATCGGGAGCATCCGGTGTGGGGCGTGCAGTTCCACCCCGAGTCGCTCTTCTCCGACGGGGGTCACCGGCTGCTGGAGAACTTCCTCGGCCTGCCCGCCGGCACCGGGGCCGGCCCGTGATCCGGGTGACCTTCCTCGGCACCGCCGCCGCGCGCCCGACGGTGGGCCGGAACGTCACCGGCATCGCGCTTCAGCGGGAGGGAGAGGTACTGCTGTTCGACTGCGGGGAGGGTACGCAGCGCCAGATGATGCGGTATCAGACCGGGTTCGCGCTGAATCACCTCTTCGTCACACACATCCACGCCGACCATATCCTCGGGATCCCGGGCCTCGTCCGCACGATGGGCCTGCAGGGTCGAACGGACCCGCTCGTCATCCGCGGACCGCGCGGAAGCCGCAAGACACTGCTCGACGCCGTCTACCTCGGGGTCGAGCGGCTGCCGTTCGAGGTCACGGTCGAGGAGCTGCCCGACGGCTCGACGGTCTCCTTCGACGGATGGCATGTCGACGCCTTCTCGGTGGTCCACAAGCACAACGCGCTTGGCTTCCGCCTCCGCGAGGACGACCGGCTCGGACGCTTCGACGTCGAGCGGGCGCGAGCGCTCGGTGTCCCCGAGGGTCCGCTGTTCGGGCGCCTTCACCGGGGCGAGAGCGTCGAGGTCGACGGCCGGACGATCGACCCGGCCGACCTCGTCGGGCCCTCCAGGGCCGGCCGGAGCGTCGTGTTCGCCGGAGACACGCGTCCGTGCGAGCGCGTGGTCGAGATGGCGCGGGACGCCGATCTGCTGATTCACGAGGCCACCTTCGTCGAGGACGAACGGGAGCGGGCGGTCGAGACGCTTCACTCGACCGCGGCCGAGGCCGCCCAGATCGCCCTCGAGGCCGGCGCCCGGCGGCTCGTGCTGACCCACGTGTCCGCCCGTCACGCCGATGCCCCGGACCAGCTGCGCGACGAGGCAGTCGCGATCTTCCCGGGTGCCCGCGTGGCTCACGACGGCATGGTGATCGAGCTCGGCTATCGGGACGACCCGGACGAGATCGACGCGACCGAGACCGACACCAACGGGGCCGCGCGGACGTGAAGGTCGCCGTCGTCGGGCTGGGGGTGATGGGCGGGTCGCTGGCGCGAGCGCTGGCGGCGTCCGGTGCCGCCGATGCCGAGGACGTTCGGGTGGTCGGCTGGGCTGCCGACGTCGCCGACCGCGAGGCTGCCGCCGCCGCCGGGGTCGACGTCGCGACGAGCCTCGCGGACGCCGTCGCGGACGCTGGCATCGTCGTGCTGGCCACGCCTCTGTCGGTTGTGGCGGCGCTCGCGGCCGAGCTGAGCGACCTCGTCGGCGCCCACGCGGTCGTGACGGACGTCGCCAGCCTCCAGGCCCCGGCCCTCGAGATGGCCGGCGACGCGGGACTCACCGGGAGCTGGGTGACGTCCCATCCTCTCGCGGGAAGCGAGCGGTCGGGTTTCGGTGCGTCTCGCCCGGACCTGTACGACGGGGTACCCGTGTACCTCTCGGCCGCACCCGCATCCGCGCTCCACGCGCGCGCCTCGGTCGCGGGGCTCTGGGAGTCGGTCGGCGGCGTGCCGGAGTGGGTCGACGCGATCGATCACGACGAGCGCATGTCGCTGGTCAGCCATCTCCCGCAGGTGGCCTCGACCGCGCTGGCGGACGCGATGGCGGCGGCCGGCCTGTCGCCGACCTCGCTCGGCCCGGGCGGGCGGGACGCCACGCGGCTCGCCGGAAGCTCCGCCGCGATGTGGAGGGATCTCCTGGCGCACGCGCGTCCGTCGCTCGTCGCGGCGCTTCGGGACGTCGCGCAGAGGCTCGAGGAGGACGCCGAAGCACTCGAAGGGGGCGAGGTCGAGGTCTCGATCTCGCGACTCGAGCGGGCGGCCGCGTGGCGAGATGGGCGCGCGGAGGTCGACGGGTGATCCGCCTTCGTGTCCCGGGGGACAAGTCCGTCTCTCAGCGGGCTCTGATCCTGGCCGGGCTCGCCGATGGCGCGAGCCGGCTCGACGGCGTGCTCGCCGGCGCCGACCCCCGCTCGACGGCGGCCGCCGTGGCCGCGCTGGGTGCGAGTGTCCCGGACCTTCCGGCCGACGGATCGGAGATCCGCATCGGCGGAGCGGGGCTTCGCGGGTGGTCGAGTCCCGGCGGGCCCCTCGACCTCGGGAACTCCGGCACCGGTGCGCGCCTCCTGCTCGGTGCCCTCGCGGGCTGCGACCTTACCGCCGTGGTCACCGGAGACGCGTCGCTCCGCTCGCGGCCGATGAAGCGCATCACCGACCCCCTCGGCGTGATGGGTGCCCGCTTCGAGTACGAGGCGTCGGACGGGCGCCTCCCGGTGCGGGTGGCCGGTGGAGCCCTCCGCGCCGTCGACCTCGACCTGCCGGTCGCCAGCGCGCAGGTGAAGAGTGCACTGCTGCTCGCCGGGCTGACGGGCGGGGTGCCGGTGCAGCTCACCGAGCCGGGCGTCTCGCGCGACCACACGGAGCGCATGTTCGACGCGCTGGGCGCGCGAATCATCCGCCACGTCCGTGGCGAGGGAGTCCGCGTGGAGATGCGCGATCCACCCGACCGCATTCCGCCGCTCGACCTCCGGGTTCCGGGCGACCCGTCGTCGGCGACGTTTCTGTTGCTCGCGGCCCTTCTCGGCCTTACGGACGGCGTCGAGATCACCGATGTCGGGCTCAACCCGACACGGACGGGCGGATTCGACCTCTTCGACCGGATGGGCGCCCGCATGTCGCGGGAGGTCGAATCGGAGCAGGGGGGCGAGCCCATCGGGACGGTGCGCGCCCTCCCGACGGATCTTCGGGCGATCCAGGTGGGCGCGTCGGACGTCGTTCGGGCGATCGACGAGCTGCCGGCGGTAGCGATTGCGGCGGTCCGGGCCGAGGGGGTCACGACGATCCGCGGCGCGGAAGAACTCCGCCACAAGGAGACCGACCGCATCAGCGCCCTCGTCGACAACCTCCGAGCCGTCGGCGTCGCCTGCGAGGAGCATCCCGACGGACTCGAGGTCGAGGGAACCGACGCCCCGCTCTCGGGCGTCGTGGATCCCCGCCACGACCACCGCATCGCGATGGTGTTCGGCGTGCTGGCGGCCGATCCCCGGAACGAGATCCGAGTGACCGGGCGCGACTGCGTCGAGGTCAGTTTTCCCGGGTTCTGGGCCACGCTCGCGGAGGTCGTTTCGTGACCGACCCGGCGCGCACGATCGTGACGCTCGACGGGCCGGCCGGGGTGGGGAAATCGACCACGGCGCGCGCCGTGGCACGTCGGCTCGGGTGGCGCTATCTGGACTCGGGCGCGCTCTATCGGGCCGTCGCGTTCGCGCTTCTCGACCGAGACGAGCCCTCCGACGCCTGGCGGGCGCTCGATCTGGAGGCGCTCGACCGACTCGGACTCACGGTCCGGCCCGACGACGAGGCGCTGACGATTCTCCTCCGGGGACGCCGCCTCGAGTCGGAACTCCGCACCCAGGACGTGACTGCCGCCGTCTCGCGGGTCGCCCGGATCCCGGCGGTCCGCCGGTGGCTGCTCGACACGCAGCGGCACGCCGGTTCCCACGGCCGCCTGGTCGCCGACGGCCGTGACATGGGCACGGTCGTGTTTCCGAACGCCGGCACCAAGATCTTCCTGACCGCCGACCCGGACGAGCGAGCGCGGCGCCGGCTCGGCGATCACGGCGTCACGACACCCTCTCCGGACCAGATCGAGCGCGAGCGGCTGCTTCTCACCGAGCGGGACCGCGTGGACATGGAGCGCGAGGTATCTCCGCTCGTGCCGGCGTCGGACGCGGTTCACGTCGATACGACCGAGCTGGATTTCGCGGCCCAGGTCGACCTCGTGGTCCGCCTCGCCAGAGCCGCCGCCTCCGGCTGAGGCCGGCGGGAGCGGGCCCGCGCCGAGCCTCCGATGTCGGGAGCTTTGCGAGCCGGGGCCTGGCGATGCTCGCGGTGACCCGGCCGGGGCGTTACATCCCTGCGAGGCGGGCATCGCCCGCCGGCCCGCGGGTGCCTCGGGTGGGCACGTGCACGACTCTGTGTCGTCACGCGGGTTCAGTCCACGAATCGAGGGAAGGGCGGAGTGACGGGGAGGTCTGCGTTCGGGATGGCCAGGGACCTGCGTGCCGTCGGCGCCGCGCTCGCGCTCGTGATGGTCACCGGATGCCGGAACGCCGGTGCGGCCGAGGCTCGACGGGACCGCGCGGCGTGCGATGCGGGCGACGCCGCGGCCTGCGTCAGCTACGCCGACCGGCTCATCGTCGGCGACCAGGTTCTCGAGGACCCGGTGGAGGCCGCGGCCCGCTATGAGGCGGCGTGTGAATCGGCCGATGCGCCCGTCGGGTGCGTGCGACTCGCCGAGATGCACCTCGAGTCGAGCGCCGGAGTCCAGGCGAGTCGCGGCGAGGCGGAAGACCTGCTTCGCCGTGGATGCGACGGCGGCGACCTGCCCGGGTGCGTCGTGCTGGCCGACCGGTTCATGACGAGCCGCGACGCGCGCCCCCTCCTCGAGCGCGCATGCGACGGCGGCGAGGCCACGGGGTGCCTCCGCCTCGGAGAACTGCTCGCCGGACTCCCGGGCGCCGACAACCGTACCCGGGCCACCGAGCTCTACCGCGACGCGTGTGACGAGGAGGTGCTCGCCTGCATCCGGCTCGCCGACGCGCACCTCGCCGGGGTCGGGGTGCCGGTCGACTCGGCGGCGGCGTTCCAGCAGCTGAACGACGCATGCCGTACATCCCCGCTGGGGTGCTTCGGCACCGCCCGGCTCTACGAGGACGGCGTGGCGGTCGAGGCCGACGCCGAGCGGGCGGTCGATCTGTACGACACCGCGTGCTACGGGCGAACCGAGGGGGGAGGTCGGGGAGACCCGGTCGGGGAGGCGTGCTACCGGATGGCCGACCTCCTCGCGACGGGAGACCGCGTCGAGCGCGACCTGAACCGAGCCGCGCGAACGTTCGGTCGAGCGTGTCGCCTCGGCTACGACGACGCATGTCGGCGCTGATCGTCGCGGAGGGGCTCCGGAAGGAATACGGATCCGTCGTGGCGCTGGCGGGGCTCGACCTCACGGTGTCGGACGGAATCACCGGTCTACTGGGTGAGAACGGGGCGGGGAAGAGCACGGCGATCAGGATCATTCTCGGGCTTATCCCGCCGACCGCCGGAGCCGTCCGCGTCCTGCCGAACGAGGCCGCGAGCGCGAGTGGAGTGCGGGGGTTCCTCGGGTACATGCCCGAGCACGACTGTCTCCCGTCACAGGTGTCCGCCGTCGAGTTCCTGACCCACATGGCGCAGGTCAGCGGACTTCCGCCGGCCTCCGCGCGGACCCGCGCCGCGGACACGTTGCGCCACGTGGGTCTCTTCGAGGAGCGATATCGCCCCATCGGAGGATACTCGACGGGGATGAAGCAGCGGGTGAAGCTGGCGCAGGCGCTGGTGCACGACCCCCGGCTCGTTCTACTCGACGAGCCCACAGCCGGTCTCGATCCGGCCGGGCGCGAGGAGATGCTCGCCCTCGTCCGGAAGACCCACCGCGAGTTCGGGATCAGCATCGTGCTCTCGTCGCACCTGATGGGCGACGTCGAGCGCACCTGCGACCGGATCGCGCTGCTGCGTCAGGGACGGCTGGTGCAGGAGGGCGCGGTCTCCGAGTTCACCCTCGAGACGGAGCGGCTTCTCGTCGAGGTGGAAGAGCGGGAGGACGAGCTTGCCGAGGGACTTCGGGCCGCGGGCCTCAGCGTCGTCCCCGCGGAGCGCGGTGGGCTCGTCATCGAGGGGCGCGACGGCCGGGTGCAGGACCTCATCGTCCAGGCGCTCGTCGAGACGGGGGCCCCGCTGCGGCGGATGGCGCCGCGCCGTCGGGCACTCTCCGAACTCTTCGCGCGCGAGGGAGAACAGCTCGGAGGCGACACGTGAGTGGCGCGGACGAGGAGGTGACCCCGGCGCGCGGCACGGTCTTCGACATCGGCTACCAGCGCTACGACGGGATCCGGGAGGGTCGGGGCCGGGGTCGGCGCGCGATCTTCGCGGACGGCGTCCGCATCGCCCTCGGGATCGGACGTGGAGGGCGTGCCAAGATCCTCCCCTGGGCGTTCATCACCGTGCTGGTCGGGTTCGGATTCGTTCTGGCGCTCGCGGCGGGGTCCGCGCTGAGTCTGCTCGGGCCCGAGGCCGTCGAGCAGCTCCCGACGCACGCGGACTACTACTCGATGACGGCGGTCATCTTCGTGCTCTTCGCGGGCGTGGTCGCGCCCGAGCTGCTCTGTCCCGATCGGCGCGACCGCGTTCTCGATCTCTACTTCGTGCGCCCCATCAGCGGGATCGACTACATCGTTGCGCGGTGGTCCGCCTTCCTGGTGGTCGCGCTGGCGGTCGCGTGGGTGCCCCAGCTCGTCTTCATGATCGGGCTCGTCATGGGCAACCCGGAGCCCTTCGCCTACCTCGCCCAGCAGTGGACGGACCTGCCGCGGATCCTCGTTGCGGGTGCCGCGCTCGCGGTGTTCATCACGACGCTCGCCCTCATGGTCGCCTCGTTCACGTCGCGCCGGGCCTACGCCGCGGTCTTCCTCGTCGGTCTCATCGTGATCTCGACGCCGTTCACGATCGGCCTCGCGGAGGAGGCGGAAGGAGTCGCGGGTCAGTGGATCGCGATGTTCAACCTGACCGCCATTCCGGTGCAGGTGAACGACATCGTGTTCGGGGCCGTCAGCGACATGTCGGCCGTCGGCGACGCGAACCTGCTTCCCGTCGCGCTGCGCCTCGGCTGGTACGCGCTCTGGGTCGCGGTGCCGGCGGCGATCCTTCTCAACCGGTATCGACGGGGGGTCTCGTGACCGCGGACCGACCCGTGATCCGGGTCGACGGGGTCTCTCGCTGGTTCGGGAACGTCGTCGCGGTGAGCGACGTCACCTTCGACGTGATGCCGGGGATCACCGGGATCCTCGGGCCGAACGGGGCGGGGAAGACGACACTGCTCCGCATGATGACCGGCCTCGCGGAGGTCTCCTCCGGGCGGATCACGATGTTCGGCGAACCGGTCCGCAGGAATCCCGAACTGTACCGGCGTGTCGGCGTCATGTCGGAGCACGAGGCCATCTACCCGTATCTGACCGGGAGGGAGTTCGTCCTCGCGATGGCCCGACTGAGGGGCGTGCCGGACCCGAACGACGCCACCGACCGGGCGATCGAACTGGTGGATCTCGTGAAGGCGTCGTCACTTCGCATGGGCACCTACTCGCGCGGCATGCGACAGCGGATGCGGCTCGCCGCGACGCTCGTGCACGACCCCGAGGTGCTCGTTCTGGACGAGCCGCTCAACGGCGCGGATCCCCGACAGAGGTACCACTTCCAGGCACTCCTCCGGCAGCTCGCGGCGCGGGGCCGGACGATTCTCATCTCCTCGCACATTCTCGAGGAGGTCGAGGAGCTCGCGAGCACCGTGATGCTCGTGATCAACGGCAAGCTCGCCGCGTCGGGCGAGTTCCGGGCGATTCGGGCGGCGCTCGACCACCGGCCGTACCACGTCCGCGTGGTGGCCGACGACCCTCGCCGGCTCGCCGCCGCGATCGTGCAGCTCGAGTCGATCGACGCCGTGGAGATGGAGGGGGACGGTGGGCTCGTCGTGCTCTCGACCCACGTGCGTGAGCTCCAGATCGAGCTCCCGAGGGTCGCGGCACGCGTCGGGACGCGACTGCGCCGGGTGGAGCCGCTGGACGACTCGCTCGAAAGCGTCTTCGGCTACCTGGTGGAGGGCTGAGCGATGGTGACCGTGTTTCGGCTCACGGTGCGCCAGCTGGCGACCCGTGGGCGGATCGTGATCCTCGGCGTCCTCGGACTTCTGCCGGTCTGCATCACGTGGCTCATGACCTCCGATTCGACCGCGCCGAGCGTGGCCGAGTACGAGGCCGTCGTGCTGAGCGGGATGATGGCGGCGTCGATCGTCCCCCTCATCGTGCTCTCGATCGCCAGCGTGTCGCTCGGGCATGAGGTCGGCGACCGAACCCTCGCCAACCTCGTCCTGACCCCGCTCCCGAGGTGGAAGCTCGTCGTCGCGAAGGTGGCTGCCTCGGTGGTCGTCGCGGCCCCCTTCGTACTCGGGAGCGCCGCGTGGACGAGCTGGCTCGCCTTCAATCACGATGCGACCGCGCTCGTGGCGGTCTCGGCCGCGACGGCGGCGGCGCTCGTCATGTACGCGTCCGTCTTCACGTGGCTAGGCCTGGCGGTCAGCCAGGCGATCGGCGCGGGACTTCTCTACATCGTGCTCTGGGAGGGGCTCTTCTCGGGCTTCGTCTCGGGGATCCGCTTCATGAGTGTCCGACACTACGCCGCCGCGATCATGCACGGACTCGATCCGAGGCGCTTCGCGGACGCCCCGCACGTCTCGCTCGCGATCGCGGCGTCCGTCGCGGTGGTCGTGGTGGCCTTCTTCGGTTGGCGGACGACGCTTCGCCTTTCCCGCATGGACGTGCCCTGAACTCAGGCGGTGCCTCGAAAGGGTGGGCGCGAGGGCTGGACGCCTCCAACAGGCCGATTTAGCTTCCCTTTGCTGTACCTCAGGTGCTGTACCTCAGGGCTGTACATCAGGGCCGGACCTCAAGGACTGTAGATCAGGCTGCGGTACATCAGACGCATTGCATCGGGCGCGCACCGTGTGGGTGTGCGCCTTCTCTTTCCAACCTCAACCCGCCGGGCAGTCGCATCGCCCGCCGGAGACCGGCTCCCGGGAGGGAGCGAGCATCATGGCCGATTCCAAGGACGAAACCCTCGAGACCACCGACGAAGCCGTCGCCGTCGAGGGTGATCAGGTCGAAGAGACCCCCGATACCGAAGCCGCCGACGTCGAAGCCGCCGACGAGGCGCCCGAGGCGGAGGCCCCCGTCGCCGATCCGGTCGACGAAGAGCCCACCGCGGAAGAGCTCGAGGAGGAGGCCAATGTCTCCGTCGACGCCTTCACCGGTGAAGTGATCGAGGGCGACTTCGACGACGACGACGACACCGGTATCGACCCGCTCCTGAAGTACGATCCGTACGGTCAGGAAGAGCTGGACATCTCCCGCGACGAGTTCGCGGCGCTCCTCGGCGAGTACGAGGAGGACTTTGCGGGGATCCGCGAGGGCGAGATCGTCGAGGCGAAGGTGCTCGACGTTACGGACACCGCCGTCATCCTCGAGTTCGGATTCAAGTCCGAAGGCTCCGTCGCGCGCGACGAGTTCAAGGACGTGCCCGAGATCGGCGACGATGTCGAGGTGCTGCTCGAGAGCCTCGAGGACGAGGACGGCATCGTCGTTCTCTCGAAGAAGAAGGCCGACTTCCTTCGCGTCTGGGAGAAGATCAAGGACGCGTACGAGGAGGATCGGCCGGTCAAGGGAACGCTCGTCCGCAAGATCAAGGGCGGTGTGACCGTCGACCTGATGGGCGTCGACGCCTTCCTGCCGGGGTCGCAGATCGCGCTCCGCCGGGTTCCGAACATCGAGGACCTGGTCGGCGAGGTCTACAACTTCAAGATCATCAAGCTCAACAAGCGCCGCCGGAACATCGTGGTGTCGCGCCGCGTGATCCTGGAGGCCGAGCGCGAGCGGAAGCGCGAGACGCTCGTGAAGGAGTTGCTGGTCGGTCAGGTGCGCGAGGGTACGGTGAAGAACATCACCGACTTCGGTGCCTTCATCGACCTCGGCGGGCTCGACGGACTGCTCCACATCACGGACATGTCCTGGGGCCGCGTCGCCAACCCGAACGAGGTGGTCTCGATCGGGCAGGAGCTCGACATCAAGGTCCTCGACATCGACTGGGATCGCGAGCGGATCTCGCTGGGGCTGAAGCAGCTCCTGCCGTACCCCTGGACGGACATCGACAAGAAGTACCCCGTCGGTGCGCGTGTGAAGGGCCGCGTCGTGTCGATCACGAACTACGGCGCCTTCATCGAGCTGGAGAAGGGCGTCGAGGGTCTGGTCCACATCTCCGAGATGTCCTGGACGCGCAACGTCCGGCACCCGTCCAAGCTCGTGGCCATCGGCGACGAGATCGAGGCGGTGGTGCTGAAGGTCGATCCGGACGACGAGAAGATCTCGCTCGGGATGAAGCAGATCGAGGAGGACCCGTGGCTCGCGCTTCCGGTGAAGTACCCGACGGGTACGACGCTCCAGGGCGTGGTCCGGAACCTCACGAGCTTCGGTGCCTTCGTGGAGATCGAGCCGGGGATCGACGGACTCGTCCACGTGTCCGACATGTCGTGGACGAAGCGCGTCGAGCATCCCTCCGAGATCGTTCAGAAGGGCGAGGAGGTCGAGGTGATGGTTCTCGACGTCGACGCCGAGAACAAGCGAATCTCACTCGGGCTCAAGCAGATCCAGGACGACCCGTGGCCGACCATCTCCGAGCGGTTCACCGTCGGGATGGAGGTCGAGGGCACCGTGGTCCGCCTCAACGACGGCGGGGTCTACATCGACCTCGGCGACGACATCGAGGCGTTCATGCCGGGCCACAACGCGGGCGTGAGTGACGACTACACCCTCGATGAGTACTACCGGGCCGGCGAGACGGTCTCGCTCACGATCATGGACTCCGATGCCGCCAACCGTCGCATCACGCTGCAGGTGGTCGAGCTGCCCGAGTACCAGGAGGTCGTCGAAGAGCCGGAGGTCGACGAGGACGAGTCGGATGAGGCCGAGACGGCCGCCGACGCGGCGGACGACGTCGCGGACGCGGACGACGAGGATTCGGACGACGAAGACGACTCGGACGATGACGACTCCGATGACGAGGACGAAGAGGCCGAGGGCGACGATGATGCTTCCGAGTCGGATGAGGACGACGCCGACGACGAAGACAAGAGTTGACCCGGCTGCCGTGATCTCCCCGGAGTCACGATCGCTTCCTCGCCCGGTCGCGCGTGTCCGCGTGGCCGGGCGAGGGCGCATCGGGGTCTGGCTCGCCCTTCTTCTCGCGACCACGGCGATCGCCGGCTGCCAGGCGGTCCAGGGTGGACCGGCCGCGCCGACCACACCCGCGCTCCCCGCGATCCCGCTCGAGCGCGAGCCCGTGTCCCGAAGCGACGAGCGCGAGGCTGCGGATCTCCTCCGGCAGGCGGAGGCGGCACTCCGTGAGGGTCGGACCAACGACGCGGCCGTGACCGCAACGACGATCGTGGACGACTTCCCGGCGACCGGCAGCGCGGGTGCGGCGCTGTGGGTGCGCGCCCGCGCGCTCGGGACACCCGACGCGGGGGCCGACCAGTCGATCGCGCTGGCCGATGTCGAGCGACTCCTTCCGTTGCTGGGTCCGGACGACCCGCGCCGCCCGGACGCGACACTGCTGCGTGCCCGCATCCTGTCGGAGGCGGGTCGCTCCGCCGAGGCCGTCGAGGCGGCGCTCGGGCTCGGCGCGGAGGTACCGGTTCGCACCGAAGACTTCGCGTGGATCAGGGATGTGGCGGCCCGGCTCGAACTCGACGAGCTCGAGGCCGTCACCTCCGCGGCGTCCTCGCGCGCGGCCCTGGCGGCGCCGGTGTGGGTCGCCCTCGCGCGGTCGCTCGGTGCGCAGGGTGCGGCGCCCGCGGCACGCGAGGCGGCGCGGACGGCCATCGCGAGTGGAGCGTTCGGGCCGGACCTCGCCGCGGCCGAGGCGCTCCTCGGGGGCGAAGGAATCTCGGCGGACGCCACCCTCGCCGACCGGATCCCGATCGCGGCCATCCTGCCCAACAGTGGCTCGCCGGCGCTCCGTCGGTTTGCCGAGGAGGTCCGCGACGGCGTGCTGGCCGCAGTGACGGCCGCGGAGCTCGACGACCGCGCCGAGGTCGAGATCTACGACGACGGCGGCGACGCGGGCCGCGCGGCCGATCTGATCGGCTCGATCGAGGCGGCGGGGACGTTCGGCGTCGTGGGGCCCCTTCAGGATGCGCCCTTCGGAGCCGCCGCGGCTGCACGATCTGGCGGTGTCCCGGTGGTATCACCGACGGCGTTCCTCGAGCCCGACGGGGAGGACGACGTCTACTCCCTCGGCAGTCTGGATCCGGGCTCGGCGCGGACCCTGGCCGGATGGGCCGCCGAGGTGGGAATCTCGACCGTGACCATGCTCCACCCCTCGGACGATGCGTCGCTGGAAGAGGCGAGGCTGTTCCGCGAGGTGTTCGAGGCTGCGGGGGGCGCCGTGGTGCAGCAGCTGACCTACGCACCCGGCCTCACCTTCTTCGAGGAGCAGATCCTGGGGGCGGTGCGGAGTGGCGCGGAAGCGCTGGTCCTGCCGGTGCCGCCTTCCGACGTGGAGGCGCTCGCGCCGCAGATCACGTTCTACGGGGTGGACACCCTCGGCATCCAGGTGCTGGGCACCGCGGCGTGGACCGACGCCGGCGTGCGGGAGGCGGTAGCGACACGCCACCTCTCGGGGGTCGTCGTCGCGTCACCCGACCTCGAGAATCCGGAAGGCTGGGACCGCTTCGTGCAGGCGTACGAGACCCGGTTCCGGCGCACGCTCGTGGCTCCCGGTGGTGCCCCGGCGGGATACGACGCGGCCGCGCTGCTGCTCGAGGCGGCGCAGTCGGGAGCTCGCTCCCCCTCGCAGCTCGCCGACGCACTCGAGGACATCCGCGACTTCCCCGGCGCGACCGGGGTGCTCTCCGTGGTGGACGGACGCATCGTCCGACGTCACGACGTGCTCTGCTATGCCGGAGAGGATCCGATCTCGATCGAGGGGCTTCGTCCCGTCCAGCGGTGGCGCGCATACCCCGTGCCGGCCGATACGACGGAGACGCGTCCACCCGGTCCGGGCCGACGCGACGGGTTCGCCTGCCCGGGCACACCCGCGGCCGACTCGGCGTCCACCCGGTTCTTCCGCGAGGGCGGCGACGGGATCCACCCCGACCTCGTGCCGCACTACCGCGCCAGCGACGCGCTCTCCGCATCGAGCGGGAACGCGGGGCCGGCCAGCCGGCGACCCCGATGACGCCTTCGCCGCTGGATGTCTCCCGCCGGTGGCTCGGCTTCCGCACACCGTGACCCCCGCGAGAGGATCCGCATGTCGATGAAGGAGAAGCTCGAGCAGCTCGAGGCCCTCCGCGCGGAGTCGGAGCTCGGTGGCGGCGAGACCCGCATCGCCCGCCAGCACGAGCGCGGCAAGCTGTCGGCCCGGGAGCGGCTCGACCTGCTCCTCGACGACGACTCCTTCGTGGAGCTCGACCGCTTCGTGACGCATCGGGCCACCGGCTTCGGCCTCGAGGACAAGCGGGTACTGGGCGACGGCGTCGTGACCGGGTACGGCACGATTCACGGCAGGCTCGTCTACGTGTTCAGCCAGGACTTCACCGTGTTCGGCGGCTCGCTCTCCGAGACGCACGCCGAGAAGATCGTGAAGCTGCAGGATCTGGCCCTGAAGAACGGCGCACCGATCATCGGCCTGAACGACTCGGGCGGCGCGCGGATCCAGGAGGGCGTGGTCTCGCTCGGCGGCTACGCCGACATCTTCCTCCGCAACACGCTCGCGTCCGGCGTGGTGCCGCAGATCTCGCTGATCCTCGGACCGTGCGCGGGGGGTGCGGTCTATTCGCCCGCGATCACCGACTTCGTGTTCATGGTCCGGGGCACGAGCTACATGTTCGTGACCGGTCCGAACGTGGTGAAGACGGTCACGCATGAGGACATCGACATGGAGGGCCTCGGGGGCGCGGACGTACACGCGGGAACGTCCGGGGTGGCACACTTCGCGCACGACTCCGAACCCGAGACGATCGCGGCCGTGCGGGAGCTGATGTCGTATCTCCCGCAGAACAACCGGGAGCGCGCGCCGGACGGGGCGGGGGAGGATCCGCACGATCGCCGCGACGAGAGGCTCCTGTCGATCGTTCCGGACAATCCGAACAAGCCCTACGACATGAAGGACGTCCTCGCCGCCGTGGCCGACGACGGGTCGTTCTTCGAGGTGCAGTCCGACTACGGCGCCAACCTGCTCACGGGGTTCGCACACCTCGGCGGCCACGTGGTCGGCATCGTGGCCAACCAGCCGGCGGTGCTCGCGGGTGTGCTCGACATCGCCGCTTCCGAGAAGGGCGCCCGGTTCGTGCGCTTCTGCGACGCCTTCAACATTCCACTGGTGGTGTTCGAGGACGTGCCCGGGTTCCTGCCCGGCGTGGACCAGGAGCACGGCGGCATCATCCGTCACGGGGCGAAGCTCCTGTACGCCTTCGCCGAGGCGACCGTCCCCAAGGTGACCGTGATCACGCGGAAGGCGTACGGCGGCGCCTACGACGTCATGAACTCGAAGCACATCCGGGGCGACATGAACCTCGCCTGGCCGATCGCCGAGATCGCGGTCATGGGCCCCAAGGGCGCCGTGGAGGTCCTCTTCCGGAAGGAGATCGCCGAGTCCGACGATCCGGCTGCCGCCACGGAAGCCCGCATCGAGGAGTACCGCGAGACCTTCGCGAATCCCTTCATCGCGGCGGCCCGCGGGTTCGTGGACGACGTGATCGATCCCCGCGACACCCGCCCGCGCCTGATCAGCGCGCTGGACATGCTTCGCAACAAGCGCGACGAGAATCCCCCGAAGAAGCACGGAAACATCCCGCTCTGAGTGGAGCGGGACGCGGGCAACCACCGGCTCGCCTTCCCGCATCGGAGAGTTCGAAGCGGGGCACGAGTCACGCTCCGTGAACGCTTTCGACGACGGAGACGCAGGATGGGGACGATACGGGGAACGGGATTCGGATTCGGGCTGGCGCTGGCGCTCGGTGGCGCGGCGGCACTCCCGGCGGCCGCCGACGCGCAGGTCGTGATCGGAGAGCGCCTTCAGTGCGAGTGCGTGGACGCCGACGGCAACCGCATCGAGGACTGCACGTGCGTGCGGAGTGGTGAGTTCCCGCTCCAGTCCTTCACGCTTTCCGGCCTCGGGCTCGACCGGCGGTCCCAGATCGGTGTGTACATCGACATGTCGCAGGACGACGACGACGTGGACGGTGTCCGGATCACCGAGGTGATGGAGGACAGCCCCGCGGAGGCGGCCGGGCTCATGGAGGGTGACGTGGTGGTCTCCGTGGACGGGCGTTCGGTGTTCGACGCGCTCGACGCCGACGACGAGGAGGACCTCGACGACGACATGTCGATCCTGACCCAGCGATTCGTGAAGATCGTCGGAAACCTCGACCCCGAGGAGGAGGTCGAGATGGTGGTGCGCCGCGCCGGCGCGCAGCGCATGCTCCGGGTCACGCCGGAGGCGGCCCGGAACGCCTTCATCTTCGGGGATCTCGACGAGATGGCGATCGACCTTCGCGGCTTCGAGTGGGACGACGACGATCGGCGCCAGCTGCGCGAGTCGCTCGAGGGCGCGCGCGAGACACTGCGGGGGTACAACTTCCGATTCGACGACGAGCAGCGCGCGGAGCTGCAGAATCGTCTGGAGCGCGAGGCGGAGCGGATGCGGGATCTGGCCGAGCGCAACGAGTCGTTCTTCGAGCGCTGGGACGGCGAGCGCGACGCCCTCGGGTTCGGCGGCGGCGTACTCTTCCCGCAGACCGCGACGGACCCCTGCATACAGCTCCACAGCGAGGGCGCGGGCAATTTCCGGGTGATGGTGCTGGGCGGATCCGGCTGCATCGACGGGCTCCACCTCGCCGACATGAACGACGGGCTCGCCGCCTACTTCGGAACGTCCGAAGGCGTGCTCGTGACCGAGGTGTCGGAGACGGCGTCCCTGGGGCTGCTCGCGGGAGACGTGATCCTCTCGATCGGCGATCGGGACGTGGAGGATCCACAGGACGTCCGGCGGATCCTGGGCAGCTACGACACGGACGAGACGGTGAGCTTCCGGGTGCGACGCGACAATCGCGAGATCCAGGTTTCGGGAACGCGCCGCTCCAACTGACCCGCTCCCACCGACTCGGGCCGAGTCGGGCGCCCGCCGGGGTCCCCCTCGGCGGGCGCGGAGGGTACACTTCGGGTTCGAGATCCCGCGCGGCCAGGCCGCGCAGTCGACGGACGGGACGCCCGAGTGTTCGAGAAGCTTCTTGTAGCGAATCGAGGTGAGATCGCGATCCGCGTTCTGCGGGCCGCGCGCGAGATGGGGATCGGGACCGTGGCGGTCCACTCGGAGGCCGACCGTCTGGCTCCGCACGTCCGGTTCGCCGACGAGGCGGTGGAGATCGGACCGGCGGCCTCCGCGGAGAGCTACCTTCGCATCGACCGGATCCTCGAGGCGGCTCGCCGAACGGGCGCCGACGCGGTGCATCCGGGCTACGGCTTCCTCGCCGAGCGTGCGGACTTCGCACGGGCGGTCGAGGAGGCAGGCCTGATCTTCGTGGGCCCGGCCCCCGAGACCATCGAGGCGATGGGTGACAAGACGGCGGCCCGGCAGCGCATGCAGGCGGCTGGCGTGCCCATCGTACCGGGAATCGTCGACCCCGCGGAGAACGCGCTCGCCGCGCTCGCCGCGGCCGAGGAGATCGGGTTTCCCGTCCTGCTCAAGGCGGCCGCCGGAGGCGGGGGGAAGGGCATGCGGGTCGTCGAGACCGCCGACGCGCTGGAGCGGGCCTTCGAGGCGGCTCGAAGGGAGGCGGTGGCCGCGTTCGGCGACGGCTCGGTCTACGTCGAGCGCTACCTCGCCCGTCCCCGACACATCGAGATCCAGATCCTCGGCGACGCGCACGGCAACGTCGTCCACCTCGGTGAGCGCGAGTGCAGCATCCAGCGCCGTCATCAGAAACTGGTGGAGGAGGCGCCGTCCGCCGTGCTCGACGAGGCGGGCCGGGCCGCGATGGGCATTGCGGCCGTACGCGCCGCCGAGGCGGTCGACTACCGCGGCGCGGGGACCGTCGAGTTCCTCTGGGAGAACGGAGAGTTCTGGTTCCTCGAGATGAACACGCGGCTCCAGGTGGAGCACCCGGTGACGGAGCTGGTGACGGGGCTCGACCTCGTGGCGTGGCAGCTTCGCGTGGCCGCCGGCGAGCCGCTCGAGTTCGGACAGGCCGACGTGCGGATGACCGGCCACGCCATCGAGTGCCGGATCACGGCGGAAGACCCGGACGGCGGGTTCCTGCCGTCCACCGGCCGCATCGAGCACCTGCGCCTGCCGGAGGGCCCGGGCGTCCGATGGGACGGCGCAATGGAGGTGGGCCTGGACGTGAGCCTCCACTACGATCCGCTGCTCGGGAAGCTCATCGTGCATGCCCCCGACCGAGCGGCCGCGATCGCGCGCATGGCCCGGGCGCTCCGCGAGTTCGAGCTGGTCGGGCCCGACCACGCCGCGGCGTTCCATCGCCGTGTGATGGCGAACGACGCCTTCGCCGCCGGTGACCTCTCCATCCGATTCGTCGACGAGCATCCCGCCCTCACGGAGTCGGCCCCGGCGGAGTCGACCGTGGCCCGGGCCGGCGCGACCGCGGCCGTGCTGCTCGAGGAGGCGCGTCGGGAGCGACGCACCGCGCCGCGCCTGTCGTCCGCCGGCGGCGTCGAACTCGGGCCCTGGCGCTCGCTCGGGCATCCGGCGGGCACGTCCGCTCCGTGACCGCCACCGACGCGGTCCCCCTCGAGATCCCCCTCGAGATCGCCGACCTCACGTCGGAGGGTGCCGGGGTAGGCCGGTCGCCCGAGGGTCGAGCGGTCTTCGTGCCGCGCACGGTGCCCGGCGAACGCGTGACCGCCCGGATCGTCGAACAGCATCGAAGCTGGGCTCGGGCCGATCTGGTGGCCGTGGTCGGCGAGTCCGCCGATCGCCGGGACCCGAAGTGCGCGCTCTACGATCGGTGTGGTGGCTGCCGGCTCCAGCACGTCCGATACGGCCGCCAGGTCGCGTGGAAGGCCGACCGGATCCGGGAGGCGCTCGCCCGGATCGGCCGGCTGGAGATCGACGAGGTGGAGGTCGAGCCCGCCGCGGCGGAGTTCGGATATCGGAATCGCGTCTCCTTTACCCTGAAGCGGCCGCATGTCGATCGATCGGGCGGCGGCTCGGCGCGACGCCGGGTCCTC
>JANQRP010000013.1 GCA_028284495.1 Longimicrobiales bacterium | reverse complement strand
ACCGCCGCGTCGGCCGCCACCGACGCCAGCGGCTCCGTACGCTTCGACGGTCTCCGTCGGGGCGCGTGGCAGGTCACCCTCGGCGGATACGACGCGACGCTCTTCGACTTCCCCACGCCGACGGTGAGCGTCGAAGCCGGCGGATCCGGACCGGTGGCGGTCGCGTTCGACGGCACGGAGATCCCGCAGCCGCCGGCTGCTCCGACCGGCCTGATCGCGGCCGCGACCGGAGCCGACGCAATCGGACTGACGTGGACCGACGCATCGGACGACGAAGAGCGATTCGACATCGAGCGCCGCTCTCCCGGAGGAGCGTGGAGCCTTCTCGCGAGTGTCGCGGACGGCGTTACCACGGAGGCCGATGCCGGCCTCCACCCCGCCACCACCTGGGCCTACCGGGTCCGGGCCTGCAGCGCCGCCGGGTGCTCGACCCCGTCGAACGAGGCGGAGGCCACCACCGACGACGTTCCCCCGACCCCGCCTACCGGCCTCTCGGCCACCTCGACCGGCCCCTCCGGTGTGCTCCTCACATGGACCGACGCGTCCCACAACGAGACCCGGTTCGAGGTTGAACGGCGCGAGTCCGCAACGAGCCTTGCCGAGACCGCGCCGGCCGGGCCGTGGACCGCGGTAGCGGTGCCCGGCGCCGACGAGACGTCCCTCGACGACGAGGGGTTGACGCCGGCGGCCACCTACGAGTACCGCATCCGCGCGTGCAACGAGGTGGGATGCTCGGCCTTTTCCGGCGTCGCCAGCGTGACGACCGACGACGTACCGCCGACCGCACCCGTCGATCCGGCAGTGGTCGTGACCGGCGCCACCAGCCTCCGGGCGACGTGGACCGACGCCTCGCACAACGAGGACACCTTCGAGGTGGAGCGGCGAGAGGGCGCCTCGGGAAGCTGGACCGCGGTCGGGGCCGCAGCCGCGGACGAGACCCGGTGGGCCGACTCGGGGCTCCTCCCGACGACGACCTACGGCTACCGGGTCCGGGCCTGCAACGGAGTCGGCTGCTCGGCGTGGACCGCCGAGGCCACCGGCACGACGGCCGACGTGCCACCTCTCGCGCCGACGTCGCTGGCGGCCGCGGAGGACGGTGAGTCCGAGATCGACCTGTCGTGGGTCGACGAGTCCACCAACGAGACGGGGTTCGAGATCCAGCGAAGCGCCAACGGCTCCTCGTGGTCGGCGCTCACGTCGCTCCCCGCCGGATCGACCGCCCATACCGATTCCGGACTCGCGGCCGGAACGACGCGCTACTACCGCGTCCGCGCGTGCAACACGGCCGGGTGTTCGTCGTGGTCGAACGACGCCGACGCGACCACCGATTCTGCGCCCGCGGGTGGGCCCAACCTGTCCATCGGGGGGGTCTACATCAACCAGCGGATCCAGCGCCTGGCGGGCGACGTGCCCCTCGTGGCCGACATGGACGGTTACCTGCGGGTCTTCGTGCTCGCCGACGAGGCGAACTCTCTCACGCCGGACGTGCGTGTGGACTTCCATCTCGGCGGGGGACTGGTCCATACCGAGACGCTGGCGGCGCCGGGTGCCTCCGTCCCGGAGTCGGTGGACGAGAGCTCGCTGAGTTCGTCCTGGAACGTGCTCGTGCCGGGCTCGCTCATCCAGCCGGACCTCGAGATCGAGGTCGTCGTGGATCCCGCCGACGCGGTGGCCGAGTCGGACGAGTCCGACAACGCCTGGCCCGGCGGCGGCGGGCTCGAGCTCCTCGACGTGCGTGATACGCCGACGTTCGAGGTGACGTTCGTGCCGGTCCGTCAGACGGTGAACGGCACGGTCGGCGACGTGGACGCGGGCAACGCCGGCAACTTCCTCGACGAGGCGCTGGAGATGCTGCCCTTCGCCGACGCGGACGTGGAGATCCGGGCCGAGTATTCGACCGACCTCGCGGCGGTGGCGTCCGGCACGAGCTCGACGTGGAGCGCGGTGCTGAGCGAGGTCAGCACACTCCGCTCGCTGGACGGCAGCTCGCGGTACTACTACGGCGTGCTCGAGGTCACCTACGGCGGGGGCATCGCCGGGATCGGGTACGTCGGATGGCCGGTCGCCCTCGGCTGGGACAAGTCGGGGAGCGCCGGCGGCGTGGCCGCCCACGAGTGGGGACACAACCTCGGCCGGCCGCACTCGCCCGGGTGCGGGGCGGGTGGAGCGGACTCGAGCTACCCTCACGCCGGCGGACGCATCGGACACTGGGGGCTCGACGTCTCGACGCTGGGCCTCAAGTCGCCGGACACCCACCACGACTTCATGACGTACTGCGGTCCGGAGTGGATCAGCGACTACGTGTTCGAGAAGATCATCGACCGGGTCGCGCCACCGACCTACGTGGGCATAGCCGGCCGGGGCACGGGACGCCTCGGGGCGAACGGCCGAGCCCGGCCGGGCCTTCTGGTCTGGGGTCGCATCGAGGGCGACGAGGTCGTTCTCGAGCCGGCGCTCGACGTGGTCGCGCCGGCCTCGGTACCCACCGGCGGCGCGTACACGCTGTCGGGCCGCGAGGCGGACGGGTCGACGCTCTTTTCCTACGCGTTCGACCCCATCGCGGTGGCGGACGGGGACGGCGACGAGGCGCACTTCAACTTCGTGATCCCCGTCGATTCGTTCGACCGTGCGTCGCTCGCCGAGCTTCGCCTGTCGTCCACGCTCCTTCCCGTCGCCACGGTACGGGAGGCGAGTGGCGACCAGGCTCTGGCGCCGGGTGTCACGCGTGCAGTCGTCGGGTCGGTCGGCGTGTCCCAGGCCGAGATCGCGTGGAACCCCCTCGAGTACCCGATGGTGATCGTTCGCGACGCCGACACGGGTCAGGTCCTCAGCCTCGGGCGCTCGGGGCGCGTCCGGGTGTCGCCAACGTCGGATCGGGTCCAGCTCGAGTTCTCGAACGGCCTCGGCACCGTGGCGACGTCGGTCCGGCTCTGGCGATAGGCAGGAGGCGCCGGCCCGATTGATCGAATCGATCCGTCGCGGTTATGCATGCGCCCGGTTCGCCCCACCCGACTCCCCCGCGACCGCTCGAGATCGTGACGATGGACGTATCGGTTGTCATCTGCACGTGGAATCGTTCGAGGCTGCTCCGGCAGACCCTGGAATCGCTGACCCGGCTCCGCGTGCCCGAGGACTGCCGTTGGGAACTGCTCGTCGTGGACAACAACTCCACCGACGACACCGCGGCTGTGATCGAGTCGTTCGAGAGCATGCTCCCCGTGCGGCGCGTCTTCGAGCCCGAACAGGGGAGCTCTCACGCGCGCAACCGTGGCACTCGCGTGGCGCACGGCGAGTGCCTGCTGTTCACCGACGACGACGTCATCGTCGATCAGGGCTGGCTCGCGGCGTGGCTCGCCGCATTTCGGGAGCGGCAGGCCGACGCGGTCTTTGGCGGCACGAGCCTCCCGGTCTTCGAGGGCGACGCACCCGACTGGGCCAGACGGGCTCTCGACGAATACAGCGTCACGGGAGAGGACGTTCTCGACGGTCCGTACTGCCGAGTCGTGATGCCGACGGTCCCCCTCGCCCTCGATGGCACGAAGCTGCCGTTCGGCGTGAACATGGCGTTCCGGACCCGCGTGATTCGCCGATACGCCTTCGACACCGCCCTGGGTCCCAGGGCGGACGGCGGCATTTTGGCCGAAGAGACCGAGTTGATTCGGGCAATTCTCCGTGACGGGCATACGGGTCGGTGGGTTCCCGACGCGATCGTGTATCACGTGATCCCGCCGGAACGGCAGTCCGTCGCCTACATCGGCCGCTACTTCCGAGCCTGGGGCGCCACATTGGCGGCCACGGCGAGCCCGTCTGCGAAACGCGGGGTCCTTCGGCAGCCGCTCTGGGTCTGGCGCCAGGCGCTCACCGGCGAGGTGAGATACCACCTGCGATCGGTTCTGCGCAGCACCCCGGGCACCTGGGTGCGTGATCGCGCGATGGCGAGCCGAGCCTGGGGCAGACTCCTCGGTCCACCGAGCAGGCGGGGATAACGCGGGCCCCGGATCCTCGACAACGGCCACCAGACCCGGAGCCACCCGCGCGATCGTCGCGGGATATGGCCCCTCGACATCTGCCGCCCCTGGTCCTGCGCGTGGCACCCGATGGGACTCCCGTCGAGTGGGTGCTCACGCCGGCCGTGGAGATTCTGGCGGTCGGACCCGACGGCCTCCTGGCACGCTCCATCGACGAGCTGGGCGTACATCGAGTGGCCAGGTACGCATACCGGTAGATGAGAGGCCACACTGCGCCGTCGGCCGCGCCGTCGACGAGGCGTCGCTCGGCGGCGACTGTTGAGATGGCTCGAACACGCGGCCACGATTGACCCCCGTGATCACGCGGGTCGAAGTTGGGTCGCAACCCCACACGCCTGCTTCACCCTCTCTACGCCCGCCATGACCGACGACCCCACCCCCACCCACCTCGACGACCGGGGCCGCGCCCACATGGTGGACGTCGGTGCCAAGGACGAGACGCGCCGGGTCGCCGTCGCGACCGGGGCGCTGCGAATGGCACCTGCCACCCTTCGGGCCTTCCTCGACGGCGAGACACCGAAGGGCGAGGCGTTCGCGGTGGCGCGGGTCGCGGGGATACAGGCGGGCAAGCGGACGGATCAACTGATTCCGCTCTGCCATGTACTTCCCGCCACGTCGCTCGCGGTCGAGTTCGAGCCCGACGAGGAGCTGCCCGGCGTGCGCGTCACCGCCACGGCCACGCACCGGGGTCGGACGGGCGTGGAGATGGAGGCTCTCACGGCGGCATCGGTCGCGCTCCTCACCCTCTACGACATGGCGAAGGCGATCGATCGCGGCATGGTCGTGGAGGAAGTTCGGCTCGTGCGAAAGGAGGGCGGGGCCTCGGGCGCCTGGAACGTGTGAGCCCCACTGCCCGCGCAGTCGGCCCCCGTCCGGGCTCCACGCTAGCGCCCCCGGATCCGGTCCGCGGCACCCGGTGAGACCGGCACGATCAGGCGCGTACCGATCTGGAGGCGTCGGGCATTCAGGCCCGGGTTCGCGTCCATCAGCTCCGACGTCCGGATACCGTGGTCCTCGGCGATCTCCGACAGCGTGTCCCCCGAGCGGACGACGTACTCCACGACGGTGATCCGCTCGCTCTGCGGAATCGTCGGAAACACGCGGGAGAACTCCTCCGCCGTCCCGATCGGGATCCGCAGCCGGGTGCGTCGATTCCGTGGCGTGACCCCTCGCACGACGTGCGGGTTCAGCTCGAACACTGCGTCCTCGTCGGCGCCCGCGGCCGCCGCCACGATGTCGAGCGAGGTGGCGTCGGGTACTTCGATCTCGTCGAACGCCAGGGGCGCGTAGCCCTCCTCCACCCCGGGCGCGAGCCCGAGTCGATCGGCGGCGCGAGCGACCTCGGCGACCGCGAGGAACTTCGGCACGAAGTCCTGCGTTTCGCGCGGCAGGTACGGCCGGATCCGCATGAAAAGCGAGTCGCCACCCTCCGAGAGCGGGGCGTGCTCGCGGAGCAGTCGGTCGACGCGTGAAGGGCCCCCGTTGTAGGCGGCGAGGGCCAGGAACCAGGAGTCGAAGCGGTCGTGGAGTTCGGCCAGGAACCGGGTGGCCGCATCCGTGGCCGCGATCGGATCCCGTCGCTCGTCGATCAGACCGTCCACCTGCATGCCGTAGGATCGTGCCACGGATCCCATGAACTGCCACATGCCCGCGGCGGAGGCCGGACTGACGGCGTTGGGCAGGTACCCGCTCTCGACGATCGGGAGGTAGCGCAGCGAGCTCGGCAGTTCGCGATCGATCAGCACCGAATCGACCAGCTCCGCGTACCGGGTCATCCGCTGCAGATAGATGCGGAACGACTCGGGGTCGGATTCCGCGAAGCGCCGCCGCCACCGGTCCACCTCTACCCGGAGCGCCTCGTCGCTCGCCGCGCGAGAGTGCACGATGGGGTCGAGCACGACGAAGGGGGGGGCCACCACCGTCGTGTCGAACGGGAGGAGCGGGAACTCCATCGGTGGAGGCCCCTCCGGCGGCGGGACGGGCTCCGGCGGCGGTGTGTCCACCACGGCGGTGCACGCCGCCCCCGCACCGATCAGGACCGCTGCCGCGATCGCCCCACCGGCACGGGAGCGTGACGTGCGAACACCCCGAATCATGATGCCGGCCTCGTCAGGCCAGGACCTGGTCGATCGCGCTCAGCAGGCGGTCGACGTTCTCGTCCGTGGCGCCGAAGCCCATGAGCCCGATCCGCCAGAGCTTGCCCTTTGCCGGGCCCAGACCACCCCCGATCTCGATGCCGTGCTCGTCGAGGAGGCGCCTTCGAAGCGGACCCTCCTCGAGGCCGTCGGGCAGTTCCGCGGCGGTCAGCTGCGGGAGCCGGTACCCCTCCTGCGCGAACATCCGGAAGCCGCGCTCCTCCAGCTCCTCCTGCAGTCGGCCGCCGACCCGGGCGTGCCGGGCGTACCGCGCCTGGGCGCCCTCCTCGCCGAGGGCGACCAGACCCTCGTGCAGGCCGTACATCATGTTGATGGGGGCCGTGTGGTGGTAGCGCCGCTCGGACCCGAGGTACCCGGCCAGGAGGGAGACGTCCAGGTACCAGCTCTGCACCGGAGTGGCGCGCGCCTCGACCTTGTCGATGGCCTGCTTCGAGAAGCTGATCGGTGCGAGCCCGGGCGGGACGCCGAGGCACTTCTGCGTGCCCGAGTAGGCGACGTCCACGCCGTTCAGGTCGACCTCCACCGGCGTGCCGCCGAGCGCGGTGACCGTATCCACCACCAGCATCGCGTCGTGCGCGTGGGCGAGCCGGCCGATCTCGTCCAGCGGCTGTCGAACGCCGGTCGACGTCTCCGCGGCCACGACGGCGACCACCGCCGCCTCGGGGTGGGCGCCCAGCGCGTCCTCGATCTGGTCCGGTTCGATGATCCGACCCCAGTCCGCCTCGACCTCCACGACCTCGCCCCCCATGCGCCGGGCCATCTCGGCGAGGCGGGTGCCAAAGACGCCGTTCACGCCGACGACTACGGTGTCGCCCGGCTCGACGACGTTCGCGAGCGACGCCTCCATCGCGGCCGAACCGGTACCCGAGACCGGGAACGTCATCCGGTTCTTCGTGCCGAACACTCCGCGGAGCCGCTCGTTGACGTCGTCCATCAACTGGAGGAACTGCGGGTCGAGGTGCCCGAGCGTCGGACGGGCCATCGCCTGGAGGACGCGGTCCGGCACCGGGGAGGGGCCGGGTCCGAGCAGCAGGCGTGGCTCCAGGTCGTGAACGCGGATGCTCATGCGATGTGGGGGTCCGTCACAGGTGGTAGTTGGGGGCTTCGCGCGTGATCGTGACGTCGTGTGGATGCGACTCGCGGAGCCCTCCCGACGTGACGCGGATGAAGCGGCCCGTGGTCGGCAGCGCCGAGACGCTCGCCGCCCCCACGTATCCCATACCGCTCCTCAGTCCGCCGATGAGCTGGAAGATGGTATCCGACACGGGGCCCTTGTACGGGACGCGCGCCTCGATCCCTTCCGGAACCAGCTTCCGCTTCTCCTGGCCCTCCTGGAAGTAGCGGTCGGCCGATCCCTCCTCCATGGCCGAAAGCGATCCCATGCCCCGTACGGTCTTGAACCGGCGACCCTCGAGAAGGAACGACTCGCCCGGCGACTCATCGGTCCCGGCGAACATCGAGCCCATCATCACGCTCCGGGCGCCCGCAGCGAGCGCCTTCACGATGTCTCCCGAGTAGCGAATCCCGCCGTCGGCGATGACGGGGACGTCGCCGTCGACCCCCGCGACCGCATCCATGATCGCCGTGAGCTGCGGAAGTCCCACGCCGGTGACGACGCGCGTGGTGCAGATCGAGCCGGGGCCGACACCCACCTTCACCGCGTCGGCACCGCGCTCGACCAGCGCCCGGGCGCCCTCGGCGGTGCCCACGTTCCCGGCGATGAGCTGCGCGTCGGGAAACGCCCCCCGGGTCCGCGCGACGGCCTGGAGTACGCCCTCCGAGTGACCGTGCGCGGTGTCGATGACGAGTGCGTCGGCGCCCGCGTCGAGCAGCGCGCGCGCGCGGTCCAGATCGACCTTCGAGGCCCCGATCGCGGCGCCGACCCGCAGTCTTCCGTGCTCGTCCTTGCAGGCGTCGGGGTATTGGCGCCGCTTGTAGATGTCCTTGACCGTGATCAGCCCCTTGAGCTGACCCGCGTCGTCCACCACCGGGAGCTTCTCGATCCGATGCCGATGCAGCACGCGCTCGGCTTCGTCGAGCGTCGTGCCGACCGGCACCGTCACGAGATTCTCGGACGTCATCACCGCCTGCACGCCCTGATCGAGATTGGTTTCGAACTGGAGGTCGCGGTTGGTGACGATCCCCTCGAGCGTCCCGTCGCTCGCCACGATCGGCACACCGCTGATCGAGAAGCGCGCCATGAGCTCGTGCGCGTCCCGGATGGTAGCCTCCGGCCCGAGGGTGATGGGCTTGAGGATCATGCCGCTCTCGGAGCGCTTCACGCGATCCACCTCACCCGCCTGCCGGTCGATCGGCATGTTCTTGTGGATGATCCCCATGCCGCCCTCGCGGGCCATCTGAATGGCCATGCGAGACTCCGTCACGGTGTCCATCGCGGCGGAGAGCAGGGGGATGTTGAGCTCGATCGAATTCGTGAGTTTCGAGCCGACGTGGGTGTCCTTCGGGTGCACCGTGGAGTGACCGGGGATCATGAGGACGTCGTCGAAGGTCAGGCCTTCCTTCTCGACGGGAGCGCTTCGGCGGGTGGCGTCAGCCATGGGCGAGGTCTGCGGGAGCGGGTACCGGGAGCATGCGACGGAAACGAGAACGCGCCCGGCCCCGTCGGCCGACGCGGGTCGGTCCGAGGGTGCGGGCGCGTGCCGTGATGTCCGTGTTCACGGGTGTTTCCATGGCGAAGGCTACGCGGGCCTCCGGAGGTCGTCAACCATCCGCGTCGCGCGTTCCCTGCCCCGCACTCTCCGACGACTCCTCACCCTCCCGTCCCGAGCGCGGTCGCGCCCCCGTCGAGCCCGGTGCGGACCGGCGGCGGGGCGGCTCCTCCTCCGGCACCAGTTCGCTCAGGAGCTGCTTTCCGGCGTTGGAGACGTTGGCGAGCACCTTGTCGGCCGCGGCGATGACCTGGAAGGCCTCGCGGAGGGTCGCGGGATTGAGGGCCTTCTTCCGCATCCGGTCCTCGAGGTTCTCGGCGAGGCGCTGGAGTCCCGACACCTCGGCGGCGGCCGGATCGCCGTACTTGGACTCCAGAAACTCCACATAGTCGAGCACCTGATAGAGCTGGGCCTCGGGCAGACTCTCGAGACGGCGGAGGAGTCGCTGGCGCAGGACGTCGTGCATGATTCGAATTACCTTCGTTGGCATGAAGGCACCCGGCTCGCGGGTGCCGAATTCGTGAACCGTCCGGATCCGACCCAGATGGCGTTCCTTCCGCTCCGACAGGTGCCCGTGCCGTCCGACTTCGCGTCGGACCTCACGGCCTGGCTCGACTCGATCGATCGGGCCCTCGACGACCCCGAGACCGACCGGAACGAACTCTGTCGCAGTATTCTGACGGACCTGCACTATCCCGGGATTCAGGGCGCCGATCTCGACGCGCTCCCGGCGCCCACCCGCCTCGCGATCCGCCAGCTCGATCCGAGAAATGTGACCCTCGAGCCCGAGTACTACGCCGAAATCGACGTGGAAGCGTATGCGCGGGTCAAGCCGCTCATCTGGCTGTGGGAGGGATTCGACCGAAGCGCGCTGGGGGAGAACGTGCACGTCGGGATACGATTCCGGCGCCTTCTCGCGAAGCGGATCTTTCGTCGATGCGGTCGCAACTTCAAGGCGTTTCACCAGGTCAAGCTGTCGTTCGGCTACAACCTGGAGGTCGGCGACAACGTCGTGGTGCACCGGCACGTCCTGCTGGACGACCGCGGCGGGATCGAGATCGGCGACGGTGCCTCGGTGTCCGACTACGTGAACGTCTACTCGCACTCGCACGACATCGTGGACGGCCGCGAGGTGTTCACCCCGACCACCGTCATCGGTGCCGGGGCCCGCATCACGTATCATGCGACAGTCCTCGCCGGAACCACCGTGGCACCGGATTCGATGGTCGGCGCCGGTTCGATGCTGACCCGATCCACCGAACCCCACACGGTGTGGGTCGGTGTTCCCGCCCGTCAGATCAAGACGAAGGACCCGAAAAGGCGGAAGGTGAAGCCGCCCCGCCGGCCCGATCCGCTCGCCGACCCGGTCGAGCCCCCGAGGGGCAGCGATTGACGGGCGGCGACTGACGGGCCGTCCGACGATGCCGGGTCGACTCGACCTGCTCTCGGCGTCGCCGCACAACGCCGAGACGCGCCTCGCGGCGCTCCGCGACCCGATCACGCCCGTCGCCGACTTCTACGTCCGCTCGAACTTCCCTACCCCGACGATCGGGAGCGACGAGCACGAGCTCGAGGTGGTGGCCGCCGGCTCGACGGCGCGGTTCTCGCTGGCGTCGCTCCGGGACCTCGCGCCCCCCGTTCGGCGCACCGTGACACTCGAGTGCGCCGGGAACGGACGAACGCTCCTGGACCCGCTTCCCGAGGGTACCCCGTGGACGCTCGGTGCGACGGGCACCGCGACCTTCACCGGTATTCCGCTCGCCGCCGTGCTTCCGGACGACCTGGCCGACGCCACGGAACTGGTCTTCACCGGCGCCGACCGTGGGCGGCGCGACGGATGGGGCGAGATCCCCTTCCAGCGATCACTCCCGCTGGCCGCGCTCGACACCGACGCCCCTCCCCTGCTCGCGTGGGAGATGAACCACGAGCCGCTTCGGCCGGAGCACGGGGCGCCGCTCCGCCTCGTCGTTCCGGGCTGGTACGCGGTGGCCTCCGTGAAATGGCTCGTGCGCGTCGAGACCAGCGCCCAGCCGTTCGAGGGCTACTTCCAGTCCGACCGGTACCGATACCTGCGGCCCGACGGCTCGGTGACGCCGGTGACACGGATGCGGGTCCGGTCGCTGCTCCTCGAGGTCGGCGGCGCAGCGGTCGGGGAAGGCCAGACGCCCGTCGTTCGCGCCGGGACCACCCGCCTGCACGGCATCGCGTGGAGCGGGCACGGCCCCGTCGGGCGGGTCGATGTCTCGATCGACGGTGGCGACTCGTGGGTCGCGGCCCACCTCGAGCCGCCCGAGACGACCGACGCCTTCGTGCGGGTGTTCTGGAACGCCGCCGTGGAGCTGCGGCAGGGCGACGTCGAGGTCGTCGTGCGGGCAGGGGACACCGCGGGTCGGGTCCAGCCGCTCGAGCCCTGGAGCAACGAGCTGGGATACGGCAACAACGTCGTGCACCGGGTCGAGCTGCGGGTCGAGTAGCTGGAGCGCCGTGCGGGTCGCCGCCGGGAGGCGGGGTCCCCCGCGCGCCCGACCGGCTACCCCTCGCTGCCGGCGTACTTCTCCTCCAACGCCTGTACCACCGCCGGATCCGCGAGCGTCGTCGTGTCGCCGATCGCGCGCCCTTCGGCGATGTCCTTCAGAAGTCGCCGCATGATCTTCCCGGAGCGTGTCTTCGGAAGGTCGGCCGTGAAGATGACGGCCGCCGGGCGGGCGATCGCACCGATCTTGTCGACCACGTGCTGCTTCAGCTCGGCCGCCAGCTCGTCACCGCTCTCCACGCCTTCCTTCGTCGTCACGAAGGCGCACACCACCTCGCCCTTGATGTCGTCCTTCCGGCCCACCACCGCCGACTCGGCCACACGCTGGTCGTCCACGAGCGCGCTCTCGACCTCCGCCGTCCCGATCCGATGGCCGGCGACGTTCAGCACGTCGTCGACGCGGCCCAGGATCCAGAGGTTGCCGTTCTCGCGCTTGGCGCCGTCGCCCGGGAAGTAGATGCCGTCCCACTTCGACCAGTAGGTCTGACGGAACCGCTCGTCGTCGCCCCAGATCGTGCGGAGCATCCCCGGCCACGGGCGGGTCACCGCCAGGAAGCCCGCATCGACCTCCTCGCCGGCCTCGTTCAGGATGGTCGCGGCCACGCCGGGGAAGGGCCGCACGGCGGTTCCCGGCGTGGTCGTGGTGACGCCGGGCAGCGGCGTGATCATGATCCCGCCGGTCTCCGTCTGCCACCAGGTGTCGACGATCGGGCACCGCTCGGCCCCGATCACCTCGTGGTACCACATCCACGCCTCGGGGTTGATCGGCTCGCCGACCGTACCGAGGAGACGGAGGGACGAGAGGTCCGACTTCGCGGGCCACGCCTCACCCCACCTCATGAAGGCCCGGATGGCCGTCGGTGCGGTGTAGAACACGGTGACGCCGTACTCCTCGCAGATCCGCCAGAATCGACCGCGGTCGGGGTGGTCCGGTGCCCCCTCGTACATCACTTGCGTGACGCCGTTCGCCATCGGCCCGTACACGATGTAGGAGTGGCCCGTGATCCATCCGACGTCGGCGGTGCACCAGTACACGTCGTCGTCCTTCAGGTCGAAGACGAGCTTCGACGTCGCGTAGACGTGCGTGAGGTAGCCACCGGTGGTATGCACCACGCCCTTCGGCTTTCCGGTCGTTCCGGAGGTGTAGAGGATGAACAGCACGTCCTCGGCATCCATCGGCTCGGCGGGACAGTCGGTGGACGCGTCGGCGACCAGGTCGTGGTACCAGACGTCGCGACCCTCGACCATCGTCGCGCCCGACGCCTCCTCGATCCCGCCCCGCGCCACCACGACCACGTGCTCGATGCTGTCGGTACGAGCCACGGCGGCGTCCGCGTTCTTCTTGAGCGGGACGACCGAGCCTCGCCGATATCCACCATCGGCCGTGATCAGGAGCCTGGCCTCGGCGTCGTCGATGCGGTCCGCGAGCGATTCGGGGCTGAAGCCGCCGAAGACCACGGAGTGCGGCGCGCCGATGCGCGTGCAGGCGAGCATCGCGACCGCCGCCTCGGGGATCATGGGCAGGTAGATCGCGACGCGGTCCCCCTTCCCGACGCCCAGCGCCTTCAGACCGTTCGCGAAGCGGCACACCTCGGCGTGCAGCTCGGCATATGTGAAGGTGCGCCGTTCCCCGTCCTCGCCCTCCCAGATCAGCGCGGTCCTGTCCCGGCGTGGCCCGTCCAGGTGCCGGTCCAGGCAGTTGTGCGACACGTTGAGCTTCCCGCCCACGAACCACCGCGCGTGCGGGGCGTCCCACTCGTGGACCGTGTGCCACGGCTCGAACCAGTCGAGCTCGCGGGCCCACCCCTCCCACCACGCCTGCCAATCCCCGTCCGCCTCCTCGTAGACGTCGTCACTGGCGACGTGAGCCGCGGCCGAGAACCCGGCGGGCGGTGGGAACGTCCGGTGCTCGTGAAGGAGGCTGTCGAACTGGTCGCTGGCGTTGCGCATCGTGAGGTCGGCCCTGACTCGAAGGAACGGTCGTGGAAACGGGATGACGACGGTGCGGCGGCCCGTCGTGCACGGCAAGTGCGCGCCGTGGGGTCAGCCCACGCCGTCGAGCACCTCTCCGGCGGCGGGGTCACCGAGCAACGCCTCGAACGACCGCACGGTGGACGCCGCCAGCGCGGCCACCGGGTCCGCACCCGCCTCGATCGCCCGTCGCGGAATCCGAAGCTTCACCCGCGACTCGACCTCGGACTCGGTCGCGGGCTCGTCGGTGTCCGCGAGGGTGAGACGGAGCACCACCGGCGTGCGGTAGCCGACGGGAAGATGCCGGGCGGAAAGCTCGGCCACGCGGTCGAGCGCGTCCGTGACGGAGGCGTGCTCCCACACCGGCCGCAGATCGACCACGAGCGAAAGCGTCCCGCGCAGACCTCGATCCGTCTCGTCCAGGTAGCCCTCGATGGACGCCGATTCGTGGCCGGCGGCGTGGAAGAAGAGGTAGGCGCTACGGGTGGTGTGACCCGCCCACTGCCCCTCGAACTCCGTGGACGATGTCTTCTGCAGCCCGGAGAGGTCCCACCCGGCCGCGCGCACGCCGTCGACCACCGCGTCGATCAGGGGCTCCAGCGTCAGAATGGGATCGCTCACGTCGGCCTCCGGGTGCGAAGTGAACTCGTTGACACCTCTCGGCGAAACCCCATAGCGTGAAAGGGGTTTTACCACCTCGTGACGGAAGTACGAATGTCGTCCACGGGCAACCCATGCAGACCGACACACACGACACCGAGCGAACCCTCAGGGACGCGCTGTCCGCGACCGGACAGCGGTACACGGAGCAGCGCGCCGCGGTGTTCCGGTACCTGCGTTCCACCGAGTCCCACCCCACGGCGGACGAGGTGTTTTTCCACGTACGCCAGGAGATTCCCGGGATTTCGCTGGCGACCGTGTACAAGAGCCTCGAGACGCTCGTGGGTGCGCGACTCGCGACGAAGCTCACGTACGGAGACGGTTCGGCCCGCTACGACGGGCGTACCGACGACCATCACCACCTCCGGTGCCTCGGATGCGAGCGCGTGATCGACCTTCCGGGCCAGGTGGACGACCGCGAGGTGGCCCGCCTCGAGGCATCCGCCGACGGGTTCCAGGTCACGGGCTGCCGGCTCGAGCTCACCGGATACTGCGCCGACTGTTCGCCGAGTCCGGCCTCCCGCGTCTGACGCGGACGTCGCTCGCCGGCCGCCACCCCGCACCGACGACGACCCCGCCATGGCCTCTCGCCCGCCCGATTTCCGCGGCGAACTGATCGACGACGAGGCGCGTCTGGACGCCTGGTCCGGCGCCTCGGGACCGTTCTACGCGCGACCCGACGCCGTGGCGCTGCCCGACGACGAGCGCGACGTTCGCGCCCTGGTCCGCTGGGCGGTCGAGACGGGCACCCCTCTCGTCCCCCGTGGCGCCGGCACCGGCATGCCCGGCGGGAACGTCGGTACGGGGATCGTGCTCGATCTCTCGCGGCTCGATGAGCTGGAGGTCACAGGGAACGGGGTGGTCCGTGCGGGGGCGGGCGTGGTCGCGGCGCGTGCGCGCGACGTCGCGCGTCGCGTCGGCCGGGACCTTCCGGCACTCCCCTCCAGCGCCGAGTGGTGCACGGTCGGCGGAATCGCGGCCAGCGACGCCGCGGGCGCCCGCAGTTTCCGTTACGGCTCGGCCCACGCGTGGGTGGTCGGGCTGGACGTGGTCGACGGCGGTGGCCGACTGCGGCGGTTCCGGCGGGGCGATGTTCCCGACCCCGAAACGTTCCGACTCCACGGCGACCTGCTCGCGATGCTCACGGTGCCGCTGGCGTGGCCGGACGTCCGCAAGAACGCATCGGGGTACGCGCTCGACCGCTTCCTCGAGACCGCCGATCCCCTCGACCTCTGGGTCGGGTCCGAGGGCACGCTCGGCGTGATCACCGCCGTCCACATGCAGACGTTCCCCATGCCGGACGCGCGGGGTGCGGCGCTCGTCGGGGTACCGGACCGGACCCTGCTGCCGAGCATCGCGATCGCCGCCGGCACCGTCGACGCGACCGCGTGCGAGTGGTTCGGCGCACGGTTGCTCGAGCTGGGTGGGCTCGGTGACGACGCCCGCCTGGCCGGCCTCGACCGGACCCGCGGTGTCTGCCTCGTCGAGGTAACCGGAGACTCGCGGTCGGACGTGGAGCGACGGCTGGCCGCCCTCGAGGGCGAAGCGTCCGTGTTCGGCGGGGTACGTACCACGACGGACGCCGAGCGGATCGAGGACTTCTGGTCGCTCCGACACGACGCCAGTCCGCGGATCGAGGCGGGCGCGGGCGCGGGGCGGCGCTCCACCCAGTTCATCGAGGACTGCGTGGTGCCGCTGGGTGCACTTCCGCGGTGGCTCGACGGCCTCGACGCGACGCTCGAGCGGCACGGGGTGGACGCGGTCCTCTTCGGCCACGCCGGGGACGGCAACATCCACGTGAACCCGCTCCTGGAGCTCGATCGTGCCGACTGGCGGGACACGGTGCGCGGGGTACTCGACGACGTCGTCGAGCTCGTGGCGGACTGCGGCGGTACGTTGAGCGGGGAGCATGGGGACGGGCGCCTCCGGGCTCCGTACCTGGAGCGAGTCTGGGGTGCCCGGACCCTCCGGGCGTTCGAGCACGTGAAGCGCACCCTCGATCCCGCCGGCGTCTTCAACCCGGGCGTCATCATTCCGGAGGTCGGCCAGGACCCCCTCGAGGGATTCGGGGCCGCGCCCGATTTCGCCGTTCGCAGTCGGGGACCGGTCCGCCGAAACCACACGCTGCGCCGTCAGCCGGAGATGGCGTGAGGGGCTCGGCAAAGACCCCGGGTGGCGCCGCGCCTCGTGCCCTGATCGGTGCGCTCGTGCTGGCGCTGATCGCGCCCTCCGCGGCCCAGCCGGGCCGTGATCCCGCCCTGCTGAGGGCCGCCGTGGACGCCGTGCTCGAGCAGGGCTCGTACGCCCGGGCGGAGTGGGCGGTGCTGGTCGTGTCCCTCGACCGCGGCGACACCCTCGTGTCCCGGAACGCGCACACCGCCCTGTCACCCGCCTCGAACATGAAGGTGCTCACGTCGGCGGCGGCGCTTCACCACCTCGGACCCGACTACCGCTGGACCACCTGGGTCCTCGCGGACGGCCCGGTGCGGGACGGCGTCCTCGAGGGAGACCTCGTGCTGTACGGCACGGGCGACCCCGGCATCGCGGACCGCTTCTTCGAGTCGCGGGCGACGGTCTTCGAGGAACTCGCCGCGGACCTCCAGGCCGCCGGAATCCGTGAGGTCCAGGGGCGCGTGGTGGGCGACGGCTCGCGGTTCTCGGGCGACCTTCGTTCATCGGAGTGGGAGGCGGACGATCTCAACGAGTGGTACGCCGCACCCTCGGGGGCGCTTTCGTACAACGAGAACGTGCTCAGCATGCGGGTCTCGCCCGGTGCTCCGGGGCGCCCTCCGGTGGTCGGATCGATCCCCGAGCACAGCGGGCTCCGTGTCCGGAACGAGGGGACGACGGTATCCGGGGTCGCACGTCCTCCGCTGGCGTTTCTCCGCGACGATCCGGAGGAGCCCGTGCTCGTGTACGGCGAGATTCGCGCCGGCGGCCCGGACGTGTGGCGTCAGATGACCGTGACGGACCCGGCGCTCTTCGCCGCGCACGGGTTCACACACGTCCTGCGAGACGCGGGCATCGTCGTCCGCGGCTCACCCACGTCGATTCGCGAGAACAGCGCAAGCATCGTCGGATCCGCGCGGGTACTGGCTCCCGGGGAGTCGGAGTCGCCGACCGTGCTGGCGCTCCATCGCTCCCCGCCGCTCTCGACGTACCTGCGGGCCGTGAACCAGCGAAGCCACAACCTGTACGCCGACCTGCTGCTGAAGACGCTCGGCTGGGAGTTCGAGGGGGAGGGCTCGTTCGAGGCGGGCGGGCGGGTGGTCCGGGACTGGCTCGTGGCGTCGGGCGTGCCGACCACGGGCCTCCGGGTCGTCGACGGATCGGGGCTCTCGCCCGGGAACCGTGCGTCGGCCGCCACGCTGGTAGGGGCGATCGAGGCCACGAGCCGAAGCGATGGCTGGGAGGCGTTCTGGGAGAGCCTGCCGGAAGCGGGTGACCGGACGCTGAACCGGCGAATGCGGAGCACCCCCGCGGCGGGCAACCTCCGCGCCAAGACCGGCACGATCAACCGGGTGTCGTCGCTCAGCGGCATGGTCCTAAGCGCCGACGGCGAGCGTCTGGCGTTCTCGATCATCGGCAACCAGCTGCCGTCCGAGCGGGGCGCGAAGCGGCTCGAGGACCGGGTGGGAGAGGCACTCGCGCGCTACGTGCGCTGAGGCGGCCCAGCGGCGCCCCGTGCGGCGACTCAGCGCCGGGCTCGACCCCTCGCGGACCGGAGGCGCCGCCGAAGCTCCACCTCCGACATCGTCTCGAGGGTCCGCTCGGCGGTGCGCTCGCTGTTCCAGCGCACGTCCTCCAGCGACACCACTTCGGCACCGTCGATTTCGGTCATCACCAGGTGGTAGCGGCCCTTGTAGTTCGGACCTCCCCGCTCGGCCACCTCGGCCCGCCAGCGGACACCGTCGGCGTCGTCGAACTCGCGCATGGTTCAGCTCGTCTTCTCGTTGGAATCCTCGAGGCGGGCGCGCAGCTCGTCGTCGCTGCACGACTCCATCCAGGCGGTGGCCTCCTCGAACCCGCGCGCCGGGATGGGGGCCTGCCGCGCCCGTCCGCCACCCGTGCGGGGCACGAAGATCGCGACCACCGCACCCCATGACTCGCGGCCCACGACCACGTCCCAGACGTCCCCCGACTCGTCTTCGAATCTACGCACGCACCCTCCGGATGTGGACCTGGAGGGTAGGGGGATCCGTGGCGTCGCTCAACCGCTGCGGTTCGGCGACGCTTCCCGGCGCCCGCCCGCGACTCCGGGCTGGAATCGCGGCGGGATCCGCATAGCTTCGAACGGTGCCGGCGCCCCACACCGACCGATCTCCCCACCGGAGCCCTCCATCGAAGCTGACGAACGGCGGGTGCGGCTCGGGCTCGTCGCCCTCGCCCTGATCTGGGGACTCAACTTTCCCCTCGTGAAGCTGGTGCTGGAAGGCGTGCCGCCGCTGGCCTTCAACGCCCTCCGGTTCCCCGTGGCGGCGGTCGTGATCCTCGGCATCCTCCTCGTGCCGAACCGGTCGATCGAACGGCCCCTGCGCCGACCCGATCGGCACGACGTCCTCCCGATCGTCGGGCTCGCACTTCTCGGCAACGTCGTGTATCAGCTTCTCTTCATCTGGGGGCTGAACCTCACGCGCGCGGGCAACGCCAGCCTGTTCCTCGGGACCGTGCCGGTGTGGGCCGCGCTTCTGGCGGTGGCGGCCGGGCAGGAGACCGTCTCGGTCCGCCAGTGGCTCGGGATCTCGGGCGCGCTGGGCGGCGCGACGCTGCTGGTCGTCGGCGGTCAGGGCCTCGCGCTCGACGGAGCGACGCTCGGGGGCGACCTCGTCATGATCGGGGCCGCCGTGTCGTGGGCGGCCTTCTCGGTCGGATCACGGCCGTACATCGCGAAATACGGGGCGATCCCCTATGCGGCGTGGTCGCTGTGGGTCGGCACGCCGATCCTGCTGGTGATCGGGTTTGCGGACCTGCGCGCCGCGGATCTCGCCTCGCTCGGATGGGTCGCGTGGGCGGTCGTCGTCTACGCCGGCGCGTTCTCGATCTCGGTGGCGTTCGTGCTCTGGAACGTCGGGGTGCGACGGCTCGGGAATGCGCAGACCGCAATCTACCAGAATGCCGTTCCCGTGGTCGCACTGGTCTTCTCGTGGCCGCTCATCGGCGAGGTGCCGGCCGCGCTTCAGGTCGTGGGCGCCGCGATCATCGTCGCGAGCGTCCGAATCACGCGGAAGCCGATCCCGGTCCGAGACGGTCGCGGAGCTGTACCTCGGGGAAGTGGTACACGATGACCCCCTCGTCCGTGATGTCCGAGCGCACCCGGAACCCGTCGTCGAGTGAGTCCATGACCTTCTCGGCCGCCTGAAGGGAGAGGTCGAGAGACGCCGCCACCTCGGTGACCGTCAGCATGCCCTCACGTTTCGTCGCCAGCTGGAGGACCTCGCGCTGGAGTCGACCCTGGACGGCCTGTCGACGATTCTGAAGCGCGTTCCAGCCCCAGAAGAACGTCCCCGTTCCCGCCGCACCGAACACGCTGCCGACCGCGATCGCCGCCGCCTCGGCCTCGATGAAGCCCATCATGATGAGGAACGAGGCGAACAGGACGATCGCCGTGCCCAGCACCCGCCGCTTCAGCCCACCGCTCGGCAGCGCCGCCAGTCGTTGCGAGGCACGCTGCGCGGGGAATGCGGAGGCGGCGTCGGAACGTGCCTTCTCCCAGTTCTCGCCGCAGTTCGGACAGATGTAGTGGTTCCGCCGGGCCAGCCAGTACGCCAGTCCGCCGAGTCCGTACGTGAAGATCGAGACGCCCACCAGCAGGCCGACGTGACCGGGCCTCGAGAAGTACGAGATCGCCTGGCCGGCGTAGCTGCAGCGCGCACACCGCATCACGCGCGCGCCGTTCGACGCCCATTCACGACCCGTGTCTCGACCCGTGCGCGCCGGAACGCGAGCGACCACGGAACCACAGGTCGGACAGCGTTCCTCGTCGGCGCGGAGCTGTTCCCCGCAGGTGGTGCAGCGCATGCGATCCGGAGCTCGAATTCGGTTCAGGGCGACTCTCGACAGTGATACGCGATCAGACGCCTGTAAGATTCAGCGCCGCCGGGTCATCTCGACCAGCTCGAGGACGGGGCCACCCGTGACGGCCGACGCGCCGGTCCGGACCCGGCCGCGGACCTCGAGTCGCTCGAGCGGCACGAACTCCTCGGCGGCCTCCACAGCGGACTCGGGCACGACCACGTAGACGAACCGACCGGTCCCCTCGGTTGCCGGTCTCATCAGCAGGTACGCCTCGCCCTCCGTGAACTCCGGCCGCCCCGGGCTGGCTCGTTCGAGCGAGATGAACTGGAGCTCCCACGCGACGAGCGCGCCGGTCGCGACCGCCGGGTTCGCGACCACGTCGGCCAGCGAGAGACCGCCCGCGCCGTCCGACATCGCGCCCGCGGCGGAGAGGGCGACCTGCATGCCTTCGGGCAGCCGGACCCACCCCTCGATGAGGACGCGGGCCCACCCGCCTTCGGACCCGACGACCGCGACGCGGCCCGGCTCTTCGACGACGGTGAGCGTGTCGCCGTCGGGCGCGCGGCGAACGACGGTCCCCGGGTCGATCGTGAACGGTCGCACCGCAGATGCTCCGACGCTGTCCACGGCGGTGCCGGCCGGGCCACCCGCCGTCGACGAGGCCGCGCCGGACGACTCCGCCTGTTCGCCGGCGGCGGGATCGGGCGCCGCGGTGGTCGGCGCCGCGGTGGTCGGCCCCGCCGAGGCCGGAGGGCCCTCGGAGCCGATACGCTCGATCGTGGCCGGCAGCGTCACGGACTCGTCGATCTCGATGGATGCCCGCCAGATCCAGCCCCGTCGACGCACCAGGATCCACCCCGGAATCCGCTCGAGCTCCTCGAGAAAGGCACCCTCCTGGAGGAAGGCGAGTGCGGGCCCCTGCGGGCGTTCGCGAAGATTCTCGCCCCCCTCGAGCGACACGACCACGTCGAGCTCTCCCTGATCGGCCACCTGCAACGATCGGGCCCACACCCACCCCTCGATCTCGGCCTGGACCCAGGTGTCCCGGGTTTCGATCAGTCGAAGCTCGACCCCCGGCTCGAGTGTACCGATCAGCGCGCCGTTCGGCTCGATGCGCAGATTCTCGGCGCGGGCCACGCGGACCACCTGAGCGTCGAGCGGAAGCGGCAGAAGAATCGCGGCCGCAATGAGGATCGCACCGGCCCGAAGACTGGCCGGACGACGCCGGCGGGGATCAGACCTTTGGGGAACGCGGTACACGGGATATCCTTCTGAAGCGTGGTTTTCGGAATCTGTTCGAGGTCGAAATCCTCGTCAAACCGCACCCGCTTCCGCCTCTCGAACGGGGCCTGGCTCACCCTCACCGCTCCCGCATTGTGCGTCGACTTCTCCCTTCCCTGGCGCTTCTCGGCGTGCTCGCCCTCGCGGCCGCGCGGCCGGCTGGCGCGCAGGACATCTCGTCGCCCTATCGCTTCGTGGAAACCGGGCGCGAGCTGGCGATCTTCTCGGGGTGGATGGCCGACGCGCCGGGTCGGTTCGGGTTCGGACCCCGGGGCGGTCCGACGTTCGGACTGCGCTTCGGCGTAGGGGTGGCCGGACCGATCGAGCTCGAAGCCGACCTGGGCTTTTCGTCACTCACGCGCGACGTTGTCGACCCCACGGGCTCCGGCGGACCTGCCGCGATCTCGGAAGCGAACGTGGGTCAGTACCACGCGTTGCTGAGGCTGCAGACCGCGATCACCGGTCGAAGAACGTGGAACGGAATGCAGCCGCTCATCTGGTTCGGACTCGGGCTGCGCGGTGACGTCGACGGCCTGCAGAACGCCGACCTCGCGATCGCCGAGCAGTACCGGTACGAGACCGGGACGAAGTTCGCCTCCACCTTCGGCGGCATGATCCGGTTCGTCATCGGCGATCGATGGTCGGGGCGACTCGAGGCGGGTGCGCTGCTCTACCGGCTCGACACGCCTGCGGGGTACTCGGAGGAGGATCTCGGCTTCGAGGCCGTCGGGCAGGACGAGTGGGTCACCGCCCCGACGTTCGGGCTGAGTCTCGGCTACCGCTTCTGACGCGCCTTCCCCGGTGTCCGCGCCCTTCGAGGATCTCGAGGCCGACTGGCTGAGCGTCGAGTCGGCGCTGACGCGCGTCCTCGCCGGAGCCGACCCTCTGGAGGCGATCGACCTCGTTCCCACCGAAGCACTCGGTCTGGTCCTCGCGGCCGACGTGACGGCCCGGGCCCTCCTGCCAGCGCACGACAACTCGGCGATGGACGGCTATGCGGTGCGGGCTCGGGACGTCCGGGGCGCCCACCCCGATGCGCCTGTCCGACTCGCGGTCGTCGGCCACGCCGTGCCCGGTCCCCCGATCGCGGTCACCGTGACGTCGGGCCAGGCCGTGCGGATCACCACCGGCGGACCCGTGCCTCCGGGTGCGGACTCGGTGGTCCGGGTCGAGCACACCGATCGCGAGGTCGAGCCGGGGACGGTGGAGATCCGCGACGACGGGGACGTCGGACGGAACGTGCGTCCCGCGGGCCGCGACCTCCGCCCCGGGGATGTCGTGGCGCGCCGGGGAGAACGCCTCGACCCCGGCCGGATCGGGATCGTGGCCGCCGCCGGCGCCCGGTCCGTGGCCGTCCATCCTCCGCCCCGCGTCTCGGTGGTCGCGACGGGCGACGAGCTTGCCGGACCGGACGAGCTGGACCGGGTGCTCGCGGGGGATGCGGTCCCCGAGGTGAACGGCCCCATACTCTCCGCGGCGGTCGAAGCCGCCGGGGGCGTCCCCCGCACGGGTCCGGCGGTGCCGGACGACCTCGATGCCCTCGTCGCGCGGCTCGAAGCCGAACTCGACGCCGATCTGCTGGTCACGATCGGCGGCGCATCGATGGGTACGGGTGATCTGGTCAAGCGGGCGCTCGACCGGCTCGGCTTCCGACTCGACTTCTGGCGCGTCCGGATGCGGCCGGGCAGCCCGTTCGGATTCGGGTACATCGACCGCCCGGGAGCGCCGAATGGTGGCCGTCCCCTGCCGGTGTGCAGCCTCCCCGGTAATCCGTCGTCCGCATTCGTCACCTTCGAGCTGTTCGTTCGACCGCTCCTCCGGCGGCTCGCGGGTCGGGTCCGCGCTCACCGTCCGTCGGTCGACGCGGTGGCAGGCGAAGTGTTCGTTGCCCATCCGAGCAACACCATGTTCCCCCGCGTGACCCTGACTCGGGACGCGGACGGGACTCTCCGCGCCCACTCGGCGGGAGACCAGACGTCGGGGCTCGTCCACACGCTCGCGCGCGCCCACGGTCTCGCCGTGGTCCATCCGTCCGACCACGCCGTCGAGGCGGGCGATCGGCTGCGCGTCCTCGCGCTCGACGACGACTTCGGCGCCGCGGAGGCGGCGGCGTGGCTTCGACCGATCGGCGGGAGCGACCCGTCCCCGTCCGACGGGGCCGGGCCCGACCGATGACACCGACCGACGACCGTGCGATGAACACTGGGATCCCGGCGGATCGCGTGAACCGCGGGTCGCGGAGGCCCGGTCGGCGAGCGCCCGTGTTCGCGGCCCTCGTGGCGCTGCTCGTCGTCTCCGGCTGCGCCATTCCCAGGTGGCCGGTGGAGTCCGCGCCCGTGACGTCCGGGTTCGGCGTGCGGTGGCGTGGGATGCTACCCGAGGTGCACCGGGGCATCGATCTCGGGGTCCCGGTGGGCACACCGGTTCACGCGATGTCCGGCGGACGGGTCGCCTTTGCCGGACCGCAGGGCGCCTACGGGAACGCCATCTGGATCGACCATGGCGGCCGGGTGTGGACGCTCTACGCGCACCTCTCCCGGCTCGACGTGGCCGCCGGCCGTGACGTGGAGCCGGGTCAGGTCATCGGGCTGAGCGGTGCGACCGGCCGGGTGACGGGGCCGCACCTGCACTTCGAGGTGTGGCGGTGGGGTCGGCCCGTCGACCCGCTGCCGCTGCTCGGCCGCCCGCCCCGCTGAGCGATGCCCGGGCGTGGCCCGCCCGCGGCCCCCCCTCGCCCGGAGATCAGCCGCCCGCGCGGAGCTTCCGAATCTCTTCCGTGAGCGCGGGGACCACGTCGAACAGGTCGCCGACGATCCCGTAGTCCGCGACGCCGAAGATCGGCGCGTCCGCGTCCTTGTTGATCGCCACGATCGTACCGGCCGAACGCATCCCGGCGAGGTGCTGGACGGCCCCCGAGATTCCGATCGCGAAGTAGAGCTTCGGGGCGACCGTCTTCCCGGTCTGTCCGACCTGCTCGCCGTGCGGTCGCCAGCCGGCGTCGACCACCGCGCGCGAGGCACCCAGCGCCGCGACGTCCGCGCCGATCGCGTCCCGCAGCCCGATGAGCAGATTCCAGTTCTCGGGGTCCTTCATCCCCCGACCGCCCGAGACGACGATGGACGCCTCGGCGACGTCCATGTCCCCGCCGGCCGCCTGGAAGGACGTCACCGTCGATGTCGTCGCGTCGGACACGGTGACCGACACGGTCTCGACCGCGCCTGCGGCCGCCGACTCGCTCGCCGGGAACACGTTCGGACGGAGCGTCGCGAGGGCCGGCGTCGTCGTCGACCGGACGGTCGCGATCGCCTTTCCCGAGTAGACCGGGCGCGTGAACTCGACCGTACCGTCCGCGACCCCCACACCCGTGACGTCGCCGGCCAGCGGCACGTCGAGGAGGGCGGCTACGCGAGGCGCCAGGTCCCTGCCCCGGGACGTGGCCGCGAAGAACATCGCGCCGTAGTCGCCCTGCCGCGCGACCTCCGCCACGGCCGCGGCGAACCGCTCACCCGAGTAGCCGGCGAACGCCGGGTCGGCGACGACCTTCACCGTCGCCGCGCCGAATGCGCCGAGCCCGTCCGCGCCGGCGGGCGCCGCCGCGCCGATGGCGAGGGCGTGAACCTCGCCACCCAGGTCCGTCGCGACGGTCCGGGCTGCGGTCAAGAGTTCGTGGGACACGCCGCGCACGACGCCGTCCCGCTGCTCCGCGACAACAAGAACGTTGCTCATCTCCCGACTCCCCTACAGGACCTTGGCTTCTTCACGAAGGAGCCGCGCCAGCTCCGGCGCGGCGTCCGCTCCCTCCCCGACGATGCGACCCTCGGGCCGTTCGGGCGGGAGCTCCAGCGATACGGTCCGCAGGCGGCTCTCGGCGCTTGCAGCCGTCTTCTGCTCGATCGGCTTCCGCTTGGCGGCCATGATGCCCTTGAGTGACGCATAGCGCGGCTCGAAGTCACCCTTCGTGATGGTGAGCACGGCCGGCAGCGATACCTCCACGACCTCGGTGCCACCCTCCACCTCCCGATGGCAGGTCGCGACACCGTCGGCGACGCTGAACCCGGACACCGCCGTAACGCAGGGGCGCCCCAGAAGCGTCCCGACCATCGGACCCACCTGCTGCTGATCGTCGTCGGCCGCCTTCACGCCGAGCAGGACGAGGTCGGCCGTGTGCCCCTCGAGCTCGGCGGCGATGGCCTTGGCGGTGGCGAGCCCGTCCTGGGTCACCTCTCCCTCGAGCAGAATCCCCGCGTCCGCACCCATCGCGAGCGCGGAACGGAGCGTCTCCTGCGAAGCCGCGTCGCCCAGCGTCAGCACGGTCACGGTGCCGTTGCCGGCTGCCTCCTTCGTGCGCAGCGCGTTCTCGACGGCGAACTCGTCGTAGGGACTCACGATGAACTTGACCCCCGAGGGGTCGATTGAGGCACCGCCGTCGGCGATGCGGACGCGGGTCTCCGTATCGGGAGTCCGCTTGATGCAGACGATGATATTCAAGGGGTGGCTCCGGGTGTCTTCGAACATCCGACGGGAGCGTCGGGTGACAGCCCCTGAATGTGGCAAGGCCGCCGGGTCGCCGGAACCCCGGAGCCGCCCCGTCGTGGCGGTGGGTGCGCCCGGGTGCCGGCTACATGAGCGCCCCGGTGATCGCGAACGCGACCGCAGCGACCGCGCCACCCGTCAGAGCGTACGGCAGCTGGGTGCGCACGTGGTCGATGTGATCGGTGGCCGCCGCCATCGACGAGATGATCGTCGTGTCCGAGATCGGCGAGCAGTGGTCGCCGAAGATGCCGCCCGAAAGAGCCGCTGCCACGAAGGGCGCGAGCGGAAGGCCGAGGACCTCCGCCGCGGGCACGACGATCGGAAGCATGATCCCGAACGTTCCCCACGAGGTGCCGATGCTGAAGGCGATCCCCGCCGAGACCACGAACGCGAGGGGAAGGAAGATCCAGATGGGCAGGCCCCCGGACACGACCTGCGCCACGTAGGGGCCGGTTTCCAGCGCCGCCGCCACATTCTTCATGGCGAGCGAAAGCAGCAGGATCAGCGCGAGCGGGATGAGCCCTCCGGCGCCCTTGAGCGACGTCTTCATCAGCTCGTCCACCGTGAAGGCACGCCGCGCGAGCAGCAGCGCCCAGGACGTGAAGAGACCCGCGGTGACCGCCCAGAGCACCGAGGTGCTGCCGCTACCGTCCAGCAGGTTCCCCTGTCCCGTGACCCAGAGCCCGAACGGCATCGTCGCGACCATCACCGCGATCGGGACGAGCATGTCACGCGCCAGGGGTTCGACACCCGGCTTGGTCTCCGGCGAGAGCACGGCCTCGTCGATCACCGGGACCGAGTCGGGCCACATGAGCTCGCCCTTCGCGGTCCGCTCCTCCGCCTTCTTCATCGGCCCGACGTTCCAGTCGAACAGGACCACGATCAGCGCCAGCGACACCGCCGCGATCGCATAGAAGTTGAAGGCGATCGAGGCCACGAACACACCCACCGCGCTTCCGACGCCGAGGCCCTCCAGGATGCCGATGTTGTAGGCGCCCCAGGCGTTCATCGGGATGAGGATGCAGATCGGCGCGGAGGTGGAGTCGATGATGTATGCGAGCTTCTCGCGCGAGCTCCGGTATCGGTCCATCAGCGGCCGGGCCACCGATCCGGCCACCAGCACGGTGATGTTCGACTCGATGAAGATGATGAAGCCCGTGAACCACGCGAGGAACTGTGCGCCCTTCGCACTCTTGACGATCGCCCGCTTCTCGAGCTGACGCGTGAACCCCTTCACGCCACCCGACACCTCGATGGTCGCGATCATCGCGCCGATCACGAGGGTGAACATGATCACCTTCGCGTCACCGGGCTCGGCGAACACCGCCGCGAGCTCGTCGATGGTCACGGCGAACCCGACCAGCGGATTCCAGCCGTTGAGGATGGTCCAGCCGAGCCACACCCCGCCCGCCAGCGAGAGGTATACCTGCCGGCTCCAGATCGCGAGCACGATCGCGAGGACCGGAGGCAGCAGGGAGATCCAGGTGGGGTCGGTCATCCGGGTTCGTGGCTCGTGAGTGTCCCGCCGCGAGCGGAGCCGGTCACCCGGAACGGCTCCGGGAGGGACGTGGGGTCTCCGGGGTGCACGCGGGCCCGGGACACGCCCGGGCTGTCGATGAGAAGGTAGCGAAGCGGCCACGATACGGCGGACCGGATCCCGACGCGACCCGTCCGCCGCACACGGTCGTCGGCAACCGGCGATCCCGCTGCGATCTGGAGGGGCGCTGCCGAAAGGTCGTGGCCGTGCAGGTCACCGGTCACACCGAGTGCCTGACAAAGCTTGCCCGGCCCGTCGGCAAGGTGGTCGGTCCGCCCCCGGCGAGCGGCTGCCACATCCGCGCCCTCCACGATCTCCAGGCCGCGGATGAGGACGGCGCCGACCTCTGCCTCGCGGCCACCGACCACGTTGAGGCACCAGTGCATCCCGTAGATGCGATAGACGTACGCCAGGCCCGCGGATCCGAACATGAGCCGGTTGCGGTCCGTGACCCCGCCGGCGGTGGCGGCGTGCGACGCGGGGTCCTCGGGGCCGAGGTACGCCTCCGTCTCCACGATGCGGCCGACCACGACCGAGTCTCTCACGGATGAACGAACGCGCCGCCCCAGGAGGGAACGCGCCAGCGCGTCCATGCGCTGCGCGAACCACGCCCGGGGAAGCGCGTCGTCGCTGGTGTGGTGTCGCAGACGTCCTGCTGCCATTCGGTGTCCCCTGCATCCGCCGTGGACGTCGTTGCGACTCCTCGCCGTAGCCAGGGCTACGCCTCGTCGCCGCGCCTCGCCACGACGGCGCAGGGTCCCCCTCGGTGGCTACCAGACTTCTGCGGCACCACACTCGAGGCCGCCGAAGCCGGCTCCATGGCCGGCGTCCGTTCCTAGTGGTCGGTCGCGAGCCGAACCACGCGGCGCTCGATGTCCTCCTCCCAGGCCTCGAGCAGCTGGTCGGCCCGGCCGTGCGGAAGCAGCGCGTGCACCCGCTCCGGCTCGTTGTTGAGAACCTCGAAGAGGCGCTCTCCGAAGGCGTCCACGACCTGCTCGGCCGTCTTTTCGCCGATCCCGCGGTACGAGTTCGTCAGATACGAGATCTGAGACGCTCGATCGGTGGGAAGTCCGAGAGCCTCCGCGTCGATCGCCACGAGCGGCTGGGACGTCGGGGCGGTGTCGGGAGCGTCCGGGACATCGAGGTCGTCGGTGGTGTCGTCGGCAACGTCGTGGAAGTGGTCGTCCGGATCGGGCTCGAGTTCGAGCTGCGGCTCGCCGGCCGCCGTCCCCGACGACTGCGAGGACGACTGCCCCTGCCCTTCGAAGAGCGGCGGCGGGCCGTCGCTCCGACGCCGCGTGGTCCCGCCGCGCGGCCCGAGGCGGCGACCCGGCGTCCCATCGTCCACGAAGTCCCTCGGCGACATTTCCTCGACGATGGACTCCGCGCGGGAATCGGAGGCATCGGGCGAGGGCGAAGCACCGGACTCGGCGTGACGATCGGTTCGCTCGAAGCTCAGCTCCGGCGCGTCGTCGCCCGCGGCGGCCTGTTCGGCGCGCTGGCGGGCATGAGCGTCGGCTGCCTGCGCGGCCGACGCGTCACCCCGCTCGACCTCGAAGCCGCCGTTGTCCAGGCGCGTCACCGCGATCAGTCCGTCGTCCTCGGCGGCCTTCAGGAAAAGCGAGAACTTCGGGAAGCCGTACTCGGCCTCGTCGAATCCGGACACGATCTCGAGCATCCGGCGCTTCACGTCGGATCCGCGGGCCGGGTAGCGATCCGCCTCGCGGAGCCGGTCGAGCGCCGCGAGCAGGACCTCGTACGCGCCCTCGATACCTTCGGAAAAGTCGCCGGTCGCGGCCGCCCGCTCGGGCCCGTCGCTCCTCGCGTCCTCGGCGGCCGCCTCCTGGCGGTCCGCCGACGGCGCCTCGTCCGAAGACGAGGAGGAGGATCGACCGCCGTCCCGACCTCGGCCGTTCCGATCGCGATCGCGCCCCCGTCCGCCGCGGCCCCGCTTGTCCCCGCGACGCCCGCCCGAGTCGTTCGACGAGGACGACCCGGAGCCTCCGCTTCCAGCCGACGAACTCGAGCCGTCGGCGGGAAAGACGTCGTACTGCCCGTTGTCGGCCCGCCGGAGCTTGAGCAGATCGCGTGACGCGGCCTCGGTAACGAAGCGGCTGAACTTGCTGAATCCGAACTTGCCCTCGTCGAACTGGGGGTCGAGCTCGCGCATGACCTGCTTGAGGCGGTCGGATCGCATCACGTCGCCGCGGTCGGCCATCCGCCGAACCGCCTTCTCGACGAGCACCCACGGATCGACCTGCGTCCGGTCTCCCGCCTCGGTCGTCTTCTGAAGCCCGGCGAAGTTCGTATACGAGTAGTACTCGTCGCAGTTCTGGACGAGGATGTCGGAGCTCGACTCCTGGAGTCCGACGCCGATGACGTACTTCCCGTACTCCTTGAGCTTGAGGACCAGCGAGCTGAAGTCGCTGTCACCGGTCAGCAGGATGAACGTCCCGATCTCGGGCCGGGTGAAGATGAGCTCCATCCCGTCGATCGCCATCCGGATGTCGGTGGCGTTCTTCTTCGAGCTGCCGTAGGCGGGCGCGAAGATGAGGTCGATCGAGTTCTCCGACAGCGGCACGATGTACTGCGGGTAACGCCGCCAGTCGGCGTACGCGCGCTGCACGGTGACCTTGCCGCGGATGATGTCCGAATCGAGCAGCCTCCGGAATTCCTTCGAGAGGTCGCTGCGCATCCCCATCGTGACGTTGTCGAAATCGATGAGGAGAGCCGCATTCGGGGCCGTGGCCGGATGGCTGGGGCCCGCACCGTGCGGCACGGCCTGATAGGGCGTGTTCATGGGTTGTGGCTCGCTATGGCGAGGTATGTCTCGTGCCGCGAGCCTCCCGTTTCCACTCTCCGCGGACCCATTCGGTCGTCGCGAAGGCTGGTGGAGCGGGGAAGCCGGAGCGGCGCTTCTCCGTTGCGCCGGATCGCGTCAGGTGTCGACCCGCACGGACTCCCGGAGGAGACGTGCCACCTCGACCCTGCGAACCTTGCCGGTGCCGGTCATGGGGAAGGCGTCGAACAGTCGGACGATGTCGGGAACCCTGTGATCCGCGAGTGTCGCGCGGCACCACTCCCTCAGTTCGTCCTCCGTGACGATCGCTCCTTCGACCGGGACCACGCAGGCGCAGATGGTCTCTCCCAGTATCGCGTCCGGGAGTCCCACCACGGCCACGTCGAGCACGGCGGGATGCATGCCGAGGCGATTCTCGACTTCCCGCGGATGTACGTTGTGGCCAGCACGAATGATAACCTCCCGGTGTCGCCCGACCAAATGGAGATGCCCCTCCTCATCGAGCATCCCGAGGTCCCCGGTGAGGAAGAACCCGTCGGGATCGAGCGAGCGGGAGGTCAGTCGGGGCTGCCGGTAGTAGCCCTGCATCACCCCCACGCCCCGCACGCCGATCTCGCCGACGCTCTCCGACGGGAGATCCCCCGCCTCGGCCTCGAGTCCGGGTTCGGGGTCCGGCACGGAAGCGTCCGGGACGATCCGGACCTCGACGCCCTCGAGCGGCGTCCCGACGGTGAAGTGACGGACGGCCTCCGATGCGCCCGGCGGCGTCACCGACACCAGCGCGCCGGTCTCCGTGACCGAGTAGCCGAGCACCACGGTCGCTCCAGTGGCGGTCTCGATGCGGGCGGGGAGCCCCGTCGGAACCTGAGCGCCCGACACGAGGGCCAGGCGCAGCGACCCGAGATCGCGCGGGCGGGCGCCCTGTTCCAGCAGCTGGGTCTCGTAGAGCGTGGGTGTGCCGTACTGGACCGTCGCTCGGTGCTTCTCGACCAGATCCAGCGTGGCCGGGCCATCCGACGAGGTGTCGAGCACCAGCGTCGACCCCGAGAGCAGGCTGCCCAGAATACCCTGGCCGAGGCCGAACACATGGAACAGGGCGGAGAGCCCGACCACCCGGTCGTCGGGCCGAATGCCGAGTCGCTCCACGGCCGAGGCCGCGACGCGGACGAGGTTGCCGTGCGTGAGGAGAACGCCCTTGGGCTTGCCGGTGGTGCCGGACGTGTAGACCAGGGCCATCACGTCGTCCGCGGGATCCGGTTCGGCCGGACTCGGTGCGGGGTAGTCTCGGCCCTGACCCGCCGACATGAGATCCTCGTACTGGAAGATCCGGTCGTCGTACCAGAGGTCCTCCTCTCCGACGGTGACGAGGTACTGGAGCTCCGGAAGCTGGGGGAAGAGCGCCTCGAAGAGCTGCAGGTAATCGACGTCCTCGAACGACTCGATCGTGACGGCCGCGACCGCCTCGGAATGCCGGAGCAGATACTGGAGCTCGGGCGCCGGGAGGCGCGGGTTCAGCGGGACGATGACCGCGCCGAGCTTGGCCGCCGCGAACATCGACACGGCGAACTCGGGGCACGGGGGCAGAAGGAGGGCGATGCGGTCGCCGGCCTCGACGCCGAGACCGTGAAGCGCGGCCGCCATCGACTCGGCCCGGGAGTCCACCTCGCCGAAGGTGGTGCGCCCCGCCCCCGACAGGAGGAACGCCCGCTCGGGGTCCACCGTCGCGCGTTGCGCGAGGGCCTGGTTCAGGGTCGTGCTGGAGGCGCGTTGATGCAGCGCCATGTCATCTCCGAGAGGGTGAGCTTTCGAGGGCGGCCAAGATAGACGCTCACCCCCTACCCCGCGAGGCGCTCGAGCCGCAGGCGGAACTCGTCGCCGGCGAGGGTGTGACTCCACGCGTCGCCTTCCCTCGCGACTTCCCCCACCCGGGCGAGCAGGACCACTCTGGGAGACCCGTCCCGGACCTTCTTGTCGAGGCGAACGAGGTCGTCGATCTCGCCCGCGTCGATGTCGATCCGCTCGGACGGAAGCTCGGCCGCTCGCAGCCAGCCACCGAGGCGAGCCTCGACCCCCGCCCCCGACACCCCGAGCGACTCCCCGAGCGCCGCCTCCCACAGCATCCCGAGCGCGATCGCCCGTCCGTGGGCGAGCTCGTATCCGCTCGCCTGCTCGAGTGCGTGGCCGACGGTATGGCCGAAGTTGAGGATCTCCCGGAGGCCGCCCTCGCGTTCGTCCCGCGACACCACGTCGGCCTTGATCTGGATCGAGCGGTGCACCACCCCGAGCACGGCGTCGGGGTCGGCGTCGAGAACGTCGGCGGCCGCAGCGACGATCCGCTCGCCGTAGGCCTCGTCCAGGATCGCGGCGTGCTTGAGGGCCTCGGCGAGTCCGTTGCTGCGCTCGGCTCGGGGGAGCGTGGCGATCGTCTCCGGGTCCACGAGCACGACGCGGGGAGGATGGAACGCACCCACCAGGTTCTTTCCACGCGGAGTGTCCACCCCGGTCTTGCCGCCGACCGAGGCATCGATCATCGCGAGAAGCGACGTCGGCATCTGCACGACCGGAACGCCGCGCATGAAGGTCGCGGCGACGAAGCCCGCCAAATCGCCCACGACGCCGCCGCCCACCGCCACGATCCCCCCGTCGCGCCCGTACCCGGCGTCCAGCAGCGCGTCCGTCAGTGCGCTCCACTGCTCCCGGCTCTTGTACATCTCGCCGGCCGGGACCGTCAGCAGGTCGCCGCCCAGCCCCGCGGCGGCAAGCGACTCCGCGACGTCGGCGCCGTACAGCGGCGCGACGTTGTCGTCGCTCACGACGGCCCAGCGCCGGACCCCCGCGGCCACCTCCCGGACCTGACCGACCACGTCCCGCCGGATCCCGATCGCGACCCGCACGGGGTAGTCGTGCAGCCCGCCGCCCGCCCGGACGAGGACCTCGAGCGGGGTCACGTCAGGCCTCCGTCACCCTCGGTGCCACCCTCGAGCGTCACCTGCACGTCGGGCTGGACACCGATCCGCAGCATCGCCACCGGACGGCCGTCCACGGGCATCGCACCGAGGGTCGCGCGTGCCGGGAGGTCGGCGAGGTGCGGGGTGAGCGTCGAAACGAAGCGGTCGCGGGAGGCCTCGGTGTCGAAGACCAGCGCCCAGACCACACCCCGGGCGTCGCCGTCCTCCACCAGCGCCCATCGGTCGCCGTCCCAGCCCCGGGCCGCGATGCCGGCCGCCTCCCCCGCGATCTCCTCGAGGAAAATCCGGGTCTCGGCGAATCCGAGCACGTCGTCGAGCAGCAGCTGTGCATCGGCGTCCATCGCAAGCCCCACCTCCGTCGGCATGTCGGGCGGCTCGCCGGTGAACCGATCGGGCTGCGACACCTGCTCCGTGGACGCGGGCAGCATCTCGCCGAGCGGCACCCGGCGCGCTTCGACCGCCCAGACGGACTGCACGAACGCGGCGCCCTCCAGGTACGGGAGGAGGAGAGACTCCTGGATCACCCGCGGCGCGCCGCCCAGGGCCGGATACTGGTCTCGAATGCCGTCCAGCGCCGGCCGCATGGAGCCCGCGAACGTCGGCAGCTCGAGAACGTCGATGTCGGACCCGGCCGAGACCGCCATGGAATGTTCGAGCATCACCAGCATCGCGTGCCCCTCGATCGCGGCCTGTGCAGCGGACCGTCGGTCGTTGCCGAGCCCGGGCGCGGTGACGCCGGCGAGATCCACCCACTGGTCCTGCACCGCGTGCACCAGCTCGTGCATGAGCAGCGGCTCGAGCGCCGCCGGGGGCTGGTCGTCGAGGACATAGAGCGCCGTCGAGTCGGGATCGTAGAAGCCGGCGACCTGTTCGGTGTAGACCTCGCGGAGCGTTGCTCGGAGATCGAAGCCGGGAGGCACGAGGCCGAGAAACCCGTAGGCCTCGGACAGCGCGGCGGCGCGCTCGGCTGGAAGCTCCTCGTCCAGCTTCCCGACGATGTACGTCTCGAGCTGCGCGCGGCTGCGCCGCTCGACGCGGACCGGGGCGCGGAGTTCCAGGCCGGACCGCTCGGCCAGGGCGGGCAGGAGGTCCCCGGCCATCCGACGGAGTTCCGGATCGTCCGACACGACGAGCGTGTCCGGCAGCTGCTGGGCCGCCGCGACCGGCCCGCCCACGAGCAGCACGGCCGCGGTCCCGGCGATCAACGTTCCGATGCCCAACGACTCCTCCTCGGTCTGGTTCGTCCGTTACCGTCACACCTCGGCGCGCCGCCGTCCAGTCGCGGGTTCCAGCTCGGCCGCGACCGGGCGTGGCCCGGATCGTGCACGTCGGGATGGTTGTACCAGAGCGATGTACCGCGGCCCCGGCTGCAGCGCGGAGTCCCGTTGAGGGCCTCCCGACGTCGCCGCTACCTTCCGATCACCATGCCGAAGCTGCCGAATCTCCCCCCGAAACTGCGGGACATGGCCGCGAAGCTCCCCAAGCTCTCGGAGCTCCGCGTGCCGCGCGTCGTGGTTCTCACGGCCGTGTTCCTCTTCGCGGGCGGGGTCGGTCTGGCGTTCGGTTCGTGGCGGAATCTCTGCGCCAACTGCCCGTCGATCGCCCAGATCCGGACCTTCGAGGCGGAGCAGACGTCGAAGCTGTACGACCTGAACGGCGAGCTGATCGTCGAACTCGGCTACGAACGCCGCACACCGGTCTCGATCGAGGCGCTCCCCGACTACGTCCCGCAGGCCGTGGTCGCCATCGAGGACAAGCGGTTCTACCGGCACGGCGGCTTCGACCCGATCGGGTTCACCCGGGCCGTGTTCGGCGTCCTGACGGGCAACTATGCCGGCGGTGGAAGCACGATCACACAGCAGCTCGCGCGCAACATGTTCGTCGAGGAGGTCGGGTTCGAGCGCGCGTACACCCGAAAGCTGCGCGAGCTGCAGGTGGCCTTCCAGCTCGAGGACGCCTACTCGAAGGACCAGATCCTCGAGTCGTACCTGAACCAGATCTACATGGGGCGCGGCTACGGCTTCCAGTCGGCCGCGCGGGCCTACTTCGGAAAGAACGCGACCGACCTGAACGTGGCGGAGGCGGCGCTCCTCGCGGCGATCCTCAACCGACCGGGCTTCTACAACCCGTACACGAACCCCGGCCCGACGCTCGCCCGTCGAAACACCGTCCTCAACCTCATGGCCCGGCAGGGCTACATCACCGAGGCCGAGGCGGAGAGCTGGAAGGCGTATCCGCTGCCCGACCGGGACTACTCGACCGATTCGGTGCACGGCATCGCGCCGTACTTCGAGGAGTGGGTGCGTCAGATCCTGGACTCGCGGTTCGGCGATCGCGTCTACACGGACGGCCTGCGGGTCTATACCACGCTCGACAGCGAGATGCAGGTCGCCGCGCGCGAGGCGATGGACTGGGGATGGAACCGGATCGAGGCGCTGCCGAACTTCGGCCACGATCCGTACTCGGCCTACGATTCGATCGACGCCTTCGACGACGGGCAGACGCCCTACCTGCAGGGGATGTTCATCGCGCTGGACCCCGAGACGGGGCAGGTACGTGCCATGGTCGGGGGCCGGGACTTCGAGCAGTCGAAGTTCGACCGGGTACGACTCGCGCAGCGACAGGCCGGGTCGTCCTTCAAGCCGTTCGTCTACACGGCCGCGATCGCGTCCGGTATCCCCGCGACCCAGATCGTGGTCGACCAGCCGGTGGTGTATCCCCAGGTCAGCGGCGAGGACTGGCGCCCGAAGAACTTCGACCCCGAGTTCAAGGGTCCGATCACGATCCGCGAGGGGCTCCGTCACTCGATCAACATGATCGCGATCAAGCTGGGCTGGGAGGAGGTCGGGATCGAGACCGTCGCCCGGACTGCGCGTCGCATGGGTATTCAGACGACCGAGATCGAACGGTTCCCGTCGACGACGATCGGCGCCGCCGAGGTCATTCCGCTGGAGCTGGCCGAGGCCTACACCGCGTTCGCGACGCTCGGCGAGAAGGTGCGCCCCTTCCCGATCATCCGCGTGGAGGATGCGGACGGCACCGTCCTTTGGGAGCACAATCCGGATCGCACGCGTGTACTCGATCCGGCCGTCGCGAGGATCATGGTCTCGATGCTCGAGGACGCCGCCAACAGGGGGACGGGCGGAAACACGCGGGCGGACCGGTTCCCCCAGAACCTTCCGTACGCGGTCCCGGTCGCCGGCAAGACCGGCACGACGAACGACGGGACCGACACCTGGTTCGTGGGCTTCACCCCCGACCTCGTCGCGGGGGTCTGGTTCGGCATGGACCGCCCGATTCCCATGAACGCGTACGCGCCACAGGGCACCGGTGGCTCCTTCGCGGCGCCCGTCTGGGGCCGGTTCATGGCGAGCGTCTACTACGGCATGGAGCGCCTTGTGGACGAAGGCGAGACGATCGAGTTCGACTGGTTCACGGACCCGCTGCTCGACGTACCGGTGCCCTGGCCGATGGTCGAGGGGCTCACGCGGCGTGAGGTGGACCCCGCGACGGGGCTTCTCGCCAGCCGCTGGTGCGACGACACCGAGAGCTACTTCGAGCTCTACATCCCGGGCACCGAGCCGACCGAGGTGTGCGACCGCACGACGCGCTTCCGGATGGGGCGGGACCTGCCGGGAATCGGGCGCCGGCGGTGAACCCGTCGTCCGTCGTGTTTCTCTTCGACACCACGCACCATGCGCTCTGGGCCGAGGAGGTCGCGGTCCAGAACGGAATCCCCGCCGACGTGGTGCCGGCACCGCCGGACCGCGGCCAGGCGCGCTGTGACCTCGCCGTCGAGACGTTCGCGGAATGCTCCGCCGACCTCGGGCGCGCCCTGGAGAGGGAGGGCGTCGAGTTCTACTGGCCGGACGGCGTCACTCGGCCGGAGGCTCCGACGGGCTGAGGCCGTCCGGTCCGACCCGACCCAGCACGAGCGGCAGCGGCTCGGGTCGGTCGACCCCGAGGACGATCGCGTCGCGCAGGATGCGCTCGGCCCGATCGGCCTGCTCGGCCGACGCCGCGTGGACCCGACCCAGCAGTCCGCCGTCCACCTCGTAGCCGGGTGCGACCAGCACCTCGAAGCCGATCGAGGGATCGATCGTGTCGCCGAGCTTCCGGCGCCCGCCTCCCAGCGCCACGACTCCGCGTCCGAGGGCCCGCGGAGCGACCTCGGTCACGACGCCGTCCTCCCGCGCGTACACGTCGCGAACCACGGCTGCGGGTGCGATCGGGCCGTCCGCCTCGCACGCCCCGGGGTCACCACCCTGCGCCTCCACGTTCCTCAGAAAGCGTGCGAAGGCCGCACCCGAATCCAGCGCCGCCTCGGCCCGCTCGCTCCACTCGGCGACCACCGGGGCGAGTTGGTGAGCGGGTGCATCGGGCGGGACGGGGCGGCCGTCGCGGCCACGTGCGAGCGCGGCCATCTCGGCGGCCTCCCGCACGACCAGCGTACGAAAGTCGGTCGGCCCGGCCCCCTTCAGCGTCGCGATCGCCTCGTCCGTCTCGAGCCCGTTGCCCACCGCCACACCCAGCGGACGATCCATCGCGGTCTGGAGGGCCACGGTACGGACGCCCCGCGCGTTCGCCAGGTCCACCATCGTGCGCGCGAGACGGTCCGACATCCCGCGGTCGGCAATAAAGGCTCCGTCCCCCACCTTCACGTCGAGCAGCAGAACGTCGAGGTCCTCCGCCAGCTTCTTGCTGAGGATCGACGACGCGATCAGCGGGATGCACGGCACCGTACCGGTGACGCTCCGCAGGTCGTAGGTCCTGCGGTCGATGGGCGCGATTTCCGCGGTCTGGCCGATCATGCCGTACCCGACGTCCTCGACGACGCGAGTGAACGCATCCAGGTCCAGATCCGTGCGGTACCCTGGGATCGCCTCCAGCTTGTCGAGCGTGCCGCCGGTGTGTCCGAGTCCTCGCCCGGACATCATCGGCACGAACATGCCGAGTTCGGCGGCGAGCGGCGCGAGCGTCAGTGAAACCTTGTCCCCCACCCCGCCGGTCGAGTGCTTGTCCGCGCGCGGACCGGGCAGGTGCCCGAGATCCAGCGTGGCGCCCGAGTGGATCATCACGTCGAGGAGCGCCTCGAGTTCGGACAGCTCGAGTCCGTTGAAGACGACGGCCATCAGGAAGGCGGACATCTGGTAGTCCGCCACCTCGTCCCGCTGATACGCGCGGAAGAAGTCCCGCACCTCCGCGGGATCGAGTCGAACTCCGTCACGCTTCCGTTCTATGACGCGGACCGGGTTCATGCACGCGCCCCGGCGCGCAGAGCGCGGATCATTCCACCCCTCGGCGGGTGGAAACGGGCGTCATGAACCTCATCCCTGCGCTTCCCGTTGTGTGCATTCTGGTCTCCGCCGCGTCTGCGGCGGGACTCGAGGCAGGTGGCATGCCGCAGACGCCGGCCGACTCGAATACCGTGGGCTCCACGGCGGACGTGGCTGCACGCGCCGACTCCCTGCTCGCCGCGGACGAGGCCATCGCCGCACTCGATCTGCTCGATGCGGCGCTCGCCGGCAAGGGGGCGGGCGATGGAGCGGTCGTAGGGTCGGATCCGGATCTCTCGTGGCGCGCGGCCCGCGTGGCGGTCAACCTGGGAATGGTCGTCGAGGCCGAGGACAGCGACGCCGCGCGGGAGCGATACGAGACCGCGGAGGCCTACGCCGATGCGCGGATCGCCGCCGACTCGGCCGATGCTCAGGCGTGGGAGTGGCTGGCGATCGCCCGCGGAAGGCGCACGCTCACGGTCGGGCTTCGAACCCGCGCGACGCTCGTCAACGGCGTCCGGTCGGCGGCGGCGCGGGCTCTCGCGCTCGACTCTCTCCGCCCCGGCGCGCATCATGTGCTCGGGATGTGGCATGCCGAGATCCGGCGCCTCAATACCTTCGAGCGGCTCGGTGCGGGCGCGTTCGGCGCCGACGACTTCGGCGAGGCGACGTGGGACGACGCCGTCCTCCATCTCGAGACGGCCACGCGGCTCGCGCCCGCCGGACTCGTCCACGGGCTCGAACTCGCGAAGGTCTACCTCGACGTCGATCGGCCCGACGACGCGGCCGCCGAACTCCAACGTGTCACGGCGCTCGACACCCGGGACCCCGGAGACGCGCTGATCCGCACCGAAGCCGCCGCACTCCTCGCCCGACTCGAAGGCGGCTGGGTGCCGGCGGAGGTCAGCGACCGGGAAGCCTCTTCGCGGCCGCGCTGATCGCGTCGTCCACGCGTCCCTTCACGTCCTCCGCGAACTCGTCCCACCGGTCACCCGCTCCGCTGGTGAGCCGTCCGGTCGTCTTCCTGAGCCGGCGGCGCGTCTTCCGACCGCTCTCCGGCGCCGTGAGAAGGGCGATCCCGGCCCCGATGACGGCTCCGAGGGCCAGCCCGGCGATCAGCGCCCCCATCCGGCTGTCGGTCGATTCGTACTCCACTGCGGTTCTCCTGGCTGGGGCCTGTCGGGATACGTGGCCCGCGACCGGCCCATGAGTCATATTTCCACGTATTCTACCTACCCCGATCCGATCCGTACGAACCATCCCGTGCGGGCCACCCCGATCTCCATGCCGTCGCTCCGATCCCGTACCGCCCGCGAGGTCGCGCTTCCCGCGTCCGGCCTCACGATCCTCCGTGAGGCGCTGAGCGACGAAGCCGGACCCGTCGCGACCGTGAATGCACTCCACGCGGCGGGATTCCGATCGGGGGAGCGGATCTGGGCCGAGATGGACCGGGACCTCGGAGCGATGCCGGGATCGCAGTTCTGGACGTGGGCGGCGGAGTGGTTCTCCCGCCGCGGGTGGGGGACGCTCACGTTCGAGCCGGTACACGAAGCCGTGGGCCGCCTCTCTTCGCCGGACTGGGCCGAGGCCGATGGAGCGCAGGCCCGCCAGCCGTCGTGCTCCTTCACGACCGGCCTCTTCGCGAGCCTCCTCACGGCCGTCGCCGGTGGCGAGGTGGCCGTGGTGGAGATCGCCTGCAGGGCTCGGGGCGACGCGGTGTGTGAATGGGTGTTCGGGTCCGAAGCCACCGTGCTCGCCCTTCACAGATCGCTGCTCGAGGGCCGGACCTTCGAGGAAGCGCTCGCCGAGATCTAGGGCCTGTGTCACGCTACGGGGATGGCCCGTGACGCTCGAGGATCGTACGGCCGCGCGTCGCGCACCGGCCCTCGGGCTGGATTTCGGGCGAAAGCGGATCGGTGTGGCGCGGAGCGATCCGTCGGGCACACTCGCGTCGCCCCACACCACGCTGGTGCGTCGCCTGAACCGTCGCCCGCCCTACGGGACGCTCGAGGAGATCGCCGACGAGGTGGGTGCCGAGACCCTCGTGATGGGTCTTCCGCTCGAATTGGACGGGAGCGAGAGCGAGTGGTGCGCGGAGGTGCGCGAGGCCGGAGGCAGGATCGCGGCTCGCCTCGGTCGTCCGCTGGTATTCGTCGACGAGCGCCTCACCTCCGTGCAGGCGGAGGAGGCGCTGCGCGGGGCCGGGCGGGCTCGCAGCACCCGGGAGGACAAGGGGCGCGTCGATGCGGCCGCCGCCGCGGTAATCCTGCAGTCGTGGCTCGACGGGGCGGCGGAGCTGTGAAGCCCCGCCTTCTCTCGCGGCTGGCCCTCCCTGCCGCGCTGCTCCTGGTCGCGGGGTGCGGGGGTAGCGAGGGCGACGGGCCCGAGATCGAGTTCACGGTTCCGACCGGCGCGTCGTTCGATCAGGTCACCGATACGCTCGTGGCGCGAGGGCTCGTGGGTATGCGGCTTCCCTTCAAGATGCGAGCCCGGTTCTCGGGTGCCGACACCGAGATCCGCTCGGGGCGCTATCGCGTCCGTGAGGGCATCGGTCCGGCGCCGCTCCTCGAACGCCTCACGGAGGGGCGGGTCGAGACCGTCGCGCTGACGATTCCCGAAGGGTTCACGCTGGCCCTGATCGCGCCGCGCCTTGCGGATTTCACCGGGGTCTCCGCGGACTCCGCCCTGGCGGTTCTCACCGCCGACTCGGCGCACGCGCGGTGGGGCGTCCCCGGCCCGGGGCTCGAGGGCTATCTGTTCCCCGAGACGTACCGCTTCGCGGACGGCACGTCCCTGGACGTCGTGATCGGCGAGATGATCGGCGCCTACCAGGCGTTCTGGACTCCGCGCCGACTCCGGATCCTGCGCGCGCGAGGGTGGAATGAACACGAGATCGTCACCCTCGCCAGCATCGTGGAGGCGGAGGCGACGTTCACCGAGGAAATGGACACGATCGCGTCGGTCTACCGAAACCGGATCGACGACGGATGGCCGCTTCAGGCGGATCCGACGGTCCTGTACGCCCTCGGCGGGACCCGCGAACGGCTGCTGTTCGCGGCGATCGACTCGGTCGCCGACTCTCCGTACAACACCTATACCCAGCCGGGACTGCCCCCGGGCCCGATCGGGTCGCCGGGCGAGGCCGCTCTCGCCGCCGCGCTCGAGCCCGCCGACACCGAGTACTACTACTTCGTGGCGGACGCCCAGGGGCGGCACGTCTTCTCCCGAACACTCGCCGAGCACAATGCCGCAGCGGCGGAGTACCGGCGCCGGATGTTCGACGAGCCGGGGGACGACGCGTCCCCGCCGCGGTGAGAGACGCCCTGCGGCTCATCGTCGTCACGGACGCCGGAATGGTAGGCGCCCGGGCAGACGGACTCGGGCTCGTCGAGGTCGTGGAGGCCGCCGTGGGCGCCGGGGCACGTTCGGTCCAGCTCCGCATGAAGGGGGCCTCGGCGCGCGAGGCGGCCGACGCGGCGCGTTCACTGCTGCCCGTCGTCCGCGGCCACGGAGCTCTCCTCTTCGTCAACGACCGCGCCGACGTCGCCGCGGCGGTCGGCGCCGACGGCGTCCATCTCGGCCCCGACGATGTCCCGGTGGCGGCGATCCGTCGAGCGTTCGGGCCGGACCTCCTGATCGGGTATTCGACGGACGATCCCGCTTCGGCGCAGGCCGCCGAGGCCGCCGGAGCGGACTACCTGGGGTGCGGAGCGGTCTTCGGAACGACCTCGAAGGACGTCGGCGGCGAAGCGATCGGTCTGGCCCGCCTCCGGGAGGTCGTCGCGGCCGTCGAGATCCCGGTGGTCGGGATCGGGGGCGTCACCGTCGAGCGCGCGGCATCGGTTCGCGCCACGGGTGCGGCGGGAGTGGCCGCGATCGGCGCCGTGATGGCGGCGGCCGACCCCGCCGAAGCAGTCCGCGGGCTGCTGGGCGCGTAGTCCCGGGGCCCTACCCGTCAGGCAGCCCCGGCCAGCGCGCGATCCAGCGCCGGCTGGAGCGGCATGTCGCGCAGCCGGACCCCGGTGAGCCGCCACACCGCGTTCGCGATCGCCGCCCCGATCGGCCCGAGCGGGGGCTCCCCGACCGCGCCCGGCACGTCCGCGTTCTCGAGGATCTCGACGTCGATCTCCCGAGGCGCGTCGGCCAGAGTCGCCATCCGATACGGACCGTAGATCGTGGGTCCGAGAACGCCGTCCGTCACCGTCATCTCCTCGTACAGGGCGGCGCTCAGGCCCATCACGACGCTCCCCTCGCACTGCGCGCGAACCTGGTCGGGGTTCACGGCGAGCCCCGGATCGATGACACAGGTGACCTTCTCGACCCGGATCCGGCCCTCGTCCACCCGTACCTCGGCCACGTGAGCACACGGGGTGTTCGCATCGGTGGACGCGGCGAACCCCATAGCGGACGTGGGCGCGGACGTGGGCGCGGACGCGGCCTCGGACCCGGGGGCGACGCCGCCCACCCCGCCGTCCCGCCATCCCGCCTGCGCGGCGCACGCTTCGATCACCGCCCTGAGCCTCCGTCCCGCCTCGTCGTCGGCGATGTGGTCCAGCCGCAGTTCCACCGGATCGCGGCCGGCGGCCTCCGCGAGCTCGTCCATGAAGCACTCGATCGCGAACGTGTTGGCCAGCAGCCCCAGGCTCCGCCACCAGCTCGTCGAGAAGGGCAGCTCCACGGTGCGGGACACCGCCTGGTGGTTCGGGATCGCGCGGTACTGGATCATCCCGCCCCGCCACGCGCCGATGTCGTGACCGATCACGGTCTGCGCCAAGGCGGGAACGAGGGGCGAGCCGATCGCCACCTGCCCGCTGGCGACCCGATGCTCGATGGCACCGATGCGACCCTCACCCTCGAGCGTGGCACGCAGCCGATGATGGGTGGGCGGCCGGAAGGTGTCGCGCTGGAACTCCTGCTTCCGCGTGTTCGTGACTTTCACGGGGCGCCCGACCGCACGCGACAGGCGGGCCGCGTCCACGGCGATCGGCGTATGGAGTCGCCGACCGAATCCGCCGCCCAGGAACATCGGTCGAACGTCCACGGCCTCCACGCCGAGGCCGAGCGCGTCGGCCACCTGCCTGCGAGTGAGGCCGACGACCTGCGTCGAGATCATCACGGTCGCCCGGTCGGCCTCGACGTGCGCCAGCGCGACCCCGGGCTCGATCTGGGCGTGGGCGCCGATCGGGCTCGTGAACTCCGCCTCGATGACCTCGCCGGAGTCGAAGGCGCGCCCGACGCTGCCCTCCCGCTGGATGACGTGGTCGGTTCCCCGACCGGTGCGGACCATCGCGCGGATGTCCTCGTCGCTCCACGACCGCTCGACGGCCCATTCGACGTCGAGCGCTTGCAACGCCCGCGCCGCGGCGGTGAACGTCTCGGCCACCACGCCGGCGAAGTCGTCCTCGATCACCACCCGCACCACGCCGGGCATCGCCGCCGCTCGAGACCCGTCCGCCGACACGAAACGCGCCCCGATCCGATCGGGACGTGCGACGGCACCGAACAGCATGTCCGGCATCTCGGCGTCCATGCCGAAGATGGGTGCCCCGAAGACCTTCTCCTCCAGATCCACGCGCGGCACGGGCTGCCGAACGTAGCGGTAGTCGGAGACCTCCTTCAGCGGCGGCGTCTCCGGCACCTCCCATTCGCCGGCCGCCTCGACGACCGCTCCGTAGGTGAGAGAGCCCGCCGGCGCAGTGAGCACACCGTCGTCGATCGTCACGGCCGACGGGTCGACGCCGAGCTGGCGGGCCCCCTCGATCCTGATCATCTCGCGCAGCGTGGCGGCGGCCTCGCGGAGCGGCTGCCACAGCGAGCTGATCGAGGTGCTTCCACCGGTCGCGAACGGGTCCACATTCCCCGAGCTCGTCGAGGCGTGCACGACGCGGATGCGGCCGACGTCCACCTCGAGTTCGTCGGCGGCGATCTGCGCGAGACCCGTGAAGGTGCCCTGCCCCATCTCGACCTTCGCGCTGTGGAGCACGACCCGGTCGTCGACGCCGATCTCGAACCAGAGGCTCGGATCCATGGGGCCGCCGTACGGGAACTCCCCGGCGTTCGCGTATCCGGCCAGGAAGCGCCGCCAGACGCCCCGACTCAGGTACCCGGCGCCGAAGAGAACGCCGACGCCGGTCGCGGACCAGACGAGAAACCTCCGCCGCGTGACGCCCCTGCGCCCGTCCGATGCCTCCGGACCCTCGGCGGGCGCACCGCCACCGCCCGTCTCTCCACCCGTCACTCGGCCCCCTCTCGTGTCGATCCGATCTCCGCCGCACGGTGGATCGCACGGCGGATCCGGTGATGGGTGGCGCAGCGGCAGACGTTGGTGATCCGGGCGTCGATCTCGTCGTCGGTGGGCTCGGGTACGTCCGCCAGGAGCGCGGCCGTGGCCATCATGAAGCCCGGCTGGCAGTAGCCGCACTGGGGTACCACCTCCTCGATCCACGCCTGCTGCACCGGATGAGGATCATCGGGGCTGCCGAGGCCCTCGACCGTGGTCACGTCGAGCCCCTCCGCGGCCGAGACCGGAAGCACGCAGGAGCGGACGGCCTCGCCGTCCACGAGCAGCGTGCACGCGCCGCACGCGGCCAGCCCGCACCCGAACTTGGTGCCCTTGAGTCCGAACTCGTCCCGGATCACCCAAAGCAGGGGTGTGCCGCCGTCGACATCGACCGTACGGGGTTCGCCGTTGAGCGTGAACGCGACCATCAGGAAGCAAGCTCCCGCACCGTCACCCGTACCATCCGACGGAGCGGCTCGGAATCCTCCAGCTGGTCCTCGCTCATCACGAACGTCGGTTTCGCGCCCGGATACGGCGGCGCGAGTGCTGGATCACCGCCGAGGACGTCGGCGCCGGTCGCGGTGCGCTTGAAGAAGAGGCGGTTGTCGCAGATGAGTCCGATGAAGGTGCCATCGCCGTAGACGCCGTACTCGCCGAACATCTTTCGGACGGTGACCGCGCACTCGGGTTCGAACTGGTCGAGCACGAAGTCCACGAACTCCTGGTCTGTCGCCATGTGACTCCTCCCGGGTCGTCCCCGCCGGTTTCCTCGGGCAAAGGTCGCGGACGGTGGTCGCATCAAACCTCGCCGGTGATCGACCATGCGGACAGGGAACCCGTCCGGATGGATGGAACCGACGCCCGGGATCGGCATGTACCACACCGGGATATCCGCACGACCCCGTTCCTTCACACCTCGAACACCCGAGCCACGCCCCGATGACCGTCGCCTCCCGCATGGCAGCATCCGTCGTCCTGACCCTTCTCGCCGCTCCGCTCGTCGCCGCACCTGCCGCCGCGCAGGCTACGGCGGTTTCGGCTACACGCACGGAGCCCCGCCCGCTTCCGATCACGGACGAGGTCCGGATGGGCGAGCTCGAGAACGGCCTTCGCTACTACGTGCAGGCGAACGCGCGTCCCGAGGCGCGGGCCGAGCTGCGCCTCGTCGTGAACGCGGGCTCCGTCCTCGAGACGGACGCCCAGCGCGGGATCGCGCACCTGCTCGAGCACATGGCGTTCAACGGCACCGAGAGCTTCCAGAAGCAGGAGCTGGTCGACTATCTGGAGTCGATCGGGATGGCGTTCGGGCCGTCGATCAACGCCTACACGAGCTTCGACGAGACCGTCTACATGCTCCGCGTCCCCACGGACGAAACCGAGGACGGCGAGCGACCGCTCGAGACCGGACTGCAGATCATGGAGGAGTGGGCGCACAAGGTGACGCTCGACCCCGAGGAGGTGGACAAGGAGCGCGGCGTGGTGATCGAGGAGTGGAGACTGGGGCGCGGCGCGCAGGCCCGGATCTCGGAGCAGCAGCTCCCGGTCTTCTTCGCCGGGTCGCGCTACGCCGACCGGCTTCCGATCGGCGACCCCGCCGTCCTGCAGGGCTTCCCGCAGGAGGAAATCGAGGCGTTCTACGAGACGTGGTATCGCCCCGACCTGATGGCCGTGGTGGCGGTGGGCGACTTCGACGCCGCGGAGGTCGAGGCGCTGATCCGTGAGCGTTTCTCGGCCATCCCGGTACCGACGACGCCGCTCGATCGACCCTACTACGGCGTCCCCTCACACGACGACACGTACTTCGCGATCGCGACGGACCCCGAGCTCACTCAGAGCCAGGTCGCCATTCTCTCGATGCAGGATCCCGACACGCTCGACACGATGGTCGATCTGCGCGACTCGATGATCGAGCAGCTCGCCAACCGGATGCTCAACAACCGGCTCGCCGAGATCTCACAGCGGGCCGATGCCCCGTTCCTCTTCGCCTCGACCGGTCGGAGCGGGTTCGTGCGCACGGCGAGCGCGTGGCAGCTCGGCGCGGCCATCGACGAGAACGGACACCTCGAGGGTTTCTCGGCGATTCTCACCGAGGCGGAGCGGGCGGCGCGACACGGCTTCACCGCGGGCGAACTGGAGCGCGAGAAGGCGGACATGCTCCGCGGCTTCGAGCGCGCGTACGCCGAGCGCGAGAACCGTCCGTCGGGCGGCATCGCGGGCGCCTGGGTCAACCACTTCCTGCAGGGAGACGTGGTGCCCTCGCCGCAAACGCAGTGGGACGCCGCCCAGCTCATCATCCCGTCGGTGACCCTGGAGCAGGTCAACGCCGTGGCACGCGAGAACCTCTCCCCCGCGAACCGGATCATCTCGGCCACGGGCACCGCGAAGCCGGAGGTGGACCTTCCGTCCGAGGCGGAGTTCGCCGCCGCGATCGAGACGGTGGCCGCCTCGGACGTCGCTCCCTACGAGGACGCCGTCGTGGACGCGCCGCTCGTGGCGTCGCCGCCCGAGCCGGGCTCGATCGTGGCGGAGCGCGAGATCGCGTCGATCGGGGTCACCGAATGGACGCTCTCGAACGGCGCCACGGTCTGGCTCAAGCCCACCGACTTCCAGGACGACCAGATCCTCTTCTCGGCGACCAGCCCGGGCGGGTGGTCCCTCTCGACGGACGATGAGCACCTCACCGCCTCGAACGCGGCGACCTTCGTCTCGGCCGGGGGACTCGGCGCGTTCTCGCAGGTGGATCTGCAGAAGGCGCTGGCCGGCACGAGCGCCGGTGTGTCGCCCTCGATCGGCGAACTCCGCGAGCGCATGGCGGGCTCGGCGGCGGTGGCCGACATCGAGACGATGTTCCAGCTGGCGTGGCTGAGCTTCACCGAGCCACGCGCCGACGCGGACGCGTTCGCCGCGCTGAAGGCGCAGCTCGAGGCGTTCGTCGCGAACCGGGACGCGGCTCCGGCCACCGCCTTCGCCGACACCGTCACCGGAACGCTGACGCAGTACGCCCCGCGCGCGATGCCGCCCACGGCCGAAGGAATCGCGGGCATCGAGCTCGACGATGCCATGGCGTTCTACCGTGAGCGATTCGCGGACGGCGGCGACTTCGACTTCGTGCTCGTCGGTGCATTCGACGTCGCCGAGATGCGTCCGCTCGTCGAGCGCTGGCTCGCCTCCCTCCCGGACGTCGAGGGCGAGGAGCAGTGGCGGGACCTCGACATCGACCCGCCGACCGGCCGCATCGAGAAGACGGTCCGGAAAGGCGTCGAGCCGCAGAGTCAGACCGTCATGATCACGCACGGCGTGTTCGAGGACGGAGTGGAGAATCGCGTCCGACTCGGCGCACTGGCGTCCGTCCTGCAGACGCGCCTCCGGGAGCGGCTCCGCGAGGACCTCGGCGGCACCTACTCCGTGTCCGTCAACGGCAGCTCCGTGGCCATCCCGGACGAGACCTATCAGGTGAGCGTCATCTTCGGCGCGGACCCCGAGCGTGTGGACGAGCTGAAGGCGGCGGTGCTCGACGAGATCGAGGCGCTGAAGGCGGACGGCCCCACGGCCCTCGACGTCGAGAAGGCGGTGGAGGGCGCGCGACGCGCCCTCGAGACCAGCCTGGAGCAGAACGCGTGGTGGATGGGCCAGCTCCGGTTCGCCCTCGAGGCCGGTACCGCCGACCCCGCGCACATCGTCGACTTCGGCCGCTTCGATGTCATCACCGCCGACAACGTCCGATCCGACGCCAACCGGTGGCTCGGGCTCGACAACCTGATCGTCGTGACGCTCCTGCCGGAGACACCAGCCGGATGACGACCGCGGGGTTCGGGCAGGTCCGGATCCCGCAGAGTTTGCGCCTTCGCTGGCCCGGTCGCATTCTTTCGACTCTGTCAGGCTCGACCCCACCATCCGATGACACGACGTCGAAAGCTCGCCCGGGTGCTCGCCGCCCCCCGCACTCTGCCGTTCGTCGTCTGCGCCGCCGCGCTGGCGCCGGCAGGGGCCGCGGCGCAGGTGGTTCTCGGCACGGTCGTCGAAGAGGGCTCGGCGCGTCCGCTTCCGGGTGCCTGGGTCGCGCTGGCCCGCCCCGACGGCTCGGTCGCGGTCGCGGACCTGGCCGACGATTCGGGTGCCTTCTCCCTCGAAGCCGGCGCCGCCGGAACGTATGCGCTCCGGGTCCGGCTGATCGGCTTCCGGGACACGGAGACGGAGGAATTCTCCCTCGCCGCCGCGGAGACCGTCCGGCGCACGATCGAGGTTCCCGTCATCGCGTTCAGCCTCGAGGGAATCCGCGTGGACGCGTCGAAGCCGTGCGGCGCGGGCATCGGAGGCTCCGAAGACGTGGCCGCACTCTGGAGCGAGGCGCGGAAGGCCCTCGAGATCCTCGAGTGGGCGGAGGAGAGCCAGGTCTATCGCTACCACGTGACCGAGTACCGGACTCAGCTCGACGCCTCGACGCTGCAGGTGACCGGGATCCTCGAACGACCGCGCCGCGGGTTCTTCGATCGAGGCCCGTACGTGAGTCGGCCGGCCGAGGAGCTCGCGACGGAGGGCTACGTCCAGCCTGCCCCGGACGAGCCCGACGAGTTCGTGTACTTCGCGCCCGACGGGAGCGTGCTCCTGTCGGAGTCGTTCCTCGACACGCACTGCTTCGGCGTCGATCCGGACAGCGACGACAGCCGGGTGGGACTGCGTTTCGAGCCGGTCCGGGGGCGTGATCTGCCCGACATCGAGGGCGTCCTCTGGCTCGACCGCGCCACGGCCGAGCTCGAATCCCTGGAGTATACGTACGTCCAGCTCCCCTTCGCCGTCGACCGGTGGCCGCAGGTGGGAGGGCGCGTCGAGTTCGAGCGGCTCGCGAACGGCGTCTGGATCGTGCCCAACTGGCGCATCCGCATGCCGCTGGACGTCGTTCGCACCGGCGGGTACGGCGGTTCGCGGGCCGACGTCACGCTCCGGACCCTGTCCGAGGTGGGTGCGAGGGTACAGCGGGTCGAGACGGCCACGGGCGAGACGATCGCGCAGTCCACGGGCGCGACGCTGTCCGGCGTCGTACGCGCCTCCGGGGACGGCCGGCCACTCGTCGACGCGATCGTCGATCTGGTGCCCTCCGGGTACCGCACCATCACCGCCGAGGACGGCACGTTCCGACTGACCGGCCTCCCGACCGGCTCGTTTCGGGTGCGCGTTTCTCACCCGCTCCTCGATGCCCTCGGTGCGGAGCCGGTCGAGGCGGAGGCGCCACTCGTCGAGGGTCGCCCTCACAGGAGAGTGGTGGACGTCGACCTGACGGGTGCCGTGCGCGGCTTCTGCGTCCGGCGGGGCACGCAAACCGACGACCCACTCGCCGTCCTCGGCTCGGTCCGCGACGGGGCCAGCGGGCTTCCGGTCACCGACGCCGTCGTGACCCTCGTGGGCACCCGGGGGGTCGCGGCGGAGATCGAGGTCGACGCCGGCGGCGAGTTCGGTCTCTGTGCCGCCCGGACAGACGTGGGGGCCGACGCCGCGGTGGTGGTCCGCCCCGCCGGGCGCGGTGCACGGCCGACCGACCCTCGAATTCCGGTCGAGGTGGAGGCCGGATCGACGGTGGCGCGCGCCGACGTCGAGGTGGACGTCGCCGACTTCGCCATCGAGGCCGTGAGCGCCGCCACGGCGGGAATCGTCGAGGTTCGCGAGGCCGCCGGCGACGCGGACGTCTACGGCCGCGTCGTCGATCCCGTGCGCGGTGTCGGCGTGACCGCCGCGCGGGTGGTCCTCTACTCGCTCTCCGGCGTACCGCTCGACTCCGCCGTGGCCGACGGAGCGGGAAGCTTCGCGCTCACGCCTCCCGCACCCGGAACCGTGGTGATCGGCGTGGACGCACTCGGCTACCAGGGCCGCACGACGGAGATCGTCTTCGATGGCCGGCCTCTGCTCGTGGACGTCGCCGTATCCCCCTCCCCCGTCGAACTCGACGGCCTGGAGGTCGCCGTCGAGCAGAAGTCGATCGCGCTCGATCGCGCCGGCTTCTACCAGCGCGAGCGCTACGGCACCGGAGACTTCATCGACATGAACGAGCTGGCCGCGCCCGGGCTCCTGCCCCCGTCGCGCCTTGTGCTTCGCGCCGGCGGGGCCGCGATGTCGGGTGACCAGATCTACTTCCCGAGGTCCCAGCGCCCGGATCTGACAGGCCGCGGTCTGGGCTACTGCTATCCGATGATCGTCGTCGATGACGTGGTCGTCCGTACCGATCCGCGCGGATTCGAGTTTCCGACGTTTCCCGGGGAGCCGGCCGACGAGCGGCTCAGGCCGTCGTTCGACGAGTTCCTCCCCCCGCAGGAGCTGATCGCCGCCATCGAGGTCTACCAGAGCACGGCTCAGGCACCCGCCCGGTGGAAGTCGACCAACAACGAGTGCGGTGTCGTCGTGGTCTGGACCAGACGCCCGTGACCCGCTGAACGCGGGAGCCTGGGAGGTCGCACGCCCTGCGCCGTGCGCGGCCTCCTAATGATTTAGTTGACACGCCCGCCGGCCCACGATAACGTCCTAAAGAATTAGGAGATCGGCGAGGGCACGCATTCCCCCGCCGCCTCCATGATCCGCCCCGAACGAAGTGGGAGGCGCCGCGTGGACGTCCGATTCACGGAACGCGAGCTCGACATCATGCAGGTCCTCTGGGACGACGGCCCCGCCACCGTGGCGGAGGTACGCGCGCAGCTCGAGGACGATCTCGCGCACAACACGGTGCTCACGATGCTCAGAGTCCTGGAGGAGAAGGGCCACGTGCGACGGCACACCGAAGAGCGCGCGCATCGCTTCGAGGCCCTCGTCGAGCGGGGGTCGGCCGGAGCGAGCGCCCTCCGCCGCGTGACGCAGAAGCTCTTCCAGGGGTCCTCCGAGGCCCTCGTTCTCCGGCTCGTCGACGCACAGGATCTCGACGACGAGGAGATCGCCCGGCTCCGTGACCTGCTGGACGCGCGTCTGCGGCGTCGCAACGAGGAGGTGGACCGATGATCGTGCTCGCGACGGCGCTCTACTGGGTGGCGATCGGTACCGTCTGCCTCGCCGGCAGCGCCCTGGTGGCCCAGGCGCTCCGGCGCCGGGGGCGTCAGGAACGCTGGGTCTGGGCGGCCGGCCTCGCCGGTTCGATCGGACTCCCGATGCTGCTGCCCCGGCTGAGCTCGGCCTCCGCCTCGAGCGCGTCCGCCTCGGCCGCCATCGGACCGATCGGCGTGATCGACCTCGCGCCGATGCGGGTGGCCGTCGCGGACGCTCCGGATCTCGGCTGGGTGGCCCCGACGCTGCTCGCCGTCTGGGGCGTCGCGTCGGCCCTGCTCCTGATCCGGTTCGTGCTCGCCGCCCGAACCGTGGCTCGCGTGCGGCGGCGTTCGCGGCCGGCTCTCGGACACGGCCGGCGGGTACGCGTGACCCGGGCGGACGGACCCGCCGTGGCCGGGTTCCTCCGACCGATCATCCTGGTTCCCCAGTGGGTCCTCGGACTGCCCGCCGCGTGCCGCACCTGGATCCTGCGCCACGAGGAGGAGCACATTCGCGGGCGTGACCCGGCTCTTCTCGGATTCGTCCTGCTCGCCCGGGTCGCGGTACCCTGGAATCCCGTCGTGTGGCTGTTCGACCGATCGATCCGCTCGGCCATCGAGACGGACTGCGATCGTCGGACGGTCGAGCCGGGTGGCGACGTGCAGTCCTACAGCGAGGCGCTCCTCACCGTCGCGCGGGGCGGATCGACGGGGGACGGGCTGCCGGTAATGGCCCCGGCCTTCGCCGAGCGACGCGTTCCGCTCGACCACCGGATCGAGACGGTCACCACGCCTCGGCGCCGCATCGGCGGGCCTCTCGCGGTCGGGCTCGCGGCCGTCGTGGCGCTGGCGGTGGGCGCCGCGTGCGAGATGCCGGCCCCGACCGAGCCCGACGGCGGAGAGCCGACCGTACTCGCCGCTTCCTCCGCGGAGATCGACGCCGAGGCGCAGTCCGATACCGTCACGGACGGGCCCCGGTACATCCCGTACGACGTCGAACCCCGGCTGCTCAACGGGCGCGAGGCGCAGAGAATGCTCGAGCGCGAGTACCCCTCCCTCCTCAAGGAGTCGGGCATCGGGGGCGAGGTGATCGTGTGGCTGCACATCGACGAGTCGGGCGATGTCGTCGAGAGCCGGGTCCGCGAAGAACCCGCGGGTACGTCCGGCTACGACGCGCTCGATGCCGCCGCGCTTGCCGTCGCCGACGTAATGCGGTTCGTGCCCGCCATGAATCGGGACGAGCCCACCGAGGTCTGGGTCCAGATCCCGATCACCTTCACCGTCGGGCGCGACCCCGCGCTGGTCGATCGCCCGGTCGGCGGGACCGAAGCCGGCACACCGCAGGTCGACGCGCCGACGGCGCCCGCGGATGCGGACGCGCCGCGCAACGTGGATCGACCCGTGGATGCCGGCGCCCGGGCCGACGGCATGGATGCGCGGCAGGCCGGGAACGAGGCTCCCGACCGGCCCCGGTACATCGCCTACGACGTGCAGCCGGAACTCGCGAACCCCGACGAGGTTCGGCGCGCCCTCGAGCGGGAGTATCCGCCGCTCCTCAAGGAGGCGGGGATGGGCGGCGAGGTCATCGTCTGGCTCTACGTCAGCGAGACGGGAGAGGTGAACGATGCGCGCCTCGGCACCGATCCCGCCGGCACCTCCGGACACGATGCCCTCGATGCCGCGGCGCTCGCCGTCGCGAACGTCATGGAGTTTACCCCGGCGCTCCAGGGCGAGAAGCGTGTGGCGGTCTGGGTTCGGGTCCCCGTCACCTTCACCGTCGGTCGCTGAGGAGCCGTCGCCGGAGCGGGCACTCCCGCGGTGCGGGCGGGCGACATGGCCCGCGGCGCGCCGCGGGGTGGCCAGGCCGCGCTGGCTCCGTCACCAGCATTCGCGCATGCTACGGCATGCACATCCCGCGACCCGCAGTCCCCATCGTCATCGGCGCCCTGGTGGCCCTTGCCGCGTGCGCCCCCTCGCCCGACCGCTTCTCCGTCGAGCGACCACTCAGAGCCGGCCCTGCGCCGGGCGACACGTTCGGCGTGGTGCGCCCGCCGCCCGAAACGGGGCTCCCGGCCCACCCGGCGGACCCCACCGTGGAGCCTGGGCTCGTGATGGTCGACCGCATGCCGACCCTGGTGAATCGAAATGCGTTCGTCGCACGCGTCGACTCCGCGTATCCCGACGTGCTGACGACGCGACCCGAGAACCTGCGGGTCGGACTCCTCATCTTCATCGACGAGCGGGGCCTCGTGATCGCGCGCTCCCTCCGGGAGAGTTCGGGGACGCCCCTACTCGACGCAGCCGCCCTCAACGTGATCGAGCACGCACGGTTCGCGCCGGCCGCGCTCGGCGCCGAACCGGTCGGCGTGTGGGTCGCGTTCCCGCTCGACTTCGGTGTCGCCAGGCGCGGTCCGGCTGGGCCCTGATCGCGGTGTCCGGCTCCCGCAGCGGCGATGACGCGGTGCTCCCCGGTCGGCGGTGATCGGAGAGCTGCCCCTCAGTCGGCCCGGAGCGCTTCGGCCGGCTGGATCCCGAGGGCGCGACGCACGGGCCGCCAGAGGCTCGCGACCGCCACCGTCGCCAGAAGCAGGGTCGGCGCCCCCAGATGCAGGATCGGGTAGGTGTTGATCTCGAACGGGAGCACCGTGACCCCGCGGAGCAGAAGGGCTCCCAGCCCGATCCCCGCGCCGCATCCGAGTACGAGCCCGACGCCGACGCTCCGTCCGATCGATCGGACGATACTCGCCGCGCTCGCGCCGAGGGCGATGCGGACACCAATCTCGCGGGTCCGGCTCGACACACCGAAGCTGAGAACCGCATGGAGTCCGGCCGCGGACAGCAGCAGGGCCATCGAACCGAGGAGCGCGAGCGCGCTCCCGAGCCCGGTGAGCAGCGCGCGCTCGTCCCGGGCCGCGTCGCGAAGGAGCCGGGCATCCCGGACCTGAATCCGCGGATCGACCGCGAACGCACCGGCCCGGACCGCAGGCAGGATCGCCAGCGGGTCACCGCTGAGCGCACCCCCCGCCCTGACCATGATGGTGGCGTAGTTGGCGCCCGGCATGGTGCGGTAGACGGCGGCGCCGGCCCGTGCGTCGCCGGGGTTGTGGCCGAGGTCCGGCACCACTCCGACCACTTCGTTCCACTCGCCCTCCGAGCCGTCGCCGTAGCGGAAGCGTAGCCGAAGCCCGATCGCGTTCCGACCCAGCAGAACGTCGCGGACGAAGGGCTCGTTCACCACGACGACCTGCCGCGCTCCCTCGTCGAAGTCCGCCGCCGCGAACGCGCGACCCGACGCCGGCGTGACCTCGAGGGTCGAGAAGAACCCGTGGTCGACGCTCACGCTTCGGACGACGTGCGTCTCGGACGTCCCCTCGAGTTGCACCCGGGACCGCTGCGCCTCGGTTCCCGGCAGATCGAGCGTGAAGCCCACGGCCCCGGGCGGGACCAGCTGCTCCAGTTCCTCGCGGATGCCGGCCCGCGTCGCCCTTCCGAACGCCTCCAGGTCCTCGGTCTCGGCGATCTCGCCCTCCCACGGGACGTAGATGGACGCCGTCAGGACCCGGTCGCCGTCGAGGTCCACGCTCGCGCCACGCGTGTACCCCCAGAAGCTCTGCGCGAAGGCGAAGCTCGTGCCCAGGAGCGCGACCGACACGGCGAGCTCCACGACGATCACGGCCTGGCTGAGTCGTCCGAACCCTGCGCTCGCCGCCCCGCGGACGCGTTCCGACATTCCACCGCGCGTCGCACGCAACGCCGGCACCACGCCCGCGAACACGGCAGCGAGCAGTGCCAGCCCACCCGCGAACGACATGACCGCGGGTCCCGGTCGGAGGTCCATGTAGTACGGGAGCTCGGTGACGACCGTCTCCAGCCATGCGAGTCCCGCCGACGAAACGGCGATCGCGATCGCGGCCGCGACGAGCGTCAGCACGATCGCCTCGACGAAGAGCTGACCCACGATGCGCCCGCGCGACGCGCCGAGCGCGCTGCGAACGGCGATCTCGCCCCGTCGGGCCGCGGTCCGGGCGAGTATGAGGTTGGCCACGTTCGCGGCAGCCACGACGACCAGCAGAACGAGGGCGAGCACACCCGCCCCGAAGACCGGTACCTCGGTCGGGTCGGAGAACCCGCGGACGAAGGCCCGGACCTGCGCCTCGGGCCGGCGGTCGGGAAGCGGGGTCACGGCGTCCAGTCGGCGCTGCGTCTCCGCGCGCGCCGTCTCGAAGGACACTCCCGGAGCCACCCGTCCGACCATGTACATGCTCGCGTGGTGAGCCGCTGGGTCGGCCACGGTCGGAAAGCCGAGCGGGACCCACAGGCTCTGGTCGGAGGGGTACGCCCACGACTCCGGAACCACGCCGACCACCTCGTGCGGGTCACCGTTCACCTGCAGCGTCCGTCCGACGATCGCCGGGTCGCCTCCGAACGCCGCCCGCCACAGATCCTCCCGGATCAGCATCACGCGGGGATTCTCCCGGACCGAACTCTCCGAGAACAGCGAACCCAGCACCGGCACGGGCCCGTTGAAGTCGAAGAGTGACGGCGTGACCCTGGCTCCGCGCACCGATCGGATCGGCACCCCCGCCTCGGCGAGGTTGAACTGGTCCCAGACGAAGGCGCTCGTGTGCTCGAACGTCTCGGATCCGCGCCACGCCTCGTACTCGCGGAACGTGGCGACGAGGTCCTGTCGGGTCACCGCGTCGCGCAGTGCGACCACCGCGATCCGCTCGCCCCCCTCGACGTCGAGCGTCGAGAACAGCGCGGCCCGGGTCACCGTGAAGAGCGCGGTCGCGAGCGACATCGTGACGGCGAGCGCGACGACGGACACCGCCGACAGTCCGGGGTGTCGCCGGAGCAGGCGGAGCGCCAACCTGACGTCGAGCGACCAGCCGGCGGACGCCCCGCCGCGGCGAACTCTCCCGGCGGCGCGTCCGAGCACGAACCGCGGGGCCAGAAGCAGGGCAGCAGCCGTACCGCGAAGCCAGGCTGCCCCCCGCCGCACCACGCCCGCGTCCGGGCCGGCCCACCGGTGCATCCACTCGTAGAGGTCGCCCTCCACCTCGTCGGCGAGGTCCGTGCCCGCCGCCCACCGGAGGAGCGCCCACACGATCCGCGGCAGCCGAGGCACGGTCACGAGCCACCCTCCGCGGCCGGGGCGCCCGTCTCGAGCCCGTCCCACATCGACTCGAGCCCCGCCCGCGTCTCCCGGACCAGGCGGAGTCCCTCGGGAAGCAGCCGGACATACCGCCGCGCCTTTCCGCCGCGCTCGGGGAGCGGCTCGCCCATCTCGGAGGCCAGGAGGCCGGCCTCCTCCAGGCGCTTCAGCGTCAGATAGACCGCCGAACGCGACGCTCTCCGGGCCGTCCGCGCTTCGATCTCGTCGACGATCGGCACGGCGTACGCGCCGTCGCCGAGTCGAAGCACCGCCAGTAGCACGAGGAACTCGAAGTCCCCGAGTGTCTCCTTTCCCGATCCCACCCCCACCTCTCCTCCCCGAGCGTCGTATCAAATCCGACGCGCCCACTATTGTTTACAATCTTCACAATATATACGAGGGTGGTGCTCGAGAAGATTCGGGGGACGTCGATCGGCCGACGTGGGACCGCTACACCCGCTCCACGCCGAGCTCCGCCAGCAGCTCCTTCAACTGTCCCCAGGTCGCCCAGAACCGACCGAGCTTCTCGTTGCGCTTCGGGTTGTGCCAGTCCGAGCCGCCGGACACGACCAGGCCGTGCGCCTTCGCGAGGTCACGGTAGCGGCGGATCCTGGGCGCGCGGTAGCTGCCACGGTACGCTTCGAGGCCGCGCAGCCCGGCGTCCGCGAGCTTCGGCGTGAGGGACTCCACGAGGTCGCTCGGCGGATGGGCCCACACGGGCACGCCACCCGCCCCGAGAATCACGTCGATCGCCTCCATCGGGGAGCCGAGATCGGTCGAGACGTAGGCATCGTGCCAGTTGCCGATGAAGCGGTCGAAGGCCTCGTCGACCGAACCGACCTGGTCCGCGTCGACCAGGGCTTCGGCCAGATGAGGCCGGCCGAGCATGCCACCGTCGCCCGCGACCTCCTCCACCGAGCCGAGATCCACCTCGATCCCCTGCGACCGGAGCCTCGCGACCATCTCCGCCATCCGCTCGTGGCGCCTGGCCCGCGCACGTCGGCCGCGCTCGAGCAGCGCGGCGTTCGAGGTGTCCACGCCGTACCCGAGGATGTGGAGCTCGCGCCCGTCGAGCGTCGAGCTCAGCTCGCATCCGGCGATCACGGTGAGGCCCGCCGAGGCCCCGGCAGCGTGGGCCTCGGCGACGCCGGCCACGGTGTCGTGATCGGTGATCGAGATGGCATGAAGCCCGCCGGATCGTGCTCCGTGCACGACCTCGGCGGGCTCCCAGGCGCCGTCCGACGCGGTGGTGTGGAGGTGGAGGTCGAGCCTCACACCATCCTCCTCATGGTCGAAGGATCTGCGTCACTCCCGTGGAGGACGCGGTCCGCGCTCGCGCGACCCGCACCTCAGGCGAAGATGTTGCCGGCGCTCGCGTGCGCCAGCAGATCTTCCTTCTCGATGCGTGCGCCCTCCGGCAGATGTTCGGGCATTTCGTCGCCGGCGTAGTCCGTCAGGATCGTGACCCGGTCGTCGAGCACCTTCATGACGCCGCCCGCGACGTAGTACCGATCGCTCCCCTTCCCCGTCGGAAGGTCGACGTCGAGGCGGCCCACGCCGAGGAGCGTGATCATGGGCGCATGCCCGGCGAGCACCCCGACCTCGCCGTCCCACGCGGGCGCGACCACTGCGGTGGCCTCCCCGTCGAAGACCGTACGGTCGGGCGCTACGATGCGGACCGTGAGCGCCATGATCAGCTCGCCTTCTCGAGCTTCTCGGCCTCGGCGATCACGTCCTCGATGCCGCCCTTCATGTAGAAGGCCTGCTCCGGAAGGTGATCGAACTCGCCCTTCGCCACGCGCTCGAACGACTCGATCGTGTCCTCGAGGCTGACGTACTTCCCGGACAGCCCGGTGAAGACCTCGGCCACGAAGAACGGCTGCGAGAGGAAGCGCTCGAGACGACGCGCCCGGCCCACGATGACCTTGTCCTCCTCGGTCAGCTCGTCCATTCCGAGAATCGCGATGATGTCCTGGAGGTCCTTGTATCGCTGCAGGATCCGCTGCACCTCGACGGCCACGGCGTAGTGCCGTTCGCCCACGAACTGCGGGTCGAGAATCCGGGACGAGGAGTCGAGCGGGTCCACGGCCGGGTAGATCCCCTTCTCGGAGATCGACCGCGAAAGAACCGTCGTGGCGTCCAGGTGGGTGAAGGCGGTCGCCGGCGCCGGGTCCGTGAGGTCGTCCGCCGGCACGTAGATCGCCTGCACCGAGGTGATCGAGCCTTCGCGGGTCGAGGTGATCCGCTCCTGAAGCTCACCCATCTCGGTACCGAGCGTCGGCTGGTATCCCACCGCGGAGGGCATGCGGCCGAGCAGCGCCGACACCTCGGATCCCGCCTGCGTGAAGCGGAAGATGTTGTCGATGAAGAGGAGCACGTCCTGCTTCTCGACATCGCGGAAGTACTCGGCGATGGTCAGGCCCGAGAGACCCACGCGGAGGCGCGCTCCCGGAGGCTCGTTCATCTGGCCGTACACGAGCGCGGTCGACTCGAGGACGCCCGCCTCCTTGAACTCGAGCCAGAGGTCGTTGCCCTCGCGCGTCCGCTCACCCACGCCGCAGAACACGGACCGACCGCCGTGCTCCATCGCGATGTTGTTGATGAGCTCCTGGATGATGACCGTCTTGCCGACGCCGGCGCCTCCGAAGAGACCGGTCTTTCCGCCCTTCACGTACGGGGCGAGGAGGTCGACGACCTTGATCCCCGTCTCGAAGATCTCGGTTTTCGGCTCGAGCTGCTCGAACTTCGGCGGCTGACGGTGAATCGGGTCGCGGCGGACATCGGCCGGGATCTCGCCCGCCTCGTCCACCGGCTCGCCGAGCACGTTCATGATGCGGCCGAGAGCGGCCTCACCGACCGGCACCGAGATGGAGGCACCCGTGTCGACGGCGTCCATGCCCCGGGTGATGCCGTCGGTCGAGGACATCGAAACGGCGCGCACCTGACCCCGCCCGATGTGCTGCTGGACCTCCGCCGTCACGTCGATCTCGCCGCCCGCCTCGGACGTCGCCTTCACGCGGACCGCGTTGTAGATCTCCGGCAGCGAGGCCGGGTCGAATTCGATGTCGAGCACGGGTCCGATGACCTGCACGACCTTTCCGATGTTCTCAGCCATATGTCCTTTTCTCCGAATCGATTCGCGGCGGGTCGATCGGACTACTCGAGTCCGGCCGCACCCCCGACGATCTCGGCGATCTCCTGCGTGATCTGGGCCTGACGGGCCCGGTTGTACGTGCGGGTCAGGTGCTCGAGCACGTCCCCTGCATTGTCGGTCGCGTTCTTCATCGCGGTGCGCCGCTGCGCCTGCTCGGCCGCCGCGTTCTCGATCAGCGCCGTGAACACGGCGTTCCGCACGTAGGTCGGAAGCAGTCGGTCGAGGATCAGCCCGGCGCTGGGCGACAGGATGAAGGTGTCGGCGGCCTGTCGGTTCTCGGACGGACCGTCCTGGTCGGGTTCGATCGGCAGCAGCTTCTTCGTACTCGGCGGCGTCGAGAGCGCCGACCGGTAGTCGGACGCGATCAGGTACACCGCGTCGAGGTCTCCCTCCACGAAGCGCTGCCGCAGCGGCGCCACGAGGCGCTCCGCGTCGTCGATCGTCGGTGCGTCACCGATCGAGATGTCCTCGCTCGATATCGCCTGCCCCCGGAAGCGGAAGTACGCGATGCCCTTCTTCCCGGCGATGTGCAGTTCGGGCCGGACGCCCTTCGCCTCGAACGAGTCGAGCACGCCTCGCGCTTCCTTGATGAGATTCGCGTTGAACGCGCCCGCGAGCCCCCGGTTCGCCGTCATGAGCAGCACCGCGACCCGCTCCTCCCGCTCCGGGCGCCGCAGCAGCGGGAAGCGCTCCGCGAACGCTGGCGCGTAGAGGCTCTCGACGATTTCCCGAAGCGCCTGGGCGTACGGCGACGCCGCCCCGACCCGGTCGGTCGCGCGCTTGAGCTTGCTGGTCGCGACCAGCTCCATCGTGCGCGTGATCTGCCGCGTGTTGTCGACGGACTTGATCCGCCGCTTGACGTCTCTGGCGTTCGCCACGTGTCGGCTCTCCCGGTCTCGCTACGCTGCGTACGTCAGGCGGAGGCGCCCGCGGGGGCGTTCTCGGCCGGCTGCGCGGTCGAATGCGCGCTCTGGGCGATGAAGTCCTGCGTGAAGGTCTCGATGGCGGACTCGAGCGAAGCCCTGATCTCGTCGGTCATCACCTTCTGCTCGCGGATCCCCGACAGCACCTCGGGCGCGTGCGCCTTCAGGTGCTGGATGAAGCCGCGCTCCCACTTCCGGATGTGATCCACCTGGACGCCGTCCACGAATCCGTTGGTCACCGCGTAGATGGCGGCCACCTGCTCCTCGACCGGGAGCGGCTGGTACTGCGGCTGCTTGAGGATCTCGACCGTACGCTCACCGCGGGCGAGCTGCCGCTGCGTGGCGGCGTCGAGGTCCGAGCCGAACTGCGCGAACGCCTCGAGCTCCCGGTACTGCGCCAGGTCGAGGCGGAGCGAGCCGGCGACCTTCTTCATCGCCTTGATCTGGGCCGCGCCACCCACGCGCGACACCGAGATTCCGACGTTCACGGCCGGGCGGACACCGGAGAAGAAGAGATCCGGCTCCAGGAAGATCTGTCCGTCCGTGATCGAGATGACGTTGGTCGGGATGTAGGCCGACACGTCGCCGCCCTGCGTCTCGATGATCGGGAGCGCCGTGAGCGACCCGCCTCCGTTGTCGTCCGAGAGCTTCGACGCGCGCTCCAGCAGACGCGAGTGGAGGTAGAACACGTCACCCGGGTACGCCTCGCGCCCCGGAGGACGGCGCAGGATCAGCGAGAGCTGACGGTACGCCTGGGCCTGCTTCGAGAGGTCGTCGTACACGCAGAGCGTGGCCTTCCCCTGCCACATGAAGTGCTCGGCGAGGGCGGTGGCCGTGTAGGGCGCGATGTACTGCATCGGCGCCGGGTCCGACGCGTTCGCTGCCACGACGATCGTGTACTCGAGCGCGCCGTGCTCGCGGAGCGTCTCGACCACGTTCGCGACCTTTCCGGCCCGCTGCCCGATGGCGCAGTAGACGCAGATGACGCCGGTGTCCTTCTGGTTGATGATCGTGTCGAGCGCGATCGCCGTCTTCCCGGTACCGCGGTCGCCGATGATCAGCTCGCGCTGGCCGCGGCCGATCGGAATCATGGCGTCGATCGCCTTGATTCCCGTCTGGAGCGGCTCGCCGACGGGCTGACGCGCCACGATTCCCGGCGCGACGATGTCAATCTGACGCGACCCCTCGAGGCCGGCGATCGGGCCCTTTCCGTCGAGCGGATTCCCGAGCGGATCGACCACACGGCCGATGTACCCGGGTCCGACCGGCACCTCGAGTACGCGGCTCGTGCGGCGCACCTGGTCGCCCTCACGCAGGATGGTCCAGTCCCCCATCACCACCGCGCCGATGTTGTCCTCTTCGAGGTTCAGCGCGAGCGCGGTGACCGCCTCGCCGCTCTCCGAGGAGGTGATCTCGAGCATCTCGCTCGCCATCGCCTTCGTGAGCCCGTAGATGCGGGCGACGCCGTCCTTCACCTCGAGGACCTCGCCGATCTCCTCGGCGTGGAGTGCGTCCTCGTAGTTCTCGATCTGGTTGAGGAGGACGCCCTTGATCTCGCTGGCGCGGAGCTGGGAATCGTTGGCCATGTCCGTCTCTATTGGGTGTAGGGCCTCTACCGCGTCGCGCCCGAGCGCTGCCTCGCCAGAACCTGGCGGCGCATGCGCTCGAGACGGCGACGGAGCGAGCCGTCGTAGATCGTGTCACCGCTCCGGACGACGATGCCGCCCAGGAGCTCCGGCTGCACCCGCACGTGCGGGATCGCCGTCTTGCCGAGCATGGCGGAAAGCCGATGCCCGATGTCCTCGATGGTCGCGTCGTCCATCGGACGCGCCACGCTCACGTCGACGTGTGCACGGTTGAAGTGCTCGTCGACGAGACCGGCGTACTCCCGTGAGATCGCGCGGAGAATCCGCTGCCGGTGCTTGTCGATGGTGACCTGGATGAAGTTCACCACCTGTGCGGGGATGCGGCCCGAGAAGACCTCGCGAACCACCCGCTTCTTGTCGGTCGCGTCCACGCGCGGCGTCTCCAGGAAGAGGCGGAAGTCGGGGTTCTCGTCGAGCAGAACCGCCACCGTTCCGAGCGCGAGCGCGAACTCCTCCACGGCGTCGTGCTTCAGGCCGGATTCGAAGAGCGCTTCCGCGTAGTTGCGGGCGACGGTCTCGTCTCTCACGCCTCAGCCCCCTTCGAGACGCTGTCGAGGTAGTTCACGACGAGCGCGCGATCCTGCTGCGCGTCCATCTTCTCGTCGAGAAGCTTCCCGGCTGCGGCGAGCGCGAGGTCGACCGCCTCCCGGCGGAGTTCGCGGATCGCCTGATCGCGCTCGCGCGAAATCTCGGCGCGGGCGGACTCGACGATCGACTGCGCCTCGGCGCGAGCCTTCTCCTCGATCTCGGCGCGGAGCCGCTGGCCGGCCGCCTTGCCTTCGGCGATCAGCTCGTTCGCCTGACGACGAGCGTCGGCGAGCTGGGCCTTGTGCTCCGCGAGCAGCGCCTGCGCCTCGTCACGGGCCTCGGCGGAGTCGTCGAGCGCCGTCTGGATACGATCCTCGCGTGCATCCACTGCGGCGAGCAGCGGCCCCCAGGCGAACTTCCAGAGGATCCCCAGAAGCACGAGGAACACCACCGTCGCCCAGATCGAGAGGCCGGGGTTGATGTCGAACAGCCCACCCCCCTCTCCACCCGCGGCGAACAGCGGGGCCGGGACGGCGACGAGCGCGGAGCCCGCGAACGCCATGGCCGCGAGGGCGGCCGACCCGGTTCGGTTGAAGTGTGTCATGGTGCGCATCGGTTCGGGGTGAGGTCGGTCGGATCCGGACCCGCGGGACGGGCCACGTGGGCCCGCCCCGCTCCAATCGTCCGGTCGAACGCCTCGAATCAGAACTTCAGGAAGACCAGCGCGAGACCGAAGAGCGCGGCACCCTCGACGAACGCGGCGAGAATGATCGACGCGGTCTGGATGTTGCCGGCGGCCTCGGGCTGACGAGCGATTCCTTCCGCCGCCGACGAGCCGATCTGGCCGATCCCGATGCCGGCACCGATGACGGTCAGACCGATCGCGAGACCGGCGCCGATGAGTCCGAGTCCGGCGCCACCGTCCTGAACGGCGGTAAGAAGAGCATACATCATGAATTGAATCCTCGAGTTCTCGTGGAGTCGTGCCCGGCGAACCGGACGATTGGGGTCGTGCTATCCGCAGCGCCTCAGTGCGCGTGTCGGATCAATCCGATGAAGACCGAAGTCAGCATCGCGAAGATGAAGGCCTGCAGGCAGGCGACGAAAACCTCGAGGATCATGATCGTCGAAGCGATCAGGACCGAGGCGCCGGCGACGGCCGCACTCTGGTAGACGAAGATCAGTCCCATCACCGCGAGCACGAGCGTGTGTCCCGCCATCATGTTGGCGAACAGACGAATCGCGAGGGCGAAGGGCTTGGTCAGCTTGCCGAGAAACTCCACCGGTGCGAGAAGCACCAGCATGATGGGCTTCATGTAGCCCGGCAGCCCCGGCGGGATGAAGAAGATCGTCCTCATGTAGCCCGCGGCCCCCAGCGCGCGCATCCCCGACACCTCGGTCGCGATGAACGCGATGATGGCGAGCACTGCGGTGACGCTGAGATTGGCCGTCGACGTGATCCCAAAGGGTGTGAGCCCCAGGAGATTCATGAAGAGGATGAAGAAGAAGATCGTCAGGATGAACGGCGTGTAGCCGTCCCCGCCGTGGCCGATGTTGGCGCGCACGACGTTGTCCCGGAAGTAGAGGACCAGCGCCTCCATGGCGTTCGCGAACCCGCTCGGAGCCTTGCCCGGGTCGCGCCGCACGGCTGCGCGAGCGAGCGGGATGAAGAGCCCGATGCAGATGAACGCCGCGAACAACATGAAGATCAGATGACGCGTGGGCGTCATGTCGATCGTCGCGCCGAGAAGCTCGAAGGTCGGGAACTGGAACGCGTCGGTCGGGATGTTGAGCCCGAAGAACTCGATGTACTTCCCGTCGGCGATGTGGCTCTCGATGAACTGGGGGAGTTCCTCGAACGGCAGGCCGCCGCCGGCCGCCTCTCCCGCGTACTCGCCGCCCTCGACGAGCGCTTCGCCGTACTCCGGATCCTGGACCGCGGCCGGCGCGAGCTCCGTCGCGTCCTGCCCGACCACCCTGTTCACGAGGCCGATCACTCGACTCATTCCGTTCTATCGCTTTCGGTGCTCCGGCGGAGGAACCAGCCCTCCAGGAGGAGCAGCGCGAAGAAGTATCCGGCCAGTCCGAGCAGCAGTGGCGCCGCCGCCAGGCCGGTCTCCGTCTGTGTCGTCAGCAGCCCGGCTACACCGAGCACACCGACGCGTGCCGCACCGCCGCCGAGGAACGCCAGCATGAAGGCGTTGCCTCGCCCGCGCGCCCACATGAGCAGCGCGTACGCGGCGAACTGGACGGCCAGTGCGATCGCGGCCGCCCACGCGAGCGACCGTCGACCGACCGGATCCAGCGCGGCCCCCACCCCGACGGTCGCTGCCGCGACCAGGGCGAGCGCGACGGCGGCGTAGGCGAGGAACGATTTCACCCCCCCTCCGTCCCGTCGTCGTCATCGGCCGCGCGCGTTCGAAGTCCACTCACGTGCGAGTAGAGGCTCCAGAACCCGGCCGCCGCGCCGGCGAACATCCCCAGCAAGGCGAGCAGTGGTGACGTGCCCAGCTTGCCGTCCAGCCAGTGGCCACCGAGGAGGAAGAGGAGGGTCGAGGCCGCGAAGGACATTCCGTACCCGATGAATTCCGACGAAGCCCGAATGGCGTCCTGCGAATCGCCCGTCTCGGGCTTCGATCCGCGCTTCGACATGAACCCTCCCGATCGATCCGGCTGTAGCCAACGGAAGGTAACGCTTGTGAAAAAATGCACAAGCGCCGAGACCGCCCTCGATACCCCCCTGTGGGACGCGGACTTCGGGGGCGCGGACAACGCCTCGCGACACGCACCCCGTCGGACCCGAAAACCCCGCATGATCGCTTGACGTTCTCGATCTGGACGGCCTAGCTTCCATGCCCTGATACCCCCTCCGGAGACCGGTGGATGGCTACACCGCAGGAAGCAGTGGCGACCGACCCCGACGAGCGACTGCTCGAGCGGGTCGCGGAGGTCGCCGACGCGCTGCGCGCCGAGGTCGAGAAGCGGATCGTCGGCCAGCATCATGTGGTGGAAGGCGTTCTCACCGGCCTCCTCGCCAATGGACACGCGCTGCTGGTGGGCGTACCGGGTCTGGCCAAGACGCTGCTCGTCTCGACCGTGGCGGAGGCGCTCGACCTCGACTTCAGCCGGGTGCAGTTCACCCCCGATCTCATGCCGACGGACATCACCGGCACCGAGGTCATCGAGGAGGACCGAACGACCGGGAAGCGCATCTTCCGGTTCGTGAAGGGTCCGATTTTCGCGAACATCGTCCTCGCGGACGAGATCAACCGGACGCCGCCCAAGACCCAGGCCGCCCTGCTCCAGGCGATGCAGGAGCGTCAGGTGACGGCAGCCGGCGAGACCCACCGCCTGGAGCGTCCCTTCTTCGTGCTCGCGACGCAGAATCCGATCGAGCAGGAGGGTACGTATCCCCTCCCCGAGGCCCAGCTCGACCGATTCATGCTCGAGCTCCGGATCGACTATCCGACCAAGGAGGAGGAGGAAGAGATCGCGATGACCACCACCGGCGGGGGGCGGGTGGACATCCACCCCGTCGTCTCCGCGGAGGAGCTCGTGCGGCTGCAGGGCCTCGTCCGTCGGATCCCCGTCTCGCCCTCGCTCGTATCCCTCTGCGTCGCCCTCGTACGCGGCACACGGCCCGACGACGACGACGCGGCGGCGGTCACCCGGCGCTATGTGTCGTGGGGCGCCGGGCCGCGGGCGAGTCAGTACCTCGTGCTGGGCGCCAAGGCGCGGGCGGCCGCGCGGGGCGACGCGATGCCCACCTACGACGACGTCCGCGCGGTGGCCCCGCTCGTACTGGCGCACCGCGTGGTGCCCAACTTCCAGGCGGAGGCCGACGGCCGGACCGCGCGCGACCTGGTGGCCGAACTCGTCGGAGAATTCGCTTCGTGGAGCTGACTCGAGAATCGGGCGACGACGCCCAGCCTCCATCTAGCCTGGAGGTCCGCCCGTGATCTGGATCTGGATCGGGCTGGTCCTCCTTCTCGTGGCGCTGTCCGCGCTGCTGTCCGCCGCCGAAACGGCGGTCTACTCCGTGAGCCCCGGCCGGCTCGGCACTCTCCAGGACGAGGGGTTCGAGGGCGCGAAGTCGCTCGCCCGGCTCCGGCTCAACTCGCCCGTCCTGCAGACGTCGATCCACCTGCTCGGTACGCTCCTGAACCTCACCGCGATCGGGCTCGCGGTCGGGCTCGGCGCCTCGGTGGACGGCGTGCGTGGCTCGCTGGTCGCGTTCGCGGTGGCCGCGGTCGTGTTCGTCGTGTTCGGCGAGATCGTGCCACGCGCCCTGGCGGCCCGTCGACCGGTCCACCTCGCGCTCGCCTCGGCTCCCCGGCTCGAGGGCGTCGAGCGGGTCGTGTCGGTTCTGCTCGGACCGCTCCTCCACCTCGAAGACGTCCTCGCGGGCAGTCCGCCCGAGGATCCGGATCGCCTTTCGGAGCGGGAGGTCCGCGAGATCGCTCGGCTGGGCCGCGAGGAAGGGGTCGTCGGCATCGACGAGCACCTGCTCGTCGAGCGGGCGTTCCGACTCGACGAGACCATGGCGTGGAGCATCATGACGCCGCGCGTCGACATCTTCGCGTGGAGCGACCAGCTCCGGCTCCAGGACATCATCGAGGAGCTGGCGAAGGTGCCGTACTCGCGGGTGCCCGTCCACGGCGAATCGGTGGACGACGTGACCGGTATCCTCTACGTCCGCGAAGCCTACCAGACGTGGGTCGAGGGTCGGCGCGACGTGAAGCTCAAGTCGCTCTCCCGCGATCCGTTCTTCGTACCCGGGTCGCTCTCGCTCGCCCAGCTGCTGCGAGACTTCCAGGCGCGGCGCATCCACATGGGCATCGTGGCGGACGAGTTCGGTGGCACCGACGGACTCGTGACGCTCGAGGACGTGCTCGAGGAGCTCGTCGGCGAGATCCGCGACGAGACCGACCTCGACGAGGAGCCACTGATGCGGATCGGGCGGGACGAAGTCGTGGCCGACGGCGGCGTCGATCTGCGCGAGATCAACCACGCGCTGAACGTCGTGCTGCCCAGCAGCGAGAACCGCTCGCTGAACGGATTCATTCTCGACGAACTCGGCGAGGTTCCCGAGCGGGGCGAGACGCTCGAACGTTCCGGCGTGAACATCGAGATCCTCGAGGCCTCCGAGACCCAGGTGGTCCGGGCGCGCCTCCGGCGCGTCCACGACGAGCGCCGGCCCCGGGAGAGCGCCGGGTGACGGCCCTCGCCCTCCGTTCCCGCGGCGCGCCGACCTGATGGCCCTCGTGCTCCCCATCGCCGGCGTCTGGCCGCGGATTCACCCTACGGCCTTCGTCGCGCCCGACGCCGTCGTCATCGGAGACGTGGAGGTCGGCGCGGCATCGTCGATCTGGTTCGGGGCCGTGCTGCGCGGTGACAACCCCGACCACCCCATCGTGATCGGTCCGCGCACCAGCGTGCAGGACCAGTGCGTGGTGCATGTCGGCGACTGGGGCCCCACGGTTGTCGGCCGTGACTGCACGATCGGCCACGGCGCCAAGTTCGAGAGCTGCTCGATCGGCGACTTCACGGTGGTCGGGATGAACGCCGTGATTCTGCAGAACGCCTCCGTCGGCTCGTCCTGCGTGGTCGCGGCCGGCGCGGTCGTGAAGGAGCGCTCCATGATCCCGGACCGGAGCCTCGTGGCCGGCGTACCGGCGTCGGTGAAGAAGGCCCTCGACGGCGCCTCTGCGAGGTGGGTCGAGGGCGGCGGCGCCCACTACGTCGAGCTGTCGCGATCGTACCTCGCCCATGGGATCGGTCGAACCGAGGATCTTCCGCGCGAGGCCGTCACCGACGGGGCCGGCTCGTGACGGACGGACCCGGGGGACGCGAAGGGGAGCCTGACGCGGACGCGTCCGGGGAGCCCGGCGCGACCCACCGACCGCGCGGGAAGGCACTGCCGAAGACCGCGGCCACGCCCGGGCTCGAATGTGAACTGTGCGGCGGACCGGTGCTCGACCGTCACTGCAAGGTGGTCTGCCTGAATTGCGGGTTCCAGCGCGACTGCAGCGACCCGTGAGGTCGTGCGACGCGTCGGTCGCGGCGCACGGAGGGCCGTGCGGACCTCAGACCCCGGCGGACTCCACGTCCGGCTCCATCTCGGTGATGACACCGCCCTGGAGCTGAAGCACCCGATCCGAGATCGACCGGATGGCAGGCTGGTGCGAGATGGCCAGAGTGGTGAGTTCGCCCTTGAGCGCCGCCAGGGTCGCGCAGATCTCGCGCTCGGTCGCGTGATCGAGTGCGGTGGTCGGCTCGTCGAGCAGGAGCAGACGCGGCGTCCCGACCAGCGCGCGGGCCAGCGTGATGCGCTGGCGCTGGCCGCCCGACAGCGTCGCCCCCCGCTCTCCGATCATCGCGTCGAGCCCGCCGTCCAGCTGCTGAACGAACTCCCAGGCGCCGGCGTCCCGTAGCGCCCGCTCCACATCCGCGTCGGTCAGCGCCGGATCCCCGAGGGTGACGTTGAGTCGGACGGAGTCGGCGAAGAGCAGAGGCTCCTGCGGCACATACGCGATCCGCTGTCGCCAGCTTCGCATGTCGATGTCACGAAGGTCGACACCATCGACCGTCACCCGCCCCTCACTCGGTGCGAGCAGCCCGATGATCAGGTCGCAGAGGGTCGTCTTTCCCTCCCCCGATCCACCGACGAGCGCCACCATCTCGCCGCTGCGGAGCTCGATGTCGATGTGGCGGAAGACCGGCTCGCCCGAACCGTACGCGAAGGCGACGTCCTCGAGCCGGAGCGCGTCGACGAGGTCGGGCGAGTCGGCGGTACCCTCCCACTCTTCCTTGTGCGCACGGGCCGCGTAGATGTGGCTCTGGAGCGACTCGTACGTGGCCTCGCCTTCGGCGACCCACGCGAGCCGGCGCTGGAGGTTGGCGATGGTCGTGGTGAGGCGGTAGAAGAGGGCGGCCATGATGACCACGCTCGCGAATGGTACGGTCGTGAAGGTGAGAATCACCCACAGACCCAGCGCGAGCGCCGCGACGATGATGGGCTCCTGCATCCCCCTGAGCAGCGACGTGGCCACGACGGCCCGAGCCTGCGCCTTGTAGAAGTCGGTCGTCTCCATCTCCATGAGCGGGAGCAGGTAGTCCTCCCGCGCCATCGCCTTGATCGGCTTGAGCGCCGGGAGGGCGCCGGTCAGCCGCGCGATGAGATCGCGCATGAGCGACGCCTGACTCGATCCCGCGTCACGCGTCTCGCCGATGAATCCCCGCAGCAGCAGCAGCACGGTCCCACCCACCAGCGTCGCGGCCAGCGCGGTCTCCCACGAGATGATCAGCACGGTCACGATGTAGATGCCCGCCATGAGGGCGTCCGAGAGGGCGTTGGTGAACTCCCGGAACGCGACGGCGGACCTCTGGGCCTCGTTGCTGATCGCGTTGGCGTGGTACCCGGTCGGGTAGCCGGTGAAGTGCAGCCACTTTGCCCTGAGGAGGCTCTGGATCAGGTCCAGTCGGAGTTCCATCGCGACCTTGGCGACGATGAAGCCGGCCTGCTGGCTGGCCGCCACGATCGCCAGCGCCTTGGTGGAGAAGAGCACCACGAGAAGCCCGAGCAGGACCTCGATCGAGAGCGGGAGCCCGACGAACCCGAGTGCCGATGCGATCCAGGCGGCCGGGCCGGTCGGCTCGGACGTGGGGTCCATCGCCAGTTCGAGGATCGGCAGCAGCGTGATCAGTCCCATGCCTTCCGCGATACCGGCGAGAAGGAAGAGGACCGCCATCGTCGCAGTTCGTCCCTTGTGCTCGACCGTGAAGAAACGGAAGAGGGAGGGCGGCGTCTCCGGGGTCGGTGACTCGGACGTCATGTAGGCGGGTCGATGGACGGGCCGGCGGGAACATCGGACAACGTCGGAACGTCGCACATGCGGGCGGGAAAGGCACGCACGCGCGCGAATCACCCTGGTCGATGCACGTTGCGTGCCGGGCCGGTCTCCGCCCCGGTTGGGGGTACGGCGAGCCCGCAACCGCACCGTTGCGCGGCCATCCGCCCCGAGGAGTCGACCGTGTCACCCTCGACCCGGACCGCGGCAGAACGCCTCATCCGGGGGATTCGCGCAACGCGGGCGTTCGCCGCCTTGTGCGACCCCCACACGGCATCCCACCCTCGGAGCGTGCCGCGACGCCTCCCCGGCACCCCACTCGTCGCTCGGCCGTGCGCAGGGACCCAGGGCACGCCGGCGGAGCACACACACCCACCGTGCGGAGATCCGTGTGAGGCTCACCGTCCAGGGCACCGACTGCACCGCGAACGGTTGGCCCCACACGGTCGCACTCCTCCGTCGCCCACGTCACGGCGAAAGCGAGAGGCTCTGAGCCGTGGGCACGCTCCGCCTCGCGCCCGCCTCGACCGGCGACTATCGCCGTCTCGCCGAACGGCGGCTGCCCCGGTTCCTCTTCGACTACATCGACGGGGGCGCGTACGACGAGATGACACTGGCCGCGAACGTCGCCGACTTCCGGGCGATGGGTCTGCGGCAGCGCGTGATGCGCGACGTCTCCGACCTCGACACCGGCATCGAGCTGCTCGGCGAGCACTGGTCGATGCCGCTGGCGCTCTCTCCCGTCGGTCTCGCCGGCATGATGGCGCGGCGTGCCGAGGCACAGGCCGTACGCGCCGCCGAGGCAGCCGGCATTCCGTTCTGCCTGTCCACGGTCGGGATCTGCTCGGTGGAGGAGGTGGCGGCCGCCGCGTCCCGACCCTTCTGGTTCCAGCTCTACATGCTTCGCGACCGCGGACACGTGCGCGACCTCGTCGGGCGCGCCGCGGCCGTCGGGTGTCGCACGCTCGTCCTTACGGTCGACCTCTCGGTGGTCGGAGCGCGGTATCGCGACGTCCGCAACGGCCTCAGCGGCGGGACCACCCTCTGGGGCCGGCTGCGGGGCCGGTTCGGCGAGGTCCTCCTGCACCCCCGATGGGCGTGGGACGTCGGGATCCGGGGCCAGCCACACGTCTTCGGAAACCTGGTCGAGTACGTCCCCGACGCGTCGTCGCCGGAGGACTTCCGGGGCTGGATCGACGCCCAGTTCGATCCCGGGGTCACCTGGGACGACATCGAGTGGCTCCGCGGGATGTGGGACGGGCGGATCGTCGTGAAGGGCGTGCTCGACCCGGCGGACGCGGTCACCGCGGCCGACCGAGGGGCGGACGCGGTGATCGTGTCCAACCACGGAGGCCGTCAGCTCGATGGCGTCTCGTCGACGATCGCGATGCTGCCGAAGGTGGTGGACGCGGCGGGCGACCGGACGGAGGTGCTGATCGACAGCGGGATCCGGAGCGGCCAGGACCTGCTCCGGGCCGTCGCGTGCGGCGCGAAGGCCGCGATGATGGGTCGGCCGTGGATCTGGGCCCTCGCGGCCCGCGGTGAAGCCGGCCTGCGCGCTCTGCTGGACACCTTCCGCGCCGAACTGCGCGTCACGATGGCGCTGACCGCGTGCACGAGGATCGCGGACGTGACCACGGACGTCCTGGAAGCCGGACCGCCCGGCGCACCCGACGCCCGGGAGGGTCGGGGTTCCGCCTCCGCCCGAGACGATGTTACCTAGGGGCGTGGCGTGGCGTCCCGCATTCGACCGCGCCACGACGACCCCGACCCCCCATCACCCCGCTCCGCACGACGATCCGATGGCACGCCGACGCACGCAGCATCAGCAGCAGCCCCAGGTGAAGGGATTCCGGCCCGGCAAGGCTCCGCCGCAGCTTCGGAAGAAGATGGCCAAGCAGCGCATGGGCGAGATGTCGTCCGCGCAGGAGCGCATGGTCGACCTGTTCGCCGACCGAAGCCCCGCGGAGTCCCGCAAGCTCATCTCGCGGTGGGTCACCTGGACGCTCGTCGGCGGGATCGTGCTCACCATCCTCAGCGTCCTCGCGTGGATGTGGACGTGGATCGCGGGAATTCCCCTGACGATCGCCGCGGGCGCGGTGTTCTTCAGCCACATCCGCCTCCGCGCCCAGCGCAGTCAGCTCGAGCAGATGGCGGAGATGGTCGCGAAGGCCACCGGACGAGGGTAGCGAGGCCGGTCGGCGATCGTGGGCCCACTCCGGGCTCACAGCCCCAGGATCGACGTCCGGTACCAGGTGATGATCGCGTCACCGAAGCCGTAGGCCACGCAGGCACCCATCGCGAGGAAGATTCCGAGCGGGATCAGGCGTTTGGTCATCGCGCTGATCACGCCGAAGACGATGAGCGCCAGGGCCGAGCCGAGGAAGACGGTCAGCAGCACCCCGGTCCAGCCGAGGAAGGCGCCCACCATCGCCATCATCTTCACGTCCCCCCCGCCGAGCGCACTCTCGACGCCGGCCTCCTCCAGGCGGGCGGGATTCGTGGCCTTCACCAGCATGGTGCCGCCCCGCCCTACCAGCCACATGCCCCCGTATCCGACCGCGGCACCGACAAAGGCGTCGGCCGGATCGATGCCACCCGGCGCGAACGCCGCCGCGAGCCCGAACACCGTCCCGCCGATCGAGAACTCGTCGGGGATGATGTAGAAGCGCGCGTCGGTGATGGCGATCCCGAAGAGAATCGTCAGGAAGACGGCACCGCGGAGAGCCTCGAACTCGACGCCGTGCAGCGCGACCATCCCGGCCCAGATGAACCCGGTGACCAGCTCCACCGCCGGATACTGGGCGGAGATGGGCTCGCCGCAGTTTCGGCACCGACCGCGCAGAACGAGCCAGCTGAGCACGGGGATGTTGTCGTACCAGGCGATGCCCGAGCCGCAGCCCGGGCATCGCGACGGCGGGCGGACCACCGACTGTTCCTCCGGCCACCGGAGCGTGCAGACGTTCAGGAAGGAGCCGATCGCCAGGCCGAGGGCTCCGGCGTAGGCGATGAGGAGGGGGGAGGCGTTCAAGGGCGGGCGAGGGTGTCGGAGAGCGCGTAGAGGAGAATCGCCCCGGCGACGCCGGCGTTCAACGACTCGACGCCGCCCGGCATGGGGATCGAGACGCGCGCGTCGGCCTGGGCGTCCAGGAGCGGACGGATCCCCGCCCCCTCGTTCCCGACCACGAGCGACCACGCGGGGCCCCGGTGGGCCGACGCGGCATCACCTCCCATGTCGGCGAGGAGGATCGGCCGCGGGAGGGCCTCGGTGACCTCGGCCGCCGCGCGCCCGCGGGTGACGTGGACCGGGACGCGGAACGTCGCGCCCGCCGCCGCGCGCACGGCCTTCGTCCCCCACGGATCGGCCGTACCGTCGAGGGCCACCACCCCGGCGCAGTCGAAGGCCGCCGCCGCGCGGATCAGCGTGCCGACGTTGCCGGGATCCTGGATCGCGTCGAGGACGAGCCAGCGGCCGTCCGGGAGACTCGCACGCCACGCGGAAGCCGGCTCCTCGACCACGAGCAGCAGACCCTGAGGCGACTCGGTGTCGGCGAGGTCGGCGAGCGTTCGGTCGTCCACCTCGTGCACGTCGACCCCGCCCTGCCGAAGCCCCCCGATCACGGCCTCCACCCGGGCTCTGCCACGGGCCTCCCCGCGGCGCTCGACCCGGCCCTCCCCGTCGCCACCGGCGAGGTCCTCGACGGAGTGCGGCGACGTGACGGCGAATCGCACCGTCGCACCCGCCGCGAGCGCCTCCTCGGCGGCGCGTGGGCCCTCGACGAGCACGAGCGACTCGCGCTCGCGGGTCTTCCTTCGGTGCAGGCGTCGAACGAGCTTCGAACGAGCGGCGCTCAGCTCCACGCACCCCCCCGTCGTCCGCCCGGATTCATGCTTCTGTTCGTCCGATGACCGACCCGACCCGCACCGCCCGAACGACGCCGCCGATCGCCCTCACCATCGCCGGATCGGACTCGGGCGGGGGTGCCGGCATCCAGGCCGACCTCAAGACGTTCGAGGCGCACGGCGTGTTCGGCACGAGCGTGCTCACCGCGATCACCGCGCAGAACACCGAGGGCGTGACGGCCGTGCATGCCGTCCCCACCGAGATCGTGCGGGCGCAGATCGACGCGGTCGCGTCCGACCTGCGTCCGGCCGCGGTCAAGACGGGAATGCTCGCGTCGCGCGCGCTCATCGAGTGCGCGGCAGCCGGCGTCGACGATCACGATCTCGGGCCGCTCGTCGTCGACCCGGTCATGGTGGCGACCAGCGGCGATCGGCTCCTCGACCGCGACGCCGAATCGACCCTGGCGGAGCTCCTCGTGCCCCGCGCGACGGTGGTCACGCCGAACCTCTCCGAAGCCGAGATTCTCGCGGGCCGTCCTGTCCGCTCGGCGGACGACATGGAGGCCGCGGCCGCCGCGATCGCCGAGCACGGCGCGACGTCCGTGCTCGTGAAGGGTGGCCACCTGGGCGGCGAGATGCTCGTGGACCTCCTGTGGCACGACGGCCGGGTGCGCCGCTGGGAGCGGCCGAAGCTCCAGACCCGGCACACCCACGGCACCGGCTGCACCCTTTCCTCGGCGATCGCGGCGCGGCTGGCGCTCGGCGCCCCGCTCGAGGCGGCCGTGGACGGCGGGCTCGCCTACGTGCGCCGCGCCATCGCCGCCGCGCCCGGACTCGGCGCCGGCCATGGCCCGCTGCGCCACCGCGTTCCGGCCGACTGAGGTCACGGCGCAGGCGACCGACGTCACGGGGCAGGCGGCGCGTCGTCCCACCGGGCGACGATCCCTCTGACCAGCGTCTCGAGCCGCTCGCCCCCGCTCCGGCCGACTTCCATCACCTCCTCGTGGTCGAGCACGCCCTCGCCGAGGCCGGCGGCGACGTTGGTCACCATCGACATCCCGAGCACCCGCATGCCTCGGGCCCTCGCGACCGTGACGCTCGGCACGGTGGACATCCCGACGAGGTCAGCGCCGAGCGTCCGGAGCATGCGGACCTCGGCCGGGGTCTCGAACGCGGGGCCGGGCATGCTGGCATACACGCCCTCCGACACCGGGACACCGACCTCGTCGGCGACCGCCCGCGCGTGCGCCCGGAGGCCACGATCGTACGCCTCGGTCATGTCCGGGAATCGGACCTCTCCGTCGCGCACACGGCCGCGAAGCCCGCTCGCGAAGTGGAAGTTGAGATGGTCCGAGATCAGCACGATGTCGCCCGGCGTCATCCCCTCCCGGATTCCCCCGGCGGCGTTGGTGACCAGGAACGCGCCGGCCCCGGCCCGGTGCGCGATCCTGAGCGGCGCCACCACCACGTCGTAGGGATGACCCTCGTAGGCGTGATATCGCCCCGACTGAACGAGCACCGGGCGACCCTCGAGGCGCCCACCGACGAATCGTCCCGCGTGCCCCGTCACCGTGGCATCGGGCAGGCCGGTCAGGTCCGTGAAGGGGACCTCCACCCGATCCTCGACCGCGCCCGCGACGGCCCCGAGGCCCGACCCGAGCACGATGAACAGTTCCGGCGGCTCGGCCAGGAGGCTTCTCAGCCGCGAGGCGGCGGCATGGATCTCCGGGTCGTTCATACGATCATCCCGGCGACGGTGGCGGTCAGGAAGGCGGCCAGCGATCCCCCGATCATCGCGCGCAGGCCCAGCTTCGAGAGGTCCGAGCGCCGCTCGGGCGCGATGCCCCCGATGCCGCCGATCTGGATCGCGATGGAGCTGAAGTTGGCGAAGCCGGAGAGTGCGTAGGTCGCGATGATCACCGACCGCGGCTGCAACCCCTGGCCACCGAGCACGGACGAAAGCTCGATGTAGGCCACGAACTCGTTCAGGACGGTCTTGATGCCCATCAACTCGCCCACCGCGGCCGCGTCCACCCAGGGCACACCCATCAGGTAGGTGACGGGTGCAAGGAGCCATCCGAGCGTGCCCTCGAGGGTCACCCCCTCCACGCCGATGAGGTCGAACGCCTGCCCGAGGACGGCGTTCACCAGCGCGATCAGCGCGATGAAGGCGAGCAGCATCGCGGCCACGTTCAGGGCGAGCTGCAGCCCCTCGGACGCGCCCCGCGCGGCGGCGTCGATCGCGTTCACGTCCGGTCGATCGATCTCGAGCGGCACGTACAGATCGTCCGGCCCGTGCTCCGAGTGGACCGAGTCGTTCGGCGGAGGCCGGTGCGACAGCACGAGCTGCCCCGCCGTCTCGGGCGTCCCGTCTTCGGGGTGCATGATCTTGGCGATCATGAGCGCCGCGGGCGCCGACATGACCGACGCGGCAATGAGGTGGCCCGCGATGTCGGGGAAGAACGACACGAGCAGGCCCACGTACGCGGCGAGTACGCCCCCGGCGACCGTCGCGAACCCGCCGGTCATCACCGCCATCAGCTCGGACTGGGTCATGCGGGACACGAACGGCTTGATGAGCAGCGGCGCCTCCGTCTGACCCACGAAGATGTTGCCCGCCGCCGACAGCGTTTCCGCCCCCGACGTCCGCATCGTCCGCTGCATCACCCATGCGATGCCCTTCACCAGGATCTGCATGATCCCGAGGTGGTAGAGCACCGTCATCAGCGAGCTGAAGAAGATGATGGTGGGCAGCACGTTGAAGGCGAAGAACGCCCCCGTGCGGGCCACCGTGCCCGCGGTCGGCTCGAAGTCGCCGGCGGCGACGTCGCCCGCTCCCACCGGCACGGTGTTGTAGACGAGGTCGCCGAAGATGAAGCGGGCGCCCTCGACGGTGAAGCCGAGCAGCGCGACGACCGCCGAGTTCAGCGCGGCGAAGATGTCCGCTCCCATCGGGGTCTTCAGGATGAAGAGCGCGAACACGAGCTGGAGCCCGAGGCCCCACACGACCAGCCGCCACGGGATCTTCGCCCGGTTGTTGGAGAGCACCCAGGCGACGCCCAGCAGCAGCAGCATGCCGAACACGGAACGGAGGCGGTCGAAGAGCGGTGTGTCGAGCGACTGCCCGGCGCCGCCGAGCTGGGTGGGGGACTCCTGGACGACGGAGGCGGCGACTGCGGCGGATGTACCCGCGCCGTGTCCGGAGACCACACCGGCACCCATCAGCAGGACACAGAAGCCCAGGAGCAGAAGCGCGGGCAGCTTGGGTCGAATCATGGGCGGCGGCGAGGGCGGCGGGCGTGGAGCGGAGCGTGCGTGCGGCGTCGAACGCCGCTCGGCGGGCGCGAACGCTGGAGTGTAGGGAATCCCTGCCGGAACGGCACTCCCCGGGGACGCACCGAACGCGTCTGCCGTGCTGGCGGGGGCCACGCCCCGGCCGGTCCCCGTTGCGCCATTCTGGCGCTACCGGGGGTCGCTCCGCGCGGAATACGGGCGAAATCGAGGCCCCCGGGGCGGCACGCGGGTTGCACCTGCGATCGGGGTGTGCCCGCCTTCGTGGCGGCGAGACAGCGAAACGAGCGCCGCGCCGGAGCAGGTCGGCGCGGCTTCCTCAACAGGAGAGTTGCATGGGCAAGGTCATCGGAATCGACCTCGGTACGACGAACTCCGTCGTCGCGGTCATGGAGGGCGGTGAGCCCGTCGTGATCCCGAACGCCGAGGGGGGTCGCACGACCCCGTCGGTCGTCGGCTTCACCAAGGACGGGGAGCGCCTCGTCGGGCAGGTCGCCCGTCGTCAGGCGATCACGAACCCGAACAACACCGTCTTCTCGATCAAGCGCTTCATGGGCCGGCAGGCCCAGGAGGTGCGCGAGGAGGAGAAGTTCGTGCCGTACGAGGTCAACGCGGACGACAAGGGCCGTGTCGAGGTCGTGATTCCGAACGCCGGCGAGACGTATTCGCCGCCGGAGATCTCGGCCATGATCCTCCAGAAGATGCGCCAGACCGCCGAGGACTACCTCGGCACGAGCGTCAGCCAGGCCGTGATCACGGTCCCGGCCTACTTCAACGACGCACAGCGTCAGGCCACGAAGGACGCCGGAAAGATCGCCGGCCTCGAGGTGCTCCGGATCATCAACGAGCCGACCGCTGCGGCCCTCGCCTACGGCCTCGACAACGATGCCGACGAGAAGATCGCGGTGTTCGACCTCGGTGGCGGCACGTACGACATCTCGATCCTGGAGCTCGGCGACGGCGTCTTCGAGGTGAAGGCCACCAACGGCGATACCCACCTCGGGGGTGACGACTTCGACCAGGAAGTCATCAACTGGCTGATCGGCGAGTTCAAGAAGGAGCAGGGCATCGATCTCTCCGAGGACGCGATGGCGCTCCAGCGGCTCAAGGAGGCCGCCGAGAAGGCGAAGATGGAGCTGTCGACCACCATGTCGACGGACATCAACCTTCCGTTCATCACGGCCACGCAGGAGGGTCCGAAGCACCTCAACATCGAGCTCACCCGCTCGAAGTTCGAGCAGCTCTGTGAGGAACTCATCAACCGGACCATCCCGCCGATGGAGAAGGCGCTCTCCGATGCCGGCCTCACCAAGGACGACATCGACCAGGTGATTCTGGTGGGTGGCTCGACCCGGATCCCGAAGATCCAGGAGATCGTGAAGACCTTCTTCGGACGCGACCCCCACAAGGGCGTGAACCCGGACGAGGTCGTGGCGGTCGGTGCGGCGATCCAGGGCGGCGTGCTCTCGGGCGACGTGACCGACGTGCTCCTGCTCGACGTGACGCCGCTCTCGCTCGGTATCGAGACGCTCGGTGGCGTGATGACGCCGCTGATCGAGCGGAACACCACGATTCCCACCAAGAAGTCCGAGGTGTTCTCCACCGCGGAGGACAACCAGACGACCGTCGAGATCCACGTGCTTCAGGGTGAGCGGAAGATGGCGCTCGACAACAAGACGATCGGCAAGTTCCAGCTGACGGGCATTCCGCCGGCACCGCGGGGCATGCCGCAGATCGAGGTCGGGTTCGACATCGACGCCAACGGCATTCTTCACGTGTCCGCGCAGGACAAGGCGACCGGAAAGGAGCAGAAGATCCGGATCGAGGCGTCCAGCGGGCTGAGCGACTCCGAGATCGACCAGATGGTGAAGGACGCCGAGGCCAACGCGGCCGAGGACGAGCAGCGCCGACAGAAGGTCGAGTCGCGCAACCAGCTCGACAGCCTCGTCTACCAGGTCGAGAAGGATTCGGCCGAGTGGGGCGACAAGGTCTCGACCGAGACGCAGCAGCGGCTCGGTGCGGCCATGGACGCGGCCAAGGAGGCCCTGAAGGGCGACGACGCCGACCGCCTCAACGCGGCGCGCGACGAGCTCATGCAGGCCTTCAGCGCGGCCGGGCAGGAGATGTATCAGGCCCAGGCCGCGGAGACCGAGGCGGCCGACGCGACCGCGGATGCCGAAGGCGAGACCGCCGGTGAAGCCGGTGAGGCGGCCGACGAGGAGGAAGTCGTCGAGGCCGACTACGAGATCGTCGAAGAGGACAAGTAGGTCGACCACTCGCCGCGCGGCGGTGTAAGCAACACTCGTGGCCGCTCCGTCGTCCCAGTCAGGGGGCGGCGGGGCGGGCCACGGATTCACCACAGCAACGACGGACACGCATGTACGATCCACTTCGCGCAAAGGGCAAGCTGGTCGCCTGGACCACGGCGGCCTTCATCTTCGGTGTCGGGATCGCCTCCGGGCTCGGATGGACCGAAAGCTCGATGGCGATGCCCGTGCTCGACGACGCACCCCAGGTCGCGGCCTCGGCGGTCGCACCCGCCACGGACCTCTCCGAGGCCTTCGTCAACGTGGCCGACGTGGTCACGCCGGCGGTGGTTCGGATCGAGGCCACGATTCCGGCGACCGCTCGCCCGACCCAGCAGCAGCTTCCTCCGGGTTTCGAGGACTTCTTCGGGCCGATGCCCGAGTCGAACGCGCCGCGCACGGCGGGAGGTTCGGGCTTCGTGATCTCGGACGACGGGTACATTCTGACCAACAACCACGTGGTCCAGGACGCCTCCTCGCTGCGCGTCTACTTTCCGAACCGGGAGTACGTGGACGCGGAGTTCGTGGGCGGTGACCCGCTCACCGACGTGGCAGTGATCAGGATCCCGGAGTCGTCCGTGGCCGGCACCCTCTCCTTCGGTGACTCCGACGAGGTGGACGTCGGCGAGTGGGTGCTCGCCATCGGCAACCCGGGCTTCGGCGCGGGCAACCAGCTCGACTACACGGTGACGGCCGGCATCATCAGCGCTCGCGGTCGGAGCCTGAACCTGCTTCAGCAGGACCTTCAGGGGCAGACGACGCCGGACGGGAGCGCCCTCGGCGGCTTCGCGATCGAGGACTTCCTGCAGACCGACGCCGTGATCAATCCCGGAAACTCGGGTGGACCGATGGTGGACATGTCGGGCCGCGTGGTGGGCATCAACTCCGCCATCGCGAGCCGGACCGGCTACTACCAGGGCTACGGCTTCGCCATCCCGATCAACCTGGCGCGCCGGGTGATGGAGGATCTGGTCGAGTTCGGGCAGGTCCGGCGACCCCAGATCGGCGTCAACATCCGTGAGGTCGACGCGGAGGACGCGGAGTACTACGACCTTCCCGCGGTCGAGGGCGCGTTCGTCTCCAGCGTCACGGAGGGTGGGCCCGCGGCCCAGGCGGGCATCCGCGAGGAAGACGTGATCGTGGCGATCAACGGCGAGCAGGTCGGCTACGTCAGCCAGCTCCAGGGCGAGGTGGCGATGTACCGGCCGGGCGATCGCGTGACGGTGACCGTCTACCGGAGCGGCCAGCCCCGTGATCTGACGGTCCGGCTGGGCGAGGCACCGATCAACACGCAGCCGGCGCCGGAGCCCGAGCTCGATGCCGACGTGGTGGATCGCATCGGCATCGGTGTGCAGGAGCTCACCGCGGACGTGGCCGACCGACTCGACTACGACGGGGCCGGCGGTGTCGTCATCAGCGAGGTCCAGCGCGGGTCTCCGGCCCAGCGGAAGGGGATCGTCGCGGGCATGAAGCTTCTGGAGATCAACGCCACGAGCATCGAGCAGGTCGCGGACGTGGGCCGTGTGCTCGACGCCGTCGAACCCGGCGCGGTCGTGCGCTTCCTCGTGGGCGTGCCGAACGGAGGGTCGCAGGTGTTCACCGTCCGGATGCCGAACGAGTGACGTCGCCGGTGTTCCGGCGCTGAGCGAGGGGCGGTCCGGCACAGACCCGGGCCGCCCTTCCTCGTCTCTTCGACACCCGGTTATGTTTGGAGGAGCGTCGAAGCGGCGCTCGACCGGCCCCTGCGGCCGGTTCCGGGTCGCACACTCCGGGAGGCCTCTCGCCTCCCTTTTTTCCGCAGTGGATCATGCCCATCGACGCATCCGTCCTGACGATCGACCTCGAGGAACGCGCCGCCTGGCGCCGCGCGCTCAAGGTCACCGTCCCTGCCGAGGTGGTCTCGGCCGAGCGGCAGAAGATCACCAGCCGCATCGCGAAACAGGTGCGCATGCCCGGCTTCCGTGCCGGTCGCACGCCCCCCTCCGTGGTCGAGAAGAAGTACGGCCAGGCCGTCAACCGCGAGCTCGTGGACCAGATGGTCAGCGACGCGTACCAGGCGGCCCTCGAGCAGTCGGAACAGCGCCCGATCTCCGAAGGTGAGATCGAGGACATCAGCTGGCAGCCGGAGCAGGACCTCCGCTTCGAGATCACCTTCGACGTCCGCCCCGAGATCGAGCTCTCCCGCGTCTCCGGCTTCAGCGTGGAGCGGCCGTCGGCCGCGGTCGGCGACACCGAGATCGACCAGGTGATCGAGCGGCTCCGCGACCAGAACGGTGCGTGGCGGCCCGTCGAAGAGGGCCGGCCGACCGCGGGCGACATGGTCTCACTGACGGCCACGCAGCTCGAGGACGGCGAGCCCGACGCGGAGCCGCAGGAGTACGACCTCGTGCTCGGGCAGGGCGAGGCCATCGAGGACGTCGAGGCTGCCGTCTACACCCTCGGAGTCGGCGAGACCGGTGACTTCACGGTGACCTTCCCGGACGACTTCCCGAACGAGGAACGTCGAGGCGACACGCAGGAGATCCGGCTCGAGGTCAGGGCGCGGAAGGTTCGGGACCTCCCCGACGTGGACGACGAGTTCGCGCAGTCCGTGGGCGACTTCGAGTCGGTCGACGACCTGCGCGCGCGCATCCGCGAGGACCTCGAGAAGGAGGCCACGAGCCAGGCCGAGGCGGTCGTCCGCGGCCAGCTCCTCGACCACATCATCGCGGCCAACCCGTTCGACGTGCCGATCTCGATGGTGAACCGCTACCTCGATCAGGTGCTGGGCGACGGCGAGGGCGCCGACCCGCAGCGCTTCGCGCAGGCGCGCGAATCCGTGAAGGGCGAGGCCGAACGCGCGGTGAAGCGGATGATGGTCATCGAGCGGATCGCCGACATGCAGTCCCTCGCCGCCGACGACGACCAGATCGACGAGCGCGTGCAGGAGATCGCCGACGCGAACGACACGCCCGCCGCGAAGGTCTACGCCGAACTCCAGAAGAGCGGAAACCTCGAACGACTCGAGCGAGAGATCACCGAGCGCCGCGTCTTCGACTGGCTTATCGAACAGTCCGACATCCGACCCACCGACCCGACGTCATGAGCACCTACCCGCCGTACGTGATCGAGCGCACCAACAGGGGCGAGCGCAGCTACGACATCTTCAGCCGCCTCCTGATGGACCGGATCGTCTTCCTCGGGAGCGGCGTGAACGACGCCGTGGCCAACATCATCGTCGCCCAGCTCCTCTTCCTCGACGCCGAGGACCCCGAGCGCGACATCCACATGTACATCAACTCGCCGGGCGGCAGCGTGTACGCCGGCATGGCGATCTACGACACCATGCAGCACATCCGCGCCCCGGTGTCCACGTACTGCGTGGGAATGGCCATGTCGATGGGTGCCGTGCTCCTGACGGCGGGCGAGGAGGGCAAGCGGGGCGCGCTCCCCAACGCCCGGATCATGCTCCATCAGCCCTCGTCGGGCACGCAGGGCACGGCCGCCGACATCGAGATCGCGGCGCGTGAGGTGCTCGACATCCGTGAGCGGCTCAACAACATCATCGCCCGGCACACGGGCCAGCCGGTGGACAAGATCGCCGAGGACATCGACCGCGACCGGTTCATGAGTCCCGCCGAGGCGGTCGAGTACGGGCTGATCGACCGCGTGCTCGAACAGCCGCTCGGGAGTGGCGAAAAGCCTGCCGATTCCACAACCTTGGATACGGACGCGAAGGACTGACGACGGGGTTCCGGCCCCACGGCCGGTCCCGGTTCGCACCTCGCTGGAGGAACGACGATGTCGAGCGACAAGCATCTCCGCTGCAGCTTCTGCGGGAAGTCCAAGGACTCCGTGAAGAAGTTCATCAGCGGGCCTTCGGTCTACATCTGCAACGAGTGCATCTCCCTCTGCAACGAGATCCTCGCCGAGGAGGAGGATCGGGAGCAGGCAGAACAGACCGTTCCGTCGCCGACGCCGCAGGAGATCAAGGCCATCCTGGACGAGTACGTCATCGGCCAGGACGATGCGAAGCGCGCGATGTCCGTCGCGGTGTACAACCACTACAAGCGCGTCAACAATCTCGGCGTCCTCGACGACGTGGAGATCGACAAGGCCAACATCCTCCTCATCGGCCCGACCGGGACCGGGAAGACGCTGCTCGCGCAGACGCTCGCGCGCATCCTGCACGTGCCGTTCACGATCGCGGACGCCACGACGCTCACGGAGGCCGGCTACGTCGGGGAGGACGTCGAGAACATCCTGGTGCGCCTCCTCCAGGCGGCGGACTACAACATCGCCGAGTGCGAGCGCGGGATCGTCTACATCGACGAGATGGACAAGATCGCGCGCAAGTCCGAGAACCCGTCGATCACACGGGACGTCTCCGGCGAGGGCGTGCAACAGGCGCTGCTCAAGATCCTCGAGGGGACGGTCGCTTCGGTCCCGCCCCAGGGCGGTCGGAAGCACCCGCAGCAGGAATACATCCAGATCGACACCCGCAACATCCTCTTCATCTGCGGGGGTGCGTTCGACGGGCTCGAGAAGATCGTGGAGAACCGGATCGGCAAGCGGGCCATCGGGTTCACCGGCGACGCCGAGGCGCGCGACCGCACCGATCTCATCGAGAAGGTCGAGCCGGAGGACCTCCAGCGCTTCGGGATCATCCCGGAGCTGGTGGGTCGACTCCCGGTGACGGTCGGACTCGACGAGCTGGACGAGGACGCGCTCGTCCGTATCCTCGGCGAGCCCCGAAACGCGCTCGTGAAGCAGTACACCAAGGTCTTCGAGCTCGAGGACGTCGGGCTGACCTTCGACCGCGACGCACTCCGGGCCATCGCCGAGAAGTCGCTCCAGCGCGGAACGGGGGCCCGCGGGCTCCGTTCGGTGATCGAGGACGTGATGCGCGACGTCATGTTCGACATTCCGTCCCGTGACGACGTGCGCGAGGTGGTGATCACGGTAGAGAGCGTCGAGCAGGGCGTGCCTCCGCTCCTGGTCCTGCACCCCTCGGCCGACCAGCGGCTCGAGGCGTAGGGCGTGGCGAGGCCCTGCCACGTCCGGCACGGCCGCGCGGTCGGGCCCTAGATGCCCCGACTGCTGCGCGTCGACGAGGAGATCGACGTAGCGGACCGGCTTCCGGTCCTCGCGCTCCGCGACCTCGTCTTCTTTCCCTACATGGTGCTGCCCCTGCTCGTGGGGCGGCCGCGCTCCACCGCCGCGCTCCGCGCCTGCGAGGCACACGGGGGTCACCTGCTGCTCGTGGCCCAGAAGGACGCCTCGATCGAGGCCCCGAGCGAGGCCCACCTCCACCGGATCGGTACCGTCGTTCGGCCGGTGCAGACGACCGTGCTCCCGGACGGGACCGCGCGGGTGGTGCTCGAGGGCCTCGGGCGCGCCCGGATTCGCCACTTCCTGCCCTCGGAGGATCACTTCCGGGCCGAGATCGTGCTCCACGCGGCCGCCGAGCGCGAGCAGCCCGACCTGCCGGACCCGCCCGAGCTCGAGGCGCTCGTGCGGGCCGTGCGCCGGGGGTTCACGGAATACGCGGCGTCGCACGAACGGGTCGCCGACGAGCTTCCGGACTCGATCCTCGAGACGCGGGACCGCCAGCGGCTCGCGCACGTGGTGTCCGGCCACCTGCTGCTGTCGCCCAACGAGAAGCAGGATCTGCTCGAGGCGCCCGACCTCGCCGCGCACTTCGCGCGACTGCGCGAGGTGATCGGTCGCGAACTGGAGATCCTGCGGATCGAGGAGAAGCTCGATCGGCAGATGCGCTCGCAGATGGACTCCGAGCGGAAGCAGCTCTACCTGACCGAGCAGCTCAAGGCGATCCACCGGGAGCTCGGCGACCACGGTGACGAGTGGGCGGAGATCGAACAGGCGCTGTCGGCGGCCGGGCTGCCTGCCGAGGCGCGGGCCCGCGCGGATCGGGAGCTGAATCGCCTTCGCAGCCTCAATCCGGTCGCCCCCGAGGCGGCGGTCATCCGAACGTACCTCGACTGGATTGCCGATCTCCCCTGGCACGCGCGAAGCGACGAGCGCCACGACGTCGGGTACGGGCGTGAGGTGCTGGACGACGCCCACTTCGGCCTCGACGAGGTGAAGGAACGCATCCTCGACCACATCGCCGTGCTCTCGCGGGTGGGCGAGCTGCGCGGCCCGATCCTCTGCCTCGTCGGACCGCCCGGCGTCGGGAAGACGTCGCTCGGGCGCTCGATCGCGACCGCCGTCGGCCGCGAGTTCGTGCGCGTCAGCCTCGGCGGGGTACGCGACGAAGCCGAGATTCGGGGGCACCGCCGAACGTACGTCGGCGCGCTCCCCGGCCGGATCCTCCAGGGCATGCGAAAGGCGGGCACCCTCAACCCGGTGTTTCTCCTCGACGAGGTCGACAAGATGGCGCGCGACTTCCACGGCGACCCCGGCGCTGCGCTTCTCGAGGTGCTCGACCCCGAGCAGAACTCCACCTTCGCGGACCACTACCTGGAGCTCGAGTACGATCTCTCGAGCGTGCTGTTCGTGACGACGGCGAACACCCTCGCGGGGATTCCGGAGCCGCTCCGCGACCGCATGGAGATCATCCGGATTCCCGGCTACCTCGACACGGAGAAGCGTACCATCACGACGCGCTTCCTCTGGCCGCGCCAGCTCGAGCGTCACGGGCTCGACGCCGAAAGGGTCTCACTCGACGACGACGCGATCGACCTCGTGATCCGGCGCTACACGCGCGAGGCGGGGGTCCGCGAGCTCGATCGGCGCGTGTCGCGAATCGCCCGGAAGCTCGCTCGCGGGGCGGCAGAGGGCGCGTGGAGCGGCGACACCGAGCGGACGATCGCCGTCGGCGACCTGAAGGAACTGCTGGGTCCTCCGCCCTACCTTCCGCCCGAATCGGACTCCGATGCCGACCGCATCGGCATCGCGAACGGCCTGGCGTGGACCGCGGCCGGCGGCGAGGTGCTCGACGTCGAGGTGGCGGTGGTGCCCGGCAGCGGCGAAGTGCGCCTGACCGGGACGCTCGGCGACATCATGAAGGAGTCGGCCCACGCGGCCGTGACCTACGCGCGGTCGCGGGCCGCCCTCCTGGGCCTCCAGCCGGACTTCCACCAGAACGTCGACCTCCACGTGCACATCCCCGAGGGGGCGACGCCGAAGGACGGGCCGTCCGCCGGGATCACGATGGCCACGGCGCTCATCTCGGCGCTGACGGGCATCCCCACCCACCCCGACATCGCCATGACGGGCGAGATCACGCTTCGCGGTCGTGTCCTCCCGGTGGGCGGGGTCAAGGAGAAGGCGGTTGCGGCGCTGCGGAACGGGGTCCGCACGATGGTGTTACCAGCTGCGAACGAGCCCGACTTGGAGCGGCTCCCCGACGAGGTACGCGAAGGACTCGTGTTCCTGCCCGTGCGCGAGATGGATGCCGTGCTCGACGCCGTGCTGGCGGCGGCGCCGGGAGCCCGGGACGGACGCCCCGTCGTGGATGATCGCGTCGGCCCGAGCGACGCGGGGATTCCGGCCGACCCGGGTATCTCGCTGTCGCAGTAAGTCCCTCGATTCCGCAGTGCCGCCGTGAAGATCAGCACCGTCGAGTATGTCGGCACCATCGCGACGCCGAGCCAGACCCGGCCGGGCCCGCTCCCGCAGATCGCCTTCTCCGGGCGCTCGAACGTGGGCAAGAGCTCGCTCATCAACATCCTGCTTCAGCGTACCCGCAGGAAGATCGCGCGCGTGTCGTCGACCCCCGGCAAGACGCAGGCGATCAACTTCTTCGAGGTGAACGGCGAGTTCTACCTGGTGGACCTGCCCGGCTTCGGCTACGCGCAGGTCCCGAAGAAGATGCGCGACGCGTGGCAGACGCTCATCGAGGGCTACATCGGCGGCGAGGACGGCCCGATCGGAGTCGTGCACCTCGTGGACTGCCGTCGTCCTCCGACCGACCTCGACCTTCAGATGCTCGACTACCTCGCGGGCGTCGGGCTTCCGACGCTGGTCGTGCTCACGAAGATGGACAAGCTCAAGTCGAAGCGGGCGCGCGACATCGCGATCGACACCGCGGCGAAGGACCTCGGTGTGGACCGCGATCAGCTCGTGCCCTTCTCGAGTCTGACCGGCGAGGGGCGGGAGCCACTGCTCGCGGCACTCGGCGACCTGCTGGGGGAGGCGCGGGCATGAGACGCCGCCACGCCCGGCGGGCCCTCCTGGTCAGCGCGCTGATTCCCGCAACGGCAGTCGTGGCCGGAGGCTGCGCCAGTACGGGCGGAGCACCCGGCGAGAGCACCGCCACCTTCCCGGGCGCCCGCGAGGCACCCGGCGACACGCTCCCGTCCGGCTACGGATCGCTCCGGCAGGACGCGGTGAGCGTCGACATCGTCTCGGGCGACATCCGCATCCGCATCACACCGCTCGCCCCCTCCATCATGCGGCTCACCGCCCCGGACACGGAGTCCCGGCTCGCGGCCACGCTCGAGCGCGCCGGCGGGGCGCAACCGCGGACCACCGCGATTCTCGTGACCGCCTACACCGAGGCGCCGGCTGCCGTCTTCGAGCCACGCGACGTGAGGCTGGAACTGCGCGGACGCCGGCTGCCCATCCTCGACGTGCGGCCGATCAGCCCCGAATGGGGCACCGGGCAGCTCCGGCAGCGTACGCAGGTGTCCGCCGTCTACCGCTTCGAGGGGGAGGTCCGCTGGCTCGAGGAGGGCCCGCGCTTCGAGTACCTCGATCGATCGAGCGACGCGTGGCAGGGGATCCTCCCGACACTCGACGTGGAGCGGGCCCGGGTGCGAGCCTGGGCGCGCGGGGGATGGTGAACCGGCGGGAGCTCACCGGCGAAAGCCGAGGGAGGCGTCAGGCGTCCAGGCCGAACTGCTTGATCTTGCGGTAGAGCGTCCGCTCGCCGATGCCGAGCCGCTCGGCGGCCATCCGCCGGTTGCCGCCGACCTGGCCGAGCACCACCCGGATCGCCTCGCGCTCGAGGTCTTCCATGGTCATCCCGTCCTGGTAGACCACGACGCCCTCGTCCTCGGCGGCCTCGTCGTCCACGTCCACGATGGTGGCGTCCTCGTAGTCACGACCGGCCGGTGCCCCCGACCAGCCGCCGAGCTCGACGCCGCCGCGGACCGACAGCTCGCGCCTTCCGAGATCGCGGCCGTCGAGGTCGCGCCCTCCGAGACCACCGCCGGACAGACCCTGACCCGGCCGGTCGGACCCGCGCAGATCGCCGGCGGCCCGATCCTCGCCGGGACGGCCGGGGCCGGTGCCCGCGGCACGACCCGTGACACGACCCTGGGCTCCTCCCACATCTCCTGAAGGCAGCAGGTGTTCCCGCCAGGTGTCGAAGTCCTTGCGGAGATCGTCGAGATCGACCCGCATGTCCACCAGCGTCCGGAAGATGAACTCGAGTTCCGGGCGGATGTCCACCGCGCCTCCCCCGTCGCCCCTGCCCTCTCCCCCCGACGCCCGGGGAATCGGGGCCGGGAGCAGGTCGGTTCCCCCGCCGTTCCGTCGCACCTCGTCCGGGATGTCCGCAGGCTGGATCTCGCGGCCCGGCGCCAGCACCACCATGCTCTCCACCAGGTTTCGGAGTTCCCGCACGTTCCCGGGCCAGTGGTGCTCGACCAGGATGTCCATCGCGGCGTCGGAGATGCCGGGGAACTCGAGGTCGTTCCGACGCGCGACCTCGCGCACGAACCGCTGCACGAGCAGCGGGATGTCCGCGCGACGCTCGCGGAGCGGCGGCAGCTCGATCGAGAGGACGTTCAGTCGGTAGTAGAGGTCCTTCCGGAACTCACGGAGCGCCACGAGTTGTCGGAGACTCTGGTTGGTCGCGGCCACGATCCGGACGTCGACGCGGATCGGGTCCTCGCCCCCCACTCGCATGAACTCGCGCTGCTCGAGCACGCGCAGGAGCTTGGTCTGCGTCGTGAGCGGCATCTCGCCGATCTCGTCGAGGAAGATCGTGCCGCCATGCGCAAGCTCGAACAGACCCTTGCGGGAATCGACGGCGCCCGTGAACGCACCCTTCTCGTGACCGAAGAGCTCGCTCTCCAGCAGCGTGTCGGAGAGGGCTGCCACGTTCACCGCGATGAAGGACTTGTGCCTGCGGGGCGAGAGCGCGTGGATGCCGCGCGCCGCCAGTTCCTTCCCCGTCCCGGACTCGCCCGTGATGAGCACCGTGGAGTTGGCGGGGGCGATCTGCACGATGCGCTCGAGCGCCTGTCGGATCTCGTCGGTCTCGCCGACGATGCCGGTCGTCTCCTGGAGCCACTGCCGCTGCGCGAGTGCCTTGCCGACGAGCGCGACGTCGTCCGGAGCCGCCTCCGGGCCGAACACCTCGGAGACGCCGCCCGGCAGCGCCTCGCCCGGCTTCGGCGGCTCGTCGGTCTGCGCGAGCACGGGAAGGCCCTCCTCGGCGACCTGACGCACCAGCGCGCGGCCGCGCTTCGGATCGGCCGTCAGCACCAGCAGCCGGGCGTCGGTGCCCGTGACGTCCTCCTTCGGCGTCACGAGTTCGACGTCGAGCCCGACCCGGGAGAACGCGCCCCGAAGCGCGCCCGCGCGCTCGAGGTCGTGCGTCGAGATCAGGATCCGGTCGGCCACCGTCACGGTGCTCCCGCGGTCGCCGTGAACGGGGCGTCGTGGGCGGTGCGGCCGCGGAGCAGTTCGACGAGATGCGGAAGCAGCGGACCCAGCACCGCGATCCCGTCCTTCACGCCGCCCGTACTGCCCGGGAGGCAGGCGATCACCGTCCGGCCCCGTGTCCCGACGGTCACCCGGGCGAGCGGGGCGAACGGCGTGCTCTCGGTGCCGGCGCGCGCGATGGCGGCGGACACCTGGTCGGCGGTCCGGTCCAGAAGCGGCGCAACCGCCTCCGGCGTCCGGTCGCGGGGGCCGAACCCGGTGCCACCCGTCGTGACCGCGACATCCACATGACCCCCGTCGATCCAGTCGAGGAGGGTGCGTGTGATCTCGATTGGTTCGTCGGGCACGACGCTCGTCCGCGCGACCGCGTGCCCGGCGGTCTCGGCCCAGGCCACGAGGAGCGGTCCCGACCGGTCCTCGCGCTCACCGCGTGAACCGGCGTCGCTGACCGTGAGAACGCCCACGCGCAGAGCCGGGCGGTCGGTCTCCCGCGACGTCGTGTTCGGACTCGCCGCCCCACTCACCGGCGGATCGACCCCTCGGTGTAGAAGGGTGGACGCTGCACGACGGCGGGGATCGCCTTGCCGCGGATGTCCACCGCGAGCTCGGACCCGGCCTTCGCGTGGGACGCCGGCACGTAGCCGAGCGCGATCCCCTCGCCGAGCGACGGGCTCATCGTGCCGCTGGTGACGACCCCCGCGGGCGCGCCGTCGATCAGAACGGGGTAGCCGGGACGCGGAATGCCGCGCTCGGTCAGCTTCATGCCGACCAGCCGACGCTCGACGCCCGCCTCCTTCTGGGCGGCCAGTGCGTCCCGGCCCACGAACTCGCCCTTGTCGAGCTTCGTGATCCACCCGAGCGCCGACTCGAGCGGCGAGTGGCTCTCGTCGAGGTCGTTGCCGTAGAGCGCGTAGCCGACCTCCAGCCGGAGCGTGTCCCGCGCGCCGAGACCGGCCGGCACGAGGCCGTGCCCGGGCTCGTGTCCGGCTCCCGCCTCCATGAGCGCGTCCCACACCGCGATCGCGCGGGCCGGTCCGGCCATTCCATCGCCCCCGGCACCACCCCCGAGCGGGATGTACAGCTCGAATCCGTCCTCGCCGGTGTAGCCCGTCGCCGAGATCGTGGCCGGAACCCCCGCGACCTCTCCCTCGGCGAACCGGTAGTAGCCGATCCCGTCGATCCCGTCCGCGGCGTCGGTCGACGCCAGAGACCGCAGAATGTCGCGCGCGTTCGGCCCCTGGAGCGCCAGCAGCGCCACGTCGTCCGAGTGGTCGGCGAGGTCCACGTCGAGCCCGTCCGCGTGCTCGTTCACCCACGCCCAGTCCTTCGCGTGGTTGGCCGCATTCACGACCATCATCCAGCGATCGGGATACCGGTAGATGATGAGGTCGTCGATCACGCCGCCGTCCGGCTTCACCATCGCCGAATACTGCGCCTGACCCACCTCGACCTTCGAGGCGTCGTTGACGGTGACCTTCTGGATCAGCGCGAGCGCGTCCGGCCCCGAGACCACGAACTCGCCCATGTGCGACACGTCGAACAGCCCCGCCGCCTCGCGCACCGCGGCGTGTTCGGCGCGGATGCCCGTCGGGTACTGCACCGGCATCTCGTAGCCGGCGAAGGGCACCATCTTGCCCTCGTGCCGGACATGCGCGGCGTGAAGCGGTGTGCGCGAGAGCGGCACGTCGCCGCCCGGCGCGTGGGGGGCGGTGTCGGTCATGAGCCGAGCAGGGCGATCAGGAGCGCCTTCTGGGCGTGCATCCGGTTCTCGGCCTCGTCGAAGACCCTCGAGCGCGGCCCGTCGATCACCGAGGCGGTGACTTCGCTGCCGCGGTAGGCGGGAAGGCAGTGCAGGAAGATCGCGTCGCCCGCCGCCCGCTCCATCATGGCGTCATCGACGCGGTATCCGGCGAACGCCGCCTCGCGCTCCTCCTTCTCGTCCTCCTGCCCCATCGACGCCCATGTATCGGTCGTCACGACCCGCGCTCCCTCGACCGCCTCGTGCGGGTCGCGCGTCAGCGTGATGTCGGCGTTCGCACGGCCCCACTCGACGATGCTCGGGTCGGGATCGTACCCCTCGGGGCACGCCAGCCGGAGCGGAAACCCGAACCTGCCCGCCGCGTGGATCCAGGAGTGGGCCATGTTGTTGCCGTCACCGATCCACGCCACCGGGACGCCCTTCAGGTTCGAGCCGAAGGCCTCCTTCATCGTCATCACGTCCGCCAGGAGCTGGCACGGGTGAAGCAGATCGGTCAGGCCGTTGATCACCGGCACGGAGGCGTGCTTCGCGAACTCCTCGACCTCGCCCTGGCCGAACGTGCGGATCATGACTCCGTCCACGTAGCGCGACAGGACGCGAGCGGTGTCCGCCGCGCTCTCGCCCCGCCCCACGTGCGAGCCCTGCGCGTCGATCACGATCGAGTGTCCACCGGCGCCGAGCATCGCGGCCTGAAAGCTCACGCGGGTCCGGGTCGAGCTCTTCCGGAACACCATCCCGAGGACCTTCCCCGCGAGGGGGCGCGGTTCGCGGGCGTGCGCCGTCTTGATCCGGATCGCGTGCGAGATCATCTCCGCGAGTTCCTCGCCGCCCCAGTCCCGGAGCGAGAGGAAGTTGCGGGGTCCGCCGATGCCGCCCGTCGTGCCTTCAGGTGAGGTACTCACAGGATGTACTTCCTCAGGTCTTCGTCCTGGACGATGTCCTCGAGGTGCGTCCGCACGTACGCCGCGTCGATGACGATGTCGCGCGTCTCCCGCTCGGGGAGCTCGTAGAGGATGTCCTCCAGGAGGGTGGTCATGACCGTCTGGAGGCGGCGCGCGCCGATGTTCTCCATGCGGTCGTTGAGTTCGGTGGCGATGCGGGCGATCTCGTTCACCGCCTCCTCGTCGAACGAGAGCGTGCCGCCCTCCGTCTCGACGAGCGCCCGGTACTGCGTGAGTAGCGCGCTGCGCGGCTCCTTCAGGATCCGGATGAACTCCTCCTCGCCGAGCGACTGGAGCTCGACCCGGATCGGGAACCGCCCCTGCAGCTCGGGAATGAGGTCCGACGGCTTGGCGACGTGGAAGGCGCCCGCGGCGATGAAGAGGATGTGGTCGGTCCGGACGAGGCCGTACTTGGTGTTGACCGTCGATCCCTCGACGATCGGCAGCAGGTCGCGCTGCACGCCCTCCCGGCTCACGTCGGGTCCGGCGCCTCCGCGGTTGCCCGCCACCTTGTCGATCTCGTCGAGGAAGACCATCCCGAGGTCCTCGGTGCGATCCAGCGCCTCGTTCACCACCGCATCCATGTCCACGAGCTTGTCGAGCTCGTCCTGGACCAGGATGCGCCGCGCGTCCGCGACCGTGACCTGCCGCCGCTTCGTCTTCTTCGGCAGCATGTCCTGCAGCATCTCGGTGAAGTTGAAGTCCATGCCGCCGCCCGGATCGCCCCCGCCCATCGGGATCATCATCCCGTCGATGTTGGGCGACTGCGAGATCTCGATCTCGATCTCGCGGTCCTCGAGCTTCCCGTCGCGGAGGAGGCCACGAAGCTTCTCGCGCGTGCGCGCTCGGCGCTCGCCGAGCGAGCCCGGCTCGTCGGCGTCGTCGCCCGAGCGTGTCACGCCCGAGGGACCCGCCACGAACACCGACGGCGCCGGACCCTCGTCGCCGGAGAGGCCCGTGGTGCCGGCGGTCTTCGCCGCCTGCTCGTCCGCCGGGAACAGCAGGTCGAGGAGGCGCTCCTCCACGCGCTGCTCGGCCACCTCCTGCATCTCGTCCTCGCGCTCGGCGCGGACCATGTTCACCGCGTTGTCGACCAGGTCGCGGATCATCGACTCCACGTCGCGCCCGACGTAGCCGACCTCGGTGAACTTGCTGGCCTCCACCTTCACGAAGGGCGCGCCCGCGAGGCGCGAGAGCCGCCGCGCGATCTCCGTCTTCCCCACGCCCGTCGGCCCGATCAGGATCAGGTTCGACGGCGTGATCTCGTCGCGCATGTCCGACTCGACGCGCTGGCGCCGCCACCGGTTCCGTAGGGCGATCGCCACCGCCTTCTTGGCGTCCTTCTGCCCGATGATGTAGCCGTCGAGCTCCTTCACGATCTGACGCGGGGTGAGCCAGGCGTCCCACTCCTCCCACGTCGCGTCGGGGCCGGGACGGTCGCTCGGGTCCGCGGAAGCGCCCGCCGCGGATTCCGTCCGGTTCCTCTCGGTCGTACCGGTGTCGTCACTCATCGTCGTGGTCTCCCCCGTCGTCCTCGCCTCGCCGATCGCCCAGCTCGAGCACGGTGATGTCGGTGTTCGTGTAGATGCAGATCTCGCCCGCGATCTCCAGCGACTTGCGGACGATGTCCTTCGCCGGCAGGTCGGTGTTTTCGACCAGCGCGCGGGCGGCCGACAGCGCGTAGCTCCCCCCCGAACCGATCGCTGCGATGTCGTCGTCGGGCTGGATCACGTCGCCGTTGCCGGTGACGAGGAAGAGGTGATCCTTGTCGGCCACCACGAGCAGCGCGTCGAGGCGCCGGAGGTAGCGGTCCGTGCGCCAGTCCTTGGCGAGTTCGACCACCGCCTTCGTGAGGTTGCCGGGCGAGCGCTCCAGCTTCTGCTCCAGCCGCTCGAACAGCGTGAAGGCGTCGGCCACGGCGCCCGCGAACCCGGTAAGGATCTCGCCGTCGCGCATCGTGCGCACCTTCTGGGCGTGCGTCTTCATCACCGTGTCGCCGAGCGTGACCTGGCCGTCGCCACCCAGCGCGACATGTCCGTTCTTGCGGACGGCAACCACCGTCGTGGCGCGAATCTTCCGCTCCAATTCCAGCTCCGTATCGGGGGATGCACCCCGGTGATCACCGGGGGCCGTGAATCTAACCAAACTGCCGTAGTGGCAGTACACCGGACCCATGTGGAGGGGGCCGAGGCTGCATCATTCCGGGGCCGGGCGACCCCGGGCCACCTCCGCAGGCCCGACGGCAGGTGCGCATGGAAGGCTCCGGTGCCGGTCCCTTCGCGAATAGGTACTTCTTGCATATATGCGAATTGACCTTAATGATGCACCCTCTCGAGGGTCCGAATGCCTACGTAGCCGGGGGAGGCGAATGGGGAGGACGTGGGGAGTGGTCGGCGCGGTGGTTGCGATCGGTGCGTGGACTCGGGGCGGGGTCGATGCCCAAGGGGTCGGCTCCAGAGCGGCCACGGCCGCTCTGTTGCTGGACCTGGTGCACGCCGAGTCCGGTGTGCCTGCAGCGGGCGCGGCGGTCGTTCGGGACGGAGTGACCCTCTGGGCTGGCGGGGCCGGGTTCGCGGATCGGGACGGTGCAGTTCCGGTGGAGCCTCATCACCGGTTTCGGCTCGCCAGCGTCTCGAAGCTGTTCACGGCCGCGGCCGCGATGTCCCTGCATGCCGAGGGGAGACTCCCGCTGGACGAGCCGGTGGCGCGGTGGGTGCCCGAGTGGAGCCAGCATGAGCACCCGCCGATTACCGCGAGACAACTGGCTGCCCACACGGCGGGCCTCAATCACTATCGCACGTGGCAAACTCACGCACACGACGCGCTCCGGCACCACCAAACGGCAACCGAATCGGTATTCCTCTTCGCGGATGCACCGCTCCTCTTCGCGCCGGGCACGGAGTACAGCTACAGCTCGTTCGGCTACGTCCTTCTCGCCGCCGCCGTAGAGGGAGCCGACGGTCGGCCATTCCCGGAGGTCCTGCGTTCTCGACTACTCGAACCGGTCGGCCTCGCGGAGGTAGCCGTCGAGCACCTGGCACAGCCTCATCCACACGAGGTCGTCCAGTGGCGCCTCGGCGACGACGGACCGTTCGCGATTCAACGCGAGTCGGAGTCCGCGTTCATGGGCGCGACGGCCATCGTTGGATCGCCACGGGGGGTAGCCCAGTTCGCAAGTGCGTTCCTGTCCAACAGGATCGTCGAGGCACCCCTCGTCGAGGAGTCCTTCCAGCCCATGCACCTATCGGATGGCCGGACCATTCGTGTCGACGAGCGATATGGTATCGGGTTCGGGTGGCGCATCGGGAATGACTGGGACGGTCGCCCTGTAGTTCACCACGCGGGCCTTACTCCGGGCGCACGAGCAGTCGCCGTGGGATACCCCGACGATGGCGCGGCCGTGGCGCTCCTGACCAATGCCACGTGGACCTCACGGATCGAGACCACGGCGGAGCTCATCGCCGCGCCATTCCTGGAGGCGCGTTTTCCGGGAGTGGAGAGGTGCCCGACCGGGGCCTGGGAACTGGAGGGGGAGTTCCGTGAGCGCCCGACCCGGGCGGAACTCGTTCTCGCACCGGACGAGGATACCTGCTCGGGGACCCTCCACGCGACAGGAGCGCTAGCCGATCAGTTCGGCGGGCCTCGTGAGTTCAGGCTGGTGCGTATCGGTGTCCGGGGGCCTCGACACGTCTACGCACTGGTGTACCCTTGGGGCCTCGCACGCGTCGAGGTTGGGAGCCTCGAGTCGGGTGGCCGCCTATCCGGAGACATCGTCGGGTGGCCGCTGGAGATGCGAGCTGAACGGCCTCGCGGGCTCCTCGGGACGACGTCGGTGAGCCGCATCCTCGAGAGTGGCTCATGACCCGGGCCTACGAGTCCGAGAGTCGCGACCCGGCGGCCTTCCTGCCGCTCAAGCCTCTCTCGTTCCACGTACTGCTTGCCTTGAGAACAGCCGGGAGACCGCTGCACGGCTACGCGATACTGAAGGAGATCCGTGCTGAGAATGAGGGGTTTCGGGTCGAGACAGGGCGGCTCTACCGGCATCTCGGCAGGCTCCTGGAGAGCGGGCTGTTGTCCGATTCGGAGCATTCTCCCGCTGGTGTCAAGGAGGACGGCAGGCGCAGCGCCTACTATGGGCTGACGGCCCTGGGCCGCGACGTACTGGCTGCCGAGGTCCAGCGGATGGCTCATCTGGTGGCCCGGACGCGGACTCTCGGGTTCTTGCCGGAGGGTAGCGACGGGTGAGTGGGTCGCCACTGGACCGCGCGCTCTTCGCCTTGCTCTTGCTCATGTACCCGCAGGAATGGCGGGACCGGCACGGTACCGCGATGGTCGAAACGTTCCTCGAGGACCTCGAGGGACGGGACCGGTTGGGTCGGGCAGCGCTCCGGCTCCGGGCGGTGGTGGACGCGCTCCGATACGGGTCGATGGAGCGCATCGATTCGATCATGGGTCCTGCCGCCCGCATCGAACGATCAGCCTGGACAGCCGATATCGCCCTGGCCATCCGAGGGCTTCGGCGACATCCCGGGCCCGCGGTGGCAGGCGTGGCCGCGCTCGGACTGGGCATCGGTCTCACAGCCACCGCGTTTTCGATCGTCTACGGCACCCTGCTTCGCCCACTGCCCTTCACGGCACCCGAAGAGTTGGTCTCGGTGACGACGGGTCCTCGCGCTGCACGAGCTCCCTCCGGGTCCTTGACCCACGGCGAGGTTCAGCGCCTCCGCGCCGGCATCTCGACCGTCGATGCGGTGGCATCGTGGGCGACGGGCATCGTGAGCCTGGGGGGCGGGGAGAGGGTTGAGCCCGAGTTCGTCGGCGCGGCCCTCGTCGAGCCCGGGCTCTTCAGCCTCCTCGGAATCGCGCCGGCGCACGGACGCATGTTGAATGACGACGATGGTGGGCCCTCGGGGCCCAAGGCCGTCTTGCTCGGGCACGACCTGTGGCTGCGTCGTTGGGGCGGGGATCCGGACGTCCTTGGGCGGACCCTACGAGTCAATGTGAGGCGCTTCTCTGGCGGTTGGTCGGGGATCCACACCGTCGAGGTCGTCGGCATCCTGCCGGAGCGCTTCTCCTTCCCGGTCGAGCAGCAGCTCTGGCTGCCGCTGGGGCCAGATCCAGGCGCGCCACTCGCGGGCGACGGGAGCGGCGTGGATGCCATCGTTCGGCTCCGTGAAGGCACCTCGATCGGCCAGTTCCAAGCCGAGTTGGACCGCTTGAATCGGACACTTGGGAGCGAACGCGGGGCTGCCAGCGATCGCGTCTTGGCCGCCGCTCCGTACCGCGATCCGTTCGCGACAGACAGACTGCGCACGATCTTGCTCCTGATTCTGGCAGGCGGTGTGGGAGTGCTCGTGGTCGCCTGTGCGAACGTCTCAAACCTGCTCCTCATGAAGGCGTCCGCTCGCGAGGGCGATCTCGCGGTCATGCGAGCCCTGGGCGCAGGTCGATGGACGCTTGTTCGCCAGGTTCTTGTGGATGCCCTCGTGCTCACCGTGGTGGCGAGTTCCGTCGGGCTGCTCCTGGGGAGCCTGGGTGTGAAGCTCTTCGACCGCGCGTGGAGCCGCTACGGCTCAACCGCCTCCTGGTGGGACCTCCGGCTCGACCTGCTGCCGTCCGTCGCTGTGCTGGTCGTTGTCATTGCCGTCACGCTACTCATTGCCGCTCTCCCGGCGTACAGGGCTCTATCCGCTGATGCGATATCTGGTTTGAGACGTACCGGTCGGAGCACCGGCCACGGGCGCGCGGGCGGATGGCTCGTTGTGCTCGAGGTAGCGGCAACGGCCGCGATTCTGATCCCGACCGGGCTCACCGTGACGAGCGTGCTGGCACTCGCCGGAGCGTACGATGCGATCGACTCCGACGTTCTGACTACTCGTATCGGCCTTTGGGAGGCGGACTACCCGACTCGAGAGAGCCGGCAACTCTTCTGGACAGGCCTGCACGAGAGGCTGCGAGGGCTACCCGGTGTCGAGACCGCGGCCCTTGCTTCGGCGCTTCCGATGGATCGCACACAGCAGAGCAGGATCTGGCTCGAGGGTTCCATGGAAGGCAGCGACGGTATCGTCGTCCACCGCCGCGAGGCCGGTCCGGGCTACTTCGCTACCATGGGGGTCCAGCTCCTCGCTGGACGGGACTTCGAGTCGCAGGACGCACGCATGGCCCCACCGGTGGCACTCGTAAACGCTTCGTTCGCGGACGACGTGCTGAGGGGTGGGACCGCAGTGGGTCGGCAGTTCAGGGTCGGTGGTGAGGACGCGCCGCTGGCGACGATCGTGGGTGTGGTCCCCGACCTCTGGGCGGACGGTCCGGCGGACGAGGAGCCCGCGGCGTTCTACCTGCCGATCCAACAGACCGACCCGTCCTATTTGAACGTCCTCGTCCGCACGTCGGGCGACCCACTCTCCTTCGAGCCCGCCGTGAGGGCGGCGATCACTGACCTCGATCCCGATCTGGCGACCTTTCAGACCGGTACCGTGGAGTCGTACATGCGTGAGCAGACCTGGCGGCACCGCGTGTACGCCGGCTTCTTTGCGGTGTTCGGTGCTGCGGCTTTCCTTCTCTCAGTGCTCGGCGTATATGCGGTCGTAGGCTTTGCCGTCGGGAGGCAGACGCGCGAACTCGGTCTCAGGCTTGCCCTGGGTGCCCAGGGTCATCAGGTGGTGGTCCTGGTCGTGCGTCGAGTACTGCTGTGGTTGGGCATGGGCCTCGCAGTCGGAGTACCCGTCGCGCTATGGCTCTCTCGCGGCTTGGCCGAGATCCTCTTCGAGGTGCGACCCGGAGACCCGATCGTCGTGCTCACGGTCGTCTTCGGCCTGCTCGTTGCAGCGATCGCGGCTGCTTGCGTACCCGCTCGTCGTGCTGCGCGCGTCGATCCCACGACCGCCTTGGCGACCAACTAGGCTCCATCGTCGGGTCCGGCGCGGCAAGTGAAGCGCGCCTGGACTGGCTTCCGAGGACAGTTTCCACGTACCGCGCGTCCTGCGGAGGGAGCACGGAGTTGCGACCTCTTCCCGTGGGCAGCCTCCGGGTGCGCGTGTACGGGGCTGAGCCGTCTGGACACCCCATCGACCTGGCTTGTGGCCAAGCTACCGTTCACGGATGGGCATCGGGGGGCGGGGTGCCGGGAAGGGGATGACCAGAGATGCCGATCAGGCCCACGGCATCTGTCGCTGCGATCCAGACGAGGTCTGTCGAAAACCCCACAAGCCTGGCCGCGGGGGGCAGCACCACGCGCATCAGGATACCAGTCTCGCGGTGAAGGAGCGCGTATCGTTCCTGGTCCGCGTCGATGTCGGTCAGCTTGAGCCACAGCCGATCCAGCGGGTCTGCCGGAGCATGCCCTGCGGCGAACGGGGCTCGCCGGGTAGGCCAGTCGAATGCTGACGGCCGTACCGCGCTGGCGAGTTGTTCCGCCGCGTCCGCGCCGACCTGCGACCTCAGCCAAGCCTGGTAGTAGTTGCTTCTGTCCTCTCGCGTCACCGGAGCCGACTCCAGGCGGAGAGGCGTGGACCCGCCGTCGGACCAAGCCACACCAGACCCGTCGCTGGATACGATCCCGACGGTCCCGTCGGCCAGGACGCCCCACGCCTCCTGCGGGCCCCACGGGTCTGGGATCATGACGAGAATCTGTGTGTCGGCGCTCCCGCCACCTGTGGACAGGGTCACCCCGACAGGCCGTCGGTCTCCCTCGGCGGTCCGTACGGTCGCGACGGCGTCCGAGGATCCGCCCTGGGGGCCAACCCTGATCACCGAAGCCCGCGCCATATCGAGACCGGGCCGCCTGGTCACGTTCCCGCCGTCCCGTTCTCGGATGTACACGCGGCCACGGGCGTCCGTCGCGCGCGGGATCTGGCTCGCAACCCAGCTTGCCTCCCCACCCAGCGTGACCGTCCGAACGATGCTGCCATCAGGGGCAATGACCAGCCATCGGGCCTGGCGCGAGTCTGAGACCAGCGTCGAGTCCCCAGGCAGCGCCAGCGCCATGAGGGGCACCGAGTACTCGCCGGGCCCCTCCCCCTCTTGACCAACCCGCCGACGCGAGCCGGTCCCGATGTCGACGAGATAAATCGCGCGTTCCCGGGAGTCCGGGACGACGAGTAGGCCATCCGAGGTCACCCGTACCCACGCGACAGAACTGAACTCCTCGCTGACGACAGTCTCCGGGGGCGGCAGGTCGACTACCTGCGAGTGCAGAGCTTGTGCTCCGAGCAGCGTCCCGGCGATTCCCAGGACTCCCACCCCTCCATACCACCTTCTTGGCATCCCAGCTCTCCCTGCTAGAGGTCGGTGATTCCCGCGGTCCATGTGCGCGGTCCGGCCCAGTCCGAGCGACACCTGCGCTCGCAGGAGGCTCCTGCGTCCCAGAGCGCCCGCCCCGTCGCCTACCTGCCCGTCAATTCCTCCACTGCGCGGTGCATCGAACGTTCGGCCAGTGGGCACGAATACCGCGAACTCATCTGTCAGTGGAGCCAATCCGCCGATGTGTCCGGCTCCGCCCGTGCGTTCGCCAACGAGCACCGCTCGCGCCGTGACCTGAAGACCGAACGCGAAGGACTCCGCGCCCGAGAAGGTCCCAGCGTCGATCAGGACGGCCACGGGCTTCTCGTAGGGAGCGCTGGCGAGTCCGTTCCGGTGTCACGTTCAACGGTCGGCCGTCCGCGGAACTCCGTCGAGACAAGGTGCGTGGGCTCGCGGAAGAAGTAGCTCGAGATGTACTGAATTGTGGGGAGTCGCCCCCGCGATTCCCCCGAACGTCGAGAATCAGCCCACGCGCGTCGGAGAGATCGCCGATCGCCTGGTCCCTTTTCCACGCGCAGAAGGCGAGCCGGGAGGGGGTTCGCGTTGGCACTCAGGGCGCACATGACGAGCGAGCCGAGATACTCCACCTCACCGATCGAGTCCGGTCCCATTCGCTCCTGCCTCGGCTCTCACAAGGAGAGTGTAGAGATACGCGTGTCGCACTTGTATACAGTCGTAATTGTATACATACGAAGTTCGGCGCGCAACGACCTGCTTCGTCCCCGCACGTATCGTACTCAGGCGCGAGGCTTCGAAGGCTTCGGACACGGCATCCCGCCAGCGCCGCCCAGCGATGCGACCCGGACGTTCCTGGCGCTCGCATGTTGGCGGCCTGCCCCTTGCCCTCTGAGTGCGACTCCCCGCGCTGGCCGACCCGGTCCGAGGCGTCCTGGTCGGGCTTGCACCTCTCACGGCATCGACGCCAGAACATTCGCCGTGCCACCCGCATCCGGCTGGCTCCCCTGCACCGGCCAACTCAAGCCAAGGCCCCCTACTCAGGCTGACCTGGTCGCCTGGCCATCGGTGCAGGGTAGAGCGACCTGCCTGGCGCACATGGCTTCGTCACTAGCCGATAGACCACACTCTTGATCCAGGAGGGGGAGGAATCCCGATACTTCAGCTACAGGACGTGACCGACCTGCCGGTTCGGCGTGCGAGTTCCCGACTTCGGAGCTCTGAGCCAGGGACGAGCTGCCGCGTCGTGATCGAGGCCACTGGTAGTCGCTACCGCCCGCCGCCCCTAGGTGTAGGAGCCAAGGAGGTTGTTCACCCGAGGGCCTCGAGCTTGGCCTGAGGTGTGCGATTCCCGATGCCGCGATGTCGGCGCCGGGTGTTGTATCGGGTCAGGAAGGCGGGGAGCATCATCGTGCGGGCGGCGGAGGTGCGGTAGGGACGTCGGTAGGCCCACTCGTTCTTGGCGGTGCGGATGAAGCGCTCAGCCTTGCCGTTGGTCTGCGGACGATAGGGTCGCGTGTAGATGTGGCGGATGCCGCAGTCCCCCAGGACGCGGTTGAAGCGCTTCGAGTAGTAGCACGGGCCGTTGTCGGTCATCACGGCCTCGACCCTCACGTCGAGGCGCTGGTACCAGGCGAGTGCGCGCTCCATGAAGCCCGCCGCCGTGATGCCCTTCTCGTCCGGCAGCACCTCGGCGTACGCGAGGCGGGTCGCATCGTCCACGCAGACGTGCAGGAATTCCCAGCCCGCGCCTCTGACCTTGCGGCTCCGGTCTCCGTGGACACGATGCCCGACCCGCTCGATGCGGGCGAGCTTCTTCGTGTCGAGGTGCAGGAGTTCGCCGGGCCGTCTCCGCTCGTAGCGCACGACCACGGGCTTCGGGTCGAGATCCCGGAGCCGCCCGAGCCCCAGCCGCCTGAGCCACAGGCTCACCGTCGAGACCGCCATCTCCAGCGCCGTTGCGATCTCGAGCCCCGTCAGGCGCCGACGGCGTAGCTGTTCGATGCGGCCCACTCGCTTCGCATCCAGCCGCCGCGGGATCCGGTGTGGACGGCTCGAGCGGTCCATCAGCCCCGCACGGCCCTCCCGACGGTAGCGGCTCACCCACTTCCACACGGTCCGTCGGCTCACCCCCATCTGACGGCCCACCACCTTCATCGGAAGGCCTGCCTCAAGCACCCGTCGGACGAGCTCCTCCTGCGGGCGTCAGCTTCGCATTCTGGTGCATGTTCATCGGGGGTCTCCTTCTAGCTGGACTGTTGGCTTCAAGCACCTCCAGCCTGCTCGGGGGAGTCCCCGGTGAACGACCTATTTTGCGCTTACACCTAGCGGATTGAATCCCCTTGGGTTCACCGGAGACTGCTTGGCTTGAGTCCGACGGGCTCTGCCTGAGCCGTCGGACGCGCGCAATGCTGCGCCTCCCGTTCCGCGGGAGGGATGTCGCCGATGGGCTGCAGCAGCCGGTGATGATTTAACCACCAGACCAATCGGAGTGTGGCGAGTTCGAGGTTCTCGAGGCTACGCCACGGTCGACTGGGCTGCACGAGCTCGGTCTGGTAGAGCCCCATGATGGACTCGGCCAGGGCGTTGTGGTAGCTGTCGCTCCTCCGCCGCGCGGACGGCTCGATCGACAACGTCGAGCGGCCTCGCTCCGCGCCGTCCGTACCTTCAAGCGACGGCCACGGACAGCACACCCTGCAGGCGAGGCGCACGTCAGGCATTCGGTCATGCGGCGCGCCACCTGGACCTACCGGTTCCCCGGGAAGAACGTGAGCCACTCGCTCGACACAAATGCGACCAGCTCGCAACGGCCTAAGGGAGGCCACACCGGGGTGAACTTGCGCCAACTCCGAGCCGCTCCTCGTGGCATTGCGGCATTCTATGCCGATTTGCTGCTGTTGATGCTCGCGGAAGGCGAGATTATCCGCCATAAATGATTCATGACAACCTAGAGTTGGTGCCCTTGCTCCCTACGAGCCCAGTACGGGGTCGGTGTACCTACGGTCTAACCGGTTGCTGCTATCGGGTCGGTTCGTACTGCTTCGGTCCTGACGTTTGGTCGTCTGGAGCAGCGGGCTTCGCGGCGGCCCTTCATACGGAGAACAAGTCTCATGAGCGTATCGCTTTCCGCAGTGGCCGCGAAGGCGGGAGCCGTATTGGTAGTACTGGCTTCGATGTTCGTTTCATACACGACCGTGTCGGCGTGGCGTGGCGGAGAGGCAGACCGAGGGGCTCAGGTGTTTGGTCCAGATTTGACGTCTATCGCTTCCTCCGATGAAGCGCCCGCGAATCCCTTCGCCGACGTGCACGGCACGCATCTCGTGGCGTACGTATTCACCGCGTCCGACTGTGGCTGGTCCGCCATGCCGGAGAGCATGGAGGCCATCGGTAACGTCCGTGACGAACTGCGCACGGCCCATGGTGATTCGTACGCGAACATCACGGTGGTTGGTGTAGCCCTAGATCACGACGTGCAAGCCGGAGTCGATTTCTTGGCGAAGATCAGCGACGGGGCGATGGACAGCGCGTTCGATCAGATTTCCGTGGGTGAGAGTTGGCTCAACGAACACGTTGTGCGGTTCGCCTGGCGGGATAGTAGTGCCCAGGCGATGACGCCGTCCGTCGTACTCGTTGAACGACCCATCAGCACTGATGACTACCTCGAGACGTCACGAATCGACGTTGAGGAGGACAAGTTCTTGATGAGCGTCGGTGGGCGAGTGGCCATGAGGACGTGGATCAACTCAGGGGTTCCCATCACCAGCAGGTCGGATAACGCAAGCGTCACTGGCATGCGTTAGTCCGATTGTCACGCGGCTGTCAGTCGAACCCGGGCCGCAAGTGGTTCTTTCCCCTTCAACAGGAGTGAGTACGATGCGAAAAAAGTTGCTCGCGCTAATCGTAGCGGGGTCAATGTTGGGCGGCTTCACCGCTGCGACAATGCCCGTCCAGGATGTCGGTCTCCGTGCGGTGCCCGGCGAGAGTTGCTGGTGTAGCGATGTCGGTGCCGGCTCGAAGCAGTGCAACCTGGATCACGATGCCTGCGTCGCCGGCAGTGAGACGTGCGTTGTGTGCTGCGGGGAGCCCGAGTTCTGCGGTAAGGACGACCTCTGAGGTCGGACGAGCTTTGGCTGGTTCGTACCCGCCAGTCCGGAGTCGGCCATCTGGGTCGGCTCCGGGCTGGTGTGCGGTGGTTTCCGGCACCGGTTAGCATCCGATGCGCAGTCACTTGTCCCTAGGTGTCACAACCAGGGGTGTTGTTCACGAGTTCGGTGAGGCGGAGCTGGAACGTCTTCCTTCTGAGGTGCTCCCGGATCTCGCCCCAACTATTCCGCCACTCGATGAGTTGAGATGAACTCCTTCGGGGTGAGGTCCCCGATTGAGCTGTGGGGTCGGGCTTCGTTGTAGTCCCGCCTCCATCGTTCGATGATCCTTCGGGCATGGGAGAGGGCCGGAAACCAGTGGAGGTTGAGGCACTCGTCCCGCAGCGTGCCGTTGAAGCTCTCGATGAAGCAGTTCTGGGTCGGCTTGCCCGGCTGGATGTAGTGGAGCTTCACGCCGCGAGCATACGCCCAGGCGTCGAAGGCGCGGCTCGTGAACTCCGAGCCATCATCGGTCACGAGCACATCCGGCACGCCGCGCTCGGCGCACAGCCAATCGAGGACTTCGATCACGCGGACCGACGGGATCGAGTAGCCGACGTGGACGGCGAGCGCGTCACGGCTGAACTCGTCCATCACGGTCAGGCACCGGAAGCGCCTGGTCGGCCACGATCCGCGTCAGGCGCCGATTCTCGTCCTCTACCCGCTTTCAGTCGGCGCGCCTCGTCACACTCGAGTCCACCGTACTTCCGGCGCCACCGATAGAACGTCTCCCGGCTGATCCTGTGCCTCCGGCACAACTCCTGCGTCGACGCTCCGGCCTCTGCCTCCTGCAGCGCCGCCATGATCTGCTCGTCCGTAGACCGGCTCTTCCGCATCACTCCTCCTGAGTCAAGGAGTGCCAGAACAGCTGGGTCAGGATCCGGGTGTCACCTCACATGGTCGTCGGGATCCGATGCAACTACGCCCACGACAACTCGATGTGCGAGAGCTTCTCCGCCACCCTCGGGCTCGAGCCTATCAAGCGCGAACACATTCGGACCCAACCGAGAGGCTTATGGCCGCCATCGACTTCATCGAGGGTTGGTACAACCCCCACGACGCCACTCCACTAATGGGCCAAGAGTGACCAACCAGCTTCGAGAAGCACCACCTCAATGCCACTTGGATCCCAGCGCTCACCTGTCCGCCGAGAGGGGGGCAACTCCAAGGGCCTCCCGGAAACCTGCGGGTTCTCTCCGCCGGTAGATTGGCCGTATAGGGGGGGTCGATCGAGTCACCCCCAGCGCCCGCATGTAAACCGATTCGCGCTTCGCGGCACTAGCAGATGGGAGGCAATGGAATCCAGGCAGGCGTGTGGCTGCCGCGGTCGCTCCCGACCTCTCGTGGGTTGCGTATCCTTGGAACGGATGGTGACCAGCATGCGTGTTATCTCGATACCGACCCTCATCTTCGAAGCGGACCCCGAGGTGACCCCCGTTGTGGACAGGGCGTCTCACATCTGCCTTGTGCCGATGGGAGACGAACTCGCATTCACGACCGCTCTGACGGCAGGAGTTCCTGCTGGCTACATAGTTGGGCGTCAACTAGACGCGGGGCTGAAAGCCCTCATAAACCGCGTGCTGTTGTCGGTGCCCGATGGGCATCTTCTTGTGAGAGTTCAGGCGATGCAGTTTGTCGAGGGCGCCGCGCCGGTAGTAGGCAACCGGGTCACGATAGCTGGCCCGTGGCTCGACCAAGCGCGTGTGGAGGTGAGGTTGAGTAATGTCTGGGTAGCGGCACGGGTCGAAGGTACCCGTCGGCGGGTTGAGTCTCGTGATTTCCACTGGCTCGTTCGAAAGGCATTCTACACGGTCCTTTCCGGGCGACTCCCTCGATGCGGAAGAGTTGCGTCCAGCGGGAACACGCTCGTCAAGAACCTCCTCGACCTTGGAGAGCGATGCGGCGCAAGGCCTGACACGTTCCGGCAACACCGGTCCCGAGCTGACGTGGACCTCCGAAAGTTCATTGTCACGTGGAAGATGCTGCTGGCGGTCCGGGAGCACCTGCTGGGCAGGGAGCACGAGCGAACCCCGTGGGCAGAGGTCTCCCGTCGCCTCGGGTACAGCGACGAATCCGGTGTGCGGCACTTGCTAGCGCGGAACCTCCGGATTTCCCTGAAGGATGTGGGTTTTTGGGACCTTCAGCAGCTGTGTGATCAGTTAGACGCATTGATTTGTGAAGACTAGGTGAGCCGCGGGTCAACAACAGGAAATCCGCGATTTGTCCGAAATCCCGTGGTCTCGTCCTGGCGTGTCGCCGCGACACTGGCACAAAGTTCCATCTGGGGAGCATAGGCTCCGCTCCTCGCCTAGCTCGACCGAGACTGGTAGCTCCCAATGCCGAGGGCGTCGGTGACACTGAAGACGTCAGAGGCTTCCGGACGGTAGGCAGACGGTCGAGCCACCCAATGAGTCCAGATTGTATGCTGACCCAAGGGCCAGACCGCAGTGGTGCGATGCGCAGAACGTCGCTCGAGTCATTTCGACCCGGACGTGCGGGCGGGAGAATGCGGCCTGCGCTGAAGGGCGGCGTAGTGGTATGCATCGCGGCCCTCGGATGCGCGCCGGACGGAGTAGCGAAGTCAGACGCAGAGAACCCTGCGCCCCAGGAGGGTCTCCCTTCGGTCGTCACGCCTCCCAACCCCGTCCATCGGCCCAACACCGTGGCGGAGCTGCGGGCAGTCCTTGAGGACTGTCCGACCTCAAGTGAATTGGTTCCCGTTTGTCCCCATCTTGTTTACGTCTGGTCTCCTCAGATGCCGCTGTCGGAGTTGGCCATACCCGAGATCGAACTTGCTGCATCCGCCATGGGAGTGCCGCTTTCGATCCTCCCGGCTGCGGCGGCAGTCGGTGTGACCGCCGCAACGTCCGCCACCGACCCTTCCACTGCGTCGACCCGTGACCTCCGCCGCTCTCTGGTCGAGGCCGGAGCCACTGTGCATTACCCGTCGATCGTTCTGGTCAAGGGTACTGACCCTTGGGGGCCGGCGGTCGTGGGGCACAGGAAGGCCCAGGGCTACCGCGCCTTGCTTGAGCCGAGGATCGCCGCACTGAGAGCCGGAGCCGATCCTGTTGTCCCTGAATCGACTGGACAACCTGTGGCCACAGCTGAGGACTTGGAGCCTTTGAAGGTGGTTTGGCGACAGACCATCGATCCACCGCCGGGGTTCTTCTTCCGCCGGGCCCCGGGTACGCGCTTCATTAGCTACGACCAACGACGAAAGGTTCATCTCCACCAGCTGGAAACCGGTGAGAAACTGTTGGGTCCAGGGTTCATCGACTTCGTCCCGACTCCGGACGGTGCCCTCTTCGTGACCCCCAGCCATAGCGATGGGCTTGAGTTCTACTCCGCCAGCACTGTGTTTCACGAGGCACGTATGGGACGTGGCGAGCATGTCGAGCCAGTCTTCCGGGACCCAGAGCTGGACGACCAGTATCCATCCGTCGGCATCGTCGAGAACGAACCCGGGGTGAGTACGACCTACCGCGTCCTCGTGAGCTGGTTCGAGGGGTTGGCAGTCCGGGAGTATCGGGTTGAGTGGGGTGAAGCCGGAGGCGCCGAGGTAATCCCGGTCACCCCCCGCATCGATGCCTGCCCGGGGATGGCACTCTCAACGCCGATCATGAGCAAGGACGGGCAGGAGATCGCGGCTCGGGACGAACTGACGGGAACAACGAAGCTCTTCCGATACCACGCTGACGGCAGCTGCTCGGAAGTCCTCGACTTCGGGACCCCGACCAGCAAAGTCGGCTTCAGTCACGATGGAAGATTGATTGCCTTCAGCAGGCGGGACGGGCCGAACGGCATCTCGACAGTCTGGGTGCACGACCGTGAGACTGGCCTCTCGATTCAAGTCCCCGAAAGTGCGTCGCGCGGACTTACGATCCCTGAGTTTGTGGGGCCCGACAGCCTGCTGTTCCTCGTGGGTATCCTCGCTCAGCGAGAACCTTCGGAGTTCAGAATCGTTTGCTGCGTACGATAGCGAGGTCACGTCTACGGCTACTCTGAATCAAACCCTGGCGGACTTGTCCACGACCCAACTGTGATCCAGTGGACGCGAACTTGGCCGCCAGCGTGCGGCACCTCAACCGGCGGAAAATACCAACAAGGCTCTCGATTATGAATCTGGCCGACTCTTCTCGTGAGATGGCTTTTGTCACTCAGGCGCGCCGGTCAGCGGGTCTGGGGCGAGCTCCTCTCGACGATGTGCGTATGACTCTTGACAGCGAAACCCGACCCGGGTCGATGATCGTTTGTCCCTTGCTGACCCTCCACGCGCAGTCGGCGGCCGTCACGATCTCGGTACCTCATAGCACCGGAGTACGTATCATCCGAGTTCCAGATCCCGCAGCCTTCACGAGTATGATTGAGGCATGTCGATTCGGGATCGTGCTTGTGCCCTCTTCCGCGCGGTCGGCGATACCGGCGGTGTCGGACGTCGTGCTTTCCGCTCCTGATGCGCACCTTGCCGTCTTGTCCTGGGAGAGGCCGGCTCCTTCCGGATTGTCGGCGATGGCGGGGCGCCGCCTACTGGTACTTGATGGGCCTCTGGATCCCGGGTCATTGGTGGGCATCGTCCATCACATGTGGTTCGAGTCCCGAGTCGAAGCCACCCGAACGGCGTCCCGGCAGCGCCCGATGGCTGCGGTCCTGACTTGCGCCATCCACAGAATCTTAGATGAGCGAATTACCGCGAGACATCCCGAACCAGAGGAAGTGTCTCTATGTAAGACACTCAAGGACCTTGCGTCCCGGTGCGGTGCAAGCCGAGACACCGTCCGGAGGGCCTCCTACCGCCACGGCCTTGACCTGAGGGCGATCATGCGACAATGGATTCTCATTCTGGCTCTTCGAGAGCGATTCCTGGAAGACAGTTGGCCAGTCGATGGTTGGACAGGGGTTGCGAGGAGGTGTGGCTACCAGAGTGCCTCCGGACTCAGAGCATTGTTCCGGGATCAACTCGGTATCACGCTGAGCGACGTTAGGTTTGACCACCTGACCGTAGCCCTCGACCGCCTGCACTGGCTCGCTGCGGCCAAGGGGTCGTAAAGACCCCGGGTTGGGCTTGGACCGAGAGGCGTCCTCAGCACTGACCTGTCCCGCAAGACCTGATAGTTCGTCTACTCAACCCCCGGGGACCCTAGTTCAGATCCACACAAGTCGATCGTTTCTCCGAACCAGACGCTAGCCATAATGACTCATCAGTCCCGGCGCCCACCAGTTTGGGTTGGCAGGCCTTCGTGCCAGAAGCCCGTAACCGCTGCTCAACCCGGTCATCGAAGTGCCTGCCGGAGCCCGTCACGCTTGACTCCCTATCCGTGCCGGATGGGCGCTTCGTCGATGGTCTTGGGCTTCACAATGGTCACGCTCACCGCTTGTACTGGACCCGAGGACGGGAGCAGCCACGCGGCGTCTCAGCATTGGACCGGCGAAATTGATACCCTCGCCAACGGGCGGGTCGTGGTACAAAACGAAGGCGAGGGCATCTGGTCTTCGGTGGGAGGGTGGCGTGTTGTTGAGGAACTGCGAGTCGGCGACGCGATGGGTAGCGGACCGGATAGCTTTGGCGAAGTGGTGTCGTTCGCCGTGGATGAGCGGGGCCAGATGTTGGTACTCGACGGGCTCGCTTCCGCGCTTCAGGTGTTTGATGCGTCAGGCGGCCACGTACGCACCGTTGGCCGCGAAGGGGAGGGACCGGGGGAGTTCATGACCCCAGCCCATATCTCAATTGGCCCTGAGCGTCACCTTTGGATCGTCGACCCCGGGAACTCCCGAATCTCGGTGTTTGGCGTCGACGGTGAGCACCTCGAATCGCATCGAATTCCTACGCCCTTCACGACACTCCCTTGGCGGGGGGGCTTCGATCGCATGAGTCGGTACTACGTTCCCACCGTAGCCTTCCGACCCGAGTTCCATTCAAGGCTGGTTCGGTTCGATATGGACCTCAGCCCACTCGACACGCTCATAATTCCGACTGATCCCATTGCGCGTGGCAACTTTCGCTGGGTGGATAACGGACGGGAACACGACCGACTCATTCCGTTTCAAGGCAGGTTCGTCTGGAGATTGTCTTCCCAAGGTACGCTTTGGACTCTATTGACGGACACTTATCAAGTTGTCGAATTGGGCGCGGACGGCGACACTCTGCGGGTTATCGGCGTCGAGAGTGACCTTGTCGAGGTCGGCGAGGAGGAGCGGCGTCAAGTACTTGCCGACCTTGAACCGCTGGTCGCCGCGGGTGCACGAGTTGATTTCTCACGGCTGCCTCGAGAACAGCCTCCCGTTCGCTCGTTCTTCCTATCTGATGATGGGCACATCTGGGTCGAGAAGGTAATGCCCGGAAGTGACTTGGCAGAGTCGACGTTCGACATTCTCGACCCGATGGGCCGCTACCTGGGTAGTCTCGAGCTTCCGTTCCGTCTGGCACCGTTCCCGGTCCCGATCGTGCGGGAGGACCTACTCTACGGCGTGGTTCGAGACGCCAACGAGGTTGATTTCTTGATCCGCGCCAGAGTCGATCGTCGCTAGGTCCCTGCACCATGAAGGCCTTGGTTGCACGACGTGAACTCCAAGCATCGAGTGATGCCGGCACGCGGACCGAGCCACGCCAGCCCTCCTTTTGGTTCCCGGCCCTCTCCCATGCTCGTAGGATTGCTCTTCACCCCGATCCTGATCCGATGTCGGGGTGAAATTTCGAGCTCTTCCGGGCACGTGGAGTGAAGAGCGCCGGCCGCGAAGTCGGTCGGCGTAGAACGAGCCAAGCTCCCGTGAGGCCGGAAGTTGTTGTGGTCGGCCTGCCATCGATCGGGCGTCCTCTCTCGGCCCCGGCACCCGGCACCGGCTTCGTCGATGGAAGGTCCACCAACATCCCACTCGTTCGCGCGACTTGTACGTGCCGGTGTGTACAAGTACGACATCGATGTGTACATTGACGACATCGGATCGACGTCCCTCCCTCCCGACCGGCATCCATGGCCCCCGACTTCCCCGGAGAGTTCGAGCAGATGGCTCTACTGGCGATCCTGCGCTGTGACGAGGCATACGCATTGAACGTCATCGATGAGCTCGAGTCCACGGCGACTCGGTCAGCCTCGCGAGGCGCCCTGTACCGGACGCTCGATCGGATGGAGAAGAAGGGGTGGGTCGGGTTCGAGATGGAGGAAGGCACTCCGAACCGGGGAGGGCATCGCCGCCGCCGCTTCTTCGTGACGCCGGCGGGACTGGAGGTCCTCCAGAAGAGTCGAAACGCCTTGCACCGCCTCTGGGATGGCCTGGATCCCGTCCTCGGAGACGTCGAGTGAGGGTCTCACCACCTCGATGGGCCCTGGCATTCCTCGATGCGGTCCTCCCCCTCGGAGCTGCGGGGGACTCGATCCGTGGCGACGCCTGGGAGGAGTACGTGCGGCGGGCGGAGCGAGATGGCTCACGGCGAGCGGCGCGGTGGTTCTGGCTCCACACACTTCGGATGACGGCGACCTACGCCGTGCCATCGTTCGCAGCGCGAGTATGGGAGGGAAGAATGGGTGTGGGACTCGAGATCCGACGTGCGATACGGAACCTGATGAAGTCACCCGGCTCGTCGGCCACGGCCGTGGTCGTCCTCGGCATGGGGATCGGTCTGAGCTCCTTCATGTACTCGGTGATCCTCGGACACTTCGGGCGTGGCCTCGGACTTCCGGACGAGGACCAGGTCGTGACGGTCAGAGCGGTCTCCCACCTCAACCGAGTGTCGACCGCGCAGGCCCAGGCACACATCCTAGCTCCACTCCTCCAAGGGGTTCGGACGGCGGATGTCGCCGCGTTCACCACGGCGTCGGCGGCCCTGGTGACGGAGGACGGTCCGATCCGTCTGTCCGCCGTCTTCATGACACCCGAGACCTTCGGGTTCGTATCGACCGGGCCGTCGATGGGACGGTTCCCCGCGACCGCGGACCTCGGCGCCGGCGACATCCCGATCGTGCTCTCTCACGCCTCGTGGCAGCGCGACTTCGGCGGGCGAGTCGACATCCTCGGGACCGAGGGCTCGTGGATGGGCCGTGCGGTGACCGTCGTCGGCGTCATGGAGGAGGGCTTCGGCTTCCCGTCGCGGTCGGAGGTCTGGATTCCCCTCCCCGTCGAGGAGGCCCGCGCGGGCGAGTTCCCCGGCGGCCTCCTCCAGATCCTGTTCCGGCTCCGGGACGGCGCGACGGTCCCACGACTCCAGTCCGAACTCACCACGATCGCCGTGGGGAGCAGAGAGGCGAATCCGCAGCTGCCCGACGACCTCGAGTTCGTGGCCACCGAGCTGATGGACCTCTACAGGAACTCGCGACTGTCCAGCGCCCTGAACGCCATGGTCGTGACCGTTGTGATGGTGTTGCTCGTGGCGTGCGTGAACGTCGCAAACCTCCTCCTGGCTCGCGTGTCGGAACGGTCCGGGGAGGTCGGAATCCGCACCGCGCTCGGAGGGGGGACGGGTCGGGTCGTGCTCCCATTCCTCATGGAAGCTCTCATCCTTGCCGTTGCGGGCGGGATGGTCGGTCTACTACTGGCGTTCGGTGCGCTCGAAGCGATGGATCGAGCGATCACTCCGGAGCTGGGACGACCCTACTACGTCGAGTACGTCGTCGACACGCAGGTACTGGGGTTCACGCTCGTCGTGGCCGTGATCACGGCTCTGATGGCGGGTGTCATCCCCGCGCTCCGAGCTGCCTCGGTGCCTCCCGGGGCGGTATTGCGAGACGGATCGCGCACGAGCACCTCGCTCGGGATGAGCCGCCTGGTGAAGGGGCTCGTGGTGTTCGAGGTCGCTCTCTCGGCCGCCGTTCTGGTCGGCGCTGGAGTCGCGGGACGGAGCATCTTCGAGCTTGCGACCTCGGACCTCGGGTTCGACCCCGAGCCGATCATGACGGCCCGGATCGATCTCCTCCGTGCCGTCGGCGGCCAGGAGGGTCGGGCGCGCGAGCTGACCCGGAGCCTGACGGACCGACTCGCCGACGATCCCGAGCTGGCGCTCGCCGCACTCTCTCGCATGCTTCCCGGCAGGGGCGGCATCTACCGCCAGGTCGAGGTCGAGGGAGTGGCCTACGATCGAGACGAGGACGGACCGAGGGGCTCCGTGATGCAGGTATCGCGGGGGTTCTTCGATGTGGCGGGCGCTGCGATCCTGCAGGGACGCGACTTCCTCCCCTCCGACGACCTCTCCGGGGCGGAGCGGGTCGTCCTGATCGATGCGCCGCTCGCCCAGATCGCCTTCCCGGCTGGCGACGCGGTCGGACGACGGATACGAGTCCCGGACGGCGATCCCGGCTTCGAGGGTTGGCATCGCATCGTCGGCATCGTGCCCGACATCACCCCTCACAGGCTCGAGGCTCACCGCGACCCGGGCGGCCTCTACTTCCCCATCGCTGCGACGGACGTGCCGGTCTTTCACATCATCGCACGGACGCCCGGCGTCACGCCGGATCTGCTCCTCCCCGGGATGCGGGCCGCGCTCGCGGACGTGGCGCCCGAGGTCCCGCTCTACAGGGCGGATCCTCTGCCGGTTCTGCTGAACGAGGGAACGTGGTTTTATGTGACCTTCGGCTCTCTCTTTCTCTACTTCGGGATCGTGGCGATCTGTATGGCAGGACTCGGTCTCCACGGGGTGGTGGCATTCTCGGTCAGCCGACGTCGGCGTGAGTTCGGTGTGCGGATGGCCCTGGGTGCGGATGCCGCCCGAGTGGTCGGGGCCGCTGGGCGTCAGGCGGCGGTCCAGGTCGCGCTCGGACTGGCACTGGGGTTGGGGCTCGGTTGGTACATCGCCGGCGCAATGCAGTCACTCGCTTTCAGGACGAACCCACGGGATCCCACGATTTACGTCGGCGTCGTCTCCGTCGTCCTCGTGGTGTCCGCCTTGGCTACGCTGAGCCCGGTTCTCCGCGCCGTGCGTACGCAGCCGGTGGCCGCCCTGCGGTCCGACTAAGGGCGCTCCGGACTTGGGACGCCGTGTCGAGCCGGCCAACCGCTCGACGCCGATGTTCCGTAGGGTGTGACCGTAGCAGACGAATCCCCGACGTGGGCGGCCCCGTGCCATGGTCCCGGTGCTATCGGTGGCCGCGTGGATGGCCCGTACGAGTAGGGCCTGCGCACCGGGCTCACGGGCGTCCCGTCAGGACTACTCCGCCCGGAGCACGGCCGCAGCGCTTACCCACATTGCCGCGGCAGAGGGTGCGCCGCGGCCACGAGCCCCACGAGGGACAGCAGCGTCACGATGTGCGCGTTCTTGAGACAGGAGATCGGGTCCATGGACGAGCTACCTGTCATGATCGGGGGCCACTGATAGTCCCTACCGAGCGCCGTTCTGGTGCCGTCGGGCGGGGGCGCAGTGAGTTGTCCCGAAGACCGATTCCAGCGCCCGTACCGCACCGTGACGGTCCCGCATGCCGCCCCGACCGCGCTCCGGCCCGACCCATCGCTGGACTCGTCCTGATCGACGGGCCCATCCTGCCCGTCCCGGCCCGTCCAGCTTCACACCGTCTCCCCTGTCGGCGTCCCGAAGTCGAATCCGCGCTCAACGACCAGATCCGCATGGAGCTCTCCTCACGGCTACGTCTACCTGGCGATGGCCGCGCAGTTCGAGTCTCAGTCCTACGACGGTTTCGCGCACTGGATGCGGTTGCAGGCGCGCGAGGAGCTGGAGCATGCGATGCGCCTCTTCGACTACGTGAACCGTCGGGGTGGACGGGTCGTGCTGCAGGAGATTCCCTGTCCGCCCGAAGAGTACGGGGGCCGCTGGACGCGTTCAGGAACGCGCTCGAGCACGAACAGGCAGTGACGGCCTCCATTCACCGACTCTTCACACCGGCCGGCGAGCACGCGGACGTCGCCACGCAGCGGGAGCTGGACTGGTTCATCACCGAGCAGGTCGAGGAGGAGGAGAACGCCGGCCGCGCCGTCGATCTGCTGACGCGTGCCGGGACGGACACCGCCGCGCTGCTCTTCCTGGACCGCGAGTTCGGAACTCGCTCGAAGGAGGGCGACTGGGGGCGGCGGCGCTGGTCGGGACGAACTGTGAGTAGCGCGCGAGCCGACGGACTGGAACTCGAGCGACCCGAGGGTACCTCGGGATGGCTCTAGCTGCCGATCGCTGCCCAGGTCGCAAGTTCGAGGTCAGCGGGCATTCGACCCACGTACACGCCGTTGACGAGGATCGCCGGGGTGCCGCGTGCACCGAACGACTCTGCGGCCGCTACATCGGCGTCGACCTTGGCGTTCCCGGGGCGGTTCTCTTCGAAACAGTTCGCGAACGTCTCCGAGTCGATTCCGGCTGATTCCGCGAAGTCGAGGAACGCGGTCTCATACCGGCCGCCCATCCAATCCTCATCTTCGAACAGACTCGCATGGAAGGCCTCGAAAGCCCCCTGGTCCGCCGCGCACTCGACTGCCACGGCAGCCGGGTAGGCAGATGGATGGTAGGACAGGGGCCAGTGCCGGTACACGAGCGCCACCTGCTCGGGATAGGTGGCGACGAACTCCGCCAGCCTCGGCTCGACACCGCGACAGACCGGGCACTCGTAGTCGGTGAAGACGACTACGGTTACCTCTGGATCCTCGGCTCCAATCCGGTGGCCCGTCGACGCGAGTTCCTCGAACCCCTCGATTCTCCGGTCCCGCTCGTCGGCGGGACCCTGCCGCTGGGTCAGCACGCTCCAGGCCACCGCAATCGCAGCGAGGGCCGTCACGACGGTCAAACCATCGATAAGCAGACTGCGTACACGACTCATCTGTCCCTCCGAAGCTCAGAAGTTGGGTGCGTGACAGGTTGGGGATGGGGCGAGGCAAGACGTGTGATGCCATGCACGGATATGGTACGGTGCTCTGATCTCGAGTCCCCAGGCCTCGGAGGTGCGACCGAGGCGGGCAGCGCCTGAGTCGCGACGACCTCGCAGGTCGAGCCGCCGAGGGATGGGGATCGGAGCAGGTCGGTGGTCGGGGACCACAGCTCGCCGGTTGGAAGAGACTCGACGCCAACGTCTGGACACCCCCCACGCGCCGGCCGACAACGCCACGCGGGTGCACGGCGAATCGAGGATCGGCATGCCGTGATCGCGGGGCTGGACGCCGCCGATCCGTCCACTTTCGAACGCGACCCGACCTTCGGAACACACCTATCCGATCGGGCACAGTTGCTCGGACGCGGCATCAATCCCCGCTAGCTCGGTGAGCGGCGGGCCCCGCCTGTCCGTCTCATCGAGGCTGAGACCGTGCGTGTCGCCGACCCTGCTTCCGCCCCGGACCGCAGTCCGGGCTTTCCGCAAGATCGACGACCCACGCACGGGCTCGGCTTGGGCGCGCTTCGTCGCGTCAGACGAGCGGAATGCAGATCACCTGTTCCTGACCTGGGCCGCAACGGTTGGGCACGCACTCAGCATCAGGGAAGACGGGCCAAGGCTCCACATCCGGACACTCCGAAACGCAGAACGCTACGACATCCGACGGACAGCTGCTCACGCAGAAGGCGCACTCGTCCTCCACCGCAGCATCGAGCGAACCCGCCATGGCGATCGTCGCTAATGCCGCGATGGCGAGGGTCAAGCGTCGTACACGTGCTCTCATTTCTTTCCTCCTGGTCGAAGAGAAAATCTGGAAAGACTGCGGACAATCACCGTACTTGTGTACGCCTAAGTTGCGCAAGTAACATATCCGCAGCGAAGGCGCGGGAGGGTGAACTGCCTGCCCGTTTGAAGTAGGCACGGGGGAGGGAGTGGGCCGATCCGTGCTCGATTCCGATGGTCGGCTTCCGGTCGCGTCGCCGCGCCGCGGTCAGCGCTGTCGCTGGGCGCAGCTACTCGCGCGGGTCTACGGGGTGCACCCGTTGAGGTGCCCGGCCTGCCACGGTGAGCCTTCCTCACCGATCCCGCAGTCGTCCGACCATCCTCCGGCACCTGCGCATCCCGGAGCACCCGCCCCCCGATCAGTCCGGCCCGTAGGCCGCCGCAGACCGAGCTGCTGGCGGTCGATCCGCCCTCACCCTGGGATCAGGCGACCCATGGGAACCACACGTTCTCCGGCCGCGACCCCTTCGATCAGTGCCTGCCCGGAGACGACGGGACTTGGAGCACCTAAGACGCAGACCCTCGTGGCTCGGCCGCCGCCTGCACACGTGATGCCCAACGGCGCATCACGCCGACCTGGCGCCCCATCCGACACGACTCGCGTCGAAGACCTCCTCGAGATCCCCGTCCGCGACACGACGAGCCTGCTGCGCCGCTCGCGCGGACTGCGACACGTTCGGTTCCACCGGGACCGATCCCGGTTGGATTTCCTATCCGTTTCGGCCTCGCACAGACCGGCTCCCAAGCCATGTCCTGTAACGTGATTGTGTTGCCGAACCGGTCCACCTGCGCCGGTCGTTTCGGACGATACCGCACAGAATATCCGAAGTGCGAGCAGAATCCGCCAGGCCGCGGGCCGGTTGGGTCGGAGCGCCGAAGACGCGGAGCCGGCAACATGCAGTTGTCTGCCGGCTCCTCCGCGCTTCAGGAAGAGCCTGGCGCAGCGGCCTCGCCCTTTCCGTTACTCGCTGATCGTCAGCGCATCTGATGGAAGACGGACCACCGAACGCAGGCAGATCGGATCGCACCCGGGTCCGTTCGGCTGGTTCTCCTCATAGCGCGGGCGCACTTCGTACCGCGTTGTATCTGTCGAAGTGACCACTCGAATCGTCACCCGATCCGGGGTGAAGTCGGCGAAGACAATCGGCGGACACAGGGACGAAGCCGGACACTCGTACACGTATGAGCCCGTCCCTCCACTCGCATCCGCCTCCACCCGATACGGCGGGGCTGGCTCATCCTCGAGAAGGACCTCCAGGGCACTCGTGCAGCCGATCTCCGTGCAGAACGTGATTGCCTGACCGTCGTCGCAACCCATCAGCAGTCCAGCCAGCATCAGGACGAACCCGCCACGCCGTCGGAGTGGTAGCCGCTCAACGTGGACGTGTGGCATCACCATGAGGTATTGGAGCTCGCCGATAAGGTGTCGGGGTCGCCGGCGCGGGCCGAGGAACCGAGCCGGCCTAGTACACCGGAGAGCCCGCGCTCCTGCTACTGCCCTAAAGAATCACGAGCGCTCGGGGCCGTAACTCGCCGAAGTGAGCGGCAGCGAACGGAGGCGGCAGACTTTCAGTTGGCTGACGGCGCTGATTCCACCGCTCTCGCCGCATCAGACGACATACTTAGCTCGGAAGCCGGTAGACCGCGACCGCTTCGATGCCAAGGGGATCCAACTCCTTCACGAGCACCATCTCCTCTGAGAGATCCAAGACCCGGACAGGCCGCTCGAACTGGACCCACGAGCGCACGACCCCATCCGGAGCCAGCACGAGGAAGCGCCGTGACTGGAGGGACTCGACCTCGAACCGTCCCAGCCACAATGCGCCATCGGGGGCGACCGCCACCGATCTAAACTCGGGCAGGAAGGCGGTGGCGCGTGCCTTCTGCGTCGCGAGCCGGCCGCTCACGACCTCCTCCGGGACGTCGGACATTCGCTCGCGGGTCAACGCCTCGTGCCCGCGCCATACGGAATCCGAGACCTCCTGCCGCGACGACGGCCAGTGCGAAACCTGCGTGGTGTCGCCGTCCGGACTCAGCCAGACGGCCTGAGGAGCATCACTCGAGGTCCACACGAAACCGTCCCGCCATGCGCCCCCGAGACCGATACGCATGAACGGAATCGATAGTGGCCGCCCGTCCTCATATTCGAGCAAGGCCATCGGCACAGCTGCGACCGTATCCATCGTGGTGCCGTTCAGCGAGGTCACCGCGAGCTGGCCCGACATCCAGTCGGCTCCGGTCTCTCGCCGACGGACCGCGAATCCCGTCGGGATCCAACCGATCCGGTCCTCGCCGATCATTCCGTTCGGCTCGAGCGTGACGTCGCCGAGGGACGGAAACGTGACGGTTGAGACAAGGCTGCCATCGCGATCGAACTCGGTCGCGCGTTGAAGCGACTGGTCCCAGGTGAAGAGGTTCCCGCTCGGGAGCACCTGGACGGCTGTCAGGCGCCGGAACTCCCCTGGGCCCTCGCCTCGCCGACCGATCACGTTGAACGCCCCCGAGGGCTCGATCACGATAAGGTTGGCTGCCTGCAGGTCCGTTACCGCGGCGCCACCACCCGGGAAGAGCGCGCCGGAATAGATCGCCTCGAACGCCGGATCGCCGTCGTCCCATCCGACATGCAGCTCTGGCGCACGATCGACGCTCAGGACCGGAACGCCGGCTAGATCGACGTTGGTAACCACCCTGACGCCACCGCTGTCGACCACGCGCGGAACGTCGTTGCCAGTCTCCGGCGATTCACAGCCCGCGATGAGTGCGAGAGCGACGGATGCGATCGAGCGTTTCATACAGGAGCTCGGGGTCAGCGAATACGAAATTCCTCGTAGATGAACCTCTGGGCGGCCCACCCGCAAGCCTTCCAAGCCGGAGTGAGCGAAGGCGAACAGATGCGGCAACCTTCAGTCACGGGACGGGGCTACCCGCCGTGTTGCATACGCTCGTTCTCGACCTGCGAGATCTGGTCCGGGAACGTGCTGCCGCGCCAGAACCACGCCTCTGGTAGGATCCCGGCCGACACACCGCAGCCGTGGCCCGTGCTGTCCGGACTCACCCCATCACGTAGACCTCCGGCAGGGCTCCACCCCGGTTGGATTCCCCATCCCTTGCGCCGGTCAGGCGTCGAAGTTCATCCGCCAGCCGAGCAGCAACTCGACAGCGCCCAGAACGAAGTACGACGCCTGCAGCCAGTGCGGTGGCGGTCCCAGGGTAATCACCTGCACGACGATCCAGGCCATCAAGAACGCACCCAATCCGACGGCACAAAGACCGGACAACGCATGCTGTCGGAAGGTCAAGAACGCACCGACCAGGCTCCCGATTCCGTTGATCGCGAACAGGAAGACCCCTGGGACCAGATAGTTCCTGAACAGCGTGTCGGACACCCATTCACGCGGAAATCCGACACTGCTACCACTCGGATCCAGAATGAACATGAGGCCGACCGGCACGGCCCCGATCCCAACGAAGACCTGCAGAGTACCGAGGGCTACGACCACGGGCTTCCCGGCTACGTTCACTATCCACCCTCCTCGCCGCATCGGGACCCGAGATCACCGCATCGCGGCCAGCACGAACTCGGTCAGGATCTCGTTGGTCGTGTCCGCAGAGCCGTAGTTGCCCGCCGTGAAGACGACGACGGCACTTCGGCCCGGGAACACGTAGACCTTCTGTCCGCCGAACCCAAGCGCGAAGTAGCCGGCGAGCTCCGACCCGGAGTCGCGGTACTCGTGGGTCCACCAGGCGTACGCGTAGCCGCGACGGCCACGCGTCCCGTCTCCAGGTGGCATGGGCCGGAAGCCACTGTTGAGCCAGACGTTGCCGCGGTAGGGGGTCGAGCTCTTGTCGACCCACGCCTCACTGAGGATCCGTCGCCCCTGCCAGATCCCTCGGTCAAGGTAGGTGGCTCCGAACTTGATCAGGTCCCTGGGCGTCAGGTACTGATCTGCCGAGGCGTCGATGACACCCGTGTCGAATCGCCTCCACTCGGGGGGATCGATGCCGAGGGGTTCGAACAGGTGGCGCGCCGAGAACTCCTCGATATCCATCCCCGTCGCGTTTCTGACGATCTCTCCGAGGACGACCATGTTTCCGCCGGAGTAGGTGAACTCCGTCCCGGGCTCGGATTCCAGAGGCGCCTCCAGGACGCAGGTGACCGGAGCCTCACACCCCAGCCAGAGTCGAATCACGTCGTTCTCGGGGTCGGAGTACGGCGTTCCCCATTCGTCCCAGGCCAGCCCCGAGGTCATGGTGAGCAGGTGCTCGATCGTGATGGCGTCCCTGCCGTCGGACATCAGATGCCGATGATCCGGGAGGTGCTCGAAGATGGACTCGTCCACGCTCTCGATGTAGCCGCGATCGATCGCGATCCCTATCGAGGCGGAGGTGATGCTCTTGCCGACGGAGTGGATGTTGTGCGGCTCGTGCTCATTCCAGTCGATCCAGGCACCCCGGAAGCCCGGAGCATCCCACGCGTAGGTGTGGCCCGGGAAGTACTCTTCGACAACCAGCTTCCCATCCTTGTAGATCAGGAGCGAATGCACCTCGCCGAACCTGTCGTCCGCGATCCTCGCGACCGCCTCGGCGAGCAGATCGGAGTCCAGGCCCGCTCCGTCCGGGGTGCCGACGGCCAGCCCGTCGCCGATATCTCGCGGGGAGCTCAGGACGTAGGGAGATGGGGCGTGGCCACCGCAGCCGGCCCAGACGAGAACGGCCGCCACGAGCGGGAGCGCGCTTCTCATCGGCACGCCCTACCTTCGAGTCCGGAGGTATCGCCAACCTCGGATGTCGACCCCCGCGCCCGACGGGGGCGACGCTGGGTGGTCGGAGCGATGCAGCGGGATGTCATGGCGCTTCCTCCGCGAGGCGCACCCAGACGGAGTGATCCACCATTCCGTGGTCGCGAAGGAGCGACACGAGACGGGCTCCGAGCGCGCTCGGGCCCGCGACGTCGTCGCCCTTCCCGGCGTACGGGTGGACGAGAACGAGCAGGTCGGTTCCGATACGGGTGTGACGGAAGACGCGTATGCCCTCCTCCTCCGTGCGGAGCACGTCCGCGATCAGCTCCGTCAGTTCGTCGTTCCCGGTTCGGGCCAGCCGCAGGTGGATGGTCTCCAGACGCTCGACTCTCTCCGTGGACATGTCCCGAGCCTATCTCGGCTGCGTGATCGCCGCGAAATCGTGCCGAGCGGCATCGTACGGATCTCCAGCCAACGAGCCGAGCGTCGCGAGTACCTCCCAGCCGAGGCCGTCGAGTTCCCGTTCCAGGGATTCGGCATCATAGCACTGCATCCAGTTGAACATCTCGCGCGTTCCCTCGGGCTCGAGGATCGCATGGCGATCGAGGTAGAGAGCGTCGTCCTCGTACTTGAAGCGGCGCAGGAAGTGGAAGTGGCTCTCCGGAGACCAGAAGCCACCGTCGGGCTCGAAGGTGTAGCGCGCCTCCTCCTCGACCTGATCGAAGAGCGCGCTGCTGAAGACGTCGAAGGCGAACGACCCGCCGGGGGCGAGCCACGCACGGATCGATTCGTGAAGGCGGGCCCTCTGCGCCGGGTTGAGCGCGCAGAGATCGCCGTAAATGAGCAGGATCAGGTCGAAGTCCTCGTCCAGTTCGAGGTCCAGATAGTCCGCGGCCAGGTACCGTGGCCGTGCGACCCCGTCCGGAGCCGCGCGCTCCGCGTGGGCCAGCGATGTCCCGGAGAAGTCCACTCCCGTGACGCGTGCCCCGAGGCGGGACATCCGGTTCGCATAGAGGCCCGGCCCGCAACCGAGGTCCAGGACGCGCTTTCCGGCGGAGAGATCGAAGCGCTGGTCCAACCACGCGACGATGCGATCGATGGACCGGTGGTTCCTCGACGCGACATCTCCGTCGGGGTCCAGGTGCAGCGCGAGCATCTGCTCCGCCACATGCGGGTCGGTCCAGAGCTCCCTGGCCGTGTAGGCGGAGTGCGGCTGCGGACGGGTCCAGTGCGACGTCAGGAACTCGTACACGAGGGCCTCCTCACCGCGAGGCACTGCGTCCCCACCCGCCGAGGGAGATCCACAGGTAGAAACCCTGGATCCCGAGATCCGGGCCACCGGTGACGGCATTGGCGTCGTCCAACGTCCAGGTGGTCTCCCCGGGGGCGTAGAGGTATCCACCCTCGAGGCCCGCCACGATGCCCCCTGCCGAGCCATCGTCGGACCCGGTCAGCGCGATCCGGTAGTCGAGCGCTACGCCGGCGTTCAGGAGGAGCATCCACCCGGTGGATAGCACCGAACTCCGCGCCGGGTCGTCGAGGACCTCGCCGAAGGTGGGGGTTTCGAAATCGGTGATCCTCAGGTTCAGAGCTCCTCCACCCAGGCCGAGGGCGGGGAGGATCGTGAGTCCACCGACCGAGAGTGCCTCGTACTTCGCCCGTGCGAGGCCGTACCCGCCGGAGAGGCTGACCCGCGTAACCCCGGTCGTTGCGCTGGGGTCCAGAGCCCCATGCCCCGCGCCACACAGGTGAAACCGGCCGAGGACGCCGCATCCGGCGCCTCCCCAGGTCGGGACCGTCGCATCGAGCCCGGGAAAGCCCGCCGAACCCAGAGAGGCGTTCAGAGCGCCTAGATCCAGGCCGAGGACGCCTCCCTGGAAGTAGCCGTAGCCACCGGACTCGCCCGAGACGACGGACGAAGGAACCTGGCCGGCCCCGGCCCGGGGCATCGCGAGATGAATCAGTCCGAGAAGCAAGGTCCATCGGATGAGCCCCCTGACGGAGGCCCGCAGTGGATACTCCAGTCGTGTGTCGTACATGGTGCTTCTCCGGGCGTTCGAGTGGTCTTCCCTCGTCCGCCTCCCGAAGCGAGTGGCGTGCCAGCGGAACAGATCGCTTCTCTGCAAGGACTTGTGTGATTCGCAGCCCCGTTGAACGCGGCGGACCGCGACGTGAATCGCGGGTATTCGCGACGCCGGGGCCCGTCGTCCGACTCACACACTCTGCGGGCACAGCCCCGATGGGTGGCCGAGCGAACCGTCTGTACGTTACGGTCCGTTCGAGGCGTCCAGCGCCCGTCCACGCACGGGCGACCGTCGGCCAGCAATCCCACGGCCCCGATGATCGACGAGAACGCGTTTTTCCGCGAAGCCACTCTGAGGCTCACGGGCAGCCTCCAGATCGAGGCGGGTCTGCACGCGTGCTTCCAGTACCTGGCCGAGCATCTCCCGGCGGACGTCGTCTACCTCCAGCGCAACGAGCCCGAGCTCGGGGCGATGCGACTCGTGGCGCGCGCCGATGCGGACGGCGGCGTCCGCATGGATCGCCTGGTGGCGTACACGGACGAAGCCCGAGTCGCACTGGACGGCCTGGTGGAGGCCGTACAGGGTGGGGAGCTGCCGGTCCTGATCGTGAACCGACCGCGCGAAGAGCCCCTGACCCGTAGTCTGGAGGAGGCGCTGGGGGAGGTGGCCTCGTCTGCAATGATCCTTCGGCTCGTCGTCGAGGACCGGGTGGTCGGAGCCCTCGCACTATTGGCTGAAGGCGACGACCGCTTCACCGAGGAGCACGCCCGGCTCTACGCCACGCTCAGAGAGCCCTGTTTCGTGGCCATGTCCAACACGATGGAGCACGCCGAGGTGGTCCGGCTCAAGAACCGTCTCGCCGACGACAACCGCTACCTGAGTCGGGAGCTCGTGCGTCACCTCGGCGGTACCATCGTGGGTGCCGACTTCGGCCTGCGGCACGTCATGCACCAGGTCCGACAGGTCGCGCCCACGGAGAGTCCCGTCGTCCTGCTGGGGGAGACGGGCACGGGCAAGGAGGTCATCGCCCACGCCATCCACCTCGGCTCGCCACGCCGCGACGGGCCGTTCGTTCCGGTGAACTGCGGCGCCATACCCGAAGCGCTCGTGGACAGCGAGCTTTTCGGGCACGAGCGGGGGGCCTTCACCGGAGCGACGGCGAAGAGGCGAGGGCGCTTCGAGCGGGCCGACGGGGGCACGATCCTCCTGGACGAGATCGGCGAGATGCCGATGGAGGCCCAGGTACGACTGCTGCGCGTGCTCCAGGACTCGGTGATCGAACGCGTCGGGGGAACGAAGGGCGTACGGCTGAATGTCCGCGTGATCGCCGCCACACATCAGGATCTTGCGGAGAGGGTGCGGCAGGGTCGGTTCCGCGAGGATCTGTGGTTCCGACTGAACGTCTTCCCCCTGGCGATCCCGCCGCTGCGCGAACGACGGGGCGACATCCCGGCCTTCGTGGATTTCTTCCTCGAGCGAAAGGCACGGGACCTCAAGCTCCGGGCGCGCCCGACGCTGGCGCCGGGCGCCATCGAGACACTCATGTCATACGATTGGCCCGGCAACGTGCGGGAGCTCGAGAACGTGCTCGAGAGAGCGGCGATCCTGCACCGGGACCGACCTCTGCGCTTCGACGACCTCGGCCGGGTGGGAGCCTCGCCCTCCGGCCCCGCCGCCGGCTTCGATCCCGCCCTCCTCGACCTGGACCAGGTCGTGTCTCAACACATCGTGCGCGTGCTCGGGATGAGCGGCGGAAAGGTCCACGGACCCGGAGGGGCCGCCGAGCTCCTCGGTGTCAACGCGAGCACGCTCCGCTACCGGATGGAGAAGCTCGGGATCCCCTTCAAGAAGGACGCATCCGACCCCGTCTGAACGTCGTACGGCCCTGGCCACCGATCAGGCTTGGGACACCGACCGGATCCACTCGAACACGGCCCCCGTCGGGTCCCGGGTGACCCGGAGCCTCTATTCTCGAAGCGCGTCTCGAACCGCAGCCGCGAACGCGAACGATCTCGGAAAGCCCGCGGTAGCGTCGGGCCACACGCTGTGGGTCACCACCACCAGGTCTTCCGCTGGATCGATGAAGATCATCTGACCGAACACTCCCAGGGCCGCGTAGGCCTGATCGCCGATCAGCCACCAGAGGAAGCCGTAACCTTCGGAGCTCGGCGAGGGCGACGTGGATTGCTCCATCCAACCTGCCGGCAGAACGGTATCACCATCGGGTAGTGCACCACCACGCGTCACGAAGAGCCCGATCCGGCCGTAGTCACGGAGCGTAGCGCTGATACAGCAGCCGCCATCCTCGGGGCCGTCCGGCCCCCAGAGAAGCCAGTTCGCGTCCGCCTCCATACCGAACGGGCGCCACATCTTGCTCGACAGGTAGGTCGAGAGGTTGCTCCCGATCGCCGACCGGAGCACCGACGCGAGCAGGTGCGTCTCCCCCGAGTTGTAGTTGAAGCGTTCGCCCGGAGCAGCGACCCGAGGTCGCTCGCCCAGGTAGTCGAGTAGTGTGAGGGACGTGAAGTTCGAGAGCCTTCGGACGTCCGAGCTCGGGTCGCCGTAGTCCTCGCTCCATTCGACTCCGGAGGCCATCTGAAGGGCATCGCGGATGGACACCCCCTCGTACGAGGTCCCCCGGAGCCGAGGCAGATAGGCTGTGACCGACTCGTCGAGGTCGGTGATGTAGCCGTCCTTGATGGCGGCTCCGTACAGCAGCGAAACCACGGACTTGGCTACGGAGAAGGACACCCACCTGGTGTCGGGACCATTGCCCTTTCGGTAGCGCTCCAGCGCGATGGCCCCGTCCTTGAGGACCAGCAAGCCGACCACATGGTTTCGCTCGACGAAGGACTCGAGTGAGAGCGCCTCCCCATCGAACTCGAACGACAGCCCCGACAGGTCGCGAGGAACGTCGGGAAGCTCCAGTACGAAGTCCCCCGCCGCGATGGTTCGAGTCGCGAGAATGCGATCGAAGTTCCGGTACCCCACCAGCTGTTGGTCCGGAGTCCACTGCAGCAACGGCCCGTAGCTCTCGACGTCGATCTCGGGTTCGGAGTGGTCGGCAGGTGCCGACGACGTACAGGCGCTCAGCAGGACCAGCCACGAGAGCTTACGAATCAATCCGTCTCCTCCAGCACTTCGACGCGCCCACCGCGCAGCGGATGCCGAGCACCACGCCGGTCGACCACACATATCCTCGACGCAACACCATACGCAGGAGGAGTCCACGCCCGAGGAGCATCGCCAGCACCTCGAGCCTAAGGAGCGGCAACCTTCAGTTGTACGGCGAGTGCCGTACCGCGTCCAGATCCCGAATCCGTTGGATCGAAAGTCACGGCTCCTTGGGAACTGCCGCGACGAGGCCGAACATCGCGCCGGTGGGATCGGCGAGCAGGGCTCTCTGGTCGGACGCATCTTCCCAATCGTCGCGCGGCACCAATCTCGCTCCGAGCCCCTGCGCCCTACGTACGTCTGCATCCAAGTCGTCCGAAGACAAGTATGGCGTCCAGCTTGATGGCTCGCCCTCACGACTCTTCGTGATCACGATGGCCCGTGGTGATCCCACGTCACCGATCATGCGGGAAGGACCTTCCTCCACAAGGGACCACCCGAACACGTCCGAATAGAACACGGACGCCGAATCAGGCTCCGGGGTGCGTAGTTCATCGCACCGGAAGACCCCTTCGGGAGGTGGAAAGCTGTGGCTTGCGACGAAGGGACAGACCTTCGCGCCCCACGGGTCCGAAACGACTGCCCCCCGCCCGACGCCGGGTACATCGAAAGGCTGTCTCTCCACACGGCCACCGCCCTCCACCATACGACGCGTGGTCCGATCCACGTCGGGCACGGCCACCCACGCCAGCCAATGCGAGGGTGCGGAGTCTCCAGCCTCCACGATACCCCCGTGCGCAACCCCATCCCTCATGATCAGAGGGTAGTCGGCCTCCTCACCGGGTCGCCACGCGAAATCCTCAGCGTGCTCAATGTGGTACTCCCATCCCAAGGCACGTCCATAGAACTCCTTCGCTTCGTCCACGCGGTCCGTAAGGAGGTCATGCCAGACGACGAGCCCTAAGTCTGATGGTTGATTCGCCATGCCTGTCCCCCAATCGGAAGCTTCAATCACCGCAACGCGAATCCTAGGCACATGCCGCACGGCGTGCCGGGGTTGCCGGCGCGGCCCACCTGCTCCGGTCGATTCGGAGGATACCGTACAGGCTACCCGAACCGCCACACGCATTCAGGTCGGTCGAGGGCCGGCTGGGCCGGAGCGCCGAAGGCACGGAGCCGGCAACATGCAGTTGGCCGCCGCTACGTCCTCCGTCCCGGCCTCGCCGTCACGGCGTGAAGAACTCCTCCGCGGCACCATCTACGACGATGACCTCGCCATCTCGAAGCGTGCGATGCGGAATGCCTTCGTCACGGCAGTATCGTGCAACCGCCTCGATCTTCTCGGACTCCCAGTGATCGGACCGGTAGTGAGGTACGATGGCGTACGGGACCAATCCCAACCCGGACCAGAGGATGTCGGTGCGGTAGCCGGGCGGCACCGCCTGCTCGGGATCGGCTGAGTCGACGAGATCGATCCCGTGCAGCGTGTTCCCCGCGACTACAGCTCCGGCGCTGTAGCCGCCGTAGGCAATCCGATCGTCTTCGAGCCACTTGGCCAGCCGCGTGGCGAATCCGCTCTGGTGCATCGCCATGGTCAGGGTGAACGCATTGCCGCCACACGCCCACACGAGATCAATCTCCTGGACAATACCATCCAGGGTCCGCGAATCGTCGAAGAAATCTCGGAGGTCCAGCTCGTCTGCATCGACTCCGAGAGCGGCGAGGTCGCCGATCGTGCGCTCACGCACCGAGTCGCGAGTGGAGGCACGCGCGCCGTCGAGCCCGTTCACGATGACCAAAGCGCGAGTCCCGTCCTGCAACAGCTCGAGCAGCCGGTCGCCGTGACTTCCGATCCGGTGCGAGGACAGGTAGAGCCGCATCGTGGTGATCCCCTTGCAGACGTTCCCGAGTCCTCTCGATCACGTAGTGGCGGCCAACGTGATTGGGTTGCCGAACCGGCCATGAGGGCCGGTCGCATCGGACGATATCGCACAGGCTAACCGAACAGCGAGCAGAATCTGCCAGGTCGGGCCGGTTGGGTCGGAGCGCCGCAGGCGCGGAGCCGGCAACACGCAGTTCTCCGACGTGCGCTCCTCTCGCTCTATCCGTCCGCGCCCATACCCGGTGGCAGTTCGTCGCCCGGCATTGGCTCGCCGTCGGGCACCTCGTTCAGCGCGTCGAGGAAGGCTTCACGCGAGCCGCGGGAGGCGCGATCGCGAAGGTATTCGACGGTGTCGAGTGCAGAGATCTTCTCCGCAAGCGCGGTCGCGATCAGCTGGTTGATCGACACTCCCTCCTGCTGGGCGAGCGCTCGGGCTCGCTCATGGAGCGACTCTGGCAGTCGTAGGCTCAGCGTACTCATCGAAGCTCTCTCATCCTCACCAGGAACTCGGCAGGGGTCACGATCCTGATTCCGAATCGCTCTTCGACGCCCTCGAAGTCCCGAACGTTGTGGGTCACGACCTGCTCCGCCTGTGCTCCGACGGCCACCTCGAGGACCATCTCATCTCCAGCGTCCCGAAGGAACGGACGCCACAGGAAGAAGATCTCCCGCAAGTCTGCGACGTGGCACAGGTAATCGAGCACCGGCTCGATCCGACTGTCCTCGGCGCCGAGGGTCCGCCGCAGCGCCATCTCGTACTCCAGGACCAGCGGCACAGACAGGCTGGGTTCAAAGGGGGCGTCCGGCCCCAACATCTGCAGGACCTGAAAGGACGCTCCGTTTCGCGACTTCAGCCCGGCAACGAGCACATTCGTATCCAGGACGATTCGGATCACATGGTATCATATACGATACCATGAATACGAGACAAGGATCCCGTGCACACCCGAGGCGCCACCAGCTACATCCGCCCTCGGGCTCGAGCTACCGCACAGATCCGATCGGCGTGTCGCATAACGTGATGGGGTTGCCGAACCGGCCATGAGGGCCGGTCGCATCGGACGAGATCGCACAGGCTAACCGAAACGCCACACGCATCCGAATCGGTCGAGGGCCGGTTGGGACGGAGCGCCGCTAGGCGCGGAGCCGGCAACATGCAGGTATCTGCCGGCGCTGCTCGGCGGTCTCGATCAGACCTAGTCGCGTATCAGCGAGAGAACCTGTACGTGCTCAACGTCGAACTCGTCGACGCGCTTGCCGAGGATCCAGCCTTCACCGATACGGAACACCTCGAACCTAGGCGGCAGCTGGAGACTCCCGAGCCACCTGCCAGAAGTATCGAAGACGAGCCACTCGGTGGGACTTCCGGCTTCGTGTCGAGCCTCGAATCGCTGAAGCCACGTGTACCCAAGACGGTCGACAACGAGCGACGCATACGCTGGCCGGTGCTCACGATTGGGTTGGGCATCTCTTGCGCCTCTCCCGATAGCGCCCAGCTCGATCGAGTCCGGATACCAAGCGAAGAGCTCCGAGTCCACCTCCGCGCGAGTCAGCGTGAGGTCGTATCCCGCGACCCTCACGATCATCCGCAGGTGCCCGTCGATGCCTAGCACGCGAAACTCCACGCTATCGGCCGATCCGACGTACACCTCCTGATCCCGAACGGCTAGGTGCCCGCGCTTCCCCCAGGTCGGAGGGGTCGCACCCTGCTCAAAGAACAAGATCTCTTCCCCGGGAAGGGTGGCGACGGTGTCCCGACCATCCCCGTCGGAGCCGAGGCTCAAGACCTTGTCCTCCAGCCGACGCAGTCCCGCGACACCGTCAAACGCCAGGCCGCCCGACGCTGGAGCTACGTAGCGCCCGTCGGGGACGGGATGCAGCTGTCGCGGAAGATCAGGGCCGTCCAGAGTCACGATCCTCCGAAGTGCGCCGTCCGAATCGAACAGCGTCGCTCTCCCACCAGAAGGGTCGTAGGCAAGCACGGAGTCTCCAGGCAGCACGATGGCCTGGACAAGACGCCGAAATTCTCCTGGGCCAGGGCCATCGCGGCCGGCCGACCACACGTGCTCGCCTGAGGGCGAAAACACCCGCACCTCGTCACTGCCGTCATCGGCCACTACGATGGATCCATCGGCAAGGCGATCCGCGTCCGTGACTCGGAAGAAGTCGTGAGCTGAGCCACTTCCGGTTCTCGAGAGATCAAGGACAGGAGTGGACTCGACAGTCCAACCGTCTCCAGCCTCCCACGCTGGGCCCGTCGACTCCGCGATCGTCACACCCGCGCTATCGAAGACCGAAAACTGGGCCGCTGCGTACTGCTCATCACAGCCCGCGAGTCCCACTAGCAGCGCTGCCGGTAAGCCGATTGACATCAAGACTTCGAAACGTCTTGGGCTCATACGCACCTTCTCGCTCACTCGCTGGCAGATAACGTGAACGAGTTGCCGGCGCGGCTCGCATCGCGAGCCGTGATTCACCGAAGTGAGCGCCAGCGAACGGAGGCGGCAACACCTGTGTCAGAAGCCGTCGCCACCCTTCCCGTCTACCGAACCCGGAACTCGGTCTCCAGGGATTGCCACTCATTGGTGAAGTCCAGCCGCGCGCGATAGAGACCTGGCGACGTCGGCTCATCGTCGACGCTCGTCGAAACCCACCGTAGGTACACCAACGAGTCCTGCGCCGGGATCGTCAGGGAGCTTCCGACCGTGAGACACGGGTAGCCCGTCCCCTCAAAAGGAACCGGCGTGTTCGAGGAGCCCCGTACGACCTCGAGGAAGAACGGGCAGCCCATCCCAAACTGAACCTGAGCAGGCTGATCGAGACGGTTGTGGAATACCGCGCCCACCTGAACCGAGTCGCCTGCCGATACGACACCAGGGCGAGCCTCGGCCGCGACGCGCAGTCCATCGGACTCAAGCTCCGTAGGCCCGAGGGGCGATTCATCACACGCCGCAACCCAGAGCCCGGAGATCGCCACACACCCGAGTAGGCGTCGTCGCATCGCCCTCACCCGATCCTCCTCCTTCCGCCAGCTCTAGGGGCCATGGCCAATCGTACCGCTTCGCTCCCAGCGATGGCTGCTAACGTGGTCGTGTTGCCGAACCGGCCCACCGCGCCGGTCGATTCGGACGATACCGCACAGGCGATCCGAACCGCCACACGCATCCCGCGCGGTCCCGGCCGGTTGGGCCGGAGCGCCCCAGGCGCGGAGCCGGCAAAATCTGTGTTAGGCGACGTGGGAACGCGGTCGCCGACGCCACATGTCCGAATCCGTGCGGTCCCAGCGGTGGCCGGTCCGCTAAACGTCGTACAACACCCGGATCAACGCGGCGGCGCTACCCAGCATTGCAGCGATCTGCGTTAGAACCAGCAGCCGGCCCACGGCCGTGACCGCGCCCCAGGCAATCCATCCAAGCACGCCGAGCGGCAAGGCTAGATGAACCAACCAGTTGGCCACGGATGGTGTCCCCTCGGACGGAGTCAGCGGACTGAGGAGTCCCACCCCGAAGACTGACCACGCGACGACGCTAAGGAAGACCGACGGGATCGTACGACCCAAAGGCCCGACTTTCGATGTCGGTGGTCGGGCGAGAAACGAGGGGTGATCTTCCATCGCTACATGTCGCCTAACGTGATTGTGTTGCCGAACCGGCCCACCTGCTCCGGTCGATTCGCACGATACCGCACAGGATACCCGAAGAGCTAGCCGAATCAGCCAGGTCTGGC
>JANQRP010000009.1 GCA_028284495.1 Longimicrobiales bacterium | reverse complement strand
GGGTCAGCGCGGTCAGCGAGGTCGAGTTCACGAAGCCCACGTTCGTCGCCGCGACCCCGCCGATCGTCACCGTCGCACCCACCACGAAGTCGGTGCCGGCGATGGTCACGGACGTGCCGCCCGACGTCGGTCCGGTATCGGGGCTGATCGAGCTCACCGTCGGAGGCGGATCGTAGGTGAACCCGTTCGTGAGCGTCCCGTTCTGGGCGTCCGGGTTGGTCACGACGACGTCCGCCGCACCGACCGCTCCGGCCGGCGTGACCGCCGTGAGCGACGTGGCATTCACGAAGGTCACACTCGTCGCCGCCACACCACCGATGGTCACCGTGGCGCCCGACGCGAACCCCGAGCCGGCGATGGTGACGGCGGTGCCCCCCGTCGACGGGCCGTTGCCCGGCGTGACGGAGGTGACCGTCGGGGGCGGGACGTAGGTGAAGCCTCCCGCCAGCGTGCTCGTCTGGGCATCCGGATTCGTGACGACCACGTCCGCCGCCCCCGCGCTGCCAGCGGGTGTCGTCGCCGTGATGGACGTGGCGCTCACGAAAGTGACGCTGGCGGCGGCCGCGCCGCCGATCGTGACCGTCGCACCGGAGACGAAGCCCGTGCCGGTAATCGTGACCGCCGTCCCGCCGGCCGTCGGCCCGGTGTTCGGCGTGATCGACGTCACGGCCGGCCCCGGCAGGTACGTGAAGCCGCCCGCCAGCGTCCCCGCCTGGGCGTCCGGATTCGTGACCACGACATCCGCCGCTCCCGCCGAGTTACCGGGGGTGAGCGCCGTGATCGACGCGGAATCGACGACCACCACGCTGGTCGCGGGCGTTCCCGCGATCGTGACCGTCGCACCCGCGGCGAAGCCGGTCCCGGTGATCGTCACCGCGGTGCCCCCGGCGGTCGGCCCGGTGTTCGGGGCGATCGAGGCTACAGTGGGGGCGGGAGCGTACGTGTAGGCCCCGACCAGCGTGAAGGCCTGGGCATCCGGGTTGGTGACCACGACGTCCACGACACCGGCCGGGTTGGCCGGCGTGATGGCCGTGATCGTGGTCGCGTCGACCCGCACCACGCTCGTCGCCGGCACGCCCCCGAGGGACACCGCCGCGCCCGGCAGGAACCCGGTGCCCACGATGGTGACCGGGGTGCCCCCGGCCGTGCTGCCGCCGGTCGGCGTGATCGACGTCACCGTCGGACCCGGGAGGTAGGTGAACCCGCCCGCCAGGATGCCGGTCTGAGTGTCCGGATTGATGACCGCGACATCGACGACGCCGGCGGGATTGACCGGGGTGGTCGCGGTGATGGTCGTCGCGTTGACCCATACCACGTTGGTGGCGGACACTCCCCCGAGCCTCACGGTCGCTCCGGGCACGAAGCCGGTCCCGGAGATGGTGACCGCGGCGCCTCCCGCCGTCGGCCCGGTGTTCGGATTGATCGAGGAGATCGTCGGAGCCGGGGCGTACGTGTAGCCGCCCGCGAGCGTGCTCGACCGCGTGTCAGGGTTGGTGACCACGACGTCGACCGCACCGGCGGCGCTCGCCGGGGTGGTGGCCGTGATCGAGGTCGGACTGGTGACGGCCACGTTCGTCGCCGGCGTCCCGTCGAAGGTCACGGTCGCGCCGGACACGAACCCGCTCCCCGTGATGAGCACCGTGGTGCCCCCGGCGATCGTCCCCCCACTGGGTGCGATGGAGGTGGCGTTGGGACCCGCCGTGTAGGTGTATCCGCCCGCCAGCGTGCCCGTCTGGGTGTCGGGGTTGGTGACCACGACATCGACCGTGCCCACGGCACCCGCCGGCGCGGTGGCGGTGATCGTCGTCGGGTCGATCCAGACCACGTTCGTCGCCGACGTCCCTCCGATCGTCACGGTGGCACCCGGCTCGAAATCGGACCCGCGGATGGTGACCGCGGTGCCGCCCGCCGGAGGGCCGCCGTTCGGCGTGATCGAGGTGACCGTCGGCGCAGGTCCGAGGCCGACCGTGAGGCCGATCTGCGTGGTCCCGAAGGCCCCGCCGCTGTCGGTCGCCCGCAACGTGATGATGTGCGTTCCGATCGAGAGCGCGTTCGTGGAGAAGGAGTTGCCGACTCCGATGCCACCGTCGATCTGCGACGTCCACGCGAGGCTCGACCCGCTGAGCGCCCCATCCTCGGGGTCGGTTGCCGAGCCGGTGAAGGCGATCGCGTCGCCCTGGTCGAAGGACGAGCCGTCCGCGGGCGACGATATCACCGCCGTCGGCAGGCCGTTCGCGGGCTCCACGGTGAGTGTGGCCTGACCCGACGTGCCCTGGAACGTCGCGCGGATCACCGTGCTCCCGCCGGTCAGGCCCGTGGCCAGGCCGGTCGCGTCGATCCGCGCGACGCCGCCGTCCACCACGGACCACGTCACCCGTGCCTCGGCCACGGGACGACCGTCCTCGTCCCGCACTGTCGCGGTGAACTGCCGGACGCCCCCCTCGACGATCGTCGCCGAGCCGGGCGTGACCTCCACGGAACTCACCCGCACGCCGACCACCTCGATGGAGGTACAGGCCTGGACGACGGCGAGTACCGCCACGGCGGCGAGGACGGCCCGGAGCGGCGTGAGACGGAGGCGGCGGGCCAACGATCGGGGACGGCGCGCTCGTTCGCTCATCTCGTCAGAACGTCACGCGGACGAAGTTCAGATCGACGCGGACTCCCCGCTGCGAAACGCTCGGCCACGCCAGCCGGAACTCGCCCGGCGCGGGACTCGCCGGAGGTGGGGCGGCCCCCGGCGCCGCACCGCGCCGCCGCGCCTTCACGAACGCCTCGACGGCCCCGATGAGGGCGATACCGCCGGCGGCGGCCAGTGCGGGCACCAGGTACGGGCGATCGACCGTCTCTCGGAAGACCTGGCCCGACGGACAGTCCTCGCCGGCGCCGACGATGACGAGGCACTGGACTTCGACGTCCTTCACGAGCACGCCCGCGGCGATCGCGCCGCCGGCGAGCGACAGGACGGTGAGCCCGCCGATGTCACGGCCGGAATAGAACTGGCCCGCGCCCGGCACGATGAGGCCGAGCGCCAGCGCGGTGCCGGCGCTCGGCGCCGCCGCGTAGGCTCCCTCCAACTGGCCGATGCGCCCGGAAACCGCGACGGCATCCGCGGCGTCCGGCCGAAGCTCCAGGTACCTGCGCAGGTCGGCGAGCGCTTCCTGCCCACGGCCCAGCCGGTCGAACATCAGTCCACGGTTGAACGCCGCGTCGGCCCAGTCCGGTGCTTCGGCCAGCGCTACGCCGAACGACTCGGCGGCCTCGGCGAGGCGGCTCGCGTCAGCCCCGGTGAGGCCGGCCTGGAACGCCTGCGATGCGGCGTCGGAGATGCCGGCCCAGCGGGCAGCCGCGAGCGTCCGGATCCGGGCCTCGGCATCCGGCGCCGTCTCGTCGACCGACCCGATCGCCACGACCCGGCAGTACGCGTCGATCGCGCCGGGTCGGTCGCCCAGATCCTCGAGCACGCGCCCGCTCCGGTACGCGAGTTCGGCGGAGGACGGATCGAGCTCGGTGGCGCGCGCCATGAGCGTCGCGGCCCGGTCGAGGTCGCCCAGGATCAGCGCCTGGTCGGCGCTCGACGCGAGCTGTGTCGCCTGAACACGCTCGCCGTCCAGAGGCGGTCCGGGAATGATCACGTCCGGGCACGTGAACGGGCCCGACCCCGGATAGTCCCGCTTGAGTGAAAGCTCCGAGTCGAGGAACAGGTCCTGCGCCGCGAGCGGGTACGCCCCTGAAACGGCGATCACCAGAGTCAGCCAGAGGACGATCCGACCGACGGGGGCGCCGCCGCCGGGGACACTGCCGGGGACGCGTGAGGGTTGCCCCCTGTCTTCTGTTCCGTGGGGCATACCTGTCCACCAACGAGAGACGACCACACCGGGAGCCTTCCAGCGGCACCCGAAGAACCACAAGCTCAAGGCTCACCGCGCACTCCGTCAAGATTCCCCTTGCCGTGCTCGCCGCCACCTACGCGCCGATGTCGAGGACCCCGCACATGGTGTCGTTCGCGACGCGCGTGGAACGGCGCCATTCGAGGCGCAGACGGGCCGCGCGGGCGCCGGTGCCCGATCCTGCGGGAGTTCTTCGAGGCCGGAAACCAGGGCCGGGCCGACCGAATGTTCGAGTTGATGTGCGAAGATGTCACGTGGACGGACATCGGCTCGCACCGATTCGCCGGCACCTACCGGGGCAAGGAGGCACTCGGCGCGCAGCTGTTCGGCCCCCTCATGGGATCCCTGAAAGCGGGAATCCACGGCGAGATCGATCGGCTCGTGGCCGAGGGAGACATCGTGGTGGCCCAGGTGCGCGGCACGGCGGAGCTTCACGACGGCACACCGTACAACAACACCTACTGTCACGTGATCCGCATCGAGGACAGCAGGATCGCGGAGGTCACCGAGTACATGGACACCGCGTTGATCGACGCGGTCTTCGGACCGCGCGACGGCTAGCGCCGGGCGACGCCCGCTGACGCCCCGGACGGCATTCCGGTCATCCCACCGGCTCCAACCGGTAGACCGCGAGGTACTGGACGTCCATGTCGTCCGTCTCGCGGGCGATCACGTAGTCGCCGGTGAACTGGCGGATGTTCGCGCCCGGCTCCGTCACGAAGTGGCCGAGCAGCGCGCCGTCGCGGTCGTAGACGTCCCACCGCGCCGGGTCACCGAGGGCGTTCGGGTTGGGGTCGAGATCCCCGCGAATGATCGCCCACCGCCCGTCCGCGGCGGTGCGGATCCCGTTGGTCAGCTGGCGGACCTCCGGAATGGGCAGGTCCTTCCGCTTTCGGATCGACTCCACGTAGCCCTGCGGGGGCTCCCCACCCCTCTCGAGATTCCGCTCGAGCATCTCCTCGTCCGCCCGGATCGCCTCCTGGACCATCGCGTCGGTCACGGGTGGGAGCCGCATCGTGCTCACGACGCGGCGGATCTGCCGCCCGGTCGCTGCGTCGATGACGTCGATGCGGTACTCGTCGTTCGGCGTGTAGTAGAGGTTGCCGTCGGCGCCGCCGTGGGTGACCGGGTCCGGCCCGTAGTACGGCTGGACCGGGAAGCCCATCGGGCCGTCCGTGATGTACATCTCCCCGCTCGGGTACCGGAGGATCTCGGACCCCGTGTCGCCGGTCAGTGGGTCGGTCGCGACGAGCACCGTCGTGTCGCGGAAGAGCTCCCCCGTCACGGGCGGCTCGAATCGGGCCTCCGCCTTGGTGCGGTACCAGTTTCCGCCAGCCTGCACGGGCCGGCCCAGCATCCCCGCCTCGTCACGGATGAAGCCCGGCGCCGAGGTGAGGAACGTGCCTTCGAGGTCGAAGAAGCTGATGCGCTGACTGCCGGCCACAGCGATCGTGTCGCCGTGGATGTTCAGCTCGGACGGGTTGAGGAGCTCGCCCGGGCCCTCGCCCCGTCGCCCGATCGTTCGCAGGTATTCGCCCGTCCGGATGTCGAAGACGCGCACCTCGTCGTGACCCGAGTCGAGGACGAACAACTCGTCGCCGGACACGTCGGCGTCGGCGATCCGGAAGAACTGAGTCTCCGGCGGACCGTCGAACGTGCCGAGCCGGATCTGCTCCACCATCGCGAACTCCGGGGCATTCGCGACGGCCTCGGCCGAGTGGACCACCAGTTCGCCCGACCACCCGTCGTCGATCGTGTAGACCGCCTCGCCGGATTCGTCGGCCGCCTCGTCGGCACACGCGGTGATGACGGCGAGGATGCCTGCCCACGCGAGCAGCGATCGGATCGGTGTCCGGGTCTTCACGGGATGCGCTTCAGCCGGCTGGAGAGTTCGTCTCGACGATCCGACCCACCACCACCCTCTGGGCGTCGAACTCGTCGCGTTCGATCCAGGCCGCGAGGCCGTTCGGCCCGAACGCGCTCGGCACCTCGATCGCGCCACCCGGCAGCGTCCCGACGTAGTCGCCGTCGATGGTGAGAATGTCGATCGGAGGCTCTTCGCCGGGCTCCACGCCGCGGGTCACCCAGAGCCGGTCGTCCCAGTCCGCCGCGAGCGCGTCCACGATCGGGATCTCGGGCCAGAACGACATCTGCTCGATTCGACGGATCTGCGCCTCATTGTCGTCGCCGAAGGGTCCCGGGGCGCCGCCCTCGTCCTCGAGAAGGTCACGCATCCGGCGATCCCGCTCGGCGTTCTGGATCGCCTCGGTCACCTCGATCGGCTCGATCGGGCGCGACACCACGTGCTGGACCGTACCCGAGGCGTCCAGAACGCGGATCGCGTACGTCGTCGAGTCCACGACCGCGACGCGACCGCCACTGAGACCGGCGACATCCATCCCGGGCGTGAACGCGCGGATCGGCCTGAGATTCGCGGTGAATCCCCCGCTCGAGGTCGCCAGCGTCACCTGCTCGCTCCGGCCCTCCACCTCCGGCGGCTCCCACGCTCTGAACAGGACCTCGGGCAGGTCACCCGTCGCGAGGTCGACGCGTACCACCGGATCCCCCGGCGGCTCCTCCTCGCCGTCCGCCCCAGACGAACCACCGAGCCGCATCATCGTGCTCCGCTCGGCGAAGAGCGTCCGACCGCCGGCGGGCGCCATGTCCGTGAGGAGGATCATCATCCCCTCGGACCGCCAACTCACGTCACCCGCCCATTCGCCGTAGGGATCGTAGGTGACCAGGCCGAACTTGTTGAGATCCTGCACGGCGCTGGACCCGTCGCGAAACACCACGATCGACATCGGGGAGTTCAGCTCGCCCGGACCCTCGCCCTGCGCGCCGTACGTCCGGATCGGTTCCCCGTCGGGGCCGACCACGGTCACCTTGAACGCCTGCCGGTCGAGAATGTGGAGGTTGCCGTCGCCGTCGAACCCCACGCCGGCCACCGAGCCGAACACGTCCCAGTCGGTGGCCTCGAAGCCGCCCGCCTCCCACACCACCTCCCGCGCCCAGGAGAGTTCGCGATCCCCGCCGTCGTCTCCGGCGGTCGCGCTCGCGCCGCCGCCGCCACAGGCTGTGACGAACGCCGTGAGGATGCCGACGACGATCGCGCTTCCGGTCATGGGTTTCATCGGGGGCGACCTCCGTCGCGTGGATCGGGAGAACCCGTCGGCCGGCGGCCGTCGGGCAGGCGTCCGACGGTAGGATACGCGCCGACGTCGGCAAAGGTGCCGGCGGTCGGCGTGCTGCGACCGTGGAGAACTCTCGATTGACCGGTATATAATCTTGTCATAATGTCTCCTCATCGGTCCTGAGACGCATGAGGGGAGGCGAGCTTGGCGAAGGGTGACCGGCTGGGTGAACTCGAGGCGATGGTGCTCGCGGCGGTCCTGCACGCCGGCGACGACGGGAACGGCGCCGCGGTCTACCGTGAGCTGACCGAGCGCGGAGGTCGCGATCCCGGCGTCGCTTCGATCCACGTGACCCTCCGGCGGCTGCAGGAGAAGGGGATGGTCGACTCCTGGGTCGGTACGCCGGGGCCTCAGGGCGGCCGACCCCGACGGTTCTACCGACTGACCCGGCGTGGCCTCGAAGCCCTCGCCACGTTCCGCAGCATGATGGACGGGCTCTTCGCCGACCTTCCGGTTCCCGGCGCGGAGACGGGCGGATGACCGCTCTGCAGCGTCGTCTCCTCCGCTGGGCCGAGGCTCGGCTCGGACTGGACGACCTCGGCGCCACGATCGACGAACTCGCCGAGGAGCGACGGCACCGGGACGGCTCGGCCGCCGCCGCGCGGTGGCGAAGCCGGGAGGTACGGCGTGCGGTCGTGCGAGCCGTCTTCTCCCCCGCGCGGCGTGCAGACGGCCGCCCGCTCCTCGAAGTGATCGGGCGGGAGTTCAGGTTCGCTCTCCGCCGAATGGGCCGACGTCCCGGCCACGCAATCAGCTTCGCCGCGATCGTCGGCACCGGCATCGGAATCGCCGTGTTCATGGCGGAGACCCAGGCCGACCTTCTGAATCCCGACAGCGGCGTCTCGGTGGACGCGGCCCGAGTCACCTGGGTCACGGAGGAGGGTCTGGCCGGCCCGACGATCCCGCTCGATGGCTCGGAACCCTGGCTGCGTACGAACGACGGGTCCGTTCGACGGCTCGCAGCCATCTGGCCCTCCGCTCAGGTGATCGAGACGCCGACCGGCATTCTGCGCGTGATCGGCGAGCGAGTCCTGCCCGGCCACCTCGGCGCGCTGGGCGGCCGACTCCGCGCCGGCCGCGACCTGGCCGGTCCGGACGAGATCGTTCTCTCCCACCGCCTCTGGACCGAGCGCTTCGACGGCGACCCGTCGGTAGCCGGCACTGCCCTCCGTGTGGGCGACCGGATCGTGAGTATCGTCGGCGTCGCGGAGCCGGGGTTCCACGGCCCGAGATGCTGCGTCCCACCCGGCTACTGGGAGGTGGCCCCGACGACGGCCGACCCCGTCCGGGCGGAGCTGTTCGTGGTCGATCCGACGGACGACGGTGCGGCCGAGGCGTGGCTGGGTCGGACGACCATGGCCTCCGACCCGCCGGGTCGCCCCGTCCTGCGACACCCGACCGCCGCGCCGTTCGGCGGCGAGCGAGGGTTCATCGGGCGCATCCTCGGCGTTCTGCTCGGCCTGGCCGGGACCGTGTGGCTCACCACGCTGCTGAGTGGCGCGAACCTCGTCGTGGCGGACACCCTGGCGCGGCGGGAAGAGCTCCGTCTACGGACGGCACTCGGCGCACGCTCCACCGAGACGTGGATTCGCGTCGGCTGTGAGACCGGCGTGCTCGCTGCCCTTTCGGCCATGGCGGCCCTCGCCTTCGCTGCGGTCTTCGCCGTCGTTGCGCCGTGGCTGTTTCCCATGATCGGCGGCGACACGACCATCCGGGTCGCGATCGGCGGCCGGGCGCTGCTGCTCGCGGCCGCTGCCGGGGCGGTCAGTGCTCTCTTCGCCGCCCTGCCGGCCGCACTGGTCGCGCTCCGCGTCGCGTCCTCCAGCCGCGTCCGGCGGGGTCCCGGCGACAGCCGATTCGCCGCTGTGGGGTTGGGCGCTCAGGTCGCGCTCGCCGGGACACTCGTCATCGTGACCGGGCTCTTCGTCGGCTCGCTCCGAGCCTTCGACGGCGACTTCGTCGGCTTCCGCAACGGGGATGCCGCCGTGCACTTCCTGACCGCGACGAGCGCAGACCCCGGACCCGCCGTCGACGATCTCCTCGCCGCGGTCGGCGGGGCCGCGGCCCTCACGAGTCGCCTGCCCGTCTACGGCGCAGCCTGGGACAGTGTCTCCACGGGGGGCGGCGAGCGGATCGAAGCGGCCATCGAGTCCGTGACACCCGGCTTCTTCGACGTCGTGGGGACGACGCTCACGTCGGGTGAGCCGGCTCGGACGCCGCACGAGGCCGTGGTCTCGCTCGACCTCGCGGCCCGCCTCGGATGGGGCGACGGCGCGATCGGCCGCACGCTGCTGCTTGCCGACACACTGTCGCTCCGGATCACCGGCGTGGTCGAGGCCGCGACGTGGGCCACGGGCGAACTGCGCCCCAGCGTCTACCGCGGCTTCACCGAGACCGTATCCGACGCCGTGCTGCTCGCCCGGGGTTCGGCCGCCACGCCGTCCGCACTCCTCGCGGCGCTCCGGCCGCTGTCGGTGGCGCTTCGGCCGTTCGAGACCCTGGACGGCCTGCACGTGCGCTCCCGTGTCCTCGAAGTGTTCCTCGCCCGGCTCGCCCTGGTGTTCGGCGCGATCGCGCTGCTCGTCGCCGTGGGCGCCGTACACTCGCATTTCCTCCGCTGGGTCCGCGCCCGCGAGCGGGACATGGCCATCCGGCGAGCGCTCGGCGCGCCGCTGCCTCGGCTCGGGCGCAGCATACTCGGGCGGGCGCTGCTGCACGTGTTGCCGGGCGCGCTTGCAGGAGGCGTGCTCGGCATCGCCGCGGCTCGCGCGCTCGCCGGACTGGTCGGGTCGGTGCCGGAGGTCGGCGCGGGCCTGTTCGGCGTGACCGCCGGGGTGCTCGGTGTAGCCACGGTGGTGGCGCTGGTGGGACCGATTCATCGGGCCGGGCGGATCCAGCCCATGGCGGTGCTGCGGGAGGAATGATCCCACCCCCCTGTCACGCCCCCTCAGTGATAGTGCGGCTGCGCGAACACCCGCTCGCGCGCGTCCTCATGACCCTCGGTCGTGTATACGAACGATACGATCCTGCGGCTGCGGCTCGAACGGTTCGGCGCACTCCGGTGAGGCGTCAGGGAGTGCATCAGGAACACGTCTCCCGGCTCCGTGTCGGCGAGCACCCCCTGAGACAGGTCGACCGACGACGGGTCGGCGTCGAGTGGGTCGTCGGGCGGTGCCGGAAGCCGGGAACGGTGGAGGCCCGGAAACACCTCCACGGCGCCGTTCTCCGAAGTCGTGGGGTCCACACTCAGCATGGCCGTGACGATCTGGTCGGCCGGGATCCCGAGCGCCGCCCAGTAGGGGTAATCCTGGTGCAGCCCGTAGCCACGGGTACCCGGGTGCTTGACGATGATGCGGTCCTTGAACAGCTGGACTCGGCCTCCGAGAACCGGTCGAATCAGCGCGAGAAGGCGCTCGTCCTCCGCCAGGCGCCGGAACAGAGACGAGTGTTCGATCGGCCGGTCGAGTCGATCCCACACCTCGCCGCCGTCCGCGTGACCCCGCGTCTGCCGACTTCGTCCGTAGACCCCGTCCGCAGCGTTCGACCAGAGTCGGTCGATCTCTGTCGCCCACTGCGCGACCTGGGCCTGCGAGAATACACTCGGGACGGTCACGAATCCGTCGTCCTCGTACTGGCGCATCCGTTCGGGTCTGAGCACCGAGGGGTTCCGAGCCTCCCGTTCCATCATGTTCGCTCCGCGTTGTGAGTCCTTGTCCATTCAGTCTGCGACACCACCGTCTCGAGCCCCGCGCTCCGGTACGCGGCCTCGCCCACGCTCCCTCCTATGCCGAACAGTCCCAGCGCGCGGCCCTCGGCAGCAGCGAGTCCGCCAGCGAGGTGAACCGTGGCGGTCGCTACTGCCCGGCGGCGGAAGCGGCGGGCCACCACCAGGTTCTTGAGGCGGAGAATCGAACCCTGCCTCATCAGCGCCGCCGCTCCCACGACTACGCCGTGTCTCTCGACGAGGAAGGCTCGCATCCCCCCGGTTTCCGACTTCAGGCGCTCGAGCCGCACCCACTCGTGCGGGGGAACGGTGTAGCCGTCCGGGCCCGTGGGGCAATCCATGTGAAGCTGGAGCTTGTCGTTCCAGTCGGAGTCCGACTGAACCGGGCGAAACGACACCGGCGTCCCGGGTCGGGCAGAGGGTCCCGAGAGCACCATTCCCGACTCGCTGCGGGCGGCGAATCCCGCTCGCCTCAGGGCGGCCGACAGGGCCGCGGGGGTATCCCGGAGGTAGACTCGAGGGGGGCCAGGAATGATGGCGAGGAGGCGGTCCGCGACCTCCCGGATCCAGTCGTCCGGGGAGTCGATCTCCTGCATTCGGACTCGGTGCACGACGCTCGCCGCCGGGACCATCTCCAGACCCGGCATCCACGAGAACGCAGCGGACGGGAGCGGTATCGTGCGGGCTCCGAGTTCGAAGTACCGTGCGTCGGATTCGAGTAGGTCTCGAGCGGTAGAGCGGGATCGGCGAGTCATCGGTCCGGACACGGGTACGCAGATAGTTCAACGATGTCCAGCTGACACACTCCCTTCTGCATCCCGCTTCACCGCGCGCGACAACACCCGGCCCGGGAGATCGGGCGGGCGGACAATGCCGGACCCGCAGCGCCCTGCCCCCGAACGCGAAACGACCGGCACCCCCCTCCCAGGAGCACCGGCCGTTCTCCTCGCCGTCCTCGCCGTCGTGCGCTCAACCCATACCACCCTGAGCGCGTCCACGCCGCGCTGCCAAGGCGGGCAAGCGCAGCTGTAGCGCCAGCTACCGCAAGCGCAGCCCAACGCCGGCAGTGCGGATGCGGCCGCGTTCAGGTCAGCCGCATTCGGAGTAGGCGCACACATAACACTTCACGCAGCCCTCCGAGTACGTCAGCTGCCCGCTCCCGCACTCCGGGCACGCCCCCAGGAAGTCCGACGGGCCCGCGTCGCTCGTCGCGGCCTGCATCTGCGTCTGGCCGACGACGACCGGCTTCATGAGCGGAAGATCCTCCTGCACGCCGTCCTTCTGCTGCAGGTACTGCTCGATGGCCTGGCCGATAGCGTCCGGCGCGGAGAGCACCTTGTTCGGACCGACGCCCACGGCGCGGTCGCAGGAGATGCCCCGCAGCTGATCCTTGATCTGCGCGATCGGGATGCCGGACCGCAGCGCGAGCGACAGAAGACGTCCGATCGCCTCGGCGTCGGCCATGGCGGCGCCACCGGCTTTCCCGAGCGTGCAGAACACCTCGAACGGCCGACCGTGCTCGTCCTCGTTGATGGTGACGTAGAGGTCGCCGAGCGGCGAGTTCATCTTGGCGGTGTAGCCGCGGAGCATGCCCGGGCGCTGCCGCTTGTGACGGCTCGCGGCGGCGTCCATGTCGTTCTCGATGAGGCGCGCCTCGAGGTCGTGGATCCGACCGGTGAGCTGGTGCACCTCCTCCCGGCTGTCCGCGAGCATCTGCTCGAGCTGCGCCACCTCGGCCTGCTCCTCGGGCGTCTGCTCGGTCTTTCCGGTCTTGCCGGTCGAGAGCACCTGCATCGGGCGGCATCCGTCCCGATACACGGTCACGCCCTTGGCCCCGAGCTTGAACGCGAGTTCGTAGATCTCGCGGACCTCGTCCTCGGTCGCCTCGTTCGGGAAGTTCGTGGTCTTCGAGATGGCCGAATCGATGTGCTCCTGGAAGGCCGCCTGCATGCGCACGTGCCACTCGGGCGTGATGTCGTGCGCGGTCACGAACGTCTCCTGGACGTGCGCGGGCACCTCGTCGAAGTGGATGTGCCCCTCGGTGGCGATCTTCTCGATGAGTTCGTCCGAGTACCAGCCTTCCGCCTTCGCGATGCGCACGAAGTCCGGATTGACGTCCGGCATGAGTGAGCCGGCCTGGTTCCGCATGAAGGCCACCGCGAAGAGCGGCTCACACCCGCCCGAGCACCCGGCGAAGATCGAGATCGTGCCGGTCGGCGCGATGGTCGTGAGGTTGGAGTTCCGGAGCTTCCGCATCGGACGCACGCGGCTGCCGTCGGCGCGGCGAGCGGCGGTCTTGTCCGGCCCCCAGATCGACTTCTTCCAGGCCGGGAAGACGCCGCGGGTCTCGGCAAGCTTCTCGGAAGCGTTCCGCGCCTCGTCGTTGATGAAGCCCATGACGGTGCGGGCCATCTCGACCCCCTCCTCCGAGGAGTAGGGGATGCCGAGGCGGACCAGCAGATCGGCCCAGCCCATGATGCCGAGCCCGATCCGGCGGATCTGCTGCGCGAGGTCGTGGATTTCCTCGAGCGGGTAGCGGTTCGCGTCGATGACGTTGTCGAGGAAGTGCGTCGCCAGGTGCGTGACCTTCCGCAGCTCCTCGAAGTCGATGCGCATCTCGATCGGCGCATCCGCGGGGGCGTCCGTGTTCACGAACTTGCCGACGTTGATCGACCCGAGATTGCACACGTCGTAGGGAAGCAGGGGCTGCTCGCCGCACGGATTCGTAGCTTCGTACGACCCCAGCTCCGGAACCGGGTTGTACTCGTTCGCCCGGTCGATGAAGAAGACGCCGGGCTCACCGGTCTTCCAGGCGCCGTGCACGATCATGTCGAAGATCTCGGACGCGTTCTCCTGCCCCACGACCTCCTTCGTCTTCGGATCGATCAGGTCGTAGTCCTCCCCCTTCTCGACCGCCTCCATGAAGGCGTCCGTGACCGCCACGGAAATGTTGAAGTTGGTGACCTGCGACGTGTCGTCCTTGCAGGTGATGAACTCGCGAACGTCCGGATGGTCGACGCGCAGGATGCCCATGTTCGCGCCCCGACGGGTCCCGCCCTGCTTCACGACCTCCGTCGAGGCGTCGTAGAGCTTCATGAACGAGACCGGGCCCGACGCCACGCCCATCGTCGAGCGCACCGGCGAGCCCTCCGAGCGGAGCCGCGAGAAGCCGAAGCCGGTGCCGCCGCCCGACTGGTGCACGAGCGCCATCGCCTTGAGCGTGTCGTAGATCCCGCTCTTTCCGTTCGAGAGCGCGTCCTCCACCGGAAGGACGAAGCATGCCGAGAGCTGCCCGAGCGGACGACCCGCGTTCATGAGCGTCGGCGAGTTCGGCTCGAACGTACCCGTGATCATGAGTTCGTAGAACTGGCGCGCGATCTCGTCGATTGCCGCGTCCGAAGCCCCGTGATGCCGGTCCGCCTCCGCAATCGAGCGCGCGACGCGCCAGAACATGACCTCCGGCTCCTCGATCGGCTCGCCGTTCTCGTCCTTCTTCAGGTAGCGCTTCCCGAGCACGATCCGCGCGTTGTCGGTCAGATCGGCCGGCGGGAGATCCGCAGGTACGGAGTCGTCCCAGATGAAGGGCTCCTGGGGGAAGGACAGAGTGGTGGCGGGCTTGTCGGCGGGCATGGCGCTCCTCGTTGTGGACGGTCGGTGGAAAACCGGTGGAAAAACGTGTGGATCGGAGTTGAAAAACGGCGAGAACCGCGTCTCGCCGTGACATTCTTGTGGAAAAGCCTCTTTCCCCACCACTACCGCTTGGGGCCCGTACACTCTACGGCCACTAGATGTAGTGGTCAAGCCGAAATTCTACACGAATTTTCGGTCTTTGTTCGGAAATATACGGAACTCCTTGCCATCGCGCAGCTTCGGGCTTCGTAACAGCGCATCTCTTGTCTGGATCGGGCCGAGGCCGCACCGTCCGTGGGGGGCCGGCACGCCGTCACATGTTTACCGATTTCGGGTAGACGCCCGACGCCTGCGGCACCGGCTGATTTCCACCTACTTCTACCCCGCCCCGCCGTCCGATGTCCGATTCCGAAACCCGCTGGTACGACCTGGGCTACGCCCTCGAGAGGGCGCGCCAGACTCCGTCGCGCGCGCGACTCGACTCGCTTGTGGATCGACTCATGTCGTTCCGCGGCGGGAGCGGTGACGGCCGGAGCGAGGCCACGGCGCCGGCTTCGAAGGCGACGACGCCGCCGAAGGACGGCGCGGCGGTCTTCGATGCGCTCGTCGGCGGGAGTGCGGCAGCGCTCTCCAGCCAGCTGCTTCGCGTCGTTCCGAAGCACTCGGATCCGAGCGTCATGCGTGTGGCAAAGGGCGCGGCTGCCGGCGCGGCGGCCACCTTCGCGCGGGAGCTCGCCGGCCCGCTACTCCGCGGGCGGGTCGCGGCGCCCGAGATCACCGACGGTCTGGGTGAGCGCCTCGCCTCGGGGGCGGCACGCGGTGCGCTGTTCGCCGCCGTGATCGACCCGCGACTTCCAGGCCCCGTCGCACTGCGGGGCGCGGTCTACGCGGCCGTCGAGTACCTGCTGGCACCGAACGGAGGCCTCGGGCGCATGATCGGCGGGGTCGCGCCGTGGAAGATCATTCCGGGGGCGGACGCCGTCGTGAAGAAGCTCGAGTCGGGCGAGGAGACCGTCATCGATCACCTGGTGTTCGGACTCGCGCTCGCGCTGATGCTCGGCGAGGGCTGAGAGCGGCGCAGGACCTCCTTGACGAGTTCCAAGTTTTGGAACATTATGCTCCAAATACTGGAACATCGGAGGACGGCATGCCGCCGAACCTGAAGGTCACCCCTCAGATCGTGTACACGATGCTGTCGATCGCGCAGGGGCCAACGCACGGATACGCGATCCTGTCCGACGTCGAGCAGAGGTCGGGTGGCGAGGTAAGGCTCGGCCCGAGTTCTCTCTACTATTCGCTGGGTCGGCTCGAGGACCTCGAGCTCATCGAGGAGGTCGCGGCGCCCGCCGAGGCCTCGGACGCCGACCCGCACGTCGAGCAGCGGCGCTACTTCGCGCTGACCGGCTCTGGCCGGGAGGTACTGCGGAGAGAGCTTTCGCTGATGCGAGGACTGGTGGAGCAGGCGAGGGCGCTCGGGTTCGACACGGGCGTCTAGGGGCGTGCTCGTGCTGGCGGTCATGGAGCGCCTTCACCGGATGCTCGTTCGACTGATGGCGCGCGACTACCGGACGCGCTGGGGGAGAGACGCTCACGAAGGCTATCGCCGGTGGGTCGCGACGGCGCCCGACGCGGAGGCGGCGAGATCGCGGGCGTTCCACGGCACGTGGGACGCGGTACGCACGCTGGTGCGAACGAGGCGCGACGCGGGGTCGCGCGCGGTACACGGGTTGACGGGAGGAGCAGGAAAGATGGGGAATCTGATCCTGATGGCGCTCCGACGAACGGTCCGGGAGTTCGGACGACGGCCGGTGCACTCGGTCGTGGTCGTCGGAACGATCGCGATCGCCGTCGGCGTCAACGCGGCGCTGTTCACCACGACGCAGACCCTGCTCCTGCGATCCCTCCCCTTCGACGACCCCGAGCGCGTGGGCACCGTTCGCGGTGTCGGGGTCACGATGATCGGGCCAGACGGCTGGGCCTTCACGGACGAGTTCCTCGAGATCCGAGGCATTGCCGAAGCCGCCTATTACACGGCCGACGGTGGGGCGACGCTCACCGGGACCCGAAACCGCCGTGTGCGGCTCGCCTTCGTGTCGCCGGAGTTCTTCGACGTCCTCGGCGTGACGCTGGCGCTCGGCCCGGGCATGCGAGAGGTGCCCGCAGGCAGCCCGGTGGCGGTGCTGGGCTACGGAATGTGGCAGCGTGACTTCGCTGCGGACCGCCACATCCTCGATCGGGACGTGGTGTTGAACGGTCGTTCCTTCCGTGTGGTGGGCGTCGCTCCGCCCGAGGTCGCCTGGCCGGCCGCCGCCGAGGTATGGCTGGGCTACCCCGTGGCCGCCGAGTTCATCGGTGGGGCCTACGGCGCGATGCCGCTCGTCCGGGTCGCGCCGGGCGTGGATCTCACCTCGATCGACTCGGAGCTCGGTCGCCTTCAGGAGGCGGAGCGGCAGCTGTACCAGGCCGCGGGGTTCGAGTGGCCGGCGGCGGAGATCCGCGTCATTCGGGACGAGCTCGTCGGTGACCTCCGCGCGCCGATGCTGACGCTCTTCGCCGCTGCCGGCCTCGTCCTGCTGCTTGGAGCCCTCAATCTCGCGAGCGTGTGGCTCCATCGTGTTCTCGAGCGGGAGTCGGAGCTCAGGACGCGCCGAGCGCTCGGCGCTTCACGGCTGCGCCTGGTCGCGCAGCTCACCGCGGAAGTCACATGCCTCAGCTTCGCCGGCGGCCTCGCTGCGCTCGGGGTCGCCGCGGTCGGAACGAGAGTCCTCGCGGCGCGACTTCCTTCGATGGTTCCCGGGGTGTCCACCCTGGGACTTCGCCCCGGCACCGTCGCCGTCGTCGCGGGGCTCGCGCTCGGCGTCGGACTCGTGATCGGCGGTGTGGCGGCGGTCCACGGTTCGACCGCGGGGGTCGCGGGCAGTCGAGCCGGCCGGACGCGATCGAGGGCGCGGATCGAGTTCGCACTCCTCGCGGGCCAGACGGCGGTCGCATCGGTGCTCGTTGCCACCTCCATCATCGCGGTGCGGTCGCTCGGCATGCTCTCCGCCACGCCGCTCGGGTTCGACCCCGACGGCACGTTGGCCTTCACGCTACAGATCCCCGAGGCGGAGGCCGACGGCGGCGAGGCGATCGACCGATACATCTCGACCATCGCGGCCGAACTCGGCGACCTGCGGCGCGTGGACAAGGTGGGTTGGACCGACCGGCTTCCCTTCGCGCCCGGCATGTTCAGCGGCCGGAGCTACCGGGTTCGCGGGAGGGCGGACACGACCCGGGTATCCGCCTCGTCGATCGCCGTCAGCGACGACTACTTCTCGGCGGCGGGCCTGGACGTCCTCGCAGGCCGCGGGATCGGGCCCGACTGGACCCCGGACGAGGTCGTCATCGATCGCGAGCTCGCGGCCTCGCTGTTCGCCGGGTCGGCCGAGCAGGCCGTCGGGAAGCAGCTCGAGTACCCCAGGTACGATGGGGGGGTCGAGCAGTGGGAGCCGGTACGTGTGCGGGGCGTCGTCGAGTCCCAGAGAGTGTCGGGAGCGAGGTCGGAGGCGCGGGCCACGGCCTTCCGGCGGCTCGACGGGCGGGACGCGAGGCAGGTGGGGTTCCTGCTGCGGGTTCGCGGGAACCCGTCCACCCTGCGAGACGATGTGGCGGCGGCTGTTCGAAGCGTCAACCCCGCGATCGTGCCGGACGAGATCCGGAGCCTCCGCACGGCCGCCGACGACGTGCTCTCGACCGATCGGACGCTCGCGTCGATCCTGACGGGCTTCGCTGTGGCCGGACTGCTCCTTGCCGCGCTGGGTCTCTACGGCGTCACGGCCAGACAGGTGGCCGGCCGGCGTCGCGAGCTCGGTGTGAGGCTCGCGCTCGGAGCGTCTCCATCCGCCCTCGTCGCGACGGTGACGCGTCGGGGCATCGTGGTCGGCGGCGTCGCCGTCGTCTTCGCCATGCCGGGCGTTCTTCTCGCCTGGCGAGCGCTCGAGGATCAGGTGGCGGGCGGAATGCGGCTCGGCCCTTGGACGGTGCTGGCCGGCGCGGCCACGGTGCTGCTCGTGACGACCGTTTCGGCCTGGATCCCGGCGCGCCGCGTGGCACGCATCTCACCCCGCGACGCGCTGATGGTCGACTAGTGTGGTGTCGCAGAAGTCCTGCCGCCCTTCGGTGTCCCCTCGGTGGCTACCAGACTTCTACGGCACCACACCAGGACCTCAACCGCCCCACCCACCGATCGAGACGCGGACGAAGAACCCGTCGGGTACGGTGTCCGGCCCGCCGGCTACGTCGTTCAGCTCGTCGAGCTCCCAGTTCACGTCTCCCGGCGCCCACATCCACCCGCCGCGAAGGCCGACGAAGAAACCCCCACGGCCGCGGTCGTCGTCCTCATCGCGGTCACGGTCACGAATCCGGTCACGAGTCCGATCGCGGCGCGCGTCGTGGCCGCCGAACCGCCAGTCGACGCCGAGCGCGGCGGAGACGAGCCAGGTCTCGCTCGTGAGCGTGGTGCTCGTTCCGGGATCGTCGAGCACGTCGTCGAAGGTGGGGCTCGAGCGTTCGATGATCTCGAGGCTCATGCCGCCGCCGCCCACGCCGAGGATCGGGTAGACGTCCACGCGGGGGCTCGACCACGCCACGTAGCCGAGGTTGAAGAGTCCGTATCCGCCGGTGAGGCGAGATCGGTACACACCGTCCGCCGTGTCCTCCTCCCGAGGCAGAAACCCGTGCCCTTCGCCGCCGATGATCACGCGGCCGACCGTCCCGAATCCGAAGCCGCCCAGGGTGAGGAAGCCGGCATCGTCGAAGGTCGGGAAGCCGGCGTCGGACAGACTCGAGTTGAGGCCGTCGATGTCGGGGGCGTGCCAGCCGATCTGGAAGGCGCCGCGCCCGGCGGGGCCCTCCTGCGCTGCGACACCCGACGACTCGGCGGCCAGGAACGCGAGGGCGAGCATCGCGGTGAGGGGTCGAACCATGCGGGGGGTCATCGGTGATCTCCGGGGACGGGAATGCGGACGCTACCGCGACGTACTCCTTTCTCGCGCATACTACGCGCGAGCATCGGCGTGCGTTTCCGCCGCCCGCGCCAATCACTCCGGCGGGTAGCGCAGCACTGCGCTCCGGGTGCCCGACGTCGCGAGCTCGAGCAGATCCCGGCCGGCCTTTCGCGAGGGCACCACGCCGGCCCGAGGCTCCCGCTCGATCCGGGTCGCAATCCGGAGCTCGTTGAGGCGAAAATCCGCCTGCTGGAGTTCGGCGCGCAGAACTTCGCTCAACGCATACTGACCCCGGACCGCGACCACGAGCAGCCCCGCGTCCCGGATCACGTGCTCTCCCGCCGCACCGGTGACGAGGGCGTACGACCCGGCCGAGGCTGCGAGCGCGGGCGCCACCGCCCGCACGAGTTCGAACTGGATCCGTACGTATGTGCGCAGCAGTTCATCCAGTTCGGCTGCCGGCTGCTCGAGGGATGGGCCCTTCTGCCACCACGCGCCGATCGGCGCGATCACGTGGTCGAGCCCGCCGAGTCGCTCCGCGACGACAAGAGCGGCCTGCCGCCCGTCCTCGAGGCCCACGTCGGCCAGCACCGGGTGCGCCCGGGGGCCGTCGAACTCCGCCTCCAGCGCGGCGAGGCCCGCAGACGTTCGCGTCGGCAGGATGACGTGAGCGCCCGCGTGAATCGCGGCGTGTGCGACCCCCCATCCGACTTCGCCGGTGGCACCGGTGACCAGGATGTTGCGGTACTCGAGGCCTGCGATGGGGGGCTCATTCATGATGGCTTCGGAGCGGGTTCTGGGAATCGGGCTACGGGTGGCGATGCGACGCCGCAAGGAGGGTGCGCCCCCGCTCAGTCGAGCAGAATCGGGATCCGGGGCCCGGGATCGGTCGCGCCCCGGATCGGGTCCCGCAGGTACGACGGCGGGCAGTCGGCGAAGACGACGCCGTCCCCCGCCAGCCGGGTGCCGCTCGCCTGGCCCACGGGCAGGATCCCGAGCAGCTCCGTGCCGACGCCCTCCTCGGTCACGACGAACGACCGCATCGAGCAGAATCGCTCGGGCCGGGCGAGGATCGCACCGCCGACGTGCTGAATCCCCTGCCGGCCCACACGATCGAGCACGACGTAGCGGGCCCCGATCGCGTCGGCTTCGTCGAAGAGGTCCTGAGGGTCGTCCAGGAACGGATACGTCCGCGACGCGACGCCGCTCTCCACGTGGAAGATGCGCGGCTTCCGGCTGAGGACCACGGCGTCTTCGGGCAGGAAGTTACCGGTCCAGCGGGCGGCGAGAACCAGCTCGAGAGTCGGGGCACCCGCACACGTCCAGGCGTTCTCCTGCACGATGAGGTCGGCGCACATGTCGCCGTCGGCGGCGAGCGAGTTGACCGCCGGGACGGCGCCGCCGATGAGCGCCGCCATGATCCCGAACGAGCCGACGGTCGCCGCCTGTGCGGACCGTTCCTCACCGAGGGATCGTGACATCCAGCGAATCGCCTCGACCGCGTAGACGATCAGCAGCGGGACGAGCGGGAGCGCGAACCGATCCCCCGACCAGACGACCGGCCAGATGAGGATGATGCCGGTGTAGAGCGGCAGGAACAGCTCGGTCACGCCGGGTCGCACGCCCGCCCGCGGCCAGGTGGCCCGGCCCCAGCCGATCAGCCCGAGCAACGTGACGACCAGCACGATGAGCGCGAGCCATGCCGGCGCGCCCGGGCCCCCGATCGCGGCCGGGAGATGGTCGGTCAGGTATCCCTGCGCATTGGCGCCGATACGCTCGATCATGCCCGCTGCGTCGATGCGTCCGAGCCCCGGATCGTATGGGTCGACGAGGAGGAAGACGCCGTACGATCCCTCCTCCGATCCGGAGCGGAGCGACCACATCGCGGCGGGGACACCGATCGCCACGGCCGCCGCCGCGAGGCGTCGCCACGCCTTCCCGATGATCAGCGCGCCGAACAGCGCGAGCACGAGCGGCAGCCCCGCGCTCCTCGTGAAGTACGCGAGACCGGTGAACAGAACGGCCCCGGCGAAGATCGGCCACGGCACGTTCTTCGGGTTGTGCACGAGGCTGTCCGGCCCGTCGTCGGGGTCGCGCGGCGGCTGCAGGAGCCAGAGGGCGAGCAGGGTGAACGCCACGAAGAGCACGTCGGAGAGAATCCAGCGGCTGTGGTAGAGCACCGTGTACGACGCGCCGGTCGCGACCGCGGCGGCGGCGGCGACGCCCTCCGTGACGCGTTTCTGCGCCCACAGCCAGGTGCCCCCCGCGGCCAGGACCGCGGCGATCGCCGAAACGACCTTGAGTTCGACCCAGGTGGTCGAGCCGAGCATGACGAAGACCGAGAGGATCGCCGCGAACACGGGCGGATACTTCGTGTGGGCGGGCGAGCCCGGCTCCCAGTTCTCGACGTAGCCGTCGCCGGAGGCAAGCGCGTCGGCCAGGGCGACGTACGCGGCGTTGTCGCCGCCCGAGAAGGCTCCCGGGGTGGCGACGTGCGCGACGAGCAGCGCCTCCAGCACGAGTACCGCGAGCAGCACGACCAGGCTCACGGGCTGATGACGGCTCGGTCGGCTCATCCGCCGCCTCGAGCGCTGAACGGCATCGGACGCCCGGGAGCCGGCGTGAAGCTGCCCAGGACCCGCGGCCCGTCGGCGCCGGTCGCCTCGGGTACGTTGCCGGGAAGGCCCCGGAGAAACGCCCACGCCAGCAGCCCGAACGCCGCCGCCTCGCGCGTGGTCGCGTCCACCCCCGACCGGCCGTCCTCCGCGCGAAGGACGCGCACCGGCACCGGCGCGAGGGCCGCCGCCAGACCCTCGAGCATGACCGGGTTCCGGGCCCCGCCGCCCGCCACGAGCACCTCGTCCACATCGCCGAGGAAGCGCTCGATGCCGTAGGCCGTGGAGCGAATCGTGAACTCGGCGAGAGTCCGGATGAAGTCGTTCCAGCCGGCGGGCGCCGAGTCGGGACGGAGGCCGCGCGCCTCGGCCAGCTCCCGCACCCAGGGCGCTCCGTACCGCTCCTTGCCCGTGGACTTGGGCGGCTTCCGGTCGAGCCACGGGTCCGCCATCAGATCGCGGAGGAGATCATCGTCCACCCGACCCGCCGCGGCCCGCGCGCCGTCCTCGTCGAAGCTCTCCTCGCCGCCGGTGGCCAGCTGGACCGCCGCGTCGACGAGTGCGTTCGCGGGGCCGAGGTCGAAGGCGAGCGGGGGGAGCGGCGCGGCGGCGGCGTCCCTCACGGGGCGATCGCCTGACGCGGCCCGCGCCGGCACCCGCGTCACGTTCGCGATCCCGCCCCAGTTGAGCACGGCCCGGACCCGGTCGGGCGACGCGAACAGGATCGGATCGCTGAACGAGACGAGCGGCGCGCCCTCCCCTCCGGCCGCCAGATCCGCAGACCGGAGATCCGACACGACGGGCACGCCGGTCCGCGCCGCGAGAACCGCCGGATCCAGGAGCTGGAGGCTGGTGCCGGGCGTCTCGTGGGACGGTGGTCGATGCCACACGGTCTGTCCGTGACACCCGAGCGCGGAGACCTCGTCCGGCGTGACACCCGCTTCCTCGAGGAGCTTCGTCGTGCACTCCGCGAAGCCCTCGGAGACGTCGTGCCGGAGGTGGGCGACGCCCGAGGTGGTCGCCTGATCCGCCATGGCGGCGGCGAGCTGACGCTCGGTCCACGGCGGCCACGGGTGCGAAGCTGCTGCCAGCTGGCGGACGGTCGGCGCGAGCGCGCCGCCGCTCGACCCGGCCCCGTCGGCGGCGTCCTCCACCTCCAGCAGCACGGCGTCGATGCCGTCCGCCGACGTCCCCGACATGAGGCCGACGACCTTCACCCGGCCTCCCCGATCAGATCGCCGATCCGGCCTCCGGCCTCCGCGATGCGTCGATCCGCCTCGCCCGCGCCGACGTCGAGGGAGCCCATCACGAGCGCGCGCTTCACCGAACCACCCCCCGCGGCGAGGAGCGCGGTCGCGGCGTCCCGCTCGACGCCCAGCATTTCCATGAGGATCCGCTCGCCCCGGTCCTGCAGCTTGGCACACGTCACCTGGAGGTCGACCATCAGGTTTCCCCACACCTTGCCGAGCCGGATCATCACCCCGGTCGTGATGGTGTTCAGCACGAGCTTCGTGGCGGTCCCCGCCTTCATGCGTGTCGAGCCGGTGACGACCTCGGGGCCGACGAGCGGGGCGATGACGACATCGTGCGCGGCGCGCAGCTCGTCCGACGGCGGCGTGCAGAGCAGGAACCCGGTCCGGGCTCCGATCTCCCGTGCGCGAGCCAGCGCGCCATGGACGTACGGGGTGGTGCCGGAGGTCGCGATGCCCAGCACGAAGTCGCCCTTCCGGACGCCCCGTTCGTCGACGGCCGCCGCCCCGTCCTCCGGATGGTCCTCCGCCCCCTCCTTCGCCCGCACGAGCGCGTCGTAGCCGCCGGCGATGATGCCCTGCACGAGCGCGGGGTCGGTGCCGTAGGTGGGCGGCATCTCGGCGGCGTCGAGCACGCCGAGGCGACCGGAGGTGCCGGCGCCGACGTAGAACAGCCGACCGCCCTCGCGCACGGTCGCCTCGACCAGTTCAATCGCGCTCGCGATCGACGCCCGCTCGGCCCGGACGGCATCCACGATCCCGGCGTCCTGCGCCTGGATCGTGTCCACGATGCCGAGTGGGTCGAGTCGGTCGATACTCGCGGTGGCCGGATTCCGCTGCTCGGTGAGTCGGGAGTCGCGCACGTCGAAGGAGGCGGGGGGGTAGCAGGATCGTGCCCGGAATGTAGATGATCTCCGGGTCGCCGCACGACGGTGTGCGCACCTGATCCGTACCCCGCGCGACCAGCGCCGGCTCGCGACCGGGTGCCGCCCCCAC
>JANQRP010000001.1 GCA_028284495.1 Longimicrobiales bacterium | reverse complement strand
GCGCGGGGGCGGGTGGGCGTCGTGAACCGGGGTCGTGCGCGAGCCCTATCACCCCGGGGGTGAGCTGCGCCCGCTCCGACGCCCGGGACGCCCCGGGGGCGGACAGGGGGAGGGGACTTGGTCGATCCGAGATTCGCGTTGGGGTGCCGGGAGGCGCGCTGCGCGCACCCCCGTCGGCCGAGGTGGAGACGGCGAAGGCGGGCTGGGCGGATGGGTGGCTTGGGCGCTGCGGTGCGAGAGGGGGACTGGGGCGGTCGCTTCGCTCCGCACCGTTAGGGTGAGCTGGCGCCTGGGCGTCAGGGACTCCGGCGGAGCGATCGCTTCACTCCGCACCGTTGCGCGAGGCGTGCGCCTGGGAGTGTGGGACGTGGGCGCCCGGGTCGCACGCACCGCTCACCGACTTCCAGGCGGCGCCAAACACGGGAGGAGGCTGCGCGGGGGCGTCCCGTCGAAGCGCCTCGGTCGCGCAGCGACCGGCGAAGCACAAGCGGAGATGGGACGCCCCCGCGCAGCCTCCGGCGCCTACAGGTACTTCTCGAGGAGCCGGTTGATCGCGTCGAGGGTGGCGGTGGCGGCAGCGTCGACGAGGTCGTCGGTCTCGCAGGTGCGGGCGCCGATGACGCGGCGCCGCTTGCCCTTCTCGCGGATGTCGACGGAGACGATCACGACGAAGGCGTCGAACGCGCGGAGCGCCTTGACGCCGATCAGGTCGAAGCTCGGCTCGTCTCGGGCGAGGACGGAACGCGTGGCTTCGAGGGTGGCGAGTGCCGTGGTTCGGACGCCGCCCTCGCGGGTCTGGACGCCGGTCGCCTCCGCCCTGTGGGTGCGGCCGTCCCAGGTGAGGCGGACGGTGATCGTCTCGTGTCCGTCCGGCTTCGACTCGCGCTCGGATCCGTCGAACCGGAGGCGCGTGTGGGGGTGAGCCTGGGATTCTTGCATCACTCTCGGCGTTGAGGTCGGGTAGATATGACGTCGGCACCCGTCTTCCTGCAACAGAGAGGCCCGCAACACGCGCCTCCGAAGGGGCCCGCCGGATCTCCCAGGCCTGCCCGGCGCCATGTTCAGCGCGTCGGAGCATTCCTCCGCCCCGGGGCATCCTCTACGTTGGTGCCGACGACACAGGCTTCGGCGCGCTTTCGTTTTTTGTTCGGGTGCGCTAGATTCTCCAGACTTCGACCCCCAACGAGACCGGACATGGCGAAAGCGGACGCCCAGAAGGAGAAAGACCTCGACACCGCCCTCAAGCAGATCGAACGGGCCCATGGAAAGGGCGCGATCATGCGGATGGGCGTGGATGGTCCGCGTGCGGAGGTCGCGGCGATCTCCACCGGCGCGATCAACCTGGACGCGGCGATCGGGATCGGCGGGATCCCCCGTGGACGCATCACGGAGATCTACGGTCCGGAGTCGTCCGGAAAGACGACGATCTGTCTCCAGGTCATCGCGAATGCGCAGAAGCACGGCGGCATCGCGGCGTTCATCGACGCCGAGCATGCGCTCGACGTGGCGTATGCGCGGAAGCTGAACGTCGACGTCGACAACCTCCTCGTCTCACAGCCCGACACGGGCGAGCAGGCGCTCGAGATCGCCGAGGTCCTCATCCGGTCGAACGCCATCGACATCGTGGTCATCGACTCGGTGGCCGCACTCGTCCCCCGCGCCGAGATCGAGGGGGAGATGGGGGACTCGCACGTGGGGCTGCAGGCGCGGCTCATGAGTCAGGCGCTCCGCAAGCTCGCCGGCGCGGTCAACCGGTCGGCCACGGGCGTGATGTTCACGAACCAGATCCGGGAGAAGATCGGAGTGATGTTCGGCAGCCCCGAGACGACCTCGGGCGGGCGCGCGCTCAAGTTCTACGCCTCCCTGCGCATGGATATCCGACGGATCGGCGCGATCAAGGACGGGCAGGACGTGATCGGGAACCGGACCCGGGTGAAGATCGTGAAGAACAAGGTGGCGCCGCCGTTCCGGCAGGCCGAGTTCGACATCGTGTACAACGAGGGCGTGAGCCGGCTGGGGCTGCTGATCGACCTCGGTGACGAGCACGGCATCATCGACAAGGCAGGATCGTGGTACTCGTACGGGGAACTCCGGCTCGGGCAGGGGAAGGAGAACGCCAAACAGTTCCTCGACGAGAACACCGACGTCGCCGAGGAGATCGAGGCCCGCGTGAAGGTCGCGCTCGGCCTCGCCGAGGAGCCGGATCACGACGCAGAGACCGAGTCGGCGGACGCGCCCGAGCCGGAGGGGGAGACGGTCGAGGCCTGATCCGCGGGGAGTCTCGACGGGGCGGGGGTTCCGACACGGTCGGACCGCCGGTTAGTTTCGGGGTTCCGCCCATCGGAGCTTCGCTCTGGCCGGGCGGAGCCCCGTTTCAGTGTCCCGCCATCTCCTCGGATCGACGGAGCCCGGACGAACCCCGATGAAGGCCGCCGAAATCCGCCGCCGGTTCCTCTCCTACTTCGAGCGGAACGGCCACGAAGTCCGACCGAGCGCCTCCCTGGTGCCGGCCGACGACCCCACGCTGCTCTTCACGAACGCGGGGATGGTGCCCTTCAAGCGGGTGTTCCTGGGGTCGGAGGAGATCCCGTATTCGCGGGCCACGACCTCGCAGAAGTGCGTCCGCGCGGGCGGCAAGCACAACGACCTCGAGGAGGTGGGGCGAACGGCTCGCCACCACACGTTCTTCGAGATGCTCGGCAACTTCTCGTTCGGGGACTACTTCAAGGCCGACGCGGTACGCTTCGCCTGGGAGCTGCTGACCGAGGAACTGGGTCTCGACCCCGACCGCCTCTGGGTGACCGTGCACGACTCGGACGACGAGGCGGAGCGGCTCTGGATCGAGCAGGTCGGCGTGCCGGCGGATCGGGTGTTCCGGCTCGGCGATGCCGACAACTTCTGGCAGATGGCGGACACGGGTCCCTGCGGCCCATGCTCGGAGCTCCACTACGACACGAGGGACGACGCAGCGCGAAGGGAGCCACTCGATCGGGACGCCTTCGTGGAGTTGAGCGACGCCGGCGTGATCGTCGAGATCTGGAACCTGGTCTTCATGCAGTTCGACCGCGACGAGGCGGGCACCCTTCACCCGCTTCCGGCCCCGTCGATCGACACGGGCGCGGGCCTCGAGCGACTGGCGACGGTGCTGCAGGGCGAGGACACGAACTTCCACACCGACCTCTTCCTGCCGCTGCTCGAACGCGTCGCCGAGGTCGTCGGCGAGCCCTACGATCGGGACCGGGACGACGCCGTCAGCTACCGCGTACTCGCGGACCACGCGCGCGCGGTCGCGTTTCTCCTCGCCGACGGTGTCTTTCCGTCGAACGAGGGCCGCGGCTACGTACTCCGCCGAATCCTGCGCCGCGCCGTACGCCATGCGTGGCTGCTGGGTCTCCGTCGGCCCGCGCTCGTGTCGGTGGTCGAGCGGGTCATCGAGACGATGTCGGACGTCTACCCGGAGCTGGAGCAGCGGCGGGAGCATCTCCTCGCGACCACTCGGGCGGAGGAGGAGCGGTTCCTCTCGACCATCGAGGGCGGGCTGGAGCGCTTCGAGGAGGTGGCACCGGCGACGGGCCCGGACGACGGGGGGGAGCGGGTGATCCCCGGCGAGGACGTCTTCCGCCTCTACGACACCTTCGGCTTCCCGCTCGATCTGACACGGCTCATGGCCGAGGAGCGGGGGTGGGGGGTCGATGCCGAGGGATTCGAGGTCGCCCTCGAGGCCCAGCGCCGGCGGAGCCGCGAGGACCGGGCCGCGAGCCGTCCCGAGCTGGCGGACGACGCGGACACGCTGGACGGGTGGACGATCGTTCGGGACGGCGATCAGCGCTTCATCGGGTACGGCGCCACGCAAGGTGATTCCGCGGTACTCGCGTGGCGTCGCGTCGACGACGGCGACGAGGACCGGCTGGAGCTGGTCCTGGAGGACAACCCCTTCTACCTGGAGAGTGGTGGGCAGGTGTCCGACGTGGGGCGGGTACGCGGGGCCGATGGGCGCGGCGGGGAGTGGTCGATGGACGTCGCATCGGTGCGGCGCGTGGCCGGCTACACCGCCGTCGGAGGCCCCGTCACGGGCGAGCCCGACGACCCCGCCAGGGGGGGCGTCACGGCGGAGGTCTTCCGGACGATCCGCCACGACACGGAACGCAATCACACGGCGACGCACCTCCTGCACGCCGCGCTCCGAGCGACCCTCGGCGAGCACGTCGTCCAGCGCGGGTCGCTCGTTGCGCCGAACCGACTGCGGTTCGACTTCGCACACGGAGCGCCGATGACCGCGAAGGAGACGGCGGAGGTCGAGCGACGCGTGAACGAGGAGGTGTGGGCGGATCACCCGGTCGTGCTTCGTCGGATGGGATACGACGAGGCGGTCGAGGCAGGCGCGATGGCGCTCTTCGGCGAGAAGTACGGCGACGAGGTCCGGGTGGTCGACATCCCGGGCGTGTCCATGGAGCTGTGCGGCGGCACCCACGTCCGACACACGGGCGAGATCGGGCTGTTCCGGCTGGTGTCGGAGTCCGGGGTGGCGGCCGGTGTCCGGCGGGTGGAGGCCCAGACCGGCCCGGGGGCGTTCCGGTGGATGACCGACCGGGAGGCGGTGCTCGAGGAGGCCGCTCGGGTGCTCAAGTCGTCGTCCGACAACGTGCCCCAGCGGGCCCGACAGCTCGTCGACGAACGCGAGCGACTCGAGCGCCTGATCGACGACCTGCGGCAGAGCGGCGGTGGCGGCGAGGAAGTCGTGGCCGACACCTCGGTCGAGATCGGAGGAGCTTCGACACCGGTCCGCTCCGTGCGCCTCAGGGTGCGGGATGCGGACGACGCCCGTGCGTGGGGTGACGGGTTCCTGTCCGGTGGCGGCGGCGTCGCGGTAGCCGCGGCCGAGGACGCCGACGGCAAGGTGGCGCTCTTCGCCTTCGCGAGCGACGCCGCGATCGGTCACGGCGTGCGTGCCGACGCGGTGATTCGTGAGGTGGCGGCCGTGGCGGACGGGCGAGGCGGTGGCCGACCGCACCTCGCGCAGGCGGGCGTGGGCGACCCCGCGCGGGTGAACGATGCGCTGGGCGCCCTCCCGGACGTCGTCCGTCGGATCGTGTCGGGGGAGGCGTGAGTTCCCGCATGACGCTGGATGCGTGGCTGGAGGCGCGCGCCGCCCGCGTGCCGGAGGCGTTCCGGAGCTGGGTCGAGCGCTCCGAGTCGAGCCCTGACGCGTCGGCCTCGCTGACCGCGCCGGAGCGCGTGGCCTCGCTGACGGCCGAGGCGCGAGCGGCACTGGGGCGCTCCCGGGATCGCGACCCGGGCGATCGTGCGGGTGCGTTCGACCTTCTGGCCGCCGACGCATGGGCCACGTGGGCGTCCGAGGCCGCGCTCGAGACCGACGACCCGGTCGCGGCGCTCACGGAGCTGGCCCGCCGCCTCTCCGATCCCGCTCGATGAGCGCCGCTACCGCCTGGGTCGACATCCATTCCCACCTCGTCCCGGGTGTCGACGACGGCGCGCGGACGCTCGAGGACGCGCTCGAGTCGGTCGGGCGCATGGCGGGCGTGGGCATCCGCACGATTCTCACCACGCCGCACTTCGACGCTTCGCTTCTGTCCGGACCAGAGGGAGAGGCACGCATCGTCGAGGTCGAGTCCGCCTTCGAGCGCCTCGTCGAGGCGGCAGCCGACCGGTACCCGGAGGTGCGACTGCTGCGGGGCTTCGAGATCATGCTCGACGAACCGGCGCCGGACCTCTCGGACCCGCGCGTCCGGCTGGCGGGCACGTCGTCGGTACTCGTGGAGTGGCCATCGATGGAGGTGCCACCCGGTACACCCGAGGTGCTGGCCCGCCTGCGGAGTCGCGGGTGGCGTCCGGTCGTCGCGCACCCGGAGCGCTACCGGACCGTGGGCGACATCGTCGAGCTGGCGCGAACCTGGCGCGCGGAGGGAGCGGTGCTCCAGGTCAACCACGGGTCGCTGACGGGCGGGTACGGCCCCCGGGCCGAGCGCGGCGCGTGGTCACTGCTCGAAGCCGGCCTCGTGGACTGCCTCGCGAGTGACCACCACAGCCGTCCGCACCTCGCACTTCAGCTCGACGAGGTCGTCGAGCGACTGGACGCACTCGACGCGTCCGAGCAGGTGAAGATGCTGGTCCGCACGAACCCACTCCGCATCCTCGACGACATGGACCCGCTGCCGGTGAGGCCGGTTCGGATGGATCGCGGGTGGCGCGAGCGCCTCCGCCGGCTCATCCGCCCGGAGGCGTCGTGACGGAGCGCGAGGGCCGGGGCATCCGCGAGGATCCGATCGAGCGGCTCCACGACGCGCGCCGTCGCGAGAAGCGGATGACGCTGTTCTACCGCGCGCTGGCGGCGGCCGCAGAGGACGACGGTCGTCCGGAGGATTCGCAGCGGCTGAACGAGCTCCACGCGGACGAACAGCACCACCTTTCGCGGCTCACGGCGCGGCTGCTGGAGCTCGGTGCGCCGCCCGAGAGCCTGCGGGAACTGGCACGCCCCGACGTCGACCTCGGCCGGTGGGAGGACGACGCCCGCCAGCGGGAGGCGTCCGAGGTGGCGTACTATCGGGAGTGGCTCGACGCCGGAATCGACGACGACGAGACGCGCGAGGTGGTGGAGGAGATCCTCGAGTCGGAAGTGCATCACCACCGTAACCTGGGGGGAAAGTGGATGCCGGCGACCTGATCGATCTGTCCGGGCGCGTGGCGGTCGTCACCGGCGGCTCGCGGGGTGTGGGGCGTGCCACTGCGCAGCTGCTCGCGCGGGCCGGAGCGGCCAGCGTGATCGCCTACCGCTCGCGCGACGACGAGGCGGCCGACACGGTGCGCGCGATCGAGGCGGCGGGTGGATCGTCCTGGGCGCGGAAGGGCGACCTCACCGACGCGGCCGAGGTCGCCGCCCTCTTCGACGAGGTCGAGGCCCGACATGGTGCGATCGACATCGTCGTGGTGAATCACGGCGTCTGGCCGCCCGAGGGCGTGGCGCTCGCCGACATGCGTGCGGACCAGTGGCGGAACACCCTGACCGTGAACCTCGATTCGGCGCTTCTCGTGGCGCGCGAGGCGGCACGCCGACTCGCCGACCACGGCCGACTGGTGTTCGTCGGTTCCACGGCCGGGCAGCGCGGCGAGGCCATGCACGCCGACTACGCCGCCTCGAAGGGCGCGCTCACGAGTCTCGTGAAGGGGCTGTGCGTCGAACTCGCGCCCCGCGACGTCACCGTCAACTGCGTCGCACCCGGCTGGATCGACACCGAAATGGCCGCTCCCGCGCTCGTCGGCGAGGCGCGCCGCCGGATCGAGGCGGCGATTCCGATCGGACGGATCGCCTCCGCCGACGACGTGGCGGGGCCGATCGTCTTTCTCTGCTCCACGCTGGGCCGCCACGTCACCGGTGAGACGCTGAACGTGAACGGCGGCGCGGTACTGGTGGGGTGACACCGCGGATCGAGGTGCCGGCGGCCGCGCGCTGGGTGGTCGAAACGCTGGAGTCCGCCGGGTTCGAGACGTGGACGGTGGGGGGTGGTGTGCGCGACGCGCTGCTCGGCGCCGCCTCGGTCGACTGGGACTTCGCGACCGTGGCGCGCCCACGCGATGTGCAGCGCGTGTTCCGTCGCACGGTGCCGGTGGGGATCGACCACGGCACCGTGGGTGTGCTCGACGAGTGGGGGGTCCTCCACGAGGTGACCACGTTCCGACAGGACATCGAGACGGACGGGCGCCACGCGGTCGTCACCTTCGCCGACCGGATCGAAGACGACCTGGCCCGCCGGGACTTCACGATCAACGCAGTCGCCTGGCACCCCATCCGGAAAGAGCTGTTCGATCCCTTCGGCGGCGAGGCGGACCTCCGGACCGGACGGCTTCGCACGGTGGGCGTTCCCGCCGAGCGCTTCGCCGAAGACTACCTGCGGATCCTCCGCGGACTCCGGTTCGCCGGTCGATTCGGGATGGAGATCGACGCGGCCACGTGGGACGCTCTCGTGGCCGCGACGGACGGGCTGGGCGGTCTGTCGGCCGAGCGGATCCGTGAAGAGTGGGTGAAGATGCTCGGGACGCCCGATCCGACGCCGGGTCTCGGGCTCTACCGCGAGTCTGGAGCGCTCGACCGGGTCGCTCCTGCCCTCGGACGCGCCGGCGCGGACGCGTGGCGTCGGGCGGTGGATCTCGCGAGGGAGGTGTCCACGGACGAGCCCGTCCTCCGGACCGTGGCGCTGTTCGAGCGGGCGATGGCCGAGGTGGAACGGGAGGACCTCGCCCGCGGTGTCGCGACCTGGATGGAGGGCCTCCGGTTCAGCAATGCCGACACCGACCGGGCCGTGCACCTCCTGGCGACACCTGCCGAGCTCCCGAGGGCCGAGGCCGATGCGTCGATCGTTCGACGCTGGCTCGCGGCGGTCGGTCCCGAACGCGTCGACGACCGGTTCGCCCTGGTGGAGGCGTCGATCCGGGCGGGGCAGGCCGCGCCCGACTGCTCCGACCGGCTCCGCATCGCTCGCGAAACGCTTGCGGGGGGGCCACCTCTCCGGGTCGGCGACCTGGCGATCGGCGGGCGCGACCTGATCCGACTCGGGCTCAAGCCGGGTCCCCGCTTCGGGGATCTGCTGGAGGCGCTTCTGGACCGCGTACTGGAAAACCCGTCCCTGAACACGCGGGACGCCCTGATCGCCGAGGTGACGCGTCGCGGAGGGCTGCCGGAAGCCCCCCCGGAGCACGGGTGACCGGTCCGGACCTCTTCGGCCGCGTGGCAGGGGGTCCCGCCGCGGATCCGTCGGGCGAGCCACCCGACACCGCGCCGCTGGCGGCCCGGATGCGCCCGCGCAGTCTGGACGAGTTCCGTGGCCAGACGCACCTCCTTGCGGAGGGGAAGGCGCTCCGCGAGATGCTGGAGGGTGGCGCGCCGTCGTCGCTCATTCTCTGGGGCCCTCCCGGAAGCGGGAAGACGACGCTTGCGCGTCTGATCGCGCGCGAGACGGGTGTGCGATTCGTGCCGTTCAGCGCGGTCACGGAGGGGGTGCCCCGCGTCCGGCAGATCATCGCTGAGGCCGGCGAGCGCCTCCGGGCCACGCGCGAGCGCACCATCCTCTTCTGCGACGAGATCCATCGGTTCAACAAGGCGCAGCAGGACGCCTTCCTTCCCCATGTCGAGGCGGGCACGATCATCCTGATCGGCGCCACGACCGAGAACCCTTCGTTCGAGATCGTTCGGCCGCTGCTGTCTCGCGCACCGGTCTTCGTACTCAAGCCGCTCGGGACCGGCGACATCGAGGCGATCCTGGCCGACGCGCTCGGCGACGCGGAGCGGGGCCTCGGCGGGCTCGGACTGGTACTGGAGGAGGGGGTGCTCGCGGGTATCGCCACGCTCGCCGATGGCGACGCCCGGCGGGCCCTGGGCGTGCTCGAGTCGTCCGCGACCCTCGCCGGGGCGGGTGGACGGGTGGACGCCGACGTCGTGGCCGAGGCGGCGCAGCACCGCTTCGCCGTGTACGACAAGGGGGGAGAGGAGCACTTCAACCTCATCAGCGCGCTCCACAAGTCGGTACGCGGAAGCGACGCCGATGCCGCGCTCTACTGGTTGGCGCGCATGCTGCGTGGCGGCGAGGACCCGCGTTACGTGGCCCGTCGCCTCGTCCGGATGGCCTCGGAGGACGTCGGCCTCGCGGACCCGCAGGCGCTCGCCGTCGCGCTGGCCGCCCGGGACGCGTTTCTCTTCCTCGGCTCGCCCGAGGGGGAGCTCGCCCTGGCCGAGGCCACGGTCTACCTGGCGCTTGCGCCGAAGTCGGTTCGAACGTACGGGGCGTGGAAGGCGGCACTGCGCGCCGCGGAGGAGCATCCCTCGGCGCCCGTTCCCCTGCACATCCGCAACGCACCCACCGACCTCATGAAGGACCTCGGGTACGCAGCCGGCTACGAGTACGACCCCGATACCGAGACCGGGGTGTCGGCGCAGCGATATCTGCCGGAGGGTGTCGACCCCGGACCGCTCTACCGTCCCGGGCGGTACGGGTTCGAGAAGCAGCTCGCCGAACGCATGCGCTGGTTCGCGGAGCAACGTGCGGCGGCAGGGCGGACATCGCAGGAGAGGCAGGACCCCGACGGAGCCTCGTCAGCGGCCGGCCGCGGACCGCGAGGGGACCGCGCGGGATAGAAACGGAAGCCGCCCCGCGCTATTCTGAACGCACGGCCCGGGGGGCACGATCGCCGGCCACTCCCGGAGCACCCCGTTCGACTCGCCGGGGCCCCACTGGAGGAGCGACAAGATTCCCACGCAGCTGATCGACAATCGCACGCCCGTCGAGCGCGCGATGCTCATGGGCGCGCCGACCAAGGACGTCGACCCGCGACTCGCGAAGGAGCACCTCCTCGAGCTCGCCCGCCTCACCGACACCGCAGGGGGCGAGGTGGTCGGAGCGATGCAGCAGCGCATCGATGCGCCGCATCCCCGTCTCTACATCGGAGAGGGGAAGGCGGAGGAGCTCCGCGAGCACCTCGTCGACCGGGAGGCCGACCTCGTGATCTTCGACGAGGAGCTGACGCCGGCTCAGGGAAAGAACCTCGAGGACACCCTCGGCGTGCGCGTCATGGACCGTCCCGAGCTCATCCTCGACATCTTCGCGACGCGCGCGCGATCTAGAGAAGCGCGACTGCAGGTCGAGCTCGCCCAGCTCGAGTACCTCCGGCCGCGGCTCAAGCGCATGTGGACGCACCTGTCGCGGACGCGGGGTGGCATCGGGCTCCGGGGTCCGGGTGAGACGCAGATCGAGACCGACCGGCGCCTGATCGGAACGCGGATCGCGGACCTCCGGCGGAAGCTTCAGGACGTGGCGGCCGCGCGCGAGGTGCAGCGGCGGCAGCGGCAGGGGGAGTTCAGGGTTGCGCTGGTCGGGTACACGAACGCGGGGAAGTCATCGCTCCTGCGCGCGTTGTCGGGCGCCGACGTATTCGTCGAGGACCGATTGTTCGCCACGCTCGATTCGACCACGCGAGCGGTCGAACTCGAAGCTGGCTACACCGCGCTCATGACGGACACCGTGGGCTTCATCAGGAAGCTGCCGCACCACCTGGTGGCTTCGTTCCGATCGACCCTCGAGGAGGCACGCGAGGCCGACGTGATCCTGCACGTGCAGGATGCGTCACACCCGGACCGGGCGGAGCAGGAGGAGGTCGTGGACGATGTGCTGCGCGATCTCGGGCTCGCGGACCGTCCCCGGATTCTCGTGTTCAACAAGATGGATGCCGTGGAGGCCGACGCCGCCGTCGCGCTTCAGGAGGAGATCCGCGCCCGCAACGGAGCGGCACCCCCGGCGCTCTTCCTCTCGGCGCACGTCGACGAGTCGCTGGGCGTGCTGAAGGAAACGCTGCTGGCGAGGGCGCGGGCCCGGCTCCACCGCATCCACATCCGGGTGCCGGCCGCGGCGGGTGACGTGCTGGCGGAGATCCACCGGGACGGCGAGATGCTGGAGCAGACGCACGACGGCGCCACGATGGACGTGGTCGCGCGCGTCCCCGCGGCAACGGCCGGACGCCTTCGCGGGCGTCCGGACGTGGAGCACGTGGACTGAGAGTGGAGCACCTCCATCTCGTGGGCCCGGGGCGGCTGGGGCTCGCGCTCGCCGGCGCGCTGGTCGAGGCGGAGGCCGTCGCGTCTCTGCGGATCTGCGGTCGGCACCCCGAGCCTCCGTCACACCCGCTCTTCACGCAGGGCGTGGCGACGTACACGTTCGGGCTCGCCACCCCGGACCCGGACACGACGGCCGTGCTCCTCGCCGTGCCCGACCGGATCCTGCCGGAGCTCGCCCACGCGCTGGCGGGCCACACGCCGCCGCGAGAGGGCGTGCCGGTCCTGCACACGTCGGGATCGCTGGGCACCGACGTACTCGCCCCGCTGCACGCGCGCGGGTGGTCCGTGGGTTCGTTCTTCCCGCTGCAGACGGTCCCTCACCCGGTCCCCGGCGCGGGCATGTTCGAGGGCGCCGGCGTGGTGGTGGCGGGCGAGCCCGACGCGGCGAGCGCGGGCCGCCGTCTCGCCCACGCGATCGGCGCGACCCCGCTGGACGTGCCCGCCGCACGACGGCCGCTGGTTCATGCTGCCGCCCTGCTCGTGTCGAACGGTGTGGCCGGGCTGCTCTCGGCGGCGGAGGACGTCCTGACGGACGCGGGCGTGGAGCCGGCGGACGCCCGTCGATCGATGGTCCGGCTGGCCGAGGGGGCGCTCGACGGCGTGGGCCGGTACGGGCCGGCGCGAGGCGTCACGGGGCCGGTCGCCGACGGCGACGTCGAGGCCGTGGACCTGCACATGCGAGCGCTTCCGTCCGAGATTCGAGGCCTCTACCGCGAGATCGGCCGAGCCGCGCTCGCCCGTGGCTTGGAGGCGGACGGGGTGGACCCCGGCACGCACGACCGATTTCTCGAACTGTTCGACCAGAACGCCTGACCCGCATGAGACTCTTCGTCAACATCGACCACGTCGCCACCGTGCGTCAGGCTCGCCGAACCGACGAGCCGGACCCCGTCCGTGCCGCGGTGCTCGTCGAACTGGGGGGCGCCGACGGGATCACCGTGCACCTCCGTGAGGATCGGCGGCACATCTCGGACCGCGACGTTCGGGTCCTCGCCGCCACCCTGCGGACGCCGCTCAACTTCGAGCTCGCGACCGTCCCCGAGATCGTCGATCTCGCCGTCGAGGTGGCTCCGCACCAGGCGACCCTGGTCCCCGAAAAGCGTACGGAGGTCACCACCGAGGGTGGGCTCGCCCTTACGGACGCCGCGGTGCGCGACCGGATCGCCGGGTGCCTGGACCGGCTCGTGGCCGCCGGTGTCCGAACGTCGCTCTTCGTGGACCCGGTGCCTGCGGCGCTCGACGTGTCGGCCGAACTCGGTGCCGATGCGGTCGAGCTCCACACCGGCGAATACGCCAACGCCCGGGACGCCTCCGCGCGCAGGCACGAGCTCGACCGGCTCGTGGCGGCCGCGCGACACGGGCGCGATTTGGGCCTCGACGTGCACGCAGGGCACGGGCTGACGTACGAGAACGTCGGTCCGGTCGCTGCCGTCGAGGAGATCGAGGAACTCAACATCGGCCATTCGATCGTCTCGCGAGCGGTGCTCGTGGGCATGGAGAGCGCGGTGCGGGACATGGCCGCGATCCTCCGTCGTGCTCGCGGAGGATGAAGCTCGGCTGGAAGGGCTGGGTCGGGTTCGCGATCTCGGTGCTCCTGATCTGGTGGACCCTCAAGGACGTCGCGATCGACGAGGCGATCGGCCATGCGGCATCGGCCGACTGGTGGCTCCTGACGGCCGCGATCGCCGTGGCCACCTTCGTGTTCCTGCTCCGCGCCCTCCGCTGGCGGGTGCTGCTTCATCCGATCGATCCGGACACGCCCCTCCGCTCCCGGTTCGGTGCCGTCTCGATCGGGTTCATGGCGAACAACCTCCTGCCGGCGCGCGCGGGGGAGTTCGCCCGGGCCTACGCGATGGGGCGCTTCGAGCGGAGCGTCCCGGTTCCCGCGGCCTTCGGGTCGCTCGTGGTCGAGCGGCTGCTGGACGCGCTCATGCTGACCGCGTTCCTGGTCGGGGCCGTGCTCACACCGGGCTTCCCCGACGTCGAACTGGGGTCGGGGTTCATGCTCATGGTCCGCGGCGCGGTGACGGCCATCGCGGCGATCGGAGCGGGCATCGTGGCACTTCTGCTCTTCCCGCGGCCGGCCGTGCGCGTCGTCGAGCACGCCGCCCGCTGGCTGCCGGACCGGTTCGAGCGGCTCGTCGTGGACTCGATGGAGGCGTTTCTGGAGTCGCTCGAGGTGGTGCGCTCACCGGGCCTGCTTCTTCACGCGATCGTCTGGACCCTGGCGGTCTGGCTCTGCGGCACGTTCTCGATCTGGCTCGGAATGCGGGCACTGGGGATCGAGCTGGGGTTCGTCGCCGCGATCTTCGCGCAGGCGGTCATCGCCTTCGGCGCGTCGATCCCGGCGCTGCCCGGCTACGTCGGGACGTTTCATGCCGCGGCGCGGTTCGCCCTCGAGACGGTCTATGGGGTGGACGCGGTGGCGACGGCCGCCTTCGCCTACACGTTCCACCTGGGCGGTTTCTTCCCGATCACCTTCATCGGCCTCTGGTATGCCCGTTCGCTCGGGCTGACGCTGAGCGACGTGGGGGCCTCGGAGGAGCGCGTGGAGCGCGAGATCGAGGGCGCCGATGCCGTCTGAGGGAGCCGAACCGTCGAGACGCGCGCTCCGCGTCGAGGCCCCTGCCAAGATCAACCTCGTGCTCCGGATCCTCGGGCGTCGCCCGGACGGATACCACGAGCTCGACACGCTCTTCCAGGCGATCTCGTTGTCCGACGAGGTCCTCATCGTGCCGCGAGAGGCCTCGGGCGTCGGCCTCACCGTCGTCGATGCGGACGTGGGGCCCGCCGACCGGAACCTCGCGCTGCGCGCGGCCCGCGCCTGGGCCGACGCGTCCGGCGTCGATCCGCGGGTTCACATCCGGCTCACGAAGCGGATCCCCGCGGGTGCGGGGCTCGGCGGAGGCTCGTCCGACGCCGGCGCGGTCCTGCGGGGCCTCGAGGCGATGCATGGTGCCCCGCTGGGCGCCGTACGGATCGCCGAGATCGGGGCCGGCTTGGGCGCCGACGTGCCGTTCTTCTGTCGAGGCGAAGCGCTGGCGCGCGGCCGTGGCATCGGCGAGCGGCTCGATCCACTCGGTGCGCTGCCGCCCCGCGACGTGGTCGTCGTGGTGCCGCCGGTACCGGTGCCGACGGCCGAGGCGTACGGGTGGCTGGCCGCGGCTCGGCGTGCGGGTAGGAGCGGGTCCGCTGCACGATCCGGCGACCGGCTCTCCGCCGTCGCGGGTGGACCGACCTGGCCCGGCGTCGAACATGCGCTCGGGAACGACTTCCACGACGTCGTGGCGAAGCGGGTGCCGGAGGTGGCGACCGTGGTTCGTGCGATGGGGGCGGCGGGGCTCCGCCACGTCCTGCTCTCGGGCAGCGGCAGTGCGGTGTTCGGCTTTCCGGCCGACTCGCTCGCCGACTCGCTCGCCGAGGCCCTCCCCGAGGCACGGGTCTTTCGAGCGACCACGCTCGAGCGCCTGTCTCCGCCGGTCCCCGCCTCCGGGACACCTTGAGGCTTTCCCGCGCTTCGGGGTAGGATTCCCCCGATGGCCCGTCGTCTAACGGCAAGACACCGGTCTTTGGATCCGGCGATCTAGGTTCGATTCCTAGCGGGCCAATTCGCGTACGTCCCCCGCCACGAGAGGCCCCGTGGATCCGTCGCCCACCCACCGGTCGCCCTCGCAGCCGCCCCGAGCGGCGCGCGGGCGATGGCCGGCGGTGCTCGTGGCCCTCGTCGCGATCGCGCCGTCCCAGCCCGGTCCGGTCGCGGCGGAGTCGGGTCTCGCCCAGTCGCCGCCCGGCACGTCCATCCGGGAGGCGGCCCCCCGGGACTCGGCGGCGCTTCGGGACGACCTCGAGCACGCGGTCGAAACGTACGAGCGCGCGCGACGGCGGCACGCGCCGACCGACTGGTACGGCGGTGGTGGCGGCCACTGCGACCAGTACATCGGCCGGATGTGTCTCACCCTGGGAGAGGGCACGGACTGGTGGTTCCCCGAGGAGCTGCCGGAGCGGATGGAGGAGGAGCGTGCCCGGCTGCTGGAGGCGCTGGTCGCGGGCCACGCCTCGATTCCCGGCGACGGGTGGGTACTGGGCCAGATCGTACGGTATCTCGGTGAAGGCGGGGAGTGGGAGTTCGCGCTTCCGCTCCTCGACCCGTGTCCTCCGATCGACGCCACCTGGTGCGCGGCCCTGCGCGGCCTCGCCCTGCACGGGATGGGGCGATACGTCGACGCCGACGCCGCCTTCCGGGCGGCGCTGGACGGCATGTCGATCGATCGGCGACGCGAGTGGCTCGATCCCGAGGAGCTGGTGGACGGCGACGTCCGGGACCGGCTCCGGAATCTCGAGGGTTCCGAACGCGACGCCGAGATCGACCGCTACTGGCGCCTTTCGGACCCGTTCCTGCTGGTGCCGGCGAACGACCGGCTGACGGAGCACCTCGCCCGCCGGACGATGATCGGCATCCGCTACGGCCTCGACAGTGCGTACCGGATCCGCTTCCGGGACGACCTCACCGAAGTCACGCTGCGATACGGCTGGGAGGTCGGGTGGGAGCGCCGCCCGGGCTCGGTCTCGATGATCGGCTCGGACGCGTCCGTGGTCGGCCACCAGCACCCGTATTCGCTTCCGTGGGTGGCGCCGGAGGAGGCGGTGCTCGACCCGGCGACGTCGACCGCTCGCGACTGGACTCCCCAGTCGGAGCGAATTCCCCGCAGCGCGTATGCACCGCTATACGCGCCGAACGTGCTTCCCGACGGTGAGGTGCTGCTCCTTCCCCGCGGGCGTGAGACGATCGTGTTGGCGGCCGTCGCGCTTCCCGAGGATACGAGCTGGCACGCCGGGCACGATCACCCCCCTCTGCCGGTGCTCCCGGCGTTCACGGGCACACCCGCGACCTCGGGGCTGTTCATGGTGGATGTGGACGGACGGGTCGTGGCCGAGGACCGTCGTACCTTCCCCATGCTGCTCGGTGCACAGCGGGAGGACATCGCGGATCACCTTCCCGAGCCTCGGTGGCACCGTGTCACCGTGCCGGCCGGCGACTGGGTGGTGAGCGTCGAGCACCTCGTGCCGGACCTCGGCCGCGGTGCGCGGCTGCGGCGGGGGCTCCGGATCCCCGAGCGCCTCCCGGACGAGCCCGCCCTCTCCGACCTCCTGCTGCTTCCCCCGGCGCCCGAGCCCGCCACGCTGGACGAGGCGCTCGGTGGAAGCGCGCTCCGCACCGTCCGGCCCGGCGATCGGTTCCGGGTCGGATGGGAGACGTGGGGGCTCGGCCGGGAGCGGGAGAGCTTCGAGTACAGCCTGACGCTGGTCGAGCAGGGTGGGGGGATCGTCGATCGCGTCGCCGGCTGGCTCGGGCTCGGGGGCGAAGACGTCGCGGCCGAGCTCGAGTGGACGGAGCTCGGTCCCGAGCGGCTGGGCGCGCACTTCCGGACGATCGAGATGGGTCTGCCGGAGGACCTGGACGAGGGCATCTGGATCCTGCGGCTGGAGCTCCGCGCGCCGGGCCGGAGCCCTCTCGTCGCGGAACGGGAGCTGCGGGTGCGCCGCTGACCTCGGCACCCCTCTCAGGGCCGGGCCTCGCGTTGACCTTCTGTCCCGTCAATTCTACCTTTTCGGGCTGCCGTATCGTTCGACCTCGCGACTCCACATCAACCCCGATCGATGGCCCGATCGATGACTGACCCGACCGGCCGAGGGCCCCTTCTCCTGCTCAGCGGACGCGCCAATCGTCCGCTCGCCGAGGAGATGGGTGAACTGCTCGGGCACTCCGTCGACACCTGCACCATCCGGGATTTCGCGGACCGCGAGATCTTCGTGCGGATCGACCGGAACGCCCGCGGCCGGGACGTCTTCGTGATTCAGCCGACGGTCGCGCCGGCCGAGAACACGGTGGAGCTTCTGCTCCTCATCGACGCCGCGCATCGGGCGTCGGCGGAGCGGGTGACGGCGGTCGTACCGTACTTCGGCTACGGGCGTCAGGACCGCAAGGATCAGCCGCGGGTCGCGATCGGCGCGAAGCTGATGGCGAACATGCTGGTGGCGGCGGGCGCGGATCGCGTGGTCAGCATCGACTTCCACCAGCACCAGATCCAGGGGTTCTTCGACATCCCCGTCGATCACCTCTATGCCGCGCCGGTACTCACGGAGTACTTCCGCGAGAAGAAGATCCAGGACCTCGTGGTGGTCGCTCCGGACGTGGGCTCCGCGAAGATGGCGCGCGGATTCGCGAAGCGGCTGGACGCCACCTTCGCGATCATCGACAAGCGTCGCCCCGAGGCGAACGCCTCCGAGGTGCTGAACGTGGTCGGTGACGTCGACGGCAGGAACTGCCTGCTCGTCGACGACCTGGTCGACACCGGCGGCACCCTCACGAACGCCGTGCACGCCCTGAAGGACCGCGGGGCGGGCAACGTGTACGCGATGGCGACGCACGCCCTCCTCTCCGGCCCGGCCGTCGAGCGACTGTCGTCGGCGCCGCTCGAGGAGTTCGTGGTGACGAACACCATCCACATTCCCGAGGAGCGCCGCTTCCCGGCGCTCAAGGTCCTCTCCGTGGCGGAGCTGCTCGCCAATGCGGTGACGTACATCCACTCGAACGAGTCGGTGAGCCAGCTCTTCGAGATCCGCGACGAGGACGACGAGTGAACTTTGCGGGGTCTTCCCCGATGAACGGGCCTCGAGGCCCAGTACTTGAGAGGCACGAACGATGAGCATGAACGCGACCCTCAGCGCCGAGAAGCGCACCGAGAGCGGCAAGGGCGCCGCGCGCCAGCTGCGCGCCGCCGGCCGCATCCCGGCCATTCTGTACGGGCAGGGGGACGAGGGTCTTTCCGTCTCGCTGGACGCACACGAGGCCGATCTGCTGTTCCACCGGATCTCGGTCGAAAACACGATCGTGAACGTCGAGGTGGCCGGCGAGAAGGCGCCGATTCCGACGCTGGTCCGCGAGGTGCAGACGCACCCCTTCAAGGCCCACATCCTCCACGTCGACTTCTACCGGATTCAGGCGGGCGTCGAGGTCGAGGTCGAAGTTCCGGTGAACGTCGAGGGTACGCCGGTCGGGGTGAAGGACAGCGGCGGCGTTCTACAGCTGGTCGTCCACGACCTCCCGGTCGCGTGCATTCCGTCGAAGATTCCGGACCAGATCGTCATCGACGTGTCGGGTCTGGATATCGGTGACGCGCTCCATGTCTACGACATCGAGATGCCGGAGGGCGTCCGCGCCCTCATCGATGAGGATCGCACGCTCGCCACGGTCAACCTGCCGCGTCAGGAGGTCGAGGAGGAGGAAGAGGGAGACGAGATGGACGTCGAGGTCATCGGCGAGGGCGAGGAAGCAGCCGAGGGCGAGGCCGCGGACGGCGACGGAGGCGAGGGCGCCGAGGACGACGCGTCCGACGACTGATCGCCGCTGCGCCGTCGTTTCGTGAAGTTCATCGTCGGACTCGGGAATCCCGGGGCGGAGTACGACGCCACCCGACACAACGTCGGCTGGTGGCTCCTCGACCGCGCGGCGTACGACTGGGACTTCGGAGCGTTCGAACGGGAGGGCCCGGCGCTGGTTGCGGCCGGGTCGCGCCACGAGGAGACCGTCCTGCTGCTCAAGCCCACGGCCTTCATGAACCGGAGCGGGGCCGCCGTGGGGCAGCTTCGAGGTCGGCCGGACTTCGACGCGACCCGAGACCTGATGGTGCTGGTGGACGATGCGGCGATCGACGTCGGCAAGGTCCGGATGCGCCCCGGTGGAAGCGCGGGCGGTCACAACGGCCTGAAGTCGATCGAGGGAGCGCTGGGCACGCAGGACTACGCCCGACTCAGGATCGGAGTCGGGCGCCGCCCGGCGGGGACGGATCTGGCGGAATGGGTGCTCGCGCCCATGCCGGCGGAGGACGAGGACATCGTGGTCGGGCTGCTGCCCGACCTGGTGGAAGCGCTCGACGTCTGGATGACGGAGGGCATGGAAGCGGCCATGAGCCGCTACAATCGCTAGCGCCGACCCACGGGTCGGCCTCGGGCTGACGCACTGCCCGACATCATCACTGAAACAGGACGAACGGCCTCATGGATCTTGTGGCGTTCACCGGATGGGCCTGGGTGTTCGGAGTCGTCGGACTCGTCATCGCCGGGCTGATCTACAACTACGTGAAGAGTCAGCCCTCCGGCACCGAGGTCATGATCGACCTCGGAGACCAGATCCACGATGGGGCGATGGCCTTCCTGCGCCGGGAGTACACGGTGCTGGCGGTGTTCATCGTGATCGTGGCGGGTCTCCTCTTCCTCGCCATCGGCGGGGCGACCGCCGGGGCGTACGTCTACGGCGCCATCGCTTCGATCTTCGCCGGGTTCTTCGGCATGAAGGCGGCGACCCGAGCGAACGTGCGTACGTCGGCTGCGGCCAACGAGGAAGGGCAGGGCAAGGCGCTTCGCGTCGCCTTCTTCGGCGGCGCGGTGATGGGGCTCGCGGTCGCGGCGCTCGGGCTGCTGGGCATCGGGTCGCTCTACTACTTCCTCGGGTCCGCTGCGCTGCCGGGCGAGCTCCCGGCGTTCGCCGAGGTCGTGTCCGGCTTCGCGATGGGTGCGAGCACGATCGCCCTCTTCGCACGCGTCGGTGGCGGCATCTACACGAAGGCCGCCGATGTGGGCGCCGACCTCGTCGGAAAGGTCGAGGCGGGCATTCCCGAGGACGACCCGCGGAACCCCGCGACGATTGCCGACAACGTGGGCGACAACGTGGGTGACGTCGCCGGCATGGGCGCGGACATCTTCGAGTCCTACGTGGGCTCGGTGGTGGCGACCATCGCGATCGGTGCGGTGGCGACTTCGGCCGCGGCGGCGGTGGCGCTTCCGATCATCACGGTGATGATCGGGCTCGTGGCCTCCCTCGTCGGCATCGGCTTCATGAAGGTGCTCGAGAGGTCGGATCCTGCGAACGCGCTCCGGAACGTGACCTTCATCTCGGCGGGACTCTTCCTGCTGGTGATGTGGTTCGTCGTTCAGAGCATGGGCATCGAGATCACCAACGCCGCGACGGGCCTCGCCTACCCGGTCCACGGGCCGTGGGCCGCCATCGTCGCGGGTACGCTCGTGGGGATCTTCATCGGCCTCGTCACGGAGTACTACACGGCCGCGGGACCGGTGAAGAAGATCGCGACGGCGTCCGAGACGGGCTCCGCCACGAACATCATCTCGGGCCTCGCGGTCGGGATGGAGTCGACCGCCATCCCGATGCTGCTGATCTGCATCGCGATCGGCGTTTCGTACTCGTTCGCCGGCCTGTACGGGATCGGGATCGCCGCGGTCGGCATGCTGGCCACGGTCGGTGTGACCATGTCGGTGGATGCGTACGGCCCCGTCGCCGACAACGCCGGTGGTATCTCCGAGATGGCCGGCCTGGGTCCCGAGACGCGGAAGATCACCGACTCGCTCGACGCCATCGGCAACACCACGGCGGCGATCGGGAAGGGCTTCGCCATCGGGTCGGCGGCGCTCACCGCGCTCGCGCTCTTCAGCGCGTACAGCGCGAAGGTCGGGCTTCAGACGACCGGGATCGACCTGGTGAACCCGTACACGGTGATCGGCCTCTTCGTGGGCGGCATGCTGCCGTTCTTCGTGGCCGCGCTGACGATGACCGCGGTAGGCCGCGCCGCAGCCGGGATGGTGGACGAGGTGCGCCGTCAGTTCCGGGAGATCCCGGGTCTGATGGAAGGCACCGCGAAGCCTGATTCCGCTCGCTGTGTCGACATCTCCACCGCGGCTGCGCTCCGCGAGATGATCCTGCCGGGTCTGGTGGCGGTCGTGTCGCCCGTGCTGGTGGGCTACTTCCTCGGCGTCGAGGCGCTCGGCGGTCTGCTCGCCGGCGCCACCGTGACGGGTGTGCTCATGGCGCTGTTCATGGCCAACGCCGGCGGTGCCTGGGACAACGCGAAGAAGTTCATCGAGGGTGGCGCCCATGGCGGAAAGGGCTCCGAGCCGCACAAGGCCGCGGTGGTGGGTGACACCGTCGGGGATCCCTTCAAGGACACCTCGGGCCCGTCGCTCAACATCCTGATCAAGCTCATGAGCGTGGTCGCGCTCGTGCTCGCGCCCTGGTTCGTGCAGGTGCACGAGGGGGCCGATCCGGATGTGCTTTCGTCGCTCATGACGATGGTGCAGTCGCTGCTGGGCTGACGCGCCCGGCCGACGGCGCAGCCGAGCTCCCGGTCGGGAGCCGGGGCGCCGACGAGTGACCGAGCGGGTCCGGTGCCGAACTGGCGCCGGACCCGTTCGCGTATTCGGTTGGCTCATGCCATTCTCGCCGACCCCCGACCACGGCCCACGGCCCGATTTCGACGCCGCCATCGACTTCGCTCGCGACCTGATCCGCATCCCCGGGCTCTCCGGGGACGAGGAGTCGGTATGTCGACGGGTGCTCGCGGAGTACGAGCGGCTCGATCTGCTCGACATCCGCCACGACGAATGGGGGAACGCGATCGGGCGGGTGGCCGGGTTGGACCCGGGGGCACCCGCCGTGATGGTGAACGCGCACCTCGACGTCGTGGCTGCGGGCGACCCGGAGGCGTGGGAGCACCCGCCCTTCGCGGCGGAACTGGCCGACGGATGCCTGCACGGCCGTGGCGCGATGGACATCAAGGGACCGCTCGCGCTCCTCACCCACGGCGCGGCGGCCCTCGCCGGGCGGACGCCCGGTGACGTGTGGGTCGTCCACACCGTGTTCGAGGAGCGGGGCGGGCTCGGGATGCATCGACTGCTCGAGTCGGGCGAGGTGCGACCGGACGCCGTGCTCATCGGCGAGTCCACGCACGGCGACATCTGCATCGGGCACCGCGGCCGCGCGGAGGTGGAGGTCGTGCTGAAGGGCCGGGCCGGGCACGCCTCCGCCCCCGACCGGGCCCGGAACGCCCTCGAGCTCGTGCCCGCCGTCCTCGACGCGGTCGAGCGCGTCGCGGCCCATCAACCGACGGACGCCGCGCTCGGTCCCGCGACGCTCGTTCCGACCAGCATCGACGTGCTTCCCGAGAGCCGGAACGTCATTCCCGACCGCGTGACCGTCGTGCTCGACTGGCGGATCCTGCCGGGCATGAAGGACGAGGACCTGCTGGCGACGATTCGCCGCGCCATCACCGAGCGGATCGGGTCGCACGGCCCGCCCGGAGACCTGGGGTGGGAGGTGCGGATGGCCACCGAGCGTCAGCGGACCTGGACCGGCCACGAGGAGGAGCGGTCGGTGTTCATGCCGGGATTCGGTGTCGCCCGGGATCATCCCGTCGTGGTCGCGGCGGCCGAGGCCGTCGGTCGGCGGGGAGAACGCGGTCCCGCCCGCGTGCGCCCCTGGGCGTTCGCGACCGACGGCGGATGGAGCTGCGGGACCTTCGACATCCCCACGATCGGCTTCGCACCGGGTGAGGAGCGCCACGCCCACACCAACACCGAGTGCCTCGATCTGGACGAGGCGGCCTGGGCGCTGCAGCGGATCCCGCGGCTGCTGCTGGCGATGCAGGAGGGGCTCGCGGGCTGAGCGTCGCCCGTCGAAGCGGGCCCACCGCGCGTCTTGACGCATCGACTGAGGGGCGGGTACTGGTGAGGTCGGAGACGCCATATGCGCCGCAGACCGGTGGCGTTCCCGGCGACCCCCCGCGGGCTGCCGCGAGTATCCGAGATGAGGTCGAGAGAGTCGGTCCCGACCCGCACGCGTCATGCGACGCCGATCAGCACTGTCCAGATGAACCACGTACGTGCCCCGCTAGTCCTCCTCACCCTCTTCGTCGCCGCGTGCGGGGGCGAGGGCCCAACCGGAACGACGGTGGGTTCGCTCGAGCCCGTCGGGAGTGCACTGCGTTCCGCTACCGTGGGGGAGCCGCTCGGGCAGCCGCTCCGTGTCCGCGTCCGCGACGGTGCCGGTGGGCCGATGAGCGGGGTGTCGGTGTCATGGCGCGTTTCGTCCGGTGGCGGGTCGCTCTCGTCTACCGCGACCACGACCGGCTCCGACGGAACCGCCGAGGTCCAGTTCACGGCCGGCAGCCAGTCCGGCGAACAGGTGGTGCAGGCGAGCGCGCAGGGCGGGGCACCGGTGGAGTTCCGCATCGACGCCGCGGCCGGGCCCGCGGCCGCGGTCGAGGTGGTAGCCGGCGACGCGCAGACGGCGACCGTCGGGGAGGCCGTTCCGGTCCGCCCCTCGGTACGCGTGGTCGATCGCTTCGGGAACCCTGCCAGTGGCGCGACCGTCACCTTCCGGATCGTGGCGGGTGGCGGCGCCGTGGAGGGGGAGTCGCCGCCCGTGGACGCCCAGGGGCTCGCTACGGTGGGCGCCTGGATCCTCGGGCCGACGCCCGGGTCCAACCGCCTCGGTGCGGCCATAGAGGGTGGCTCGCCCGCCCTCCTGAGCGCGACTGCGGTAGCCGGGCCGCCTGCCGTCGTCGCGCCGCACCTCGGTGCCGACCAGACCGCGTGGCCGGGGTGGCCGGTCGACGTGCCGCCCGCCATCCGCGTGACCGACCGGCTGGGGAACCCCGCGGCCGGAGTCCCGGTGACCTTCTCGGTCGAGACGGGCGCAGGCAGCCTGGACGGACCGGACTCCGCGACCGGGCTCGACGGCGTGGCCGGCGTCGAGCGCTGGACACTGGGACCGGCGGCCGGTCCCCAGACGCTCACCGTCACGGCCCAGGGACTCGAGCCGGTGACGATCGTGGCCGAGGCGCGACCGTCGACGCTCAACCTCACCGTGGACGCCATTCGGCTGAATCAGGGGAGCCAGTCGTTCGCGGGCGATATCGGCGGAGTCCGTGGCCGCGGCGGCGTCCTGCGTGCCGTGGTCCGGGCCAACGAAGACAGTCCTGCACGTCCCGACGTGCGGTTCGACATCTACCACGGCGCCACGCTCGTGCGGAGCGAGACGGTGTCGTACGGCGAGAGTCCCGTCCCGACGGCGCCGAACCTCGACGATCCCACGCAGACCGTCGACATGGTCCTGGCGCCGGGGGAGGTCGTCGACGACCTGTCGGTGCAGGTGACGATCGACCCCGAAGGCGTCTATCCGGAGGACGCCAGCGACAACACCTTCCCCGCCGGCGGGCCGGTGGATCTGGACATCGCACCCGTGCCGCCGCTCGAGGTCGTCTGGATTCCGATCCAGGCGCTCGTGCACGGCTCGACCGGGAATGTGGACGCGGGCAACGTCGAGGACTTCTTCGTGTCGGTCCGCAACTGGATTCCCGGGGACCTCGTGCTGACCCCGCACGCGCCCTACTCGACCGGTGCGGACCTTCGGACGGAGGAGGGCTGGTCGGAACTCCTCGGCGAGATCCAGGCACTCCGTGCCGCGGAGGGAGCGGGGGCCGAGTACTACCACGGCATCCTGGACACCCCCCCCGGTTCCCCATGGGCGGGCCTCGCCTACCGTCCGGGGTCGCCTACGAGCTCGTTCCGGTCGGGGCTCTCCACCGACAACCTTCCGCGCGCCGCCGGTACGGTCGCCCACGAGCTCGGGCACAACCTGGGCCGCCGCCACACCCCCTGTGGAAACCCCGCCGGCGTCGATCCCGGCTACCCGCACCCCGACGCGTGGATCGGCGCGCCCGGGTACGACATCCAGCGCAACGCGTACATCGCGTCGGATCGATCACGCGACTACATGAGCTACTGCAACCCGCGGTGGACGAGCGACTACACCTTCCAGGCGGTGCTCGACTGGCGCCGTGCGGATCCCCTCGCAGCCCCCGGGGGGGCGGTGTCGCCCCGCGCCGAGGGCCTTCTGGTGTGGGGTCGCATCGGACCGGACGGGATCGATCTCGAGCCGGCGTTCGAGTTCCAGGGCGTGCCGCTCCTGCCGGACGGCGACGGACCCCACCAGCTGCGAGGTCTCGACGCGGCGGGAAGGGAGCTCTTCTCGTACGCCTTCCGGGGCGAAGAGACCGGCGAGGAGGACGGCACGCGCCACTTCGCCTTCTTCCTTCCGGTCTCTCGGACGACCCGTGACGCCCTCGACCGTATCGAGGTCGGGGCGCCGGGCGTGGCGTCCGTATCACGCGCTCGGGTCCGTGGGGCGGCGGGTGCTGCCGCCGCGACCCCGCCCCCGGTCCGGATCGAGGCGGCTCCGGGCGCGGGCGCCCGGGTCCGCTGGGAGGTCGAGGACTATCCGATGGTCATGGTGCGGGATCGGGTCACCGGTGAGGTGCTCTCCTTCGCGCGCGGCGGCGAGGCCACGATCCCGACTGCCCGATCGGTCGATCGCCTCGAGATCGTGGCGTCGGACGGGGTCGGGAGCCGGGTGATTCGGTAGGCCGAGGAGCTTCGATGGTCCGGCTTCCGTGGCCTCGTCGAGGTGAACGGCGGCCCAGCGAGGAAGGGAGACGAACATGAGAATCGCGTGTGGTGTCGCTGGACCCATCGCCCTGCTTCTCGTCGGCGCCTGCGGGGGCTCCGGCACATCGCCCGAGCCGACGGGCGTCTCCGTTCTCGAACCCGGCGACCACGCCGTCGTTCTGTCGTTCGGTGGCGAGAGCCGCCGGGTCCTGATCCGGGTCCCGCCCGGAGACGTGCCGAGTCGCGGGCATCCCGTGCTGGTCGCCTTTCACGGCGGTGGCGGCACGCCGGAGGGGTTCAAGGGCACGTCCGGGCTCGACGCCGTCGGCGACGTCGAAGGGTTCGTGGTCGTCCACCCGGGGGGCACCGGCAACACGGCGAACGCGCTGACGTGGAACGGCGGGCCCGACTGCTGCGGGTACGCCCGCGACCGAGACGTGGACGACGTCGGGTTCGCCCTCGCCCTGCTCGACGACCTCGCGACGCGTCACCCCATCGACCGCGGGCGGGTCTCGCTGACCGGTCATTCGAACGGCGCGATGATGGCCTATCGGCTCGCGGCGGAGGAGCCCCGGCGCTGGGAGGCGGTCATCGGGGTCGGGGCCGCCATGCAGAGCCCCGCGGTCACGCCCTCGGGCGCAGTCCCGCTCCTGCACATCCACAGCGTCGACGACCCGCGGGCCTTCTACGAGGGCGGCACCCGGGACGACCGGACCTTCACGCCCGTCGAGGACATGCTCACCGAGTGGCGCACCGCGAACGCGTGCGCGGCGACACCCGATACCGTCGCGCGCCGGACGGGCACGGGCCCGGACGCGGAACACACGGCCGTTCTGCTTCGGTGGTCATGCGCCGACGCGCCCCTGGAGCACTGGAAGCTGACCGGCGCGGGGCACGCCTGGCCGGGTGCGCGAGTCCCGGCTCTGCGCGAGCTGATCGTGGGACCGTCGACGACCGTCGTCACCGCGTGGGACGAGATCTTCACGTTCATCCGTGCGGTCTCGGGCGGTTGAGGCGCTCCGGGGCCGACTCGGCCCCCTCAGTACGCGTCCTGGTGCACGCCCTTCACGGCGCGCCCCGACGGGTCGGCGGACGCCCCGAACGACGCGTCCCACGCGAGCGCCTCGGGCGTGCTGCACGCCACCGACTTCCCGCCCGGCACCAGGTGCGCGGCGAGGTCGGGGAAGTGGGACGACCAGATCTCCCGGTAGAGGTAGCCCTCCTTCGTGTCGGGCGTGTTCACGGGGAAACGGCCGGCGGCCGCGGCGAGCTGGGCGTCGGATACGCGCGCCTCGGCGTGCTCGCGAAGCGCATCGATCCAGCCGTAGCCCACGCCGTCGGAGAACTGCTCCTTCTGCCGGGTCGACACGGACTCGGGCAGCAGATCACCGAAGGCGTCCCGCAGCACCTGCTTTTCGGCGATCCGTCGCTCGGCGGGCTCTCCCTGCACGGGGTGCACCATCTTGACGCTCGGGTCGAGCGACATCGCGACGTCGAGGAAGTCCCGGTCGAGGAATGGGACCCGGGCCTCGACCCCCCAGGCCGCCATCGCCTTGTTCGCCCGCAGGCAGTCGAAGGAATGGAGCCGATCCAGCTTTCGCACGGTCTCCTCGTGAAAGGCCACACGGTCGGGCGCCTTGTGGAAGTACAGATAGCCGCCGAAGACCTCGTCGGCCCCCTCGCCCGAGAGCACCATCTTCACCCCGGTCGACCGGACACGGCGGGCCAGCAGGTACATGGGCGTGCCGGCCCGGATCGTGGTGACGTCGTACGTCTCCATGTGGCGGATGGCGTCGGAAAGGGCGTCGATCCCCTCCTGAATCGTGTACTGGAAGCCGTGGTGGACCGAGTCGATGTGGTCGGCCACCTCCCGCGCCCGCGCGAGATCGGGGGAGCCCTCGAGCCCGATCGCGAAGGTGTGGAGTCGTGGCCACCACGCCTCCGTGGAGTCGTCGTCCTCGATCCGCCGGTGGCTGTAGCGTGCTGCGATGGCCGCGATGATCGAGGAGTCGAGCCCGCCCGAGAGAAGCGCTCCGTACGGGACGTCACTCATGAGCTGCCTGTGCACGGCGGCCTCGAGTGCGGTCTTCACCCGAGTCGCGGCCTCCGCCCGAGGGGACGAAGTCGCGTTCCTGCCCGCGGTACCGTCGGCGGAGTGAGGCGCTGCCGTCGCCACGGGGACGGCGTGCATCCACGTGCGGTCGTACCACCGTTCGAACTGCGGACCGCGGCTGTCGAACACGTGCCCGGGCGGAAACTCACGGACCTCGACGCATACGGGGGTGAGGGCCTTGAACTCCGAGGCGACGTAGCGCGTCCCGGCGGCGTCGCGTCCCATGTACAGGGGAACGATCCCGATGTGATCCCGTGCCGCGATCCACCGCTGTTCCTCGCGATCGTACAGGACGAAGGCGAAGATGCCGTTCAGCTCCGGGAGGAAGGCCGTGTCCCGCTCCATGAACAGCGGGATCAGCACCTCGCAATCGGAACCGGTCGCGAAGGGATAGGGACGCGAGAGCCCCCTCGCGAGTTCGGCGTGGTTGTAGATCTCGCCGTTCACCGCGAGCACGTAGCGGCCGTCACCACCCAGCAGCGGCTGGGCCCCGTCCTGGACCCCGACGATCGCGAGCCGTTCGTGAGCGAGAATGGCTCGGTCGTCGCTCCACACCCCCGACCAGTCGGGCCCGCGGTGTCGCTGGATGCCCGAGAGCTCGAGCGCCCGCGGCCGGAGGTCGGCCGCGGGCGCCTGGAGGTCGAGGAGCGCGAGGATCGAGCACATGGTCGCGAGTGTGAGAGGCGAGTGTGAGAGGAATGGACCGGCTGATGGTACCGGTCGCGCCCCCCTCCGTCACGCCCCGCGCCCTTGCCCGGTCGTGACCGGAGGTGCCGGCCCCGGTTACCTTGCGCCCTTCGCCGGGCTTGCGGCCGGGTGTGCGCGTCGGAGATGCCGAGCGGCGGATCGTCGCGACGCCCTCGGCACCCGCTCGGTCGGCAGGTGTTCGCCTTCACCGTGTCCACCCCCTATTCCGGATCCCTGCCCAGTGACGACGGACCCGCACATCGCCGAGCGGCGACTCCCCCGCAAGATCCTCGACCGCATCGACGCGGCGCTGCACGGGCGGCGACGGCGGGCTGCGATCGAGCGGCTTCAGACGCTGCCCGGCAGTCCTCACGTGCTTTTCGTCTGTCATGGCAACGTGTGTCGCAGTCCCTACGCGGAGTACGCCTTCGCGCGGTTGCTCGGAGCGGCGAACGACGAGCGGGAGCGAATCTCGTCCGCCGGGTTCATCGGCGCCGGCCGCGGGTCCCCCGAGGTGGCGAAGGCCGTCGCGGCGGCGCGAGGACTCGACCTCGACGGCCACGTGTCCGCGCCGCTCGACCTGGAGCGCACCCGGCGGGCGGAGGTGGTGGTGGTGATGGAGCCCCGGCAGCGTCGGGCCTTCCGGGACCTGCACGGCCGGACGGGCCAGTTCATCCTGATTCTCGGCGATCTCGACCCCGAACCCATCGTGTGGCGGCGGATCCGGGACCCTTGGGGCCACGACCGCGAGTACTTCGAGCGGATCTTCGAGCGAATCGATCGGTGCCTGGGCACGATGGCCGCCGCGCTCGCCGCCCGCGGCCAGCCGCGCGCCGTGCTGGACGGGGGTCGCCGTGGATTGCGGTAATCCCTTCGTAGCGCGGGTCCGCAGGTCCGTCTCCGGGGCCGCTCGGAGGGCCTGTCGGTGGGGGTGCGGCGGTCCTGTCGAAGACGTGTCAACATGAAGGCGTCCAGCCACTTGAGGCACGTCGAGCCCGGGCGCAGGACCGGCTGGAGGCGAGGTGGGCAGGAATCTTGCTCGAATGGGGGGTCCAGACCCCTCGTTCGTACCGCGAAGACCGCCTCGCTCATGACCGATCATTCCCGTTCCGCCACCGCCGAAACGCCGGCGCGCCGCGAGCTCGGTGAAGACGTTCGACGGCTCGAGCGACCGGCGCCCGAGGCGCTGAAGCACCACTTCACCGTGGACGTGGAGGAGTACTTCCAGGTCTCGGCTCTCGAGCCCTATGCGCCGCGCGAGAAGTGGTGCGAATACCCGAGTCGGGTCGAGCCGTGGACCGACACACTGCTCGAGATGCTCGACGAGACGGGGCATTCCGCCACCTTCTTCGTTCTCGGGTGGGTGGCCGAGCGCATGCCGGACCTCGTGAAGCGAATCGCCGCGGGTGGCCACGAGATCGCGTCACACGGCTGGGGGCACCGGCGCGTCACCGAGCTGTCCCGGGACGAATTCCGGTCGTCCGTGCGGCGCAGTCGCGCCCTTCTGGCCGATCTCGTCGGGCAGGACGTCGTGGGGTACCGGGCGCCGAGCTTCTCGATCGTGCCGGGCCTGGAGTGGACGTTCGACATCCTGTTGGAGGAGGGCTACACCTACGACTCCTCCCTTCTTCCGGTGCGGCGCCCCGGTGCGGGGTATGCCGGCATCCCGCGCGAGGCGTTCCGCATCACGAGGGAGGCCGGCACCCTGCTCGAGTTCCCCATCGCCACGTGGCGCTTCATGGGCGCCACGATCCCCGCCGGGGGTGGGGCGTATCTGCGGCTGCTTCCGCCGTCGCTCGTGCACGCCGCCGTGGGCCAGTTCGAGCGGGCAGGCAGCCCGGCCATGCTCTATATTCACCCGTGGGACCTCGACCCGGATCAGCCCCGCTTCGACGTCCCGTCGCTGACGCGCATCCGCCACTACGGGGGACTCGCGCGCACCCGCGCCCGGGTGGATCGCCTGCTCCGGGAGTTCGAGTTCACCACCATCGCGTCGACGCTCTCCACCCATGACCGAGGCAGACGTCGCAACCGGTAGCGGAGTGGTCGTCGAAGCGTGCAGCGACCTTTCTGCCTGGGACGCCTTCGTCGCCTCCGACCCGGACGCCACCTTCTGCCATGCGTCGGCGTGGCGGCACGTCCTCGGCGACGTGCTCGGACACGAGTGCGAGTTCCTCGTGGCCCGGTCGTCCGGCGGCGAGTTGCGAGGTGCGCTTCCCCTGACGTGGGTGCGGGCGTGGCCGCTCGGACACTACGGGGTCTCGCAGCCGTTCCTGAACTACGGCGGCCCGATCGGCGCCCCCGAGGCGAGGCGCGAGCTCGCGCATGCGGCGGCGCGTGGTGCGGCGGACCGTGGCGTCGATCTTCTCGAGCTCCGGAGCCGCCTCGACACCGACTGCGATCTGGAGCTGTCGCACCGCAAGGTGGCGGTCGTTCTCGACCTGCCTTCGGATCCGGACACCCTCTGGAACGACGGCCTTCGCTCGAAGGTGAGAAGCCAGGTGCGCCGCCCCATGAAGGCCGGCTTCGAGGCGCGGACGGGAGCCGACCAGTTGCCGGCCTTCTACGCCGTCTTCGCCGAGAACATGCGCGACCTCGGCACACCCGTCCTGCCCATGGCCTTCTTCCGACGCATCGTCGAGGTGTTCCCGGACGTCGTGGAGATCTGCGTGGTCCGGGACGGCGATGTTCCCGTCGCCGGCGGATTCGGATTCGTGCACGGCAACGAATTCGAGATCACCTGGGCGTCCTCGCTTCGCGCCTACGGCCGCCAGGCGCCGAACATGCTCCTCTACTGGAGCCTGATGGAGCGCACGATCGAGCGCGGAGTGGGGGCCTTCAACTTCGGTCGGACCACGCCGGACAGCGGAACCCATCGATTCAAGAGGCAGTGGGGCGGCGAGGACGTGCCGCTTCCCTGGCGCCAGTGGTCGCCGCAGGCGGTCGCCGCCACGCCCAACGCGGAGAGCCCGATGCTCCGGCGCGCCGCAGCGGTCTGGAGCCGGCTGCCGCTCCCGGTCGCCAACCGACTCGGCCCGATCCTGGCGAGGCGCCTCCCTTGATTCTCCGGCGCGTCCCGCCGGTGCACTCTCCCCTTCCGGCGTCGGCCGTGGCACGAGCCGCGTTCGGCGGGCCCGACCCGCTGGGCCGCCTCGCCACGCTCCTGTCCGAGCGCTTTGCCGCCGACCGGGTGGCGCTCTGCGATTCCGGAACGTCCGCCCTGCGGATCGCCATCGGGCTCGCAGCCGGCGACGAAGCCCGCTCGCCCGTTGCGCTTCCGGCGTTCGGCTGCTTCGACATCGTGACGGCGGCCGTCGGTGCCGACGTCGTCCCGACCTTCTACGACGTGGCCCCCCCGACGCTCGGCCCCGACTTCGCTTCGCTCGAACGGGCATTGCGGGACGGCGCCCGCACCATCGTCGCGGCGCACCTGTACGGGGTCCCTGTGGACTGGGACCGGCTCTCGCAGCTGGCGTCGGAGTTCGACGCCCGTGTGATCGAGGACGCCGCCATGGGGCACGGCGGCGAGTGGCGCGGAGCCCGACTGGGGTCGCTGGGTTCACTCTCCATCCTGAGCTTCGGGCGAGGGAAGGGCTGGACGGGCGGGGGCGGCGGGGCGGTGCTGGCGCGCGGCGACGTGGCGGCCCGTCTCGATGCGGTCCCGTCGCTGCCGAACCCCGGCGGAGCGGTCACCTCGGGCCGGACGCTGATGGCGGCGCTCGCCCAGTCGGTGCTCGGGACCCCGGCGTTCTACGGCATCCCCGCCGCGATGCCCGGACTCGGTCTCGGCGAGACCGTCTATCGGCCACCCGGCAGGATCACCGGGATGTCGGCGACGTCGGCCAGGATCGCGCTCGCCACGATGGAGCATGCCGACCGGGCGGTCGCGGTCCGGCGGGCGAACGCTGCCAGACATCGCGAATCCACGTCACCGTCCGGACGCTTGCACCACGTCGTGGCGCCGGAGTCCGGCGTGACCGGAGCTCTCCGCCACCCCGTGGTGGTCACGGGAGGATTCGACGCGCTCGGGCCGGAGGCGGCGATGCGGCGCGTCGGAATCGAACGCTCCTACCCGCGGGTACTGCCCGAGCTCGAGGCAGTGCGTACGACAGATTCATCCCGTGGGGCGGGCTGGTCCGGGGCGCGGCGACTGGTCGGCGACCTCGTGACGCTGCCGACGCATGCGCTCGTGGCACGCGATGACTTGGCGCGAATCGGCGCCATGCTGAAGCGTTCCAGTCCCGCCACGAAGACCCGGATCGACTGAAGCCCTTCGTCCCATGAATCACCGACGCATGGTCACGAGCCTGATCACAGTGCCCGGCACAACCTGTGGAGGGTGCACCGCGTCCCCGCCCGAGGTCGAGGAGCGGACAGCTAGTACCGCGTAGCGGTGCGAATCGGATCGGACGCGGGCCGCATCGCGTCCTGGCGGCACGGAAGGTTGGTCGGTAGCTGCGCGAGGCTCGATCTCAAGGGGCCCGCTGCGAGTAGCCGGAAGTGCCCCCTTGATGGGGGGACGCGGAACGCTGTTGACTCTCAGTTCCGCATCGAGTCGGGATCGAAGCCGCTCGCACCGGCCGGTCCGCCCACGATGGTCCCACCCTCGCGGCGGCGCGGCAGTTCGAGCAGAACAATCCCCGAATCGGTCGATCCGGTGAATCCGGCGCCGGCCGGAGCCGTCGGTGAGCTGGGGTTTCGTCCGCCGATCGAACACTCGAGCCGTACTCGGCGATCGCCGATCAGGAGCGGCTCGGAGAGGCGAGTACGAAGTCGGTCGGCGACGATCGAGCCCATCTTGCGCTCCTCGATCTCGCCGAGGAGGACGACGAACTCGTCGAGACCGACTCGTGTGACGATGTCGCCCTCGCGAAGCGTGTCGGCGATTCGATTGGTGAGCGCCGCCGCGATGTCCTCACCGGTTGGGCGCCCCTCCGGAGCATCCAGCACGTCGATGCCCGCGACCTCGACGTAGAGCAGGGCGAAACTCGATCCCAGGCCGATGTCCTTGGGCGGCGCGAGCGAACAGAACAGGCCGTGCGGCTGCCCGAAGACGTCCCGGCGAGGGCGCGCGACCATGGTGAACCAGCGGTCTTCATCCGCACCCTCGAGGCCGCGAACTCGCAGAATCAGGTCCGCGTCGTCGGCGTCGGGGGAGAACGCGGCGCGAATCCTGTCCCGATCGGAGTCTCCGGGAACGAGGTCGAACAGACTTCGTCCGATGAGCCCCTCGTCGCTGGCGGCGAGCACGTCCCGGGCCGGTTCGTTGGCCTCGATGATCGTACCTTCGACGTCGGCGATGAGCATCGGGTCCCGGGCGAGCCCGAACAGGGCCCGGTAGCGATGCTCGCTCTCGAGCACGGCCGATTCCGCGACCTGGATCGAGTGCTCGAGTCGATGCTCGGCGAGGACGCCAGCGACGATGCTCGAAACGAGTGCGGTGTCGATGTGACGGCTGAACACGAGGCCGCGTGCGCCGGCCTCGACCGCGCGGATGGCTTCGTCCTCGCCGTCGTCGTCGGTCACGACCCACACGGCCACCCGGGTGTGCACCATCCGGACGACGTCGCTGATCGAGAGGGGCTCCTCGTCGGCGAGTCCGACATCGATGAAGGCGACTCTCAGATGGTCGCCGTCGCGAACCGCTGCGCGCAGTTCCAGGACGCTCGTCGTCTCGAGCACGGCCAGACCCGATGACTCGAGGTGGGCGCGCAGGGCCGACCGACGTCCGGCACGATCGGACGCGACGATCGCGACGGGACGGGACGTGGAATCGCGATCCATGAGCGCGAATGGACTCCGAGGATGTGGTTCCGGGCGGCGCCGAGCTGTCTGGGCTCGAAGGTGGCGGCTACAGCGCCCTCGAACGAAGCACTTATTGTGCCATTCGGACGGTCCCGCCGCAACGGTGCGGTCCCCGCTGTCGGGTGCGTCGGCTCCTGGTTCGTATGCCTTTGGGCCGCAGTCGTTTGCGGGCGCGGGCGGGCGCGGGAGCGGCACCGGTCTTCTCCGTGGGACAGGCCGGCGCGGTCACCCGCCGGACGGAGCCCGAGTGGCGTCGGCCCCATGACTGTGGACTGGTAACGGCACCGTAACCGCCTGTCGTCGTGCGGCGAAGCCACGTGGGTCACGATCCCTGGCACGAATCTTGATGATGATCGTGGCCCGGAAAGGGTGGTCTCAGGGTCCGGAAATCTCTTCCGCTCCACCCTCCCAATCGCGGACGATCGGAGCGGACCGCGACCGGCCGAAAGCCCCGTGGTGACAGGGTATTTCGGGATTCTGGTCACGGACTCGGGGGGCGGCACACCCCTTGCCCCTTCTTCCCCTCGTCCGCACCGGCGTATCGCGCCCGGACACCTATAAAGACATCGCTGCTCAGAGCAAACCGGCCGCGAGGCCGGGACGCAGAGCCAAGGGACAGCCGCCATACGGCCGCCGTCAGCCTAGCCGCCAGCACAGTACGAACCAAAGCCACCTCTGAGCAGACATGCACGCAGTCACCCGACTCGCGAAACGACCCCTTCGCGCGCGCCTCGTCCTGACCCTCGTCGCCGCGGTCTTCGCGACTTCCGCGTGCGACCAGTCCGAACTCAGTTCGACCTTCCCCCAGGGCGGTGAGGGCGCGAGTGGGTCGCAGGGAGCGATCGCTCCCTCCGGGTTCGAGATCGTGTCCGGGGCCAACCAGTCGGCCCCGACGTCGTCTCTGCTTCCGCAGCCGATGACGGTCAAGGTCACGGCTGCCGGCGGGCGCCCGCTCCAGAACGTGAACGTCGAGTACGTCGTGCTCTCGGGTGGCGGATCGGTGTCGTCGGCCACGAGCCCGACGGATCGCAGCGGCCTCGCGAGCACCCGTTGGACGCTCGGGCCTGCCGCGGGGACTCAGACCCTCGAAGCCCGGATCACGCACCCCACCAAGGGGACGATCCTGGCGTCGGCGCGATTCACGGCGAGCGCCTTCCAGCCGGGGTCGGGCGGCAGCGCGCCGGGCACTGTGACCTTCCAGTCCGAGTCGTTCGTGCTCGCGGCGCGGGGCGAGACGGTTCTGGTGCCGGTGTCCGCCACGGACGCCCAGGGGAACCAGGTCGGCCCGAACGCGCTCGCGTGGTCGACGTCGAACATCACGGTCGCGCAGGTGGACGGCGCCGGCCGGGTCACCGCATGGGACAACGGCACCGTGCAGATCATCGGGTCGCTCGCCGGCGCGGCGGACACCGCGACCGTGGTCGTGGAGCGTCGCCCGCGCTCGCTCGCGGTCCTTCCGTCGGCGAGCTACGTACGGGCCGGTGAGGAGGTGGCGCTCACCACGCGTCTCGCGGACGCCAACGGCTTCGAGATCGGAAGCCCGCTCTCGGACGTGGCGTGGTCCGTCTCCGGCGCCAACGCGGAGCTGGACCCACCCGACGTACTTCGCACGGTCGGCGCCGGCGCGGTGACGGTTTCTGGGGCCTACGAAGGCCTCGAGGGCTCCGCGAACGTGACCGTTGTCGACCCGCCGATGCTCGGGTCCGGCGTCTTCTCGGACGATCTCGAGTCCGGCTCGCTCGGACGGTGGGACGACGGCGAGGACGGTGCCCACCACACGGTCGTGCGCGACGCCGCGCTCGCGCGCTCGGGCGAGCACGTGCTGCGCGTGGACTTCCCGGACGGCGGCGACGCGGGGCATCTCACGACCTTCTTCGGGCCCGGGTACGACGGCGTCCGCGTCAGGTTCTGGGTTCGTCTTCAGGACGGCTGGCAGGGAAGCACCTCGCTCTTCGGCATCTACGGCTCGCGCACCGACGACCTGTGGTCGGGACATGGTCAGACCGGCGTCTGTCCGGACGGGACCAACCACTTCTCGTCGTTCCTCACGGTTTCGGGGTCGGGAAGCCCCGTCGGTGTCGGCTACTCGACCGCCCACATGGGTGAAGAGGCGCCGTGCATGGGCGACGACGGGTCCGGCAAGGCCACCCTCGTGCCGGGCCAGGGGCTCGAGCCCGGGCGCTGGCACCGCGTCGAGTTCGAGGTCCGTGGCAACACGCCCGGGCGGGCCGACGGCTCGCAGTCGATCTGGATCGACGGAACGCTCGTCGGCCAGTGGAACGGCCTCGAGTTCCGTGCTGGATCCATGCTCGCTCTGAACTCGGCGCAGCTCGCCTTCCAGACGGATGGCGGCGCGTGGGGTGCGCAGCACCTCCTGATCGACGATGTGCAGATCACCTCGCTGAGTGGCCAGGCACCGTCGATCGCGCTCTCCATCGATCAGGGACCGACCTCGTTCGTCTCACTCGGCGTGCAGCGCCAGCTGAGTGCCACGGTAACCGGAGCGGGTTCCGTGCCCGCCGACCTGATCAACTGGTCGAGCGACGACCCGTCGGTGGCGTCGGTCGCAGGCAACGGGGTCGTGACCGCGGTCGGGAACGGAAGCACCACGATCTCGGCGTCCTACGAGGGCGCCTCGGCCTCGGTCCCGGTGTCCGTCCAGCAGCAGGTGGCGTCGGTCGAGGTGAGCCCCGGCAGCGTGTCGATGCAGGTCGGGCAGGTTCGGTCGCTCAGCGCGACACCGCGCGATGCCAATGGGCGGGCAGTGCCGGGTCTCGCGGCTTCCTGGTCGAGCGCGAACAGTGCCGTCGCGTCGGTCGACGCTCTCGGCCGTGTGAGCGCGAGCAAGGCTGGGGTGGCTCGGATCTCCGCACTCGTCGGAGGCGCGTCGGCCGACGCGTGGGTGACCGTTTCCGGCGGCAGCGGCGGCGGCGGCGGTGGCGGTGGCGGTGGCGGTGGTGACGACGGTAGCGGTGGTACGGGCGGTGGTGGTGGCACGGGTGGCGGTGGCACGGGTGGCGGTGGTACCGGCGGTGG
>JANQRP010000017.1 GCA_028284495.1 Longimicrobiales bacterium | reverse complement strand
GATGTCGGAGGTCCGCCAGCTCCGACCCGGGCCTCCCCCCCGCCACCCGCTCGAGCGTCGCGGCGAACGCGTCCGCGTCGACATCGAGGGCGAGGCCGGGGGCGTTCGACGTGGCCGGGTCGTGGACGAAGTCGAGCGCCCCGGACCCCTCCTCGAAGATCGCGACGACACCCGGCCCTTCGTGGTCGGCGAGCCGTCGCAACGCGTTGGCGGCGTCGACGGTCACCTGCGCCACGAACACCTGGGGCGACACGAGGCGCGAGAGCGCCGCCGCAGGCGCCGGACCCTGCACCCGGAGGACGATCCGGACCGAACTCTGGAGGAACTCGGCCAGCCCGGCCGCCCTCAGGTCCACACCCCAGACGTCGACCGTGAGCGGCGGTGCACCCGCGCGTTCGCTCTCGGACCACTGATGGAACGGCCAGGGCCGCAGTAGGCGATGGTCTTCGTCCGGGTCGAAGATGTGGGCGCGCGCGCGCCCGAGTGCGCGCCCCAGACCGAACGCGCTCCCGAGATCCGCCAGCGCGTCCCGCACGACGTCCCGCAGATCTCCGCCGTCGGGCACACGCCGAACGAAGACCTCCTCCCCGCGCGCCAAGAAGGCATCGAACCGGTCGCGTGCGAGCGCGACGAGATGGTGCATCACGGGGTCGGGTGCGCCTTCGACGGCGACGATGCCCGCGAGACGTACCGGGTCCACGCGGCCCCGGCCGAAGTCGCCGAGCTCGGCGGCGAGCACGCCCGACGGGTCGGCTACGGCCGCCTCGTGATGGAGCGCCCAGTCCCGCAGCTCCTCGCTGGCTTCAGCGAGAAGGGAGCGGAACTCCGTGGCATGGGACCGAAGCTCGTCCGGCAGGGGCCGGGGGGGCGCCACCCCGGACGAAGGACCCCGCTCAGACGGCATGGCGATCCAGCTCCTTCTCGAGCGCCGCGAGCTTGTCGTCGACGGTGAGATGGGGGAGGTGACGCGTTTCCTCGTAGCGGGGTCGGGACTCGTCCCGGAAGAAGAGGCCCAGACGGAGTCGGTCCGACTCCTCCGCCAGACGTCGAGCCGCGTCGATATCCGACGGATCGTGGGCCGTCCGATGCTCGATGATCCGGTCGAGCCCCGGCGCCGTGATGCCGTCGTCGTGCACGAGCAGCTCGACGCGACTGGGATCCTTCACGGCATCGCCGAAGATGTCGGCCGTGAAGTGCGGGCAGCGCTGGAGAATCCGAACCCACGAGAACCCGCGGTGCTCGTGCGCCGCCCTGAGCGTCGAGAAGAGGTGTGCGGGCAGCCACTCCGCGGTCTGGGCGACGAACGAGGCATTCGTGACCCCGAGTGTGGCCTCCAGCGGATTCATCGGCGGAAGCCAGGAACCGTACGGCTGCGTGTTCGAGCTGTACCCCTGAGGTGTCGTGGGCGAGGTCTGCTTCTTGGTGAGCCCGTAGATGTTGTTGTCGAGCATGAGGGCCGTCATGTCGACGTTGTAGCGCACCGCGTGAATCCAGTGGCCCGCACCGATCGAGATGCAGTCCCCATCCCCCATCACGACCCAGACGTCGAGGTCGGGCCGCGAGAGCTTCACGCCGGTCGCGAGCGGCAGCGCCCGTCCGTGGATGCCGTGGAAGCCGTAGGTCCTGAGATAGTGTGGAAAGCGCGACGAGCACCCGATCCCCGACACGAAGACCGTGCGCTCCGGGATCGCGTCGGCCTCGGCGAGCACCCTCTGCACCGAGGTCAGCACCGAATGGTCCCCGCAGCCAGAGCACCAGCGCGCCACCGGGCCCTGGTAGTCGGAGAGTTCGAAGTGACGGTCCTCGTCGAGTTCCGCGATCTGGAAGAGCGAGCAGCTCATCGGTCGTCTCCGGGTTCGGCGGGCGTTGCGTCACGATCGAGACGCTCGTGGATGGCGCGCTCGATCGCCCCGGGTCGCAGCGGCTCCCCGAGCACGCGGGTCCAGCAGTCGACGTCGACGAGCGTGGCGGAGCGAAGGACGGTGGCGAGCTGCCCGCGACGACGGTTCTCGTCGGTGACGAAGGGCGCCGCGGGATCGTCCGAGTAGTTGATCTCGACGGTCATCACCCGGCGGAACCGAGCGAAGATCTCCGCGAGTCCCGGCTGGAGCGGGGAGAGGAAATGCAGATGCGTGCTCGACACGGCGAGACCGTCCGCACGTGCCCGATCGACGGCCTCCTCGATCGCTCCGCGCGTGCTCCCCCATCCGACGAGCAGGAGGTCGCCGGCGTCGTCGCCGTGGATCGGCGGCGGCTCGAGGGTGCTGCCGAAGGAAGCGATCTTCCGGGCCCGCATCGCCGACGCTCGCTGGTTGATGGCGGAGTCGTACGCCACCTTCGAGCCCTCGTCGTGCGCGAGCCCGGTGACCGTGTGCATGCCACCCGGCCGACCGGGAACGAAGCGGTCGGAACGTCCTGTCCGGTCGTCCCAGTCGTAGGGCCGTCCGCCATCCGCGACGGGTGACTGGTCCGGCGGCCCCGCGAACCAGCTGGAATCGGCGATCGGGCGCGGAAAGGGAGCGACACCGGTCGCCAGGTTGGCATCCGAGAGCACGATGACCACCGCCCGGAAGAGCTCCGCGAGCCGGCGCGCGGTGATCATGACGTGGAAGCACTCCTCGATGGTCGCGGGCGCCATCACGATCTTCGGCGCGTCACCGGGCTGGCCCCAGAGCGCGGCGAGGAGGTCCGACTGTTCGACCTTCGTCGGCAGCCCGGTGCTCGGCCCCCCGCGCTGGACGTCCACCAGCACGAGGGGCGTCTCCGTCATGACCGCGAGACCGAGGAACTCCGTCTTGAGCGCGAGCCCTGGCCCCGACGTGATCGTGAAGGCGCAACGTCCCGCGTACGAGGCACCGATCGCCACGCCGGCCGCGGCGATCTCGTCCTCGGCCTGATGCAGGACCCCGCCGAAGCGCTGGAACATCTCGCCCAGCGAGTGGGAGACCGACGTGGCCGGCGTGATCGGGTACATGGCGGCCATCTCCATCCCGCTCGCAACCGCCCCGAGCGCGATCGCCTCGTTGCCGTTCATGACCACCATGTCGCGGTCGGTGTCCATGACCGGCACGTCGAACTGGACGTCAAGATTCTCGGCCGCCCAGGCGTACCCGAGGTCGAGCAGCTCGAAGTTTCGCCGGACGATCTCCTCGCTCTTCTTCTCGAACACGCCGGCGATCTGATCCTTCGCACGGTCGATGTCGCGCGAGAAGATCCGGCAGAGCATCCCGAGGACGAACATGTTCTTTCCGCGCCTCGCGCTGTCCACGACGGTGAGGCACTGCTTCTCCATCGGCACCAGGACGATCTCGTAGCCGGCCCCGGTGAGTTCCTCGAGCGCCTCCTCCCACTGGGCCCGGATGGTGTCGTCGGGATGGCTGGCCCACATGTCCTCGAGCAGGACGAGGGCTCCTTTCCGAAGGCCGCCGAGCCGGTGACGCCCGAGCAGCACCTGCTCGTTGAATGCGACGACGAGGTCGGTCTCGTCGCCCCAGTTCGTGACCGGTCGGTCGCCCAGTCGAATCCGGATGCCCGACGCGCCCGCGATGGAGCGTGGCGGAGGCTCGACCTCGGCGGGAATGATCTCCACCGTCCAGACGCCGTTCCCCATCTTGGCGGAGACGGCGCCGAAGATCTGACCGCACTTCTGGGCGCCCTCCCCCGAGTCGGAGACGATCTCGACGGAGTGATCCGTCGTACGAATCCGACGCGCGGCGTCGGGCGCGTCGTCCCGCGGCCCGGCGGGATCGACGGTATCGAGCTTCATGGCCATCGGCCGTTCCCTCCAGCGCAGAGGAACAGGGTGGCGTTGTGTCGGTGGGGTCGCGGGGCGACCTGACTCACAATCGGGCCAGTCGCCACCACCACGCCGTCGGGACGACGACTGTGCGCGCGTCAGGAAACTCCCCACGCTCGGCGGCCGATCGTGGGTGGTGCGCTGGATGCACCCGAGGCGGGTGCTCCGGGCCGTACCGGGGGCCGCGATCGCGGGCCCCGGTACGGCCGATCCCATCAGTGCCTGTTCACACCACGGGTATGCGTCTCGTCACGTCTGAACAGCCCTAGTTCCCGATCCCGTACCCGGCCGATTCCCGGGTCGCCTCGAGCGACCAGGCGATGAAGTCGCGGATGTCCTGATTCGACGTCACCAGGTCCTCCGCTCGCAGGTACATCATGTGCCCGCTCCGATAGCCGGCGAACCGCATCCGGTCCTGGAGCAGACCGCGCGGATCGAGATTCCACATGGTGTACTTCGCGCTGAAGTAGTCCGTGCCGCCGTCATAGTAGCCGGCCTGGACGAAGAGATGCAGATAGGGGTTCTCGTGCATCGCCTGGCGGAGATCCTCCCCGGTCTGATCCCCGTTGCGGTTCCACGGACTCACCGGTCCGAACAGCCAGTACTGGAGATCCGTCTCGAACCCGAGGTCGTTCCGGAGGTAGTCGTTCATCGCGGGCGCGAAGGCGTGATTCCAGGCCGACAGCGCCGGGTCGTAGTCGTAGGACTCGCCGGCGTTCTCGCGATCGAGCCCCTTGTAGCGGGCGTCCAGCCGGCCGACCGTCATCCCCTCCGCGCGGAGCAGCTCCTTCCGGAACTCGCCGACGCTCGGGCGCAGGTTGTGATTCATCACCCACTGGGCCGAGGTGCCGGACCACCGAGCGAACTCCTCGGCGACGGCCCGCCGATCCGCGTCCGGGAGCGACCCTCCCTTCGCGAGGGCGGGCAGCAGCTCGTCGATCGTCCACGCCTCCACCTCGGGAAGGATCTCCTCGAGGTCGCGGTTCTGGAGGGACGGCTCGAGCTGCCCGTGGTACCAGGCGGTCGCCGTGTAGTTGGGCAGCGCGAGGGCGTCGCCGGCGGGACCCGCGCGCGGCACCCCGAGGCCGGTGGGCGACACGAGGATGACACCGTTCAGGAACATCCACTGGTCGCCCTGGAGTTCCGCGGCCAGGCCGCTCACCCGGGTCGTCCCGTAGCTCTCCCCGATCAGGAACTTCGGCGACAGCCAGCGGTCGTGGCGCGTCACGAAGACGTCGATCCAGTCCGCCAGGTATCCGATGTCCTCGTTCACGCCGAAGAACTGCCGGCGGTCGGCGTCGCCGACGATTCGCGAGAGCCCGACGTTGACCGGATTGACGAAGACGATGTCCGCCACGTCCAGAATCGAGTGCGGGTTGTCGCGCACGCCGAACGGCTGCACCGGATAGCCCTCGTCGTCGATCACGAGCTGCTTCGGGCCGGTGTAGCCGATGTGCATCCAGATCGAGGCGGAGCCCGGTCCCCCGTTGAAGGAGATCACGAGCGGCCGGTTCACGTCGTCCACGTCCGTCCGCTCGTACAGCGTGAAGAGCAGCGACGCGATCGGCTCGCCGGCGTCGTCGAAGACGGGCTGCGTGCCCACCGTCGCACGGTACGGAACCGTCTCGCCGCGGATCGTGATGCTGTGCTCGGTGACGATCGTGGTGTCGATCGGAAGGCGGGCGTCCTGGGCTGCCTCGACGGACGAGAGCGGGGCTGCGAGCAGGAGTGCGACGAGTAGGGTGCGGCGCATGGCTGATCGGGGTTCCAGGGAAGAGACGCCGGAAGCTGGCCCGTCGCTCGGTGCCCGGTCAACCCGCCTCCGGTACCACCCCGGCCCCGCCGCACGCTACCTTTCGGCGCCATGAAAGTACTCATCGTCGGCGCGGGCGAGGTCGGGTTCCACCTCGCTCAGCGCCTCTCCGAGGAAGGTCAGGACGTCATCCTGATCGAGTCCGACCCCGATCGGGCCGAATTCGCCTCCCAGCAGCTCGACGTGCTCACGATCGTGGGCAACGGAGCGTCCATCCCGATCCTGGAGGAGGCCGGAGCCAAGGGCGCCAAGGTCATGCTCGCCGTGACGAGTCAGGACGAGGTCAACGTGATCTCGTGCCTCGCGGCCAGCCGACTCGGCATCCAGTACACGATCGCCCGCATCTCCACGCCCGAGTACTACCGGCGCGACTCGGTGCTCAGCGGCGAGCAGATGGGCATCGACCTGATGATCAACCCCGAGCGCGAGTGCGCCTGGGAGACCTTCCAGCTCCTGCAGAGCGCGGCCGCGACCGATGTGGCGCACTTCGCCGACGGGCGCGTGCAGCTCCTCGGCGTCCGGGTGAAGGAGGGGGCGCCGGTCGCCGGCAAGACCATCGCGCGGATCGCGGCCGAGCTGCAGGACTCGCACTACGTGACCGTGGCCATCGTCCGCGACGAGCGCACCATCATCCCGCGCGGAAGCGACCGCATCGAGGCCGGCGACCAGATCTACCTGATCGCGCCGTCCGACGAGGTTCAGGCGATCCCCCGCCTGGCCGGGTACCGCGGTTTCACGCTCCGCCGCGTGATGATCGCGGGCGGGAGCACCGAGGGAGAGTACCTGGCGCAGCTTCTGGGCCAGCACGGGGTCGAATGCACCATCCTCGACCACGACCGACGCCGCTGCGTGGAGCTCGCGGAGGCGCTCCCGAAGGCGCTCGTGCTGCACGCCGACGCCACGGACCTAGAACTCCTGGAGATGGAGGGGGTGGCCGGCATCGACGGGTTCGTGGCGGCCACCGGCCACGACGAGACCAACCTGCTCTCATCGCTCCTCGCGAAGACCGTGGGTGCCCGCAAGGTCGTGAGCCTCGTCCACAAGTTCGAGTATCTGCCGCTCGTGCCGAAGGTAGGGATCGACGCCTCGGTGTCGCCCCGGATGTCCACGGTCAACGCGATCCTCCGGTACGTCCGGCGCGGGCGCGTGATGACCGTCGCGGCGCTCAAGGGCATCGAGGCGGAGGCGATCGAGTTCCGCGTGTCGGAATCGTGCCCGATCGCGGGGTCGGCGCTGGTGGATCTCGAGCTGCCCGAGGGCGCCGTGATCGGCACGATCCTCCGCGGCGAGGAGATCGTGATCCCGCGCGGTACGGACGTGATCCAGCCGGGGGACGAGGTCATCGTGTTCGCCCTCCCCTCGGCCATCGCCGACATCGAGAAGCTCTTCGACGGCTGAGCGCATGCACCTCCAGCGCGTCGTCAACGTCGTCGGGCTCCTTCTGCTCTTCGTCGGCCTCTCCATGCTGCTCCCGGCGGCCGTTGGCTTCTGGTACGGAGACGGGGACGGTCCGGCCATCCTGATCGCGGCCGTGGTCACCATCGCCGCCGGTTTCGGGGCGTACCGATCGACCCGCTTCGACGGCGACCTCACGCTCCGGGAGGGCTACGGCATCGTGACGTTCGCGTGGGCCGCCATCGCCGTGTTCGGCGCCCTGCCCTACCTGTTCACGGGCGCGATCCCGGGGCCCGTGTCCGCGGTCTTCGAGTCGATGTCGGGCTTCACGACCACCGGGGCCACCGTCGTGACCAAGATCGAGGCGCTTCCGCACGGGGTGCTGTTCTGGCGATCGTTCACGCAGTGGCTCGGCGGGATGGGAATCATCGTTCTGGCCATCGCGATCCTTCCCTTCCTCGGTGTGGGCGGCATGCAGCTGTTCCGTGCGGAGGTGCCCGGGCCGACGCCGGAGCGACTCCGCCCCCGGGTCACCCAGACCGCGAAGCTCCTCTGGGCGGTCTACTTCGGACTCACGGTGGCGCAGGCCGTTCTCTACTTCGTCGGCGGGATGGACGTGTTCGATGCGGTCACCCACGCCTTCACGACCCTCTCGACCGGCGGTTTCTCGACCCGGAACGCCAGCATGGCCGCGTTCACGAGCCCGTACATCCAGTGGGTCACGATCGCGTTCATGTACATCGCCGGGATCAACTTCGCGCTACACTTCCGCGCGGCCGCCGGGCGCTTCGAGTACCACCGCGACGTCGAATGGCGCTTCTTCACGATCGTGGTGCTCCTGGCCGGCCTCGCGGTGAGCGCCGTGAACTTCCTGACCGCGCCCGGCGCCGGCCTGGAAGCCGTGGTCCGCGGCGGGTTCTTCCAGGTGGTGTCGATCGTCACGAGCACGGGCTTCGTGACCGAGGACTACCTGTTGTGGCTGCCGGCCGCCCAGGTGGTGCTGTTCGCGCTCTTCTTCGTGGGCGGCATGGCGGGCTCCACGTCGGGCGGCGTGAAGTCGATCCGCGTGCTGCTCATCCTGAAGCAGACGTGGATGGAACTGCGGAAGCACCTGCATCCCAGGGCGGTGCTGCTGGCCCGAGTGGGCCGTCACGTGGTCCGGGAAGACGTCCTCGCGAACGTGATCGGCTTCTTCGTGCTCTACCTGCTTCTCGCCATGGCGGGTACCGCGGCGCTCGCCTTCCTCGGGCTCGACCTCATGTCGGCCATCGGCGCCAGCCTCGCCACCGTCGGGAACGTCGGACCGGGCTGGGGCGCCGTCGGACCGGTCGAGAACTACGGAGGCCTCGGCTCACCCGCGCTGACGCTTCTGACGTTCCTGATGCTGGTGGGGCGTCTCGAGATCTACACGGTCCTGCTGCTGCTGATGCCGGAGACGTGGCGTCGGGCCCGGAACGAACGGCGCGAACCGCCCCGCCCGCCCGTCACTCCGGGCTGAGGCCCTCCGACACGATCGTCCCGAACAGCCGGTCGCCCGCGTCGCCCAGACCGGGCAGGATGTAACCCGCGTCGTTGAGTTCGCGGTCGAGCGCGCCGGCCCAGACCCGCACGTCGGGGTGCGCTGCGCGGAGCCGCTCCACGCCCTCGGGTGCGGCCACGAGGCAGAGGAACCGCAGATCCGTCGCGCCGCGTCGCTTCAGGACGTCGAGGGTCACTGCGGCCGATCCACCGGTCGCGAGCATCGGGTCCACCACGAGACAGACACGCTGCGAGATCCGGTCGGGCATCTTCACGTAGTACTCGCGGGGCTCGAGGGTGTCGTGATCGCGTTCAAGGCCCACATGCCCCACCGCCGCCTCCGGGACGAGTGTCCGGACGGCGTCGACCATCCCGAGGCCGGCACGAAGGATCGGCACGATGACGGGTGCCGGCGCGGCGAGCGTCTCCCCCCGCATCGTCTCGAGGGGCGTCCGCACGTCCACCGGCCGGGTCGGCAGGTCCCGCATCGCCTCGGCGGCCACCAGGAGCGCCACCTGCCGCGCCCGCAGCGCGAACCTCGCCGGTCCGGTGTCCTCCGCCCTCAACTCGGCGAGCGCGTGCCTCGCCACCGCATGGTCGAGTACCGCGACGTGTGTCCGATCGCTCATCGCTTCACCCGCTCCCCGGCGTCCTCGACGCGCAGCACCCGGGCCGCCAGCCGGCCCGGGCGCAGACGTCCGGAGGCATCGCCGTACTCGTGATCACCGTCGGACCCCTCGTCGAGTGGGGCTCGCGTGGCGATCTCAGCCTGAAGGTCGACCACCCGATCGCGCCAGCGGGCCCAGTTCGCCGCACGAAGGTCCACCCATCCGGCGTCCACCACGCTGGGGTCGCCGGGCGCCAGCGAGGGGTCGGGAGGGGCGATGACACGGCGCCCCCTCAGCACGTGCTCGCCGTCCGGAAGGAAGATGGGCAGCCCGATCGACAGCGCTCGCTGACGAAGGTCGTCGTCTTCGCGAACGAGCGCGACCGCGCGCTCCGCAGTCGCGTCCGGGTCGAGCGCCGCGACCGCGTCGATGTCGGCGTACAGGGTCGCGAGCAGCGTGGCCTCGAACAGCAGCTTCGCCAGGCGCGGCGGACCGAGCATCTCGTACGCGACCGCCCGCGTACCGTGCTCACGCTCGAGCGCCTCCATGCGGTCCAGCACCTGTGCCCGCAGAACACCCGCCCGGTACGTCGGACCCATGGTGGCCGCGTCCAGGGCGGCCACCACGTCCTTGCCGGTCGGGTGCGCCAGGATCTCCCGAAGGACGTTGTCGGCGATCTCCTCGGGCGTCACGAACTCCATCAGCCCGAGCGCGGTCAGCGTCTCGAACTCACCCAGCGAGAAGAGGCCGTTCTCGCCCGCATCCAGGTAGACGCCGTCGATCGGGGCGTCCAGACCCTTCCACGCGTCCCCGGCGCGGAACACGTCCGCGAGCGGGACCGGGCCCGTGGCGTCGCACCGTTCCAGGGGCCGTCCGCCGCGGTGGACCGGACCGACCCCGATCGATTTCCACGAGATGGCCGCGGTCGGTTTGATCTCCTTCACGGCCGGCGCGCCCGGGGTGCGCGCCATGAGGAAGAGCATGAGCGTGTGCGCGCCGGCGAGTGACGCCTTCGCCATCAGAACCCGGCTGGGTCGCTCCTCCGAGTGGGTGAACGGGATGTTGAGGCCCATTCCCCCCGTGCCGGCCGTGCCGATCTTCACGTAGATCGAGGTCCCGGCCCGCTTCATCGCGTCGAGGCCGATCTGGGCGTGACGGATGAGCTGCGGGAGGTAGAGCGTCGCCAGCAGGCCCTCGACGTCCTCGATCCGTGCCCGACCGCCGCGGACGGCGTCCCGAAGCGACGCGGCCTGCTCGAACGCGTTGCGATACGCGAGTGCGCCGGCGGTGTTGATGCAGTCGACGACCACGTCCGGCGCCACGTCGAGGATGAGGCGTCCGAGCGCCGAACGCTCGAGCACCTCGGGGGTGAGCTGACCGTAGAGGTCGTCCACCAGCTGGGCGCGAGCGTCGGCGTCGGCCAGGACCTCGGCCCGCCCGCGCTCGCGATACGCGTCCGGCACGAACAGGTCGCCCCATGTGCCCTCGAGATGGGTCCCCGGGGCCGCCGCGGGCCGAAGGCGATCGAGGGCTTCCTCGACCTCCGAGGCCCGAAGCGAGGCCACGACCACGCGGGACGGCTCGGCCTCGAGGACGCGTCGCGCCACGGCGAGGCCCACGAGGCCCGCCCCGCCCAGCACCAGTACGCTTCGATCCCGCAGTTCCACCTGTGCCTCCCTCAGCCCCGTTCGCGTGTGTGGTCGGACGACCCGTGGGCCGATCCTTCACCGGGCCCGCCACCCTCGGCGAGTCCGACCTCCCGCCGGATCGCCGCCACCTCGGCCTCGGTGAGCGGGCGCCACGCGCCGGCCTCGAGGTCGCCGATCCGGATCGGACCGTACCGCTCGCGTCGCAGCTTCGCCACGCGCCCGCCGGCAGCGGCAACCATCCGGCGCACCTCCCGATTCCGCCCTTCGGCGAGGACCATCCGCACCCGTGTCGGTCGGTGCCCGTCCCACGCCGCGCGCAGGGCCTTCGCGGGTCCGTCCTCCAGCGACAGGCCCGCCGTGAGAACTACGGGAAGATCGTCCGGGGCCTCCTCGAGCTCCACAACGTACTCGCGCTCCACCTGCCAGCTCGGATGGGTCAGCCGGTGAAGCACGTCACCCTGATTCGTCATCAGGATGAGGCCCTCGGTGAGCATGTCGAGGCGACCCACATAGCGCAGCCCGTCGCCGGCCCCGTCGAGCGCGTCGTACACGGTCGGGCGTCCCTGCGGATCGTCGCTCGTGGTCACCACGCCCGCCGGCTTGTTGAACGCGATCCACCGGGGCCGCGGAATTTCGACACGCCGTCCGTCCAGCTCCACGACATCCGCGTCCGGGTCGACCTGAAGGCCCATCGAGGTCGCGGGCTCGCCGTTCACGCGCACCCGACCCGCCTCCATCATCCGCTCCGCCTCCCGCCGCGACGCGACGCCGGCGCGGGAGAGGTACTTCTGGACGCGCACGCTCAGCCGTCTGCGGAGGTGGCGGCCGCCGGCTCTTCCTCCTCCGTGCCGCCGCCATCGTCGCCGCCCTGCAGCTCGAGCTGGCCTGGAGCCTCCTCCTCGTCCTCGTCGTCGTCGAGACCGAGTGGAACCCGCTCCCGGAGTACGACGGGCAGCTCCTCCGGCCGCGGGAGCTCCTCCAGCGAGGCGAATCCGAAGTGTTCGAGGAAGCGCTGGGTCGTTCCGTAGAGGAGCGGGCGTCCCAGACCCTCGGCTCGACCCACGACCTCCACGAGTCCCCGGTCCTGCAGGCTTCGGATGACGCCCGCGCTGCTGACGCCGCGGATATACTCGACCTCGATCCTCCCGATCGGCTGCCGGTACGCGATGATGGCGAGCGCCTCGAGGGCGGGGCCCGAGAGCCGCGACGGCCTCGGCACCGTGTCGAACCGCTCGAGGTAGCTCGCGAACGCCGGTCGGGTGAGGATCTGGTAGCCCTCCGCCACCTCCAGCAGCTCGAACGAGCGCTCGGTCTGGTCGTAGAACGCGCGCAGCTCGGCGATCGCCCGCTCGACGATGTCCTCGTCCAGACTCTCGTCCGCGCGAACGATCTCGTCGGTCTTGAGGGGAGCCTCGGAGGCGAAGAGGATCGCCTCCACGATCTGACTGGCGTTCACGTCGTCTCCGGTTCGTCGGGGGTCTCCATTTCCTCGTCGTCCTCACCCTCGCGCAGGTAGAGCCACAGCTCGCTGAACGGCGCGACCTGTCGAATGAGCACCTGGCGACGACGCGACAGCTCGAGGGAGGCCAGCAGCGTCATCACGCCGTGCATCTTCGCCTCGATGCCGCCCACACCGTCCAGCAGGTGGGAGAACTCGATCTCCGCCACCTCCTTCAGTCGGCGCAGGATGAGGGCCACCTTGTCGGACATCGCGACGGGCCGGACCGTCACCCGGTGGCTCGGATCGCGCGGGTCCGGCATCTCCACACCGAGCGCCACCTCGAATACCTCCTCCCACGTCGTCTCGAGCGGCTGGTCCTCCAGGCTCGGGCGCGGACGGGTCGGGACGAACCCCTTCGAGGATCGCCGGGAGCGCTCCAGTTCCGCCGTCGCGAGTCGCTGCGAGATCTCGCGGATCTGTTCGTACTCCAGAAGACGCCGGACCAGTTCGGCCCGCGGGTCCTCGTCCTCGTCATCGCCGTGCCGCGGAAGCAGCATCTGGGCCTTGATACGGACCAGCGTCGCGGCCATCTCGAGAAACTCACCGGCATGATCCAGGCCCTGCGGATCGATCGACTCGATGGCGTCAAGGAACTGCCGCGTGATCTTCGAGATGGGGATGTCGAAGACGTCGATGTCCTGCGTGCGAATGAGGTGCAGCAGCAGGTCCAGCGGACCCTGGAATCGATCCAGGTCGACCAGCAGGAAATCGGCTTCACCGGTCAGGAACGGACTCGCGCCCGGCGCGCGGCCCTGCACCGAGGCGGGCCCGCCCGCTCGTCCGGACGTGGTCGCGGGCCTCACGCGATGCTCCCCACGAGTCCCATCGAGAAGTCGAAGGCCCAGTTGACGGGTGCCAGAATCACGGAGAACCACTGGGGACGCACGATCAGCACGAGCATGATCGCGAGGAGCCCGAACTGACCGAACTTCCGGTACGGGGCCGCGAGCCGGTCCGGGAGGAGGTGCGACACGACGTGGGACCCGTCGAGGGGCGGGATCGGCAGCAGGTTGAAGAAGGCGAGCAGGAGATTGATGAGGATCCCGTAGGCGGCGATGAGCCCGAGCGCCGTGAGCACGGAGGGCGGGACCACCGGGGCGACGAGCCCGAGTGCGGCCGCCATGACGACGAACCCGACGGCAAGCCCGACGTTCGAGACGATGCCCGCCATCGAGACCCGGATGTCACTCCACGGATGTTCGCGGAAGCGCCTCGGATCGACCGGGACCGGCTTGGCCCATCCCAGCATCACTCCGGCCGACGACGCCCACAGCATCGCCGGCACGAGCACGCTCCCCCAGATGTCGAGATGCGCCAGCGGGTTGAGGGTGATCCGGCCCAGATCCGCCGCGGTCGTGTCGCCTTCGCGCCTCGCCTGCCACGCGTGCGCCACCTCGTGCACGACGATGGAGAGCAGGAGCACCGGTACGACGAGGGCGAGATCGAGCAGATTCATGTACCGGGCGTCAGTCCGATGGGCGGGGGACGCGAAAGGTAAACCTTCCGGTACCGGGCGGCACGGCGGTTGATCGGCCCGGCGTTCGGATCTATCTTTTCGGGCTGAACCGACTGGACCCCCCGTACGATCCGGACTCGACAGCCGATGCCGAACATCAAGAGCGCGACGAAGCGCATGGAGCTCAGCCGCAAGTGGGCGGAAGCCAACCGCAGGAAGCGGTCGCGCCTCCGGACCGCCATCAAGCGCGTTCGCACCGCGTCCTCCACCGAGGAGGGGCGGGAGTTCCTGCGCCAGGCCACCGTCCTGATCGACCGCGCCGCCGGGAAGCGACTCATGCATCCGAAGAAGGCGGACCGCATCAAGAGCCGTCTCTCGAAGCACGTGGAGTCGCTCGGCTGAGGTCGTCCACCTCCGAGTGATCCGCCGCCGACTCGGCCGCGGATGCCCCGACGGGCGTACGAAGAGCCCCGCTTCCGCATCGGAGGCGGGGCTCTTTCGTTGTCCGGCTCCGAACGGCGGAGCGCCGGCTCGCGCTCAGCGTGCGTCGAATACGATCCGCCCGCCCACGATCGTGAGCCGGGGGGCACCGACGAGTCGTTCGCCCCCGAAGGGCGTGTTGGACGCCTTGGACAGGAACGCGGCGGCGTCCACGGTCCACTCGGCGCCCGGATCGAACACGGTCACGTCCGCCGGGCCGCCCACGTCGAGCGTGCCGCCCTCGAGGCGGAAGGCACGCGCGGGTGCCAGGCTCATCCGCTCGACCATCGTGGTCAGCGAGATCTTCCCCGTACGGACGAAGTGCGTGTGCACGAGGCCCAGCGAGGTCTCCAGACCGACGATGCCGTTCGGTGCGTCGTCGAAGGCCTGTTCCTTCTCGTCGTAGTGGTGCGGGGCGTGGTCCGTCGCGATCACGTCCAGGGTCCCGTCGATCATCCCCTGCTCCACCGCCGCACGGTCCGACTCGGATCGGAGGGGCGGGTTCATCTTCGCCTCGGTCCGGTACCCGTCCACGGCGGCATCGGTCAGGAGCAGGTGGTGCGGGCTGGCTTCGGCGGTGACTCGGATGCCCCGATCCTTCGCGCGGCGGATCATCTCGACACCGAAGGCCGTCGAGATATGCTGGAGGTGGATGTGGGCACCGGTGAACTCGGCCACCAGGAGGTCGCGGACCACGTGGATGTCTTCGCTGGCGTTGGGCTTCCCTCGAAGGCCCAGGCGCGACGACACCAGACCCTCGTTCATCACGCCGCCGGCCGAGATCCCCAGGTCCTCGGGGTGATCCGCCACCGGGATGTCGAAGTTCAGCGAGTACTCCATCGCCAGGCGCATCAGGCCGGAATCCATGATCGGGTGCCCGTCGTCGGTGATCCCGACGGCGCCGGCCTCCACCATCTCGCCGATCTCGGCGAGGCGCTCGCCCTTCAGCCCGATCGAGATCGCGCCGGTCGTGTGTACCCGCGCCGCACCCGCCTTCCGGCCGGCGGCCAGCACGTACGCCACGGAGGCGGGCGTGTCGATGGGCGGATCGGTGTTGGGCATGGCGATCACGGCCGTGAAACCACCGGCCGCCGCGGCCCGCGCGCCCGTCGCGATCGTCTCCTTGTGCTCCTGCCCCGGCTCGCGAAGGTGCACGTGCGGGTCGATGAGGCCGGGCGTGACCACCATCCCCGCAGCGTCGACCTCGATCGCGCCCTCGGGCACCCCGTCCACGGTCGGCGCGACGGAGGCCACGCGACCGTCCACGAGGAGCACGTCCCGCACTCCGTCCACGGAGTTCGCCGGGTCGACGACGTGGCCGCCCCTCAGCACCATGGGGCGCACGTTCGGGCTGTCGCTCACGCTTCCTTTCCTCCCTTGGCGGCCTCGGCCGAATCCGGCGTGCCGCCGGCGAGCAGGTAGAGCACCGCCATCCGAACCGCGACACCGTTGGTGACCTGCTGCAGGATCACGGAATGCGGCCCGTCGGCGACGTCGGAGTCGATCTCCACCCCGCGGTTCATGGGGCCGGGATGGAGGATGAGGAGCTCGCGATCGACCGCGGCGAGGCGCTGGCTCGAGACCCCCCAGATGTGGTTGTACTCGCGGAGGCTCGGCACGTAGCCGCCCTCCATCCGCTCGAGCTGGAGACGGAGGATGTTGAGCACGTCCGACCATTCGATCGCCGCCTCGACCCGGTCGAACACGCGGACCCCCATCTCCTCGATCCCGCGGGGCAGGAGTGTACGCGGACCGCACACCGCGACCTCGGCGCCGAGCTTCACCAGTCCGTAGATGTTGGAGCGCGCGACCCGCGAGTGAAGGACGTCACCAACGATGCACACCTTCTGGCCCGCGATTTCGCCGCGGTGGTCGCGGATCGTCAGCAGGTCGAGCAGCGCCTGCGTCGGGTGCTCGTGGCGCCCGTCTCCGGCGTTGATGACGTTCGACGGAATCCGCTCCGCGAGGAAGCGGGCCGACCCGGACGAGCCGTGACGCATGACCACCATGTCGATGTTCATGGCCTCGAGATTCCGGGCCGTGTCGACCAGCGTCTCCCCCTTCACGACGGACGAGCCGCTCGAGGAGATGTTGACCGTGTCCGCGCTGAGGCGCTTCTCGGCGAATTCGAACGACACGCGGGTGCGTGTCGAGGGCTCGAAGAAGAGGTTCACGATCGTCTTGCCGCGGAGCACCGGGACCTTCTTGATCCGCCGCTCGCTGATTTCCTTGAACGGCTCGGCCGTGTCGAGGATCGAGCGGATCTGCTCGGCGGTCAGACCCTCCAGCCCGACCAGGTCCTTCCCGAGCGACGAGACGGTCGAAGTCACTCGCTACCTCCGTCGACAACGATACGATCGACCCCGAGTCGATCGTCCAGCGCGGGCACGCGGACCTCGATGCGTTCGCGCGGCCCCGCCTGAATCGAGGCGCCCACGACGTCCGCCTGGATCGGGAGTTCGCGCCCGTCCCGCTCCACCAGCACGCAGAGCAGGATGCGGCCCGGGCGTCCCCAGTCGAGCAGCTCGCCGAGCGCCGCGCGAATCGTGCGGCCCGTGTAGAGCACGTCGTCCACCAGCACGACGATTCGCCCCTCGATGCCCTGGGACGGGATCTGGGTCTCACCCACCTCGGGGATGGTCCCGACGGTCCCGAGGTCGTCCCGGTAGAGCGTGATGTCGAGCACGCCGAGCGGGACGTCGGCATTCTCCGCCTGGTCGATCTCCCGCTTGAGAAGCGCAGCGAGGTGATCACCGCGGCGACGAATGCCCATGAGCATGACGTCGTCGGCACCGCCGGCTCGCTCGACGATCTCGCGCGCCATCCGGGCGAGGGCCCGCCGGACCGCAGCTTCGTCGAGTACCTCGGAGGGCGAGGGCATGGCGGCGTGGGTGAGGAGGGCGCGACCCGGATCATCGGATCCGGTCCGCGCGAATCTTCGCCGGGGCCCCGCGGGGTGTCAACGCGACGCGGGGCACACGCTTTACACCACCCCGCATTCCGGTCATTGTGACACGATTTTTCCCGCCACTCCTACGAGCGTTCTCCCGAGCGTCCCGTCCAGATGCGCCCTCGCCTCCGCCACATCGGTGCCGCAGTACTCGCCTCCGCCGTGCTCGTGAGCGCTTCCGCGGCCGACGCACAGGAGATCGTGGAGGCGCCGTCGGTCGTGCTGACCGGCGTCCCCTTCGACGTCACCGCCGCCTCGGGTGGCGCCGCGTCCCCGTGGACCCTGCGATCCGCCACGGGCGAGGTACTCGCGACCGGGTTCGCCGCGTCCGGCGAGACCTTCCAGATCGAGGACATCGACGTGGATGGCGCCGCGCTCCCGCTTGCGCTCGAGATCGCGGGCGCCACGCTCGAGGTCGCTCCGTCCGCGCTTCCGGGGTGGTTCTCGCTGCTGCCGCCGCTGATCGCGATCCTGATGGCGCTGCTCTTTCGCGAGGTGGTCACGGCGCTGTTCGCGGGCGTGTGGCTGGGCGCCACGGCGCTGACGGGCTTCAACCCCTTCGCGGGACTGCTGCTTTCCGTCGACACCTACCTTATGCCCGCCGTCGCGGACTCGTCCCACGCGTCGATCATCATGTTCTCGCTGCTCCTCGGTGGCATGGTGGGACTCGTGGCCCGAAACGGCGGAACCAACGGTATCGTGACCGCGGTTTCGCCGTTCGCCACCACCAAGCGACGGGGGAAGCTCGCCACCTGGGCGGCCGGCATGGCGATCTTCTTCGACGACTACGCGAACACGCTCGTGGTCGGCAACACGATGCGGCCCATCACCGACCGTCTGAAGATCTCTCGCGAGAAGCTGGCCTACCTGGTCGATTCGACGGCGGCCCCGGTCGCGGCGCTCGTGCCGATCAGCACCTGGGTGGGATACGAGATCTCGCAGATCGATCTCGGCCTTGGGATCGCCGCGGCTCAGAACGCGGGCGACGCGGCCCTGGTCGAGCAGCTCACGGGTGTGTCGCCGTTCGCCGTCTTCCTGCACACGATCCCCTACCTCTTCTATCCGCTGCTCGCGCTGGCGCTGGTATTCCTGACGTCGGTCATGCGGCGGGACTTCGGGCCCATGGCGGCGGCGGAGGCCCGGGCGGCGGGGGGTGGCGGCCTGTTCCGGCCTGGTGCCCAGCTCGCGACCGACACCGAGTCCAGCGAGATGCAGCCGAAGGAGGGGGCGCCGGCCCGCTGGATGAACGCGGCCATCCCCGTCCTGACCGTCATCTTCGTGGTTCTCGGCGGGCTCTACGTGGACGGGCGCGCGGTCGTCGGCGCCGACGGGACGCTCATGGACGTCTTCTCGAACGCCGATCCCTTCAAGACCCTCCTCTGGGGATCGCTCGCCGGGTGCGTCGTGGCCTTCGGCCTCTCCGTCGCGCAGCGGATCCTGACCCTGCAGGAGGCGGTCGACGCCTGGCTCGGCGGCATGCGCTCGATGATGGTCGCGATGGTCGTTCTCACCCTCGCGTGGTCGCTCGGTGCCGTGACCGAGTCGCTGCAGACGGCTCCGTTCCTGACCCAGCTCCTCGACGGCAACGTGGCGCTTCAGCTCATGCCGGTGCTCGTGTTCATCGCCTCGGCCGGCATCGCGTTCGCGACGGGTACGTCGTGGGGAACGATGGCGATCATGCTCCCGCTCGTGATCCCCCTGACGGTGAGCCTGGGCGGCGCCGTGGGGTTCGAGGACGGGACGGGCTACTCGATTCTTCTCGGGTCGATCTCGTCGGTACTGGCGGGCGCGATCTTCGGAGATCACTGCTCCCCGATCTCGGACACCACGGTCCTCTCCTCCACCGCGGCCGGCTGTGACCACGTGGATCACGTCCGCACGCAGCTCCCCTACGCGCTGGTCGTGGGCGTGATCGCGATGCTTCTCGGCGACATCGGGACCGCGTACGGACTGCCCAACTGGCTCGCGCTGACGGGTGGTGTGGCAGCGCTCGTGGGAATCCTGCTGGTGTTCGGTACGGTGACCGAGAACGCGCCTGAAACGACGTCGAGCTGAGGGACCCGCAGGCGGCTCAGCCCTTCCGACGCGAGCGGAAGAAGCTGCGGAGGAGGTCCGCCGACTCGTCGGCGAGCACGCCCCCGGTGACCTCCGCGCGGTGGTTGAGCCTCGGGTCGGTGAGGAGCGTCCCGAGCGACTCCACCATGCCGGCCTTCGGATCGGTGGCCCCGAACACGACGCGGGGGACGCGGGCCAGCACGATCGCCCCGGCACACATCGCGCAGGGCTCGAGCGTGACGTACAGGGTGGTATCGAGCAGGCGGTGGTCCCCGAACCGCTCGGCCGCTCGACGGAGTGCGACGACCTCGGCGTGGGCGGTGGGGTCAATGTCCAGGAACGTCCGATTGAACCCCTCGGCCACCACCGCACCCCGGTGCACGATCACCGCGCCGACCGGCACCTCCCCCTCGTCCACCGCCGCGCGGGCGAGCTCGAGGGCGTGCCGCATCCAGCGCACGTCGGCGTGCGCGGGGTCCGCCGCCGGGTGCCTCGCGGGGCCCTTCGCGGGGTCCTTCACGGGGCCCTTCACAGGGGTAGGGTCGGTCGTCGGACCGGTCAGTGCGCCGTGCCGAGCCCGGGAGCGCCGACCGCGCCATCCATCCGGCGGTGGAACGCGATGACGCGTCCCAGTACCGGAAGCGCGTCCGGCGTATCGAGGTGCACGGGCATTCCACCCGCGAGTCCCTGGAGACGCAGGCCCGCGGCGTCGCGACGGACGCGGTAGTATCCGGCCGCCCCGCCGCCCGGCCTCGCTGCAACGACGCCGCCGTCCGGCACCTCTCGCAGCCGCACCGGCTCGACCAGCAGGTAGTCGCCGTCCTCGCCGCCCATGAGCGCGACCTCGTCGCCGCGGGCGCGGACGAAGAACGACCCCTCGGATCCGGCCAGCCGCCGATCGACGGTCAGGTAGTCGTCGGTCCCCACGCCGGCCTCACCATCGTCGGGCAGCCGCGCGAGGAGAGGGACCGACACCGCCTCCGGCGCCAGATCCACCCCGAGGATCCGAACGCCGCGAGAGCGGGACGGATCTCGTTCGAGGAAGCCCTTCTCGGCGAGCGCCTGAAGGTGCTCCGACACCGTCTTGGTGCTCTTGATGCCGAACTCCTCGCCGATCTCACGGATCGAGGGTTGGTAGGTATTCCGCTTCAGATACGAGACCATGTAGTCCAGTATCCTGCGCTCGATCTCACTGGGGAGTTGGGCCATCCCGGCCTCCGGCATCGGCTTCCGACTCGGGGAATCGGCCTCTCCTTTTACGGCGGAGAGGTGCACCATCTGGTCGTGTCTCGCGGCCGGGCCCGAACCCCCGACCGGTGTCTGTTCGAAAGGCCTCGCGCTCGCGCGCGAACCACCGCCCTTCGTCCGCCTCATGAGACGTCTCCGTCTCCGAGTCGAGACAAATGTTTACAGGCGTTCGCCACGCGCGCCAGTGTTTCCTCCCGACCAAGCAGGACGAGCACGTCGAAAATGCCTGGACTGATTCCTCGGCCAGTCACTGCCAAGCGCAACGGATGAATCATCTTACCTGCGCCGATCTCGAGCGACGCCGCAACCTCACGAAGGATTTCTTCCAGATCCTCCTCGTCCCACTCCGGCGCCTCGGCGAACGCCGCGGCGAGGGTCGCGAGCCGCTCGGCCGTGCCCGCCGGGTCCTTCTCGAACTGCTTCGCCGACGCTGATTCCTCGTACGTCTCCACCTCTCCGAGAAACGGACGCGCCTGCTCCACCATCTCGTTCACGCTTCGCGCGCGGACCTTCAGAAGTGCGACGAGTTCGAGCAGCCATCCGTCCTCCCGGTCGGACCATGCGTCGCCGCCCCACCCGTCCGCCTCCAGCGCTTCGACGAAGAGCGGGACGACGTCGCCCGCGGGCATGGCGGCCAGATAGCGGCCGTTCATCCACCCCAGCTTCTCCGTGTCGAAGACGGCGCTCGTGTGATTGACGCGCTCCATCGAGAATCGCTCGACGAGCCGCGCCCGACTCATCACCTCCTCCTCGTCACCCGGATTCCAGCCCAGCAGCGCGAGGAAGTTCACCATCGCGTCGGGGAGGATGCCCTGCCCCGCGTACTCCTCCACGGCCGTTGCCCCGTGGCGCTTCGACAGGCGCTTCCCGTCGGGGCCGAGAATCATGGGCACGTGCCCGAACCTCGGCACGTCCCAACCGAAGGCCTCATAAAGCAGAATCTGCTTCGGCGTGTTGGAGATGTGGTCGTCGCCACGGATCACCGTATCGATGCGCTGCTCGGCGTCGTCGGAGACGACCGCCAGATTGTACACGGGCGAGCCGTCCGCGCGGAGGATCACGAAGTCGTCGATGTCGTGGTTGTCGAAGCTCATCGGGCCGTGAACCAGGTCCTCCCACCGGGTCTGCCCCGCCGGGATCCGCAGCCGGATCGCGAACGGATCGCCGGCCCCGGCTCGGCGGTCGGACTCCTCGTCCCCCATCTCCTCGGCCCAGCGGCGCGCCAGTACCGAGGGGTGCCCGATGCCCTGTCGTTCGGCCTCCACGCGGAGCTCGTCCGGCGTCGAGAAGTCACGGTACGCCTTCCCCTCCTCGAGCAGTCGCCGTGCCTGCGCCGCGTGGCGCTCCACGCCCTCGCTCTGAAAGAACGGCCCCTCGTCGAGGTCGAGCCCGAGCCACGCCAGACCGTCGAGGATGGCCTGCGTGTGGGCGTCGCTCGACCGCTCGCGGTCGGTGTCTTCGATCCGGAGCACGAACGCGCCACCCTCGTGACGGGCGAGGAGCCAGTTGAAGAGCGCGGTCCGGGCACCGCCCACGTGGAGGTAGCCCGTGGGCGAAGGCGCGAAGCGAAGGCGGATGGACATCGAGTGGGTCGGAAGTGTGAGGGGGATCGCCGGGTCAGGCGTCGGCGTCGAGCTCGGCGACGAGGATCTCACGGGTGAGGCCCGGGTCGGCGTTCCCGCTCGTCGCCTTCATGACCTGTCCCATGAAGAGTCCGAGGAGGTTCCGATTTCCGGTGCGATACTCGGCGACCTTCTCCGGCCACGCCTCGAGCACGGTGCGCACGACCGGCTCCAGCTCGGAGGCGTCGGACACCTTCGCCAGACCGAGTTCGGCGACGATGGCGGCCGGGTCGCCCCCGGTGCCGTCCATGCGCTCGAGCACGGTCTTCGCGGCTCGCCGCGAAACCTCCCCCCGCGCGACCGAGGCCAGAAGGCGCCCGAGCGCGCCGCCGCCGAACCCGAGCTCGTCCGCCGGCCGGTCGGCGAGCAGCCCGCGAACGTCGTTGACGACCCAGGCCGCCACGTCCTCCGCGTCCGCATGCTCATCCAGCGCGCCCTCGAACAGCTCCCCGATCGCGCGGTTCCCCGAGAGGACGTCCGCGGCGCCCAGGTCGAGGCCGAGCTCGTCCTGGTAGCGGCGGAAGCGGTCGGCGAGCACCGGATCCGCCGCGCGGGCGGCCGTGCGTTCGTCGGAGACCCGGTCCTCGTCCGTCTGGTAGATGACGGTGCGCTCGGTGGAGGAAGGGGTGCCGCGCACTCCGGGTTCGAGGTTCACGCGCGCAGTCATCTGCTCGGTTCGCTTCGCCCACGTGTCCTTCAGCGTCACAACACGATTGAACACGGGCGCCGCCACGGTGGAGTCCTGGTCGGGTGCGAAGTACCCAAGCCGCTCGAACTGGACCGCGTCCCCCGCGCCCAGGCCGACGATGTCGCGCGGCACGAGCCCCCCCCTCAGAATGGTGAGCGAGTCCGCGTTCAGATGGTCCGTGAAGTCCGCCTCGTCGCCGCCCCCGGCCGCCGCTTCGGGATCGGGCACCGAGAAGAGGCGGTCATACAGCCGGACCTCCGCCTCGACCGCGTCGGCCTCCGAGATCCAGTGGAGCGTGCCCCGCACCTTCCGGTCGTCCGGGTTCCGCCCGAGGGTGTCGGGGTCGATGGTGCCGCGGAGCCCGACGACGTCGCCCGCCTCGTCCCGTTCGACGCCGGCGCACTTCAGCACCCAGGCGCCCCTCAGCCGCACCTCGCGCCCGGGCGCGAGCCGACGCCACCCGTCGGGCGGGTCCTCCGCGAAGTCGTCCCGCTCGATGAAGATCCGGCGCCCGAACCGCACCTCGCGCGTCGCGGCCGCTCCGTCGGGCGTGTCCACGCCGGGGAACCGGTCCACCTCGAGTGTCCCGGAGTGCGGCGCGGCCTCCGCCCCGGCCCCAGCCGACCCACGCACCTCGTCCCAGTTCGTGATCTCGACCGGGATCGGATCGAGCACCGCCATCACCCTCGGGGCGGTCGCGTTGAGCGTGTCCCGGATCGCGTACTCGAGCTTCCCGATGTCCACGCGCGAATCGGACTTGGCCACCCCGATCATGTCGCAGAACGAGCGAATCGCGGCAGGCGGCACGCCCCGGCGTCGCAGCCCGGCAATGGTCGGCATGCGCGGGTCGTCCCAGCCCGTCACGTGCCTCTCCTCGACCAGACGGCGGAGCTTCCGCTTGGAGAGCACCGTGTAGTCGAGGTTCAGACGCGCGAACTCGTACTGGTGGTTCCGCGGCTCGGCGAAGCCGGCGTGATCCATGATCCAGTCGTAGATCTCGCGGTTGTTGTCGAACTCCAGCGTGCACAGCGAGTGGGTGATGCCCTCGAAGGCGTCCTCCAGGCAGTGCGCGAAGTCGTAGAGCGGGTAGATGCACCAGTCGTCGCCGGTGCGGTAGTGGTGCGCGTGCCGGATTCGATAGAAGACCGGGTCACGCATGATCATGTTCGGTGACGCGAGGTCGATCCTGCCTCGGAGCACGTGTGCGCCATCCTCGAACTCGCCCGCGCGCATACGCCGGAACAGGTCGAGGTTCTCCTCGACGCTCCGGTCCCTGTACACGGTGGGGTGACCGGGCTCGGTGACCGTCCCGCGGGCCTCGCGGATCTCCGCCTCGCTCGACGAATCCACGTACGCCTTCCCGTCACGGATAAGCTGCTCGGCCACCTCGTACATGCGCTCGAAGTAGTCGGACGCATGGAGCAGCTCGTCCCACTCGAAACCGAGCCAGCGGACGTCGCGCGCGATCGAGGCGGTGAACTCCTCGTCCTCGGTCAGCGGGTTCGTGTCGTCGTACCGGAGGTTGCAGCGGCCGTCGTACTCGAGCGCGAGCCCGAAGTTGAGACAGATCGACTTCGCGTGGCCGATGTGCAGGTAGCCGTTGGGCTCGGGCGGAAACCGCGTCACGACCTCAGGGTAGCGACCCGCGTCGAGGTCGCGGTCGATGATCGTGCGGATGAAGTCGCGCCCGCGGGGCGCGTCGGCGTCGGCCACCTGGATCTCCGTTCCGGGAAGGTGAGTCCCCCAAAGGTAGCAGGCCGTTCCGGAAATGGAGGGCCTCCGGTCGGTCGCTCGATCATCGTCCCTGAATCGGCGCCGGTGACCATCGCGAAGGCTACTCCCGGAGGCCGCCCGATGCCGCCTTGCGCGCCGGGAAACCGCCGTCGCAGGTTGCACGTCCGGAGCGCGACGGACCTCGGGGACGACCCGGCCGTCCGCGCCCGGGGGTTCGGGCTTCGACCACGCCGGACCCGTTCACGCCACCCCCTGGAGAGAGCACCGAAGCGATGAAGACCGTTCGCGACATCATGACCACCGACGTTGTCACCCTCGACGAACGCATGACGCTGCGCGAGGCCATCGAGGCGTTGTCGTCCGCGCGCGTCAGCGGAGCTCCGGTCACGGCAGGCAACGTGGTCGTCGGGGTCGCCTCCCGCACCGACATCATCGAGTTCGAGGCCGACTCCCCCGGCGCCCGCCGCCGTCGCGCCCCGGAGGGGGACTTCGGCGTTGCCGCGATGGACGATCCGGCCTTCGACGAGGAGAACGACCCCGCGATCTACTTCGTCGACCGCTGGGAGGATTCCGTCGACGACGTGTGGTCCCGCATCTCCGAGACGGATTCACGGAACTGGGACCAGCTGGAGGAGCACTCGATCGCCGAGGTGATGTCGCGCGGCCTCGTCGCGCTGGGGCCCGACGCCTCCGTGCGGGAGGCCGCCCGCATGATGGTCGACAAGGGCGTCCACCGCCTGCTCGTCATGCGCGACCGGGACCTCCTCGGCGTCGTCAGCACCATGGACGTGGTCCGCGCGGTCGCCGACGGCATGGACGGTCCGGGGAGCTGATCCCTCTACGACATTCCGGTCGCGGGTGACGGGTCGAGCGGCGGTGCCGTGGGAAGGCTCGGCGGGTCCCCCTTCCCCAGCTTCGCCCTGAGCCAGGCCCGGTCCGCCCGCTTCGCCTCGAAGAGCCAGTAGAGAACCGGCGTGACCGTGAGCACGAACAGCGTCGAGCTCAGCAGGCCCCCGATGAGCGTGTACGCCAGCGCGTTCCAGATCGACGAGTCCGCCGACTCGGTGAACAGCACGAGGGGCAGCAGCCCGAACACCGTCGTGGCCGTGGTCATCAGGATCGGCCGCACGCGTTCCAGGGTGCCCTTCAGCACCGCCTGATAGAGCGCGAGGCCCGACTCGGCGCGGACCCGGTTCACGTGATCCACCAGCAGGATCGCGTTGTTCACCACGATGCCGCCCATCATGATCACCGCGACGTACGCCTCGCGGGTGAACGTCGCCTCGGCGTAGAAGAAGATCAGGAACACGCCGATCAGGGCCATCGGCACCGTCAGGAGCACCGCCAGCGGCTGCTTCAGGCTCTCGAACAGCGCCGACGTGACCATGTAGACGAGCAGGATCGAGATGGCCAGGACCAGATTGATCTGGTTCTTCTGGTCGCGGCTGAAGAAGTTCGGCGTGGTCTCCTCGATCGAGTATCCCGGCGGCAGCTCGGTCGTCTCGATGATCCGGTCGCGGTAGACGTTGCCGAGCGTCGACGGCCCGCGAAACTCGTACGCGACCGTCCGCTCGTACTGCTGGTTCTCGCGGCGGATGTTCGCGAGGACCTCACGGGGCTCGATCGTCGCCACGTCGGCGACGCGGACGGCCTCGCCGTTCGGCGCCTGCAGCATGGTCTGCATCAGGGCGAGAACGTCCTGATCCTCGATGTCGCGGATCTTGACCTGGAAGTTCACCTCGTCGGCACCGACCCGGATGTTCCGCAGGCCTGTTCCGGTCTGGATGGCGGCACCCACCTGCGCCTCGAAGGTCGACACGCTCATGTCATACTGCGCGAGCGCGTCGCGATCGACGGTCAGGACGTACTCGAGGGCACGCTCGCGGGTGTAGCCGCCCGACGCATTCGTGTCCACGTCCACGACGCGCGGCACGCGCAGGAGGCGGGACCCGAGGTCCTCGGCGATGTCGCGGACGCGCTCGTAGTTGTAGCCGAGGACCTGGATGCGGTACGTCGGGGGTGAGCCGCCGCCGCCGTAGAACTCGTTCCGCTGGAAGGCCGGCCCCACGCCTCGGACCCGAACCTCGGCGCCGGTATACGTGAGGCTGCTCGCGAACATCTGGTCCTTGATCGCGTTCGGGACCGCCGTGTACTCGAGCTCGTCGGGGAAGTCGACGCGGATGCTCCCTCGCGTTTCGGAGATCGACGACCGGTACTGCTCGACCTCCGGGATCGCGGCCAGCTTCTCTTCGAAGAATCGGATCAGCTGGTCGGTGCGCTCGAGATTGGACCCGCGCTCGAGCGAGACGTTGATGGTGATGTAGGACTCGCTGGTGCCACCCCCGCCGCCCCAGATCCGTCCGGTCGGCACGTGCTCGTCGAAGAGGTACCAGGAGCCGCCGAAGCAGGCGACGGTCACGAGGATCGCGATGACCGGATGCCGCAGGTTGAACCCGATCAGCGACTCGTAGAACAGGACGTAGAGCGGCGGGCGGCGACCCGTGCCGCGCGGGTCCACCAGACCGCTGTCCGAGCCGCCACCCGGGCCGTTCGCGGCACCCGCCGCCCCGGCGTCCGTTCCATCACCGGATCCTGCGCCGCCGTCTGAGCCCGCCCCGACCCCGGAGAACGCGACCGACGTGCCCGACACCGGGGCCGCCGTCCGCTTCCAGCCGCCGGCTCCGATCCACCTGGCCGCCAGCGACGGAATCAGCGTGAAGGCCACGAAGATCGAGGCCGTGAGGGTCAGGGCGACCACCATGGCCAGTGGCACGTAATAGATGCGCAGCTCGCCCTGGAGGTACACGAAGGGCACGAAGACAATGAGGGTGGTCGCCGTCGACGCGAAGATCGGCAGCACCACCTCGCGCGCACCCGTGCCCGACGCTTCGACCGGCGACTCCCCGCCCTGCCATCGCCGGTAGATGTTCTCCAGCACCACGATCGAGTTGTCGACGATCAGCCCGAAGCCGAGCGCCAGCCCGGTGAGCGTGAGGAGATTCAGCGTGAGCCCGCTGAAGTAGATCAGGTTCAGCGAGATGAGCACGCTGAAGGCGATCGTGGCGAAGATCAGGATGGCGGACCGCAGCGATCCCAGGAACAGCAGCAGCACGAAGAAGATCACTACCGCGGCGGCCGAGGCCCGCGTGCGGAGGTCGGCGAGTTCTTCGCGAATCTCCTCACTCTCCTCCCGCTCGAGAATGAACCTCGAGCCGTACGGATTGAGCTGCTCCAGCTCGGCCATGCGCTCCTTCACGAGGTCGGTCACGCGAACCGTATTGGTCCCGATCTCCTTCTGCAGCCGCAGGTAGACGGCCGGGCTGCCGCTGATCCGCTCGAGCGACGTCGGATCCGTGTACGTATCGGTGACCGTCGCGACGTCGGATACGCGCACGATGCGCTGGCCGACCCGCGAGATGATGGCGTCCCGGATCTCGCCGGCAGACTCCGGACGATTCACGATCGTGACCGTGAGCTCCTCGTCACCGTCACGAATCGCCCCGGCGTCTCGCACGAGGTCGAGGTTGAAGATACGGTTGCCGATCTCGTTCGGGTTCAGACCGAGCGCGCGCGTCGCCTGCTCGTCCACCCGCACCTCGAGGACGCGCTCGCGCGCCCCACCGTACGAGACCTGTCCGACCCCCTCGATGCGCTGGAGCTCGGGAACCACGACCTCCTCGAGGTGCAGCTGCAGGCCCTCGAGCGTGTAGGGACCCGTGAAGGTGTAGTAGAGGAAGGGCGAATTCTGATCCGCGAACTCATCGGGCACGTAGGGGCTGACCGTCACGTTGCGCGCCCCCTCCGGCAGATCCTCGCGGATCTGCGCCAGCCGCTCCGAGAGGTCGAGGCGCGCGAAGTCCATATCGGTGTCGATCGCGAACTCGACCGTGATCGACGAGCTGGCTTCGCGAGACGTCGATCGGACCGTTTCGACCCCCTGAACCTGTTGGACCATCGCCTCGAGCGGCGAGGTCAGGAACGCCTCGACCGTCTCCGGCGAAGCTCCGGCCCAGCGGGCGGACATGGTGAGTTGCGGAAGCTGCGTGTTCGGCAGGCGCTCGATCGGGATGTTCTGCCACGCGAACAGCCCCAGCAACGCCACCGCCATGTAGGTCATCGCGACGGCGACCGGACGTCGGATGCTGAGCTTGATCATCAGTCGGCCCCCTGCGGCGTCGGGTCGCCCTCGACGGGTCCGGTCCGGCTCGACACGCCGGTGACGCCGAACAGCCGCTCGCGCGCGCCCTCGACCACCGAGTAGACCACGGGCACGATGATGAGCGTCAGCACGGTCGCGACGAGCAGCCCGCCGATGACCGACACGGCCAGCGGGGCACGCAGGTCCGCGCCGCGGCCGATTCCCATCGCCATCGGCGTGAGGCCCAGCACCGTCGTGATGGTCGTCATCACGATCGGCCGCAACCGCACGAGTCCCGCCTCGAGGATCGCCTCACGGAGCTCCGCGCCGCGCTCCCGCGCCTGCACGATGAAGTCGACCTTCACGATGGCGTCGTTCACCACGATTCCTATCAGGATCACGACCCCGATGAGACTCATCGTGTGCAGTCCGTCGTTCGTCAGCCACAGCGCACCGATCGCCCCGACCAGTGCCAGCGGGACGGCCGTGAGAATCGTGAACGGCTGGACGAACGATTCGAACTGCGCGGCGAGGATCATGTACACGAGAATCAGCGCGAGCGCGAAGGCGAAGGCCAGATCGCGGAACGAACGCCGCATCTCCTCGTTCTCGCCTCCGACCTCCATCCGGAGATCGACCGTGTTGCGCATGTCCGAGAGCGCCGCGCGAATGTCGGCGATCCCGGCGTCGAGGCCACCCGCCACGACATCGGCGTAGACCGGAATAACCCGGCCCTGATCCTCCCGGTGGACCTCGGCGGGTCCGATCGCCTCCCGCACGACGACCAGCTCCCGGAGCGGCACGCCCTCGACGCGCATGTCGTCGAGCATCGACCGGTCGTAGCGCTGCTCGGGTGGCAGGCTCACGATCACCTCGACCTTCCGGTCGAAGTCGACGTACTCGGTGGCCAGAATCCCGCGGTTCGCGTTCTCGATGGTCGCCGCGATCGTGGACGGCTCGATGCCGAACCGGGCCGCCGCGGAGTAGTCGATCTCCACCTCGGCCTGCGGCGTGCCTTCCGCCGTGCCGACGCGAACGTTCGCGAGCCGCTCGAGTCCGGACAGCCGGTTGGCCACCTCGTTGGCCCGCGTACGCATCAGGTCGAGGTCTTCGCCCATCACCCGCACGGCCACGTCGGCGTCGCTTCCGCCCAGGATCGCGCCCAGCGCCGTGGCGCGCCCCTGCTCGAAGGTCAGCGTGGCTTCCCGGAAGTCCGCCGCGATCGGGCGGACCCGGGCGATCACGTTCTCGGTGGGCTCACCCGGGAGCAGCCGAACGTCGAAGGTCGCCGTGTTCAGCCCCGACTCCTCGTTCCCCTCCGCGTAGGCGCGGACGTCGCGACCGACCCGTCCGAAGACGGCGTCCACCGACGGGTCCTCGAGCAGGGCCGTCTCGATCTCCTCCGCTGCCTCCGCGGTGGCCGCGATGGCCGTCCCTTCGGGCATCACCAGTCGCACCCGGAAGCTCCCCTGGTCGACGTCCGGAAGAAGGTTTCGGGGCAGCGTGCTCCCGACCGCGAACGCCACGGCCAGAGCGAGCGCGGACCCGCCGAGTATCACCGAGCGGTGGTCCAGGGACCACTCGAGCGCCGCATGATACCGCTTCGCGAATCGGTCGAAGGCGCGATCGAAGGCGTTCAGGAACGGCGTGAAGATCCGCCCCAGCACGGCACCGATGCCGCGCGCCCAGAAGATCAGTAGCTCCTTCCCGAGTCGGAACAGCGCGCGGAGCGCGATGAACGGGCCGACAAAGATCCAGAACAGGCCGCGCTTCGTGCGTCCCCAGACGCCGGTCGCCTTCGGTCGCTTCTCGATCAGGGGCTCGCTCGCGACCTCGTCCGGCAGCGTGAACCTCGCCGCCATCATGGGCAGCAGCGTGAGCGCGACAAGCAGACTCGCCAGCAGCGAGAAGGCGACCGCCAGCGAGAGGTCGCTGAAGAGTTCGCCCGCGACGCCCTCGACGTAGATGATGGGGCCGAATACCGAGATCGTGGTGAGCGTCGAAGCCGTGATCGCGCCCTGCACCTCCTCGGCGCCACGCGCGGCGGCGACCTCGCCGGGCGCGCCCTCCTCGCGGTGTCGGAAGATGTTCTCGAGCACCACGATGGAGTTGTCGACGAGCATCCCTACACCCAGCGCGAGGCCGCCCAGGCTCATGATGTTGAGCGAGACGTCGAACGCCTCCATCAGCGCGAACGTGCCGATCACCGAGATCGGGATCGCCGCGGCGATCGCGAACGGGTAGCGCGGATCGCGCAGGAAGAGGAAGAGCACCAGGAACGCCAGCACCCCTCCGAAGATCAGCGCGGACACGACGTTCGAGATCGAGTCCGAGATGAAGTCGGCCTGGGAGGTGGCGACGTCGAGCGCGAGCTGCGGGTACTCCTCTCGCAGCTGGACCAGCGTTTCCTCGACGGTTTCGGCCACGTTGACCGTGTTCGCTCCGGACTCCTTGAACACGAGAATCCCGACCGCCTCTGCCCCGTTGTACAGCGCAATCGTCTCGCGGTCCGCGAACCCGTCCACGACACGCCCCACGTCACGGAGGCGGATCGTCCGAGGGCCTCCTTCCGCCGTGGCCTGCCGCGCGACGACCACGTCGCCCATCTGGCCGACATCCTGGAACTCTCCGACCGTCCGGAGCGGGTAGCGGTACCGCCCCTCCACGATGCTCCCGCCCGTGGAGTTCACGTTGGCGCGGTCGAGGGCCGCCGAGACCTGCTCGATGGTGAGCCCGTACGCGGTGAGCAGCTCCGGGTCCACGAACACCTGGATCTCGCGATCGCGCCCTCCCGTCACTGCCGCCTGCGCGACGCCGTCGAGCTGCTCGAGCCGACGACGGAAGACCGTCTCGGCGATCTCCTTCGTGGACTGGAGGTCCGTGGTGCCCGACACCGACAGCGCCATGATCGGCTCGGACTCCGGGTCGACGCGAAGGATGCTGGGTCGGCTCGCCGCGTCCGGGAGATTGTCCCCGATCTCGTCGATCTGCTCGCGGACGTTGAGCATCGCAAAGTCCATGTCGGTGCCCCACGCGAACTGGAGCGTGACGAGACTCACCTCCTCTCGCGACACGGACTCCGTGCGCTCCACCCCCGCGACCGACGCCGCGCCTCCCTCGATCTGACGCGTGATGATCCGCTCGACGTCGGCGGGCGCCGCGTTCTCGTACGTCGTGAAGATCACCAGCCGCGGGTAGCTCACGTCCGGCAGCAGGTCGATCGGGAGCCGGACGTAGGAGATGATCCCGAGGAGGATGATCGCCAGGAACAGCATGGCGACCGCGACCGGCCGCCGGGTGGACGTTCCCGGGATCGACATCAGTTGGCCTCCGGACCCGGCTGCGAGACGCCCTGCGGTCGGACCGGCACGCCGACGGACTCCTCGAGCGCGATGAGCGCATCGACGAACGCGTACCGACTCGTGAGCGCCTGGCGGCGCGCGGTCGCTTCCTGCTCGACGGTGGTCTGGAGTTCCTCGAAGGTGCGGAGGCCGACCCGGTATTCCTCACGCGCCAGGGCAGTCGACTGGACCGCGATCTCCGCGGAACGATCGGCGAGCTCGAGCGTCCGCCACGCGTTCCGGAGCGCGACGAAGTTGGAACGTACGTCAGCCTCGACCTGAAGCCGCTGCTCGTTCAAGGTGATCTCCTGATTCACCGCTCCGATCCGGGCACTCGCCTGAGACTGGCGTGTCCCGAAGAAGTCCTGGAGGGCGTTGAACGACAAGGTGACACCGAAGTTCTGCCCGATATCGATCTCGTTGTAGCCGAAGTCGAGCAGGGCAGCCGTCTCACGGTCCTGGGCCAGCCTCGAGAGTCGGTAGTTCAGGCTCAGCGTAGGCCACCACGACTGCTCGGACTCCCGAATCTGGATCCGGGCATCCTCGAGGTTGGCTCTGGCGGTGCGGAGCCCCGGATTGTCGTCGAGCGCGATGCCGACCATCTGGTCGACATCTAGGGCGGTAGGATCAAAGATCGGTAGCGGTTCCGGCGCGATCTCATCCACGTCGCTCCCGCCGAGAGTCTGACGAAGCGCCAGAAGCGCCTGGTCGCGCGCACCGCCCTGCTGCTCGATCGCGATCTCCTGCTGCTGGATCTGAACCTCGGCGTTCAGCACATCGACGCGGGAAATGGCGGCCAGCTCGAACCGCTGCACCGCGGACTCGTAGTCGACTCGCCGGCCGTCGAGCAGGGACTGCTCCACTTCGAGAAGCTCACCCTGTTCCTGCGCGTCGAAGAACTGGCGCAGGAGCTGCCCTCGCAGGGTCCACTGCGAGGCGCTAACGGCCGCTGAGCGACCCTCGAGCGTATTCCGCCGCCGATCGAGCGCGTTGAAAATCGACAGGCCGTTGATCTGCCACGATAAGTTGAGCCACTGGTTCGTGTTGGAGAAGTAGACCCAGTCCGCAGTGGGCGACGCGATGGGGTTGCCGAAGTTGTCCGTAGCACGCCGAACGAGGTTCCCCGTGTAGCCGGTACTGAGGAGGTTCAGACTGACGCTGGGAAGCAGGTCCCCGAACAGGAAGTTCCAGCGCTCGGGCTCATTCAATGAGAGCTGGTTGGTCGCCTGCTGAACGGATGGGTTCTCAACCCGTGCGATCGCCATGGCCTCCTCGAGCGTGAGCGGAGGGTCCGCTTCCTGCGCCGACAACGGCGCAGCGAACCCGCCGAGGACCAGGCCCGCAACGGCGAGCGCCCTCATCCGCCCGGCCTCCCACCGGCCAGCGCGACGTTCTCGACCAGCCGCACCCGGGTGTCGTGCGCCAGGTAGTGATGACCGTCGGTCAGCACCCACTGTCCCGGATTGACCATCCCGATCTCCTCGTCCGGAACGATCTCGTAGTACGTCGAGCTCTCCTCGCCGGTGCGGACGTACTGCCAGAGCGCCGTGCCCGTCTCACTGGGGACGCCGTCGTTGACCTCGTCGGGCTCGAAGACGAACACGATCTCGCGATCGAGTACGTCGCCGCGCTGGAGCACCGATGAACGCGGCACCAGGATCCGGTCGGCGAAGCTGCGTGCTTCCAGCTCGGCCTCCGCGTGCATGCCGGGCTTGATCCGCCCGCTCGGATTGGAGAGCACCACGGTCACACGGGCCGAACTCTCCTCGGGATCCACGATCGGGTTGATCGACTCGATGCGTCCCTCGAACACCTCTCCCGGGAACGCCGTGAAGCGGACTCGCGCGATGCGTCCCGGCGCGAGCATGCCGATCTCCCGTTCGAGCACGCCGATCTCGACCTTGATCGGGTCGATGTCCACGAGTCGCATGAGCTCGGTACCCGCCGTGATGTACTGGCTCTCGAATACCGTCAGGTCGCCAATCCGCCCGCCGAAGGGCGCGACCACCCGGGCACGTGCGAGGTTCAGCTCGGCTCTCTGTACCGCAACCTCGGCGGAGTTCAGGCCGCTGCTCGACCGGATGACCTCGCGCCGCTGCTCACGTACCTGAGGATCGGAGATCGAGTCGTCGTAGAGTGTCGCGATGCGGAAGCTCGCCTGCGCATCCACGAGTTGGGCCCGTGCCTCGCTGAGCGCGAGCGCGAGCTCGAGCGTGTCGATTTGAACCAGCAGCTGCCCCTCCGAGACCGCCTGACTCTCCCGCACCGGCAGACTGCGAAGGAAGCCCTCCGTCTGCGCCGAGAGCAGGACCTCCCGATTGGCGACCGCCCGTCCGGTGGCGCTCACGGAGATCCAGAGCGTGTCCCGCTGCACCAGCGCGCCGGAGACCGGCTGCGGGATGTCGGTCGAGAACTGTGTGGAGCTGCTCTCGACCGAGACCGGCGAGTCCTCGTCCGCGGCCGACGCCGTGTCGGTCTCGGATTCGGGCTCCGGTCGGAGGCGCCACCAGACGCCACCGCCGATGAGGGCCAGGATCACGATCACCGTCGTGACGGAGAGGGTCGTCCGCGAAAACGCCATGTGTGGTGCCGGGTGCGGGGATACCGTCGGTTCTTTACCTGCGGGTCCTACTGTGTCCACGCGTGAGATGGTCCGCGGGTCGGAACCGTTGCTCACGTGTCCACCCCTGGAGCGCTCTATAGCGTCCGGGGCCCGCGCCGAGCCATGACGCGATGGGACGGATCGGTATCTTCCGTCATGATCCGTCTACGAATCGCGGCGACCGTCGCTTCGGTCGCCATAATGAACGGACTATCCGCATGCCGAAAGGGTCCTGATGTAGACCCCGCGTGGGCCGACCGACCCCTTCCGGTGGCCGGTGCGGCCCTCGACGCCGTATCCGCGACCCCCATCGACCACGAGATGGCCGACGAGGGGGCGACCGTCTTCCGGGACGTCTGCTCCGCCTGCCACTACATCGGTGGCGACGACCCCGACGCGGGGCTCGGTCCGAACCTCCAGGGGGTCACGCTCCGGCGCGAGCCGGCGTGGATCCGCACCATGATCGCCAACCCGGACTCGATGATCGCGTCCGACTCGATCGCGGCGCGGCTCTACGACGAGTACGGCGTCTGGATGGTCAACGGAGGGGTGACGGCGGCCGAGGTGCGGGCGTTGCTCGAGTTCCTGTGGAGAGCCGACCGGGGGCCGGACGTGAACCCGGGCTGAGATCCGGAACTGAGATCCCGAGCGAGAGCCGGGGCCGTCAGCCACCACCCCCGCGGCGGCGTCCGTCCCGTGGGCCGTACTCTCCCTGGCTGAAGGGATTGGTCGCGCCCCGCGTGTAGGTCACCGGCATCGACACCCACACCGCGGTCGGGACGCCCTCCGTCTCGGCAGGCGCGAACTCCGCCGTGAGCATCATGTAGCGCACGAAGTCGTCGAACGCCTCCCACCCGGACGGTTCCCTGAGCTCGTACTGGATGACCGTACCGAGCACCGACACGTACAGCCACACGCCGGCGCGGACCGACCGTGCGTCCGCCGCGGGATCGGGGCGGTTCTCCCTGCCCCAGTCGACGAGCTTGTCGACGAGCTCGCGTTCGTTGACCAGCTGGGGCGCACACATCGCCATCTGAATGCTCCGCGCCGCGTAGCCGTCCTCGTCGCCGAGGAAGAGTTGGACCCCCGAGGACGGATCGAAGTCTCTCGTGGCCGTCTGAAGCCACTGACCGACCCGGTCCAGACCCTCGACGTGAGGGGAGCGGGACAGGACCCGGACCCGCTTCTCACCCGTCGAATCGCTGGACACCGTCGCGAACACCCGGCCCCAGGCGGCCTCCCACGACGGAGCCAGCGCGGCGGCGAGCGTCGCTGAATCCACGAACGCGTCCATCGGCTTCTCGCCCGGGCGCAGATCGCTCGACCGGCATCCGCGCTTGCCCGACTGCTGGGCCGCGGCCGGCGAAACGAGAACGCCGAGCAGCACGACGGAGGCAAGGCTGCGCAGGGGGCTCAAGCGGGTCATTCGAAGTGTTCGCGACGGGGACACGGCCTTCCTTCGAATATGCTGCTCGCGGGTGCGCCCTCGCCAGTTCCGAGTCGCCGCGCCGGGCGCGGGCGGCACCCCGCACCGGACTGTCGCGCTTTCTCCCGGCGCCCACCGCCCGCACATTGCCCCCACACACTCAGCCGGGAGGGCGCATGGATCGTCGTGGATTCGTAACCTCGGGAATGGCCGCGGGACTCGCCAGCATCACCGGCGGTGGGACCGCGCTGGGCACCCTCCTCGACCGGGCACTGGGCCCCTCCGCCGGGCGCCGCGATCAGGAGGCGCTCATCCGTCTCAGCTCCAACGAGAACCCCCTCGGCGTCGCGCCCGCCGCGCGTGAAGCCATCATCGAGGCGATCGTGGACGCGAATCGGTACGGCGGCCGACACGACGAGGTGGTGGAGGCACTCGCCCGCCATCTCGGCGTCGGCACCGACAACCTCACGCTCGGATTCGGCTCTACCGAGATCCTGCAGATCTGCACCCAGGCGTTCCAGGGGCCGAACACCCCGCTGATCATCGCGGAGCCGACCTTCGAGGACGTCATGGGCTACCAGGATACCATGCCCTTCGAGGTCCACACGGTGCCGCTCACCGCCGACTGGCAGCACGACGTTCATCGGATGCGCGAGATCTCGATGGAGCGGCCGTCCGTCGTGTACTTCTGCAACCCGAACAACCCGACCGGCACGATCACCGACTCCGCCGACATCGACGCCTGGATCGCGGGCGCGCCGGAGACCACGACCTTCGTCATGGACGAGGCGTACGTCGAGTACGTCACCGACGACCGCTACTGGGACTCCCTCCGGTGGATCGACGAGAAGCCGAACGTCGTGGTCGTCCGGACCTTCTCGAAGATCTACGGGATGGCGGGCCTCCGACTCGGCTTCGCGGTCTCCCACCCCACGACCGCCGACCGCCTGCGCGAGCACACCATCAACAACGGTCCGAACATGCTGGCCGCCGCTGCGGCGCTCGCGTCGCTCGAGGACGACGGCATCGTCGCGCGTTCGATCGCCGTCAACGAGGAGGCCAAGGCGATCGTGCACGCGACCCTCGACGAACTCGGGCTCGAGTACCTCCCGACGAACACGAACTTCATCATGCACCGCATCAACGGGGATCTCGAAACGTACCGCGAGCGCATGGCCGAGCGAGGGCTCCGCGTGGGCCGCGACTTCCCGCCGATGCTCGACCACAATCGGCTGTCGTTCGGGCTGCCGAACGAGATGGATCAGTGGGCGTCGGCGATCCGGGACTTCAGGACGCGGGGCTGGATCTAGGCGTCACCCGCCGCCGATGTCGCGCTGGTCAGACGCCCGCTCACATCTCCGGGCTCGGCACCCCCGGACCCTCCGTCCCGACCCATCTCGGCGCGGGCATCCGAACGACAGCGCTGGCCGGCTCCCCACCCCCGAAGAACTCGACGAGCGCGCGACGGACCTCGTCGGAGTCCAGCACCGTGCCGTGTCCTCCGTTCTCGACACGGATGGCCGTCGGGTTCTCGAACTGCGCCGCAATCTCCTCGTGCTCCTCGAGATACGTCCGGCCGTCGAGCTCGCCTGACACGAAGAGCACGGGGTGCGCGGACCAGAAGGGAGCCCGGAAAGCCTCGCCCAGATCCAGGTCCTCGACGGACGCGCCCGCGTGAAGCACGGGCCATGAGAGCGCGTCGCCGAGGATCGACCCCGGCGCCTCCTCGGCGATGCGCCTCCTGCGTGCCTCGGAGATCCCCGACGCCACATCGACGGCGAGGGGCATGGGAGACAGGTAGATGGGCTCGCCGGTCACGCGTTGCGCCCAGCCGCCGAGCACCGTGAAGTCGCCGTGGTCCGCGACCGCGAACGCCTCCAGCACCGTGCGCGTGCCCCGAGGGTCGGCGATCCGGTCGGCCGCGAGCCGCCGGAGCTCGAACGCACCGAGGGTGATGTCGGCGGGACCCGACGAGAGCTCGACCGACACGGTGACGGGCTTCGTCGCGACGCGGTCGAGGACCCGGCGCATCATGGCCGCGACATCGGGATACGCCGCTCGAGCTTCGGGGTCCTCGTCGATCGACGCCTGCACCCGCGCGAAGAACCGGTCGCCCGCTGCCGGGGACTTGGCCGTCTGGTCCAGGCCCTCGGCCGAGACGAGCGCCGCCCGCGCGACCCGGTCGGGGTGACGGCGAAGGGTGGCCAGCGCGAGGTGCGTCCCGTAGCTGACGCCCCACAGGTTCAGCGTCGGGACCCCGAGTGCGTCGGCGAGGGCAGCCAGATCGTCGGCGCTCGCGGGAGTGTGGTAGGCCCGAAGATCGACCCCTTCGCCCTCCCAGAACTCGCGGCAGTGCCGGACCTGCCTCTCGAGCGCCTCCGAGAGATTCTCGCGCGTGCTGGGAAGGTCGCGCGGCATGACCGCCCCCGTCGTGCAGCGCGGGAGGCCCGCCAGCGGGCCGGTGCCCCGCTGGTCGAGCGCGATCACGTCGGCCACGTCCCGGAGCGAATCGAACAGCGGCCAGCGAGACCCCGCCGCCGCTGCGATGCCCGACCCGCCCGGGCCGCCCGCCAGATAGACGATCGGCGGCTCCGGACTCTCGCTGCGGGTGGGAAACCGGAGAAACCGGAGCGTGAGGCGGGGGCCGTCCGGGTCCTCGTACCGGGCGGGGACCGTCATCTGGCCGGCCTGGGCCGGGACCGAGTCGCCGGCGCGAGTGCGGAACACCACGTCCCGCCACTCGACCGGCGGCCCGGCCTGCGACGTGAGTGCGGAGGCCGTGGACCCCAGCAGAACGAACGCCGCGACAACTCGACCGACCTTGTGCATGCCTCCTCCCTCCCCTCCCCGGGCCGGGAGCCCCCACACCCCCCGGTACTATAACGTCCTCTACATAGCTACCTGCCGCGCGGCCCACAAGGGCTACGGGGGGCGGGCCGGCCGAGCGTCAGGCGCCGACCGGCTCCTTCTCGGCCGCGGAGGTCTCGCCGTAGTTCTTCACGACGTAGTTCTCGAGGATCTCCTTGAACTCGGCGACGAGTCCCTCGCCCTTGAGCGTGGTGTAGTGCTCGCCGTCGACGTACACGGGTGCCTTGGGCTCCTCGAACGTGCCCGGCAACGAGATCCCGAGGTTGGCGTGCTTCGACTCGCCGGGGCCATTCACGACGCACCCCATCACGGCCACGTCGAGCTCCTCGACGCCGGGGTACTTCTCGCGCCAGATCGGCATCCGCTCGCGGATCCACCCCTGGATGTCCTCGGCCATCTCCTGGAAGAAGGTCGAGGTCGTTCGGCCGCAGCCGGGACACGAGGTCACCTGCGGCTCGAAGGCGCGGATCGCCAGCGACTGGAGGATCTGCTGCGCCACGCGCACCTCCTCGGCGCGATCACCGCCGGGACGCGGCGTGAGCGAAACCCGAATGGTGTCGCCGATCCCGTCCATGAGGAGCGGCCCGAGGGCGGCGGTGGTCGCGACGATGCCCTTGGCCCCCATCCCGGCCTCGGTGAGTCCGAGGTGGAGCGGGTAGTCCGAGCGCGGCGCGAGCATCCGATACACCCGGATGAGGTCGGGCACGACGGACACCTTGGACGACAGGACGATCCTGTCGTGACCGAGCCCGACCTCCTCCGCGAGTTCGGCCGAGCGCATCGCGCTCTGGCAGATCGCCTCGAGCATGACCTCCTTGGCACCCTTCGGATCGTCGGAGGCGGCGTTCTCGTCCATCAGTTCGGTGAGGAGACGCTGGTCGAGCGAGCCCCAGTTCACCCCGATCCGGACAGGCTTGTCGTTGTCGATCGCGACCTCGACGATCTTCGTGAAGTTCTCGTCGCGGCGGGACGTGCCGACGTTGCCGGGGTTGATGCGGTACTTGGCGAGCGCGCGGGCGGCGTCCGGGTACTTCGTGAGGAGAATGTGCCCGTTGTAGTGGAAGTCGCCCACGATGGGGACGTCGAGCCCGGCGTCCTCGAGCCGCTGGACGATCTCGGGCACCGCCTGCGCCGACGGCTCGTTGTTGACGGTGACGCGAACGATCTCGCTGCCGGCCAGATGGAGGTCGGCGACCTGCTTCGCGGTAGCCTCGGCGTCCGCCGTGTCGGTGTTCGTCATCGACTGCACGCGCACGGGGTTGTCGCCGCCCACGCCCACGCCGCCGATGTCCACGGCAACCGTCTCTCGTCGGCTCCAGATGCTCACGTCCGGATCTCGGAATTCGGGGTCGATTGAGGGCCGGGTGGCCCGCGGTTCCTCCGTGGCTTGAGAACCCCGACGGCCTCGGAGGGGTTCACAGCCGGGAGGACGACAGAAACCTAGTCGGGGCCGACGTTTCCCGTCACCCGGCGCAGACTCGAGGGATGCACAGCATGGCCGACGTTACGATCACGGTGTCCGCGAACGGCTCTCTGAAGGTGGAGGGCGATATCGACCTCGTGGATGCGGAGGGGAACGCCCTGCCGACCCGCGAGGGCAAGCCGATCTACCTCTGCCGCTGCGGCCAGAGCGAGAACAAGCCGTTCTGCGACGGGCGGCACAAGCTCGCCGACTGGGACCCGACGCTGGGGTCCTGAGGCGACGGCCGCGACGACGCCTCACCGATGACCGGCACGACCGGCTCCCCGGAGGATGCCGCGGCGGCGGAGGGCCCGTCGCCGTGGCGCCGACTCGCCCGCCTCGCCGAGTGGGCGCTCTGGATCGTGGTGTTCGTGTTCGTCGCGGAACGACTCGGCCCTCAGCTCGGGGCGTGGACCGGAATCGGACCGATCGAAGGGTCGTCGCCCGATTGGTCGCTCACAACGCTCGACGACGAGGTGATCGCGGCAGCCGACCTCGAGGGCCGGGTCGTGGTCGCGAACTTCTGGGCCACCTGGTGCGGTCCGTGCCGACTGGAGATGCCTGTTCTCCAGCGGCTCCACGAGGAGTACGGCGAGCGCGGCGTGCGCGTGCTGGGGTTCTCGGGAGACACGGGGGGCGCCGACCGTGTCCGGGCCTGGCTGGACGAGCGGGCCATCGACTACCCGATCGGCTTCGCGAGTCCGGAGAACCGGCGGGCGTTCGGCGGCATCGGTGCGTTTCCGACCACCTTCGTCATCGGTGCGGACGGCGTGGTCCGCCACCGCGTCGTCGGTTACTTCGCCGGTCCGGCGATGCGCGCTGCGGTCGAGCGGGCGCTGCGGGATGCCGAGTCGCCCCCGGCCGGTCGGCCGACGGGGTGATCGCACGATGCCCTGGGGGGTTCTCGCCGACGGGGTCCTCCTGGTCCACGCCCTGTTCGTCGTGTTCGTGGCCGCCGGCGGACTGCTGGCACTGCGCTGGATCGGGGTCGCCTGGCTGCACCTGCCGTGCGCTCTGTGGGGCGTCTGGATCGAGTTCACGGGCGGCATCTGCCCTCTGACACCGCTCGAGAACGGTCTCCGCATCCGCGCCGGCCAGCTCGGCTACGACGGCGGATTCATCGAACACTACGTTACCTCGGTGCTCTACCCCGAGGGCCTCACGCGCGAGCTGCAGTTCGCGCTGGGCGCATCCGTTCTGGTCGTGAACGCCGTGATCTACGGGATCGCGCTGACGCGCCGGCGGCGGGCGACGCCGGCCGACTGACAGGACCGGCCGAGGCGGCCGGCCATGCCCGTCCGGGCCGAGGTCAGGGCAGGTCGAGCTCGTCGAAGGCGTCCTCGACCTCGTCCATCGTCATCCCCGCGGCCTCGATCCGAACGAGCAGCTGGTTGTCGGCCGCCGAGTTGGTGGCCCCTTCGGCGGCGTCACCGCCGCACGCCGCAAGCGAGAGCACGAGCAGGGTGACGACGGATCGTCGACGCATGGGGCTGGCCCTCCGCGGTGCGAAGGCATGTCGACGAAGTGGCCAAAGTGTTCCGAGGGACCGACATTCGCCAGCAGTCCGACGGAGCCCACCTCATCGACCGGAGTCCGGCATGTCCCGCCGAATCCACGCCTCTTCGCTGCTGGTCCTTCTCGCGCTGATCGTCGCGGTCGCGCCGGCCCACGCCCAGTCCACGGCTGCAGCGCGCATCGTCGCCGAGCCCACCACCCTGTCGCTCGTCGCCGGAGAGGAGGCGACGCTGACGGTGCGGGCCGTCGACGCGAACGGGGCAGCGGTCGACGTGCCGCTCCGGATCGTCGGCCAGAGAGGCGCCGTCTCCATCGCCGACGGCGTCGTCGTGGCGGCGCGGGCCGGCGAGTTCGAGATCGTGGCGACCGAGGTGCGCGATCCGGACGCGGCCGGCGAGCCGCTGACGCTCCGCATCCCGGTGGTGGTGTCGTGGCCGCCGGTCGACCGACTGGAGGTAACGTCCGAGCCGGGCGTGCTGTACGTCGGCACCCGGCTCGCGCATTCGGTGACCGCATTCCACGCCGACGGATCGGAGCGGCCGGATCCGGAGATCGTGTGGACGTCGTCGGACCCCGCGGTCGCGCGGGTCGACCGGTTCGGGCGTGTCGAGGGTGTGGCGCCGGGGTCCGTCACGATCACCGCCGCAGCCGAAGACGCGCGGGAGAGCGTGCCGTACCGGGTCACCGCCTTCGACGGGACGCGCGTCGAAGTCCTCGGCGGCGCCGAGGAGGCGCGGACCGGCGACGTGCTCAACTTCGAGGCGCGCTTCGTGAACGCCTCGGGCGCCGAGATCCCGGACGTCCCCACGATCTGGAGCTACACCTTCACGCCCGACGACAGCATCGCCGCGCCGGGCGCCGCCGCGATCGTCGAGAACGGCGCGTTCGTGGCCGAGGTGCCCGGCCGGTACGACGTCCTCGCTCTCGCGGGCGACGTGGCGGGACGGGCCACGGTCCAGGTCAGCCCGCGCGAGGTCGTGCGCAGCGTCGAGATCATGGGACAGGGCTCGGTCAGCCACGTCCACACCTCCGACCTCTGGGTGTTCGAGGGACTGGACGGTCGGGACTACGCGGTCACCGGAACGTGGGGCGCGAACGGCGTCGCCTACTTCTGGGACGTCACGGACCCGGCCAACACGGTGAAGATCGACTCCATCCAGGTGGACGCGCGGACGGTCAACGACGTGAAGGTCTCACCGGACGGACGCTACGCGGCGCTCTCGCGGGAGGGCGCCTCGAACCGGCGCAACGGGGTGGTCATCATCGACCTCGCCGACCCGCGTGCGCCGACC
>JANQRP010000044.1 GCA_028284495.1 Longimicrobiales bacterium | reverse complement strand
AGAGCCTCCATGTCTGGCGTGGCGGGCGGTTCGGGCACGACCCCTCCGACGACGCGACACCGCCCTCCCACCGCCCACGTGTTCGCCTCGGCGCCGAGCGCCGCGAACTCGCGCTCCACGGCTCCGGTCCCCTCGTCGTTGGCTCCGTACACGAGCAGCAGACCGCCGGGGCGGAGGGCCGAGGCGGACGCCCTCGTCGCGAACCCCAGCGCCGCCCTCGAGCGCGGCATCCGGATGGCGGCGACAGATACGCGCCCTGCGTTCGGGAGGGGGCGCCCCGGCCCGGACCCGTCGGCTCGCCGATTCCAGCGGCAGACCTCGCGTCCGTCGATCGGTGCAAGGCCGGACGGCTGCCCCACCAGGAGGAGCGGCCCGTCGTGCGCTGCGGGAAGCGTCGGGAGTACCCTGCGGGTCAGGAGATCCAGCGACGTCCGGTCGCGCCAGGCCGGATCGGACCGACGCCCCACCGCCTCAGCGCGCCCCGTTCCGGTAGAAGTGCAGCCCCCCGCCCTGGTCTCCGACCACGAGGTCGAGGTCGCCGTCGCCGTCCAGATCGACGAACCGCGGCTGCGAAAGACGGGACGTGAGCTCACGGAGTACGCTTCCGGCCGTCTCGAACTCGGCCTCGCTCGGGGAGCCCACGTTCCTGAACACGGTCAGCCCGCGCGACTCGTCTCCGACCACCAGATCGAGGTCCCCGTCGGCGTCGACGTCGACGAGCGTCGGAACGCTCCGGACGCCCGCGTCGATCTCGGCGATCCGCTCCGTGACGAGCTCGAAACGCGGGTCGGTGGCCGATCCGACGTTCTCGAAGAGGTTCAGCTCCCCGGAGGATTCCCCCACCACCAGGTCCAGGTCGCCGTCCGCGTCCAGGTCGCCCACCGTGGGCGTCGAGTAGCTCCCGCGCGGCAGATCGGCCATGGGCTCGTCGGACGCCTCGACGAACGAGGGCGCGGACGGGGTGCCGTCGTTCCGGAACCAGCGGACGTCGCGGTTGAAGGTGCCGAGCAGGATGTCCTGATCCCCGTCCCCGTCGAGATCGGTCAGCTCCGGGGAGGAGTTGGTGTACGCCACGCCGTCCAGCGTTCCGACGAACACGAACTCCGGCGCGGTCCGGCTCCCGACGTTTTCGAAGTGGTAGAGCGGGGGCGCCTCGGCCGTCTCGGGGTCGAGCCGCGATCCGAGGAGCATGTCGAGGTCGCCGTCGCCGTCCAGATCACCGAATGCCGGCACGGCGTCGGAGCCGATGTCGATCTGATCCAGATAGCGGGTCGTGACGAACTCGAAGCGGTTCGCGTCCGTGCCCCGGTAGAAGTGGAGATTCTCCGCGGACGTCCGGTTGGCGTTGAACGCTCCGCCGAGCACGCCCATCACGAGGTCGACGTCGCCGTCCGCGTCGATGTCGTGCAGCGCTGCGGCGTTGTAGCCGCTGGTGGTCACGTCCCGATCCGCGGGGATGAGCCGGGGCTCGACGTCGAGGTCGGGACGCTGGCACGTGCCGATGTTCTCGATCAGCAGCAGCCCCGCCTCGAAGAAGTCGCCCCAGAACAGGTCGGGATCACCGTCGCCGTCCCAGTCGCCGAACGCCATCGAGTTGGCTCCGTGCAGCGTGGGGTCCGGCGAATCGGGCGCCTGCCCGCTGACGGCGAACTCGGCGATGATCTCGATGTTCTCGAACCGCTCGGCGACGAGCTGGAAACTCGGAACGCGGCCTTCGAAGCCGGTGAATTCGTAGCGCGACGCCGTCCCGTCGATGCGGCCGAGGAACAGGTCGGTGGCTCCGTCGCAGTCGATGTCCTGGAAGTACGGGATGTTCTGCGCATCCGAGAACAGGGCCCGTCCGTCCGCGACGCGAACGGAGTCGGGAATCGTCTCGAACCGTGGGACCTCCGGCGTGCCGACGTTCTCCACGTACCGCATGTAGCTCGAGGGGAGCTCGTGGAAGAGGTCGAGGTCGCCGTCCCCGTCCACGTCGTGGAGCCGCGCCCACTCGCCGATCTCGAGGTCCTGCCAGCGCGACGTGCGCCACTCGTACTCGGCCGCTTCGGGTGTGCCCACGTTCTCGAAGAACATCAGCGAGCCCGAGTACTTCTGGACGAAGAAGTCGAGATCGCCGTCCGCGTCGATGTCGCCGAACTGCGGACGCGGGACCTCGAACCCGCCCAGGAAGGGATGCCGGTACGCGATTCCCTCGGGCCCGGTGACCGCGAAGGGAGCGACCTCGCGCTCGAGCGGGTCGGAGAGGGAAAACACCGGCCCCCCGTCGACGGGTCCCGGTCCACCCGCGGATCCACCCCCGCCGGACGCGACGCCACCGCAGCCCGCGAGAAGCGCGGCTGCGAGCGCGGCCGCCCCGCCGGTACGGATCACCCGCCAGACCGGGTCGGACCCGGCCGTGACGCTCCCCGTCACCGCGACCCGATGCCGGTGGCGTTCGCTCCGAGCTCGAGTACCCCGACCACCTCGAGCGTCTCGAGGTCGATCACGGTCAGCGTGCCCGTGTTCGGCCCGTCGCCCATCCCCTCCATCCCGGCGTGCTGCGAGTGGTCCATCGGGGCGGCGGGCATCGGATCGCCACCCATGTCGCCCATCTGCATGCCCCCGGGACCGTTCGACGTCACGAACAGCTTGCCATCCGCGATGGTCGAGCCGTGCGGGAACACCAGCGATTCGGACTCCACGCGGTGGACGACCTCGCCGGACTGGACGTCGACCGCGACCACAGCGTTGTCGCCCTTCAGCCCGAACCACACGGTCCGCTCGTCGCTGAACACCGGGTGCCAGGGGCGCGCGCCGACGTCGACGCTCGCTCGGAGGGCGGGCTGCGCCGGGTTCGCCAGATCGAAGACGAGCAGCTGGCCGGTCATCTCCCCGGTCGCCACGAGCGTCGAGGCGTCGGGCGAGATCGCGAACTGGACGAGCGTGTGCACCGGGCCGTCCAGGTTGAGCACCTCCATGTCGAAACTCTCGGCGTCCAGCGAACCCATCTGGTTCTGGGCGAGGCTGGCCGAGAAGATGCGCCGAAGCGTCGGAGAGTACTCCAGCGCGTGCGGACGCGGGAAGAAGACGTCGGCGCGCTCGACGAGCATCGTCTCGACGTCGATTTCGCCGATGGAGGTCGGGGGGTTCACCGCGGCCATGGAGCGGCCCACGTAGAGCCGATTCGAGTCGGAGGCCCGAATCAGCAGCCCCGGCACCTCGAACTGGGCCTGCCCGAGCAAACGGTTCCGCCGATCGAACTTGAGCACCCGATTGTCGCCGATCAGCGACACGTACCAGTGGCTGCCGTCCGGGTCCACGGCGATGTGGTGCGGCTTCGCGTTCTCGCTGAAGCCGAGCGCCATGAGGTCGATCCGCTCGACCTCCTCCATCGTCGTGGCATCGACCACGGCGATCTGGGCATCCCCCTGGACCGCGGCGTAGACGTACTCCGGCTCCTCGGGCTGCATCGGGTCCTGCGCCGGCATCTGAGCCTGGGCCGGCGCCGCCGACGCGCAGCCGGAGGCGAGGAGGGCGACGCCCATCAAGGCGCTCAACTTCAGGGCGCTCATCTTCGGAAGGATCCGCATGTCGATTCGTCGTCTGTCGTGGAATGCCGGAACGGAACGGGGGAGGAAGAGACCCGGCTCTCCCTCCCCCGAAATATACCGCCGGACGGACGTCTGTGGTCCGCCCGCGCCCGTCCCCTAGAAGACCGTGCTGCGCACCGTCGGCCGGAGGATGAACATGCCCTCCGCGCCGGAGGTCACGAGGACCGTGCCGTCGCCGAAGTACGGGTAGTTCGACCACGACCCGCTGAAGCCCGGGCCGTTGTCGCCGTACGGGACCGTATCGAAGTACGCCACCTCGACCGGGTTCGCCGGATCGGAGATGTCGAGGATCCGGAGACCCGACACGTAGTTCGACTGGAACATCAGGTTGCCCTGAATATACAGGTTGTGATCCGACGACTCCTGCGTGCCGAAGTGCTCGGTCACGAGCTGCGGGTCGTCCAGATCCGACACGTCCCAGATCAGCGTCCGCGTGCGCTCCACGAGACCGCTCGTCTCGTCCAGCTCGTCGTTCATGAAGAACCACTGGTGGTCGTCCGAGAGCCACCCCTGGTGGGTGTAGCCCGGGCTCGGATACGTCGCGTTCGAGATCTTGATCGTGTTCGCCGGATCGGTCACGTCCGCGATCGACAGTGCGGTCTCGTTCGAGCCGAGGCAGATCGAGCGACCCGCCCAGTCCGCATCGGGACCGATGTAGTTCACGCACTGCGCATCGTGCGAGTACCCGGTGCCCGAACGGCCGGTCTGCGGATCGCTGAAGCAGCCCAGGAAGGTCGGCTCGAGCGGCTCGTTGATGTCGATGATGTGGAGTCCGCCACCGCACGTCTCGCCGCTTCCCCCGACGCCCACCGCGTAGGCGTGGCCGATGTCGGTGTTGATGACGATGTTGTGCGCGCTACCGAAGTCGGCGTAGCGGGCGTCGGCCTCGACGAAGACGGGCTCGTCCCCGTCGTAGTCACGCAGCCGCGTGAGGTCGAACACCTGCATGCCGTGCTGGGCCGCGTTGTCGGCCACGATGAAGACGTGGTTGGCAAACGTCTTCATGTCGCGCCACGACGAGCGCTGCGCGCCCTCGGGCATCGGCAGTACGGCCGCCACGCGCGGGTTGAGTGCGTCCGTGATGTCGACGAACGACGCGCGGTCCTGGAGTCCGACGATGGCCCACTTCTGGCCCGTCTCGGGATCTTCCCAGCCCCAGTTGTCGTTCGTGTTGATGTTCGTCGAGCCGTCGCCCGTGAGCTGCGAGATCGGGATGAACGAAACGAGATCGACGTTGGAGCACTCCCACGCGTCGGCCTCGTTGTCGTTGCAGCGGACTTCGCCGCCGGTCACCGGATCGAACTCTTCGGCGGTGCCCTCGAGCGTACCGGTCATCTCTCCGTTCTCGTAGATCGCGACGGAGCCGATGCCGCCCGAGGTGGTCGGGGCCGCGATGGCGAGGAGTTCACCGGAGGCGGCGACGGCGGAGCCGAAGCCACCGTCGGCAAGGTCGCCGCCCGTCCACTTCGTGGCCGACGTGACCACGCCCTCGGGCGTCATCTCGAAGGCGTACAGCCCGGTGCGCGAACCCGCGAGCTTCGTGTTGCCCGCGGCGGCGAGCGAGGTCCCGAAGCGGGTCCCCGGGTTGCGACCGCGCTGTACCTCGCCGTCGAACGCCGTGTAGCGGATGGACTGCATGTCGCCGTCCTCATCCTCGTGAAAGGCGTAGACCGCGCCGGTGCCACCGGCCAGGGGGGCGCCGATCGCGATCGCGTCACCGTCGATGAGGATCGACGAGCCGAAGCCGTCGTTCCGCTCCTGACCGGCGTCGAGCTGGCCGACCATCTCGATGCCCTCGCGTGACATCCGGAAGCGGTAGGCCGTGCCGGCGCGATTGTTGGTGCCCGGCGCACCGATGACGGCAATCCCGCCCGCGAAGGCGACGGCGGCACCGAACCGGTCGTTCGGCATCACGCCCTCGGGCTCGACCATCGCGGCGTGCGTCCAGGTGCCCGCGTCGAGCCGGTAGAGGTGCGCCGTGCCGGCGTTGTCGTTGACGGATGCCTCGGCGATGATCGCGTAGCCGTCCTGCACCGCCATGGCGGAAGGCGCGCCGACGTCGATCGTGCTCGCGTACGACCACGTGCCGCCACTCCGGCGGTAGACGTGGACGCCGCCAGCGCCGGCGACGAAGAGGTTCGCGCCGCCGAAGGTGATCGCGGCTCCGAACCCGTCGCCCCATTCGGCTTCGGGTGCGTTGAGCTCCTGAACCTCGACCCAGTTCGAGCCCTGCTTCTCGTACACGTAGACCGCACCGGGGCGGATTCGCGTGTTGCTCTCCCCGACGAAGACCTGCCCGCCACCGACGGCGAGCGTGCTTCCGAACCGCGCGAGCTCCGCCTCGGCGAAGCTGCCGCCGGCGTAGGTCTGAGCGGACACGGGTGCTCCGACGAGCGCGACCGCCGCGCCCATGAGCATCAGACGTCCGAACGTCCTCATCTTGCCTCCTGATGATGAAACGAGCCCACCGGACCTGTCCGGGCGGGCCGAGATTCGATCCTGCACTTCTCCGGCGACCACGATCCTGCACCGCGTTCCTGCCGGGAGCGTTCCTGCCGGGAAGGGTGCCTTCCAGACGGCTGGCACGCAGTCTCATACGATAAGGGGGACGCGATGATCCAGCCATGCCGTTGCCCGCACGGTGGCGTCCCGTCGACTCCGTGGACTTCCGTGGTCCCATCCGGATTCGACACAGCGGTTGATCCCTGGCCGGGCCGTGGGTAGACTCCGGGACGTTTCGATCGAGGCTGTCCGTTTCTTCAGCCGACGATCTCCCCCGGGATGGAGGACTTCGATGACCAACGAGCGACTCCGCGTCGCTGCGCTCCACGCGCAGTTCGACGCCACGCTCGTCCCGTCCGGACGCGCTCGCTAGCGGTCCTCCTCCCCATCCGCGGATGACGAGGCGGTTCGCCGGCACGCGCCGGTGGCCGCCTTTTTCGTATCCGACGGATTTCTTCACATGTCATCGCCCCAGAGCACAGACGGCACCGCCCGCGAATCGCACGCCGGCGAGGCCGACGAACGCGTCCACTGGCGGACGCTCGTCTCCGACGCCCTGCGCGGGCGCGGAGCCGCCCCGACCGAAGGACCGCTGATCTCCGCGATCCTCCTGCTGGCCATCCCGATGGTCCTCGAGATGGTCATGGAGTCGGTCTTCGCCGTGGTCGACATCTTCTTCGTGTCGCGGCTCGGTGCGGCCGCCGTGACGGGCGTCGGCCTCACGGAATCGCTCCTCACCATCGTGTACACGCTCGCGATGGGGCTCTCGATCGGCGTGACCGCGATCGTGAGCCGGCGCATCGGGGAGCAGCGCCCCGAGGCCGCGGGGCTCGCGGCGGGTCAGGCGATCTCGCTGACGGCGGGGATCGCCGCCGTGATCGGTGGGCTGGCCGCGTGGCGGGCGCCGGCGCTGCTGGCGCTCATGGGCGCGGAGCCCGACGTGATCGCCCAGTGCGCCACCTACGCCCGGATCCTCCTGGGCGGGAACGTCGTCATTCTCCTGCTGTTCGTGCTCAATGCTGCGTTCCGCGGGGCGGGCGACGCGGCGATCGCCATGCGCGTGCTCTGGCTGGCGAACGGCCTCAACATCGTCCTCGACCCGCTCCTGATCTTCGGGATCGGGCCGTTCCCCGAGCTGGGCGTGACGGGTGCGGCGGTCGCGACCACCATCGGCCGCGGGACGGCCGTGTGCGTACAGCTCTGGACGCTGTTCGCGCTGTCCGAGCGCCTAAGGGTCACGTGGGGCGATCTCCGGCCGCGCCTCGACCTGATCGGACGCCTGGTGCGCCTCTCCGCCACGGGCACGTTCCAGATCTTCATCGGCATGGCGTCGTGGATCCTGCTCGTCCGAATCATGGCGTCGTTCGGCACCGAGGCGGTCGCGGGCTACACGGTCGCGATCCGGGTCGTGCTGTTCGCGCTGCTGCCGGCGTGGGGGCTGTCCAACGCCGCGGCCACGATGATGGGCCAGAACCTGGGTGCCGGGCTCATCGATCGGGCGCGGGACTCCGTGTGGATGGCGTGCCGCCTGAACCTCGTGTTCCTCGGCACGACCGGGCTGGCGCTCCTGGCCTTCGCGCCGGGGATCGTGGGGATCTTCGGCCTGGACGGAGTCGCCGCCGGGCACGCGGTGACCGGCCTCCGCATCGTCGCGGCCGGATTCTTCTTCTATGCGTACGGGATGACGCTGACCCAGGCGTTCAACGGCGCCGGCGACGCGTGGACGCCCACGTGGATCAACCTCGGCTGCTTCTGGTGCTTCGAGATCCCCGTCGCGGCGTGGCTGGCCTACTCGATGGGCTGGGGTCCGACGGGTGTGTTCGTCGCGATGGCCGTGTCGTACTCGGTGCTCGCGGTGGTGTCGGGTATCCTCTTCCGTCGCGGGAAGTGGGCGACGGCCGAGGTATAGCAGGTGTGGTGGGGGAAGCGTCGGGCGTGCTCAGTTGCCGCCCGACGCCTCCAGCTCGGCGAGGGGCACGACACGGAAGGTGACCGGGGCTTCCCGTCCGTCATCGAGCACCAGGGTCACGCCGTGCACGGAGCCCGCGGTCCAGGTGCTCGTGATCTCCTCGAGCATGAGGTGCGTCCCTCCGGGCTCGAACACGACGGTCTCGCCGGGTCCGACCTCGACCGGTCCGGCGGGGGCCATGCTCATCATCCCGCTGCCCATCTCGGTCGCGTGGATGGTGACCGAACCGACGCCGTCGTCGGGCCGCGCACTCACGATCGTGAGAGTCGCCTCGGACGGGTTCCGGATCTCGAGGTAGCCCGCCGCCCGGTCGGGGAGCGGTGGGAGCCCGATGCGGGCCGCTCTCACCTCGAGGGGACCGGCAGAGGTCCACGGGTCGCCACCCCGGCAGGCCGCCACCAGGGGCACGACGGCGAGCAGGGCGATCAGGGTCGCACGACCCGAGTCCGGAATCGAGAGCGCCTCGCGCTGGCCGAGCGAGTCGGACTTCGCGTAGGCGCGGAAGAAGAGGATCGTGATGGCCGTCCAGATGATCGGCGCGCCACCCACCTTCATGAGCAGCCCCGCCACGAGCTGATCGTCGCGGGAGCTGATCGTGCCGACGGGCGGCGCGAGCTCGTAGGTGGCGTACAGGGGGAGCTCCGTGAACGCGAGGTAGGCGAACACGCCGGTGTTCACGAGCGTCGCGACGATCAGGTAGCCGATTCGCGCCCCGTCGGTGAGCCAGTCGCGCGCGGGGGCCGGCGCCGCGACCGGCCACCAGAAGACCAGGCCCGAGAACAGCCAGAGCAGATCCAGCCCGAACGAACCGAGCTGCGTCGCCATCCACGTGTCCACGAGCCACGGCCAGTGCGTGACGCCCATGATCGAGACGAAGGTCGTCATGGAAACGATCGGATGCGTCAGCGTCCTGACCGCACCGCCCATCGGCCCGGCGAGCAGGGCGTCGAAGGCGCCGCGGGGCGTGCCGATGAGCAGGAGCGGCGGCGCGACGAGGGCGATCAGCAGGTACTGGACCATGTGGACGCTCGCCAGGTAGCCGGCGCCGAGCGCGCCGACCGGCCAGTCGAGCGCGATCCACAGGGTCGCCACGCCGGCGAGGAAGGTCGCGGCGCGGCGCCCGGTCTCGGCTTCACCCGGCCACCGGACTCGCATTCGCGCCCAGATGGCCACGAGCCCCAGGCAGAAGGCCCACACGCCCGGATACGCCTGCCAGCTCCACGTCCACGGAACGCCCTGCGCGGCACACCACCACTGCATGTCAGCGGAGCTCCGCGCGGAACGTCGAATCGACCGCCGGCCACTCGCCCGTCACGAGGCGCGGGATGTCGCGCTGCCAGTCTCGCTGGCGGATGCCCCAGGGGTAGGCGGCCCGCGCGCGACCGTCGGCATCGAAGGCGATGATCTGGCCGGCATGCGCCACGAGGTAGTCGTCGCCCTCGGGCACGACGACGGACCGGGGCACGTCCAGCGCGTCCTCGAGCCGGTTCACCTCGTCGCGTGTGGGACGGAACCCGTGGAACGCCGGGTCGAGCGCGGCGAGCCACTCGTCGATCCGCTCGTGCGTGTCGCGCGTCGGATCGGCCGTCACGAACGCGACCTCCACCTCGCGGGAGACCTCGAGCGGGAGCGCCCGCAGAACCGCACCGAGGTTGGCGAGATGCACGGGGCAGATGTCCGGACAGTACGTGTAGCCGACGAATACGAAGTTGACGCTCCCGTCGAGCACGTCGACGAGCGACGTGCGCTCGCCCGGATCGGTCTCCATGTCGAGGGTGGGCAGGCGCACGTCGCCCGTCAGCCCGACGCCGGAGAACGCGTCCGGGTCGGGGGGCGGGGCGGGGCGCTCGCACGCCGACGCCGCGATGGTCAGGAGCGCCGCGAGCGCGGCGGTCGCCGGGTGGAACGGGGGCAGGGCCTTCATCGCCGAAAGATAAACCGTCGAGGCCTGCCGGTTCAGGGCCGTCCGCACCCGCGGTTCCGGCCGCGGGGTCGACTTTGACTTCGCGTCCGCCGCGGCGGATCGTGTCGTCACGCCACAGCCCACGAGGTCCTCATGCGACACCCCGGCACCACCCCTGACACGCGTCTCACCACGCGTCTCGCCGCGCCACTCTCCCTCGCGCTCGCCGCCCTGGTCGGCTGCGACGTTCCCGGCCTCGAGGTCGATCGCGAGCCGTTCGCCTCCGCGAGGGTCGTCCGCGCCACGCTCGAGCCGGTCGAGGTCGGCACGGACGCCCTGATCCAGGCGTTCTCGGAGGGTGAGGACGGCGCCATCTGGGCCGGAGCTCACCGTGGGACGTGGCTCCGCTCGACGGACGGAGGCGTCACGTGGGAGGTGGGCGTGGTCGAGGGCCACGAGAGCCTCCAGTTCCGGAATCTCGCCGCCTTCGACGCGAACACGGCGGTGCTCGTGAGCGCCGGCTCCGGCGACGCGTCCCGGATCTTCCGCACTGAGGACGGTGGCGCGACCTGGACCGAAACGTTCGTGCTGGGTGAGCCGGACGGCTTCCTGTCGTGTGCCGCCTTCGTGGACCGCGATCGAGGGATCGTGTTCGGCGACACCTTCGACGGGGCGCTGTACATCCTGCGGACGGCGGACGGTGGCCGGACATGGAGCCGCCTCCCCACCGACGGACTCCCCGCACCTGCGGGAGGGCCCGGCGAGGCCGAGGGCGGATTCGCCGCGAGCGGTACCTGCGCGGTCGCGGGCGACGGCGAGACGATCCACGTCGCGACCGGCAACGCGAATCCGTCCCGACTGCTCACGTCCGACGATGCGGGCGCCACGTGGCGGGCGGTGGAGCTCCCGGTCGACGGCGGAGCATCCCGGGGGGCGGCGACGCTCGCGTGGCGTCCCGACGGGACGATGTTCGCGATGGGGGGCACGATCGGCCGCGGTCCGCAGGACGTCCGGGTCGCGCGCTCCTTCGACGGTGGCGACACGTGGCGTGCGCGAGATCATCTGGCCTTCGACGGTCCCGTCTACGGGTCGGCGTTCGTGCCGGGCGGCGGCAGTGTGGTCGCGGCCGGGCCGGATGGCCTGATCCACTCCCCCGACCTGGGCGAGACGTGGCGGCGGGTGTCGGACGAGACGTGGTGGGCCGTGTTCTTCCCGAGGTCCGCGCCGGGTGGGGCGGTGACCGGATTCGCCGGCGGCCCGGGCGGGCGTCTGGCGCGCGTCCGCCTGCAGTCCACGCGGGTCGCCCCCGAGCCGGGCGACCTGCTCGTGACCGGCGGGCGCTGGTGGCCCGCGTCCGGTCTCGCCGACGACGAGAACCCGGGGATTCTCGTGCGCGACGGCGAGATCCTGGCGATCGGAATCCGTGCGCCCTCGAACACGCGCGGGTTGGAGCACCTCGAGCTGCCGGACGACGCGACGGTCCTCCCCGGCTTCTTCGACATGCACGCCCACTACGCGGTGGACCTGCTGGGCGACGCCCGCGTCGACGAGACGCGCGTGAACCCGGTCCTCTTCCTCGCCAACGGGGTCACGTCCACCTTCCCCGCCGGCGAGGTGGACCCGCCGGTCTGGGACACGGCGATCGCCATGATCGAGGCGGGTGAACTGCCGGGCCCGCGGATTCACCGATCCGGAGCCTACTTCGGCACCGCGAGGCCCGGGTGGGAGCCCTTCGCGATGACCGCCGACTCGATCCGCGCGGAGGTCGATCACTGGGCAGCCCGCGGCGTGGCCGGGTTCAAGGCGAAGGGCATCTGGTACGAGCAGTTCGAAGCGCTGGTCACGCAGGCGGCGACGCATGGCCTCACGGTCACCGGCCACCTCGACTCCGGGCGCGGCACGAGCGTGAACCCGCGCGACGCGATCGAGATGGGTGCGAAGCGGATCGAGCACTTTCTGGGCGGCGATGCGCTGCCCGACTCCCGGTCCGCGTACGCGTCGCTCGAGGATCTCGACGTCACCGATCCCGAGACACGCCGCCAGCTGCTGGAGCAGATCGAGCGCTTCCGAACCAACCGCGCGTTCTTCGATGCGACGCTCACGGCCTACGAATACTTCGGAACCCAGGAGCCCGATGTCTTCGAGGACTTCGCCGACGAGCCCTCGTTCCTCACCCCGTACGCACGCGAGGTCACGGGCGAGCGCCTGCCGCGCGATCCCTCCGAACAGTTCGCGAAAATCTACCGGGTGAAGCACGAGACGCTGCGCCTCTTCGTCGAGAACGGCGGCGGGCGCTGGCTCACGACGGGCACGGATCATCCGAGCTGGGGCCAGTTCTTCAGCGGATTCTCGATCCATCGCGAGATGCACGCGATGACCCGCGCGGGCGTCCCCAACGAGGTGGTGCTCACCGCAGCCACCATCAACGGAGCCCGCGCGCTGAACCTCGACCACCGCCTCGGCAGCATCCAGGAGGGGAAGCTGGCCGACCTCACGATCGTGCGGGGTGACCCGCTCACGGACATCACCGCGACCCGGAACGTCCTTCATGTGGTCAGGGGCGGCGAGCTGTACGATCCGGCCGCGCTGCTCGACTCCGTTCGCGGCACCATGGGCCCCGCCTCCGAGGCCGAGGCGGACTGGTGGCGAGGCAACGTCCGGCTCGCGCGTTGATGCCCCGCCCGACGCACGGCGCGTAGGCCGCGCGTTCCGTGATTGTTACACGAGCGACGGCGTAGTATGGTGCGGGGAGCTACGAGAGGTTCACGGCCCGCGGCGACCGAGGACGGCCGTCCGACGTCGCCGGTCGGGTGGATTCCAGATGGAGGGTGGATGCATGGGTAGGTTCGCTCTGTTCGGGATGGTCGGCTTGCTCGGGGTCGCGTTCGCGACGACCCCCGAGGCCGCCGCCGCCCAGAACAACTACACCTTGACCGGCGTCGTCCGTGAGGCCGTGACCGGCGCTCCGATGCCGGGCGCGCAGGTCGTGATCGACGGGCGGGAGATCGGAAGCGAGACCGGGGAGGCCGGTCGCTTCACGATCGTCACGTCCCTGCCCGCGGGGACGTACACCGTCACGGCGTCGTTCATCGGGCGCGAGTCCGTGAGCCAGCAGGTCACCCTCGGTGGTGAATCGACGGTCCGTCTCGACGACTTCCTGCTGCGCACGACGGCACTCGAGCTGGCCGAGATCGTCGTGACCGGTTCGGCCGCGCCCACATCCAGGCGTGCGCTGGGGACGAGCGTGTCGACCGTCAACGCGCAAACCGTCAACGAGGCGCCGGTCACGACCATCGACCAGGCCCTCCAGGGACGCGTCGCCGGCGCGACCATCGTCAGCAACACTGGAACGCCCGGCGGTGGTGTCTCGGTCCGTCTTCGGGGCACGAGTTCCATCACGGGCGGAGCCGAGCCGCTGTACATCGTCGACGGCGTGATCATCGACAACAACGGCGATCAGCAGATCAACTTCGGCTATCGGTCGAACCCGTCGAACCGTCTCGCGGACCTCGACCCCGACGACATCGCGCGCATCGAGATCCTCAAGGGCGCGGCCGCGGCTGCGCTCTACGGATCGCGCGCGAACAACGGCGTCGTGCAGATCTTCACCAAGCGCGGCCAGCTCGGCGCACCGACGATCACGGCGAGCAGCCGCTTCCAAGCGAGCGACCTCGAGACCTCGCTGCCCTTCGCGCTCACGCCGGTGGACCTCGACGGTGCGCCGGTCCAGCGGTTCAACCACGAGGACCTGCTGTTCCGGACGGGCTACAGCCAGGACTACAACGTCTCGGTGTCCGGCGGTGCGGACGACACGCGCTACTTCGTGTCGGCCAACTGGGTCGATCAGGAAGGCATAATGATCGGCTCCGGGCACGAGAAGCTGAACCTCCGGATGAACCTCGATCAGGGCCTCGGCGACATCTTCGACGTGAGCGCCGGCGCCAACTTCATCAACAGCTCGACCGACCTCGTCATCAACGGCGAGAACGGCACGGGCGGCCTGCTCACGGCGATCGTGTTCACGCCCACCACGGTGAACCTCGCCGAGCAGAATCCCGAGACGGGTGAGTACGTGAACGACGCGTTCGTCTTCGCGAACCCGCTGTCCGTGGTCGAGGACTGGAACACGGGTCAGTCGGTGACGCGGTTCGTCGGATCGTTCCGGGCCCGCGCCAACCCCTTCCCCGGCCTGACGGCCGAGTACCGACTCGGGTACGACAACGTCGACATGGAGACCGAACTGTTCATTCCGCGGGGCGCCACGGGCGCACCGACGGGTTCAGCCCAGTCGGTCAACCGCCGCAGTTCGCTGCTCAACAACGACATCGTCGCGAACTACCAGTGGGGTCTCGGCGACGCCATCGTGATGACCACGTCCGCGGGGCTGAATCACACGAACGAGCAGGTTCAGAACCTGAACCTCAGCGCGAGCGAACTCGTGCCGGTCACGGAGAACGTGCGCGGTGCGAACGACTCGGCCACAGAAGGCGAGGTCGAGGCGACCACGCTCGGCTTCTTCGCCCAGCAGCAGATCGGCCTGAACGATCGCTTCTTCGTTTCGGGCGGACTCCGCTGGGATGCCTCCTCGACCTTCGGTGAGGACGAGCGCTGGCAGCTCTATCCGAAGCTCTCGGGCTCCTGGGTGATCTCCGAGGAGTCTTTCTTCGACGGACTGCCGTTCGCCGACGCGGTCAACGAGCTCCGGCTCCGCTCGGCGCTCGGCTTCGCCGGGAACCAGCCGTCGCTCGGAGCCGCCTACGCCCGCTTCGACACGTACGGTCAGACCAACAACGCCGGTCGCCTCGGGCTCGTTCCGGACCCCACGTCGGGGAACCCGGACCTCAAGCCGGAGCGTCAGCGCGAGTGGGAGGCGGGGCTCGACCTCTCGCTCTGGGGTGAGCGCCTCGGTTTCGGCTTCACCTACTACGACCAGAGCATCGACGACCTGCTGCTTTCGCGACCGTTCTCGCCGAGTACCGGTTTCGCGTCGGTCCTGCAGAACGTGGGTGCGATGTCGAACTGGGGTCAGGAGTGGGAGGTCCGCGGCGTGGTCATCGACCGCGAGGGCTTCGGGTGGGCGTCGCAGCTCATCTACTCCCGCAACAACAACAACGTCGATCGACTCGACGTCGATCCGTTCGGCGCGGGCTACACGAACTGGGTGACGGAAGGCCAGCCGATCGGCGTTCACCGCATGCCGGCTTTCGAGCGCGACGCCAACGGCAACATCGTCGAGGACGACGTCGGCCCGGTCCGCGCCGCCGACCGCCAGATCGTCGGCAACCCTTGGCCGGACTACTCGCTCTCGCTGTCGAACGACTTCCGGCTCGGCGGCAGCTTCACCGCGTCGGTCCTTCTGGACGGCCAGTTCGGCCACGAACTGTGGAACCAGACGCAGCGCATCATGGACATCTTCAGCGCCGGGCCGCTGTACGATCAGGTGCTCCGGGGCGAGGTGACGCCCGAGTTCCGTAGCCGCGTCCAGGGCATCTGGGAGAACTACCTGGAGGACGCCTCGTTCGTGAAGCTCCGCTCGGTGACGCTCCGCTACGACGCCGGCAATCAGCTCGCAAGCCGGGTCGGCGCGTCGAGCCTCCAGCTCGAGCTGCAGGGTCACAACCTGCTGACGTTCACCGACTACTCCGGGTACGACCCCGAGGTGAACATGTTCGGCCTCAATACCGTCGCTCGCGGGACCGACTTCGGGGTGTTCCCGAATGCTCGGACCTTCAGCGTCGGCATCCGACTCCAGTACTGAGGAGGGAGACGATGAATGCGATGAATCGAATCGCCCGCGCACTCCCGGTCCTCATGATCGGAGCGCTGGCGCTGACCGGATGTGACCTGGATCTGACGGACCCCAACAACCCGAGCGAGGACGACGTGCTCGGATCGATTGCCGGCGTGCTTCAGGTCGCGGTCGGACTGCAGGCGGAGTACGGGAACGAGCAGGTCGACCCGGTCTACGTCGCGGCGCTCGTCGCCGACGAGGTGGGCGCGGGGGGCGCGACGTTCCAGAACATCCAGCAGGCCGACGCCGGGGACCCGATCGAGCCGGGTACCGGGCCGTCGGAGTCGCCGTGGGCCGGGATGTACGACGTGGTCCTCGTGTCGAACGTCCTGCTGGAGGCCGCGCCGGAGGTCGGAATGGGCGAGGCGACCCTCAGTGGCGTACTCGCGCTCGCGGAGACCTACAAAGCCATGGCCTTCGGAAACCTGCTCATGACCTACGAGCGGATTCCGCTCGACGTCGGAGGCGACAACACGGCGCCCGAGTTCGCGTCGCGGGCCGAGGGGGTCGACGAGGTGTTCTCGCTGCTCGCGTCCGCGCGGGCACGGATCCAGGCGACGCCCCCGTCGTCGGTGTTCGAGGACGACGTTCTCGCACCAGGTATGGATCTGGGGCAGCTGATCGACGCCATGACGGCGCGGTACGCGATCGTCTTCGAGCGGTATCCGGAGGCGGGCGCCGCGGCCGCCCAGGTCGACCTGACCCGGTACTCGGAGTTCCGCTTCGCCGCCGAGGATCCCAACCCGATCTGGAATCTCTGGTACAACGGAGGCAACTCCACGCAGATGCGTCCGGAGGATCGCTGGCGGCTGGAGGCCGAGGCGGGTGACCAGCGGGTCGGGTACTGGGTGAGCGAGGCGGACATCGACGGAGCGGTCGTCGCCCTCGACGATCACGCGGTGTTCGATGCGCAGGCAGCACCGATCCCGGCATTCTTCCCGGACGAGATGCGCCTCATTCGTGCCGAGGTCGCGGCGCGGAACAACCAGCTCACGGATGCCCTCGCGCTGGTCAACGAGGTGCGCACGCCATGTTCGTCGCCGCTCGACGAGCCGGTGGCCTGCCTCCCCGCGCTCACGGCGGGAGACGTGCCGACGCAGCAGGCGATGCTGGCCGAGATCCTGAAGCAGCGCCAGTACGAGCTGTTCACGCTGGGTACGGCGTGGCGCGATCTGGAGCGCTTCGGCGAGCCGATCAAGTACTCGTGGATGAACATCCCCGTCACCGAGTGCGATCGGAACCCGAATGCGCCGCTGGAGCTCTGCGCGCTGAACTGACGCGCGACACCCGCCCGGGCCTCGGTCCGGGACGGAGACGTCGCGGGACGGGACGCCCCGGGGTGGCTTCGGCCGCTCCGGGGCGTTCGCTTGGGGCACGACGGATCGAACCCGTACCGGAGACGAACGATGGCGAGGACCGAGCTGACGATCGAGGAGCGGCACGCGAAGGAGCTTCGGAAAGCCCGGACTCGAGGCAAGATGGTGGGGTGGGTCCAGGGCGGTGTCGTGACCGCGCTGGGGTTCCTCGCGTGGCGCTTCATCGGACTGCTCCCGATCCTCGCCGCCTCCGCGTTGGCGATCTACGTCGTGTACCGGCTCGTGTTCGGGGGGAAGAAGGGCGAGGAGGACGCGTAGCGGCGGCGAGGTCGCGACCGGGCCCGGCCGGCTCACTCCGACCCGCTCACTCCGACCGTAGCGCCTCCGCCGGATGGATCGACCGCGCCCGGAGCGCGGGCACGAGTGCCGCCACGACGCTGACTCCCAGCACCACGCCCGACAGCACGAGCAGGGCGACCGGGTCGTTGGGTCGCACGTCGAAGAGCATGCCGCGCATGAAGCGGGTCGTCACCAGCGCGCCCCCGATCCCCAGGACCACCCCGGTCGCACCGAGCAGTCCACCCTCCTTCAGGATCATGGCCAGAATGTCGGACGGCGGACTGCCGAGAGCCCGTCGGATGCCGAGCTCCGTCCGGCGCATCTGGACCGAGTAGCTGACGAGCGCGTAGATCCCGATCGCCGCCAGAAACAGTGCAATGAGGGCGAACGCGCTCAGGAGCGTCATGTTGAACCGCCGCTCGGCGAGACGCTCGCTCAGAAGGTCGTCGAGCGCCGCGGTGCCCCAGATCGACTGATCCGGATTGGCGTCCCAGATGGCCTGACGGGCGGCCTCGGCGATCCCGGCGGGTGGCACGCTGGTCCGCAGCACGAAGGTGAGGTTGCCACTGCCGCTCTGGGTGAGCGCCCGATAGATCTCGACGCGGGGCGCGCTCGCGTGGCCACGCGGTCGCGTATCGGCGACGACGCCGATGATCTCCCACGCGACGGTCGAGTCGCCGCTCGGTGTCCGGACCACTTCTCCGATCGGCGAAGCTCCGTCGAAGTGGCGTCGGGCGAACGTCTCGTTCACGACCGTGACGAGCGGGGCGTTCGCGTCGTCGGTGATCCGGAAGCCCCGGCCCTCGACGACCGGCTGGCCGAGGACCTCGAAGAGCCCCTGCGAGACCCACACCGTCCAGGCTCGCGGTTCCTGCCCCGGGGTCGGGAGCGCCCGCCCCTCGAGCGTGAAGGGGATGTCGATGTCGAGCGCCGCGAGAACGCCGTCGTCCGAGGTCGGCACGTTCGACGTGAGAGCCACGCTGTCCACGCCGGGGATCGCCATCATGTTCTCGATCGCGGTGTTCACGAACTGGACGCGCTCGTTGCCTTCGTAGCCGTACGCGAAGACCTGGAGCGCGAAGCGGTTCTCGGGATCGAATCCGAGCTCCTCGTCGAGCACGTTCGCGAAGCTCTGTACCAGCAGGCCGGCCCCCACGAGCAGGACGAGGGCGCCCGCCACCTCGAGCACGACGAGCCGATTGCGAAGCCGGATCCCGCTCCGGCCCGACGACTGGCCGCGCCCACCCTCCCTGAGCGCCGTCGCGGGCCGCGCGAAGCGGAGCGCCGGAAGAAGTCCCGCCAGGAGCGCCGAGACGGTCGTGGCCCCGAGGGCGAACGCCAGAACCGGCCCGTTTACGCCCAGCGTCTCGATCCGCGGAAGGTCCGGCGCGAGCCCACGAATCACGGCGACGCCGCCGTAGGTGAGCGCCACGCCGAGCACCCCCCCACTCAGCGCGAGGACCCCCGCCTCGGATCCCATGAGCCGGATCAGCCGACCCCGGCTCGCGCCGAGGGCGTCGCGGACCGCGAACTCGCGCGCGCGCTCGAGCCCTCGCGCGACCAGCAGGCCGGCGACGTTCGCGCTGGCGATGAGCAGTACGAGCCCGACGGCGCCGGCGAGGATCCAGAGGGGCGTGCGCACGTCGCCGAAGAGGTACTCACGGACAGGGGTGAGGCGAAACGAGAGATCGGTCGCGGCCGCGGGAAACGCCTCCTCGATGGAGCGGGCGATGCGATCCGCCTCCGCCTGGGCCTGCTCGAGCGAGGCGCCGGGCGTCAGAAGGGCGACACCCGGCATGTACGCGGCCGTGCGGGACCCGGGGTCGCCCGGCTGGGGCGGACGCGGGGTCCACACCTCGACCTCGCCGGGGAACTGGAGTCGGGACGGCATGATGCCGAGTACCACGCGAGCCTGTCCGTCGAGCACGATCTCGGAGCCCACGATGTCGGGATCGGCCCCGAACCGTTCCACCCACGACGCCTCGGACAGGAGAAGCACGGGGTCACCCGAAATGAAGTCCTCCGCCGTGAACAGTCGCCCCAGCACGGGTCGGACGCCCAGCGACTCCAGGAACCCCTCGGCCACCATCCAGGCGCGGATGTTCTCGGCACGGCCCTCGACCTGAAGGTCGTAGCTGTAGGGGTCTGCGACGGCGGCGTACTGCAGCAGTTCGGCGCCTTCGGACAGATCGAACACGTTCTGGGCGGACGCCCCGTTGCCGAGTTCACCCGTCGCGCGGTTCTGCTCCACGATCACGACCATCCGCTCGGAGTCGCCGAACGGGAGAGGCCGGAGCAGAACGGCGTGAATAGCGCTGAAGATGGATGTCGAGGCTCCGATGCCCACCCCCAGCGTCAGCGCCGCCACCAGCGAGAAGCCGGGGCGACGGAGCAGCGTGCGCAGCGCCTGCCGAACGTCGTGTCGGAATCCCTCCAGGAGCGTCTTCATGCCTTCCTGTCCTCCACCTCTCGTGGTAGCAGCGCCGCGTCCCCTGACGAGCGCCGTGTACTGTCGGAGCCAGAACCGCGCGCGGCCGACCGGGCCGAGTGCCGGGCCGACCTCCGCCCACTGTCGACCGACGACGTCGAGCATCTCGTCGCCGTACTCCTCGCGGGCCGCCCTGGGCCATGCGCGAAGCAGGATCCGATACAGGCGCATGCCCATCGGGGTCACGCGCTCGCCGAACCAGGCAGCACTCGCGCGTTCCGCGCCATTTCCACCAGCTCCGCCAGACGCTCGGACTCGAGCCGCAGAACATCCCGCCCCATCTCGGTCAGCGCGTAGTATCTCCGGCGTCGATCGGCATCGGCGGGCGCCGGGGCCTCCTCGATCCAGCCGTCCTCCCGGAGCCGCTTGATGGCGCCATACAGGGTGCCGGCCTCGAGGGCGAGGCGGCCGTGGGTCCGATCCTCCACGTCCTTGATGATCCCGTACCCGTGGCGCGGAGCCGCCGTGAGGGAGAGAAGGATGTGATAGACCACGTGGGTCAGCGGTGGCTGCGAGGCATCGGTAGTAGTCACGGGCGGCACCATGTAGCGAGTGACAATATATAGTGACACGATACATTCAGGCCGATCGGGGCGCAATCGATTCCCTCCCCCTCGGTCGAATGCCCATCCGGCCGGGGCCTTTCGCGGGCGCCGACGAATGCCGAGTCTCCGCTCAGCGGACTCGGGCACGAACCGTGAGCCACGGTTCGGTCGGTGGAGCGTTGCAGCGGAGGAGGTGATGGGGTGATTCGGCTCGATGGTGGCGGAGCGGTGCGTCGGTTGATCACCGATCTCGACGTGCCCGTCGGGCTGGAGCCGTGGGTCGAAGCGGTCTCCGCCGTGACCTGGCCACGCGCGCTGCACGGCCGACGGTGGATCGTGGTTCCGGACGTGTCCGCCCACGTGCTCGTCCACTGTGACCGAGGCGGGCATCGGACGGCCTCGGTGGTCGGTGCGCGTACGACGTCGGCCCGCTTCGCCATGGGTTCGCGCCGCTGGACGGTGGCGGTGCGACTCCGACCGGGTGCGATTCCCTGCCTCGTCTCGGACGACGCCACGACGCTGACCGACCGATCGGTGCGGCTGGCCGAGATCGGGCTCGATCCTGGATCGGTGCTGGACGCCGGCGCCCCGAACGCCTGCGCCGACGCCCTGATCGCCGCTCTCGGGCGGGCACTCGAAGGATGCGGCACGCCGGACTGGCGCGTCCGCGGGCTCGTCGCCGCGTCCCGAACGGCGCCCGCACGCGGTCCGCGAGTCCGCGACACGGCGCGTTCGATGGGGGTGTCGGAACGCACGCTCAGAGGGGTGGTCCGCCGCGAGACCGGGCTGGGGCCCGGCGCTCTGCTCCGGATCGGACGGATGCTCGGCGCGGCCGAGCGGATCGTGTCTTCCTCCGAAGACCTCTCGAGCATCGCGCACCGCTCGGGCTTCGCCGACCACGCCCACTTCACGCACGAGTTCCGCCGACTCATGGGTGAGCCCCCGAGCCGCTATCGCCGGCGTGGATCGACGATTGCCGAATTCGACAAGCGCGGATGGCCGCAGGCGTGATTCCTTGTGGATCGACTCGACACCACGCCAACGGAGTGCTCCCGATGACTCGAACGACGACGCGGCTCGGTCTGGCCCTCGGCCTCGTGTTCGTGGCCGGCGCCCCCGCCACCGCTCAGCTCGCGCCCGATACGCTGGAGATCTACGCGGTGCACGGTTCGGCGGCCGAGCTCGACGTCGTCGCGCAGCTTCGCGACGTCGCGGCCCGTCACGACCTCCGGGACTGGGAGGTCACCCCGGTCGTTCGGATCGACGAGACCCAGATCCCGCACAGTCATCCGGCCCTCACGATCCACACCCGCCACAGGAACGATCCCGACGGGCTCCTGGCCGTGTATCTCCACGAGCAGTTCCACTGGTGGGTGGGAGTCGGAGACCGGCGAGTCGCGCTGGATGCGGCGATGGCGGACCTCCGGGCGGCCTTCCCGGACGCCCCCACCTCCGGGCCGGAGGGTGCACGCGGAGAGTACAGCACCTACCTGCACCTGGTCGTGTGCCACCTCGAGTACCAGGCGGTGCGAGCCACGATCGGCGAGGAACGCGCCCGGGCCGCTCTTCTTGCGAACCGCCACTACACGTGGATCTACCGGACCGTCCTGGACGACCCCCGTGTCACGGCGATCCTCGAGCTACACGGGTTCGTCGTCGAGTGACGACCCACCGGCCCGGCTGACGCGCGGTGTCCGCGACCCACCTCACGGAGCACGACGACGACCCGATCGTCGAAGAGGCGCGTGATGGCGCCGTGAGCGACGACCCGCTGCGAACCAACCTCGCCCGCGGATTCACGATCGTGGCGAGCATCCTCGTGGCGTTGTTCGTCGGCGCGGGCTGGGAATGGCTCATGGACCGGCAGGACGAAGCCGAATACATCGAGCGACTCGTCGAGGAGTTCCGTACCGGGCATGTCGAACTCCGGTCCGATCAGGAAGCTCGTCGCGCTGCCATGCGCGGTTCGAGGCGGCTGCTGGCGGCCGCGGACTCGGGGCTTCCCGCCGAGGACGACTCCCTCCGGGCTCTGAGCGCCGCCCTCGTGGAGTTCCGCTACTTCACACCGACCCACCCGGCACTCGACGAACTGATCGCGGCCGGGCGACTCGACTTCCTGCGATCGTCCGACCTGCGGCAGGCACTCATGTCCTACATCCAGGAGCGGGACCGCCTCGCCGTGGTCGAGGAACGGGAGCGCGACTTCGTGGCGGAGCAGCTCGAGCCCTACGTCGTGAACGCCATCGAGATCCTGCCGCCCCCTACGCCCGACGACCCCGATTTCTGGGGTCCCGCCGTGGACCGCGAGGACCTCGGTCGGGCCGTGGCGGACCCGGTGTTCCGAAGCCTCCTCACCGTCCGGATCGATCGGACGGACATCGCGCTCCAGTTCTCGGTCGGCCTCGGCAGGCGAATCGAGGCCGTTCTGGACGAGTTGGGGGCGGACCCGGACGCGTAGATGGACGCGTAGCCGGACCCGCCCCCGCGTGTCTCGCGCCTACCGCGCCACCTGGAGCGGCAGCGGCAGCGGCGTCATGAGCTTGTGGATCGGCGCCAGGGGCGGGCCCTGGTTGCCGCCGAAGCCGCCCCGAGGACCCTCGGTGTCACCCAGGACCTCACCGAACGGAATCCACGCGTCCATGGTGTTCCAGGTGATCACGTTGTCCTCCGTCTCGGGCTCCAGCATGTGGGCCACGAGCCGGCCGCGGACTTGGCCCGTGCGGACGACGTAGCTCCCCGCGGGATAGTCCTCCTCCATCGTGAGAGGCTCCGCCGCGAGCGTGAGATTCGTCGTCGCGGCATGGTCGTACTGCGCCTCGAAGTCCACGCCCGTGATCTCGTACGCCTCGACGGTCAGGGTGACCGGGCGCGTGAGCTTCTCGACCGTGATCCCGTTGCGCTGCAGCATCGCAACCGCGTCGATCGCCTGGCGCGGAAGAATGTACGCGTAGGGCAGGTCGCGGTAGCCGCGCACGACCGCCTTCGTCATGAGGCGGTTGTTCGTGACCGTGATGACGTCCCTGAACGGATCCGGATTCTCGCCGTCGAACTCCGGGTCGCGGATCTCGTAGGTGATCGTGCGATCCTGCGGCTCGTAGTCGTTGTTGTCGACGAGCACCGGGATCTGGCCCTCGCCTCGCATCCCCATCTCGATGGTCTGGATCCGCGCGTCCCGGATCAACTCCATCATCGCGGCCGCATTGTCGGCCGAGTGCTCCATCACGTCGATGTAGGCGAGCTTGCCCGCGTCGGCGGCCGCGGTCTGATCGTCCTGCCAGCCCGGCGACTCGAACAGGATTCCGATGGTGTTCACGAGGCCGTTGTAGTTCCGGCCGATCCTCACCTGCGATCCGCCACCGCGCCACTCGGTCTCGTTGCCACCGGTGTAGAACCAGGACTTGTAGCCCGCGGCCTCGACCCGCTCGTCGATCGCCGGGAAGATGCCGAAGTCGCACCAGTCGGTGAGGCGGACGTCCGCTCCGGGGTGGGACGTGCACTGGTAGGTGATGTGGTAGGGGAACGCGCCGCCGTTGTGACCGTCCACAAGCAGGTGAGGCGACCATTCGTTGCCGAGTTCACCGTACGCCCTGAGCGACGCCTGCTCGCGCTTGACCCAGTCGCGGTTCATGTCGATCCCCCACGAGTTCCCCCGCGTGGAGCGCGGCTGCGCCTCGAATCCGTCCGGGTTGATCTGGGGAGCCATCACGACCACGACGTCCTCCAGGAGCCGGTTGGGCTCGGTCCCTTCGGTCGCCAGCTCACGCGCGAGTATCAGGAGGCTCTCGCGGAGCGTCCGCTCGCCGCCGTGCACATTGGCGTTGAAGAACAGGATCGGGCGATTCAGCGACCAGGCCTCCTGCGGCGTGCTGACCTGTGGCTTGCTGAACACCATGTACGGCAGGTCCCGGCCCTGGAACGTCTGCCCATAGCTGTCGAGATACATGACCGTCGTCTGCGACGCGATGTCCTGGAGATAGTCCCACATCTCGAGGTGAGGTGTGTACGCGGTGCCCCCGTTCGTCTCGAACGAGGTCTGCGGCATCTGGGCCGAGAGCGGCGCCGCGAGCGCTCCGATGAGCACGGCGACGGCCATGGACGGGACCCAGGACGGGACCCAGCACGAGTGAAGGGTACGGCGGATCACGATGAACTCCGAAGTGGTGACACGTTGAAGCCGGGACGCAGGGTCCCGGGCGCGGCGTAGATTCCGTTGTGGAGCGGTTCGGTGCAAGGGCGGATCCGGAAGATCGACTGCCCGGAGTCGCCTCTGGAATGACGTCTGCGAGGCCGTGAACGTTGGAGCACCGCAACGTCGCCCTCGATCCTCGCGCGGTTGCGCGGTAGCTGCGCGCTGGGCAGGATGTAGACGTGGACATGGACCCGACCCGACCTGAACCGCCCGCCCGGGAGGCAGTATGACAGCGTTCGCCGCGCGTCGATCGATCGCCCTGCCGGCGCTGTGCGTGCTCGCCGCCTGCAGCTCCCCCACCGAGCCCGAAGACACGCCCTTCGTCGGCCAGCTCGGATTCGGCGACCTGCTGTCGTTCGAGGTCCCCGACACCGTCTCGGTCGGGGTCGCCTTCGAGGTGACGTTCGAGACTTGGGGCGCGAACTCGTGCTACTCGGTGTCGCGTACCGACGTGTCCGTCGACGACCGTACCGCGACCGTGACTCCGTACGACATCCGGACGGGCAACGGATGCTTCTCGATGGGCCGCGCACTCCCGCACAGCGCGTCGATCACCTTCGATCGCGCCGGAACCGGCCTCGTGCGGGTCCGCGGCTCGGACCAGGTCCTCAATCAGCTCGTGGTCATTCGCTGATCGGCTCGGCCCATGTGGGTCGAGGGATGCTCGGGAGGTCACGCGGGACGGTCTGTCGCGACCCGCCAGGCGCCCGCCGTCGCTCGCCCTCACCCGCCCTCATCCGCGGAGTGTCTGACCTCCGTCCACCACGAGCAGGTGCCCCGTCACGAAAGGCGCCCGAGCCAGGAAGAGTACTGCCTCGGCGACGTCCTGGGGCGTGCCTGCCCGGCCCAGCGGGATACCGGCGACCTCCCGCTCCAGCGCCTCCGCGTCCATGTCTTCGGGCGGGAGAACCAGTCCCGGTGCGACCGCGTTGACCCGCACGTCGGGGGCCAACGCCAGCGCCTGCACCTTCGTGAGGTGGATGACCGCCGCCTTCGCGACCGAGTGCGACCCGTAGCGCACCCACGGACGGATGCCCATGTGGTCGGCAATGTTCACCACGGCTCCCGAGGACGAGCGGAGGAGATCCGCGCACGCCCGTACCATCAGGTGTGGGCCGCGAAGGTTCACGTCGTGGACCGCGTCCCACTCGTCGGCGTCCGTGTCGAGGACCGGCGTCGGATGGAAGTTGGCCGCCGAGTTCACCAGAAGATCGAGCCGGCCCGGGCCGTCGCGGACAGCGGCGGCCAGCGCGTCTGCGGTCGCCGGCTCGCCGAGGTCCCCCTGCACCGTCCAGACGCGGCGCTCCATCTCTTCGAGCATGGTCGCGACCTCGCGAGCGGGCCCCTCCGACGAGTGATAGTTGACCACCACGTCGTACCCGGCGTCCGCGAGCGCCAGGGTGATCGCGCGCCCGACCCGGACCGCCCCGCCGGTGACGAGGGCGACGGGTGCGGCGTGGACGACCGGGGAGGCCGTGGGGGAGGCGGCGGACGTGTCGGACATGACGCAGGCTCGGGATGGACGGAGCGAGTGCGGAATCTAGACGACGCGGGCGTCGGCGGCACCGCGGGGCGTCGGACGGGCCGCGGGTAGATTCGCGCTCAGGGTCGCACCCCGAGTCACGCGGAGCGATGCGCAGGCCCGCCCCCGGACGTCCTGCCGTCCTCACGCCGTGGCCTCGAGGGCGGCGCATCGGACGGGGTCGGGGATATCGCGCTCGCGGTTCCATCGGGCGGAGGCGGCGAGGGGCCCCGGGTCGACGCCGCGTCGTCGGTTGCGCTCGGCGAGCGCGCGTGCCGCATCGGCGAGG
>JANQRP010000026.1 GCA_028284495.1 Longimicrobiales bacterium | reverse complement strand
TACGCATGTCGAAAACGTGTGCCCACGCGTGCGTCCGGGTCAACGACGCCGACCACTTGCGTGCGTCCGGGTCGGCGGGAGAACGTGCGGGTGCATCGGCGACCCGACGCGCCGTGAAGTACCTCGACGGAGGCAGAAGCGATGCAGGACGAAGGCAGATCGCGGCCCCGGACGGCGACGTCCGCCGGACCGCGCCGGGTTCGATGGACCACTCTCCTGATCGCGCTGCTCGCGGCGTGCTCGGGCGGCGGATCCGCGCCGCCGCCGGAGGAGGACGACGACGGGATCCGCTTCGACGAAGCGACCGGGTACTGGTTCGGCACCAACGACTGGGTCGAGTACCGGCCCGGCACGCTGCCGGTCATTCTCTCGGCGCCGCACGGAGGCGGTGTCGAGCCCCCGTCGATTCCCGACCGGAGCGGCGTCGGGATCGTGACCGTCCGGGACAGCCGCACCATCGAGACCACGATCGCCGCCTCCGACGCCGTGCTCGCGCGGACCGGGGAGCGTCCGCACGTGATCATCCTCCACCTCCGGCGAACGAAGCTGGACGCCAATCGTGACATCGGCGAGGCGGCGCTCGGGAACGACGAGGCCGAGAACGCATGGCGCGAGTATCACGGCTTCATCGACATGGCGAAGCAGACGGTCACGACCGACCACGGGTCGGGTCTGTACCTCGACATGCACGGTCACGGCCACGCGGTCCAGCGCCTGGAACTCGGCTACCTTCTCACCGGCAGCCAGCTCGACAACATCGACGCCGCGGGCCTCGACAACCTCGACGGCCAGAACACGAGCCTGGCCGGGCTGGCGGCACGCACGGAGGCGCCGTTTTCCGGCATCCTCCGCGGGCCCGACAGTTTCGGTGGACTTCTGGAGGCGGCCGGTGTTCCGTCGGTACCTTCTCCGCGCTGGCCGGGTCCCGCGATCGACAGCATCCCCGGGGATGAACCGTACTTCAGCGGGGGATACTCGACGCGCCGACACGGGTCGGTCGCCGGGGGGGTGATCGACGGCATCCAGATCGAGCACAACTTCACCGGGATCCGCGGCACCGCCGCCGACCGCGAGGCGTACGCGGTCGTGCTGGCGGACGTGATCGCGACCTGGCTGGACCGGTGGTACTGAGCGGGCGCGCACGACGAATGAAACTCGGGGCCCCCGCGCCCGTACCTCGGGGCAGGTACTCCACGCACCACCCCACGCGAGATCTCGAGGAGACATCATGAGCGGCTGGTTCGACGAAGGCACTGACGACGACGCGGGCGCGGAGCCGCATTCCGACCCGTCCGGATCCACCGACGGGTCCGCCCACCGGGAGTCGCCGGAACCCGACGACGACGCGTCCGACGAGGGAGGCGGCCGGGGCGAGCACTACCGCGTGAAGGGCGACGACCTGCTTGCGAGGGTCAAGCAGATCGTGCGCGAGGGGAACGTCCGCAAGATCACCATCCGGAACGAGGCGGACGAGGTCCTCCTGAGCTTCCCGCTCGCCGCGGGCGTCCTCGGCGCCGCGCTGCTGCCGATGTGGGCAGCGATCGGCGCCGTGGCGGCGCTGGTCGGCAACTGCTCGATCGACGTGGAGCGGCGGGAGTAGCCGCCCACTTCGACGTCCGACACGGCGCCAGCGAGGTCCGCCCCATTCCATGCCCGAACTCCCCGAGGTCACCTGCTACCTCGACGCCTTCCGTCGGGAGATCCTGGGCGAGCGCCTCACCGGCGTACGGATCCGCAGCCCATCGCTGCTCCGCACCTGGGACCCGCCCATCTCGGAGGCCGCGGACCGCGAGGTGACCGGGGTGTCGCGAATCGGCAAGCGGATCGTGTGGTCGCTGGAGGGCGACCTGCACCTCGTGGTCCACCTGATGGTCACGGGTCGATTTCACAGGAAGCCCTCGGGACAGGCGCTTCCCCGTCGCCGCGCCCACGCCGCCTTCGACTTCGAGCACGCGAGCTACTTCCTGACGGAGGCCGGGAAGGAGAAGAAGGCCCGTCTCCATCTGGTTCGGGGCATGGCTGGGCTCGCCCAGATGGACCCCGGGGGGCTGGAGCCGCTCGAGATCACGACCGCCGAGTTCTCGCATGCCCTCCGCAGCGAAAACCGCACGCTCAAGCGGGCTCTCACCGACCCGCGGATCCTGAGTGGCATCGGGAACGCCCATTCGGACGAGATCCTCCTGCGGGCCCGGCTGTCTCCGGTGCAGCGGACCGGGAATCTCTCCGACGAGGAGCTGGCGCGGCTGCATGCCGTGACGCGCGACAGCCTCGAGGAGTGGATCGTCCGGCTTCGCGAGGAGACGGGCGACGGGTTTCCGGAGAAGATCACCGCGTTCCATCCGGAGATGGCCGCGCATGGCAAGTTCGGAGAGCCCTGCCCGGCGTGCGGCGCACCCATCCAGCGCATCGTCTACGCGGGACGGGAGACCAACTACTGCGCGGCCTGCCAGACCGACGGCAGGCTTCTGGCGGACCGAGCGCTCAGCCGTCTCCTGAAGGGCGAGTGGCCGAAGACGCTCGAGGAGCTGGAGGATCTACGGGCGTCACATCGAGGGGACGGCGACCCCGCCTCGTAGGGCCTTTCCCGCCACGTGAAACGGCCCGTGTACGAACCCGCTAGGGCGCCTGCACCGGGTCGTCGTCGTCCGGGTAGTCGCGCCCCGGATACCGCTCCGCCGCCTCGCGAATGATGCGCTGCGCATCCTTCAGGTCGTGCCATCCGTCCACCCGGACCGACTTCCCCTCCAGGTCCTTGTAGATCGAGAAGAAGTGCTCGACCTCTCGCAGGTAGTGCGGCGACACGTCGTGGAGGACCCGGTACTCGTGAGTCCGGGGGTCCTGCTCGGGCACGCACAGGATCTTCTCGTCGATCCCCTTGTCGTCCTCCATCACGAACACCCCGACCGGGCGAACCTCGATCAGGCAGCCCGGGAACGTCGGCTCGGTGACGATGACCAGGACGTCGAGCGGGTCGCCGTCACCGGCCAGCGTCTGCGGGATGAAGCCGTAGTCGCCGGGGTAGTGCACCGCGGAGTAGAGCAGGCGGTCGAATCGAAGGAGCCCCGTCGCCTTGTCGAGTTCGTACTTCGTGCGGGAGTCGCGCGGGATCTCGACGATGGCGTTCACGACGTGGGGTGCCTCGTCGCCGATCGGGACGTCGTGCAGAAGGTGCAGGCTCATTCGAGCTCCAGGGTGCCGCGGGTGACGGGGACGGCGTGGCCGCCGACGGTGATGCGATCGACGCGGCCTTCCCGTACGTCGATCTCGAGTTCGATGCGGGACGGGCGGCCCATCTCGACGCCCTGTTCGAGTACGCGCCGATGGAGCCCCTCCGGGAGTCGGGGTCCGAGGTACGCACCGAGAGCCGCTGCGGCGCTCCCGGTCGCCGGATCTTCGGGAACGCCGGCCCCGGGAGCGAACATCCGAACGCGGTAGTCCACGTTGTCGGCCTCCGCCGGGGCGACGAGGTAGACGAATCGGCCGGGTGCGTCCGCGGGGACCAGCGCCGCCCTCGCCAAGTCGTCGAGCTGCGCCCGCGCGAGGGCGTCCAGATCGGTCAGCGGTACTACCAGGTACGGGAGACCCGCCGACGCGTGGGCGGCATGACAGGGTGCGTTCTCGATCGACGTCGCGAGGTCCTCGGGCGCGAGGCCGACGAGCCGCGCGGCCTCCGCCGCCGAAAGATCGGCCTCCTGCAGCATCGGTTCCTCTGCGGTCGTGAGCCGGGCGAAGGTCGCGCGACCGTCCTCCGCCCGGACGGTGACCGGGACGTGACCCACTCTCTCCTCCAGCACGATCGAGGCGCGCCCGTCCGCGAGGTCGACACGCCCGGCGTCCGCGAGGAAACACGCCGCGCCGACCGTCGGGTGGCCAGCGAAGGGGACTTCGAAGCCCGGTGTGAAGATCCGGACGGCCGTGTGCCCGCCGGCGCCGGGCGGCAGGAGAAACACGGTCTCAGAGAGGTTCAGCTCGCGCGCGATCGTCTGCATCTCCGCATCGGACAGGCCCTCCGCGTCGGGGAAGATCCCCAGCGGGTTCCCGCCGAAGCGCGTCTCGGTGAACACGTCCCAGGTCTGGAATTCGTACGTCCGCATCGCGCGGGTCCGGGCAGGTGTGAGCGCTCGCCGGCTCGGGTGGTTCCCGACGCGGGCAGCACCGGTACCCCGCGGCCCGTAGTCGGTCCCCTCCGCGCGCGCCGCGACTGGCGATCGGGTGCGGCGGCAGTGCCGGTCGGGAACCCTCCGGAGGGGCTGTGGATACCTGAGGTGCCCGCCCACCCCACCGGACCGACCATGCTCATCAATCCGAAGAAGCCCTGGGACGACATTCCGTCCTCCGAGATCACGCCCGAGGACGTGTACCTCAACCGACGCGAGTTCCTCGGCGCCGCGGTCGGCGCCGCCGGTCTCGCGACGATTCGGCCGGAGGCGGTCGCGGCGGCGATCCGACGGCGCGCGGGTCTGCAGGATCCCGAGGTGCCCGCGATCGTGTCGATGGGAGAGGAGCTTCGCGACGACGCCACCGAGTGGAGGCACGTCACCGGGCACAACAACTTCTACGAGTTCGGCACGGACAAGCGTGATCCGGCGCGGAATGCCGGGTCGTTCCAGCCCGCGCCCTGGAGCGTCCGCATCGAGGGGGAGTGCGAGAACCCGGGCGATTACGCGCTCGAGGATCTCATTCGGCCCGGCGAGGTCGAGGACCGGATCTACCGGTTCCGCTGCGTCGAGACCTGGTCGATGGTCGTTCCGTGGCGCGGAGTTCCGCTGCGCAACGTGATCTCTCGCGCCGCGCCCACCAACAACGCCCGCTACGTCCGGTTCGAGACGGTCTTCCGCCCGGAGGAGATGCCGGGCCAGAACGCTCCGATCCTGCCGTGGCCCTACGTGGAAGGGCTGCGACTGGACGAAGCCACCAACCTGCTCGCGATGCTCGTCACGGGTGTGTACGGTCGTGACCTGCCCAACCAGAACGGCGCGCCGCTTCGACTGATCGTGCCCTGGAAGTACGGGTTCAAGTCGATCAAGTCGATCGTGAAGATCTCGTTCGTCGAGGAGATGCCGCTCAACACCTGGCAGGAGATGCAGCCGAACGAGTACGGCTTCTTCGCCAACGTGAACCCCGAGGTCGACCACCCCCGGTGGAGCCAGGCGCGCGAGAAGCCGCTGCCCAGCCCGTTCCGGAGTCGGGACACCGAGCTCTTCAACGGCTACGCCGAACAGGTGGGTCACATGTACGCAGGGATGGACCTAGCTCGCTGGTACTGATTCCGTCCGAGACCGTCCTGCGATGAACGCGAAGCGACAGCTCCTCCTGGTTCGCCTCGTGGCGTGGGCCGGAGCCGCCGCGCCGCTGCTCTGGATGATCTACCGCATCTTCCTCGGCGAGGGGCTGGGCGCCGACCCGACCGCCGAGCTGACGCACTGGTCGGGGTTCACCGCCACGACCCTGCTCGTGGTCGGCCTCGCGATCACGCCGGTCCGCCGGATCACGGGCTGGAATTCCATCCAGAAGGTTCGCCGCATGATCGGCCTCTGGGCCTTCTTCTACGCGACGATTCATGTCGCCGTGTACGCGGCACTCGATCAGGCGTTGGCGCTGGACTTCATTCTCGAGGACGTGCTGACGCGCCCCTTCACGCTCGTGGGCGCCGCGGCGTTCCTCCTCCTGATCCCCCTTGCCGTCACGTCGACCAGGGGTTGGATCCGTCGACTCGGAAAGAACTGGGTCCGGCTGCACTGGCTGGTGTATCCCGCCGCGGTGCTCGCCGTGCTGCACTACGAACTCGGTCAGAAGACGGACTTCACGCGTGCCCCCGTGACGATGGCGGTGGTCCTCGCGGCACTCCTCGGCGCCCGCGTGTGGCTCGCGATGAGGAAGCGCGCCGCCGCGTCGGCCCGCGGCACCCGCGCCCGGCCGTCGGAAGGCTGAGGCCGGGCGGCTCGCCGCCGCCTCCGGGCTCGTCGGGGCCATCTGCACCCGCACCTCCGAGGCGTGGTAGATTCCCGGACATGAAAAACCTGCTCGGCATCCCGACTCTCGTTCTCGTCGCGTATGCGGCCGGCTGCGCATCCCCGCAACCCGTGCCCGTCACCCCGCCCGGCGCCGCGGATCCGTCGTCTCCACCGGTCGCGGTCCCGGAAGAGGGATCCGACTTCGTCGTCTATCGAGGCGACGGATCGGGGTCGTCGCTCGCCGACCTGCTCTCCGATCTGGACGGGGTGGACGTCCTGCTCATGGGGGAGGAGCACGACGACGTGATGGGGCACCGCTTCCAGCTGGAGGTGTTCCGACGCGTGCTGGCGACGGTGGGCGGCCGCGGCCCGATGGCCGGTGGCGGCGCCGCGGCGGGACCGGCCGACGAGCTCCGTGCGGTCCACCTCTCGCTCGAGATGTTCGAGCGGGACGTGCAGATCGTGCTCGACGAATATCTGGCCGACCTCGTCACGGAGAACCATTTCCTGGCGAGTGCCCGTCCGTGGGACAACTACGAGCGCGACTACCGCCCGATGGTGGAGCTGGCGAAGCACGTCGGCGTGCCGGTCATCGCCGCGAACGCGCCTCGACGCTACGTGAATCGCGCGTCCCGTCTCGGGCGTGCGTCCCTCGCTGACCTCTCCGAAGAGGCCAGGTCGTGGTTGCCGCCGCTGCCATACCCCGAGGCCAGCGACGCGTACAGGGCCGAGTGGGACGCGCTCATGGGCGACGCCGCCATGCACATGTCGGGGAGTCCCCTCGACGCGCAGACGCTGTGGGATGCCTCGATGGGGGAAGCGATCGCCCTCGCGCTGGACCGGGCGGAGGGGACCGCCCCGCTGATCGTGCATCTCGCCGGCGGCTTTCACGTCGAGAACGGCACCGGGATTCCGGAGGCCCTGGACCACTACCGGCCTTCCACCTCGGTGCGGACCGTGGCCGTGCGGGCCGTCGGCGAGCCGGGCGAGTTCGCCGCGGAGCTCGCGGGTGCCGGCGACTTCGTCGTTCTGACCCGCACGTCGCCCGACGCACGGGACTGACGCTCAGAGCAGCGGCAGCCCGACGACGAGCCCGAGCGTCCGGGGCTCGAACGGATCCAGGAAGATCCACCTCAGCTCGAGGCCGACGTTGAAGCGGCCGCGTGTGCGTGGATCACCTCCGAGTGCCACGACCGCCGACCACCCGGTGAAGTCCTCACGCGGGTCCTCCGCGGTGAGCTGGGTGTTCCGGACGACGGGTCCGGCCCCGATCGCGAACCCCCGCGTGGCGAGAAGCACGTCGAACAGAAGCGTCCGCTCGGTCAGCCCGTCGAGAAACGTGAAGTCGTAGGCCGCGCGCACCTGCAGGAAGTCCGGCGCCGGCGGAGCGAAGCGGATCTCGCCCCCGAGCGTAAGATCGCTGGACTCGAAATCGACGAGCACCCGCGGGCCGATCGACAGACCCGTCCCCGTTCCGATCGGGTTCGACCCGGGCTGCGCCGAGAGCGGTCCCGTGACGAGGCACAGGCCGGTGAGCAGGACTGGGAGGCTCGGGAGAGATCGGCGCATCGAGGGTGACGGGGCTCGGGAAGCGTGCGCGAAAGGCGTCCGGACGCTTCAGGAAAACCGCGGGACGGTCCCGTGTTCCTCGGCATGGCGGCGACGCGATCGGAATCCGGGCCTCAGACCGTGTAGCAGCCACACCACGGCCAGCGTTTCTCCCGACGCGCGAAGGAGGGATGCACCACCCGCCCACCCCCATGCACCCGCCACGATCGGAAGCGCGAACCAGGCCCACAGCGCGATCGACGCGAAGCCGAGAAGGAGTAGCGCCACGTCCCAGCGGGGCCGCGCGACCGCGACCACCAGCGACACGGCGCTCCATGAGCCGGCCGCGCCCGCTGCGAGCCCGGCAGCGGCGATCGGTACCGAGTCCATCGGCGCGACGAAGAAGGCGAGAATGACGCCGGGGAAGGCGGCGGCGAAGGCGCCGAAGGGCGTCCGCGTCCAACCCGCTCCGTGCCGCCCGTCGCCGAGGTGCTGGGCGATCGCGGCGCGGGGGGACAGCTGGGGGCACGCACGACGGGTGCACAGCGAGCAGGTCTCGCAGGAGCCCCGTCCGACCTCCACGAGCGGCGCCTGCCCATACAGCAGCTCCACCGGGAGCATGGGACAGAGCGTCGTGCAGAACCCCGACCGACGAGCCCGACGTCGGCCCAGCAGCACGGAGGCGGCCACGACGACCACCAGGAAGACGAGCGTCGCAACGACACTGCCCGCGAGCCACGCCGCGCGAATCGGGAGGATCGCGGAGAAGAGCGCGATGGCGAGTCCGATCCGGGGTCCGTCGGCCATCAGCGTACCGCCGATTCCCGGGACGTCGGGCCCCTCCGAAAGGCGCCCGAGCGGGCAAACGTTCCGCCAGAGCCGCACGTTCAGCAGCAGCACGAACGGCAGTAGCGGGATCACTCCCTGCCAGAGCAGCGTCGCCGCGCCGCTCCCGTCGATCATGGCGACTCGTGCTGGATACGCGTCACGACCACGGGGACGTCGACGGAGCGGACGACCTTGTCGGTGACGCTTCCGAGGAGCGCCCGGCGAAGTCCACCGCGTCCGTGTGTCGCCATGACCAGCAGATCGGCGCCGATCTCCCGGGACACCTGCGCGATGCCCGCCGCGCCGTGCACGTCCTCGGGCACATGGGTCACCACGTCGATCCCCTCGCCCCGGAGCTTCGCCGCGATCCCCTCGAGGTGTTCGCTGGCCCGGCGGGACGAGTCCTCCACCACCTCGCGATTGAGCGCGACGGTCTGGGGCAGGTACGGCGACGCGATCTCGCCGGGGTAGGTGACGACCTGTGCGAGATGCAGGCGCGCGTCGAAGGCACGCGTCCACCGCCGGGCCTCCGCCACGGCCGCTTCCGACCCCGCCGACCCGTCGAGAGACACCAGGATGTCCGAGACCACGGGCTCGGGCGCGGCGATGTGATCACCCGACTCCGTGGGGCGGATCAGAAGCACCGGAATCGCTGCGGTGCGCAGCAGGCCGTCCGCGACGCTGCCGAGCCAGCTGCGCGCCAGGGGGCCGCGTCCGTGGGTGGCAGCCACGATCAGGCTGGCCTCCTTCGCCTCGGCCCGCTTCAGGATCTGATCGAGCGGCGAGCCGGTCAGTCCCACTCCGGTGACCTCGCCGCCGGCGTCGCCTGCGCAGTCCTCGATGATCCGGTCGACGTACTCCGCCGTCCACCGTTCCGCCTCGACGTTCCATTCCGCGTATTCGAGCGAGGGGATCGGCTCCGCCACCGAGATGACGTCCAGGCCCACGCCGAGCCGGCGACTCGCCTGCAACGCCCACGGAAGGGCGGCTTCGGAAAACTTCGAGCCGTCGAGCGAAATCAGGATCGGGCCGTTCATCGTGCGTGCTCCCAGTGGTTGCGGGCGGAGGGGGTGGCGGCGGATACCGACACCTCGTAGAGGGGAAGGGACAGCCGGAGTCGTCGACGTCCCTGCCGCATGTCACGGCGCGTGAGATGACCGCCACTCCAACGGACCCGCTCCGACCAGGCGTCGAACTCGGCGGCGCCCGGTCCATCGGCGTCGGGTGCACAACGTATGTCGACCACCAACCGGTCGTCATGGCATGTGAAGGTGATGGATACGGGCTCCGACCCGGTCGGGTCACGCGACACCGACTTGGTGATGGCGGCCTGACAGACCCGGAAGAGCGTCAGCGACGCCTCGGGCGCGAGTCGCGCGTCGGGGACGTCACCGCGGATCTCGGGTTCGAGCGCGTGCGGAACCGTGAGCGACCGGACGTGAGCGGCGAGCGCCGCGCGCACGCCGAGTTCTTCCAGCTCCGGCGGACGAAGACGCCGGGCGAGCCGCCGGACCTCTTCGAGTGCGTCGCGGACGCCGCGTTCCAGGTCTTCCGTGGCCCCCGAGATCTCGGGGTGGGTCCGCACGAGGACGCGCAGCCGGACGAGCAGCCCCGCGAGCGCCTGTGCGGGCTCACCGTAGAGCTCGCGGGCGATCCGGTCGCGTTCGTCCTCCTCCGCCCCGAGCGTCACCCTCGCCGCGCGGGCCTCCCTCCGCCGAGCCGCGTCGATCTCGTCGAGCATGCCGTTGAAGGCGAGCCGGAGGCGCCGAATGCGTGCGTCCTCGACCTTCGACGCGTCGACGCGTGCCTCCCACTGCCCGGAGCGTACCCGCTGCGCCGTCCCCTCGAGAAGCGCCAGTGGCGAGAGCGCGACGCGCAGGACCACCGACTGCACCAGCGCGGTGCCCGCCGTCAGGCCGGCCAGCAGCACGACGATCTCGACGGGCGTGAGTCCCCCCTGCTGCCGCTCCGCCACCCACAGCGCGAACAGCGCCGTCCCGGTGGACACGGCGACACCCGCCCAGAGCAGCTTCCAGAACAGGGGCACCCCGAGAGCGCGCCCGAGGAATCGGGCGGTGGGGCCGGTTCGGGTGTGGGTTGTGAGGTGCATGTCGACCACGCGACGGGGGATATCGCGCCCGCAGGGACGTATCGGTAGGTTACGGTCCGCTCGCCCGGGAGCCTGTCGGGAGTGCGGCCCGACCCGCTGTCGGGAGAATCTCCACACCACCCCGATCGACGCGCATGCCGCCGACGGACCCCGAATACAAGACGATCTTCGAATCGGCCCCGGACGGGATCCTCGTCGTCGACCACGACGGTCGGATCGTGGACGCGAACGAAGAGGCCGTACGGCTGTTCGGTTATGCGGCCGGCGATCTCGTCGGCATGTCGGTCGAGGAGCTCGTCCCGGCGCGCGCCCGGGAGCGCCACGCGTCTCATCGCGAGCACTTCCGCGCGCATGCCCGCCGCCGAGCGATGGGCGTGGGGTCCGAGCTCGAGGCGGTGGACGCGAAGGGGCGGACCTTTCCCGTCGAGATCTCGCTGGCCCAGATCGATGTGGCGGGCGAGCGACGCGTCGTGGCGACCGTGCGGGACATCAGCGTACGTCGGCGCCTGCGCAACTTCGGGATCGGCGCTCTGCGCGCGGCCGAAGAGGAGCGTGCCCGGATCGCCCGGGAACTGCACGACGAGACCGCCCAGGAACTCGCCACGCACATCGTGCGCCTGTCGGTGCTTCAACGGTCCGCCGCCGAGCACGCGGAGGAGCTGACGGACCTGCGCGACGGACTCCGCCGCACGGCGGAGGGCGTCCGCCGCGTCGCCCGGGGACTTCGACCGCCGGAGCTCGAGGACGCGGGCTTCGAGGCGGCGCTTCTCGCGCATGTCCGGCAGGTGTCCGGTGCCCACGACATCGAGATCGAGGTCGACGTCCAGACGCCTCCCGATCCTCTGCTGGATGCCGACGAGCTCCTCGCCCTCTACCGGATCGTCCAGGAAGCGATGTCGAATGCGGTACGCCACGCCGATGCCGGCCTCGTTCGGGTCGAGGTCGGAGTGGATGCGGATCACGTATGGGCCGTGATCTCGGACGACGGCCGCGGGTTCGACCTCTCGTCCGTCGGCGACGACGGCGTGTCGGGCCTCGGAATCGTGGGGATGCGCGAGCGCGCCGCGATGATCGGCGGGCACGTATCGATCGACTCCGGCGCCGACGGGACGCGGGTCCGGGCGGACCTGCGGAACGTGGCGCGCACCGGAACCGAGGGAGACTGACATGAGCCCTGCGCGCCGGGCGGAGACCACCACGACGAGCCTCCTCCTCGTCGACGACCACGCCATGTTCCGGGCAGGCATCAAGGCGCTGCTCGAGGCGGAGGATCGCTTCGACGTCGTGGGCGAGGCCGCGTCGGGCGAGGAAGCGATCGACCGGGTCCGGGAACTGCGCCCCGACGTCGTCGTGATGGATCTGTCGATGCCCGGCACGAACGGCCTCGAAGCCACACGTCGAATCGCCGCCCTCGGCTACGAGACGCGCGTCCTCATCCTGACGGTGCACGCCGAGGAGGAGTACCTCGTTCCCGTCATCGACGCCGGTGCGAGCGGCTACCTCACCAAGAGCAGTGCCGATCGAGACCTCGTCGAGGCGCTCAAGGTGGTCGGTCGGGGCGAGGTGTTCCTCCCGCCGCACGCCACCAGCCTCCTCCTCAAGCGATACCGCACGGAGGACGACGGACCCGGGCTCAAGGAGCTGTCGAGTCGTGAGCAGGAGGTTCTGACGCTGACGGCCGAAGGGTTCTCCTCGCGCGAGATCGGGGAGAAGCTCTTCATTTCGCCCAAGACGGTCGACACCTACCGGAGTCGGATCATGGAGAAGCTCGGGCTGAACCACCGATCCGAACTCGTGAAGTTCGCCCTGAAGACAGGCTTGCTTCGGGACGTCTGACCCCGTCCTATGCGGGTGTGGGGGAACTCCCCACCAACCGCTACGGAACTCACCACACGTCGCGCTCCGGCCTTCCCGACATACCAGCCGGGGGAGCGGGTCGATGTTGAGTGCCGGGCCGCCCGACACGCGGGCGGCGTCGTCCGGGATCGGGACGGAAGTTCTTGATCGCATCGCTCATCGCAGCCTCTCTCGCAGGGCTCGTCGGCTCGCCGCACTGCGCGGGGATGTGCGGCGGGTTCGCGGTCGCGTGCGGGTCGACGCCCGCGCGCGCGGTTTCCTGGCATCTCGGGAAGCTCACGACCTACGTGCTGCTGGGCGCGCTCGCGGGTGGGCTCGGGACGCTGATTCCGGGCACCGGCGGCATCGCCGCGATCGTCTCCGGGATTCTCGTCGTGCTTTTCGCGGCGGTTCTCGGCGGATGGCTTCCCGAGCCCCGCGTTCGAGGCCGGGGGCTCGTTCAGCTCGCCGACCGCGCGCGCCGTGCCGACGGGCTCGGCGGCACATGGCTCTTCGGCGTGGCGAACGGCTTCATACCCTGCGGCCTCGTCTGGGCCGCACTCGCGCTGCCCCTCGCATCCGGCTCGGCCCTCACCGGGGCAATGACCATGGCGGCCTTCGGCCTTGGCACCGTCCCCGTGCTCGCCGCGGTCACGGCCGGGGCCCGCAGGATCGCGCTCCGCGACGCGCGCACGCGTCGCCTCGTCGCACTCGGGGTCCTCGTTTCGGGGCTCCTCTCCATCGGTCTTCGCGAGGGACTCGTCCCGGGCGCGGACCACCTTCACACCCCCGTCGACGCTCACGCCGCAGCTGCGCACGCGGCTTCCCACGGCGACGGGACTCCAACCTCCGACGACTCGTAAGAGGAGACACATGGAATCTTCCGCATCCGCCGTGATGCCGGGGACGCCGTCCACCCGCACGAACTATGACGACCAGATCGTGAAGATGTTCTTCACGGCTACGGTCGTCTGGGGGATCGTGGGGATGCTGGTCGGTGTGATCATCGCGCTCCAGCTCGCCTGGTGGCCCGCCAACCTCGGGCTGCCCTGGACGAGCTTCGGCCGCCTCCGGCCGCTGCACACCAACGCGGTGATCTTCGCCTTCGCCGGCAACGTCTGCTTCCTGGGCATCTACCACTCCATGCAGCGCCTGCTGAAGACGCGGATGTGGAACGACACCCTCTCCCGGATCCACTTCTGGGGGTGGCAGGCGATCATCGTCTCGGCGGCGCTCACCCTCCCGCTGGGGCTGACCCAGTCGAAGGAGTACGCCGAGCTGATCTGGCCGATCGACGTGGCAATCACCGTCGTGTGGGTCGTCTTCGCCGTGAACTTCTTCGCCACGATCGCGATCCGGAAGGTGAGCCACCTCTACGTGGCGATCTGGTTCTACATGTCGTTCGTGATCACGATTGCGGTGCTGCACATCGTGAACTCGCTCGCGATTCCGGTGACCGCGACGCTCTCGTACCCGCTCTACTCGGGACTGACCGACGCGCTCGTGCAGTGGTGGTACGGACACAATGCGGTGGGCTTCTTCCTGACCACGCCGTTCCTCGGGTTGATGTACTACTACCTCCCCCGAGCCGCCGATCGACCGGTCTACTCCTACCGACTCTCGATCATCCACTTCTGGGCCCTGGTCTTCCTCTACATCTGGGCCGGGCCGCACCACCTGCTCTACTCGGCACTCCCCGAGTGGGCGCAGACGCTGGGGATGGTGTTCAGCATCATGCTCCTCGCGCCGTCGTGGGGCGGAATGCTGAACGGGCTCCTCACGCTGCGGGGCGCGTGGGACCGGGTCCGAACGGATCCGATTCTGAAGATGATGGTCGTCGCCGTGAGCTTCTACGGCATGTCGACCTTCGAAGGGCCGATGATGTCGATTCGCGCCGTGAACGGACTCGCCCACTACACCAACTGGGTGATCGGGCACGTGCACTCCGGGGCGCTCGGATGGGTGGGGATGATCTCCTTCGCCATCCTCTACTGGCTCGCACCCCGCCTCTGGAATCGTGAGCTCGCACACCCCAAGTGGGTCGACGCCCACTTCTGGCTGGCCACCATCGGCATCGTGATCTACACGGTCGCGATGTGGGCGGCGGGTCTGATGGAGGGCCTGCAGTGGCGCGCCATCAACGACCTCGGCCAGCTGGCCAACCCGAGCTTCGTGGACATCACCGCGCGTCTGCAGCCGTTCCTCTGGCTGCGACTTCTCGGCGGCACGATGTACCTCGTCGGCGTGATCATGATGGGCATCAACTTCTGGCAGACGATCCGCGGACCGGGGAAGCCGAGCGAGACCGCTCCGGCGACCGCGGCCGCGTGAGGAGGCGATGATGAGCGACGACAATCGGACTCCGAACGAGCAGGGCCCCGTCGACGGCGTGAGCGAATCGGCGTACGGCGCATGGCACCGGCGAGTACTCGAAGGCCGCGCCGGCCTCTTCGCGGTGGCGACGGCGGTCGCGATCTCGATCGGCGGACTCGCCGAGATCGTGCCGATGTTCACGGCGACCGACATGGGGGTCGGCGAGGACATGCCGATCACGCCGTACACCCCGCTGGAGGTCGCCGGACGCGACCTCTACGTGCGCGAGGGCTGCTACCTCTGCCATTCGCAGATGGTGCGGCCGATGCGCGCGGAGGTGCTTCGGTACGGCGAGTGGTCGAGAGCCTGGGAGTACCGGTACGACCGGCCCTTCCTTCTCGGATCCCGCCGCCTCGGGCCGGACCTGCACCGGATCGCCGGGAAGTATCCGGACGCGTGGCACTACGAGCACATGCGGGATCCCCGTGCGACTTCGCCGGGCAGCATCATGCCCGCGTACCCGTGGATGCTCGACCGCACGGTCGACCCGCGGATCGTCACCAAGTCGCTGCGGGCCCTCCAGCGAGTGGGCCACCCGTACGTGGATGTGACGGAAGAGAACGTGCGCGGCTCGATGCAGGCGCAGGGGAGCGACATCGTCGCCAGCCTGCAGTCGGCCGGAATCGAGTCTCAGTGGGACACCGAGATCGTGGCGATGATCGCATACCTCCAGCGGCTCGGGCGCGACGGCAAGGCCGTCCTCTCCGGGATCGGCGCAGAACAGGAGGAGGAGTGAGATGAACCCCCTCTACAACCAGGCCGAGGCCACGGTGCAGGGTGGCGTCTTCCTCGGCGTGATGACGCTGATCTTCCTGGTGTTCTTCGTCGGGTGGGCGCTCTGGGCCTACGACCCGGCGAGGAAGGACGAAATGGACGAGGCGGCACGAATGCCGCTGGACGAAGGAGAGCGAGCATGAGCAGGGACACGAACCGGCTCCTCGGCCACGCCGACGAGGCGGACGGCATCGAGGAGTACGACAACCCGCTTCCGGACTGGTGGCTCGGACTGTTCTGGCTGACGATCCTCTGGTCGATCGGGTACGTGGCGTGGTTCGCTCTCACGAATCAGTCGCAGGTCGGCTGGTACGAGGACGAGGTCGCGGCCGCGGACGAGCGCTGGCCCGAGCAGGCGAACGCTGCCGTACAGTTCGCCTATTCGGCCGAGGCGGCTGCGGCGGGCGCGGAGATCTACGCGACGAACTGCCTCGTCTGCCACGGCGAGAACCTCGAGGGTGGCATCGGCGTCAGCTTCATCGACGACGAGTGGATTCACGGCGGTCAGGCCGAAGAGGTCGTGGCCATCATCCGAAACGGAGAGCTCTCGAGAGGGATGCCGGCGTGGGGTCAGATCCTGAGCCCCGAGCAGGTCAACCAGGTCGCGAGCTACATCCTCGAGGGGCACGCGGCGGCGACCGGCCGGACCATGGAGGAGATCATGGCGCCTCCGGCCGAGGACGGCCCCGGGGCCTGACGAGCGATGCTTGGATTCTCCGGAAGCCGCGAGTGGGTGTATCCCCAGTCCATCGACGGGTCGTTCATGCGACTCCGCCGGTGGACGTTCGCGGGCCTCCACGCCCTCCTCCTCATCGCGCCCTGGATCACGGTGGGCGGCCATCCGCTCCTGCTGATCGACATCCCCGCGAGGCGGGTCTTCCTGGCGGGTCTCGTCTTCACGGCGGCGGACACGATCTTCCTCGCCCTCCTGCTCTTCTTCCTCGCCTTCGCCCTCTTCTTCTTCACGTCCATCTTCGGACGGATCTGGTGCGGATACGCCTGCCCGCAGACGGTCTTCCTCGAGACGTGGATCCGTCCGGTCGAGCTCTGGATCGAAGGCGACCGCGTGACGCGGAAGCGACGTGACGCCGGGGGCTGGACCTTCGACCGGGTGTGGCGGAAGGCGGCGAAGTGGACGGTCTTCCTGGCGGTCTCCGCCTTCCTCGCGATGGCGATGGTGAGCCTCTTCGCCGGCGCTCGTGAACTGTGGACCGGGCAGGCCGGACCGAGCGCGTACGCCTTCGTCGCGATCTTCACCGGCGTCTGGTACCTCGACTTCGTCTGGTTCCGGGAGCAGTTCTGCAACTACCTCTGCCCGTACGCGCGCTTCCAGAGCGCGTTGACCGACGCGGAGTCGCTGCTGGTCTCGTACGACGTGCCGCGGGGCGAACCCCGCGAGAAGGGGCGCGCGGCGGCCCTGGACGGGCGCTGCATCGCGTGCAGCAAGTGCGTCGTCGTCTGTCCGCAGGGCATCGACATCCGCGACGGATTCCAGCTGGAGTGCATTCAGTGCGCGCGCTGCATCGATGCCTGCACGAGCGTGATGGAGCCGCTCGGCCACGAGACCCTCGTGCGGTACAGCTCGCTCGCGGCCGACGAGGGTCGCGAGCGGCGTGTGCTGCGGCCCCGCACCGTGATCTACGGCGGTCTGCTGACCACGCTCGCGGCCGCCGCCGTAGTGCTCGTGCTCGGCCGCATCCCTTTCGAGGCCACCGTGAACCGGGTGCCCGGCACGCTCTTCACGATGGACGCGGACGGGTTCGTCCGGAACACCTACATGCTCAAGATCACCGACAAGGACGGCGGTCCCGATCAGCACACCTTCGAGGTGACGCTGGACGGTCTGCCGGAGGCCGAGCTGGTTCGGCAGTCGGTGGTTCTACCGTCGCTCGGGACGCGGACCATCCCGCTCGTGGTGCGGATGCCCGCCGACGTCGGGGGCGACCGCACGCGCAGTTTCGACGTCATCGTGTCGGGAGACGGCGGCGAGATCCGCGTTCCCGCGACCTTCAACACCGGAGCGTCGAGCCCATGAACGACGACGCGAAGCCCCCGTCCGACGATCGGCTGTGGCCCACCCTCATCGTGGTGGGACTGCTGCTCGTGGTGGCGGTCAACTTCACGTACATCTGGATCGCCGTGAACGGCGCGGACGAGGTCGTCCCGTCGTACATGGAGGAGGAGCGCTAGGCGCGTGACCGCCCGCTGCGCACACTGCGGAACCGCGGTCGAGGCGGACCGTGACGACGGTGCGGTGTTCTGCTGCTCCGGGTGCCGGATCGCGTCCGAGCTGATCCGAGACGCGGGCGCGGCGGAGGAGTACTACGCCCGGCGGGCCGAGTACGCGCCGCGTCCGTCCGTCGAGGTCGAGGGGTGGGACGCCGTGCCGGTCGAGCGGACGCCGCACGGGCGGTGCAGGGCGCGGATCCAGGTGGACGGACTTCGATGCGCGTCGTGCGTATGGGTCACGGAGCGCGTCCTCGCCGCGGTACCCGGCGTGGAGCGGGCCGAGGTCAGCTACGCCTCCGGTCGCGCGTCGCTCGAGTGGGATCCGGCGCGCACCGACCTTCCGACACTCGCGGCTCGTGTCGCGGCCCTCGGGTATCGGCCGCGCGTGGCCGGCGAGTCCACACCCGACGACCGCGACCTCCTCGTGCGGCTGGGGGTCGCGACCTTCGCCGCCATGAACCTGATGCTCCTCTCGGCGGCCCTCTACGCCGGCTGGTTCGGCGGGATGGCGCCGCGCTTCGTGGCGCTGTTCGAGTGGACGTCGCTGGTGCTCGCGACACCGGTGGCACTTTGGGCGGCCACCCCGTTCTATCGGGGCGCGTGGACGGGTCTCCGGGCGGGGGTCCTCCACATGGATCTCCCGATCGCGATCGCGGTCACCGTGCTGTACGGCCACGGCGTCGTCTCCACGGTGGAGGGCGTGGGCGATCCCTACTTCGACTCGCTGGGGATGCTGGTGGCGCTGCTTCTCGCGGGCCGGGTGCTGGAGGCACGGGGTCGCGACCGCGCCTCGGGAGCGGCCCGGGCGTTGGCGGCGACGCTGCCCTCGGAGGCGCGCCGTCTGGACGCCGAAGGTCGGCCGGAGACGGTTCCGGTCGATCGGCTCGCACCCGGCGACCTCGTCGTGGTCGGGGCGGGCGTGGAGATCCCGGCCGACGGGCGGGTGCAGTCGGGGAGCGCCCACGTGAGGACGTCGGTCC
>JANQRP010000006.1 GCA_028284495.1 Longimicrobiales bacterium | reverse complement strand
TGTTTCTGGCTCGCAAGGCCGAGCAAGCGACGTGTAGCGTCGCTACACGAGCGAGCGAGAACGCCGCGAGGCGGAAACATGGCCCGGTCCGGAGGATTGCGCCTGAACCGGCCCCACTCGGCGTTGCTCGTCCCTCATTCGACGCTGCCAAATCGCACGCCTCGCGCCTTGATTGGCCCCGGTTCAGACGCAACAGAGCGCATCCCCGTAGTGTGAACAGGCCCTAGAGCCGGCGACGTCAGCCGATCGGAATACCCACGGCCACGCCGATCGACCGCACGAACTGGCCGGTCGCCGGATCCACGAGCGCCATCGGAACGAGGCCGATCTCGGTCGCGCCCGCCAACTCGACCAGCCGGTCGAAACGGCTACGGCTCGCGAGCCAGGCGACGCCGTCGAGGACCAGCAACCCGGCGCCCTGCACGATCACGCCGTACGCGTGCCCCCGGACCTCGTCCGCCCGAGAGAGCCCGCGCCCCGCGGCGACCGCCAGCGCGGTACCGACGCCCATGTAGCCGACGTTCAGGCCGAGGTTCAGCAGGAGCAGGTCGGACCACCCGTTCTCGGCGGCGATCGCTCCCGCGAGCGTCGTGGGTGGCGCCGGATCGCCGGACAGCAGAGCGAAGCTCACGATCCCCAGGTTGATCGTTCCCCACGCGGCCGACTGCACGCCGAAGCCGAACCGCTGCGGCGTCTCGTCCCGACCGGCGCTCGCGAGCAGGCCGACCCCGAGCGCCACATTCGCCCCGCCCCAGATCGCCACGCGCCACAGATGATCGCGACGCGCGTCCTCGAGCGCGACCACGAGGCGCCGGACCTCCTCCGACGGCGGGTCCTGCGCCTCGACATCGCCGGGCGAAAGCGCGAGCGCCGAGAGGGCGGCGAGCGCGACCGCCGCGAGCGCCACGTCGAGTCGGCGACGGCGGGGGGGTCGCGTGGCGCGCGCGGTCGGAAGGTGCCGAGTCGGGGGATGCGGGGCCGGGCTGAGCGGGGTCATGGGCCGCACGACCCCGCCGAACACACCGGGTTCCGGCCACGTCGCCCTCTGCGTATCGTTCGGCCGGCACGGGAGTGGGCGTCCGCAGGCGTCGCCGCCGTGCCCGCCCCTGAAACCGAACGCCCCCGTGCACATGGACATTCGACGACCCCTGCCGAGACTCCTCGCCGCCGGCGTCGCCGTCGCCGTGGCGGCGTGCGCCGAGCCGGGCCCCGAGCCGGGCCCTGGGCCAGGTGAGGAACCGGGCGCCGATCGCCCGACCATTCTCTTCATCGACGCCGCCGGCGACGTGAGTCGCATGATGCGCCTCGACCCGGGGGAGTCCGACGCCGAGGTGGTGCGCCCAGAGCTCGCCGCCTCCGCGCGCGGCCTCACCCTCGACCGGACCGAGGGGATCGTCTACTGGGCGACGCGGGAGGGTGACCGGATCCAGTTCGGGAGGTGGAACGACGCCTCCGTGTCGGACCTCCCGGTCGCGGGACTCGACTCCGCGTACTCCGTGGAGTATCTACCCGACGACAACACCCTCTACTGGAGCGACTACGGCACGAACGCCATCCACCGCCTGAATCTCGGCGGCGGCGAGGTGGAGACGTTCGTCGACGGTCTCGATGCCCCCCGCCAGATCGCGATCGACCCCGAGAAGCGTCGCCTCTACTGGGTGGATCGAGGTCGGGGCATCGTGATGGAGAGATGGCTCGACGAAGGGGCGCCCCGACAGCTCGCGATGGGTCTTCCGGCCCCTTACGGGCTGGCGCTTCTCCCGGGCGAGGACGCCATGATCGTCGCTGACGCCGAGCTCGGGGTGCTCTACAAGCTCGACCTCATCACGTCGCAGCTCTCCATCTGGCTGCGGGAGGCGGGCACGCACCCGTCGTTCCTCGCCGTCGACACGGCAGGCCGGATGCTCTACTGGGGCGACAACCGCGACAACGTGCTGCGTCGGCGCTCGCTGGACGGCGGAGAGGTGGAGGTCCTGACCGAGGGATTGGCCGGGCCGCGCGGCCTGGTGCTCGTGCGGTAGAGCCTGTCCGTTCGACGGGGGTGACGGCCGGTAGCGGCCACCTCAGCCGAAGCTCCGACAGGGTGTGGGGCCGGATCGCGGGTCCTCACCCACCTCCGGCGCGCGGAAGCACCACGAGGTCGCGGGCGGTTTCGGCCTGCACCGCTTCTCCTCCGACCGCGCTCGCGGCCGAGAGCGTGATGCGGTATCGCCCGGGCTCGATCTCCGAGAGGTCGAGTGTCCACGCGCCGGCGAAGCGTTCGCCGGGACGTTCCGACCAGCTGATCTCGAGTGGGCGGTCTCCCTGGAGGACACCGGCGGCCTCGCCGATTCGACGGAGGAGACCGGGGCGCTCGAGCGACTCGAGCGAGAAGGTCACCTGGACGTCGCCCAGCGCCTCCGGCCCGTAGAGCTCGGCGTACACACCCACCACCTCGCCGTTCTGCCAGGTCGGTGCGCCGCGCGCCCGCGACAGCACGTCTTCCAGCCCGTTCACCTCCCCGGCCGTGAACCGGTCGCCGGGACGGAACAGCAGGAGGTCGGAAGCTCGGAGCGGCGCAGTCGCCTCCGAGGGAAGTCGATGACCGACGCGAGCGCGCGCGAACCCGGAGGCCGACTGCCGCTCCAGGCCCACGAGGTACTCGCCACGTTGGATCCGTGCCGTGAGGGGTCGGCCCAGCCCGACCTGTCCCGGCGGAGTGCGCCTCACGACCCCCTCCGAAGGCGTTGCCAGCACCAGCATCGCGGAGTCGGCGGGCACCGCCGCGTCGAACGGCGAGCGCCACGGCTCGGCGACCGCGACGACGAGGATCGAGTCCACCCGTTCGAAAAACGAGATCTGGTTCGGCATCGATCGGACCGGTCCACCCTCGAACGCGATGCGGAAGTCCTCCGGGGATCCGACGAAATCCCAGTCGTGATCGCGGGCGCGCAGTGGATCAGCCACTGCCCGCGACGTGGGGAAGACGGCGAGGTTCGAGGTCTTCCGAGTGCCGGGGCGCCATGCGTTCTCCGCATCCAGGAGAAGGGTGTCACCTCGCAGGACTTCTCGATGGTGTTCGAGAGAATGCCCGGTCCCGTCGGCCACCTCTCCGCCGACATCGGGGAACCCCCGCTCCTGGAAGTCGTCGTGGAGCTCGGCCCAGGCCATTCGACCGAGCCACGCAGCCTTGGCCTCGTTCCCCTCCCGCGACCACGCGGGGTCCGCGAGTAGCCAGACGGGGTCGAGCCTCCGCCAACGCTCCTGGCAGTCGCTCGCCTCGTACGGGCCGACCGCATCGCCGTCGAGGATCCACGTGAGGTCGCTCCAGGCGCATGCCTCCGGGTGGGGTGCTGCCAAGACCGCCGAGTCGAGCACGATCTCGGCCGCGAGGGCGTCTCCACGCTCGTACAGCACGTGCCCGCGCAACATCGTGCACCACCAGCGCTGTGCGGCGCACGCCGCCACGAGTTCATCCGCGACGTCGTAGCGGCCGTCCCGCGTCATCGCGTACACCCCCTGCCCGATCGCCCAGGGATCCCTGGCGCGGCCGAGAGAGAAGGAGGCGATTGCGTCCGAGCGAGCCCGCCACTCGGCACAGTTGGGGAAGGCTGGGTCCGACCGGCAGAGGTCGGGCGTCCACGACCACATCCGGCCCCGACAGCCGCCCTCACCGCCCCTCTCGCCGGCGCACCACTCGCCGTTGTAGAACTCGTCGTGGTGCGCCGACACCATCTGCCACATCCCGACCCGGGGGTTCTGCCTCAGCGTGATACCCTCCGGGCCTGGCGCGCACGCCCAGAGACCCGCAAGAAACAGGGATGTTGCCGCCACCGGGACGAACCGAGGCATCGTGACCGCGTAGTCGGAGGATCGTCGCCGCTCGAGTTCGAAGGTCCGCAGGTAACGCGCGTCCGCGCAAGTCTCGCCGGCCACGAACCTGGGGGTGTTCGCGAATCCGGCTTCCCCTACATCGAGATCCGGTACGGGAACCACGCGGCGATCGTCTCGGTGCCGCGACGCGCCGGGGCGAAGACCCACTCGGACGCCTCGCGGATCAGTCGCCGGTTGAACGACCCGTCGCGTGTCGGCGGATCGAGGCGTGTCGAATCGGGAACGACCCGTCCGCGCTCGTCGACGAACACCCACACCTCGACATGGCTGCCGCGGAGCTCGCGGTTGGTCGGCGGAATGATCATCCCGCGCGGCGAGGGCGGAATCATCCGGAATCGGCCTTCGTCCGTGGTCCCACCGTCGCCCTGCCCCTCCCCCTGCTCGACGCCCGGCCCCAGATCGGGGATCGGGAGTTCGCCCGCGGCCTGGGCCTGGACGTTCTCCAGCTGCGGCACATCGTCGAACTCCACGACCTCGACCGTTTCGAAGGAAGGCGTGAGGATCGGTGGAGGCGGGCGCACGACCTCCCGCTGGGGTGGCGCCTGGATGGTCACCACCTGCATGCCTCCCGCGGCCGCCCGGTCATCCGCGGCGCGTGGCCCCGCGGCCGCGAACGGCGACGGCGGTATCGGAGGCCGACCGGCGAAGAGAAGGAGCAGAATCACGAGATGGACGCCGACGGACACGACGAGCGAGCGACGCCAGCGCGAGGTCTCCCGCTCGCGACGTGCCTCGATGTCGAGTTGGTGCTCGGCTTCGATCCTCGGCGTATCCATGTCGACTTGTACGGTCGGCCCGTCGGCTTTGTTTCTCCGTTGTCCGGCATGAAATTACGAAACTTTCCCCTCGATTCGCGATGACGACGCCCACCGTGGCCCCCGATCCGCGTGCCGACGCCGGCACCGACTCCGGTTCACACGCCGACCGCGACCGCAGCGACCTGCGCGGCGCCGGGACGGGTGTATCCGCGACGTCCGTGGCGCCGCGCGACGACGATCGATCGATCGGGCGTGCCCTGTACGAGCTCACCAAGCCCGGGATCGCCGGGTTCGTGGCGATCACGGCGGCGGTCAGCTCCTACGTGGCGGCGGCGGGTCGCCCCGACCTCCTGCCGGTCCTGCACGTCCTCGGAGGGACGGGAGTCGCGACCGGCGGCGCGCTCGCGCTGAACCAGTGGGTGGAGCGCGACCTGGACGCGCGGATGAAGCGTACCCGTGGCCGACCCATCCCCTCCGGGCGCCTGAGCCCCGGTCCGGCCCTCGCGTTCGCGGCGCTCCTGATGGCGCTCGGCGTCGCGTGGCTCGGCGCCACGGTGGGACCCCTGCCGGCCGTCCTCACGGCGCTCTCGGCGGCGCTCTACATCGGCGCGTACACGCCGTTGAAGCGAGTCTCGTACCTGGCCACGCTCGTCGGAGCCGTGCCGGGCGCGTTTCCCGCTCTCATCGGATGGAGCGCCGCCACGGGGGGGATCGAGTTCGGCGGCCTCGTGCTGTTCGCCATCTACTTCCTCTGGCAGCTCCCCCATGTGCTCGGACTCGCATGGATGCTCCGCGAGGACTACCTCGAGGTCGGGTTCTTCCTCGCGCCACCGACGGATCCCGACGGGCGACGGCTCGGACGCCACCTCGTCTACCATTCGGTGTCGCTCCTTCTGGTGAGCCTGCTGCCGACCCTGCTCGGCCTGACCGGATGGATCTACGCGGTGGGCGCCTTCGCGATGGGCGCCGCGATGATCGGTGTCGCGGTCCCGACGGCTCGAGAAATGACCGTGTCGGGCGCCCGCCGCGTGTTTCTCGGATCGCTGCTCTATCAGCCGGCGCTCCTCCTGCTCCTGCTCCTCGACACCGTGCCTCCCGGAGGCGGATGATGCGTCGCCCAGCCCTGCTCCCCACGCTCTTGCCGGCGCCGCGCCATCTTCTGTCCGCGCGCCTCGTCGCGATCCCGCTCCTCCTCGCCGCCGCCGTTCCCGCCATGGCCCAGACAGTGACGACCGCACCCGGCGAGCGCCCGCGTGCACGCGACCTCGGCATCACCGTCGGCGTCTTCCAGCCGGGCGAGCACAACGCCATTACCGACGTCGCGGGCGTCCGGGTGGGGCACACGACGGTCATCGAGGGCGACGACGTGCGGACCGGCGTCACGGCGATCCATCCGGTCGATGGGAATCCGTACTTCAGTCGACCACCGGCGGCGATGTTCGTCGGCAACGGCTACGGCAAGCTGATCGGGATCACGCAGGTGAAGGAGCTCGGCGAGCTGGAGACGCCGATCCTGCTCACCTGCACGCTCTGCGTGTGGCGCGCCGCCGACGCGATGGTCGAGTGGATGCTCGGCCGCGAGGGGATGGGCGGCGTGCGCTCGCTCAACGCCGTGGTGGGCGAGACCAACGACGGCGGCCTCAACGACATCCGCTCACGGCCGATCACGCCCGACCACGTCGTCGCCGCGCTCGAAGGCGCCAGCGGCGGACCGGTGCCCGAGGGCTCGGTCGGCGCAGGCACCGGAACGCGCGCCTTCGGGTGGAAGGGGGGTATCGGTACCAGTTCGCGCACCCTCCCGGATCAGTACGGCGGCTACACGGTGGGCGTGCTGGTGCAGTCGAACTTCGGCGGGATCCTCGCCATGGATGGCGCACCGGTGGGACAGGAGCTGGGGCAGTACTCCTTCCGTGGCGCGGTCGAGCGCGGAAACGACGGCGCGGCCGAGGAGGCCGATCCGAACGACGTCGACGTGGGCGACGGGTCCATCATGATGGTCGTCGCGACCGACGCGCCGCTTTCCGATCGAAACCTCGAGCGGCTCGCCGCGCGGGCCATGATGGGCCTCGCCCGGACCGGCTCCTTCGCGGGGAACGGCTCGGGCGACTACGTGATCGCCTTCTCGACCGCCCCCGAAGTCCGACGGGGCCCGGACGGTGCGGACGCTCCCGCGGACGGGATCGAGAACTCCGACATGTCCGCTCTCTTCCAGGGCGTGGTCGAATCGACGGAGGAGGCGATCTACAACTCGCTGCTTCGGGCGACCACGGTGACCGGCGTGGGGGGCAACACCGCCGAGGCGCTTCCCCTCGACGAGACCCTCGAGATCCTCCGGCGCTACGGCGTGATCGGCGGCTGACCCGTTTCGGCCTCGAACGGCGCGGCCTCGGATGGCGTGGTCTCGGACGGCGCGGGACGATCGTCGCGGATGAAGCGCGGCCGCCAGATGCCGAGCACCACGTTGGCGACGCCGACGGCACCGATGACCCAGAACGAGCCCCACTCCGGCTGGAGCGTCGCACCCAGCTCGACCGTCTGCGGGTCGCCGGAAAGAGCCGCCATCGCGCGCTCGCCCGCTCGGCGCATCGGTGCCTGCACGTAGACCAGCGTTCCCTCCAGGATCAGGATCCCGGAGAGCAGCTTGGCCCACGCCCAGCCCGCGCTGCCGTACGCAGGCACCACCGCCATCGAGAGCAAACCGCTGCAGACGACGGTCGCCATGGACGGGAGCAGGATCCACTTCGCGATGTTCGCCATCCCGATCCGGACGGCCGCGAAGCGCTCGACGTCCGACGGATCCGGCAGCGACACATGAAGCGCGATGAGCGCGGCGATGGCTCCGATGAACCCCACCGCACCCATGGTGTGGAGGAGTTTGACCGTCTTCCGCACTCCCCTCCTGCTCACCACTTGAGCCCTGCCCAGAAGACGCGGGCCTGGAGCGACTCGACGGGGGCCCACGCGTCGGTGAGGGGGCGTCCGGCCGCGACGACGGGGACCGGTGTCCAGCCGCCCCGAGGCGGCGCGGATCCCGCAGGCGCCATCACCAGCAGAACGTTCTGGACGACGTCGTTCGCCGCGTCGGGACTGACGCGCCAGGCGTCCACCTTCGGGAAGCGCGACTCGGCGGTGGCGAGCAGGCGCGCCATGAACGCCTCCCCGGGACCGGCGAGCGGTGCCAGCACGTTCGCCGCGATCGCCCCGCCCGGTCGGAGACGCGACCCGGCCACGGCGAGAGCCTCCTCCGTGACGAGGGTCCAGGGGACCGTCACGAGATGGTCGAAGGCGTCGATGTAGATCAGGTCCCACGAGCCGTCGGTCGTTTCGAGGAAGTGGCGACCGGCGCCGTGGATTACATCGATCCGGGCGGCGGCAGGATCCGTCCCGACGGCGAAGTGGTCGTAGGCGAGGGCGGTCGCGCGCGGGTCGAGTTCCACGACGTCCACCCGCACGTCGGGGAAGCGCCGAGCGATCGCCAGAGGGAGCGTGAGCGCCGCGCCCCCCACGACGAGAACGCGCCCGTGCGGGCCACCCACGGCCGCTGCGCTGTCCATCCAGGTGAGCAGCGCCTTCGCGTAGGGATGGGCGGGGTCGCCGGTGTCGAGGTACTCGACCGAGGACGACGCCCCGCTCTGCCGCATCTCGCGAACGGGCTCCCCGTCGGTCCACGACCCGTCGCGCACCTGGATCGACGTGTAGACCGTCTGGACGTCGGCCAGTACCGAGGCCGGCCGGGCCGCCCCGAACGCGCCGACCAGGAGCGCGACCAGCGCGATCGCGCCCAGCTCGATCGGGGCCGGACCTCTTCCCAGCACCACACGGGCCAGCGCGGCCAGGCCGACCAGCCCGGCGGCCGTGGCGCCGAGCAGGACGGGCAGGGGCATCAGCGGGAGCAGGACGAAGCCCGTGCCGAACGTCCCCACGATGCTGCCGGCCGTCGCCGCCGCACCGATCTCTCCGGCTCGTCGGCCGACTTCGGACACCGACCGAGTCTCCGCCCGGACGAGGTAGGGCGTGACCATGCCGAGCCCGAACACCGGCAGCGCGAAGAAGATGGCCGCAGTGGCGACCGCCCCCGGAATGAAGCCGAGCAGCTCGAGTGCGAGCCGCGGCACCGTCGAACCCGCCAAGGGCGCGATCGCCGTCGCGGCGGTAGCGAGCAGCACGGAGGCGAGCGGCACTCGCCCCGCGTCGGCGAGTCGGCCGCCGACCCAGTTCCCGAATGCGAGCGCGGTGAGGACCACGCCGATCACGGCGGTCCAGGGAACCGCCGAGAGTCCGAACACCGGCGCCATGACGCGCGCTCCGGCGATCTCGAGCACCATCACGCCGAACCCGGAACCGAACGCGAGCGCGAAGAGGGCGAGACGGGGGCGCGGCGCGGACGACTCCGCCCCGTCGCTGCGCGCGCCTGCCCCCGCCACCGGTCAGGCCTCCTTCGCCGCCCGCTTGGCCGCCTTCCGGCGCATGTTCGCGTCGCGCTCGCGCTTCCGAAGGCGCAGGCCGTCCGGCGTGACCTCGATCAGCTCGTCCGGCTCGATGAACTCGAGGGCGAGTTCGAGGGTGAGCCTGCGCGGCGGCTCGAGCTTGATGTTCTCGTCCGACGACGTGGTGCGCATGTTCGTGAGCTTCTTCTCCTTGCACACGTTCACGTCCATGTCGTCGGGTCGGACGTTCTCGCCCACGATCATGCCCTCGTAGACGGCGTCACCGGGCTCGACGAACATCGTCGCGCGCTCCTGAAGCCCGAACAGCGCGAACCCGACCGCGCTGCCGGCGCGATCGGCAACCAGCACGCCCTTCTGGCGGCCCTTGAGCTCGCCCACCCACGGCCCCCATCGGTTGAAGGTGTGGTACAGCGTGCCTTCGCCCCGCGTGTCGGTCAGGAACTCCGAGCGATAGCCGAAGAGGCCGCGCGCCGGGATGGCGAACCGCAGGCGGGTGGTGCCCGAGTCGCCGATCGGCTTCATCTCGGTCATCTCGCCCTTCCGGCCACCGAGCTTCTCGATGACGGTGCCCACCATGTCGGCCGGGACTTCGACCACCGCCTCCTCGTAGGGCTCCTGCAGCTTCCCGTCCTCCTCCTGCCGCGTGACGACCTCCGGACGCGCCACCTGGAACTCGAATCCCTCGCGCCGCATGGTCTCCATGAGGATGGTCAGGTGGAGTTCGCCCCGCCCGCTCACCTTGAAGGTGTCCGGCGAGTCGGTGTTCTCGACCCGCAGCGCGACGTTGCGCTCGAGCTCCTTGAAGAGCCGGTCCCGCACCTGGCGCGTCGTCACGAACTTCCCCGCCTGCCCCGCCATCGGCGAGTCGTTCACGGTGAAGTCCACGGAGAGCGTCGGTTCCTCGACCTTGATGCCGCGCAGCCGGTCGCGGTGCGCCGGATCGACCAGCGTACGCCCGATCTCGACGTTCTCGATCCCGGCGAGGGCGACGATGTCGCCGGCCTCGGCCCGTTCGACCTCGATGCGCTCGAGCCCCGAGAAGGTGTAGAGCTTCGTGATCCGGGCGGTCTCGCCCTTCTCCCCGGCCACGCTCCCTTCGTCACCGAACGGAAGCAGCGTCACCTGACTGCCGACGGACACGCGGCCCCGCTCGATCCGCCCGATCGCGATCCGGCCCACGTAGCTCGAGAAGTCGAGCGTGGAGACGAGCATCTGGAAGGGCCCCTCCCGGTCGACGTCCGGCGCCGGGAAGTGCTCGACGATCGTCTCGAAGAGGGGCGTGAGGGAGTCGCCCTGCACGTGGGGCTCGCGTTCGGCCCAGCCGTCGCGTCCGGAGGCGTAGAGGAAGGGCGCGTCGAGCTGTTCGTCGGTGGCCTCGAGGTCCATGAAGAGTTCGAGCACTTCGTCGTGCACCTCGTCGATTCGTGCGTCGGCGCGGTCCACCTTGTTCACGACCACGAGCGGCATGAGTCCGAGTTCGAGCGCCTTCCGGGTGACGAAGCGAGTCTGCGGCATCGGACCCTCGGCCGCGTCCACGAGCAGCACGACGCCGTCGACCATCCGGAGGATGCGCTCGACCTCGCCGCCGAAGTCGGCGTGCCCGGGCGTGTCCACGATATTGACCTTGGTGTCGCCCCACGTGACCGCGGTGTTCTTCGCCAGAATCGTGATCCCCCGCTCCTTCTCGAGCGGGTTCGAGTCCATCACGCGCTCCTCCACGTTCTGGTTCTCGCGGAAGACACCGGACTGGCGGAACATCTGGTCCACCAGCGTCGTCTTGCCGTGATCGACGTGTGCGATGATCGCGATGTTGCGGATCGACATGGTGCGTGTGGCGCAGGGCGGTACGGGGAAAATGCGGCGCGCCGGCGGGCGGCCACCGGCCAGCCCAGAAAGATAACCGCATCGGACGCCGGCCGTACCCGTGACGGCCCGTTACGTGGCGTGCCCCGCGGAATTAGACTTCACTGTCCGCGCGACCCCCGCCCACGGCCCCGAATCGCTCGATGCGACTGCCCGTTCTCCTCCCTGCCCTCCTCGGACTCCCCGGCCTCCTCGTGGCACCCGTCGCAGCCCAGGACGCGGCTGCGCGCTACGCGTCCGAGGTCGAGGCGGTCGCATCGACCGAAACGGTGCGACGGGCCTTCGCGCTGATCGAGTCGCTCGACGACTGGACGCTCGAACGGCACATCCAGATCACCGAGACGGCCGCACCGCCCTTCATGGAGGAGGAGCGCGGGGCGTTGTACGCGGGTCTGCTCGAGCAGTACGGCGCGGACTCGGTCTGGACGGACGAGGTGGGTAACGTCTTCGGCCTCCGGCGCGGCACGGGCGGCGGGGAGCGCACGGTCGCGGTGGGGGGACATCTCGACACGGTCTTTCCGGCCGAGACCGACGTGTCGGTCCGGATGGTCGGTGACACCCTGTTCGCGCCGGGTGTCGGAGACGACTCCCGCGGTCTCGCGATCGTACTCACGCTCCTGCGCACGATGGTCGACGCGGACATCCGCACGCGGGACGACCTCCTCTTCATCGGCACGGTCGGCGAGGAAGGACTCGGCGACCTGCGCGGGATGAAGCACATCTACCGGGACGGCGCGGACGCGCCCGACGTGTGGATCGAGATCGACGGAGGAGGAGAGAACTCGATCGTCTCCATGGGGCTGGGCTCGAAGCGGTACCGGATCACGTTCGAGGGCGAAGGCGGACACTCCTGGGGGGCGTTCGGGCTCGCCAACCCGGCCCATGCGCTCGGCCGAGCGATCCGCCACTTCCAGGACGTGGCGGACACGCTCACGCGCGCCGGCCCGCGCACCAGCTACAACGTCGGCCGGATCGGGGGTGGCACCTCGGTCAATTCGGTGCCCTTCGAGGCGTGGATGGAGGTCGACATGCGCTCCGTCGACCCGGCCTCTCTCGACCGCATCGAGCAGGTCTTCCTCGCCGCGATGGACCGCGCCCTCGCGGAGGAGAACGCGCTGGCCCGGGAGGGTGCCCCGCTCACCGTGAACAAGGACAAGATCGGCGACCGTCCGTCCGGCGAGATAGACCCCGAACACCCGCTCGTCCTTCGGGCCATGGCCGCGACACACTATATGGGTCAGCCGCCGTATCTCAGCCGCTCTTCGACCAACTCCAACACACCCATCTCGCTGGGCGTGCCGGCCGTGACCATCGGGCGCGGAGGAATCGGAGCCAACGGCCACGCGCTCAACGAGTACTGGGTGAACCGCGAGGGCTGGAAGGCGATCCAGCGGGCGCTCCTGCTGACGCTGACCGAAGCGGGGCTTCCCGGCGTCACTTGAGCGACGCGCCCCGCCTCCGCCCGACCTTCACCATCCCGCTCGCCCCCGGGCGGGAAGAGGCGATCGAGCGGATTCGGGAAGGGTTGTCGGCGGCGGTTCCCGCGAACCGCTGGATCGGAAAGGGCCGCTGGGCCGAGCTCCACGTGCCCGGCGGCGAGCGGCGGATCTGGTCGCCGTACCTGTCGGTCCGCATCGACGACTTCGACGCACACCACCGGGCGGCGGGGTTCCCCGAACACACCGGGTGCGTCCTGTTCGGGCGGTTCGCTCCGCGCCCTGAGGTCTGGACCGGCTTCGTCTTCCTGTACGCCTCGGTGGCCTTTCTCGCGCTGCTCGGTGGCATCTTCGGGTACGTCCAGTGGGCTTCGGACGAACCCGCGTGGGGGCTCTGGGCCGTCGCGGTCGGCGTACCGATCCTTCTCGGGCTCCACCTGACCTCCTGGCTCGGCCAGCGGTGGAGTCACGACCAGATGAGGGAGCTCCGAGATGTCCTCGAGCCGGTGGTGGAGCCCCTGCGAATGGGCGCGGACGGCGGGACCGACGCCCGGGGTCGCGTGTAGCCGACGGCATGGGCAAGCGACGGATCCCGATCGTCTCGGGGGGAACCCCGCACTCTCCAAGGCCGCGCAGTGGTGGCGCCCCTCGACCTGCACGGTGAGCGAAGCGCTTTCGCGCACATGGGCCGACGTCGTCGAGGACCGGGGCGGCGACACCGGTGCAGGGGACTACCTGGTCCAGCTGCGCAGCTGACCAGGCACGTCCGACGCTCAGCGCGGGATTCCTTGATGTCGCCACCGAGCCGGGCGTATTCTTGACGAGATGCCGCGGGATTCCGTGGCGCATTTCTCGTCTACCTCGGCAGCCCAGATCGATGAACGCCTCCGCAGCTCTCAAGCCCCTCGCCTTCCTGGTCGCGTTTTCGCTCGCAGCCTTCGCACTCGGCGCGCCACCGGCGTCCGCCCAGGTGCTCGAGGGACGCGTCCTCAGCGGAGAGACCCGGGGCCCGCTCGGCGACGCCCGGCTCGCACTCATCGACGACGACGGCGTCGAAGTCAGCGACGCGGACGTGACTGACGCAGATGGCGTGTTCAGTCTCACGGCCCCGGGCGCGGGCGCATACTACATCAAGATCGAGCGGGAAGGGTACACGCCGATCGTCGACGGGGTATTCGAGTTCGCGGCCGCCAACGGGAAGATGTCGCTCGAGGTCTTCATGCTCCCGCGCCCGGTGGATATCCAGGGGATCGACGTCCGGATCGACCGTGAGCGCGCGCGCCTGCGGCTTCGTCGCGGCGGCTACTACGAGCGGGCGGCGGCGGGGTTCGGCACGTTCATCAGCCCTGAGCAGATCGAGGCGCTCGGGCTCCGCGCGACGGTGTCCGAGTATCTCCGCAGCGTGCCCGGTGTCACGATCAATCAGGGGCTCGTCCTCTTCAACGACGCCGCGGGCGGGCGGTTCCTGTCCTCCGCCGGGCAGGCGATCAGTGGCTGCTCGCCGAACATCTGGATCGACGGATCCCGCACGGTCAACGCGACGAATCGGCAGGCCTTGACCCGGCCCGCGCCGGGCGCTCCCCTCGACACGAACCTGGACGCCAGCGACCTCGCGCAGGGCCTCGACGACCTCGTTCAGCCGGAAGCCGTCCTCGCGTTCGAGGTGTACCGAAATCCGGCGGAAACGCCGATCGAGTTCGGCGGCATGAACGGAACGTGCGGGACCATCGTGGTCTGGACGAAAACCGGGGGCTGAGTTCGGGCCCGGACCTCAGTCGCCCAGGACGTACCCGAAGATCAGCGGCGCCACGATCATCGCGTCGGAGTTGATGAAGAACTTCGGCGTGTCCGCGTCGAGCTTGCCCCAGGTGATCTTCTCGTTGGGCGGCGCGCCCGAGTAGCCGCCGTACGACGTGGCCGCGTCGGTGATCTGGGCGAAGTAGCCCCAGAACGGCACGTCCTCCTGAAGGTCCTGGATGATGCAGGGCACGGCGCAGATGGCGAAGTCACCCGCGATCCCGCCGCCGATCTGGAAGAACCCGACCGACGGCGCCTCGCCTCCCCCGTGGTTCTCCCGGTACCACTCGATCAGCTCGGCGAACTGCTCGGTGCCCGACTTCACGCACTGGTGATGGGCGATGGTACCCATCAGGACGTTGGCGGCGAAGATGTTGCCGGTGGTCGAGTCCTCCCATCCCGGCGCCCAGACCGGAATGCCCACCTCGGCGGCCGCCAGCATCCACGAATGGGCCGGGTCGATCTGGTAGTGCTCGTCGAGTTCGCCGCTCTGGAGCAGGGCGAACAGGAACTCCGCCGGCGTCTTCCGATCTCCCGACTCGGCGGCGGCGACCCAGAGGTCCTTGAGCCGGCGCTCCATGTGGCGCATCACGTCTTCGGGAATACACGTATCGGTGACCCGGTTCATCCCACGGTCGTAGAGTGCCACCTCGTCCGCGGCGGACAGGGCGCGCCAGTCGGCGACGATCTCGTACTCGTCGTGCCCGAGGAGGTTGAAGACGTCCTCTTCGAGGTTCGCCCCGGTGCACGAAATCGCGTGCACCTTACCCTCGCGGATCATGCGGGCCAGGATGATCCCGAGTTCACCCGTGGACATGGCGCCGGCCAGCGTGACCATCATCCTGCCGCCGGCGGCCAGGTGGTCCTCCCACGCCCGCGCCGCGGCAACGGTCTCGCGTGCGTTGAAGTGGAGGAAGTGCGTATCGAGAAAGTCGCGGATGGCACCCAAGACGGGTCTCCCGGCGTGGTTGATGAGATGCGGAGGATCAGTTCTTCCGGAGGATCCGGCCCGACATCGAGCCCGTGATCTCGCCGTCCGCGATGGCGGCCTCCCCGCCGACGAAGACCCACGACATCCCCTCGGACAGGTGGTGGGGATCCGTAAACTCGGCCACGTCACGCACGGCGTCGAGGTCGAAGACGACGAGGTCGGCGATCATGCCCGGACGGACGAGCCCGCGGTCGGGCATGCGGTAGACGGCCGCCGGCAGCCCCGTCATCGATCGGATCGCCTCCTCGAGCGACACCACGCCCTCCTCGACCACGTAGCGCCGGAGCTTCCGCGGAAACGCCCCGTACGCGCGGGGGTGCGGAACACCGACCTGCCACGAGGGGAGGCTTCCGTCCGAGGCCGTCATGGTCCACGGCTGACGCATGAGCCGCCGGACGTCGTCCTCGTGCATGTTGTACGAGACGATCGACGGGCTGGTCTGCTCGAAGATCGTCAGCGCGGCGTCGAGCGGGTGAACGCCCCACGCCTCGGCGAGGTCGCTCAGGAGGCGCCCCTCGAACTCCTCCCAGCCGTCGAGGTAGCGGAACTGGATCCGGTCGGCCCCACCCCGGCGCGCGAGATTGGTCTCCATGTCGGAGCGGATGCGGGCGCGGTCGTCGGGGTCGGCGAGCCGTTCCTGGAGCGCGCGGGGACCATCCGCCTGCGCCCAGCGCGGCAGCAGCGCCGCGGACAGACCCGTCGCCGACGCCAGGTAGGGGTACTGGTCGGCGTAGACTTCGACGCCGTCGGCCCGCGCGCGCTCGATCCGCGTGACCAGCGCCTGCGAGAATCCCCACACCGGCGGTCCGAGCACCTTGATGTGCGTGTGGACGCCCGGGATTCCCGCCTCGCGCGCCACGGTGATCACCTCGTCGAGCGCCGCGACCACGCCGATCGTGTAGTCCGACTCGTCGCGGACGTGGCTCTGGTAGGCGCCACCGAAGGGGGCGACCTCCTTCGCGAGTTCGACGAGTTCGTGCGTATCCGAATAGCTGCCCGGTGCGTAGAAGGGCCCGCTCGACAGACCCCACCCTCCGGCTTCCATCCCCGCCCGGACCAGCGCGCGCATGCGGTCGAGCTCCTCGGGGGTGGCCAGCCGGTCCTGCGACCCGATGACCGCCCCGCGTACCGACCCGTGGGGTACGAACTGGGCGACGTTCACGCCCAGTCCGTCCTTGAGGAGCGAGTCCTGCTGCGCGGCGAGGTCGACGACCCCGCCGCCGTCCGGATTCACGAACACGGTCGTGACTCCCTGCGCGAGCTGCGGTCGCGCGTGGCTGCGCCCGGGCGTGGCGAGCCCGCCCGCCGCGTGGGAGTGCGTGTCGATGAATCCCGGCGTCAGGTACATCCCAGCCGCGTCGATCACCGTGGTGGCCTCGGCACCCGCGAGGTCGCCCATCGCGGCGATCCGATCGTCGCGGATCGCAACGTCCGCGCGGAACCACGGATTGCCCGAGCCGTCCACTACACGAGCGTCGCGGATGAGCACGTCGAACGACTGGGCGGCGAGCGCGGTCGGGCCCGCGGCGGCGATCAGGAGAAGAACTGCGGTCGGGCGTCGGAGCATCACGGACTCGCCGATGTGGAGGGGTGCGATCCCGGGTCCGGCCCCGGTGGCCGCGCTCCGGGCAATCGACGATGACGCGAGCCGCGCGGCAACCGTCGTGGGGACACTCGCTCGGCCGGCTGCGGTGCGTGTGTGCCACATCGCGGTGTCTCGGGCGTACCTTCCGGCGGCGTGGGCCGGACCTGCGCACGCTCTCGCTCCCGACCGACCCGCTCGTCCCACGTGATGCGCCTTCATCCCGTCCCCTTCCCCGTCCAACTGCCCGACCTGGTCGCCGCACCCGCCGTCGATCCCGACGCGGGCCTGATCCATGTGGAGTCCTCGAGCGACCGCACGTGGTGGCTCGGCGGACGGCGGGTGCACGCGGAGTTCCACGGCGTGCGTGGCCTCACGGCGGCCCACTTCGGGGCCTCGCTCCGCGCGGGGCCCCTGGCCTGGGGATCGGCCGCCGCCGCGACCACCTGGATCACGCCGCGCGCGGCCCGGTTCGAACGCGCCTCTCCGGCCGGCTCGTTTCTCGAGTCGATCTGGCTCCCGGAACGCCTCCCGGGCGTACTCGTCGAACTCAGGCCGGTGGGTTCCTGGCTGTCCGGCCGCGCCGTCGAGGCGCGGCTCGAGGTCTCGATCGACGGTGACACGGGCGACGCTCCCGCGGTCGGCGATGGGGAGCTCGGGCTCGCCGGCGACGGGTCTGCCTGGTGGCTGCAGGCCCCGGATGGGGACGGTCTGCTGATCGCCGCATTCGACGAGGACGGGCCCGTGGACGCGCTGCTCGAGCCCGGCGCCTCGGGGACCTCCGTGGCGACGGACCTGAGGTGGGTTCCCGGCCGGGGCGATTCGAGCCTGTCACTCGCGATCCTCGCGGGTGAGGCGTCGGCGGCATCGCTCCGCAGCCTGATGGTCGCGCGCGCCCACGCGCGTCGGGCCGACCCCGCAAAGGAGGCGCTGCGTACGCGGACCGGTGTCGACGAGGTGGACGACGGCGTGGCGTGGGCATGGACGCGCATCCGTGATCGGACGATCGACGGGGTCGGACCCGTTCCCGCGCTCGATCCAGCGGACACCGCCGTCTGGGTGCGCACGGCGCTCGCGGTCGGGCTCCCCGACGCCGCTCCCGCGGTCCAGCCCGACGATCCGTCGGCCCCGAGCCCGGGGAGTGGGATGCCGGACGAGTCGGAACCCGAGGACGCGGAGCCGGACCCGCGGGCCCCGGATGCCTCGACCGCAGGTCCGCCGTCGCCGGGTGACGCCTGGCGTGCGCGCATCGCGGCGGACCCCGCCGCCCTCGAACCGGAGGGGTGGCGGATCCTCGCCGAGTTGATCGACGGCGTCCTGCGGTGGCGGCCGGACGTCGAGACCGGCCGGATGCACCTGACCCCCAGCCTCCCCGACCACTGGACGCGGTTCGTCCTCGAGGGCCTCAGGGGCGGTGAGCTGCGGATGCGGCTCGAGTGGGCGCGGGAGACGTCCGCGTCCGGCGGGGTCGTCGAGACGTGGCGGTTCGCGCCGATGGCGGGTGCCGTACCCGCCACGCTGATCCTTAGACTGCCGTTACCGGACGCCGCCTCGAGCGTCACCGTGGACGGGGTCCCGGCGGAACTCGACGTCGAACGTGGCGCGGGCCCCGCGGATCGGCCGAGGTCACCGATCCAGCTTCAGCTCGATCGTGAGCGCGTCGTGCGTGTGGGCGGACCGTCCGGGGGGAACGGAGATGGTCGGCGGAGGATGGCCCTGCCGACCGTCAGTCCGCCGTCTGGATGAAGCCGCCCTCCTCGAGCAGACCTCTGAGAAACTTCTCCCGCTTGGGGAGATCGGTCTTCGCGACGGCCCGAGCGAACTCGATGCGCTTCGCTTCGGGCACCTTGTCCAGCACGGTGATGGGGGCGCCGTAGCGGAGCAGAATCCGCTTGGCGTCGATAGCGACGGAGTCGTTCACCTGATCCTCCTGACCTGATCTGGCCCGGATCCGGCGCGCCCGGAGAAGAGTTCCGGACGGCGCATCCGGGTACGGTTCGCGGGTACACCTCGCGAATCACCGACGGGAAAGATACCCTCGGTCCCGCCCCCCACAAAGGGATTCATGCCCCGAAAGCCCCCCGTTCGTCGCTTCGTCCTGCTCTGCCTCGTGCCGGCCGTGGCGACCTGTGCCGTGCTCGTCCAGCTCGCCCAGGAGACGCGCGACGCGCGACGCGACGCGATCCTGTCGCGACTCGGCGGAATGCTCGCGGTTGCGGTGCAGACGGAGCTGGCCGAGGCCTGGACCGTTCTCGAGGCCGAGGCCGCCGCGGTGCGGTCCGTGGACACCTCGCTGGTCGCGGTCCGGCGGGCGCTGGCCGGCGACACGATCCGCTCGCTGGCCACCACTCCGGGCGGGCCGAGTCCAGGAAGCCTGCCCGGAGAGACGCCGCCCGGGGGCGCACGCGCGTCGGTGCTCCTGCCCCGCGGCGACACCCTCGTGTCGGCCACCGCGATCATCCGTTCTCCCACGATCGCGGCGCTCGCGGACGTGGCGGAGCTCGACGCCGGGCTCTACCTGCGGGGCACACGCCTCCAGACGTCCGCGGGACCCGCGGCCGCGCCCCTTCCCGACGCGCTCGACCCGGTCTCCGGCTGGAGCGAGGCGGCGGGCCTGTGGGTGACTCCCGCCACGGCGTCCGGCGGATCCGCCGCGGGCGAACTCGTCGTGGCCGTGCGCTCCAACGCCCGTCGGCGCTCCGTCGCATCGCCTCGGACCCTCCTCGCCTCGACGGTCCTGCTGGCGCTCGCCCTCGCACTGGTGGTGTCGGCCGGAGCCACGGGACGATCGGCGCCTGGCGTCCGGGCCGACGGCGCATCGGAACGCGACGGGCGGATCGTGGCCGGGGCGGTGCTGGCCGTGCTCACGACGGCGGTCGTCGCGGGCTGGGCCGCCGTGGGCGAGCATCGGCTCGCAGCCGCCGACGGTGCACGCGAACTGAGCCTCGTCGCCGAGCTCGTCGACGCGCGTGGCCTCCTGGGCGACCCCGGCCGTGCACGCGGCTGGTCGGGTGGACCCGTCTATCGCATCGAGGGGGAGCGACTCATCGCGACCGAGGGCGACGAACCGCCGGCGTTCGTTGGCAGACTGCCTTCCCCCGATCCCGACCGACCCGTGTCGGGAAGCGCCGTCGGCGGCATCCGGTGGCTCGTCGTGGCGTCGGACGATGGACGGACCGTCTTCCTGGGAGAGCCGACGTCCGGGCCTCCGCTCCTTCCCTTCGCCTTCGCCGGAACCCTGCTCGTCGTTCTGGGCTCCGTCCTCGTCACACGCCCGGCGTCAGTGCAGGACGTCCTCGCCCGCTGAGTTCTGCGGCGCCCCGGGAGGGCCCACCGGCGCCATGAGATCGAACCGCGGAACGGCGACGCGGAATCTCGAGCCATCGGGCCGTTCGAAGGTGTAGTACCCCTCCATCCAGCCGACCGGCGAGCGGAGCACGCAGTAGCTCGTGTAGTCGTGGGACCCGCCCACCGAGATACGCGGCTGCTGCCCGATCACGCCCTCCCCGTCGACCTCGGTGTCGTCGCCCGCCGAGTCGTGGATGTGCCAGTGGCGGAACAGCAGGCGCGCGTCCTCGGCCCCACGATTCTCCATCTCGACATGGTACGAGAAGACCCATTCGCGCTCGTCGGGATTCGACTCCGAGAGCGAGAAGCGCGGCCGCACCCGGACTCGGATGCCGTCGGTCGTCGTTTCGTAGTTCATGGGTCCTCGCCTGGTGGCAGGGGTAGTTGACGGCTGCTACCCCCGGGACGCGGGGGTGATTCGTCGGTGTCTGCGCGGACGGTCGAACGCGTGGACCGGGGCCCCCGGCCGCTCTACCTTCGTCGCAGAACACGGACCCGACCGGCGGCTCCGGGCGTTGCCCTTCGCCGAGACCGAGGAACGCTCCGTGCCCGCCCCTCCCTCCCCCGACCCGAGATCGGCGTGCTCAACGACGCAGGCAGACTGTCGAGATCCGTCGAGGACTACCTGAAGGCCGTCTATGCCCTCGACGTGCGCGGTGAAACCGCCTCGACCACCGCGCTCGCGGAGGTGCTCGACGTCCAGCCGTCGTCCGTGACCGGCATGGTGAAGCGACTCGCGGAGTGGGGTCTCCTCGCGCACGTGCCCTACCGCGGTGCACACCTCACCGAGTCAGGGCGGCGCGAAGCGCTGCGCGTCATCCGCAGGCATCGGATCATCGAGACCTACCTCACGGAGGTCCTCGGGTACCCGTGGGAGGAGGTCCACGACGAGGCGGAGCGGCTCGAGCACGCGGCCTCGGATCGCCTGATCGCGGCGATGGCGCACGCCCTCGGTGACCCCAGCCACGACCCGCACGGCGCGCCCATTCCGACCGTCGAGGGCAAGGTGGAGCCGGCCACCTTCGACTCGCTGGCCGAGGTGGCGGTCGGGGCGCTGGTCGAGGTGAAGGCGGTGGACGACAAGGGGGCAACGGAGCTGAGGGAGATGGAGGCGCTGGGGCTGGTTCCGGGCGTGGAGGCGCGGGTCGTCGAGCGGGACGAACGCGGCTCGCTCACGATCGAGATCGGTGAGTCCGACCGGCGGAGGACCGTCGAGGGGGCTCTGGCCGCTCTCGTCTACGTCGCGGTCGTCGACTGACGAACCGGTGTCGAGCGTCGTCGTCGGAATCGCCGGAGGATCCGGGTCGGGCAAGACGACCGTCGTGCGGGCCCTCATGGAGGGCGTCGATCCCGCGACCGTCGCGACCCTCCACCACGACGCCTGCTACCGCAGCTTCGACCACCTCCCCGAACGCGAGCGGGCCGAGATCAACTTCGACCACCCGGTCGATCCCGCTCGAATCCTGATCGTGGACGGCATCCTCATCTTCTCGGAGCCGGACCTGCGGGAGCGCATGGATATCCGGATCTTCGTGGACACCGACGCCGACGTCCGCCTCGTACGTCGACTCCGGCGGGACCTCGTCGAGCGCGGCCGATCCGTCGCCTCCGTATTGGCGGCGGTTCTGGGCCAGGGCTGAGCCGGACCCACTGTCAGTCGCTCGTCCCGCGGCAGCGCGTGGACGGCTGATCCAGGTCGATCGACAGCACCTGGACAGTCCGCACCACGGTGCTGCCAAAATACCCCGTGCCGTCGCCCCGCACGCTCGGGATCCGGACCTGGCCCGACGGATTGAAGTTTCCGCCCCGCACCCAGTTGGTGTAGTTCCGGTCGAGGGCCGTGATCGCAACGTCCGACGCAACACCTTCCGGTATTCCCACCTGGAGCCGCACCGCCAGGTCGGTGTCAATGTCGGCCCGGTCGAACACGCCGAACTCCCCGGGGAACCCGATCGTCGTGTCCGCCGCGGACACCGCGATGCCGGTGAGGTAGAAGGGGTCGGTCTCGACCTCGATGCCCTCGGCCGCGAGCGCGTCGTCGAGGTCGTCCACGAGCGCCTCCGCGAAGTATGCCCACGCGTTGCGCGAGGATGACCACGTGATCTCGGTCTGCGTGTCCGGCGGCACCCAGCACCACGCCCCCCGGGCGCTCGTGATCTCGTGCCGTCCGGGAATGGTGGTGGCCGACTCGAGCGTCTCGCCCGCCGCGGTCTCGATCGTCAGTTCGAGCCGGTCTCCCGGCGAGAGTCCGAGACCCTGATCCTCCTCGAGGTAGTAGCACGTGCCCGCCGGCACGATGTCCGGCGTCGCGGCGACGCACTCGTCCTGGGCGGCCTGCGGGAGCACGAGTTCGACGCCGCCGGGTGCGGTGACCACGACGCGCGCCTCCGGCACGGCGATCGATCGCCCGCCGGAGACCGTGCGGTGGAGGAACACGAGGATTCGCTGGCCGTCCAGGTCCTCCCGGAGCTGGACGAGCGCCTCGGCCACGACGACGTCCTCGGCGGGTGCCAGGACCTGTTCGGTGATCTCGCACCCCGCGGCGGCGAGAAGCGACACGACGAGCACGCCCCCGACGGCGACACGGTCGCGGAACGGCGGCACGCGCATCAGAACGTCACCTCGACCCCGAACGTCGGAAGGATCGGGAACATCGAGATGCCCGAGCGTACGGGAGGATTCCGCTCGAACTCGAAGAAGTAGAACAGCACGTTTCGCCGGTTGTAGACGTTGAGGAGGTCGATCGTGGGCGTGACGGATCCCCAGGACGTCTCCCACGTCCGGCGGAATCCGATGTCGAGGCGGTGGTAGATCGGGTAGCGCTCGGCGTTGCGATCTCCGAGCAGCACGGCGTACGCGGCGCCTCCATCGTCGTCCGTCGTCGCGTCGTCGGCCCCCGACCACACCAGGCGCCCGCCGTCGTTCAGGAAACGCGGCTGGTAGAAGGCATAGCTGCCGCCGGGGCGGGTGTAGGGAGTGCCGCTCCCGACGTTCAGTCGGATCCCGCCTCGCCAGCCGCGCAGCGCGGGGAATCGGACGACGACGTCCAGATCCACCGTCTTGTCGAAGATCGGCGCATAGGTCACGTCGGGCGTCGGGACCTCCGGCGAGAGGAAGTCGGGGAAGGTCCGCTCCGCCCGGAGGAGCGACAGCGAGGCCCAGCCGGTCCAGGCGCCGACGTTGCGCCGCGCGAACAGGTCGAGGCCGAACGACGTGCCGGTGCCGCCGAGGACGTCGTCGAGATCGGTGTTGGGGTCGTCGCCGTTGTTGAACGTCACCACGCCGTCGAACCGGCGCAGGTAGCCCTCGGCGCTGAACGTCCACGGACCGTCCGGCAGCGCCTCGACGCCGAACTGGATCTGATCCGACACGACGTGGGGGGCGCGGGCGTCCGCGAGGACCCAGATGTCGAGCCCGATCGGAAGCTCCTCGTCGCGGAGCGAGTGGAGGAACTGCGTGTAGCGTCCCACCGAACCCTTCAGCGCCCACGTACCCGAGCCGGCCGGGCCCCGCCCGAAGAACTTCTTCACGGCGAGGCGCGGGGCGGGCTCGGTCACGGCGTCGCCCCGGTCCGGCCTCCAGTGGTCGAGCCGGACACCGGCCTCCACCAGCCAACGCCGCGGCGCCCGCCAGCGAGCCTGCACCCAGGTGCCGAAGAGGTCTCCGTCTCCGACCCCCTCGGCAAACACCGTGCCCCCTGTGGCCGCCAGGTTGTCGTAGCTCATCCTGTCGAGGGCCGCGCCGGTGGACAGGTCGAACGACTCCGAAGGCCGCAGCTCCCACTCGGCGCGGGCCGAGACCTGATCGATCGACGAGCGGAAGCTGGTGTCGTCGAAGTCCGGGAACCGCAGGCCGGTGTCGAACCGTGACGCCGAGGCACGCAGCGTGAACTCGCCGCGGTCGAGGAGCCGGATCCACGAGAGGCCGAGGATGTCGTTGCCCCAGTCCCAGTCGATGCGGAGCGGAAGGGTGTCGTCGTCGACCTCCGAGAACTCGATCACGTCGGCGCCCGTGTAGCCCGACAGGAGGAGCCGGCTGCGGTCGCCGGTGCGCCACTCGACGACGCCCTGGAGATCCTGGAGGTGGTATGGGAAGTCGACGACCGGTGCCAGGAGGACGTCGAAGTAGGACCGCCGCGCCGAGAACCGCCACCGTCCCCGTCCGTCGGCGAAGCCGTCCTGCACCGCGACGCGGGACGACAGGAGCGACACGCCCGCGTCGACGCCGAAGGTGCCGTCGCCGGGATCGGACTCGATCCGAAGTACCGACGATACGCGCCCGCCGTACTCGGCCCCGAAGCCGCCCGAACTCAGCTCGGCCCGGCCGACCATGTCGGGATTGAAGACGCTGAACAGCCCGCCGAGGTGGAAGGGGCTGAAGATCGGGATGCCGTCGAGGAGGATCAGATTCTGGTCGGCCGAGCCCCCGCGGACGTTGAAGGACGAGGTGAAGTCGGACGTCGTCACCACACCTGGGAGCACTTCGATGGCCCGGATGGGGTCGGCCTCGGCGAGCCCGGGGACGAGTCCGATCTCGGCGGCCGACAGTTCCCGTACGGTAACACCCGCCGTTTCCTCGAAGATCTCGATCTCGCGGCTCGCGCGACCCTCGACGGTGATGCCCGCGAGCGCGACGGCCGCCGGGCGCATCCGCACCTCGACCGTCGTGACCGAGTCGGCGTCGATCGTCACGAGTCGGGTGAAGCCGGCCAGTCCGATCCGGGTGACCGACAGGGTGTAGAGGCCCGGCGACAGGCCCGGGATCGCGAATCGACCGTCGACGTCCGAGGCCGCCTCGGCGATGATATCCGGACCGGCCAGGAGGCTGACGGCCGCGAACTCGACGGGCCCGGCGTCGTCGACCACGCGTCCGGCGAGCGTGCCCGCATCCTGCCCCTCGACCCCCGCCGCGCCGATCGCGAATAGTGCCATGCCCGCCACCAGCGACCCGACCCGGCGTCTCCGATGAAGGCGTTCTACAGCGATCAGTTCATCCTCCCACTCCCCGCGGGCCACAGGTTCCCGATGAGCAAGTACGCGCGGCTCCGGGAGCGCCTCACGGGAGACCCCGCGCTGGAGCTCCGGGTTCCGGACGCCGCGGGCGACGCGGATCTCCTGCGAGTTCACACTCCTGACTACCTTCGCGGGGTGGTCGAGGGGACGCTGCCCCGGGAAGCGGTCCGACGGATCGGGTTCCCCTGGTCGCCGGGCCTGGTCGAGCGTTCTCGCCGCTCGGTCGGCGGCACCATCGGCGCCGCGCGGGGCGCGCTCGAGGAAGGCCGCGGTGCCAACCTCGCCGGCGGGACGCACCATGCCTATCCCGATCGTGGCGAGGGCTTCTGCGTGTTCAACGACGTGGCCGTCGCGATCCGGGTGCTGCAGGCCGAGGGCCGGGTCCGTCGCGTGGCGATCGTCGACCTCGACGTCCATCAGGGGAACGGGACGGCGGCGATCTTCCGGCGCGACCCCTCGGTCGCGACCCTCTCCGTGCACGGAGCGTCCAACTACCCCTTCAGGAAGGAGGTCGGCGACCTCGACGTCGCCCTCCCGGACGGTACCGGCGACGCCGGTTTCCTCGATGCGGTGGACACCGTCCTCGAGGCCGCGGTCGTGCACGCTCCGAACCTGCTCTTCTACGTCGCGGGAGCCGACGCATACGAGCACGACCGGCTGGGACGACTCTCGGTGTCGCCGGAGGGTCTCGCCGAGCGGGATCGTCGCGTGTATCGGGCCGCGGACGATCTCGGTGTCCCGGTGGCGGTGGTGATGGCGGGAGGCTACGCTGCCGACGTCGACCGGATCGTGGAGATCCACGCCCACACCGTGCGCGAGGCCGCGCGCACCGCACCCCGACCGACATGACCTCGGACGAACTCTTCGCCCTCCTCGAGGCCCACCCGCGCACGCACCTGGTGCTCGGACGGACGCCGCTCGTGACCGCGCCCCGCATGCGCGGCGCGCTCGGGCCCGAGACACCCGAGCTCTACCTCAAGCTCGACGAGGAGACGGGCTTCGGGCTCGGTGGCAACAAGGTGCGGAAGCTCGAGCACGAGCTGGGTCCGACGCGGGTCGACGGGATCACCCACCTCATCACGACGGGTGGTCCGCAGTCGAATCACTGCCGTGTCACGGCGGCAGCCGCCGCACGGCTGGGGCTGGGGTGCCTGCTGGTGATCAACGGTGACGTGCCGGATCCACCCACCGGCAACGCGCTGCTCTACGAGATCCTCGGCGCCAAGATCCGAACCGTGATGAGTCGTGCCGAACGGAACCCCGCCATGGAGGACGAGGCGAAGCGCATCGCGAAGGCGGGTGGTCAGGCGCTGATCGTGCCGCTCGGAGCATCCACGTCGCTCGGGGCGCTCGGATACGTGCGCGCGGCGATCGAGATCCACGAGCAGCTCCCGATGACCCGCGATCGCGACGTGAACCTCTTTCTGGCGTCGTCCTCGGGCGGGACACTCGCCGGGCTCATGGCGGGGTTCGCGCTTCTCGATCGGCCCGACATCCACCTTGTCGCCGTGAGCGCCGACGTGCCCGCCGACGATCTGCTCGACACGGCGAGCGACCTGGCCGTCGGAGCACTCGCCCGGCTTGGCCAGCACGAACGGGAGCTCGAGACGATTCTTCCGCGCGTGGACGTCGCCGACGACCAGGTCGGCAAGGGCTACGGGATCCCCACCGAGGCGTCGGGGGAGGCTCTGGACCTGTTCGCGCGGAGCGAGGGCATCCTCGTGGACCCGGTCTACACGGCGAAGGCGGCGGCCGGCATGGTGGCGGCGGTGCGCGAGGGTCGATTCCCCGCGGGCGACCGGATCGTATTCCTTCACACCGGCGGCCACCCCGCCCTCTTTGCCTGAGGCTGTCGCAGCCGTGCTGTTGACCTCCTTCGACTGGGCGGTCGTCGTCCTCTACGGCGCCGTCGTGCTCGTCGTCGGCCTCTGGTTCACGCGGCGTGCCGGGACCGACGCCGAGTCGTACTTCCTGGCCGGGCGGTCCCTGCCCTGGTGGATCCTGGGCACCTCGATGGTCGCCACCACCTTCTCCACCGACACGCCCAACCTCGTCACCGACATCGTCCGCACGGGCGGCGTGGCCGGGAACTGGGTGTGGTGGGCCTTCGCGCTCACGGGCATGCTGACCGTCTTCTTCTACGCGAAGCTCTGGCGGCGCTCGGGCGTGCTCACGGACGTCGAGTTCTACGAGCTTCGCTATTCCGGGAAGGAGGCGGCGTTCCTCCGCGGGTTCAGGGCTCTCTACCTCGGGGTGCTCTTCAACGTCATGGTGATGGCGAGCGTGACGCTCGCGGCCATCAAGATCGGCGGCGTCCTGCTCGGCATCGAGCCGGCGGTCGTCGTGGTGATCCTCGCCGCCCTGACGCTGCTCTACTCGGCGACCGCGGGGCTGTGGGGCGTCGTGGCCACCGACCTGATGCTGTTCGCCGTCGCGATGATCGGCGCGATCGCGGCGGCCGTGGTGGCCGTGAACCACCCCGACGTGGGCAGTCTGGGTGAACTGGTGCGCAACCCGGCCCTCGACGGATCGCTGAACTTCCTGCCCGACTTCTCCGATACGTCCACCGCGCTGGCGGTGTTCATCGTGCCGATCGCCATCCAGTGGTGGAGCATCTGGTACCCGGGCTCCGAGCCGGGTGGAGGCGGCTACCTGGCCCAGCGGATGCTCGCCGCGAAGGACGAGGACAACGCGCTCAAGGCGGTTCTCTGGTTCAACGTGGCGCACTACGGGGTCCGCCCGTGGCCCTGGATCCTGGTCGCCCTCGCGTCGATCGTGGTCTTCCCGACGCTCGAGTCGATCCAGGTCGCGTTTCCGGACCTGCCTGCCTCGATCCCGCTCGGCCACGACCTCGCCTACCCGGCGATGCTCACCTTCCTGCCCGCCGGCTGGCTCGGGCTGGTCGTGGCGTCGCTCGCCGCCGCGTACATGTCGACGATCTCGACCCACCTCAACTGGGGCGCTTCGTACATCGTCCAGGACTTCTGGCGGCGATTCGTGAAACCGGACGCCACCGAGCGGCAGGCCGTCACCGCCGCGCGGGTTTCGACGGCGCTTCTCACCGTCGCGATGACGCTGGTGGCGCTCGAGCTCGAAACCGCGCTGGAGACGTTCAACATCATCCTCCAGATCGGCGCCGGCACCGGGCTGGTGTTCATCCTCCGGTGGTTCTGGTGGCGGATCAACGCGTGGAGCGAGATCTCGGCGATGGTCGTGTCCTTCGCCGTCGCGGTATGGCTTCGGGGCGGGGTGGGCGACCTGTCGTGGCCGGTCCCTGACTGGAACGCCTCGACGCAGCTCGTCGCCGCGGTGGCCATGACGACCGTCGTGTGGTTGTCCGTGACCCTCCTCACGCGTCCGACCGACCGCGACGTCCTCGCCGCCTTCCACGCGAGGATCCGGCCGATGGGACCGGGATGGACGGCCGTTGTCGGCGACGCGCCCGGCGAGGAGGAGGAGAGCCCCACAGCCGCGGTCGCCGCGTGGTTCCTGGGCGTCACCGCGATCTACGCCGCGCTCTTCGCCACCGGATCCGTGCTCTACGGAAACGCCGGCGCCGGGCTGGGCCTGGGCACGGTGGCGATCGTGTCGGCCTGGCTCGTGCTGCGCCTTCTCCCCCGGATCGGGCTGCGCTGACGCGTCGGTCCACGCTGGAGTGCCGTGGGCGATCGGCGTCCGCAGCGCGTCAGCGTCCGACCCGGCGCCCCTCGAAGCGAAGCTGGTCCTGGCCATCCCGCACCTCGAAGGCGCGCGGACGACCGTCGCGGACGTCGAGGAACTCGAAGAACCACACGTCGATCACCGATCCGACGCGGTCGCCGATGAAGAAGCCGAGCTGGTAGATCCCTTCGGCCTTCCGGACCATCACGACCGGCACGTCGTCGCCGCCCTGCGTCCACTCTCCGAGCAGCTGCGACCGTTCGTCGTCGTAGCGCAGCCGGAGCGGCATCCCATCCTCGCCGGGCGCACCGAACTCCCACGCCCCTTCGAGCGCTCGACCCTCCCCCACGGGTACCGTCAGATCGAGGGACGACTCGACCTCGAGTTCGAGCGCGAGCCGGGTCCGGCCCCAGTCGAGGTGGAGGGTCGCGCCGCCACTCCGCACGTTCGGGATCGAGAAGCGGAGCGTTTCCACGAATTCCGGCGTCGCGCGCGGGTCGACGTCCACCACGTACACGGCTTCGTCGAGCGGGGGATGTGCCGTGTGGAAGAGGCTCGTGTCGGCGTGCAGCCCGAATCGCCAGGGTCCGCGTCGGGCCGGCTCGATCCAGACGCTGTAGGCCCCGGAGTCCACCGGCACCCCGCCGAGCCGGACCGGCGCCGAGAAGGAGATCGTCGTGGCGGCGTTGGCGCCTGGCGTCCAGCTCTTCCCCCACTCGACGACCTCGCCGAACAGCGGGTCACGCCCGCGAACCGACGGCCGCGAATAGTCCAGCTCGATCACGGTACCGGCGATCGTCTGGCGCAGGAGACTGCGCTCACTCGCAATGATCTGCGCCGCGGTCGGGCACACCGAGAGGAGCGTCCCGGCGACGATGGCCGCCGGAAGGAGTGGCCGCACCGTCCGGGTCAGGCGTACCGGGCGTCGATGGCCCGGCGGATCCGGTCGAGGTCCTGACCGTCCTTCCAGCGCCGATGCGCGAGCTCGGCCTCCCCCTGACAGATCGGGCATCCGGTGGCCATCCCGTCCTCGTAGTAGCACGTGAGGAGGGAGCGGTACCCCGGGCGCACCGCACACCCGCAGTAGCAGTCGATGCCGTCGGCGATCTCGGGCATCTCACGGACCATCTCGAAGATGCCCTTCACGCGGTCGTCCGCACCGCGGGCACCGAGCTGCTCGACCGTCATCACCTTCTCGGCCGTGATCCCGGGGCGTGGCTCGGGGTGGGCGTCCATCGGCACGATGGGTGCGGACACGCGGCGCGACGCGAACGCCGTACCGACCAGGGCGAGCGGCGCCACTGAAAGAAAGCGCCGGCGGGAGATGAAGTCGCTCATGCCCGAACGATCGCCGCGCGGGCGGGGCGGACGCAACCGTCCGGTGGCGAACCCGCGCGCGGGCGGTCCGCCCCCCCCCCCGCCCTCACGTCAGTGGGCGTCCAACAGCGATTCGAGCTCGGCCGAAACGACCGGTCCGAGCTCCGCGCCTCCCTCGAGCGCCTCCGCCAGGAGTCGTCATGCCCGTGCATCGTCGCCGGCGGGCGGAGGTGCATGCGCAGGGATCGTTCCGACCGTGTCGCCCGTTCGACGAACTCCGCCTCCAGCTGACGGGCCTCGTCGATCAGGCCCCGCGCACGGGACACCTCCGCCTTCGTGAGGAGAACGTCGAGGTGAGCTCCGGCGTCGATCGCTCGTCCGAACAGATCCGCGACGCGAGGTGGGGGCGTCGCGTCGGAGGGGTCGGAAGCACGATCGGTTCACTTCCCGAGATACGCCTCGTGCGTCCGCTTCGGATTGACCGCGCGGCCGGGCGGCCGCGCCAGCCGACGACGTTCAGCCGCCCGGGGGCACCTCCGCGGACCGCCCGTCCCCCGGCGACGATTCCGGCGCCGACCTGTCCGCACGTCCGCCGCCCGACACTCTCCGGCCCTGCCCCATGCCCTCCCGCCCCGCGAGCAGCCCCACCGCCGCCCCCGCGAGCATCAGCAGGATCGCCGCTCCCAGCGCGGTCCGTGCGAGCGCCGGCGGCACGTCGGCCCAGCGACCCGCGACCGGTGTCAGCGTGAGGAGCAGCATGCCGGCGAACGCCAGACCGATCCCGATGCCCGTCGGATCCGGCGTCCGTCGGCTCACACGCCCTCCATCGTTTCGCCGATGAAGCCGCACCCGCGGCGCTCTTCGCCGTCGAGCGTGAGCAGCACCTCGAGGTGGCTCCACCCTCCCGACATCTCGTTCCGGCAGGCAACGGCCTCCAGCTGGAGCGTGAACTCGCCGGCCCCCACCGTCCCGGTGACCGTCCACCCGGCTGCCAGGGTGCCGTCGATCGCCGTCGCCCACCCCTCGACCATTTCGTCGATCCGGGAGAGCCGAACGGTGGAGTCGGTGGCGACGTGGATCGTCCAGTCCGGCTCGGTGCCCGAAGCGGCGAACCGCAGCTCGTCCACGAACGGCTGCCAGGTGCAGCCCCAGTCCTCCCATCCGGCGCGATATACCTCCAGAACCTCGAAGGTCATCTCCCCCCGCTCCTCGACCGCCTCGCCCAGGAGATCCACGAAGATCGTCTCGACCGGCGTGTCACCGGGCACGAGCTCCTCGTGGATCGCGACGAGATCCAGTACCTCCGGGCCCGGGACGAGTCGAACCTCGAGCTCGCCGTCGGAGCAGGGCGTCATGTAGAACGTCTCACCCTCGAACGCGCCGGTCACTCGGAACGGGTCCGTACGGACCACCTGCTCGGCGGGCGCGTCCTCCGCGTCGTCCACCTCCGCCTGGCCCGAATCCGAGCAGCCGACGATCGCGACCGCGCACGCGACCCACCTGAATGCGGCCCCCGTCTTCACCCGTTGCCACCACCCCGGACGCGGTCGACCCCGCGGACGTTCTCGGCCTGGGGTGATCCCCGGGTGGGGGTGCGCGTCGTGAGGTCGAAGTGGTCGCCCGGCTGGAGGAAGTAGAATCCGCCGCCGTTGAGGTCGAGGTCCGCGTTCGCGTCGTAGATGGCCACGTACCCCGATCCCATCACGCGGAAGGCGTCGCCCTCGACGATGATCGCGGTGTCCTCGTCGAGTCCGATGCCCAGAAGTTCGGGATGCTCGCGGATGACCTCGAGCAGGTCGAAGTGTCGGTTGCGGGGAAGCAGATGCTGGTCGATGCCGACGCCCGTGATGAACCCGAAGCCCTCGGTGTGGTCGCCGATCACGAGTCGGTTTCCGTTGGTGTCGCCGCGCACCATGAAGTCGGCCTGGATGCTGGCACCCGCGGACGACCCTCCGATCACGCCGCCCCGGGCCAGTACCGCGTGGAACGCCTCCTCGGTGCGTGTGCCGAGGTACGCGTCGGCGAGCCGCCACTGCCGGCCTCCCGTGAACCACACCGCGTCGGCGTCGAGGAGCGGTGCCGCGAACGCCTCGGTGTCGGCCAGCTCCGGATCGTACGTGTGGAGCACGTGCAGATCGGTCGCTCCGGCCGCCCGGAGCTGGCGGATGCATCGACACTCGTCGCCGTAGCTGTCGTCGCTGCCTCCTCCCGCGGTGGGGACCACCACGATCTTCGCGGCGGGGCCGCCGGCCAGTTCGATGAACGTCCCGACGATCTCCGCATCCTGAAGCGCGCCCCCGACGATCACGAGGCTGCCGGACGCGGGGCCCGCCTGGGCGGCGAGGGGAGCGGCACCCGGGGACCAGCCGAGGGCGGTGAGGAGGAGGGCGCCACGCGCCGCCGCCGAGGCAGCGGCGAGAGCGGCGCCGGACCGGGATACGGGCATGGGACCTCCGAAGGGTGGGACGCGCCGGTGCGGACCGGGCACGCGTGCGGCGGGTTGAATCGGCGACGACGTGGATGGAGCTTCCGACTCATCCTCCCCCGAGACCCGCGCTCCGGCAAGAATGTTCATCGACTGGCTCCGATTCGGGCTCGCCGTGATGCTCTGGGCGACGATTCCGGCGGGCATCGCCTACTGGCTCCTGATTCACGGGTTCGTGGGCTACTGGCGCCGTGTAGGGCCGGGGCCGACATGGATGGTGGTGGTGCCGGCCTGCCTCATCGTGATGGCGGGGTTCTGGCGATGGGGCGGCGGCACGGTGGAGCGGAGCGACCTCGGCACCAACATGGCGCTCTTCGCCGGAGGCGTGGCCCTCTGGGGCCTGTCGGTAATTCTCGACCGGCGCACGCGCGATCAGCTCGACACGGCGACGATGCTCGGCGTGAAGGAGATCTCGGGTGGCGCGGAGCTTCTCCAGGAGGGGCTGTACGGTCGCGTCCGTCACCCTCGGTACCTGTCGCTGATCGTCGCGGCGGTCGGGTGGGCGATGATGGCCAATCACGGCGCCAGCTACCTCATGGTCGCGGCGCTGCTCCCGGCCGTCGGGCTCGTGATTTCCGTCGAGGAGCAGGAGCTGGTCGAGCGCTTCGGCGACGCCTACACGGACTACCGCACGCGGGTACCGGCCGTCATTCCGCGCCTGGGCCGGGGCGCGGGGCCGTCAGGGAACGGCGAGGAAGACTAGCGACACCGCAGCCGCGATCACGAGGGCGCGACCGCGGATCCGCTTCGCCTGCCGCCGAACGGCCGCGAGCTCGAGTTCGTCGTCGATGTCGTCCGGGCCGTCCCCCAGGTCGCGCAGACCGCGCGATGCCAGGCCGATTCAGGTCCGGCCGCGATACTGCAGGACTCCGATCGCCGCGAGCCATACCAGCGGAGCGATGAGCAGGCGCAGGAGTCGGGGCGCGCCGGCCGTGATCATCGCCGCCGCCACCGCCACCGCCGCTGCCGCCATCGCGATCCCGAACCCCAGCCGGATCAGCCGCTGCCGGCCGGCGACGTTCGCGATGCAGATTTCTCCGCCGAACTCCGCGCGGTTCATCCGTCGAACGCGTCGAGAATCTCGAGTACGCGATCGACGTCGGCCTCCGTGTGGTCGGCGTTGATCTGTGTGCGAATCTCTTCGTCGCCCTTCGGCACCACCGGATACGTCAGCCCCGTCACGAGCACCCCGTGGTCGAACAGGTGCCGAACCATCGCCCTGGTCCGCACCGTGTCCCGGATCATGAGCGGCACGACCGGGTGTTCGCCCGGGATCGTCTCGATGCCGATTCGCCCCAGACCTTCCTCGAATCGACGCGTGAGTGCGCGGAGGTGGGCCAGCGCCCGGCGTCCGCCCTCCGAATCCACGAAGTCGACAGCGGCCTTCGCGGCCTGAGCCTCTCCCGGCGTGATCGGGTTGGAATAGATGTACATGGGCGACGACTCCCGAAGAAAACGGACGAGCGCCGCGTTCGACACGACGTAGCCCCCGTTGACGCCGAATGCCTTTCCGAGCGTGCCCACGAGAACGTCCACCCCCCCGTCGGGGACGCCGACGTACTCCTCCACGCCGCGCCCCGTCTCGCCGAACGCTCCCACGCCGTGCGAGTCGTCGACCAGCAGCACCACGTTCTCCTCGAACCGGTCGTCGAACCGCCTGCACACCGCCGCGATCTCGTCGAGCGGCGCATGATCACCCCGCATCGAGAAGATCCCGTCGGTCACCACGAGCGCGCGCTTCGCCTTGCCGGCCCACTCGTCCAGCCGGGCCTCGAGCTCGGAGACGTCGTTGTGCCCGTAGATTGCCTTTCCGGCCGGGCGGGCCAGTTTCATCGCGTTGATGATACAGTTGTGGTTCAGCTCGTCGCTGACAAGCACTGTCTCGTTCGTGACCAGGGGCACGATCGTGGAGACGATCGTCGCATAGGCCGACGAGAAGATCATCGCGGCCTCGCGCCCGTGGAACGCGGCCAGACGTTCCTCGAGCTCCACGTGCACGTCGTAGGTGCCGCTGATGAAACGGACGGCGCCCGGCCCCGCACCGTAGCGACGGGTCCCCTCCTCCTCCGCCTCCATCACCTCCGGCCGGAGCCCGAGTCCGAGGTAGGAGTTGGAGTTCATGCGAATGAACTCGCGGTCCGCCTCGCCTTCGAGCCGGAAGCGGGGGCCGCGGTCGCCCTCGCCGCGCCGGACACCGACGACGACGTGCTCCGCGCCCTTGGCGGTGCCGGCTTCCTCGAGTCGTGCGACGTCGCGCTCCAGAACGGGGGTGAGGCGGTCGAGGGGCATGCGGGTCAGGCTCCGGGATCCGGGGTCGATTCGGGAGAGGCGTCCGATCCGAGTCGGACGTCGAGAGGGGGCACCGCGAGCGCGGTGGTGGTGTCCGAGCTCAGAGTGAAACCGCCGTCACGGAGCGCCAAACGCGTGGCACTCATCGCCCGCGTACGGACCTGCGTGAGGCTCGCGTCCTGCTGCTCCGGGTCTCTCGTGTCGACCCAGAGGTGCGCCTTCAGTTCCATCCAGGATCCCGCGAACTCCGCGAGCTCGAACGTGGGCGGCGGATCGGCGAGGACTCCTCCGGTCGACGTGACGGCGTCGCGCATCACACCGAGCGCACGGGTCGGGTCGTCGCCGTAGTCGACACCGATCGTGAACGAGCCGCGCCGGAGTCCGTCGCGGGTGAAGTTGAGAAGCGGCTGACGGAAGATCTGCGAGCTCGGGATGAAGATGTCGCAGCCGTCCGCGGTACGGATATGCGTGGCCCGGAGGTCGATGTCACGCACCACGCCTCTCATGCCGTCGCTCTCGATGAGGTCTCCCACGTCGAACGATCGGCTGAAGGTCAGGAAGATCCCGGCGAGCATGTTCTCGCCGATGTCCCTGAAGGCGAAGCCGACCACGACCGCCGCGACGCCGCCGGTCGCGAGGACACTCGTCGCGATCGCGGTGTACCCGAGGTACTGGAGCGCGAGCAGGAGTCCGAAGAGCGTGAAGACCCAGCGCACGAGCCGGCGGGTGAGCCGCTCGTAGCGCACCTTCCGGCTCCCGCGACCGATGATGCGACCGGCACCCAGCCCGACGAGGTGGCCCAGCGCGACGAACAGCACCACGACGCCGGACGCCACCAGCAACTGGGGCGCGTTGTCCTGGAACTGCTCGACGATCTGCGTCAGCACGGCCTCCACCTGCGTCACCCCTCGGAGTGGGGATGGTCGAGCGCGCGGAGGTTCTCGAGCATGTCGTCCACCATCGCGTCGAGGTCGTACCTGGAAGCCCAGCCCCACTGCTCGCGGGCGGCCGAGTCGTCGATGCGGTCCGGCCAGGATTCGGCGATCTCCGCCCGGACCGGATCCACGTCGTAGTGCACCTCGAACCCGGGGACGCGCTCGGCGAGCACGGCGGCCAGGTCCCGAGGCGCGAGCTGCATCGCCGTCACGTTGAAGGCGTTCCGGTGCTCGAGCCGTTCCCCGTCGGCTTCCATCAGCTCGATCGTCGCCCGAAGCGCGTCCGGGATGTACATCATGTCGAGCCGGGAGTCCGCCGGGAGGAAGCAGGTGTAGTCCTCGCCGCGGGCGGCGTGGACGAAGATTTCCACGGCCCAGTCGGTCGTCCCTCCGCCCGGTGGCGCCTTCCACGAGACGATCCCGGGGTAGCGGAGCCCCCGTACGTCCACCCCGTACCGAAGGTGGTAGTAGTCGCAGAGGAGTTCGCCGCTGACCTTGGTCACTCCGTACATCGTGGTCGGCCGCTGTACGGTGTCCTGCGGAGTCCCGTCCCGGGGCGTGGTCGGCCCGAACGCCGCGATCGACGAGGGCACGAACACGGAGAGGCCCTGGTCGCGGGCCACCTCCAGCACCGCCACTGTCCCACCCATGTTCACCTGGTAGGCCAGCTTCGGGTCGCGCTCCCCCACCGCGGAGAGGATCGCCGCGAGGTGGTAGATGCAGTCGGCCTCGAATCGCATGGCCGCGGCCCCGACGGCGAGCGGGTCCGTCGCGTCCAGCACCTGGAACGGGCCCGCCGCGAGATCGTCCGGTGCGGGCGTGCGGATGTCCGTCGACAGGACCCGGTCCGCCCCGTAGCGTTCGCGCAGCGCGGGTACGAGTTCGGAGCCGATCTGGCCGCCGGCTCCCGTGACGAGGATTCTGGACACGTGGGCGGTGGGATGGTGTGCGGGAACCACTTGCGTCGCGCCGGGCTCGCGGCACGACCGGTCGGACGAATATAGGCGGATGCCGGATCGCATCCACCGAAGAGAGAGAACGACCCGGCGGCGAGGCGTCCGTCAGCGCGCGTCGGGCGGCGCGATGGCGCGCACCCGGACGCTCGCGATCCCCTGCTCCACCATCCCCAGCCGGCGCGCGGCGCCGTACGAGAGGTCGATGATGCGGCGATCCGTTCGCGCGAACGGACCGCGATCGTTGATTCGGACGATCACGCGGTTCCCGTTTTCGAGGTTGGTCACCTCGACGAAGGTGTGCAGCGGAAGGGTCCGATGCGCCGCCGAGAGCCCGTACATGTCGAAGGTCTCGCCGGTGGCGGTCGGTCGACCGTCGAACGCGTCGCCGTACCACGACGCTTCACCCCGTTCGTCGTAGTCCTCCGCGCCGTCGAGGACCGTGTACGTCTCCCCGAACACCTCGTAGACGTGCCCCGGATCGGGCGCGCGGACGCCGGCCGGGACCTCCCAGTCGACCGGACCCGGATCACGGACGGGCGCCGGCGTCGTAGCGCCCGGACCCGAGCCCGCCGTCGGCCGGGCCGGCGACGAGGCCGGAACGATCGCCGGAGGATTCGAGCCGTCGCCGCGGCCGCTGGGATAGCCGACGAGGCTGCAGCCCGCGGACGTGAGGGCCAGCAGGGCGACGAGGACCGCGCGCGTCGTCATCTCAGCTCCGCTCCTCCACCGCGAGGCCCTCCGCCTCCAGGGCGGCGATCACCTCGTCCACGTGGTCGCGATCCCGCGTCTCGATGTGCACCACGATGCCCACGTCTCCGACCGAGATGTCGGCGAACGAGCGCCGGTGCACGATCTCCTGGACGCTGGCCCCGCAGCCGGCCACGATCCTCGTGAGCTGCGCGAGGCTCCCGGGGCGGTCCGGGACGCGCACCATCAGCCGCGCGAGCCGGCCGCCGAAGACCAGTCCGCGGTCGATGATCCGCGCCACCCGGTTGATGTCGATGTTCCCACCCGACAGCACGAGTAGCGCGGTCTCGCCGGGGCGAAGCGCGATCCGGCCGGTGATGAGCGCGGCGAGGCCGACCGCACCCCCACCCTCCACCACCATCCGCTGGCGCTCGAGCAGCATGAGAACCGCCCGCGCCGTCTCCTCCTCGCCGACGACGACGAGGTCGTCCACGAGCGCCTCGATGATCGGAAAGGTGTGATCGCCCACGCGCTTGGTCGCGATGCCGTCCGCGATCGTGTCGGAGCTGGTGATCTTCACGATCTCGCCCGCGTCACGGCTCGCGCGCGCGGAGGGCGCCGCCTCGACCTCGACCCCGATGATCCGGACCGACGGGCGGACGGCCCGCGCCGCGACGGCGATCCCGGAGATCATTCCCCCTCCCCCGACCGGCACGATGATGGTGTCGACGTCGGGGACCTGCTCGACGATCTCCAGCCCCATCGTCCCCTGCCCGGCGATGACCATCGGGTCGTCGAAGGGGTGCACCATCGTCAGCCCCTCGTCCGCCACGAGCCGACGGGCTTCGACGGCCGAGTCGTCGAGTACGTGGCCGAGCTGGCGCACGGTCGCACCGAACGCGCGGGTGCGGGTCACCTTCACCAGCGGTGCCCGCTCCGGCATGACCACGGTGCACGGGATGCCGAGGCGCTGCGCGTGGTAGGCGACCGCCTGGGCGTGGTTGCCGGCGCTCGCCGTCACCACGCCGCGGTGCCGCTGGTCGCCGTCGAGGTCGAGCAGCCGGTTGAGAGAGCCGCGGTCCTTGAAGGACCCGGTCCGCTGCAGGTTCTCGAGCTTGAGATGGAGCCGACACGGCGCCACGTCGTCGAGCGTGAGCGCCCGGGGACACGGCGTGTCGATCACCACGCCCCCGATCCGCTCACGAGCCGCGCGAACGTCGTCGAGGCCGATCGGAAGGGTCGTGGTGGCCATGATCAGGTGGTCGTCTTCCGCCAGACGGCGATGCGGAGCGGCGGATCGACCCAGGCCTCGAAGTGCAGGCGGTTCTCGCCGTCCTCCACGATCTTGCGCTGCGTGTCGCGCGCCTTGGGCCAGTCCGTCTCGCCGTTCTCGACACGCAGCGCCTCGTTGTCCGCGAGCCCTCCGATCAGCTCGCGCACGTCGCGCTCCATGCTGTCGAGTAGGCGCTGCTGCGTGTGATCCTGCACGGCTCCCTCGCCCCTGGCGGAGACCTCGTGCTCGGCCACCCGTTCCCACTCCCGCTCGAACTCGTCGAGGGCGATCGACAGCCGGCGGTCGCGGCGGAAGCCGACCTCGTTGAAGGCCTTCGAATCGAAGTGCATCTCGACCGACTGAACGGTCGATCCGTATACGCGGAGAATCATGTCGTCCGACCGACTCTTTGCTGATGTCCAGGGAAAGGTCGCGGCGCTGTCGCCGGACCCGTAAACGTCTGTTCCCCTACCTCACCCCACGATACTACAACGTCGGACGGCGTCAGGCTCCCTCTACGGTCAGGACGACTGGCCCAGGAGTCGGGCCAGTTCCTCCTCGGACAGCTCGCCCGGCTTCCGGGAGCCGAGCCCGCGCGGGGACCGCGACTTGGCCCCGCGGGATCCGCGCGACGTGTCCTCACGAGGCGCACCGGCGTAGTCGAACTCGGGCAGGTGCTCCCGCTCGATCGGGCGGCCGAGGTGGTGTTCGAGCGTCTTGAGATGCCCGATGTCGCCGGCCGTCACGAAGGTGAACGCGTAGCCGGTGGCACCCGCGCGACCCGTTCGACCGATCCGGTGCACGTAGTCCTCGGGGTCCTGCGGAACGTCGTAGTTGATGACGTGCGAGATTCCCTCCACGTCGAGCCCGCGCTGGGCGACGTCGGTGGCGACCAGCACCCGGACCTTCCGGTCGGCGAAGTCCTGGAGAGCTCCCTGGCGCTGCTTCATGCCGCGGTCGGAATGCATCGCGGCCGCCTTGATCCCCTCTCGCTCCAGCCTCGACTCGAGCACGTCGGCACCCGCTTTCGTGCGCGAGAAGATGAGGACCTGGTCCATCGCCGGATCGGCGAGGAGCTTGAGGAGGAGCTCGGGCTTCTTCTCGGGCTTGACGCTGAAGACCTTCTCCTCGATGCCCGACGCGAGCGTGCCGGACGGCGCCGCCTCGGTCCAGTAGGGCTCGTTGGTGATCCGCAGCGCCAGGTCGTGCACGCCGTTCGGCATCGTCGCGCTGAACAGCATGGTCTGGCGGCTCCGGGGCACCTTCCGCATGACCTCCTCGATCTGGGGACGGAAGCCCATGTCGAGCATGCGATCCGCCTCGTCCAGGATGAAGAACTTCACCTTGGACACGTCGGCGTTCCCGCGCTGCATGTGATCGATGAACCGGCCGGGCGTGGCGGCGATCACCTCGAAGCCGAGCGCCAGCGCTTCGTTCTGGGGACCGTAGCCGACGCCGCCGTAGATGGCCTCGACACGGATCGAGGTACCCTTGGCGAGCAGAGCCGTGTCCTCGGCGACCTGCTGGGCCAGCTCGCGGGTCGGGGCGAGAATCAGAACCTGGAGCCCGCCGCCGACCTCGAGACGCTCGAGCGCCGGAATCATGAAGGCTCCGGTCTTCCCGGTACCCGTCTGCGCGATACCGACGATGTCCTTTCCGGTAAGGGCGGTCGGGATCGCCTGCCGCTGGATCGGAGTCGGTGTGGTCCAGCCCTGTGCCTCGACCGCCGCTCGCATCTCCGGCGAGAGGCCGAGCTCGGCGAAGGTCGTGGGGTTCTGCTCGTCGCTCACGTCGTGGATTGCCTGTTCTTCGGATTCATGAATCGTCGTGCCGTCGCTCTCGCACACGATCGTCGCGTCCGGACGCGCTGGCCGGACACAACATAACGGGGGTCGACCCGCCACGGGTCCGGCGCCACCTTGCGGCATGACCGCGCACCGCACTTCCTCCGTCCTGTTCGTCTGCCTCGGCAACATCTGTCGATCGCCCCTCGCCGAGGGCGTGTTTCTGCACCTCGTGACGGAGGCCGGGGCGGCCGAGCGGATCACGGTCGACTCCGCCGGCACCGGCGCATGGCACGTCGGCGAGCGCCCGGACCCCCGCTCGCTCGAGGTGGCCGCGCGTCACGGTGTGCACCTGCCCGGGCACGCCCGCCGCGTCACCTCCGACGACTTCCGCCGCTTCGACCGGATCGTGGCGATGGATAGATCGAACCTGCGGAATCTGGAGGCACTCCGTCCCGACGGAGTCGCCACGCCCCTCGAACTCCTCCGGGATCACGACCCCGAGCCGGGCGACGGCGAAGTGCCGGACCCCTATTACGGCGGCGAAGACGGCTTCGAGCGCGTCTACGCCATGGTGCGTCGGTCCTGCGAAGCGCTGCTCGACGACGTGCTGACGGACGGGTGACGAGGACGCCCGGTCCGGCCCCGCGTCACCCCAGGAGCGTGGCGAGCCGCCCGATCGCGTCCTCAAGCACGTCGTCGGAGGTCGCGTAGCTCATTCGGACGAACCTCGGCTCGCCGAAGGCCTCCCCCGGAACGAGCGCGACCCCCGACTCCTCGAGGATCCATGTGCAGAGCTCGGCGGCGGACTCGCGGCCCTCGGCGAACGCCGAATCCACCCGGAAGAAGAGATAGAACGCGCCCTCCGGCTTCAGGTACGGGAACCCCGGCAGCTTCTCGTCGAACAGACGGCAGACGAGGTCCCGCCGACGGCGGAACGCCTCACGCATCTCCGAAACCGCGGCGGCGGTGTCCTCCGTCCGGGTCCACGCGGCCAGGGCGGCGATCTGCGAGGGGGTGGAGGCATTCGACGTGGTGTGACTCTGGAATCCACTCATGGTCTTCGCGAGTGCCGGAGACGAAAGCGAGCAGCCGATCCGCCACCCGGTCATCGCGAACGACTTGGAGGCGCCGTCGATCAGCACGTGATCGCCCAGGGAGTGAGCGTCGAGATCGAGAATCGAGGGCGCCTCCCCGCCGTCGCCGAACCAGATGCGACGGTAGATCTCGTCGGCGATGAGCCACACGCCGTGGTCGCGCGCCCACTCCGCGATGTCCCGCAGCTCGTCGGTCGAGTAGACCACGCCGGTGGGGTTGCCGGGAGACGAGAAGAGGAGTCCCCGGGTTCGCTCGGTGACCGCAGCGTCCAGATCCGCCGGGGTCAGGCGGAAGTCGCGGGCCTCGGCCCCCGAAACCGGCACGGCCGAGGCCCGCGAAAGCCCGACCATCTCCGGATAACTCGTCCAGTACGGCGCCCCGATCAGCACCTCGTCGCCCGGCCCGAACAAGCTGAAACAGGCGTTGAAGAGCGACTGCTTGGCACCCGTGCTTACGACCACGCCCTCCCACGGCAGCTCGCGCCCGGCACGTTGCGAGAAGGAGCTGGCGACGGCCTTCCGGAGTTCGGGGATCCCCGGAGCGGGCGTGTATCGGGTCCGGCCGGCGCGTATCCCCTCGATCGCGGCCTCGGAGATGAACGCGGGTGTGTCGAAGTCCGGCTCCCCGGCACTCAGGTTCAGGATGTCCCGCCCTTCCGCGGCCAATCTTTTCGCCAGCGAACTGACCGCGATCGTCGCCGAGGGCTGCATGTCGCGGACGTTGGCGCTGATCGACGCGCTCGTGGGCTCGCGGCTCGTCTGGCTCGTCGTCATCGGGGTCCGGGAGGTGCGGGGAGGGCTCGGGGGGCCGCAATATCGGCTGTCCCGGCGACCGGGATCAACCCGGGCGCCGTTGATCCCGTTCCGGACGACACGACAACTTTCGCAATGCGCGACATCGAAATCTGGCTGGACTACGTGGACCCCGCGTCGTGGGTCGTGTACCGGAGGCTCCGCGCCGCGACCGCACCCGGCGGCGACTTCGAGGACCACGTCGTGCGCGTACGTGGTCGCGAGGTGCGCACGCCTTCGATGCCGCGGCTGGACCCGACGTCCGACGTGTGGCTGCGGTACGTGGCGTCGATCCGGGAGGTGGCGGCGGACGAACTCGCGGACTACCAGCCACCGGTCACGCTGCCCCACACCCGGAAGGCGCACGAACTGGCAATCCACGCCGCGGCACGGGACTCCCGCGCCGGGGTCGATTCCGCCATCTTTCACGCCGCGCTCGTCGAGGGACGGGACGTGGGCCGTGTGGATGTCCTGGTCGATATCGCCGTGGACGCCGGCCTCGACCGCTCGGAGGCGCGCGCGGTGCTGGACGTTGATCGATATACGGACGAGGTCGCCCGCCTGCGCGAGCTGGCCGAGTCCCGGGGTGTGGTCGGAGTTCCGACGCTGGTGCATGCCGGTCGCCCGCTGAAGGGTGTCCGGACGACGGACGAGATCCGCGCGTGGCTGGAGTCCACGCCCGGGTAGAGCGAACGAGACGAACCTGAGGCACGTCATCATGGCCGGATACCAGAGAAAGACCGCACTCGCCCCGTCGGAGGTCTTCGAGAAGGCCGACGCCCTTCTCCCCGACATGGTCGGCATCTCCAGGACGAAGTCGTCCGGTCACTCCGCCAGCTTCTCCGGTGCCGAGGGCTCTCTCACGCTGACGGTTCACCGACACGGGCCCTACACGGACGTCGTGGCGCAGACCGACCAGCTCCGCACCTCACGGCTCGACTACGAGGTCCAGAAGTTCCTCAACCGTCTGCCCTACGAGCCCGGTGACGCGGGTGGACCCGGCCCGGGCGAGTCACCCGGGGCGGGGGCATGACGACCTTCGAGGACCTGGGCCTCCCGATCGAACTCGTCGAGGGGCTGCTCGCCGAGGGGGCGGAGGAGCCGACCCGCCTCCAGGCGGACGCGATTCCGGTGATCCTTCGCGGGAACCCCGTCGTGCTCGCGGCGGGGCCGGGAGCGGGTACTCTGTGGGCCTGGGCGGCTCCGGCGCTCGCCGGTGCCATGGAGGATGCCGTTCCGGGGCGGGTCCTGGTGCTCGTGCGTTCCCCGGCGATGGCGGACGCTCTCGCCGAGTCGGTGGGACGGCTCGCGGCAGCGGCGGGGCTCCGGGTCGTCGGCGAGGGCGAGCAGTGGGTCCTCCCCGAGCTCGCGCATGTGCAGGTCCTTTCGGCGGAGGACGCTGCGGCGCGGGTCGCCCGCAGCGGCCTGGCGCTGGACGAGGTCCGCACGGTGGTCGTCGACGCGGGAACGACGAGCGAGGCACTCGCGCCCGCAACCCGCGTACTCGAGGCGCTCGACACCGAGGTGCACAGGGTGCTCGTCGCGCTTCCTCTGGGAGAAGCGGTCGAGGGGTTCGTGGAGCGGCACATGAAGAAGGCCGTCCACATTCCGCCGCGACCGGCCGGAGGGACCGAGGCGTCGGGCATCGACCGTGGCTCGCTCGAGGTGGTCGAGGTGGTCGGGGATCGCGACGTCGCCGCGGTACGCGAGATCGCCCGCCGACTGGCGGAGTCCGATCACGTCGCGGTGTTCACCCGCAGCGAGGACGCCGCGGCCGACCTCGGCGATCGGCTCTTCGTCCACGGCATCGCGGCAGGACGGCCCGCCGACCCCGACGTGCCCGTGTGGCTGGTCGTGGACGCGCTCGCGGCGCGGGACGATCTCCGCGCGGTCGAGGGCTCGTGGGTCTCGCTCAGCCACGACGTGCCCGCCGACGAGGACGAGCTCGACCGGCGGCATTCGGGCAGCCGGGGCGTCGTGCTGACGAGGCCGCGGGAAGTCGCGCACCTGGGAGCCATCGCCCGTCGGGCCGGCTACGACCTGATCCCGGCGGACGCGCCGCCGGAGCCGGGCTCCGGGATCGACGACACGATCGCGTCCCTCGCGGAGGCGATCGAGGAGCAGGACACCGCGGCCTACCTGGCACTGCTCGAGCCGGCGTTCCAGCGCTTCGGCGCGGCGCGGGTCGCAGCTGCCGCGGTCGCACTGCTCCGACGCCGACCGGCGTCGCGGGCGACCCTCCGGGCCGGATCGGCGGTGCGTGACGCGGCGGGCCGACCCGCGACCGCGGGCGCCGCGTCCGGCGCGGGCACGATGGGCGTTGCCGACGGCTTCACGAAGCTGTTCGTGAGTCTCGGCTCCCGCGACGGCATGCGCGTCGGAGACCTCGTGGGTGCAATCCTCGGCGAGACCGGCATCGAAAGCGACTCGATCGGAAAGATCGACCTCCGCGAGAACTTCTCCCGCGTCGAGATCGCGAGCGACAAGGTCGACCGGGTGATCTCCTCGATGAACGGTACGACCATTCGCGGCCGGAGCGTGCGGGTGGACCTGGATCGGTCGGAACGGGGCGGAGGACGCTCGGCAGGTCCGCCGCGGGGTGGCCGTCGACCCCGGGGGTAGCCAACCTTCCGGCATGGGCATCTTCCAGCGACGAGCTCTCGCGGCTCTCGCCTGCTTCGTGGTCCTGGCACTCGTCGGGGCGACCGGATACGTGGTCATCGAAGGCGTGTCGTACGGCGATGCTCTCTACATGACGGTCATCACGCTGACCGCGGTCGGCTATCAGGAGGTGTTCCCCCTGTCCGGCGCGGGACGCAGCTATACGGTGGCGGTGCTCGTCATGGGCATAAGCTGGATGGGCGCGTGGTTCGCCCTCGTCGCCGCCTTCCTGATCGAGCTCGACCTCACACAGGTCCTCCGGAGCCGACGAATGACGAAACAGATCGACGACCTGAGCGGCCACATGATCGTCTGCGGGGTCGGCCGCACCGGCACCGAGGTCGTGCGCGAGCTTGAGAATTCGGGGGCGACCTGGGTCGTCATCGAGCAGCGTGCGGCCCGGATCGCCCGGCTGCGGAAGGAACTCCCCGACGCGCTGATGATCGAGGGCGATGCCACGCGCGACGCCGAACTGGAGGCGGCCGGAATCCACCGTGCCCGCGGCCTGGTGGCGAGTCTGAGCCAGGACACCGACAACCTCTTCGTGTGCCTGTCGGCGCGGGACCTCAACCCCGAGCTGGCGATCGTCGCCCGGGCGTCACAGGAGGAAACGCGGGACAAGCTGTTCCGCGCTGGCGCGACGCACGTGGTGAGCCCCGAGATCTCGGGAGGCATCCGCATGGCATCGATGCTGCTCCGGCCGACCGTCGTGTCCTTCCTCGAGGTCGCCACGCGATCCTCGGACCACGCGCTGCGCGTCGAGCAGATGCGCGTGAACGAGGGCGACGCCGTGGCGGGTACCACACTGGAAGAGGCCCGCATCCCTCAGGAGACGGGCCTCATCGTGATCGCCCTCCGGCGCGGCGGAGAAGGCGGTGACTTCCAGTTCAATCCGGTGCCGTCGACCCGCATCGAGGCGGGGGACGAGCTGGTGGTGCTGGGCGAACCCCGGCAGGTGAACCGGCTCCGCGAGTACATCGGCGGAGCGACCTGACGGCGTCAGGCCTCGGCGCTGCGCGACTTCCGGCCGCGGAACAGCGTGAACACGAACCAGATCACGGCCGCGATCAGGGCGAACTTGCCCACGGTCATGACCAGTCCGAATAGAACCGCGAGCGCAGGCAGCACGAACGCCGCCAGGAACTTCAGCGCGAAGAGCGCGAGCACGCCGCCCGCCGCCATCATCCCGTATCTCTGCATCTTCATGAGCTCAGCCGTTTGATTGGGGATCCTTCCGTACACCCGGCCCTACGGCAGGGCGTGCGCCGGGGTTTCAGTCGGCCGGGTACGTCCGGCCTCATTCCCTACTTGTAGCGGTAGGTGACCCGGCCCCGGCTGAGATCGTACGGAGAGAGCTCGCACTTCACGCGATCGCCCTCCAGCACGCGGATGTAGTTCTGGCGCATCTTGCCCGAGAGATGGGCGAGCACCTCGTGTCCATTCTCGAGCTCGACGCGAAAAGTCGCGTTCGGCAGCACCTCGCTCACGGTGCCCTCGATTTCGATGTTCTCTTCCTTCGCCACGCGTTCGTTCCGTTCCTGTGGGTGGTGAATCCAGGCCCAAAAACCTAGCCGGGCGGCCGGTCTCCGTACAGCATCGGAATCGGCAGCCCCCCCGCACCACTTCGACGCAGCCCGGCCGACCCGGGCCCCAACCCGATGCGAGTCACACCCTTCACTCCCGACGAGGTCCGTACGCTCCGCAAACGACTCACACAGGCGGAGCACGGCGCCGGCGTGCCCTGCCCCGCGTGCGGTCGGAGCCTGGTGGTCAGGCGGGTCGGGCCGGCACCGAACGTCGCGTACGTGCGCTCGCGTGTCCGCGTACACTGCCCCGGCTGCGGCAAGTCGGGCTCGCTGGATCGTCGCGCCGGGCCCTCCGGGTGACTATCCTCCGGGCCGAACCCGCCTCGATCACTCCGACACGACCGGTCATGCGACGGCTCCTCCCTCCAGTTCTGCTCATCGCCGCTCTCCTGCCGATCGAGGCCACTCCGGTCCGTGGGCAGACCCCGGGCCGGGCCGGGCCGCTGCTCGAGCTTCCGCCGGGGGCGAGGGCCGCAGGGCTCGGCGGAGCGGCGCAGCTCGGCGTGTCGGACCCGGACCACCTGTTCGCGCATCCGGCGTTCCTCGGCGTCGGCGGCTTCCGGGTCTCCGCCTGGGCTGTCGACGGGGGCGCAACGGTCGCATCGCTGTCCACTGGTGTCGGTGCGTTCGGCGGTACGGTCGGGTTCGGCGTTCGCGGCGCGGAGTGGAGCGGCTCCGTTCCGGCGAGTGGCGAGGGCGGGCTCGAGGAGCTGATCGCGGAGGGCCCGACCGGCCGGTCCACCATCGCGGGGACGGTGGGCTACCGGCGCGACGTTCCCTTCGACCTCCTCGGCCTCGAACTCGGCGCCACCGCGACGCTCGTCTCCGAGCGGGTGGACACAGGCCGGGACCGGGGTCTCGCGTTCGACGTCGGCGTGGGTCGAGGGATCGGCCCCGTCGATATCGCTCTGAGCGCCCGGAATCTGGGCGCGGACCTCGACCTTCCGTCGGAGACGTCACTGCCCGCGAGGTACGAACTCGCGGCCGGCGCCTACGGCCGCCAGATCGGCCCGCTCGACCTCGGGTTCGCGGGCCGTGTCGGTGTGCGCGACGACGACGAGGTGGTCGTCGGGGGCGGTGTGGAGCTCGGGTACTACCCGGTCCAGGGGCGCACCTTCATCGTGCGGATCGGGGGACAGAGCGTGCCCGAGGGCGACGCCTCACCGCTGACGCTCGGCGGAACGTTCCGGGGCGACGAAATCGTGATCGACTGGGCCTGGCGCGACGTCGACGGGACGGGCGTCCACGTCGTCACGGTCGGCTGGCGCTAGTGGGGTGTCGCAGAAGTCCTGCTGCCATCCGGCGTCCCCTGCATCCACCGACACCACACTAGGCGCCGATCAGCCGCAGAACGAGCTGTGTGGCGACGGCTGCCAGCACGGCGAGGGTGAAGCTCGCCAGCGTGCCGATCAGGATGTACTCCGCCAGCTTGCGCTTTCCGTCCCTCAACTCACCCACCCGGAAGATCGACTTCGCGGCGACGAGGAATCCCACGCCGGACGGCTCGCCCAGCATCACGAAGATATAGATGAGCGATCGTTCGGTGATCCCGATCCAGAACCCGCCGCCGTCGAGGCCCCGTTCGCTCTCGTCTTCCGGCGGCAGCTCGAATCGTTCGAGGAATGCCCCGAGAGCGGCCCCCGCGACGAAGGTCGCCAGGATACCCCCAGCGAGGACGACAGCGGCGACGATCGCAAGGTACATGCTCAGGCGTCTTCCAGCGGGGCCACGGCGGGCAGGAATGACCGCGCGGCGAGTTCCGCCTCCTCGAGCTCGGAGAAGTACGTCGCCTGCAGCGCCCGACTGACGGTCGAGACGTTCACGCCCTCCATCTCGGCCGCCTCCGTCCGGGTCCGACCCCGGGCGGCACGCACGTAGTCGCTCTGTCGAGCCGTCCAGCCGGACCGGATGGCACCCATCAGGTTCATGACCGCGTTCACCAGGCTCCGTCCGGGCTCCTCGACACCCCGCATCTCGAACCACCGACCTCGCTTCTTCGCATACTCGAGACCGTCGCGAGCTCGGTGGAACGATGATCCGTCCAGCACGGCGATGTCCGTCGAGAGGTCGGTCGACAGCCGGCCACACCCGAGCCCCCACGAGAAGCGTGCCGGCGCGATCGCATCCGACAGGGCGACGATCACCTCCAGGAGGTACTGCGGCCGCGTCGCGAGCCCCTGCACCTCGTCGCCCGCGACCAGCCGGAGCGGGACCGTGAGGTACTCGGCGACGGCGCCCGCGTTCAGTGACCGGATGGATTGCCGGATTCGCCGCTGCAACTCCGCGCGATCGCTCACCTCCCTCGACGCGTCGACGTCGCCGATCAGAGCGTAGTAGGTCATGGGATCCGGAACGAGGCGGAGGCGCAGGTCTTGCCATCAGAATAGCAAGCAGAGGCTCCTTGCACAAATATTGGCAATCACTCGTCGCACGTGATCTCGTGCCCCAATATCAGCAAGACGGCCTTCCTTGCTGCTCAGTGTGCAAATCCCCTACCGCAGCCGCGCCTCCCAGAACTCAACCGGCAGGCGGCTGAAGGCGATGTCGTCCACCACTACCTCGCCCGCCGCGACCCGGTCGAAGACGAGCCGCACGGCCACGACCGAGGTGGGATCGAAGTCCGGCGCGATCTCCATGAAGTCGCTCATGGGAAGGTGGTAGCTCTGGAGCACGAGTTCCGAGTGATCCGTGCCGGCCTCCAGGTCCTGACGTCGGAGGATACGGATCTCGAGCGGGCGACGGACCGGGCCGTACCGGGAGAGCGGCACCCGGGCGGTCCGGCCCTGCGCGTCCTCCAGCTCTACCGTCAGGTCGATCGGCGGTGGGCCTTCGTCCTCTTCCTCGGCGCCCTCGTCGGCGCCCGGCGACGCGGGCTCCGCCTCGTCTTCCTCGGCGCGCTCGTCCTCCGGCCGCGGGTCCCGTCGAGCCCCCGGCAGTCGCTCCGTCGCGGCGAGGTGCAGGTCGAGCGAACCACGCGCGTCCACTCCGTGCTCCGACGCGAACCCGTCGGGCAGCGCGATCTCGAACACACCCGGCGGCCCATGGACGGTCGTGTCGCCACGAATCCGGTTGTTCCAGGCGAGCCAGACCGCCTGATTCTCCTGCGAGGCGGAGGTGGCGGCCTGGTTCCGGCTCCGGAGTTCGAGTGTGGCCTCGCGCCACGTCGCGAGCGAGTCGCCGCGGAGCTCGATCCCCTCGGCCGCTCCGGTGGTGACGTCGATGTCCTCCTCGAAGTCCGCCAGTGAGACGTTCCCCGCCGCCTCCATCCGCGTCACGTACATCGTGGGCGGCAGCCAGTCACCGACGACCCGGTGATCCCTGAACAGCGGTAGCCACTCCTTCTCGCCCTTCAGCGTGGCCCCGAGAAACGCGCTCACGTAGATCTCGGCCATGCGCCGCTGATCGGCGGGCGGTACGAGGTAGCGCAGATCCAGCGAGCGGGCCGATCGCGGCCCCCGGTCGAAGGAATTCCACACCGAGTTCCACTGTCCGTGGTTCGCGCGGTACATGTACACGGCGGCCTTGAACCCCTCGAAGCCGGGGCTGAATTCGAGGCGTCCGTAGGGCCGGAGACCGTGGAAGCTCGTGACGTCGCCGTCGTGGGAACCGTGGAAGACGAGATAGTTCACGTCCCGCATGGGTACCTTGCGCCCCGAAGGCGTGTACTGTCCGTCCACCGGCGCGATCGCGACCACCGAGCGGATGTCGTAGCCGTAGTCGAACGTCACGTTCGCGTCGTCCGGATATCGATCGAGGCGGTTGAAGGCCGCCGCGTGCGTGACCGCCTCGCCGCCGCGTGAATGCCCCATAATCGCGATGTTCGAGAGGTCGACCCGCCCCGCGAAGGGGTTGTCGGCGTCCTCCGCGAACTCGTGCCAGACCCTCAGGTGCTCGAGCATCATCCAGCCGCGTCCGTCGTTCTCGCGGCTGATGCCGTTGATGAAGTTCATGTCGAGCGAGACGAGGATGTATCCGCGGCTCGCCAGCAGCTCACCCAGGTAGTCGTAGCCGGGATCCGAGTAGTCCGTCGGCGAGTGATTCCCGTGGACCACCAGTACGAGCGGGAAAGGGCCCGCCGCGTCGGCCGCCGCGCCGTCCGGATACCACACGCGCCCGTTGAGCGGCAGCCCCTCGATCGAGAAGCCCCAGTACTCCTCACGCGACTCCCGCTGCCCCCCCCAGGTCAGCAGGTCCGATCCGTCCACGGAGTCGGTCACGATGGCTACGGAATCGGCGAACCCACCGCGATTCCGGTCGGTGCCGGATCCGTAGGTCAGGTACCCGACGTCGAACGCCCCGGGCTCCGCCGGCGACGGGCCGCGGATCGCCCGGGTGTCCAGCACCAGGTCGGCGTCGCTCTCGGTGAAGACCATCGGCGCGTAGCATGCCGGGAGGACGACCCCGAGCGCGAGGACGGCGGGAAGGAGTGCGGTGCGGGCGCGGGCGTTTCGATCCGACATGGCGGGTGGCGGGCGAGAGTCGTGGCGGGCTCCTCGACCCCGAAGGCCCGGGGAAGCTCGCGGCAGGCGGCGAACCGACGGCAGGCAAGCTACCGATGGGACGCGTCCCGGGCCACGCGGGGTTACCTTGCCGTGTTCGTTTCACCCTGTCCGATCCGCCCTGTGCGACGTTCACGCGTCCCCGCGGCGACCAACCACCGGCCCCCGCCGAGGAAGCGATGGCAAACCGAACCGTCACGATGAAGACCAACCACGGCACGATCACCATCGAGCTCTTCGACGAGAGCGCTCCGAAGACGGCCGGCAACTTCGCCGACCTCGTCGAGAAGGGGTTCTACGACGGTGTGATCTTCCATCGGGTCATCGACGGCTTCATGATCCAGGGGGGCGACCCCGACGGCACGGGCCGCGGCGGGCCGGGCTACACGATCCGTGACGAGTTCGGCGACGGGCTCGCGCACGACGGCGAGGGCGTGCTCTCGATGGCGAACGCCGGCCCCAACACGGGAGGCTCGCAGTTCTTCATCACCCTCGCCGCGACGCCGTGGCTCGACGGCAAGCACGCGATCTTCGGAAGGGTGGTGGACGGCCTCGACGTGGTCCGCGAGATCGGATCGGTGCCGACGGGTGGCGGGGATCGGCCGCTGAACGACGTCGTGATGGAGGAGGTCACGATCTCGAGCTGACCGCGCGGCGCTCGCCCGGGGTCGACGGTCGGTCAGACCTCGTCTTCGGTACGCAGTTCGATGTTCGCGTGACCGTCCACCCACCGTACGCGGACGGTCCACGGGCGGCAGCAGACCTCGCAGTCCTCGACGTAGTGCTGCGTCGAGGCGCCGCCCGGGTCGAGGATGATCTCGACGTCCGCGGCGCAGTAGGGGCAGAAGGCGAAGCTCGACCGGTCCGCGAGATCTCGCTCTCGCGGGTCCGTGTCGGCGTCCTCGGGGAGGTCGTCCAGATCGGTCATGAGGGCTCCGTTCGACCTGCGAGGAGTGAAGAATGGGAGAACCCAGCCGCGGGACGCACGACGACGCCCGCCATGTACTCATCTTCGACGGCGCCTGCCCGATGTGCGTGCGTTGGATGGGGCGCGTTCGGCATTGGGACGAGCACGGCTCTTTCGAGTATCTGCCCCTCCAGGACCCGTCGGTTCCCGACCGCTTTCCCGCACTCGAGCCCGAGTCGCTCAGGCGCGAGATGCACCTGATCGGACCCGACGGCCGCCTCTGGACCGGCGCCGCGGCGGTCGAGCGAATCCTCGATCTGCTGCCGCTCGGCCGCTGGCTGGGGTGGCTGTTCCGCCTCCCGCTCGCCCGGCCGATCGCAGACCGCGTGTATCGCCGGGTGGCCGAGAACCGTACCCGGCTGGGCTGCGGCCCCCACTGCGGCGTGTCGGGATAGGGCCGGCGGAGCCTCGACGCGTCGGTCGGACAGGGCCCATCACCGGTGCACCGATCACGGGTCCAGGGCGACCCGTACCGTACCGCCCGGGCCGGGCACCGCGAGCAGCTCGGGTGGATGACCCGCCCTGGGCCCACGCCTCCCGCGTCCGCGCGGGGGGCTCGAGCGGCGGCTCGTCGGTGAGTCGGAACGCACCCCAGTGCATCCCCACGAACAGCCCGCGTCCGCCCAGGTCGCTCCAGGTGCGGACCGCTTCCTCAGGATTCATGTGCGACCGCCGCATGAACCAGCGCGGCTCGTACGCGCCGATCGGCACGAGCATCGCGTCCCACGGCCCGAGTTCGGACCCGATGTCGTGCCAGCCGTGCCAGTAGCCCGAGTCGCCGAGGAAGAAGACGCGGGCTCCACCTGGGAAGGTGAGGCTCCACGACGCCCAGAGGCGCGTGTTGGATCGGAGGCCGCGACGCGTCCAGTGCTGGGCGGGGGCCGCGGTCGCCGTCAGGGCACCGCCCGCGGGACCGGCGGCCTCGAGCGCGTCCCACCAGTCCGCCTCCACCACACGCGATACGCCTCGATCCGCGAACCACTCGCGGTATCCGAGGGGCGTGAGCCATGTGAGAGCGTCGCCGAACCGTCCGTGCAGCCGATCGACCGTCGTCGCGTCGAGGTGGTCGTAGTGATCGTGGGAGATCACGACGGCGTGGATGTCGGGTAGCTCCTCGAACACGAGCCCGGGCGGCGCGAACCGCCGCGGGCCGATCGGGAGCGGCGACGCGCGGTGCCCGAACACGGGGTCCGTGAGCACGTTCATTCCACCCGACTGGATCAGGAACGATGCATGCCCGATGAAGGTGATGCGGCACTCGTCGGGCGGATGGCCCTCCGGCAGGATGTCCGGCGTTCCCGTGGGCACGTCGGACGCGTCGGGGGTCGGCGCTCGCTCCGATCCGCGCCGCTCCCACATCCAGCGAAGAAAACCGCCCTTCCGATCGGAGGGGTCGTCGTCCCAGAGATGGCGCCACGGGAGGACGAACCGGTCGCCGTTCCGCACGACGCGCTCCCTCACGGGGCGTTCGGGCTCCTGGCGTTCAGGCTCCGGACGGGGTCGATCGCCGGGTCGGGTGTCGCCGTGTCGGGTGTCATGGGCAGGTCGGTCGGGCACGCCCAACAGTCGTCGGGCGTGCCCGTCCGCTCAACCGCCCGTCCGGATCAGCCGCCGGCTCCGGCGCGGCGGAGGACCAGCTGCTGCTCGCCCCGCGGTCCGGCGATGCTGCCGCGGATCTCGTCGCCCGCCAGGGTGCCCGAGAACGTCGGCGGCTCGCCGCCCTGGCCACGTGCCTGCCCCGTGGCTCCGGCGCGTGCCTGGCCACCCCGTGCCTGTCCGGCGCGCGGCGGCCCATCGCCTCCGCGCATCCCCGCCATGAGTGAGCGCAGGTCGAGCGGGAAGCTCACCGTGCCTCCCTCCACCGTGACACGGCCCACGACCACCGCCTCATCGCCGGTCCCCACCTTCGCCATCACGGAGTCGCCCTCCTGAATGAAGGTGAACGTCGACGTCATCGTGCCCCTCGGCGTCTCGCGCTCCAGCTCCCACGCGCCGAGCAGCGCGCTGACGTCGCCGCCGCTCGTCTGGCCCGCGCTCTGACCGAACACTGGCGTGGCGACCACGGCCAACGCCGCCAGCGCACCCAGCACCCTGCTCTTCATCGCTCGTCCCATCTCCGATTCTCCCGTTCGTCGTCATCGATTCGGTGAGGGCCCGGTGCGGGCCCGTCCGACGATAGGACTGCGAGCCAACGACTTTCGTTAACGACGTGTCTCAGGTACGGTGACGCAGGAACCTTCGACGGGACTCCACGTATCGTCGAAAGAGACACCGCGGCCCCTCCGACCCGCTCCCGGGCATCCCCCGCGCTCGACGTCGGACGGGGCCGCCGTGTCTTCGCCCCACTCGAGAGGAGGACGGATGCGGCTGTTCGGCTCGATCGCCTTCGCGGGCGTGGCCGGGGCCGGCGCGCTCGGCGCCACCCTGGCGGCACCGGTGGCCACCGGTGCGCCCACCGACGGCGCCGCCGCCGTCCGCGCCGCGGCCTTCTTCGACGAGCCGCTCGTCCACATTCCGGCTCCCGCCTTCGGCGACACCTGCCCGATTCCGAGGCAGCCCCCGGTCGATTCGACCTACAACTTCTACTTCACCCGGGCCGCCTACTCGGGTCGCGGCGGCCGATTCGGCGGATGGGGTGGCGGACGGGGGAGCTGGAGCACCGACTTCCCCGAGGCCGAGTTCTACTTCACGCAGCTCGTCGAGCGGCTGATCGACCTCGACGTCTACGCGAGCCGGGGCGGCACCAACCCGATGTGTCTCGAGGATCCCCGCCTCCGGAACTTCCCCTTCCTCTACGTCGTCGAGCCCGGCGGCATGAACCTGTCCGAGCCCGAGATCCGCGCGCTCCGCAGCTACCTTGAGGCGGGCGGCTTCATGATGATGGACGACTTCTGGGGCACCTACGAGACGGCGAACGTCGAGTACCAGCTCGCGCAGGTCCTCCCCGGGCGGCCGATCGTCGACCTCCCGCTCGACCATCCGATCTTCAACTCGGTCTACGACATCGAGGAGATCCGGCAGGTCCCGAACATCTCGAACGGTCAAGCCGTCGCCCGCGGCTACCCGGGCGCCCGGACCGACGAGGGCAACAACTCGGAAGTGCCGAGCGTGCGCGCCATTCTGGACGACGAGGGTCGGATCATGGTCGTCATCAATCAGAACACCGACCTCGGCGACGCCTGGGAGCACGCCGAGAACCCCTTCTACCCGCTCGACTACTCGACCTACGCCACCGAGGTGGGAATCAACACCGTCGTGTACGCCTTCAGTCACTGAGCGCGAGTGTTCGAATTCCTCTTCAAGTACCGGCCGGTCCTCTTCCGCGAGGGGGAGTTCACGTTCCTGACTCCCTGGCCCGTGGGCGTCCTGCTCGCGGCCGGCCTCGTGCTCGCGGCGGTCGCGGTCGTCACCTACAGGGGGGCCGGTCGCAAGACGTCGGCCGTGGATCGGGGCATCCTGTCGGGGCTGCGGCTCACCGCCCTGGCGGTGCTCCTGTTCGCCCTCCTCCAGCCGACGCTCGTGCTCGATTCCGTCGTGGAGCAGCGGAACTTCGTCGGCGTGCTGCTCGACGACTCGCGGAGCATGACGCTCCCCGCGGAGACGGATGGGACGCGTGCGGACTTCGTACGGAGCACCTTCGGCGCCGAGGGCTCCGACCTGGTCGACGATCTCGGCGAGCGCTTCTCGCTCCGCTACTTCCGGTTCGGTAGCGAGGTGTCGCGGGTGGAGTCGGCCGACGCGCTCGGCTTCGACGCGACCCGCACCGACGTGACGAGCGCGCTCGATCGAGCTCGTGAGGGACTGTCCAGCGTGCCCCTCTCGGGACTCGTCGTGGTGTCGGACGGCGCTGGGAACGACGGCGCCGCGGTCGAGGAGGCCCTCGTGCCGCTCCAGGCCGCGTCCATCCCCGTCTACACGATCGCGCTCGGCGCCGAGACGCTCGAGCCCGACATCCAGGTCGATCGCGTCGAGCTCCCGCGCACGGTACTTCGGGGCTCGGACATCGTCGTGGACGTGCCCGTGACTCAGCGCGGCTTCGACCGCCGCACGGTGACGCTGATCGTCGAGGACGGGCCTCGCCGTCTGGCCGAGGTGCCGGTGGAGTTCGAGGGAGACGGTGAGACCGTGCTCGCCCGCGCACGCTTCACGCTGGACGAGACCGGGCCACGCTCGGTCCGCTTCCGGATCCCGCCCGAGGAGGGTGAGGCGGTCGCCCGCAACAATGCGCGAGAGCTCCTCCTGGAGGTCCGCGACGACAACGAGAAGATCCTCTTCTTCGAGGGCGAGCCCCGGCCCGAGGTCCGGTTCCTCAGGCGCGCGATCTGGGGCGACGACAACCTTCAGGTGGTGCTGCTGCAGCGCACGGCCGACGCGAAGTACATCCGGATCGACGTGGACGACGGCGAGGAGCTCCAGACCGGATTCCCCCGCTCCCGGGAGGAGCTCTTCCGCTACCGGGCCGTCGTGCTCGGAACGGTGGAGGCGAGCTATTTCACCCCCGATCAGCTCGACATGCTGGCCGACTTCGTGAGCGTGCGCGGCGGCGGGCTGCTGCTGCTCGGCGGGCGACGGTCCTTCTCCGAGGGTGGCTTCCAGGGAACGGCGCTCGAGGACGTGATGCCCGTTGTGCTCGGTCCGCCGGAGGACCCCCGCGAGGCCTTCACGCAGGTCCGCGTGCAGCCCACGCCTGCCGGGCGGGCCCACCCCGTGTCGAACATCGGCGAGGCGATCTTTCCGCCCGAAGCCGTGGTGCGCGAGGACCTGGACCCCGAAGACCCATGGTCCACCCTCCCCTACCTCCACACGCGGAATCGCATCCTCGAGACCAAGCCGGGCGCCACGACCCTCCTGTCGGGCGAGACGCCCGACGGGACCGAGCGGGTGGTGCTCGCGTCACACCGCTACGGACGCGGGAAGGCGATCGCGTTCGCCGTGGACGACAGCTGGACGTGGCAGATGCACGCCACCGTGGGCGTCGAGGATCAGCGCCACGAGCGCTTCTGGAGCCAGCTGCTGCGCTGGCTCGTGGAGGACGTGGCGCAGCCGGTTCGCGTGACCCCCGAGCGGGAGCGCGTGGAGGCGGGTGAGACCGTCCCGATCGTGGCCGAGGTGCTGGACTCGGCCTACATCGAGGTCAACGCCGCCAACGTCATGGCCACCGTCACGTCGCCGTCGGGACTGGTGACCGAGCAGCCACTCGCGTGGACGATCGAGGAGGACGGCGTGTATCGCGGGGCCGTCGACCTGAACGAGCCGGGCGTCCACACCATCGAGGTACGTGCGGCCCAGGCGGACGAGGAGCTCGGATCGTCCGCGGCGTTCGTTCAGGTCGGGGCGAGCGACGAGGAGTACTTCGACGCGTCGCGCCGCACGGCGTCGCTGCGCCGGCTGGCGGAGGTCACGGGCGGGCGGTTCTACACCCCGGAGACGGTCGACCAGCTTCCCGAGGATCTCCGGTTCACCGGCGCGGGCGTCACGCTGCGCGAGGAGCGTGACCTCTGGGACATGCCGATCGTCCTGATCCTGCTGCTCGGGCTCATCGGCGCCGAGTGGGGCTACCGGCGGCTGCGGGGGATGATCTGATGCGTCGCGCCCTCGCCGCACTCGGCCCCGGCCGGCTCACGTGTGCAGCCGCCGCACTGCTGACGACGCTCGGCCTCGCGACGCCCGCCGCCGCGCAGGAGATCTGGGTCGTCAACGTGGTCGGCCTCGGCGGCGACCCCGAGTACACCGACCGGTTCACCGGCTGGGCCAACGAGCTGGAGGACCACCTCACGACACGGTGGGGCGTACCCTCCGACCGGGTGATCACGCTGGGCGAGTCCACGTCGATCGCCGGCGTGGACGCGGAGTCGCGCCGGGAGACCATCGAGCAGACCATCGCGCGGCTCGCCGACGAATCGGCCGCGAACGCACGCGTGCTCTTCGTCCTGATCGGGCACGGCTCGTACCGGAACGACGAGGCTTCGCTCAACATCCCCGGACGCGACCTCACGGCGGCCGAGTGGAACGTGGCTCTGGAGCCGCTCGGCGAGCGGATGGTCGCCGTGGTCAACGTGGCGTCCTCGAGCGGGCCCTTCGCGGAGGCGCTCGCCGCGACCGGCAGGACCGTCATCACGGCGACGAGATCCGGTCAGGAGCGCAACGAGACGCAGTTCGGGCGCTACTTCGCCGAAGCGTTCGGGGGTGACGCGGCGGACCTCGACAAGGACGGACGCCTGTCGCTGCTCGAGGCGTTCGTCTACGCCCGGTCCGAGACCGCCCGCTACTACGCCGAGGAGGGGCTTCTCGCCACGGAGCATGCCCAGATCGACGACGACGGCGACGGTGAGGCGATCGACGTCCCGGTCCAGGGCGGCACCGACGGCGCGGTCGCGGCGACGTTCCGATTCACGTCGCCCACCGCCGCGGCCGGGGTGGGTGCGCCCCCCGCGGACTCGACGACCGCCCGGCTCGAGGCCGAGATCGCCGAGATCGAGGCCGACCTGGCCATTCTGCGCGGGCGGCGTGACGAGATGACCCAGGAGGACTACGACGCCGAGCTCGAGTCGCTGCTCGTGGACCTGGCGCTCAAGAACCGCGAGCTCCGGGGCCGTGCGGGGGGTGGTGCATGACGATGCGCGGAACCGTCGGGGCGGCGGTGGCCGCCGTCGTGTTCGCGGTTCCCGCGGACATCGCCGCCCAGAGCGCCGACGACGTCCTCGCCAGCGTCCGCCAGGCCTACGTCGAGGGCCGCTGGGACGACGTTCTCGACGCGACAGACGGCGGAGAGGTGCGGGCTCTCCTTCTCAAGTTGCGCGCCCAGACGCTCCTCCTGACCGGCGACTACGACGCCGCCGTTCGCGCGGTGGGGGGACGGAACGCAGCCGCGCCCGACCCGGTCGTGGCCCGCGTGCGGGGAGAGGTCCTCCTCGAGGTCGGTGATCGGGTGGGAGCCCGCGCCGCGTTCGAGGCCAGCGAGGCGGCGAACGCGCCCGACGCGGCCATCGCCCGCCTCCGCCTCGCCGAGATGGCGATGTACTCGGACGTGCGGGCCGCCGCCTTCGACGTCTTCGACTCCTTCATCGACTTCTACAACAGCGGGGCCGCCGACACGCCGGACGAGCTGCTCGCGGTGGCCCGAGCGGTCACGCACCTCTCGCGGACCAACCCCGCACTGCTCCAGGACGCGCTCCGCGCGTTCGACGAAGCGGCCGCGCTCGATCCGCTCGACCCGGAGCCCCGGATCGCGCTCGGGGACCTCTTCCGCCAGACGTACCAGACCCCGAACGCGTACGACGAGTACGGCGCGGTGCTCGATCGGAACCCTCGCCACCCCGACGCCCTCGTCGGCCGGGCCCGGGCTCAGCGATTCGACGGGAATCCCGACGCGCTCGCGACCGCCCGCCAGGCGCTCGAGACCAACCCCCGTCACCCCGGCGCGCTCGCGCTGGTGGCCGCACTCACCCTCGAAGCCGAAGGTACGCGGGAAGCGCGCGAGGCCGCCGAGGAGGCGCTCGACGTGGACGCCTACAACCTCGAAGCGCTCTCGGTGCTGGCCGCGACCTACTTCCTCGAGGACGACCTCGCGGGGTTCGAGCGCGTCGTGGACCGGGTGGACGCGTTCGCGCCCCGCTACGGTGGCCTGCACGCCACGGTCGCCGAACTCGCCGTATCCCATCGGAAGTACCGGGAGGCGGTGGAACTGGGCCGGGCGGCCCTCGATCGCGAGCCCGACCTCCACGAGGCGCGGGGTCGCCTCGGGATGAACCTCCTGCGTCTCGGCGAGATCGACGCCGGACGCGCCGAGGTCGAGGCGGGCTTCGAGGGCGATCCCTACAACCCGTGGTTCAAGAACACGCTGGACCTGCTCGACAAGTTTCCGGAGTTCACGACGCTCGAGACGGAGCACTTCGAGATCTTCATGCCGACGGACGAGGTGGAACTCCTCGGGCCGCTGGTGCGGGAGACGGCGGAGGAGGCGTGGGCGGCCCTGGTCGCACGCTACGGATTCGAGCCCACGAGTCCCGTCCGCGTCGAGCTGTTCCCGAGTAGCCAGGACTTCTCGGTCAGGACGCTGGGCGAGCAGGGCATCGGCGCCCTCGGCGTGAGCTTCGGCCCGACCCTCGCCATGGACTCGCCGTCGGCGCGCGAGGCGGGTGAGTTCAACTGGCGATCGGTCCTCTGGCACGAGCTCGCGCACACCTTCCACCTCGAGATGAGCGAGCACGAGGTGCCGCGCTGGTTCAGCGAGGGGCTCGCGATGCGCGAGCAGAGGGTGCGGGACGAGCGCTGGGGCTTCAAGCCCTCGGTGACCTTCTTCCAGGCCTACGACTCGGGCCGGATGCCGGCGCTGTCGAACCTCACCGAAGGGCTCGTCCGCCCGACCTTCCCCGGGCAGGTCGGTCTCACGTACCTGCAGGCGTCGTACGTGTTCGACTGGATCGAACGCGACTGGGGCTTCGGGACCGTGCGCGCCTTCCTCGACGGCTACCGCGACGATCACTCCACCGAACAGCTGGTGGACGATCTCCTCGGGATGGACATGGAGGAGGCCGACGCGGCGTTCGACGCCTACCTGCTCGACCGGTTCGCGCGGGAGTTCGCCTCGACGGGCGACGAGCTCGACGACGAGGCGATGGAGGACGCGGCCGGGGGTGATCTCGTCTTCGCCGGCCGAACCGACGAGGCGGCCATCCAGGTGCTCCGGGAGGCCGTGGCCTCGTTCCCGGGCAGCTTCCGGTTCCAGCTCGCGCTGGGCCAGACGCTGCTCGAGGCGGGCCGCCCGGATGAGGCGGAGCCCCACCTCCGCGCCGCGCTCGACCTCTTCCCGGCGTTCGCCGAACCGAACGGTCCGCTGTGGGGACTCGCCACCATCCACGAGGGGCGCGGCGAGACCGCCGACGCGGCGGAAGCGCTCCGGCGACTCGGCTACCTCAGCGAGACCGCGTGGGAAGTGCCGCTCCGCGAGGCCGCACTGCGGCGGGAGCTCGGGGACGACGAGGGCGAACGCGACGCGCTTCGTCGCGCCGCCGAAGTCTTCCCCTTCCAGCTCGACCTCCAGACGCGCCGCGCCGAGGTGGCCGAGCGACTGAACGACCCGGTGGAGTGGGTCCGTGCGCGCCGCGCGATCCTCGGCCTCGGCCCGGTCGATCTGGCCGACGCGCACTTCCAGCTCGCCCGCGCGCTCCAGGCGTCCGGCGATCTGGACGCCGCCCGCACACAGGTGCTGCGCGCGCTCGAGATCGCTCCCTCCTTCGACGCCGCGCTCGAACTGCTCCTCGAACTGCGGGGCGACCGGTGAGGCGGCTGCCGGCCGGGGTCACGTGGCCGATCGGTCTCGCCGCCGCCGCCGCGGTCGGGAGCGCGAGTGCCGTGCTGGCGCTCGGGGCGCCTCGCGCGCAGGACGCGTCCCGACCGCGGTCCACCTTCGATCGTCCGCCTGTGACGATCCGGGGCGCTGCGGTCGAACCCGACGGGTACGACGGCACGTTCGAGTTCGTCCGGGTGCGCTTCGGGTCGGCGAACCTCTCCTTCACCCGTCGGATGGGTGGCGAGTGGGCGCACGACTATCCGCGGGCGGACCGCGAGATCATCGCCGTTCTCAACGAGGTCACGAACATGCGGCCGCGGCCGGACGGGTACCGCGTACTCCGGATGGACGATCCCGAGATCTTCAACTTCCCGGTGATCTACCTCGTCGAGATCGGATTCTGGCGGCCGTCCGAGGTGGAGGTGACGGCTCTGCGGGACTACATCCGGAAGGGCGGATTCCTCATCGTCGACGACTTCCGCGGTGGCCAGCTGCCCAATCTGATGCGCATCATGAATCAGGTCGCGCCCGGCCTCGAGGTACTCGAGGTGCCGGACGATCACCTGGTATTCGATTCCTTCTTCCGCATCGAGGAGCCGCGTTCGCTCCCCACGCACCCGGTGTACGGCCAGCTCTCGCCGGTCTACCTCGGGCTGTTCGAGGACAACGACCCGAACGGTCGTCTGCTCGCGATCTTCAACTACGACAACGACCTCGCAGAGTGGTGGGAGACGTTCAGCACCGGCTACTACCCGATCGACATCACCAACGAGGCGTTCAAGTTCGGAGTCAATTACATCGTGTACGCACACACGCACTGACACACGCGGCGCGCGCCGCACTGCAACTGAGGGGGACGGCTTGACCGAGGAAACGCAGGACACGAACCGCGTGGAGACCGAGGTGGATCTCGCGCTCGCGGACCGCATGCGGGACGCCCGGGAGGCGATTCTCGCCGAGATCCGCAAGCGCATCATCGGCCAGGAGGCGGTCGTCGAGCAGGTGCTCCTCTCCCTCTTCGTCGGGGGCAACTCTCTGCTCGTCGGCGTGCCGGGGCTCGCCAAGACGCTCCTCATCAAGACCGTCTCGGACGTGCTCGACCTCTCGTTCTCGCGCATCCAGTTCACCCCCGACCTGATGCCCTCGGACATCACCGGAACGGACCTGATCCAGGAGGACGCGGACACCGGCCGGCGTTTCATGAAGTTCGAGGAGGGGCCGATCTTCGCGAACATCGTCCTGGCCGACGAGATCAACCGGACGCCGCCGAAGACGCAGGCTGCACTGCTCGAGGCGATGCAGGAGAAGCACGTCTCGGTGCAGGGCCACACGTACCCCCTCACGCTGCCGTTCCACGTCTTCGCCACGCAGAACCCGATCGAGCTGGAGGGCACCTACCCGCTGCCCGAGGCGCAGCTCGACCGGTTCATGTTCGAGATCCTCATCGACCACCTGTCGGAGTCGGAGGAGCTCGAGGTCGTGCGCACCACGACGCGCGTGGACACCACCGAGTTCAGGAACACCATAGGAGCCAAGGACCTCATCGCCTTCCAGCGGCTCGTCCGCGAGGTGCCCGCGCCAGACCCGGTGCTCCGCTACGCCGTCTCCCTGGTTCGGGCCAGCCGACCGTCGCGGAACGGCGACACCGCGCCCTTCGTGAAGGAGTGGGTCGCGTACGGAGCCAGCGTTCGCGCCGCTCAGTACCTGATCCTCGGCGCCAAGGCGCGAGCTCTCACGATGGGCCGCTACACTCCGACGTTCGAGGATGTGCGCGAGCTGGCGCACCCCGTGCTGCGGCATCGCGTGCTCCGCAACTTCCACGCGGAGTCCGAGGGCAAGACGCAGGGCGACATCATCGACATGCTGCTCGAGCACGTGCCCGTCCCCTCGTCGGGGATGTAGGGCCCGCGCATGGATCGTACGGCCACCGCCAGCGCCCGCTTCCTCGACCCCGACGTCCTCGCGCGGATCGGCAACCTCGAGCTGCTTGCTCGCACCGTCGTCGACGGGTTCCTGAACGGCATCCACAAGGCGCCGTACCTCGGGCTGTCGATGGATTTTGCGCAGCACCGGCCGTACGTACCGGGCGACGACATCCGCCACCTCGACTGGCGCCTCTTCGCGCGCACGGATCGCTACTACATCAAGCAGTACGACGCGGAGACCAACACGGACCTCGTCGCGCTGGTGGACGTGTCGGACTCGATGGACTGGACATCGGACGACGCGCGGCCCACCAAGCTCGATTACGCCCGGTTCCTTGCCGCCTCCCTGCTCCACCTTTCGCGCCGCCAGCGGGACCGGGTCGGCTGCGTCACCTTCGATCACGATCCGATCGAGCGCGTGCCCGCCGCGGCCCGCAACCTCGACCTCAGCCTCATGGCGCTCGAGAGGTCGGTGCCGCGGGGGCCCGGCGACCTGAAGAACGCCATGTACGAGGTCTCCGGCGGCCTCAGGAAGCGCGGCATCGTCCTGCTGGTGTCCGACCTCTACGAGGACCCGGACGATGTCGTTGCGGCGATCCGCTACCTGACGGCCCGCAAGCAGGACGTGATGATCTTCCACGTTCTCGACCCCGGGGAGCGCGACCTGCCCGTCGGTGATGCCGTGAGCTTCGAGGATGCGGAGACGGGCGAGCAGGTCCCGGTCATCCCGACGAAGCTGCGGGAGGGCTACGCGCAGGTCATCGCCGACCACGTCGAGACGCTCCGCAGGTCCATGACCGGGGAGCGCGTCGACTTCGTCCCGGTGGACACCTCACAGCCGCTCGATCACGCGCTGTTCGCGTATCTGTCGCTGCGTGCGCGCAGCACGAGGAGGCGGTAGACGATGGGCCTCGGCTTCCTCGTACCGCTGGCGCTCGCGGCCGCAGCGGCGATCGTCGTCCCGATCGTCGTGCACCTCACGAGGCGGCGGAAGTCGAAGGTTCTCCGCTTCCCCTCGATCCGCTTCATCGAGAAGGTGCCGTACCGCGCCGAGAGCCGTCGGCGCATCCACCACTGGTTCCTGCTGTCGCTTCGGGCACTCGCGGTCCTGCTGATCGTGGCGGCGTTCGCCCGACCCTTCGTCGACCGCACGGACGAGGCGACCGCCGCCGGCACCGGTCCGACGGAGCGCGTGGTGCTCCTCGACCACTCGTGGTCGATGGCGCTCGGCGACCGGTGGAGCGACGCGCAGGAGGCTGCGCGCGAGGCGGTGTCCGATCTCGGGCCGCTCGACCGCGCCAGCGTGGTGGTGTTCGCCACCGGCGCGGCGGCGATCGCGCGATCCACAGCCGAACCCGTCCGGCTCCGGCAGGCCATCGACACGTCCCGCGTCTCGGACGAGGGCACCACGTACGGACCGGGCCTCAAGCTGGCGCAGACGATCCTCGAGGAGTCGGAGCTCCCGGCGCGGGAGCTGGTCATCGTGTCGGACTTCCAGGCGCAGGGGTGGACCGGCGACGAGGGGGTCACCCTCCCCGCCGGTACCGAGGTGCGCACGGTCGTGGTCGGCGATGGACCCATCGACAATTCCGCGGTCGCCGACGTGGCGCTCAATCGTCAGCAGGTGGAGGGGCGTGAGCGGGTGAGCCCCGCCGCCCGGCTGGTCCGGACCGGGGGCACCGAGCCGAGAGAGGTCGAAGTCGTCCTGTCACTCGACGGCCAACCCGTACAGACGCAGACCGTGACGCTTCCGGCCGAGGGCGCGGACGGCGTCGTGTTCGACCCGGTCACGATCGGTGCGGACCAGACCCAGGGGTCGGTCTCCATCTCGGAGGACGACCTGCCGCAGGACGACATGATGCGGTTCGTGCTCTCTCCGGGTCGCGCCGAGACGGTGCGGCTCCTGGTGCCGCCGGGCGCTACCGACGCGGCGTTCTACGTGGAGCGCGCACTCGGCATCACCGAGGCCGGCGAGTTCGACGTTGTCGTGTCGAGCGGGGGCGTTCCTTCCGGGGAGGCGCTCGACGAGACCGATGTGCTGCTGCTGGTGGACCGGCCCCTCGGGACCCCGGAGACCGACCGGGTCCGCGACTGGGTGCAGGACGGCGGCGGCCTGATCCTTGTAGCTGGCGAACGCGGGGGCTGGGGCGAGGGCGGAGAGACCGTGTTTCCCGGTGCGCTCGGCGGCGTCGAAGACCGCGATGGGCGCGGCGAACGGCTCGCCTCGGTCGAATACGAGCACCCGATCTTCGAGGTCTTCCGGGGACCCAGGCAGGGCGACTTCTCGGCGGCCCGCTTCTACCGGGCGCGGGCCTACTCCGTGCAGGCGTCCGATTCCGTCGCCGTCCTCGCCCGTTTCGACGACGGCTCGACGGCGCTCGCCGAGCGGCGCACCGGCGCGGGGCGCGTGCTCGTCTGGAGTTCGACCCTCGACGCGGGGTGGACGGATCTCGCCCTCCAGCCGGTGTTCCTGCCGTTCGTGCACGAGCTGGCGCGGTACGCCTCGGGCGCGCGGGAGGCCTTCGAGTCGTTCACCGCGGGCCAGGTCGTGGACGTCACCGATGCCAGGGCGATGGAGTCCGCGGGCCTCGGGGCGATCGCCGAAGCGATCGCCGCGTCGGAGGAGCGGGTCGTGCTGGCACCGTCCGGCGCATCGTCGGAGCTGACCGACGGGTCCTCGTCGCACTTCCTCCAGCTCTCGGAAGCGGGCTTCTACGAGATCCGTCCTCCGGGACGTGGCGACCTGCGTCCGGTCTCGGTCGCGGTCAACGTGGATCGCGGCGAGTCGGACCTTTCGGCGCTGGACCCCGAGGAGCTCGTTGCATCGCTCCGCAGTGGTGGCGACGTCCTACCTGCAGGAGACACGGAGCGGGCCGCGGCGCTGCGCCGCGCCGACCAGGAGCGTCGGCAGAGCTGGTGGAGATGGCTCCTTCTGGGTGCCTTCGGCATACTGATCATCGAGACCGTACTTTCGAACCGCCTGTCGACAGCGACGGCGAGGAGCGGACATGCGCGGATGGCGAGCTGACCGGGGCGGGTCGGAGCGGGAGCGACTCGAGAAGATTCTCTCGGGCGTCCTGACGCGCTGGCGCCTGCGCCGGACCGTCTCCGGGATGGTCTGGGTTCTCGTCGCCGCGCTCGCCGCGATCGTCCTCACCGGGTTCGGCGTCGAGGCGACCCGCTTCTCGCCCGGCGCCATCCTCGGCTTCAGGATCGCCGCGTGGTCCGTGGTGATCGGACTCGCCGTGTGGCGGGTCCTCATGCCGTGGATGCAGAAGGTCGACGACGAACACGTGGCCCTGTATCTGGAAGAGCACGAGCCGAGCCTTCAGGCCGCGATCCTCGGCGCGGTCGAGGCAGAGCGTTCGAGGGCCCAGGGCACGCCCGTTTCGCCGGCCATTCTGGACGGGCTCGTCCGCAAGGCGGTCGAGCAGGCCCGCACGATCGAGAACGGCCGGAACATCGACCAGCCGGCGCTCATGAAGTCGTCGGGTGCGCTCGCGTTCGTGGCGATCGTCGCGCTCGGTCTCCTTCTCTTCGGGCCTGCCAGCGTGCAGCGAGGTGCCTCGTCGCTGCTCACGACCGCCTCGGCGGCGGATCTCAACCCGTACTCGATCGCGGTCGATCCGGGCGACGTGACCGTCGCACGCGGTTCGGACCAGTTCGTCCGGGCTCGGCTCCAGGGTTTCGGCGCCGACGAGGTCTCGCTCTTCCGACGGGATACCGAGGTCGAGGCGCTTCAGCGGCTCACCATGATTCCCACGGGTAATCCGGGAGAGTTCGAACTGCTGCTACTCGGGCTCGAGGAGGGACTCGAGTACTTCATCGAGTCGGACGGCGTTCGCTCGCCCACCTACTCGATCGAGGTCGTCGACCTGCCGTACGTCGAGACGATGGCGCACGAGTACCGGTGGCCCGCCTACACCGGGATGCCGGTCGAGACGGTGGAGGACGCGGGAGACCTCGCAGTCCTCCCCGGCACCCGCGTGCGCGTGATCATCAACTCGACGATCCCCACGCCGGCCGGTCGACTCCTCATCGACGATCAGGAGCCGATCGACCTCACGGTCGACGAGGAGGGCCGGGTGGTCGGCGAGTTCATCGTCCGAGACCGCGGCTACTACCGGATCGAACTCGCACTCGGGGACGGCAGCTTCGTGGCGGCCTCGCCGGAGTACCGGATCGACCTCCTATCGGACCGGGCCCCGACCATCGTCGTCGAAGAGCCCGGTCGCGACACCGACGTATCGGCGATCGAGGAGGTCTACATCGAGGCCCGTGCGACGGACGACTACGGCATCGGCGACCTCAAGCTCGTCTACTCCGTGAACGGGGCACCGGAAGATACGGTGGACCTGTACGACGCCGCGGGCTCCCCGCTCGAGGAAGTCGTGGCGGGGCACACACTCTTCATGGAGGACTACGATCTCGAGGACGGCGACCTCGTGTCGTTCTACGCGATCACGTCCGACGAGCAGAGCACGGGCGAGCCGATCTCGAGCGACATCTACTTCCTCCAGATCCGGCCGTTCCGGCGCGACTTCCGTGAGGCGCCGCCCCAACCGGGTGGACCGCCGCCGGAGGGGCAGCAGCAGCAACAGCAGGCCGAACCCGGACTCTCCGAACTCCAGCGCCAGGTCATCGCGGCTACGTTCAACCTCAATCGCGACCGGGCCAACTACACCGACGACGAGTTCGCGGAGAGCACGCGTGCCGTCGCACTCGCGCAGGGGCGGGTGAAGGAACAGGTCGGGACGCTCGTCGAGCGGATGCGGAATCGCGGGCTCTCGCGCGCGGACGAGCAGTTCCGCGTCATCGCCGAGATGCTCCCGGGGGCCACCGCCGCCATGGACACGGCCCAGATGATGCTGGACTCGCTCCAGACCCAGCCCGCGCTGCAGCCCGAGCAGCGCGCCCTCCGCGTGCTCCTGAAGGCGGAGGAGACGTACGAGCGGATGGTCCAGCTGCAGCAACAGCAGCAGCAGGGCGGCGGAGGGCAGCAGAACCAGGGCGCGAACGCGGACGACCTCGCGGACCTCTTCGAGCTCGAGCTCGACAAGCTCGAGAACCAGTACGAGACGGTTCAGCGCGGTGAGCGGCAGGAGGCCAATCAGCAGGTCGACGAACTGCTCGAGGAGCTCGAGCAGCTCGCACGACGTCAGCAGCAGGAGGCCGAACGCCAGCAGGCGCGGGGGCAGCAGAGCCAGCAGAGCAGCGCGGGCGGCGGTGCATCCGCCCAGTCGCAGCGTGAGCTCGCCGACCAGGCCGAGGAGGCCGCACGGCAGCTCGAGCAGTTGGCGCGCGAGGAGTCGGATCCGGAGCTCGCCGAGGCTGCACAGGAGCTGCAGGAAGCCGCCAACGCCATGCGCCGCGCCGCCGCGAACGGCGACAACTCCGGTGCCGCCGAGGCTCAGCGCGCGCTCGAGCAGCTCGAGGAGGCGGAGCGTCGTCTGCGCGACAATCGCGAGAGCCGGATCGAGGAGGACACGCAGAACGCCCTGGACCAGGCGAGGTCGCTGCGGCAGCAGCAGGAACAGATCCAGGATCGGCTCGCCGACCTGGGGGCCGACTCGGCGGAGCGACGGGAGGCGATCCGGGACATCTCGGAGCAGAAGGGAGAGATGGCCGAGGAGGCGCGCGCGCTCGAGCAGCAGCTCCGCGAGCTTGCGGCGGAGGCACGCCAGCGCGATCCCGAGACGTCACGTCAGCTCGCTGACGCCGCCGAGTTCATGGAGAACGACGCCGGCCTCGCCAACCGGATCCAATATTCGCGGGGCGTGGTGGAGCAGCGCGACCCCGAGTTCGCGCGGATCTTCGAGGAGAGCATCCGGGCCGGTCTCGAGGAGCTCGAGGGCATGCTCGAAGAGGCGGCCGGCGCCGCGAGCCGTGCCGCCGAGGAGCAGGGGCTCGAACGCGCCCTCGACGAGGCGCAGGACCTTCAGCGGAGCGCCGAGTCTCTCGCGCGGCGGCTCGGTCAGCGCACAGGTCAGCAGCCGGGGCAGAGCCAGCAGGGTCAGGAGGGACAGGCCCAGCAGGGCGAGCAGAACGAGCAGGGTCAGCAGAACCAGCAGGGCCAGGGCCAGAACCAGCAGCAGGGTCAGCAGGGCCAGAGTCAGCAGGGCCAGCAGAACCAGCAGCAGGCCCAACAGCAGGGTCAGGGCCAGGGGCAGAACCAGCAGACGGGGAACCAGGGCGGACAGAACCAGCCCGGAGCACCCGTCGGCGCCCAGAGCACGCCGCGGAGCGAACGCGACTACACAGGGGACGGGACGTACGCGGGAGGCGCCATCCCCGAGCCGCTGACCGACGCCGAGCGCCGCCAGTACCAGCGCGAGTTCGAGCAGCGCCTCCAGGAGGCCCGCGAACTGCGTGATGCGCTCCAGGAGGAGGGACGGGAGGGGGAGGTCCAGGACCTGGATCAGGCCATCGACGCGCTCGAGGGTCTCGTCGACCCGAGCGTCTTCGACGACCTGCCGCACGTCGGGCTCCTGCAGGCGTCTCTGCGGGAGAGCCTCGGCCGACTCGAGTTCCGTCTCCGGCGCGAGGTCGAGGGCGAGCAGTCCGATCGGGCGGCGCTGACCGGCTCGGGTGAGATTCCGACCGACTTCCGGCGGCTCGTCGCGGAGTACTACCGGGCACTCGCGCGAGGGAACGGCGGAGGCTGACGCCGCCGTCTCCTCCACCTCGCGGGGCTCGCCGACTTCGCTCGGCGGGCCCCGCTTCCGTTTCGCCCCCGGCGCCTCCGAGCGGCCGGCGACCGCCTCCACCGCCCCACCCACCCGCCCGCCCCGCACGATGATCACGATCGAATCCCGGAAGGGTCGCCTCGTGCTCACGGCGTCGATCCTCGGATCCGCGATGCCCTTCGTGGACGGGACCGCGGTCAACGTGGCACTGCCCGCCATGGCGGAGGATCTCGGCGCCACGTTCACGGGCTTCCAGTGGATCCTCAACGCCTATCTGATCACGCTCTCGGCGCTCGTGCTCCCGGGTGGATCACTCGCCGACCGACTGGGCTGCCGGCGGACCTTCTCGTGGGGCGCCGGGCTGTTCGCGGCCACCTCGGTGCTCTGCGGGGTGGCACCGGACCAGGCCACGCTCATCGTCGCGCGCGCGCTCCAGGGGGTCGCGGCGGCCCTCCTGATCCCCTCGAGTCTCGCGCTGATCCAGACCAACTTCGCGCCCGACCAGCGGGGGCGGGCGGTAGGGCTCTGGTCGGGGTTCAGTGGTCTGTCCACGGTGATCGGACCGCTGCTCGGCGGGTGGCTCGTCGACGCCTTCTCCTGGCGCTGGGTGTTCTACCTGAACGTGCCGATCGGCGCCCTCGCGATCTTCATGGTCCTGCGCGCGCTCGAGGGGGAGGCGGCGCCCTCGAAGCGCGGGTCGTGGGACAAGCAGGGCGCGCTCCTCGCGGCCGTCGCCCTGGGCTGCATCGTGTTCGCGCTCACGCAGGGGCCGGAGTGGGGCTGGTCGCACCCCGGCGTGATGACGGCCGGCATCCTGGGCGTGCTGACGCTGGTCGGCTTCCTCGACACCGAGCGGAACCACCCCGACCCGATGCTCCCGCTCGCGTTCTTCCGCCGCCGGGGGTTCGTGGGCGCGAACCTCGTGACCGTCGGGATCTACTTCGCGATCTCGGGCAACTTCTTCCTGCTGACGATCCAGATGCAGCGCGTGCTCGGATACTCGGCGTTCGGTGCGGGCCTCGCTCTCTCGCCCATCACGGCACTGCTGCTCTTCGTCTCGCCGCGCGCCGGGAAGTGGGCCGGGACGCGTGGGCCGCGCGGGCTCATGATTCTCGGTCCGGCGGTGGCGGCGGCCGGAGCACTGCTGCTGGGGCGCATCGGCATCGGGGCCGACTACGTGACCGACATCCTGCCCGGTGTGATCGTCTTCGGGCTCGGACTCTCGCTGACGGTCGCGCCGCTGACGAGCGCTGCGCTGGCGGCCGTCGAGGACCGCTACTCGGGGGTGGCCGCGGGCGTCAACAACGCCATCGCCCGTGCCTCCCAGCTCCTCGCGGTCCCGCTGCTCCCCATCCTCGCGGGCCTCGCGGGGATCGAGTCGGTCGGTGGCGCCGAGTTCTCGGCGGGGTTCCAGGCGGCCGAGCGCGTCAACGCGCTCGTCCTGCTCGCCAGCGCGGGCGTCGCCGCCGTGGTGCTGAAGCCGGGCCTGCTGTCGCCGGACGCCTGACCGCGCGCGGCTGTGGCGTCCGGCCCCGGCGGGTCGGGCACGTCGGCTGGCCTGCGTCGCCGGCCCTCCTGCTCACGAACGTGCGACGACCCCGCCGGATCGCTCCGACGGGGCCGCCGTGTCGGGACCCGTACCCTTTCGAGGAGCACGTCTGCCCGGTACGGGCCGCCCCAACGCTCCTTCGCGGGGATCGTCCCCCGCGCCAGGGCCTAGTTCAGGTCGATCTTCAGACCGGTCTGAATCCGCGTGTCGTAGAATTCCCGCTGCATCAGACGGCTCGGGATGCCCTGGTAGTACGCCAGCGGCTCGTTCGTGAGGTTGTTCACCTCGAAGAAGAACTGGGCGCCGCTGGTCAGAGCGATCGAACCGTTCAGATCGACCTGCGTCTGCGCCTGGTAGTAGCGATCGAAGAACGCCTCGTCCCCGAGCTCGCCCGGATCGATGAAATCGTCCTGGAAGTTGACCGAGGCGCGGAGGCTCAGGCGCCCATAGTCGTAGGACAGCGATCCGTTGAACGTGTTCTCGGACGTGCCCGGGAGCGGAAGCTCCTCGCCCTCGCGCCCTTCGATGCCGATGTCCTCGACGTCGGAACTCGTGTACGTGTAGTTCGCGTACAGCCCCAGCCCCGACAGGAGGCCGGGGAGGAAATCGAGGTTCCGCTGGATCGCGATCTCGAAGCCGGTCAGCGACGCGCTGGCCCCGTTGATCGGCTCGGTCACCTCGTCGAACACGATGCCGTCCACGGTGCCGTTCTGCACGGTGCGGCCGACGATGAAGTCGCTGATGTCCTTGTAGAACACACCCGCGGAGATGAGCCCGATGGACCGGAAGTAGGACTCGAACATGAGGTCGAGGTTCATCGACCTCGTGGGCTCGAGGTCCGGGTTCCCGATCTCGATCTCGTTGTCCTCGATGACACGGAAGGGCGTGAGCTGGAAGTAGTTCGGGCGCGCGATCGTGTTGGTCCACGCCGCGCGGAGGATCGTCCGGTCACCCAGCTCGTGACGCACCTGGACGGACGGGAAGACGTCCGTGTAGCTGGACTCGCCCGAGGTGGGCTCGACCTCTTCGGTGTTGTCGTTGTAGAGGTTGCCCTGGTAGGTGTTCTCGGTGTTCTCCACACGGACACCCGCGACGGCGGTCGTGCGTGACCCGAGCTGCTGCGTGAGCATCAGATACCCGCCCAGGATCGTCTCCTCGGCGTTGAAGTTGTCAGCCGCAAAGTCGCCCAGCGACGCCTCACCGTCGAACCGTGACGCGTCGCTCAACGGGAGGTCACCGAGGAAGATGGGTGACGCGAACTGACCGATCTGATACTGCGAACCCGCGAGGAACTCGGGGTTCGAGAAGTCCTGGAGATCGACATCGGCGAGCGTCGAGAACTGACCGGCGGTCGGCTCGAACTCGAAGAAGTCGTTGTCCCGCAGCTTGTCCTTCCCGCGGTAGCGGCCCCCGATCTTGAACTCGGTGCGGCCGTCGGCGAACGGCAGAGTGAGATCGGCGCGGAAGTTCAGGTCCTCGTCCTCGGTGAACTGTGTCTCCTCGGTGAGCTCGTCGAGCTCGAATGAGGTGAGCGCAGGTTCGCCCCCCACGATGTTCACCAGGGGAACGCTCGGATCCGCCACGTCCGCGCGCGCCGAAAGACCTTCCGCGAGGAACTGGATGTAGCGCTCGTTGAGCCGCTCCTCGGAGGCCTTGGCGTACTGGGCCGACCACTCGAACTGGACACCGCCGCCGAAGATGTGCTCACCCGTCAGCGAGTGGCTCTGCGTGCGCTGATCCTCGAGACGCCGGAAGTCGATCCGATCGTTGCCGAGTCCGCCCTTCGACTGGCGCTCGATCTCGGCCTCCTGGAACCCCTGCGCGTCCGGCTCGTCGAGCTTGAACACCGTGCGATACCGGTTCTCCCAGTCGTCCCGGTGGTTGTAGAGCGACCGCCACGTGAGCGTGTTGGCGTCGTTGAAGCGGTAGTCGAACGAGCCCGAAATCGAACGCCGGGTCCGATCGAGCTGGTATTCGCGGATCTGGAACTCGGCCAGATACGGGTTGCCCCCGTCGAGGTCCCACTCGGCCTCGATGTTGTCCGAGCCCAGCTGATGGGAGAACCACGAACCCGAGATGACCACGCCGAGCCTGTCGTCGGCGAAGCGGTCGGCGAGCACCGCCGAGCCGATGGCCATCGGCTCGTCCGCGAGGAAGTTGTAGCCCGAGCCGAGCGTGGCGGAGATCCGACGATCGGCCGGCGCGGCACGCGTCACGATGTTGACGGCGCCGCCGATGGCGTCGGCGTCCATGTCGGGCGTCAGCGCCTTGCTGACCTCGACCTGGCTCACCATGTCGGCGGGAATGAGGTCGAGCTGCACCTCGCGTACTTCGGCTTCGGCCGACGGGATGCGCTCACCGTTCACCATCACCGAGTTGAAGCGCGGCTCGGTACCCCGGATCAGTCCGAAGCGCGCCTCGCCCTGGTCCTGAATGATCACGATACCGGGGATGCGCTTGAGCGCGTCACCGACGTTGGCGTCCGGGAAGCGACCGATCTGGTCGGCCGCGACCACGTTCGTGATGTTGAGCGACGTGAGCTGCTGGTTCAGCGCGGCCGCCTGCCCGGCGAGGCGCCCCGTGACCGTCAGCCCGCCCAGCTCGATCGCCTCGCGATCCAGCGCGAAGCTCACGTTGGTCACCTCGCCGGCCTGGACGGTGACCGACTGTGTGCTCTCACCGTATCCGATGTAGCTCACGGTCACGCTCCGGGTCCCGGCGGGGACCCCGAGGAGAACGAAGCGGCCGGCCTCGTTCGTGGCGGTGGCGCGGTCGAGCGACGTGATCTGGACCGTCGCACCCGAAAGCGTGAGTCCGGTCGAAGCGTCCGTGACGACTCCCGTGATGCTTCCCTGCTGCGCCGAAGCGGCGGCGGGCACGAGCATCGCCGAGAGGATCACGGCAAAGGTCGAACGAAGTATTGATCGCATGACTGTGATCCGGTGTCTCGAGTCAGGGGTCCGGCCCCTGCCGGCCCCACCGCCCGAAAACTTCGAGGCCTCCGTCACGGAACTCGGAGACCTTTGTAACAAACGAGCCACATCGGCAGGCACGCTGTTACCAGACCGGGGGCGTTCGACACAGCTTCCGGGGCGCGGCGCCGGCCCGGCGCCGACACGCGACCCCCACCCCGCCGAACTCGCGATGACTTCTCGACGCCTCTCGATCCTCGTCACGCTGCTCTCAGGTACCGCGCTCACGACGTGCGCGCCCCCCGCGGACGAGGTCACCGCGTGGCGGGTGCGCGCCGACGACTCGCTCGAACTCAACGACGACGGCGGGTGGGCCGCGCCCGACAATACCGTCGCCACGGTTCCGGTCGATCAGGTCTTTCGGCTCCGGTTCGAGGTGGCCCTCGCGGCTGCGGGCGCCCCGCGCCTCCGGCTCGAGGCGCGACGCAACGAGGGCGCGTGGGTGCCCGTCGAGGCCCACGACCACCCGTATCCGGACGAGAGCGCGAGTCCCGTCACGAGCATCGCGGCGTCCGACGAGTACTCGCACGGCGAGCCGACATCGGACCTCGTCGGTGGCTCGACTCCGACCTTCGGAGGGGGATCCGGCATCTCTCTCCGTCCTTCGCCGCTGCTCCGTGACGTGTCGGCGGGCTCCACCGAGTGGGAGTGGCCGCTCGTGATCCGCTACTTCTCCGACGGCGCCACGCAGGTCGGGCCGGGCGACGTATTCGAGTACCGGCTCGTCGACTGGAGCGGGCAGCCGCTCCGTGGGCCCGCGGCACGTGTGGAGGCGACCGTGCCCGACCGTCACCTGGGGGGCACCTACGTCGAGACGCCCGACCGGGTCGGACCCTTCGAGGCGTCGAACGGCGACCTCTACTTCATCCAGGAGCCCGCCGAGACGTACAACGTGTTCATGATCGTGAAGTCGTCGGACCGGGGGCGCAGCTGGACGGAAGTCGATGCGCCCGGCCGGCCCCCGAACGGTGACCTCGAAGCGGTGTCGGCGACGCTGGTGGACGGCGTGATCCACATGATCCACATGTCCGACGAGACCTGGTACTACCAGTTCAACACGTCCGACCACGCCGAGGCCCCGGACCGGTGGGCGCTCGCGGACGGGGATCTCGCGCCCGATCGGGATCCGCCGACGCAGGTCACGGCGCTCGCCGCCCGTTCCGACGGGAGCCTCGTCGCGGTGTACGGGGGCGACACGAAGCTGCACTACCGAATTCGACCCGCCGGGGGGGAATGGGGCGTCGAGGCCACGATCGACGCCGCGACCCCGGACACCCTCTCGGGGCCGGTCGTCGTCACGGACGACAACGACGTCGTGCACCTGGCGTACGTGGATCTGGGGGGCGACGGGTGGCTCCGGAGCATCCTCCCGGACGGATCGCTGGGGACCCGGACCCGCTTCGCCAGTGGGCTGGGCCGCGCCGAGGAAGACCGCGTCGCGATCCTGCCGCTCAACCTCCTGGCGTCCGGCGCGGTGTCCGTCATCTACCGTCCCGAAGACGGGCGTCTGCTCGAACGCCGGCTCTCGCCCACGGGCGCCCTCGGAACGCCGTCGGTCGTGACCTCGATCGCGGTGGCCTCCGGCCCGGTCGACTCGGACCAGGTCACGGCCGATGCCGTGGCCTTCGGTGACGACGTGCACGTGCTGTTCGTCGAGCGCTCGAGCGGTGCCCTCTGGCATGCCGTGCGGCCGTCGGGTGGGGCGTGGGGGACGCCCGAGGTGGTCCTCGACGGCATCGATGGCCAGTGGATCCGAGGCGCCGTGCTCACGAGGGGCCCGGGCGGGCCCGTCTACGGATTCGTGGTCGACACCGGCTCGGACGGCGGATCGGGGATGAGCCGCTACGGCGAGCTGCCGGTCGGCTGACGCCGGACGGCACGGCGTGGGCGGATCCGCCGGGCCGCCGTCCGTTGCGCGCGCCGCCCT